>CAVWJS010000001.1:0-10654 GCA_963755495.1 uncultured Acidimicrobiaceae bacterium
GGCCTAGGCCGACATGACACGAGGGTGACCGGCGGCCTCATGACGCACTTTCGCGGGTGACGTCCCGCAAGTGGTGGGGCAACGACCTTCGGCCTGACGAGATCGTATGCGCCAGGACCGTCCTCTGGATCAGCCCCAGAAGAGGCAGGTGGGATCCTCTTCGAGCTCGTTGATGATCACGTCGATGGATTGGTGCGAGTCGAGCTCGAAGTACAGGGTCCACTTGTCGTTTCGGTCGCCGAAGTAGAGCGTCCAGGTGCCGTCACCCCGGTTACGGATCTGGGCGATACGCATCTTCGACCATTCCACGGGCGCCCCTTGCCAGTGGGGTCGGCGTTCGAAGATGGTGACGCTCTTCCCCCGGATGGTGGCCTCGAGGCGGACTTGGTCTCTGACCCGGGCCGGTACCCGGTCCTCACACCATCGCTTGATCTTCTCGACATCGAGCTCGGGGAGGACGGTGGTGGCCACCCCCCGAGGCTAACGACCCACCCGGCCAGGCGCTGCTCTTTGGGGGATGCTTCGAGGACCGTCTGTTCCATCCGCCCGAGCTGGGCTGTCGAGGTGTCTCCGACAGTACCGCTTGCGAGCAGAACCAACACTCTGCTCTGCAGACGATTCCCGTATGCCGAAGTCGACATTCCCAAGACCCTCCCGTCGCCACTTCCGGGCGTGTGGAAAAATGCCAGCGGGTCCTTCAGCGATCTGGTCTCAAGCTGAGTTGCCAACCCCGATGGAGCTTGAGGTGGTCAAGAGCCGCCCTCGCAACAGAGGGTGACGGTTGATTCGGGAACCGAGTGTGCCGTGCCGGAATAGGAATGCTGTGAACCCCGGACTGAGCGATCTTCCAGACGAAGTGCTGTGGCAGAGGGCCACCAAGCACGAAGGGAAGGCCTTCGGGGAACTCTATGAGCGACATGCCAATGCGGTCTACAACCACTGCTTCCGGCGGACAGCATCGTGGTCACTGGCCGAGGACGTCACCAGCGCAGTCTTCCTAGAAGCGTGGCGGCGCCGGAGAGAGGTTCGACTCCACGGAGATTCGATCCGGCCCTGGCTCCTTGCTGTGGCAAACAATGCGTTGCGGAATGCCCAACGATCGGTTCGTCGACAACAGCGCCTCATTTCACGGTTACCTCCGCCGACATCGGCTTCGGCGTTTGAGGGTGAGGCTGACCAAAGAGTCGACGATGAGCGGGCAATGGGGGCAATCCTCGAGAGGATCAACAAGCTCCGACTCGAGGAGCGGGAGATCATCGCACTGTGCGATTGGGCACAACTCTCGTATGCCGAAGCCGCGACGGCGCTGGGCATCCCGATTGGGACGGTCCGTTCCCGATTGTCTCGGGCCCACGAGCAGCTGCGACAGCTCACCGACGACGCCCAGGTCGAGGGCTCGGACAGTCCGAGTGGAGAGAACCGAACGGCACTACTGGCCCGGACGTCAAAGGAGAGAAATGACGAACGCTGAGCTTCTCCCACCCAATCGCTCAATGCCCTCCGATCGCATGCTCGCCTCACGCCGACAGCTTGAGAGCATCTCAGAAGGGCGCACTCGGACTTGGCGGTGGCGTCTGAACCGCGGGGCGGTCGCAGGTATCGGAGTCACTGTGGCCCTCGCCGGGGGTGCATCTGCCGCTGTCTACTTGCCAACCAAGGGACCCATTCCTCCGTCCCGCAATGGTGTGAGTGACCTCAACAGCGTGCCGGACTTCCTCTCGGTGGCGAGTGGAGGCAAGGTCGTGGGCTACGCCCCGAAGGGAGACATCCTCCCGAACTCTGGCCATGCACCTATCCCTGCGGGTCCGATTCCCGTCTACGGAGCCGATCTCAGAAGACTGGTCGGGCATCTTTATCCTGGGATCGGATACGTTGCGCTGGGCCAGTCGCCGGCTTCGGCGACCTGTAGGCCGGAATGGACCATCCAGGGCACGACGAGTGGGAGGACAGTCCGACTCATCCCGTGTCCTTCGATCATGGTGACGCTGCCGAACGTCGTTGGCATGAGCACGCCAACTGCTGCCGCCAAGCTGTCTGGATTGGGCGTGAGTTTGAACGTCGTGAATGTTCCGAAGGGGCCATCTCCGAGAGGAACCATCGTCGCGATGATGCCGAGTGCAGGAACTCGGGTATCTGCAAGATCAACAGTCACCATCGAGAATGCCACTGGTGACGGATAGCTGATCGGATCCCCGTGGATAGCGGCGTTCAACCACTCTGCAGCCAGGAGCAGTGCTCGTCGCCATTGCCGCCGAGCGTCGGTTCGCGGCCTGCCAATCGCTATCCGATCAAAGGGAGGCGCTTGCTGCCCGCAAGCCTTCAGTAGTGGACTTTGGTCTCTCCCAAGTCCTGACAACACAAAGCCTCAGAGCCCCGGGTATCCGACCAACAGCAGTCAACATCCCTTCCCGCAAGTGGATCTTCATCGTTTCTCTTGGGTTGCCCCACTCTGCCGAGTCGGGATGAAGCTGGCCAATCGTTGATGGCTCTCACCTATGAGCGCGACACTGTGGAAGTGAACGACGATGACCTGCTCGCCGAGCAGCGTTCGTACTATCGAGCCAGAGCGCCCGAGTATGACGAATGGTGGCAGCGACGGGGTCGGTTCGAACGGGGCGAGGATCAGCTGCTCGAATGGCAGCGCCAACTAGCGGTCGTGGACGACGCTCTAGCCTCCTTTGGAGCAACGGGTTCGGTCTTGGAACTGGCGGGAGGAACTGGTTGGTGGACCGAGCGTCTCGCCCGGACGGCCGACCGTCTCACCGTTGTGGACAGCTCGCCTGAGGTTCTCGCGCTCAACCGGGAACGGGTGGGGCGCCCCGATGTCAACTATGTCGTAGGGGATCTGTTCGATTGGCAAGCCGACTCCCACTATGACGTGGTGTTCTTCTCCTTCTGGCTCTCGCATGTACCGAGGGCCCTCTTCGGCGAGTTTTGGTCGCTCGTTCACTCATGCCTCACTCCCTCGGGCCGGGCGTTCCTCATCGACAATCGAAACGACCCAGTGCCAGACACGACTACGAAGGATCCATTCGTCGTCCACTACGACACCGACCTTCACCTGCGTCGTCTTCGCGACGGATCGCGGTACCGGGTCGTCAGTGTGATGTACGAGCCAGGTGAGCTGCAGTCACTGATCGAGGAAGAGGGCTGGACGGCTGACATCCGGGCCACGCGATGGTTCATTTTCGGCTCAGCCATGAGATCAATAGTGCCGCACGCGCCAAGTCCCCGAAGGCGCATCGCACCTTCGGGGACTTGAGGCTCATTGAGGGTCAAGCGTCGCGGTGCGCTATCCGCATCGATGCTGCGGCCAAGACGATTGCGGCATAGACGCCGAGGACAGCAATGGCAGCTCCTGGCCTCAGAAGGCCCGCCGAGTGGTTGACCGTGACGGCGGCCTCGAGTGCGGTCCCAGGCAGGTACTGACGGAGGCCGGCCGGAAGGAACTGGCCGAGCACGGCTCCTCCCACGATGACCAGCACCAGTGCAGTCGTTGCCCCTGCGGTGTGTCGGATGAGGCCGCCGAGGCCGACCCCGATGATGGCGACGAGGCTCACCGCCAGGGCCGCGAAGACCAGGGCCTGGAGCACGCCGGGAGACCCGAAGGACACTTGAAGGTGCTTGCCGGCGAAGATCTGCTGACCGACCTCGAAACTGACCACGGCAGCCAGCAACGCCACCGGGAAGGCGAACGCCGGCGGTGACCGCAGCTTTGGCTGCCAGTACCAGGCGTCGGGTCGGTGTGGCGGTGAAGGTGGACCGGATCATCCCCGTCGAGTACTCGGCAGTGACGGCTACGCACGGCGAGGGCTCCGAGCAGCACGGCGCCGACCAAGAAGAATCCCCCCAACGAGCAGGCCGTCGGGTCGAACGTGGCTCGCTGTGCGGCGGTCATGGTGGCCCATTGGTTGGCCTGGGAGATGCAGAGGACGGCACCCAAGCCGATGGAAATGGTGACGGCCATGACCGCCGTCCGCCAGGTGGAGGGCAGCGTGCGGAGCTTGGTCCACTCCGACTTGAGAATTCTGCTGGTCGGAGCCGTCCGTACCTGCCGGGCCGGCGGTGTGAAGTGAATCGCATCGATGGTGTGGGTCGCAGTGCTCATGTCAGATTCCTTTGCTCGAGTCGGCCAGCTGGCCGGCGTGGTAGTCGGTTTCATCCTTGGTCAAGTCGAAATACGCCTCCTCGAGCGACGACCCGAGTGGGGTCAGCTCGACGAGGGTGATGTCGTGAGCGGAGGCGGCGCCGCCGATGGCGGCAGCGTCCATGCCGGTCACGACCATGGCGCCGTCGGATCCGCACTCGATCAGAGCGCCGCGTCGGGTGAGGGCCTCGCCCAGGTCGGCCTGCTCCACAGCCCGGACCCGGACACTCGGGGCGGTGTGGCGGTTGATGAACTCATCGGTGCCGGCGTCGGCGATGATGCGGCCCCTGCCGATCACGATCAGGTGATCGGCAGTCTGGGCCATCTCGCTCATCAGATGGCTGGAGAGGAACACCGTGCGGCCTTCTGACGCCAGCGACTTCATCAGGTTCCGGATCCAGAGGATGCCCTCGGGGTCGAGGCCGTTGATCGGCTCGTCGAACATCACCGTCTCGGGGTCGCCGAGGAGGGCGGCGGCGATGCCCAGCCGCTGGTTCATGCCGAGCGAGAAGGTTCCGACCCGCTTTCCCGCCACATCGCTCAGGCCCACGATGCCGAGCACTTCGCTCACCCGGCGACGGGCGATGCCGTTGCTGTCGGCCAGCCACATGAGGTGGCTGGCGGCACTGCGGCCGCCGACGATGGCCCCGGCGTCCAGGAGCGCCCCGACCGACCGGAGCGGATCGGCCAGCTCGTGGTAGGGCTTGCCGTCCACTCGGACTTCTCCGGAGGTCGGGGCGTCCAGGCCCAGGATCATGCGCATGGTGGTCGACTTGCCGGCCCCGTTGGGCCCGAGGAATCCGGTCACCTGCCCGGGCTTGACGGTGAAGGAGACCTGGTTGACCGCTACCGTCTTGCCGTAGCGCTTGGTCAGGTGGTTTGCCTCGATCATGGTGCTTCCTTTCCTCGATGTTCTTGGTCCTGGAGGCAGCCTGCGCTCGGTGCCTGAGGTGCCGCTGACGTGGCCCTGAGGTGGGCGAGTCAGCTCAATCACGCCGCACCTGGTCATCGGTCGTACCGTGGGAGCGTGGAAGTGAAGCTCTTCGGCGAGTTCGAGGTGGTCAGAGGGGGTGTGGCGATACCCGTTCGTGGCGCCAAGCAGCGGGCCCTCCTGGCTCTCCTGGCGCTCAACCGAGGGAATCCGGTCAGCGCCGATCGTCTGATCGACCAGCTCTGGGGCGACGGGCAGACGGCGAAGCCGGCCAACGCCTTGCAGGCCCAGATCGTCCAACTGCGCCGAACTCTCGGAGCCTCCGCCATCGTCACCTCCGAATCCGGCTACGCGCTCGATATCAGTGCCGCTGACCTGGACGCAGCCCGATTCGAGGACTTGGTAGCCGAAGGGCGCCGCCTGAGCACTGAGGGCGAGGTAGCCCGGGCGTCCGCCGTGCTCGGTGACGCCCTCCGGTTGCGGCGCGGCGAGCCGCTGTCCGAGTTCGCCTATGCCGGCTTCGCCGACGCCGAGCGGGCCCATCTCAACGAGTTGGCCCTGGTGGCAACCGAGTACCGAGTCGAAGCGGACCTGGAGCTTGGCCATCACAACGAGCTGGTGGGCGAGCTGGAAGCGCTGTGCCGGGACCACCCGCTACGCGAGCGCCTTTGGGAGCTGCTCATGCTGGCGCTCTACCGAGCGGGACGCCAAGCCGAAGCGTTGCGGGCCTACACCGAGATCCGTGACCGCCTGGTCGACGAGCTCGGGGTCGACCCGGGCTCGAGCCTGCGCGAGTTGGAAACCCGCGTCCTCGACCACGACCCGTCCCTCGTCGCCGAGCAACCGCCAGCGCCCCGTGCGCCGGCGCTGCCGTCGGTGCCAGGCAACCTGCCCGAACCACTGAGCAGATTCCTCGGGCGTGACGCCGAACTGGAACAGGTGGGCGAAGCGATTGCCTCCAGCCGCTTGGTCACACTGATCGGACCCGGTGGAGTGGGCAAGACCCGTCTGGCGGTCGAGGCCGCGGCCCGCTTGCGGGAACAGCACCCGGGCGGCACCTGGCTGATCGAACTGGCCGGCGTCACCGATCCCGAAGGGGTCGCCCCGGCCGCGGCCGGCACGCTCGGAGCCGTACGGCCTGCTCTGGGTGACGCCCAGCCCTCTGGATCGACGGCCGAGCTCATCGCCCGCCACCTCGCCGGCCGCTCGCTCGTGGTCGTCCTCGACAACTGCGAACACGTCATCGACGAGGCTGCGAGCCTCGCCCACACCCTGGTCGGAAAGGTACCCGGTCTTCGCCTCGTGGCCACCAGCCGCGAGCCACTCGGTGTTCCCGGCGAGATCCTCATACCCATAGCCGGGCTGGCATCCCCGGCTGCCATCGAACTCTTCGTGGATCGTGCTCGTGCGGTCCAGCCAGGATTCGAAGGCGACGGCCCGGCCGAAGCGATCATCGACGGCATCTGCCGACGACTCGACGGCCTGCCCCTGGCCATCGAGCTTGCCGCCGCCCGCCTTCGAGCCCTCCCCCTGTCCACGCTGGCCGAGCGACTCGGCGACCGCTTCGCGCTGCTCACCCGCGGCGCCCGCACCGCGTTGCCCCGCCAACAGACGCTGCGTGCCGTCGTGGACTGGAGCTACGACCTCCTCTTCGAAGACGAGCGGCGCCTGTTCGCTCGGCTGTCGGTCTTCGTCGGCGGCTGCGAGCTCGAAGCCGTCGAGGCCGTCTGCGTCGACGACGAGCTCCCGAGCACCGACATCCTCGACGTCATGAGTCGGCTGGTGGACAAGTCCCTCGTCACGGCCCCGACACCCGGCGAGACTCGGTTCACTCAGCTGCAGACGTTGTGGGAGTACGGCACCACCCGCCTCGACGACTCCGACGAGGCCGACACGGTTCGCACCAGACACGCCGCCTACTACCGCCGCTTCGCCGAGAACGCCAACGAACGCCTACGAGGTGCCAGAGCGCCCGAGTGGAGCGAACGCCTGACCCCGGAGTTGGGCAATCTGAAAGCTGCGCTCGATTGGCATTTGGGCACCGGGAACATCGATGCCGCACTCTCCATGGTCTCCGGAATGGCCTGGCTGTGGTTCGTCAACAGCGATTTTGCCGAAGGCGCCCGTTGGCTGGCCAGTGCGCTGGGCGCCGAAGGGAAACGCCGTGCTGAGCTGCACGCCACCGCCCTCGTCTGGCACGGCTACTGCGTCGGCATGTCGTTCAGCCCGGCGGCGGGCGTCGTCGAATGTGAAGAGGCGATTGCCGTCTTGAGGCCGGGCGGCGACCCTGTTCGCCTGGCCGAGGCGCTCCTGCTCGGAGCGTCGGTACTGATACGCGCCCACCAGTTCAGCCGGTCGCTGGCGGCTTTGGCGGAAGCACAGATGCTGCTCGGCCCTGATGACCAACGGTGGCTGCTCGGTACACACGACACGATGGAGACGCAGATGCTCCTCGGGCCTCATGAGCACGGGTGGCTGCTCGGTACACACGACATGTTGGTCAGCTGGAATCTGGCGTCGTTCGGGCGTCTCGACGAGGCCGAGGCGGCGGCCCTTTCGAGCATTGAGCGCTTCGACGCAGCAGGTGAAGTGTTGCTGGTCGTCAACGCACTGAACGCTCTCGCCGGAGTTGCCGCGGCAAAGGGTGATTTCGAGGGCGCGTCAGTAGCGTACGAAGCGCTGTTGGAACGGTGCCGGGCTACCGGGCAGCACCCCTACCTGCCCTTTTGCCTCGTCTCTTTGGCCGGTGTGCGGGCCAGACAAGGTGACGCCACCGCCGCCGACCATCTCTACCAAGAGGCGATCGGGTGCTGCTACAACCCGTGGCTCTCGGCCGACGCCATGGTCGGCCAAGCGGCCGTCGCCCGTCACCTCGGTGACCTGTCACGGGCGAGAGGTTTGCTCGACACCGCCGCGGAGCGTTACCGGGACGCCGACCTTCCCGCCGGCCAAGCCCGGGTGCTTGCGGGACTGGCCTGGTGGGCGATCGGTGCAGATCAACCCGCCACTGCAGTCATCTTCGCGGCAGATGCCGTCAGAGCCGCAAAGGCAATCGGGGATCCCGAATCCCAACTGCTCGCCGATTCCGCCCTGGCCGCAGCCAACGCCATCGCAGACCCCACTCAGCGCAACACCGACAACTTCGTCGCGTTGGCCCAACAGCGAGCCTCAGGTCTCTCGCATCGCTCCCTCACCGACGAGCCAGATCTGGTGGCACTCGCGACTCGGCTCACACCAACCGCGACCTGAACCGGCAAAGCCGCAGCTCGAGTCCTCTTCGAGCAGGCCATCTCAAGCCGTGGCGCTGGCACCTCAGCACCACCTCAGGGCGGCCTCAGGTCACAAGCGCAACCTGATAGTCATGCATCGCGACCCAGAACGGCCCAACACCCGCCGTGGCCAGTCGGCCTCTGCTGGTCCTGCGGTCGAGGACCACGGTCGGGTGGTCACGGCCAACATCCAGGCCGCCGCCTTCTATCGCCAAGCACAACAGGCCGCGGACGCGTCCGTCACCGTAGAGGCGCTCCGTCACGCGGTCATAGCCGATCCGGGCTTCGGGCTCGCCGTCGCCGATCTCGCCGCCATCACCGAAGCACCCCCGAGTCCCACCGGTGGCCGCCCGATGAGCTGGGAACGCCATCACATTGAAGTGGTCCGCACCGCGGCCGCCGGCAACGTCAGTCGAGCCACCGATCTGCTCCGTGAACATCTCGCCAGCGTTGGCTGCGACCCGCTCGCTCTGCGCATCGTTACCGACCTCCGACGGCGCACAGGAAACCGGGATGGGCTCGAGGACCTCAGCGCCCAGCTTCCCGGCTGCCATCGTGCCTCCAGGGAGACCCCGCCATGACCGTCCCAAGCGTGCAAGAAGCTCACGGTCGCTCCGCTCGGGTCTACCGCGCCTTCGGGTGCTCAGGCGTTGCGTCAGTCGGCCGACCAAATCGTCGAATCGTAGCTGCGTCGAGGCAGCGCCAACGGTGATGTCGAGCGCCTAGCCGGATTCGGAGGTGTCCACGATGGCGGAGCGGCATCCGATAGAGTTCCCGGCGCAGGTCTGGACGGCATCTGGGCCTGCAGGGCGTTGGCCGGCTTCGCCGTCTGCCCGTCGCGCCCAGAGCTGGTCGATCAGACGATCGGCGCTGACCGGATTCCCTCGGCTTGAGCGCCAGGAGAGCCAGGAGGGCCCGCTGTTTGGCGCCACGAACGGGTATCGCCACACCCCCTCTGACCACCTCGAACTCGCCGAAGAGCCTCACTTCCACGCTCCCACGGTACGACCGATGACCAGGTGCGGCGTGATCGAGCTGACTCGCCCACCTCAGGGCCACGTCAGCGGCACCTCAGGCACCGAGCGCAGGCTGCCTCCAGGACCAAGAACATCGAGGAAAGGAAGAACCATGATCGAGGAAAACCACCTGACCAAGCGCTACGGCAAGACCGTGGCAGTCGACCAACCAGTACCGCTGGCCCAAAGACCACGGGCATTCACCTGGGCACGAATCGCTGCCCTGCTGATGACCATCGTCCTATTGACGGGACTTACCTACCTGCGAGTCTCGTCCAGCCCGGAAACGGTCTCGGTCCCGCAGGGGGCGCACGCCGGCCAGCTGACCATGCACCCGTGCACTTACGCGACCGAACAGGGTGCATGCCGCGCCGACTGCGGCACGTTGGTCGTGCCGGAGAACCGGGCAGACCCCCGGTCGCGCCTGATCGCGCTGCCGGTGACCCGGGTCCTGGCTCGCTCATCCCACCCGTTGGCGCCAATCTTCCATCTCAACGGCGGCCCGGGCATAACCAACATGACGTTCCCCCAAGCGAACCGCCTGGCCGCCCAGCACGATGTCGTCATGGTCGGCTACCGCGGCGTCGACGGCTCTTCGGTGCTGAACTGTCCCGAGGTGACGGCGGCGCTGGAGAACTCCGCTGATTACCTCGGCAAAGCGTCGCTGAGCGCGTACTCCCAGGCCTTCGCCTCGTGCGCGCAGCGGCTTGAGCGAAGCGGCGTAGACCTCGCCGGCTACACGCTGGCCGAGCAGGCCGACGACATCGAAGCCGCTCGCGTCGCGCTCGGCTACCAGCGCATCGACCTGCTCAGCGAGAGCGCCGGGACCCGTCTGGCGATGATCTACCAGTGGCGGTACCCGAACAGTGTCGACCGCTCGGTGATGGTCGGGGTCAACCCGCCCGGAAACTACATTTACAGCGGAGCCGAGATCGATCAGGGGATCGAGCGTTACTCGGCGCTGTGCGCGCAGCAGCCTGCCTGCCGCGCCCGCACCGGCAACCTCGCCGCCAGCATGAAGCACACGGCGGCACACATGCCGAGCAGTTGGTTATCCCTGCCGATCAAGCCGGGCAACGCCCTGGTCGGGACGTTCCTCGGGCTCACGGAGGCGAACTCGAACAGCGGTTCGATACTGTCCGGGCCGATGACCCTCGACTCGTGGATCTCCGCCGCGCATGGCGATCCGAGCGGCCTGTGGCTGCTCTCGTGGCTGTCCGGTGTCGTCCTCCCCCAGTCGTTCACCTGGGGCGAGTTGGCAAGCATCGGGATGGCCGACGCGCAGCCCGTC
>CAVWJS010000002.1:0-506363 GCA_963755495.1 uncultured Acidimicrobiaceae bacterium
ATGGGCTTGTGGTGATCATTGGTCCTCCCTACCCTCCGAGGCCAGCACGTTGGCCGTGGCTTCGCGAAGGTGCATCATGAGACCAGCGATCAGGCCCTTCTTTTCCCTCTCAGCGCAATACTGGATGCATGGATCTCGCCGACAAGGTGGTTCTCACCCACTGGCGTCCGGAGTGGGCCGCCGACTCAAAAGAGCTCGCCGACACGCTCAATGCTGCCCTAGGACCGATGGCTCTGCGCATCGACCACATCGGGTCCACTTAGGTTCCGGGGCTGGCGGCCAAGGACGTCATTGACATGCAGGTCATCGTGGCGAACCTGGATCGAGACGCGATCATCGCAGCCCTGAGTAGGGCACAGTTCGTCCACAAATATACAGAATGGAACCTAAAAGATCACATCCCTGCGGGTTGGGTCGGAGACGTTGAGGAGTGGGCCAAGCTGGTGTTTGCGACGCCACCCGGTTCTCGGATTGGCAATGTCCACATCCGGGTAAGCGGGACACCGAACGAGCGATACGCCCTGTTGTTTCGGGACTTCTTGCGGGCAGACCCAGCGGCCCGAGAGGCCTGGGGTCGATTCAAGAGGGAACTGGCTGCAATCACACAGACGCTCGCTGACTATGGAGCCGTCAAGGACCCCGCTACCGACGTCTTGATGGCTCTTGCCGAACAGTGGGCTGTAGATACATCGTGGAAAGTTCCCGGGCTCTGACTCCACGACGAACTGGGACAGGCAGGAGTGGCTCGTCCGATGGACCACGAAATGCATGGTCGACTGCGTTGTGAGACGTGTCAACCTCAGCTCACGCACACTGCTGACCAGCCGGTTGTCGAAAATGCCGCAGGGCCGCAACAGAACAGGACGCAGCATGCCGCCCGTCCGGTAACCGGACCCGCGCTGGCAGGCTCCTCTCTGGTGATGACACTGATCGAGGATCGGGACCGCTGGACGGCACTGGTCGGCGCCGCCCAACGGGGCGATGCCAGAGCTTGGCCGGAGCTCATCGACCGATTCGAGGACATCGCGGTCGCCGCCGCCGTGGGGCTGTGTGGCGATCTGGACGAGGCTCCGGACATCGCACAGGAAGCGTTCGTCCTGGCCTTCCGCCACATCGCCGACCTCCGGGACCCGGCCGCGTTCCCGGCCTGGCTCCTACGGCTGGTCCGCACCGCGACCAACCGCCGAACCCGCCGCCACCGCCGCTCCACGGTGTCGCTCGACGCCGTATCCAGCGGCAACGCGCCCGGTGCGTTGGTGGACGCGGCCGCGGGGCCCGAGGAGGTCGTGCTCGCCGCCACCGAGGTGGCCGAGGTCCGAGCCGCGGTCGAGCGTCTACCCGAGGGCGAGAGATGTGTGGTTGCGCTGCATCACCTGGCCGGGATGTCCTACGCCGACGTCGCCGCCTTCCTCGGGATCTCTGTCCCTGCTGCCAAGAAGCGGGCGTGGTCCGCTCGCGCCCGATTGAAGGACTTCCTACCCATGGTCGCCGACGCCCTTGCCGCCGCCCGCCCCTCAGGTACCGAATCGTTTCGGGACACGATCCTGCTGTTCCAGGCGCTGCGCTCCCAAGACGCCGATGGGCTGGCCCGCCTCCTGGCCCAGAACCCCTCGCTCGCCACTGCCACCGAGGATTGGTCGCCGGTCGAGGGCTTCGACTCACGCCTCGGGTTCTCGGACCGGGCGACCGCGCTCATTCGAGCGGCCGGCATCGGCGACCTCCGGCTCGTTCGCCTGTTGGTCGAGGCCGGAGCCCCGGTTGCTGACGCCTGCCAGTGCGCGAACCACGAGAGCGCGCTGTGGGCAGCGGTCAACATCGGCGCCGCCGACGTTGTCGACTACCTGCTCGAGCACGGCGCCTCCGCCGCTGGCGGGGCGTTCGACGGGGAGACGACCGCCCTCCACGTCGCCGTCTATCGCGAACGGCACGATCTCGTGCGCCAGCTGCTGGCGGCCGGGGCCGATCCGGCGGCGACCGACGCGCACGGCCGCACTCCTGCAGACTGGGGTGCCCTAAAAGCAGCCCGCCGATCCGAGGCCCACGACGGCGAAGTCATATGGACCCGGATACGGGCCATCGACTTGTTCGCGCCGCTGCGGCGAGGTGCGCTGGTGCACATCCCGGCCGCCTACGGGCTCGGCGCGATAGTTGCCATGCTGGGCGTGGTCGACGCTCTTGCCCCCGCGCACTGGTGGATGATCGGGTTCGAGCACGGACCCTACGAGCCGGTGGAGTTGAAGCGGGACGCGCTCGAGCGCGGGATGACGGCGACGATCGACCTGATCGGGCCGGACGATCCCGCCGACCGCCGCCGGCAGTTTGCTGACACCATCGAGCGACTGGCCGCGACTCCTGGTCGCAAGGTCGTCACGTGCGTGCCCTCACCGGGGCACGAGCACGACGTCACACTCGCCCTTCCCCGCCTCGCGGCCGACCCCTCGGTGCTAGCAACCTTCGTCCTAGCCACGTACACGCCTGAGCCTGTGCCGATCCCCGTGGTGCTCCCCGAAGGGTTCGACGCCCGCATCACCTTCGACCGGGCCCGGGCCAACGCTCGCCGCTGGCCCGCGATCGACCCGAACCGCACCAGCGTCCGCACCTACCCGAACGAACGCCACGCGCACATCGCGAGCGCGGCTCGAGCCGCAATTGCTGAGTACGCCGTGATCGACCCCGAGTTCGTGCTGGCCGACCCGTCCGCGTTCGACGACCCTGCAGCGGCCAAGCGGGCGCAGGCGCTCATTCGCTACATGTCCCACTCGTTCCGCGTGGTTGAGCTCTTCTCCGCGGTGCCGGCCGCCGACATCACGATGGCCGAAGTCCTCGACACCGTTGAGGACCTGCTCAGTCTCTGAGGTCAAGTCGGGGGTCGGGCCGACCCTCAGTGCCAGCGGATTCTCACTGTCCCGAAGACGACCCCAGCAAACCACCAGCTAGGACTCCGCAGAACTAGCGAGAAGTATCGTGAACGGGACAGGGGGCCGGGTAGACGTTCGAGTCCGGCGTAAGCATCCTCGGTAACAGGAGTTGGTGATTTCCGTCGTCCCTACGAGTACGATGCGCAAAGACCTTGGTTCATTTATTCGGAGGTGCGTGCGTATGTGGGTGGTCTACACGGCCTGAGTCCCATTCGGGACTGAAACAAAACAGCGAGTCCGGCGTTCGGCCCGACGCTCTGTTTGATCGCGCCCCAAAGCCGTTCCAAGGAGACCCACGCAGTGACTACTACCAGCAGTAACCCCCTTTCTCATCCGCGCTATCCCCGTTCAAATAACTACGACCCGCAATGGGTCATCAAGAATCAGATGGGACCAAACCCCCTCTGGTTGGTCGAAGCCCTCAGCGACGTCGTTCAGCTCAAACCCCGCATGCGAGTGCTCGACCTTGGCTGTGGGACCGCCCTCACCTCCATCTTTTTGGCCAAGGAGTTCGGAGTCCAGGTCTGGGCCACCGACCTATGGATTGAGGCGGCGGCCAATCAGGGGAGGATTCGCGCCGCGAGCGTGGAGGACCTCGTCGTCCCGATCCATGCAGAAGCACATGCCCTTCCCTTTGCCGAGGACTTCTTCGATGCCATCGTGAGTGTTGACGCCTACCACTACTTCGGCACCGACGATCTCTACCTCGGCTATATAGGCCAATTCCTTAAGGCGGAGGGCCAGATCGCCATCGCCGTACCAGGGTTGGTCAGCGAGGTGGGTTCGAAGATTCCCGAGGATCTCGTCCCGTTCTGGGAGTGGGACTTCTGCTCGTTCCACGGTCCCCAGTGGTGGCGTGAGCATTGGGAGAAGACTGGCAAAGTCCACGTCACTCTGGCCGATTTCATCATTGACGGATGGAAAGATTGGCTTAGATTCGGCGAGATCAAACTGCCTCTCACACCTGAGCGCTGGCAGAAGGCTGGGAGCGATGAAGTGGCCATGCTCCGAGTCGACAAGGGTAAACACCTTGGATTCAGCCGGATCGTTGCCACGAAGGCGAAGTTACAAGCACGCTCCACTGGATCCCCAGCCGACATCGGGCCTCTCACTCCGCGAGGTAGTTCGGCTGCGTTCCGGGATACACAAGGTGACGAGGGAGGCCATCAAAACGAGACTGGGGCGGTAGATCTGAGTTCTTCGCTTGGCAAATGGCACACGGACGGTTTCGTGCTGCTGCCCGAGTTTCTCTCAGCGGCCCAGGTGGAGCCCGGTATCGCTGAGCTTGGTCGTCTATTTCCGAGCGCTGATGAGTTTCACGGCGCACCCGATGACCAGCAATACGATCGATTCAGGGACGAGTTTGGGGGAATCGATGACTTTCCGTTCAACAGCACGGAACTGAATCTCTTGGCGATACATGAGGACCTCGTCGAACTCGCTTCGTCACTCCTTGGAACCGAACTTTTGCGCGTCTATTCCATCGAAGCCTGGGCGAAGTACACGGGCGCAGCCGACTACGACCAGCACCACCACCGGGACTACCTCGCCCACACCATGGTTGTCCCATCCCAAGACCCTCGGTATCAGCAGGTGGAGTTGTTCCTGTATCTGTCCGATGTTCCTTTGGAGTTGGGCCCGCCCTCCTTCGTGCCGCGTGGACGGACAGAAGACCTGCCCGCTATACCCAACTGGTTTCCTCGCAGGGACAATATGGGCATCGACGAGGAACACCCCGCATGGCGAGCACGGGGTGGGAACCCCGAACTCTATGACGCCGAGGTCTCTGCCGCGGGGCCAGCGGGAACGGTGGTGGCCTATGTCAATGACACCTTTCACCGCGGAACTGCCCTTAGCGCTCCAGGGGGTGCGCGCTACACGATCCATGTCAATTTTCGTCCTGAAGGAGTGGACTGGATCAGCCGTCATCCATGGCAGAAATACGCGAACTCGGAGCGTTGGCATGATTTCGTGCTCAGGGCGACCCCGCAGCAACTCGCTCTTTTCGGGTTTCCTCCACCAGGGCATCCCTACTGGACAAGCGAAACGATCACTGGGACGGGTGAACGCTACCGGGGCCTGGATTTGTCTCCGTGGAGTGCAGCTATGCCGAACTAATGCAATTGCGATCGTTCACGTACGCAACGGCAAAGGTTCGTACCCCGGCGACATCACCGGGCAGGGTCGAACAGGCGTTTCGGAACGCAGGATGCGCTGACGTCGACTGTACGTGAGTATGGAGACAATGGAGATACGACAGGTCCGGTTGTGCGATGCAGAGGTCGAGCCGTTGTTGCTCGGACTGAGCAACGAGTACGACGCACGCTATGGCGAGACCATCGAGATGACGCGGGCGAGCGAGGACGAGTTCGACCCTCCAGATGGTCTGTTCATCGTCCTCATGGAAGGGCTGACAACTTTGGCCGGCGGGGGCTTCCGCCGCCACAACGTAAACACCTGCGAGGTGAAGCGAATGTGGACCATCGAGCGCGATCGCAGGCGTGGATTGGCTACCACTGTGCTCCGAACGCTCGAAGAGGCCGCGTGGGAGGCTGGTTATGCCCGTGTGATCTTGGAGACCGGGCCCCTCCAACCTGAGGCGGCGGCGCTGTATGCGCAACGGGGTTATCGTCGAATCGAAGTCTACGGCCACTACCCTAACGCCATTGCGTTTAGCCTCGACCTGGTCGAGAGTCGATCTTCGAAGTCCTGGGACCTTTGACCCTGGTGTCGGCGACAAACAATCGTCATTGTGGAGGTGGCGGCGGGATTGCCACTGCGACCTCCTGAATCTCAACGGGGGGCCGCAGTGCGTCTGGCCTTCATTTCTGGACACGATTATTGGCGCAATCGATCGCCAACATCTCGTCCTGTGCGCGAAAGTTGCGGGATGAGCGACGAGCGGAACCCCATTGAGGCACTCTTCGATGAGTGGGCCGACGCTGAGTGGGACCGCATGGACGTCGACGTGGCAGCCCGGGTATCGCTTGAGATCCACCGGCGATTTCTTGATCGTTACCTCCCTTTGGGTCGAGTGTTGGAGGTGGGCGCAGGTGCCGGTCGATTTACGGTCGAGCTGGCGCGGTCCGGACGCCGAGTGGTGGTCGGGGATTTGTCTCGGGTACAGCTCGAGTTGAATGCCCGCCACGTTGCGGAGTCGGGATGCCAGGCTGCGATCGAGGCTGGCGTCAGGATGGACATCTGTGACCTGTCCGCTTTCGAGACCGCCTCCTTTGACGGCGTGGTGGCGTTTGGCGGCCCATTGTCCTATGTCTTCGATCGGGCCGCCGAAGCGTTGTCGGAATGCCTGCGGGTGCTGCGACCTGGTGGAACCGCCGTGGCCAGCGTTATGTCACTGGCCGGCTCTGCTCGCCACTTTCTCCCCAACTTTCCCGCAGCCATTGCTAGGGCGGGACTGCCTATCTTCGACGAGTTCCTTCGCCACGGCGACCAACGTGCCATGCCACCCGCCCATCCATGTCAGATGTTCACTTCGGACCAGGTCCGCGCTCTTGTAGAAGAGTGCGGAGGTGAACTCGTTGGTATTTCGTCCAGCAACTGGTTGTCCCTAGCCCCCGAGCTTGTCGTTGGGCAACTCTATGAAGACCCTAAGGTATGGCCGGCGTTTCTTGACTGGGAGGAGCGATTCTGCGCCGAGGCGGGCGCCTTGGACGGCGGCACGCACCTGTTGTTCGCCGCAACGCGACCAGATGGTCTTGGCTTCTGAGTTGCCCATTGGCCGATCCGCCATCGGCGACGTCGGGCCGTCTATCGTGCGACGTCAGGGGATCGACCGAAGGGAGTCCCTTATGTTGGGTGCCTATCCGCTGACAGTCGATGTTCCGCCGGGACCGGCACAGATTCCGCCAGTCAAGGTCCTGACTAACTGGCTGATCTTCATTCCGCACCTGATCTGGGTGTACATCCTCAGTATTGTGGCCTTCATCGCGGCCATCGTGTGCTGGTTCTCCATCTTGTTCACCGGCACGGCACCGGAGAGCCTGAGCGAGTTCATCGCCGGTGTTATGCGCTATCAGTGGCGAGTGGTCACCGGCCTCTTCGAGTGGGCCGAGCCGTATCCGACCTTCGCTCCGATCCCGCAAGGGTTCGCCGATCCGGGTGGCTATCCGGCAGTGTTGAACTTCACGCCTGTCAGTGGGGAGCGCAACCGGGTCACTGTGCTGGTCCGGATCATCCTCTGCATCCCGCAGTTCATCGTGCTGTATTTCCTCAACATCGCCAACGAAGTTTGTCTTCTTATCTCGTGGTTCATCGCCCTATTCACCGGGCAATGGAACCCGTCACTGAAGAACTTCTGCATTGGCGTGTTCCGGTGGCAGCTTCGGGTGGGGTCGTACGTGCTGCTGCTGCACGACGAGTATCCGCCGTTCAGCCTGGAGCCCTAGGAACGAACGGAGTCCGGTAGGCAACCCCGGCACCTCAGAATCCGCCCTTCGCTGGTCTTTGAAAACTGTGTGAGGGTGCCCGCAGGGGATCCGTCACCGGAACAGAGGCATTACTGTTTCGGCGCCCCACTGGAGGCGTTCGAGGTATTCGGTGAGAGTGGTCGCTGCCGGCCCGGGATATGGGATTCCCGTCCAGGTGACTCCGATGTCCCGCAGCCTGCCGAGGGCGTCTATCACCTCTTGGGAGCTCGAGAAGCTCTCAATAGGTTTGTCGGCGGTCAACTCGTGGTTGTCCTCGCGGATCCTGAGCGGCGATGGCGGGAACCAGATATCGACCTTGCCGTTGTCGCCGAAACCGGGAAATTGGCGGAGCTGATCGAGACGGGCTGGCAGCTCGTCTGGAGTGATGAGCCACGGCATCCATCCCGTGCCGTAGCGGGCTACCCTGCGCATTGCGGCTTGGGAGTTGCCCCCGAACCATAGGGGCGGATGCGGCTTCTGCCGCGGCTTGGGCTCGAACCGCGCTCCTTTGAAGCTAACGAACTCGCCCTTGAATGATGGTTCGTCCGCTGTCCACAACTCCAGCATCGCCTCGAGGTACTCGTCGGTAATCCGGCCGCGCTGGTGGAAAGGAACCCCGAGGATTTCGAACTCGTGCTCGGCGTGGCCCACACCGAAGGTGAGCATGACCCGGCCGCCCGACATCACGTCGAGGGTAGCGACCGCCTTAGCGAACACGATTGGGTTGTGATACGGCAAGACGATCACACAAGAGTTGACCCGAATGCGCGAGGTCGCTCCGGCGATGAACGTCATCGCGGTAAGGGCATGCGGCCAATGTGCGCCCATTGCCCCGGCGAGGTCTTCGGGCATTACGACGTGCTCGGGAATGTTCACCGAGTCGTACCCGAGATCGTCTGCCGTCCGGGCTATTTTTTGAAAGTCTGCTGGCTCCATCTCGATCGCCCACTGGGGCGAGAAACCGGGAGGATAGCGGTCAAGGCCGGGCATTCCCAGGGAGAACTGCATCTCCGACTCAGCTCTTATCCGTGAAGCTGACTGCATTTGCCACACGACAACCGGTCATGGCTCTTCCCCCCACTCCCTCGGCATTCCAGCGGTCGCACGTTAGTGGATAACAGCGGACCTGGCGGCCCATCGAAGGACCGGTCATCGATCCCTCACCGGGCATCTTGCGTCGCCGAACATCCTCGGCCGCCCGTGGTAGCTGAGGCGGTCTGAGTACCTAATGATGCGTGTGCGCTGAGGGCGGAAGAACCGTGGCGGCGTGAACGGCCAGGTGAACGGCCCCGGTCGACGTTGCTCGGGCGACCGCGCCGGACCGTTCCGTGGGTTACCTCCGCCGCGGGTCACTGCGGCTGGGCAGGCTGGTTGGGGAGTCGGCCGTCATGAAGCCAGCTGCGAAAGTCCGAATCGATATCGAGCTCATCGAGGCGCTGCTGGTAGCGGGCGAGGTCGGTGTCAGAGAGCAGTGTGCGCCACTGGCCGCTTGTTCCGGTGTGGAAGAACTCGTGGTTGTCGTGCCAAATTCCGGGCACGTGTACTTCGGGCACCAGGTCGTCGGCGCGGGAACGCATCGCTTCGAATCCCCCGGCCCGCACCAGGCTCGCCCAGGCGGTGTCGTCGACGGTGATCCCCAAAGCGTCGGCGATACGCCGCATCTCAGACTCGAGGTGCTGCTCGAGGTTGCGGTAGTGGACGAGGATCACGTTGGAGGTGTCACGCCGTTCCCAGGATGTACGCAGGTGGGCGCTCAGTCCCGCCAGGCTGCCGACCGGGTTCGCCGGTGGTGGCGGGCTGTTCACCCACCACCCAAACCACGTCGGAAAGTCTGGGCGCGGGGCGGTGGCGACCGGGCCAACCGTGTCGCCCGGCAACGCTCCGGCCGCGCGCTGTGCTTCGAGGGCGGCGGCCACGTTCACGTTGAGATACGCGTTGTACGCGGAGATGACCACATCACGCGGATCGCGGGCAACGCACAGATGCGCACCTGACCCCACCGGCAGCCCATCCAGCGGAGTGTGGGTTTTGATGAACCGCCGGTGCTGCTGGGCGTCCAACTGGGCGGCTACCTCGGCTAGCGGCGCTGTGTTGGAGTCCAACCACGGGGACAAGACACCCAACGGTGCAGGCAGGTGGTCGGTCTGGAAGATCAACAATGCGCAGATCATCTGTGCCCACGTCGTGCCGCACTTCTGGGGGGCGCACACCACTACATCGTCAGCCCGGAACACGAAGCCGTCCCAGCGGGAGCTGTCATAGGCCTGACCGGCGTAGCGGCCCGGGCCCCACCACCCCCCAGATGTCGCACTACCGGCCACCCAACCCCATTCCACTAGTACCTCACCGTCTTCTGTGAAGCGTTGCACATGATCGGATGGCTCAGCCAACGGCTGCCGGGACGCTCGATCCCAGTCGCGCGTGGCCGCTCGTGGGCGTCAGAGGGGGATCCTCTTTCGGGCCACCGAACTTCGCCTTGATGACTCGGCGAATCGTTTCCGACTGCCTTTCGGCTTGTGGGAACCGTTTGCGGGCCTGCGGCGAACCAGTAAAGAGGTCGATAGCTCCGCTCGCGACAGGCAGCACTTTCCAGCGATACCGCGTACGAGCGTCACGAGAACAGCACACGGGCGACCCTTCACGGGAGAGGGAGACACCCACCCACCTCGTCTCGGCTCCCGGAATGAAATGCCGCCACGCTCATCAGTAAAGGCGGCGGCGTACCCCGAATCCGCCATAATGTCGCCGTGAAACGAGTTTCGGTTGTCGGCAACGCCGGCTCTGGCAAGACTCGTCTGGCCAAGCGCGTCGCGGTCATTCTCGAACTCACCTACGTAGAACTCGATGCCATCCAGCATCTCGCGGACTGGGAACCAATCGACCCCGCCACCTTCGTTGCTGAGGTCGACACCATCACCCAAGGCGCCGAATGGGTTATCGACGGCAACTACCGAACCGTGGTGGTGGACGGACCGGTATGGCAACGCGCCGACACTGTGGTTTGGTTGGATCTTCCTCGTCGGACCGTAATGAGTCAGGTGATTGGCCGCACCCTTCGCCGCACCATTGGTCGCCAGGAACTCTGGAACGGCAACCGAGAACCACTACGGAACCTTTACGCCTGGGACCCCTACAGGTCGATCATCCGCTGGGCATGGACCCAACACGCCAAGTATGAGGAACGGTTCGAATCCGCCATGGCATCTCCGGCTCTCACTCACATTACTTTCGCGCGCCTTACGAGCCACAAGGAGAGCGAGCGTTGGCTCAGCAATCTGCGGCCGACACGTTCGCCTTGAACACCACTCAGATAACCGGCGACGCTCACTTCAGTTGTCAAGCCCCTTTTGGCCCTCCGGGAGTGCAAACAGCGGGCAGAACAGTGATGGGTCACTCGGTGTGAGGACATGCTCTTATCAAGCCACGCGTTGGCAGAGACGTTGATGCCCTGGGCCGTGGGTCGGCGAGTCGCCGGAAAGTCAGCCCCGAAGGACGACAGTTAGGGGGTGAGCCAAACCCACGGCCGCAGGTTCAGCCGCGAGGTAAGTAGTGGTACATCTCGCGGGCGACGTAGCGCTTGAGAAGGCGGATGACGTCTTGCTTTGATCGTCCCTCCTTCACTTTACGTGCGAAGTAGGCCGTCGTGTCGGGGTCATGGGCGATCCGCACCATGACGATGCGCCATAGCGCGCTGTTGGCTTGTCGATCGCCCCCGCGGTCGAGGCGATAGCGAGTGACCTTGCCCGACGAGGCCCGGATCGGAGCCACGCCGCACAGATGGGCCCAGGCGGCTTCTGAATGCAGACGCTCGGGATTGTCGCCGGCACTGACCAACAGCGCGGCAGCGGTGTCGGGTCCGACCCCGAAGCGGGCCATTAGCTCAGGAGCGGTGACCACCAACAGGGCTTCGATCCGCTGGTCGAGCTCGACGAGCTCGTCTTCGAGCGACTGGATCCGGTGGGCCAAAGAAGACAATGACGCCTTGTGGGCCGCCATGACCGGATCTCCACCGCGAGACGGTCGAAGCCTCGCTGCCTCATCCACCAAGGCGAACACCGTAAGGCTCTTCAACCGATAACGAAGCTGGTCAGGGGCGGTGATGACCAAGTGTCGCATTTGGGTAAGCGCCTTCACTCGTGCCTGTCGGGCCGACCGCTTCGCGACGACCAGCACCCGAATGGCTTCGACGGCGCCGTCCTTGGACTTCGTGATGCTCCTCGCTCGGCCGATCAGTGCCGCTCGAGCTGCTTCGACAGCATCGGGCGGATCGGACTTGCCGCTGCGGCGTCGTTCCTGGCGATTAGGACGGTCCACTTCGATTACCTCGATGTCGGCTTTGCGCAAGAACCGAGCCAGTCCAGCCCCGTAGGAACCGGTGCCCTCCACGCCGACCTTGGTGACGTCGCCGAAGCCCTCTAACCATGAGAGCAGTGACCTGTAGCCGGCCGGCGTTGTCTCGAAGGCTTTGGAACCCAACAGGGCACCAAGTGGATCGAGTGCAGCGGCTACGTGGAAATCGAGGTGGGTATCAACGCCACCCGTCACACCACGGACAGCTTCTAAGGTTGTCATGGTCATCCCTTCTGCTAACGGTGTAGGGATGGCACGGCCGTTCCGGATCGGAGTGACGGGCGGCCCGAGCTGTTAGAGCAGCTCGGGCCAATCACCCTTTTTCGAGACGGGGCGTGCCGTTGTCAATGTGCAACTGGAAGGACTCGGTCGACGACGCCCGGAGGCATCTCACAACAACAACAAGTCAGACCGAATCTTCCAGCACTCCCGAAGCTATTGAGGACCAGCAGCAAAGCGGTGGATCCCTCTGAGCATTGTCACTGTTCGGAGGCAGGCCTAAGGGTGGATTGCTGAGAACGAAAGCGTGCCTAGTGCCGCCCGGGGATCGGTTGTGCGCAGATGTCCTTGCCGAGCGGAGCTATGGCCACGGCAGTCAGCTTAAAGTTCCCGAGTCCGAGCGGAATGCCCACAATTGTGAGGCATAGCGCCACACCAAGGAGCGCGTGGGCGACGGCCATCCGAAGCCCACCGAGAATGAACCAAAGTATGTTCCCTATGGTTGAGGCAGCTCCGGCATCGGGCGTCGAATGACCGTTCTGCGAAAGGGCCACAGCACAAAGGCAGCGAGTCGGAAGGACGCAATCCCGAACGGAATCGTGATGATCAGGATGCACATCACGACACCCGCCAGTGCATAGCCGATTGCCAGCCATAATCCTGACAAAACAAGCCAGAGGATATTCAGGACGGTGCGCACCGGCCGAGTCTTTCACGGCCGATAAGAAGAACTCCGGGGTCGCCACGTGACTCTCTTTCGGCGACTGAATGGAGGCACCCTCTAACTGACTCACACGTGGTGGAGCACAGCACCAATCTGAGCAACATGCAGATGATCTGTTTGTTCACAAAGGTTGAATGGATCGAAATGTAGGGGCGTCATCCCGGCGGCCTGAGCTGACCTGATGTCGTACTTCACGCTGTCACCCACGTAGATCACGTCGGACGGTTCCAGACCAAGTGCGGGGAGTGCAAAGTCGAAGATTGCCGGATCTGGCTTTGCAACCCCAACGACGGCAGAATCGATGACTGTGAGGACCGGAACGCCTGACCCCGGTCCTACTTGGCAGATATTGTTTCGAGCGAGCTCGCCTTCCACGTGGCCGTCCGAGTTACTTACGACGCCCAGTCTGAGCCCCGCTTGGTAAAGAGTCCGCAATCCAGCGACCATCCGCTGAGAATCTGCCGCCACAGGGCGGGCGATGGACCCACCCATAGAAATGCCTCCGCGAAACCCATCTCGCACAGAAGTGATCGGGCATGTTCGATGAGCAGTCGGCCAGCACCAAGGCCCCATGAGCTTGGGTCGACATAGATCGCGTAGATCTACCGGCGTCCTCAAGGTCGATGTCACGGGACACCCCGGCTCTCGCGAACCCGCAGATAGCCGTATCGTCTGTGACAACGAACGTGCGCTGTCGCCTCAGATCGTCGGAATCGAAGGTATAGCTGGCGGCCCGATCTTCTGGACTCAGTTGATCCAAATAGGCATCCGGGAAGATCCCCCGATACGCGACCTGCCACGACCGGACGTGCACATGCGAGACCGCCAACGTGTCTTCGGCTGCCACGGTGCGAACTTCGAGCATGTGACGATTCTCGCGCGACGAGTCCGTACGGAGACATCTTCGGACTTGTTCGCTATCGGCGCTTAAGGCGAGGCCACTAAGGTTGCCTCGCCCCGAACGACCGCAACTGCTTCATCATCCTCACGGGTTCGATCGGAGAGGTACGAGCCTGAATCCGTCCAAGTTCTCATTGTGCACCACCGGCACCGCCATGCATCCAACCCCGTCGTTTTTTCCTTATATCGATCGCCATTTGGGCACTCCAACGTGCTGCCAGCGGGCCGAAGATCCGTCCATGAGGCAAACCGGTTCAAGGCACCACGTTTGACGAGTAGGCGTCAGGAGGCCCTGCGGCACGCAGCCGCCCGCGGGAGGGAAACACGACCGGAATGAGCATCGGTAGCATTGATCATGGCCAGTGCATCGTTCGAAGTCGTTTCTGAGATCGAGCCCGCGACGAAACCTGATCTGACGCGGGTGCGACACCAAGTAGGTGTGCTTGCTCCGGTAAGCGATGCGTTCTTGATCCCAGACAATCACTTGGGGCGGGCGACGGTGTCCAGTGTCGCCGTGGCCCATGAGGTTGCCAGCATGGGCGTTCGGGCCATTGCTTGCCTGAACAGCCGAGACCGCAATCGGCTCGGTTTTCGTCGGGACCTGTTGACGGCAGCTGCGTATGGCGTCGACCGCATCTTGTGTGTGTTCGGTGACCAACCGGAATCTGGTGGACGCTCTAATGACCTGAACGTGCGAGGAATGCTTGAGGAGATCCGGACATTCGGCGGCTCGGACACGTTCTTAGGTCATGGTCCCTTCAGTGTCGGCGTAACCACCCGCCTGGCGCCACTTACCGAATGGAAACGGGAGGCCGATTTCGTGTTCGTCCAAGCTTCGTTCGACCTAGAGGAGCTCCTGCGCTGGAGGGAGTCGCTGAACTTCGACGGCAAGATCTTTGCTGGGGTGCTCGTGGTCGCGAGCCAAGGCATGGCGAAGACGCTGGCCGAAGCCACTAGCCAAATCGAACTCCCCGAGTCCTTGCTCGACGCACTCGCTGAAGATCCCGACGCCGGTGTCGACAAAGCTTGTTCGCTGATGGTCGAGATTAAAGACAGCGGCGCCTTCGACGGGGTGCATTTGATCTCTGTTGGTCGGTACCGGAGTGTTGCGGCTCGACTGGAACGGGACGGATGGCGCCGCCACCCGCAGCATGGTCAGTTGCCGTAGACGGATCCATAGTGGGCAGCCGAAGGGATCCCGCTCTACCAATCATTCGTGGTCGGCGTTCTGGCGAGATTTAGGTCGAAGGAGGGATCCGGCATGAACCAAGGAGCCCAGAAATACCTTGCTGAGCGCCTTTCGATCGCACGCACGCCCCTTGAAGGGGTTGAGGTGATTGAGTGGCGGCGACAAATGTTGGCAGGGTTTGGAGGAGCCATGGAGGCCCTCGTTGCGGCGGACGCCATGTCCTCGGAAGAGCTCTCGGACTGGAATAACCGGATGCATGTGGCCCTCGGGCTGGATCCGCTGGCGCCGCTCCCACCGTCGCCGCTGGGTCTCCAAACGGGTCGAACGATCTTCATCGGTGAAGGTGAACTACCTCGCCCGTCAGCACCTCCACTCAGCCGGTTCTTGGAACTCATTCCCGTCAGCAATGCCGATCAGCCTGTGCCATTTGGGGGCCGGGTTCAGATCTTGGGAATCGAGCGATACGACTCCAAAGTCGCCGTGGCATGGCGTCTGGCCCCCATGCCGGACCCCGAAGTCCAGTTTGCTTCGGAGCTTCAAAGCACGAACGCGACACAGAGGGTCTGCCCGACGCCGAGCGCCAGATGATGCGTCGCCAGCTCCTCCACCGACTCGATGGACCAGGACGACAAGTGGGGCTCTCCGATGACGTAGGCACCAAACACCACCGCAGGGGAGGCGGAGCCGGTGGTAACGGCCGCGAGTTCACTGGTCGCGCCCAGTTCGGTCCGGCCATTCCTAATGCTGCCTCGTCGCTAGTAGTGCATTGGGGATATCTGAGGTTTCCCGTACCACTGCGCTAGGGATGTGCCTGGTGCGGCAGAATTGAGCCGTGAGTACGGGTGAATGGCGGCTCCCACAGGGCTTAGGGGGCGGCCCAGTCTGGAGATCAGAACGGGGGGTCCACCGCCCGAGTGGCCCTTGGACCCCGACCGTGCACGCCTTCCTTCGCCATCTTGAGGAAGTGGGCTTCGACGGCGCTCCGATGGTCCTCGGGATCGACGATGCGGGCGGTGGAGATCCTCACCTTCATCGATGGCGAAGTGTTGGCTGCGGGCCAAGCGTGGAAGCCAGGGAACCCCACACCTTGGCCCACTTGGGCTCAAACAGAGGAATGCCTGGCCGCAACAGGCCGGCTACTGCGAAGCTTTCACGACGCGGCAGCGTCATTTACGCCGCCCGTAGACGCGGTGTGGCGTCGCTACCACGTTCCAATATTGAGTGCGGGTGAAGTCGTTTGCCACGGCGACCTCGGGCCCCACAACACGGTCTATCGGGCCGGGTCGCCTGTCGCTTTCATCGATTGGGACACCATTCGACCAAACAATCCGACCGTCGAATTCGGTGCCGCGGCGTGGAAGTTCGTGCCATTGGGTAATGAGGCCCATTTCGAGGCGAGCGACTTTCCAAGACGACCAGTGCTCGCCCACCGGCTTAAGGTTTTCGCGCAGGCCTACGGGGTCGACGATCGCGACACTGTGCGGTGGGCTCTGCACCAAACGAAGCAACGAAGCGTTGACGGCATCAGATACTTCCCTCTCACGCCAGCCCAAGGAGCCGCAGAACTTCGACGGATCGCTACCGAGTTGGAATGGCTCGACACTGAGATCGAAGAGATGCTTGCCGAGCTCGACTGAGAACCCTAAGACTGTCCGCTGATCGATCCCGTAGCGACGATGGCATCGGCGGTGCGCCAGCGGCGCCCCGGATGACCGAATGTCGTTATCACTCGGGACAGGGCGTTTTGGCGTACGAGCGCGGCGGTCCTGGCTGCGATAATCGAGGCATGAGCGGTGATCCAGCGAGTACGGCCAGCTCAGGGGTAGCGGTACCGGGATCTCGCCTGCGGGTGCGCGAGATGCAGCTGAGCGAGGTCGGTATTCGTATCGACTATTTTCACGACTCATCCGACGACCACCTTCGCACCTTGGGCGTGGACCGGGGGCTACTGCCGTCGCGTGTGGCGTGGCGCGAGTTCTACGAAGCGGACTATGCCCGGCCGATCCAGGACCGCGACAGCTACTTGCTGGCATGGGAGTTCGACGACCAGGTCGTTGGCTTCAGCTCCACCGACCAGATCGCTTTCGGTGAGCAGGCCTTCATGCATCTGCACATCCTCGAAACGCATCGCCGTCGATCTGGCATGGGGACGCACTTCGTGAGGCAGAGCGCAGCGATCTACTTCCAAGTTCTGGAGCTTCACCGGCTGTACTGTCAGCCGAACGCTTTCAACGTCGCACCCAACAGAACGTGCCAGCGTGCCGGCTTTCGCTATGTATTCACCAAGCAGATGGCGCCGAGTCCTATCAACTTCCCTCAACCCGTGACGCGCTGGGTACTGGACGAGCCGCCGATCTGATGCAGGGTGAGACACGTTGGAAGACGGCCCCCATAACGATGAGACCTCCCCAACGGAGCGGACTCCCTCAGCACCGCTGACCGTTCCTTGGGTTCTCGCGGTGGTCGCAACACTCGAGACCGTGAGGGTGTTGAATGGCTGTGCGCTTCTCCAAGCAGATGATCCCCAACTTGATTCAACCGTTTTGGGCCGCATGGCAGGGTGGTGAGTTCCTCACCGACGCTGCTGCGTTGGCTGGTACGAGTCGTCATCGTGGTCTGGCGTGGCTGCGCGAAGCCGGTGGGGTCCGCCCCCGCCGGGGCCTTGATCTCCAAGGCCGCTACCTCTCCTTCTCTGAGCGCGAAGAGCTCGCCTTGGGGCGGGCCGCCGGTGAGTCGATCCGCTCTATCGCTGAGCGGCTCGGTCGGAGTCCCTCGACCATCTCGCGCGAGCTCACCCGCAACGCTGACCCACGGGGTCGCTATCGAGCCACCACAGCGCATGCGCTGGCCTATGGGCGGGCCTCTCGTCCCAAACCAGCGAAGTTGGCCACGAACCTGGCGCTGAGAGCCTGCGTGGAGCACGATCTAGCCGAGAAGTACTCGCCCGAGCAGATCGCCGGGCGCCTACGCGAAGACCACCCCGACAATCCGGAGATGTGGGTGTCAACCGAGACCATCTACCAGTCCCTCTACGTGCAGTCGCGTGGCGCGCTCCGCCGTGACCTGGCTGTCTGCCTGCGCACCGGTCGTGCGCTGCGCCAACCCAACCGCCAGGGCGCCCAGCGCAAGAACCGGGTGCTGCCCGACATGATCAACATCTCCGAGCGGCCCGCCGCCGTCGCCGATCGGGCGGTCCCCGGGGACTGGGAAGGGGACCTCATTATCGGCAAGGCCAACGCCTCGGCCATCGCCACGCTGGTGGAGCGCACGACGGGCTACACCATGCTGGTGCATCTGCCCTACGGCTACAAGGCCGAACAGGTTGCTCCTGCTCTCACGGCAAAGATCAAGACTCTGCCCGAGGTGCTGCGCAAGTCCTTGACGTGGGACCAAGGGGTCGAGATGCGCGACTGGAAACAGGTGGCGGTGGCCGCTGACATCGCAATCTACTTCTGCGACCCGCACTCACCGTGGCAGCGCGCGACCAATGAGAACACCAATGGCCTCTTACGCCAGTACTTCCCCAAAGGCACCGACCTAAGCGTGCATACCGCAGCGCACCTCGACTTCGTCGCCGACGAACTCAATGATCGACCCCGTAAACGATTAGCCTTTCGCAAACCGATCGAACAGATCGGACCGCTGCTGTTGCGTTGACCGCAAGAATCCGCCGTTTCCGCTTGCGGGATGGTTGGTGGTCCCGTCGTCGGCAAGGTGAGCCGTGCTTCTGCTCACGAGGCCCCACCTTCGGCGATAGGGGCTGTAAAGGTGTCTCACCAGGCCACTTGTCATCTCGTTGTAGTTCGCATGAGCTTAGATTTGGTAGGTCCAGTCGCCGAGGCCAAGACAGACTCCCGTGGAACTCGATTGGTTGGGCGGGCAAGACTTTATATATGCACAGCGAATCGTTGAGCCCGGGGAGCGACGCTGAGCAGATTGTGGGCTCACTGACCGAGCCACAGCTCTTTTCGGCCATTTTTGAGCGCCATGCGGGTGCCGTCTTCAAGTTTCTAGCCCGACAGGTCAATGAGGAGCTGGCCGACGATCTTCTGGCTGAGACCTTCATCGTGGCTTTTCGCTGCCGGGCCCGTTACGACAGGTCATATCTCGATGCTCGAGGTTGGCTCTTCGGCATCGCGGTGAACATCGCCCGCCACCACCGTCGGTCATTTTCCCGTCAGCGGAATCTGCAATCTCGCATCGGGTCGCAGCGGGAACCAGCACCCGACGAAGAGATGTATGCCGATGAACGGCTAATGGCAGGTGCGACACGCCACCTCGTGGCCAGCGCACTCAATGACCTCAAGCCGCTTCATCGCGAGGTGCTGCTGCTGGTGGCGTTGGACCTCAATTACGAGGCCATAGCGAAGGCACTGCACGTCCCCGTAGGTACCGTGCGCTCTCGGCTGTCTCGGGCCCGAATGCAGATGCGAGAACTCGTTGGCCCCGGCGGGCCTTACGAAATTGACACCGCCCGAAGGGACAGAGCCACTCGCCCCCACGCGACAGAAAGGTGAACGCGATGGATGAAATCACCCTGGTTCGAGAACTCTTGGAATCGGATGCCACCCCAACCCCAGCCGTTATCGACCATGCACGCGAACTATTGCGGCGGGCCTATGCAGCGCCGATTTCTCAGGAGCCCAAGCGGTTCCGCCGTCCGACCTCGAATCGGCGGTTCGTCTCGGCCAGCCAGCTCGGGGCGGTTATTTTGGTGGCCGCACTAATCGCCGCAGCCGTGGTCCTCCCGCTGACGATCGGCCACTCACCTAGCTCAGGGAACCGTGCCATTTCATCTAGCGGCATGGAGATGCAGCTTGTAGCCTCCGACACCTCTCCCTTCAAAGCCGTCGGTTCGGATCCAGGTGCCTTCTACTTGCAATGCGTGACCGACTCCACGTGTTACGGCACGTCAGGAGTCCTCTTGCCCAATGGGTCATCGGTGATCTCTCGAACCGACGATGGCGGATCCACCTGGGTCTCGACTGCCCCGCTCCCCGATCTCCTCGGCGCACCGTTGGCCTGTTCGTCAGCCACTGACTGCTTGGCCGCCGTTACTGGTATTCCTCGCCCCGGAGGCTCGCTTCCCAACGCCCTGCCAATAGCTCGTACAACTGATGGTGGCACCCATTGGGTGGTGTCTTCTCTCGTGTTGCCAGCCTCATTGGCCGACGGATTTATCGCGAAGGTGGCTTGTGCCACCGCCCAACAATGTGTCGTCTATGTCAGCGTTACCTACAACTCGAATGGGCGCACCCCAGGGGCGTTTTTCACCACGTCGGACGGTGGTTTGACGTGGACGGAATCTGCGCCGGTGGCCGGGATCATCGGGAATGCGGTTTCCACGTTGCGCTGCACTGCGGACGGCGACTGCGTCGCTGTCGCCGTGCAAGGGTCGGTCCCGGACTTCACGCTTAGTACCTTGACCTCTGTGGATTTCGGAGCGAATTGGGACGCTCAGCCCTCCGTCCCCATCACCTCGAAGGGAAGCATCCTCACTACCTGCGGAGACACCCAACACTGCGTTTCGGCCTATTCGTCGCAATCCGGCATGAGTATCTCCATTGCCAGAACGGCTGATGGCGGAGCTTCCTGGACGTTGTCAGCACAGCCGGGCTGGAGGGACTACCCGGTCGATCTGAGCTGCCCGACCGGAACTGACTGTTACGTTTCGACTGTCAACAACATCGGAGGATTTTCCGATCCAATCATCGAGAACACGACTGACGGGGGAGCGGCCTGGACGACCGTGGGACTCCCGACGGTGAATGGGTCATCGCTCGGCTCGGTGCAGCCGCTGAGTTGTCCCACAGTCGATGGATGTCTCGGCGTCGCTGCGCTCCCGGACGCGTCCCCTTCCCTACTGATCTCGAGTCTGCCCTCCAAATGATTCGACCCTGATAGCGATGAGTGAACGCTCCCTCGCGAGCGAAACTCGGATTCATCCTGGGCACTAATGGCAACGGGACCTTGAACTAAGCCTCATGGGCTGCGAGCCAAACGGTGACCAACACGCTGACGACGAGTCGTGTCCCGCCTGGGCCATCGCCTCCTACCTCGGCCCTACCCCCCGAGCCGGGCAGGGATCGCTTCCCTCCGGTACCGCGTCCGACGAAGATACGGTGCTCGCGACGACTGGCTTCGTCGGACCTCGGCGACGGAGCATAGGTGGCGGCCAAGTCTTCGCCCGATCACAGGACGAGATCGTGGCGTCTGTATATTCGCTCTCCTCGGCCGCTCCTCACATATTCGACCAGCGCCTCGATGCATTCGAGAAGGACCTCCGGACATTGGTCCGGGAAGTGTCCTCTTCCGGCGAGTTCTGGCAACGGACAGAAGAAATCGGGCTTTCGATCTGGATGAAGCCCTCGTCATAGTCGTCTCATGGAGCGATCCCTGGCCGGACAGGCGGGGGCACCTCGCCCAGGCGACAACCTCAGCTTGTTCCGGCGGTCCGGCTACGGCATCCGGGCGTCCTGTGGCCGCTCAGCAAAGTGCCAAAGCACACCGCAGGGATCGACGACATACGAGACCCTCAATCCCCACGGCTGCATCGATGGCTCCTTTGGAGCCGGAACGCTGAATCGCTCTGGCAGGTTGAGAGATGAAATACGAGCCCACCACGCATCAAGGTCGTCCACAAGAATCTGCATCATGAAGTTCTCGGCATAGTCCTTTTGATAGAAGCGGGTGAGGATGATCTCGCTCTCCCCAGTCGCGAAGATGGCGACATCGCCTTCCAACACCAGGGTGAATCCGACTGCGACATAGAACGCCTTGCTGACCTCGAAGTCCTTGGTTGGCAGGAATGCTCTCGCCCGTTCAGTCCCACTGGGTACTGTTAACGCCCCGTCCTCCGATGTCGCTGAATGAGCCACGAGCGATGAGACACCCGGATCATCGGGTTCTCTGGGGTTACGAGGCACGGCGCCGAAGTTGGATCACGCTCCCGTCGGGATCGAGCACGTCGCGCCGAGTGAGGCCATCGAGACTGAACATTCGACTGGTCACCACCCCTCCCTTCGTTCGGACGTCCTCCAGGGAAACTTCCAGCGACCCGACATCAAACACCGGCTTGATGGCTGAGCCGTCGCGAGGTTCTGGTGGGGTAGGCATCTCGAACTTCTTGGCGATCTTTCCCGGTACCAAGTAGATCAGGACTTCGTCACGATCATTGAGGAGCCGAATGTCGCCCGAGGGCTCGACGATCCGCCTCGCGCCGAGGACGGCCTCGTAGAAGGAGGCGAGACGACGGACATTGACCGAGAAGACGACGAGTGAACCCATGCCGAAACTGTAGCTATCCTCTTCCGAACGGAGGATCTCCGAAGCGCCGCTCCGCACGATACCGGCCTGGTCCCGACGCTATACACGCACCCATCGAAGTGACAGCATGTTCGTATGGACGTGACTAGTCAGGAGGCCAATCTGGTCCGGTAGCCGTCACCGCAAGCCGATCCTCCAACGGCGAGCTTCAAACGGAATTTTCGCGTTGCGGGAACTTAGGACGAACTTCAGCGTGGTCCGCTCAGCCTGAATCAGGGGCTTCATACGAACAACGGATGCGCTCTCGTAGATTTCCGGCATATAGGAGTGTCCTCAGGCAGCCGATCCGTCGAATTGGCTCGACCCGAAGTCAAAGATGCCGCCGTCGGAGGCCACCAAGCGGTATCCGTCACCCAACGGAGCTGACTCCATGCCTGCAATCGGCTGGTTGAGGACGATGTCGCCCGTCGAGCCATAGAAGGGTGCGTCGAACGAGAAGATGCCACCGTCGGAGGCGACCAACCAATAACCGTTCGTGGCAGGATCAACGGTCATGCCCACCACAGGGTTGTTGAGCCTCAGGTCGCCCGTGGAACCGTAGAACTTGGCATCACCGAACGTAAAGACTCCGCCGTCTGAGGCAACTAACCGGTACCCCCCACCGTCTTGGGTGACGGAGATTCCCACGACGGGCTCGTTGAGTTTCAGGTTGCCTGTCGAGCCGTAGAAGTGGGCATCCCCGAAGCTGAACACGCCGCCATCGGCGGCTACGAGCCAATATCCGTGACCACTCGGCGTCGCTGCGATCCTCACTATGGGTTGGTTGAGTTTGAGGCTTCCGGTGGAGCCGTAGAACTGGGCGGCGCCGAAGGAGAACACGCCACCATCGGAAGCGACAAGCCAATATCCCTTCGCATCCGGTGTGGCGGCCATACCCACGATCGGCTCGTTGAGATCAATGTTCCCTGTCGAGCCAAAGTATCCGGCATCACCGAAGTTCCACACTCCTCCAGCCTGTGTGGCCAGCCAATAGCCCTGGCCAGTGGGCGTGCCGACCATGCCCGTAAAGGGAGGTGGCGACGCTTGTTGAATCATCGCTGCCTCTCCCACATCGTCGCCCGCTGTTCCGAGTACGCCAACGGAAAGGCATGTAACGGACGTACACGAAACGCCAAGGGGCAATCCGGTGGACAAGTTAGAAGGAAGACCCGACACGACTCGGACGTCGGTCCAACTTGATCCTGATTCGATCACGGGTCCGTCGTCGTCGATCGCCGCGCATGAGGTGCCCGAAGTGCACGAGACGGCAGTGGGCCGCGACAGAGAAGTTGGCGTCGTCGGTGTCCAGGTCCCGCTCGACAGGGTCTCAACAAGTCCCTGGTAGTCGAGAGTTGGGTTCTCGGACCCGCCGCTAAATCCGGTGAAGTAATCCCCGACAGCGATGCAGCCAGTCGTCGAAGGGCACGACACTGCCGTGAACTGAGCCAGCGTGTTGGCAGCGGCGCTCGGCTCCGGTGGGTTTGTGAGCACCCACGCACCTTCATCTAGTGTTTCTATCAATGTGCCCGAGTTGATCGAGCCGACCGCGACACAAAAGGCAGGAGATGAACAGGAAACTCCGTCGAGTGGCGAAAGCGAGACGCCGCTGGGGATTGGTGGCGTGGACGACGTCCATGTCGAGCCAGCCAGAGTGACGACATCCGCCACCTCATTATTGCCGCTTTGCGAGTATCCGACTGCGACGCAAGATGTGGCCGAGGCACATGAGACTGCGCTCAGCACCTTAGGAATCGGCCCAGAACCAAAGGACATGGTGGGTGTCCAAGTCGTGCCAGAGAGTGTCTCGACCAATGCACTGCTCGCGGCCGTACCAACCGCCAGGCACGAAGTGATAGAGGTGCAGGATATGGCGGTCAAGTCCGCCGACGAACCGCTCGGTACGCGCCCGCCCCCTGGAAGTGGGAGTTCGGTGTACTCCCACGTTGAACCCGTGAGCGTTCCGATGAGGGGAAGAGTCTGCGGATTACTTACACCGGGCGTGTAAGAACCCTCGACCACGTAAGAGCCAACGGCGATGCACGAAGTCGCCGAGAAGCAGGTGACTCCTTGGAACTTCGCTCCAACTGCGCCGCTCGGCAGTGCGAGGGACTTCTGCGACCATGAGGGAGCAGTGGCGCTTGCTGGCGAAGCAGTCGCCACGTCGCTGCCGATCAGACCGCCGGTGAGAAGCAAGGTGAGACTCAGGAGGACAACTCCGCTGGCCAGCTTCGTTCGCATGATCCTCTCGTGCCCAACGGGTTGCGTTATAGGGACTCCACAGTATCGAAGAACGTTGATCCACCGGCCAAGAATCGTCCCCCGCATGCTTGTAATGCGGGCGATTGCAGCAGCCCACTTCGCCCGTCCCGCTGGTCCTTACGCCTCGATCTGGCCCCCCGAACGCATCGGCCATCAGCGCCCACTGGCGGTCGGCGGCGAGCCTGATCCCGAATGCTCGTTCCGCAGGGCTGCCCCATCCGCTGGACGCAACTGGTCGTCGGGTACGGTCGTCGCCGTGAGCCGCACGCCCGATCCTTGGGCCGACGTCCTGGCTGACCCTCGGGAGAGAGTCCGTGCTGAGGCCAGCCGGCACCCCGAGGTGGAGGCAGTGGTCGGGCTGAGGGTGGTCCATCGGGCCTCGGGATTCACTGGCCGGGTGGTGGGGCTCCGCGCCAACGTAGTGACGCTGCAATCGAAGTCCGGCCAGGTGCGGATGTTCTCCTTGTTGCCGGGGGCCTTCGCTGCTGGCGGGCGGGTGGCAACCCTGGTCCGGCCCCGAGTCGCATCCACCAGCGCTTCACGCACCGCATCCGGTTCGGTGGCTGTCGCCGGACATCGGGCCCCGGTTGCTCGGGCCAGCCGAATCCTTGTCGAGGGGATCCATGACGCCTTGCTGGTCGAGCGGGTCTGGGGCGACGACCTCCGGGTGGAGGGGGTTGTGGTGGAGCGTCTGGACGGGATCGACCATTTGTCCGCCGAGATAGCGGCCTTCGGGCCGACACCAGGCCGTCGCCTTGGCGTCCTAGTCGACCACCTGGTTCCCGGCACCAAGGAGAGCCGGCTGGCCGAGGAAGTGGCACATCCCCATGTACTGGTGACCGGCACCCCCTTTGTCGACGTGTGGCAGGCGGTCAGGCCGGCGGTGGTGGGACTGACCCACTGGCCGACCGTCCCCAAGGGCCAGGACTGGAAGACCGGCATTTGCCGAGCGCTGGGCGAGCCCGATCCGGCCACCTGCTGGCGGCGGATTTTCGGATCGGTGCACAGCTACGCCGACCTGGAGCCCGCGCTGGTCGGCGCGGTTGAGCGGCTCATTGACTTCGTCACCGAGCCGTTGTCCGCCTCCCTCTGTTGATCCCCGCAGCAGCTCGAGGTTGAGGGTGCCGGTGTCCCTGTCACGGAATGAGGCTCAGTACAGCCACATTCCCCACGAGGCCTCATGTGCCCACTGGCCTGAGCGTGGCTTCCGCATACCGAAGGACCAGCGGCACACCGAGAGCCGGTCATCCGAACCGGGACCATAGTTACAAGGGCGACCAGCGAACGGTTAAGGACGCGAGCGGGTCAACCGGTCGCCCCGTGCTGCAGCGCTTTCGCCGTCCCCGTGGCCACCGCCACGGTGCTGGCGAGAATCGGGATCAAGTAGAGAGCAATATGCAGTGTCGTCGTCGAGGCGATTGCGCCGATGACGACCGGACCCACGACGAAGCCGGCCCACCCAAGGCCCGCCACCGCGGCCACCGCCTTGCCGGTGTCCACGTTGCGCACTGCTCCGGCTGAACTGAGGACAATCGGGACGACGCCTCCGAGTCCGGCTCCGAGCAAGGCGAACCCGACCAGCATGCTCGGCGGACGGTCGATTACCAGACCTGCACCAAAGCCGAGCGAGGCCATGGTGGCGAGCAGTGGCAGTACTCGGTGGGCAACGAACCTGGTGAAGATCCGATTGCCAAAAAGCCGGACGGTGAGCATGGCCAGGGCATAGGCCGCATAGGCCAGTCCGGCGACCAAGGGTACGGTGTGCAGCGAGTTGCGGAGATAGACGGCGCCCCAGTCTGCTGCGGCACCTTCGCACAACATGTCGGCGAAGGCGATGCCCCCGAGCACAAGGACCGCACCCTGAAGCACGCCTTTGTGCTTGTCCGGCCTGTCCCCTGAAGGTTCGGGGTCGATACCTGGTCGCTGGTCCGGGATCATCCGGGTCGTAAGCCAGCCGACCACCAGGAGGCACGGCATCGCCAGGGCGAGCAGTTGCTCGCTCAAGGAAAGACCTAGCCCCACTGCCGCTGCTCCGGTGATCGCCCCGACCAAGGCGCCGGTACTCCATGACCCATGGAAACCCGGCATGAGCGCGCGGCCCGAGAACCGCTCGACCGTGATCGCCTGGGTGTTCATCGACACGTCAAGCGTCCCTTGAAAGAAGCCCCAGAGGAGAAACGCTACGAAGAACGTGCCCAACGAACCGGTGATCCCGATGAACGGTCCCGAGACGCAGTAGCCGACCAGCGCCAGGCGTACCATCCGCCGGCTTCCCACAATCGGCAGGAGGCGGGCGGCCACCACCATCGCCAGGACCGAGCCGATGGGAGCACCGAGTAGGGCGAGTCCGAGTCGGCCGTCACTCAACCCAAGGTGATGTTGCACCTGCGGGATGTGGGCCGTCCAGGAGGCGAAGAGGAAGCCATGTACGAAGAACACGGCGATGACGGCCAGGCGTGGCCAACGGTCCGCCGGGCTGCGGGTTTCTAGTTGGTGTTTGGCCGAGAACAGCGTCAGACGCAGCGGACGTCGACTCCCGCCGCCCGCAACTCATCCACTATCTGCTGATCGGCTTCGGCATCGGTGACGACGATGTCGATGTCGTCGAGATCGCAGACATGGCCGAACGCCACGCGGCCGAGCTTTGAGGAGTCGGCCACCGCGACGACCCGTTGCGAGGCACTGGCGGCGGCCCGCTTCACTGCCGTCTCGGCGAGGAGGTGAGTCGTGATGCCCGCCTTGGCGTCGATGCCACACGGACCCATCACGCACGTATCGAACCGGAGCTGCGAAAAAGATGACTCGGTGAGACTTCCCGTCAACGACAACTCACCTGGACGGACTTCCCCACCCGGGAGGAGGAGCTTGATGCCCGGGCACTCATGCAGCTCGAAGATGGGTCTGAGCGCGAGCGGCATGACGGTCATGCGCCGGTTGCGGAGCGCTCGTGCCACCTCCATGGCGGTTGTTCCGCCGTCGAGGATGACGGTCTCGCCGTCGGCCAAGAGACTGGCGGCAGCAGCGCCTATCGTCGCTTTGGCTTCGTGGGACTCGAGCGCCCGAATGCCGTACGGAGTTTCTTCGGCACTGAGAAATACACTTGCTGCACCACCGTGCACGCGTCGCAGGCCCCCGGTGCGCTCCAGGGACTCAAGGTCACGCCGCACGGTCATCTCGGAGCACCCAAGTGCGACGGCTAGCTCCCCGACCAGAACCGGACTGTGCTGACGGAGGGCCTCCACTATCAACTGGTGACGCATTTGCACATCCATTATGTTCAATCTATCATCAATAATGTGAGTTCACACATCCATACCGTCCCCGCTCGGGTCGAGGCGGTGGTCTTCGATGTGGGTGGTGTGCTTCTCGATTGGGACCCTCGGCACCTTTACCGCAAGCTGTTCGCGCACGAATCAGAGATGGAATGGTTTCTTGCCGAGATCTGCTCGCCCGCGTGGCACGCGCCACACGACAGAGGTGTCTCGACGGCGGCGTCATGCGCCGAGCTCGCCACCAGACATCCTCAATTCTCCGCGCTGATCTGGGCATGGTCGACGCGCAGTGAGGAGATGATCGGAGGCGTCGACGCCGGATCCGTAGAGGTTCTCCGGGCGGTGAGAGAAACCGAGATGCCCTGCTATGCCCTAACCAACATGGAGGCGGAAACGTATCCGCTGCGCCTCGAGCGTTTTCCGTTTCTCGGTTGGTTTGACGGTACCGTCGTATCCGGTCGAGAAGGCACGGCGAAACCCGAGGCTGCCGTCTTCACGCGACTGCTCGACCGTTTCAGTCTGACGTCCAGGACGACGTTGATGATTGACGATACGGAGGAGAACCTCGACGCGGCCAGCAAACTGGGAATGCAAACCGCTCTGTTTCGCTCGTCGCGCCAACTCCGGATGCAACTCGAGGCCGCCGGTATCCTCCGACCATTTCTCGCGCAGCCGTAGTGGAGATGGCGACCCTCTTGCCTTTGGCTACGGCGCCGGCCCCAGACGCAGCTTTGCTGCGCTCGTCGCCCAAAGACTGGCTCTCGCGAGAACGCACCGCTCACCTTGTCCGAAATGGGACTGCCAACGACTCCCGTAAGTCGAACCGCAACCGGCACTGACAGACACAGACTCCAGGACGGCATCCCTCTGCCCGTAAGTCGATCCCTCAAAGGCGCATCAACCGTTCGTCGGATCCAGATGGAGAAGTACCGGCATCGGCGAAGCCGTGGCGTTCGTAGAGACGAATGGCGTGGTGGTTGTTGGCTTTAACCGACAACTCGATTCCACTCGAAGGGAATCTGTCTCTGACCCATGTCGAGACCTGTCGGATGGCTTCGTCCCCGACGCCGCTGCCCCGGCGAGCAGGAGCCACCCACATTGACATCACCACTGCCGGGTGATCACCGTCCGGGGCGGTCGCGCTCACCATGCCAGCCGCCTCGCCATCGCAGGTCACGAGGAGGTTCAGTGCCACATCTTCGAGACGAGCGCGCCACCGTTGCTCGGTGTCCCCAGCACCACTCCATTCCGCCAGGATGGAGGCGAAGGCATCTGGAGCTTCGGCCAATGCCGCCAGCCTCAGGTCACGCCATTTCCGCCAGTCATTAGGCGTCACTTTGACCACCTCGATCATCATCTGCATACTTGCCGAAGCCGGAACAAAGCTGGGGGTCCCGCCCCGTGCTGGTATTCCCCCTTGCGGTTGGCTGGAGGGAGCGTCCGTGTCACTCAAGTAGTGAACGCAGTCGTCGGCGTGCGTCGATCTCCATGGTGCGCCATTCGTGGACAATGGCGTTCGGAATGACGTTGAGTGTTTCGATTAAGTCGATCAGTCGAATACGTTCTTTCCACTGCTCAGCTAGGGGGCGGCTAGCCCAAAAGGCCTCGGCGAAGACCTTCTCTGAGTCTGGAAACGATGGAAAGAGCAGCCAGTTCAGTTTGAACCACTCTCCGGCGGCATCCCAGATTTCGGCGGTGTCGAAGTCCAAAATGCCGACGAGATGCCCGTCTCGGTCGACGAGGAGGTTGTCGGCGTACAAGTCTCGGTGAACAAGAGTCGGACAAGCGGTGTCACTCACAGTCTGAGCGAGGTCCTCAATCAGGCCGGTAGTCCGCCGCAGCGTCTTGTCATCGACAGCTTGGGTCGTTTCGCAGCGAGCACGGACGGAGGCCAGCCGAGCGCCGACGTAATCAGCCCAGCGGGTGAAGGATGCGGCCGACCCATCCAGGCGTGAGCTGAACGCGTCGACGTCGATGGCTTGCAGAGCGCCGATGGCGAAGCCGAGATCGGAGAAAAGACGCCTTGCCTGATTCCCGTAGATGGTCTGCGGTGTCGGGGTGCTGCCGTCGATCCATTCGAATACCCGTATCAACCTGCCGTCCTGAATGCCGAAGTGACGCAGACGTGCCACGGGGAGGCCGGCCTCGAGCGCTAAGGAGTGCGCGGCCTGAGCCGACCGCCACTTCGCTTCGTTCGAGAGCGGTCCAAACTTGGCCACGTAGCGTTCGCCTTCGGTGGTGGTGACCTTCCAAATTCTCATTGCCGTAGCCGGTCAGCTGCTCGCTGCTTACTACGGCCGAATCCAAAATACGCGAGACAGCCGCCGATACGTGCGACGCCAAGAACTCCTTGCCAGGCCTCGTCGATTGGGCGCCGCCTGTGCTGGATATTATCCGAGGAGGGAGACGGTCACGGGGATCGGCCATTTTCGGCACCAGTGCCGTAGCCCGGCCCTACCCGACACCGAGGTACGCGACACGGACGACCTCACTGTTCGCCATATCCGCTGGTGGACCCGAAAATATGAGACGCCCGAAGTCGAGCACGTTGACCGGGTCGCAGATGTCCATGACCATTGACATGTTGTGCTCGACCAGCAACACGCCGACTCCTCGAGCATCGACGACCTCGGTGAGGACGGTTGCGAACCTTCGAACCTCCGCATGGTCCAGACCCGCTGAAGGCTCGTCCAATAACAGTACGTCGAACTGACCGGCGAGGCATCGAGCCAGTTCCACTAGCCGACGTTCAGCTGTCGAAAGAGTCGCGATCTCACGGTCTGCGATCGGCGCGATGCCGACCAGCTCCATGGCCTCCGAGGCTGCTATCCGGACCTGCGCGGCCTGCCCTGGGGAAGCCATGAAATGCGTCAGGACCCGTTTGCCCGCCAAGGAGCCCTCGCACCCCAGCTCCACATTCTGTCGGACCGTCATGGACCAAAATAGGTCAACCATCTGAAACGACCGTCCGAGTCCTCGTCGGGCTCGAGCTGACGAGCCGAGCTTGGAGATGTCGCGCCCTCCAAGCAACACGCGGCCGGACGTCGGCCGCACGAGACCCGAACAGACGTTGAACGTCGTCGTTTTGCCCGCCCCGTTGGGCCCGATCAAGCCCGTGATGCGACCAACCGGGGCACGAAGGGAGAGGTCGTCGACCGCAAGGACGCCACCGAAGCGCGCTGTGACGTGGTCGATCTCGAGTCCCCTGGTCGACGCCACATGACCCTCGGAACCCCTGCGCCTCCGAAGGAGAGCCGACTGATGTCCTGCTGGGGACCCCGCCGATGGTCGGGTGGCGACATGTCGCGGCACCGGGCGCGCTGCCCACTGGAGCCGTGGGATCCATCGGACGGATCCCATAACCGCACTCAGCACAGCGGCCGCACCCAAGCCCAGATCGAGCCACCAGACCTGCCCGTTCGCGCTGAGGTACGACGGGACGACGACGTACGCGCCAGCGGCCAGCAATGAGGTGAGCGGCTGGCCCATGCGCAGGATAAGGACGACCACAAACACGGTCAGCGAATTGACCGGGTCAAACGGCCCATCGGTCAAGAACTGGTTCTGCGAGACGAGAAGCGCTCCACCCACCCCGGCGAGGAACGCGGCGATGGCGAACACGGCCACTTTGGTGATGTTGAGGGAGATTCCCTGGGCTTGAAGTGCCCGAGGGGAGTCTCCGAGCGCCTGCAGGAGACGGCCGAGGCGTGCTCGTCGTATGCCAGAGGTCATCAGCAAGGCACAGAGGAACACGGCGAGCACGACGACGTAAAAGGTCACGTCATTGGCAGCGTTGAAGCGACCGATCACCGGACGCGGCACCGTCATCAGGCCATCTTCGAACATCAGCTTGGTCGAATACCCGAGGTACTCGAGCAACACGCCGAACCCAAACGTCGCAATAGCCAGATAGATGCCGACCACCCGGATGGCGGGGATCGCAACCAAGGCGCCCACAGCCGCGCCGGCGAGGCCGCCGATGAACAATGCCGCGAACCAGGGGACTCCGAACGTCGCTGACAGATGAGCGAAGGTCGTTGCTCCGATCGCCGCCAGCCCCATTTGGCAAAGCGAAACCTGACCCGATGTCCGCACCAAAAGGGCCAAACCGAGAAAAACGACAGCGTAGGACAACCCCTCGTTCGAGATGTAGACGAGATGCATGTTCTTCGACAGCGGCACGAGTAGGAGCGCCGACGCGGCGATCATCAGAAGCGGCCAGCGCCACCAGCGGGGAATCGTCAGCACCCGATGTGACGAGGGCCGGTTGATCGATGACCGTTCGGGTGCCATGTGGTTTGGGAACACGAACAGGATGAGCAGGAGCAGAAAGGGAATGCTCGGCGGGAGTCCGCCGAGGACGTTGATCGTGGCGACGTATTTGGTTGTCAGGGCGGCGATGACGCCGACCACGATGCCCCCGAGGTAGGTGAGAGGGAGGTTGGAGAACCGACCGATCGCCGCCGCACCGAACGCCTGCAGAAAGAGGAGGAACAGCGTGGCCACGCTCACGCTGTAGCTCGGCGACAAAACCAACAGCATCCCCGACAGGGTGACGAACCCGATCCCGAGCGCCCAACCCGCTTGTTGTGCTCGCGCCGGGTTGGCCCCCGTAAGCGCGAAGAGGTCCGCGTTGTCGACGACCGCTCGCATGGAACGACCGATCCTGGTGTGCTCGAGAACCAGGTGCAGGACCGCGGCCATGACCATGCCGATCGCGACGATGATGATCTGGTCGACGCCAACGTTCACGCCGAAGATGCTCACGAGAGCGCCTGGAAGTGACGGGTGGGAGACCCCCAGACGGGGTCCGTAGGCGTCGGAACCCCACAGGGTCGTCGCGCCTTGGATGAGCAGAACAAGACCAACGGTCGCCAGCACCTTGTCACTCGTCGTCAACGGCGTCAGCCGGCGCGCCAGCCTCTCAAATGCGACGCCCAGTGCCGGACCAATTCCCAAAATCGCGAGCAGAGCCGCGAGCTGCCACGGCACGTCGGCCCTACCAACGAGCGCGTAGAAGAGCAGGACCGCGACGGAGGCCATCGAGCCGAAAGCGAAGTTGAAGATTCCCGAGGTCCGGTAGGTCAGTACAAGACCCATCCCCGCCAGCCCGTACACCGATCCCGTCGTTACGCCCACGACGACGAAGGGAAGAAAGTCACTCATATGGTGCGTCCATCACTCTAGCTATCTCCCGCCGAACTGTAGGGCAATCGTGCTCGCGATTTGAGCCCTGGTCGACATAGATGGCCTCGAACCGTAGGACTAATGACTTCGCTTAGTTAGCTGATACCGTGCGGCCGGCCGGTCGTCATAGGCGCAAGCCAGCATGAAGGATGAGCGCAAAGCAGAGGTCGGTTTCCCCGAGTTCGCTGATGTGTTGGACAATTCAAAACGAAGAAGGGGCCGATACCGGTCGTCGCGACGGCACCCCTTGTCTAACTCGAGGAGCCTTGAGAGGAAAGTCGCCAGAGCCTGCGGCAGAACCAACGACTTTCCGTCCTCCCCCGTGGGTGCCAGTCGCCGAACGAACCGTCGCAGTGAAACGTTGCTGACCTCGGAGGTTTTGGGAGGACGCGATCACCCCAAGAGGATCCGTCAACGGGCACCGCCAAGAACCTCGACTCGAGCTGAACCGACCGGCCCACCCAGTTGTCCAACCATGCACTCCATGGAAAACTGCCACCATGTCGGAGCTCTGGCGACTGTCGGCTCAGCGTTCTCAGAAATTCGATGCAGCGGCAGTCGCGTCCGACCGGTCGCCGACGGGCGACATAGCTTTGGCCAGCGTGCGAAAATGAAGCTGTGGGTGAAGCTGTCAGCCGAGAATGCCGTGTTGACTACGGCGCAGGAAAGTTCCTCGACCTTTACATTCCTGAGGCACTCCTGGGGTCCGTTGCGGTTCTCTTTTGGCATGGCAGCGGAGCAAATGAGCGAGTCATCCTCGAACCGTTGGCTCGTCGTATCGCGACCGCTGGAGTAGGCGTCATCGCCCCGGACTGGAGTGCTGATGTCGCCAATGGAAGAAACGATCTGGCCTTGTCACTTTCCTTCGCCCAGAAGGAGCTTGCAACTTTCATGGTGGTCGATCAGATTGTGCTCGCCGGTTGGTCACTTGGAGCGAGCGCAGCATTAGATGTCGTACTGCATCCCGAACTCGTAAGTGGCTGGCGACCCGCGGCTTTCATTGGCATTTCGGGCGGCTACCATGGCTCGCCGTTCTCCGAGGAAAACCAAACGAGATTCTCGGTCGACCCTTCAGTTCCTCTACTCCTCATCCACGGCTCCGCAGATGAGGTCGTGCCTGTCGAGAGGTCTCGGATCACCTTCGAGCAACTCCGGAGAGACGGTTGGAGCGTCACCCTCCAGGAGGTGCCAACCGACCATGCTGGCGCAATCGGTACCACCTATAACCCCACTCGGCATCGTTGCGCTCCAACTACAGACTCGATGCGACTGGAGGTGCTCGAAATCGTCGCCATGTTGATCGTTGATCTTGCTCACGCTGGTAGATGAAATAGCCCAGTTCGCCAATCGGTCTCGAGGTCCGCTCCGCTCGCTTGACATCCAGCTGGAACATTTCCGTTGGGGGATCCCCCTTGCGCCGCGGTAGGTGAGCGTCAGGGGTCCGTCTGGTCTCTGATAAGGCCCAATATCGAGTTAACGTTCTCGTCCACTGTCCGAGTGGCGTCGGCGACGAACGTAGCTTGTGGGTGTGGATGAAATTGCGCTCGTAGCTCGTCAACCATCTCCCAGGTCTGACCAGCGTCGCACTGCCAGATCGGTCCACGAGCCTCGAATCGTCTGCGATGCAGGTCTACATCGGAGCACACCGTGTCGACGAGCCAAAAGGACGCACCCGCCTCGTCCGCCACTGCCCTCCAACCCTCACGGACACGCCAGTCGGCTCCGCAATCGAGCACCACGGAATGACCCATACTCAGCTGCTCGCGAAGAAGGGCAGTCTGAAGATCGTAAGCGAGGTCACCGACGCCCTTGAGTCCCACCTCCTCAGATGAGATAACCGGCACGCCAGCGGCAAGGAGGACGTCCAAAAGGGGCCCTCGCGACAAGACGACCGCCCTAAGAGCACGTCCGAGCGCTCTGGCTAAGGTCGACTTTCCAGTTCCCTGCACGCCGCTCACCGATATGGCGTCCATCAGCGCACCATACCCGCCGCTCATTGAAGCAACTGCCCAAACAGCAGGGTTCCCTTGACGGCCGTAAGACCCGAGCCTGAGATGTTGATTTTGGCAATGGTCGATCATGGGCAGGCGCTCATTCGCAGGTCTCGTGAGACGCATTCGCTTTTCCACATCCAGCGGACAATCGCCCGTAAGCCGATCGCTAATCGATCACATCCGAATCGGGTGAAAGTCGCGAGAGAAGTTCCTGGACTTCATCTCGCTCTCTCAATCGGACCTTCTCGCCAGAAAATTCGTCGAAGACCTTCAAATGGCCATTGAATGACGATGAGGTTCTTCGTTCCCAATAGTCCTCTGACCACTTCAAGAGGGCAACAAACGATGCCTCCGACGCGCCGCGACGCAGGCCCCGTGAGAGCAAACCTTGACGGCAAATGGACCACGGAAGATCCAACCAAACAAGAGCAGTTGCCTTCGGCAGGGCGACTTCTGCGAGCCAGCCATAGACGCCTTCAATAATCCACAAGGGATCGTCACTCGCAGCAGACACCATTTGTCTTGCAGTCTCTTCGTTGCGCCTGACTCCGTATCCGGGACCCTCCCAATGAAGGAGGTCTAGGTCCACTACGGGCGCATGCACCAACGCCCCCAAGCTCTCTGCGAAAACACTCTTCCCCGAGCCGCCGTTGCCGATCACGACCGTCCGCTGTGCGACGGCATTTGTCAGCGACATCGATAAGCCGATACCCAAATCCAGAGTTCTCCAGATTCCATCAGTTGGATGGTACCTAGGGCAGGGAGGTCACAATAGGCCAATGCAGGATCGCTTGCGAAAACCGGCGGTTCGTAAACTGGTGCGTCGAAACCGCAGGAGTTCTCTGGTCTACGGCAGCCGTGATTTGGCACAGATCAGCCGGCGCGCAGAACCGACAAGCCGCCTCGCTTGAATGGTGGCCGTCAAACATGTGAGCCGGCTGTGGCATCGCGTCTACCTGCTGGCTCCCCCAGCAACCTTCGCACGGCAAAGAGAATGTGTGTTCCCGCGTCGAGTGTGCCGGGCTCCTTAGTGAGCTCTTCCTCCCATGTGAGCAGTCGCTGCCAGCGGTCAGTATCCTGCTCGAACCAGTCGAGTGCCTCTGGGTCACCCGAGGAGATTGCGTTGGACGCGGACGCAACCTCTAGCTGGCAGGGCAGCCTGTTCAGCATGTCGGCGATTTCACTCCAACGGAACATGCGGCATTGGTGCGGGATGTGTCGCTGCTCGCCCGTGCGGACCATAGTGTCGAAGACCTCCGCCCCGAACAGTGATATCTCCTCGGTAACACCGGCTAGGTGGTACCGCAACGATCCCACGAGCGACATGACGCTAGCGAGCATGAGTCCGGTTGGACGAGTGACGCGGAGACAACCTCCGAGCGCAGATTCGGCTGCATCGAAGACATAGGAAAGCGGGCCGCCGAAGGCGACCACCGCCTCGAACGAAGCGTCGGGGATCACCGAGCGGTCGGCCACGTCCAACACGATGCGGTCTTCGACGCTCGATTCGACCCCAGCTTCGGAGGTTCGAACAGCTCGTCCTGAAGTCTGCGTACGAGGGGTCGGAGTGAGTCGAGTCGCCTTTCTCCGCAGAGCTGCCCCATGCGCATGCGCCGCTCCCACCGCGCTGGCGCGTCAGCGCTTCTGCAGTGCACATTCACTAAGACGGCATGGGCCACGAGCCGACGGACTACGTCGGGGCTCACTGATGCCTCGGAAGAAAGTCTGTTCAGCGACAAAGCTGATGCCGTAGCTAAGCCAAAGCTCCATGGTTGCGCAGAAGGGTTGGACACCAGGTGCACCGAGATTGAATCCGCGGCGTTGCGTACGCCAGACACCGTGGACAAGCTGGTCCTTGTTCAGGACAGGAAGGTCGAGACGTTCACCCAGGGCGGCGGCAAGCGTCGACTTCCCCAAACCGGCCCCGCCACCGACGAGTACTCCTAGCGGAAGTTCGTTAGACACATCTCAGAAGTTACCGGAGCACAGCATGCCGATCGCTGATTCGGGCACGAAAACTTCGTTGCCTGAAAGTTGCATACGCTTCGAATACATCCCACCTACGGGTCGGTGCTATCGCTTCGTCCAGCGTCGTTCGCCCGCTCTGCATCCGGTTTTGCCGCCAAACCCCTGGGTCGCTGTCGTACGGTTTACGTGATGGTCACCGAAGATGACGTTCGCCGCCTCTCGTTGTCGCTGCCCGGGGTGGTCGAGAAGCCCTCCTACGGCACGGTCGGGTTCCGTGTTCACGATCGGCTGTTCGCCAGGATGAGGCCTGAAGGTGACGCCGTCGTGTTGTGGTGCGACGACGTGGATGAAAAGGCGGCGCTCATCGCGTCTGAGCCGACGAAGTCTTTTTCGACCCCACACTACGACGGCCATCCAACTGTCCTCGTCCGGTTGAGTGCGCTCGAGGAGGGCGAGCTGTGGGAGGTGACTTCTGACTCTTGGCGAGCTCGCGCCCCACAGAGGCTGCGAGAGCAGTTGGAAGAATTTCCACCATCACGACCGGCCCCACCAGTCTGACCGCCGTGGAGGACGGCGGGGCGAAGTGACTAGTGCCCCGGCGGGCAACGTTTGCGTCGTTCGTGGCATCTGAGTGGCGCCACGCATTCGTCCCAGCCAGCTCGAAGGCCGGGTCAGTCAGTGCCGCACTCGCTGAGAAACACACGGGCTGCTCGCTTCGAACTGAGCACGTGAAGCGCCGCGTGCTGCCCGTGCTCGGAGATGATGGCGCGTTCTCGGTCAGGCTCCTTCCGACGGTCCCGCCAGTTGGCCCAGACCGACCGCCATTCATCGCTCACCCGTTGGATCACGGAGTCGTCGCAGCCATCGGGCATCACGGTGCCAACTGGCCTTCGAACTCCGCGCACGAAAGCCCGACCGGCGCAGAGCCACCACGGCGTAGCCAGTACGACAACCGTGTCCGCTCGCTCCAGGCGAAGCTCGAGCGTTTCACGGTAGTTGCCGTCGGCGATCCAGGTTTCGCCCGCGAGCAGGCCGCGCTGCTTCAGCCGCCATTCGTCATCCGACGGCTTCACCCAGGCTGGCTTCCAATAATGGAGGTCGAGATGGATCAGCGGTAGACCGGTCCTCGTCGACAAGGCCTTCGAGAACGTGCTTTTCCCAGACCCGGGCATCCCGGTGACGATGATGCGATGGCCGATGTCCCCCGATGCATTGCCCATCTGAACCAGCATCCCAAAGTGCGCCGGAGGAGGGCAAACGTTGCCTGCAGTGGCATTAGGCGGGGGGGTCCCTCCTATCGTCCGCCCACTCGGTGGCTCCGGGAGTCAGTAAGACGAGCGAGGTCGGCTCGAGAGTCGCTGCTTGGTGCCAGTGGCCTCGGGTAATGACAAAGAGGCTTCCCTGGGTAGGTCGATCCGCGCCGCTCCATCATCGGTCATGACGATCACCTCCATATGACCTTCGCCATACGGCAATGGACTACGGCTGGTTTGACCTGCACTGCGCTGATCGCACCCAAAACAGGGGCCTCACTTAGATTCCCTCTGTCAGGCGGTCGAACTCCAAGAAGTCCCTACCATCCCCATTTGAGAACGAACGAGTCAGTTCGAAACCCGCAGATTTGCAAAGTCGGATCGAGCGATCATTGAATGCGGCGATAGCAACGCGGAATCTGCGAGGACTCCATCTCAGGGCGAATGCCATCACGGCGGGAAGGGTTGCCGTAGCGAGGCCCTCGCTCAACAGGTCTGGACGAATACCACCCCCGATATCGACGGTTCCCTCTTCTCGTGTCTGAGGTGGGACGCGGGCCTCGGCCCCAAAGCAGCAAAAGCCAACGACATCGTCTCGCGAATCAGTCAGTGCGTAGTAACCGAAACCGTCAGCATCAACCTCTAGGAACGAACCCCGATGGCCCGGATCAGAGTTGTAGAGATCGAAGGGCGGCTCGTAAGTCCAACCAGCCGCCTCCACAGCCTCATTTTCGGTAAATGGGCGAATGGTGAGCGGATCCACAGCCACCAGTATTCCCAAATTGCCGCGCTAGGCGTAGGCGAGGTTCGGGCAAATGAGTTTGCTGGGGTCGGATTTTCAATGGAGGTAGCAATATCAGCGCGAAAGGTGGCCAACGCTGCGAACCGTGCCCGATGGCGGCACCATTCCCGCTTTCCAGAAATAGCCATCTAAGACGGTCTCGCCATCCCACGGATCCTTTTGCGGCGATGGCTCTCCGTAATCGCCCGAGAGCGGATAAGTATCGAAATGAATCATCTAGTCAATTCCCTACGGGTCAGAACCGTTCTCGAATTGGCGGCGGAGCCATCGCTGTTGGTCGGCCCGGAAAGCCCGGGAGATGCTGGCGGCCGGAACCACGCTCGCAAAGAGGTGGGGTGCGCCCGGATAGACGCGCAGTTCGGTCGCCACGCCCGCGTGATTCAGGCGACGCGCGAAGTCGATGACCTCATCGTGCAGGCCGTCCAGCGCGCCCACGCTCAGGAAGGTTGGGGGCAGCCTGCTCAGATCGGTGGCTCTCGCCGGCGCGGCGAAGGGCGGCACCTCGTCGGTCCCGTACAGGTCGCCCAAATAGGCTTGCCAGCCGAGCCGGATGGTGGCGGGATTGGCCAAGGGCACCGACCATTGGCTCGAAGGAGTTGATTGACGGTCGTCGAGGCAGGGCGAGTCGAGTAGTTGGAACGCAAGGGTCGGGCCACCTCTTTCCCGAGTCAGCACAGCCAGTCCGGCAGCGAGCGCCCCTCCGGCGCTGACACCGGCCACGCCGATGCGGGCAGGGTCAACTCCGAGGGATGCGGCGTGTTCATAAAGCCATACCAACCCGGCGTAGCAGTCTTCTAAGGGACCGGGATAAGGAGTTTCAGGAGCAAGGCGGTAGTCGATCGAGACTGCGACGCAGCCGAGCTCGGGGCACCACACATCGAGCAAAGCATCGTCCATGAGGTTGGACCCAACTACGAAACTCCCCCCGTGGATGGTGTAAAGGCAGGGCAACGCACCCGAGAGCGCCCTGGGACGGTGCACACGAACCGAGACGAGGGGGTCTTCCGAGACGCGATGGTCACTACGGGAAACAGCCTCAGACAGGGCAGCCCTCCTGACGGTACGACGTTGTTGCCAGTACCGAGGCAGTTCGTCGACGCTGAGGTCACCAAGCGAGCGACCAGTCCCCGTCCCGAGAACGAGTGCTATCTCTGGATCCATATCCATGTCGCCATGTTGGCTCGCCTGAGAGTCGGTGTGCCATTGGACCTGTCATTTCGCCCCGCTCGGTCATTCGAAAACGCATTCATGCGCATCGGCGGCGGCAGGATCTGAACCATGGCGTTCCAGTCAATGGACCGGACAAGGCACGTTTTTCGGGAGACCCCCGGCATGGTTAGATCCCCCGCTTAACCAGGGTGGTTAATACTTGAGGTGTGGCAAGTGAACAAATAGCAGGCCATTACGCATCAGGGCACGAGGCAAGCCGACTCAGTCGCTCAATGCATGGGCGACTCGAGTTCCTTCGCACCCAGGAGTTGATTCGACGCTTCCTACCGCCTCCCCCGGCAAGCGTCTTAGACATCGGTGGGGCAACCGGGATACATGCTCAATGGCTTGCCAATGACGGATACCCGGTCCACGTCGTCGACATTGTCGACCGTCACATCGAATCAGCTGCCACGCTCCAAGGGGTGACGGCCGAAGTTGGGGACGCCCGGGCCTTGGCAGCAAATGCCGACAGTGTCAATGCGATCCTGCTCCTGGGACCCCTCTATCACCTCACCGAAGCACACGATAGGAAACGAGCTCTCCGTGAATGTCACCGTGTACTTCAGCCCGGCGGAGTCCTTTTTGCAGCAGCCATCAGCCGCTATCTGCTGGTGATGGACCCGGGTCCAAGCGAAGAGTTGACCCACGAGGCGTTCGACAGCATCCGTACTGTCGTCACAAACGGAGAATACGACGGCTACTCAGGTTTCGTGGCGAGCCACTGGCACACGGCCGACGAACTGCGTAGCGAAGTTGCATCGTCTGGTTTTCGTAACGTCGAAGTATTCGGAATCGAAGGTCCGGCCTGGGCAACCCTTGACGCTTTGGGAGAAGACGCATTCGAGGATCGCCGCGATGCCACTTTGCAATGTGCGCGTCTTGTCGAAAAGGATCCGCTCTTGATGCACGCAAGCGCGCACCTGCTCGCCGTTGGGGTTGCCTGACCTGCGTACGAGGAGCGCTGGAAGGGGCGGATCCAGTTCCGAGGGGAAAAGAAGGGAACTGGTGTGCTGCCTCAGGACTAGTCCGGCGATTGGCGGCTGTCTCGGAACGAAGACCTTCGGCACGACAGAACGCCGAATCGAGCGAGTGTTTCCGAGCAGAGACGGAGACCAACCCCATCTAGGATCGCCGAGTGTCCAGTGTCGATGGTCTTACGCAGCAGCGTCGACCGCGCCCACTGCAGCGGGGCGATCGAGTTGCTCTCGTCTCACCGGCAAGTAAGCCGGATGCCAATGACGTCAGCGAGACTGTTCGATATCTCGAGTCGCTCGGTTTGCGCCCCGAGGTTGGGAGACATGCCTTAGACCAGCTCATGTATCTGGCGGGCGCCGATGAGGATCGACTGGCGGACTTGAACCAAGCGATTCGTGATCCGGGAATACGAGCGATCGTCGCGACCAGGGGCGGCAAAGGCGCCTATCGAATCGCCGATGGCTTGGACTTTGCGGCCCTGTCCGCAGACCCCAAGCTACTTATCGGTTTCAGTGAGACAACCATCTTGCACCTCGCCATCTGGAAGAACTGCCGTCTGCCCGGCACCCACGGGGCGCCTTGAGAAGATAGCTTCGGAGCTGAATCCGCCGCCACTTTCCTCCACTGTGTCTTTGGATCTGAGCCGGCTCTGCTGCAGAGCCGAACCAATGAGCCAACCATCGCGTTGACTACCTCAGGCCAAGCGGAAGGGATACTCCTTGGTGGAAACCAAGATTCCATCGCCACTGCAGCTGGATGGGCATTGCCGAAACTAGAAGGGACGATTCTTCTTCTAGAAGCGATCAATATGCAGCGGGGTCACATGGATCGCCAGTTGACGATGCTGTCCAAGGCTGGTCATCTTGACGGGCTGGTGGGGGTAGCGGTCGGCAGTACACCGAGTGCGGTGCTCAGGCTTCTGAAGCTGCCAACCAGCACACTCTCTGGGTCCTGCGGGACCGGCTGAGCCGGCTGGGAGTACCCATCCTCGGCGGACTACCTATAGGCCACGGTAGACATCCCCGTGCGTTGCCGATTGGGACCTAGGCAAATCTGGATGCGGGCGCGGGGATCCTTGAGGTCGCTCCTGCGGTGAGCTAACAGCGGCAAGCCAAGCGATTGGCAGCCCACTCCAGGCGTCCTCGGATAGCTAGCACCCTTCAGGGATCCGTGAACGGTCACAGGCTTCGGTGCTCACGATAGTTTTCATGCGCGCGCTTCGGCACGAGTGGGCTAGCCCGGCGCTTGCCCAATGGCGAGTTTCAAAGCTCCTTGAACCAGACGAGTTGGACTTCGTTCGGCAGGTCAGGGTAGGCAAATCGGTCCACGGCTCCGAGGGTGCAGCCCATTCGTCGGTAGAAGCGACAGGCGGGCACGTTAATGTTTTGCGTCTCCACCTTAAGTGTGCGGCAGTAGCGAGAACGGGCCCAAGTTTCAACCGCTCCGAACAAGGCGGATCCGATGCCTGTGCCACGAGACTCTGGACGCACCCGAAGGTCCCAAAGAACGGCCTGGTCGGGGCGACCTTCGAGCATGTGCACGCCGCCGGTGTTGAAGGCAATGACAGCACCTCCCACACGAACGTCGACGACGTAAGCAACAAGAAGCCCCCAGGTCGAGACATCGAAACGTTTGGCCCAGCGGGTCGGACCCTCACCCTTGATCGCGTCCCAGTTCTTTGTCCAGGGCACCTCCACGGGCACTTCACGGAGACTCAGGCCACCGAGACCTGTATCGAGTAGCGAGACCTCGAGCAGGGTGGTCACCTCAAAGACAATGGGAATCTGGCTGTGTTGGTCCAGGCGGGCGATCGATTCCTCAATGATCACGATCGAATCGCCATTTGTCCTTGAGGCCATCTTGAGGTTCTACACGAGAACGTCGGTCAGAGACCCTTCGAGTCTCATTGCGCTTCAACCGTCCATATGGCCAATGGGTGTCCCAAACAGCTGGCCTTGATGTCGCCGGGTGGGGATCAGCTAAAGAGCACGAGCTTCTATAGCTGCAAGGACCGATCGGACCTACACCGAGACTCGACGCCAAAGTGGCTCTAAACCGAGCACTGCGACTTGCTCGAGGCTTGCATCGGAGCTGAACAGGTCGGGCGCGTCAGGCCACTCGAGCGTTCCCGGTTGGAACGTCAACACTTCCCGTCCCATCTCGTCAATGTCGAGGATCTGCGGCGCACCAGTGAATCCCACGGCGTCGAGGTGGGAAACTGTTACGACCCTTTCAGCCGCACCCTACATGCGCCAATCCTCACTGTTGTAGTCGGTCTCCGTTCCACCTTATGAAGCGAGCGACTCGCGGTACGGATCGAAGCCGAGACTCTTCAGAGCTTGGGCTGGCATCTCAGTGAAGCGGAGATCGTCGAGCGCTTTGTTGGGCGGTCGGCTGCCTACATGCACAACGAGATCGAGAATCAGCTTGGCCGGAGTGTCGACTGGGCGACCGAGTTCGAGGTTCGGTATCAGAATGTCTTCGAACGCGAGCTCCTTCCCGTGCCAGGTATCGAATACGCGCTTGATCACATCGCTTCGGCCACATGCGTCGCATCAAGCGGTAGCCACGAGAAAATGCGATTCACTCTCGGAATCACCGGACTCTTGGCCAGGTTCGAAGGGCGTATATTTAGCGTGGACGAGGTGGAACGTGGCAAGCCTGCGCCCGATATTTTCTTGCATGCCGCTGAGAAGATGGGAGTCTCGTCGGAATGCTGTGCTGTTGTCGAAGACAGCATCTCAGGCGTGACAGCTGGACTTGCAGCAGGAATGACCGTATTTGCCTTTGCCGGAGGTGTCACCAGCGCATCTACGCTATCCATCGATGGGGCTGTCGTCTTTGACGACATGCGGATATTACCTCAGCTGCTCGCCCATTAGCGGTGTGAGTCGAGGAGGCCAGGTCCGAACCACAGGCGGCTAAGGATGCTCGCCGATGTTTTCCAAGACCTCTCCGACGAGACGGTGGATCTTGGAGGGCTGTTCAAGCGAGACGTAGTGACCGGCGTCTTCGACGACCTGAAACTCGCCAAATCGAGATGAAGCGGTCTCGGCGGCTGCAGCGTGCGTGGGCGTGCCATCCTGATCACCACTGATGACCACGAGTGGTTTTGGCCAGCCGCGAGCAAAGTCGGTTAGGTCCTGTCGGTCGTGAAATGCCTTGACACCTCGCACGACATCGTGAATGTCGAGGGAATAGGCAATTCGTCGGGCGTTTTCTACGACGCCGGCATCGGCGTTGGCGCCGAATAGATTCGACCAATATTTCGGCCACGCCGCCTTCATCCCTTTTTCACGCAGGATACGGACGACTTCGTCTCGGAAGGTTGGTTCTGGCCTTACCCCCGCTTTGGCCCCGATCACCACGATCGCTTCGACACGGTCAGGCGCTTGTCGAGCGACCTCTAGCGCACAGGACCCGCCCACCGAGTTACCGACGACCACGAGTGGTCCTTCGCTGGCCAAGTCCAGGACGGCCCGTGCCCAATCCGCGACCGATTCGCCCAACCCATAGAGCGTGGGTGCGAATGTCCGTTCAGGCAGGAGGTGCATCTCATTGACCCACATCGTTCCGTCCAGTGGAAGAGCATGGAGAAGCACTAACTGCATGGTGGCGACGATACGCGTAGTTGGGCGACAGGTGCGCCCGCTGCGCGTATGCAACTATGAGCACACCGAGGTCGTCATCCAGATTTGTTGCGACCAATCGATCATCCGCCCTCCGTATTCCGTCAGCGGATCGCTAATGGGTGACGCGGTAACACCGTTCGCTGCAACTGGTGAAAGGCCGCCCGATGGAGGATCGCCGCCAAGATGGCCAGGGTCGCTAGACAGAAGAGAGCATCAAGCAGCCTTACGAACCGACGCCCGCTCCGTCATCCGTTTCTGTTTGAGTCTCGGGCGTGCGTGAGGCAAGGATCAGAGCGAAGAATCCTGCCAAGAGCGCCACGGCTGCGAGCGCGATTGCTCCACATCGGATACCGAGTGCAGCCAATGTGACTCCCGCCACGGGTAGTCCGATGGTGTCAGCCGCCGATTGGAGGGTCGCACTCAACCCCATTACCCGCCCGAGGGTATTCGCTGGGCTTAGGTGCTGGAGCGCCGTGACAGAGAGAGCGGAAAAGACGGCTGCGGTGATACCCCACGTGAACGCTCCGACATAGGCGACGGGCACCGAGGAGGTCCCAATGAAGAGGCACGCAGCCAGGGCGTAGCCAATTGCAGCGAACGAGAGGTGTCGTAAGCCTCTGGATTGAGTGCGGAGGCGTGAGAGGACAAAGCCAGCCAGGATCGCACCGGTACCGGCGGCCGCCTCGAACAGGGCGAACTGAGAGGGCGGGCGGTGAAGGACATCACGGGCGTAGAGCGCTTCAACGACCAGGAAAGCACCCGAACTGAAGGTCACGGCGAATCCAAGGACCAAGATGATCTGCAGCATCGGCCTTCTCCGCACAACGGCCAGTCCTTCACCTAGCTCGTTGCGCCAACTGAGCCGCGGACGGGCAAGCAAAGGAAGGAGCGGGAGCGGGGCCACAACGGCCGCGCCGATCAAGTAGGTGATGGCATCGAGGACAAAGGCTGCTCGGAAACCGCTCAGGGCCAACGTGGCGCTGGCGGCCAGAGGCCCCAGAATCTGCCCGCTCCGCCTTGCTGCTCCCAGTAGAGAGTTGGCGGCGAGCAACTCATCCGCGCCGACGACGCGCGGGGGAAGCGCCCCAGCGGCGGGACCGGCCAATGCCCGCGTGGTCCCATAGACGACAGTCGCGACATCGAGTTGTACGAGCGATCCGCTCGCGGCCATGCCGAGTGCAGTTGCTGTACCGGCCACGTAACCCAGAACAAGCACCCGCTGGGCGCCCAAACGGTCGACATAGACGCCCATGATCGGACTGAGAACAACCGACGGAGCCGCCCAACACACGATGAGCACTGAGATGGCTTGTGCGCTGGCATTGAATCGATAGGCGGCGAAACCCCACAGGACCACCGCAGAAGCCCAACCTCCGATCGAATTGATCGTCTGCCCGACAAGGAGAAGAACGAACCGAGGGTCACGGAATGTGGAGTGGACTACGGAGTGCGTCGGAGACGCAGCGCGCCGAAAACGGCGAAAGGGAATGAACAAGATCGGCTCCAGACCAACTGGCGACAAGGACAGAAAGCCGCAGCCACCGGAGCTACAAGATGATCGTCAGGAACGATGGTTCAACGCGTTAGCAACGGTCGGTGGGGCGGCTGGTGCGAACGCGAAGACCAATGTCATCGCACCACCTCCTTCCGATCGGCCAGCACAGAGCTGGCACCGATGTTGCTTTTCTTAAGCAAGCTTAATCCCTCGTCAAGAGTTGGCAACGTGGTCTCTTGATGTTCCACCGAGCCATCCTCTTGCGAGACGGAGGGCCCCCTTGAAGCCCAAGGATCTCATTCGACGGCACGCCTCCATTTCGTTCGAGGTGATCAGGCCGTGCCGATTGCGTGGGGGGGATGCCTTGGAGCCGTGATGGCTATCCCTTTCCCAGACCTAAGTTTGGAGAGATGGGAGTTGGCGAGTGGGAGCCCGAAGCCGAGAATTGGGTACGGTGGGCGCGCACGCCCGAACACGACCACTACTGGTTCTATCGGGAAGTCTTCTTCGACGAGATCCTCGCTCCGCCTGGTCGACATACCGTCGAGATCGGCTGCGGTGAGGGCAGAGTCGCCCGCGATCTCGCCGCTCGTGGCCACCGTGTGGTCGGCATCGATTCTTCACTCACGCTCGTGCAATATGCCCGCCAGGCAAGCGCCGACATCGGCTACGTACTGGCAGATAGTGCCTGCTTGCCCTTTCCCGATAGATCATTCGACGTGGCTGTGGCCTACAACTCGCTCCAGGTGGTGGCTGACATGCCCGGCACGGTTGCTGAAGCGGCTCGGGTCCTCGGTCCTGGAGGCCACTTATGCTTCTGCGTAAGCCATCCTGTGACCGATGTAGGGCATTTCGTCGACGAAGGACCGGAGGTCGACTTCGTTATACGCAGGGACTACTTCACGAGTCGGCGAGTTGATGATGCGGTCGAGCAGTACGGATTGCCCATGACATTTCGAGGATGGACCTATTCCCTCGAGGATTACGCCGCGGCTTTGGAGCGGGCGGGCTTTCGAATCGAAGCGATGCGTGAACCTCGCCCTTTGGCTTCGCTGGTGAGGTTCTCGAAGTGGCGGCGAGTTCCGTTGTTTTTGTTGGTGCGGGCCGTCAAGGCATAGCTCCCCCGGAGTTCGCAAGACAGTCCGGTGAAACCGACCTCCCGGCTAGCAACCCACACCCTGATCAACTTGCGGGAGTCGTAGCTGTACCCAGTTAGCCACTTGACTCTCACCATCGGGGAAGGTCCACACTTCATCTTGTGGATGACCTCATGGCAATAGGTGAATTCTCGGGCCGCTCTGGTCTCTCGGCGAAACGTCTCCGCGCGTATGCAGCCGAGGGCCTCCTCGTCCCAGCGGCGGTGGACCCGAGCTCGGGGTACCGCTACTACTCGCCAGGCCAGTTGGCTGACGCCCAGGTGATTGATGCCCTACGGCAAGCAGGCGTGCCGCTCGCTGAGATCCGTTCATTCATGCTTCAGCCCTCCCGGGAACAGCTTGAAGCCTGGGCGGGAGAGCTCCAAGCCGATGCGAATCACCGCCAGGGTGCCCTCGCGCTGGCCCACCATCTTTTGGCGGCGAGCGAGGTCCCGATTTTTCCGACAACTAACCCATTTTCCAAGGAGGAGTTCATGCCCACACTACGAACAGCTGGTCGCACGGACATCGGACGGCTGCGCGAGAACAACGAAGATGCCATCGTCTGCAGTGATCGGCTTGCGCTTGTCGCCGACGGGATGGGAGGACACCCAGGCGGCGAGATCGCAGCGAAGGTCGCCGCGGGTGTGGTTCCCGCGGTCTTCACGGGTGGATCAGTGGACGAGCTTGAGGCGGCCGTACGTGCTGCGAACTGGGCCGTCCGGGACCGTGCAGTCGCCCAAGCCGGATTGGACGGCATGGGTACCACGATCTGTGCGGCTGGACTCCTCACTAACGGACGAATTGCACTCGTCAACGTCGGCGATAGCCGAGCCTTTCTATGGCGTGACGGTACGCTCTCCCAACTTACCAAAGACCACAGTGTGACGGCCGAACTCGTCCAACGCGGGGAGTTACGGGAAGAAGAGGCACCAAGGCATCCCCATTACGGGGTTCTTACTCGAGCACTCGGCGTCGGGCCACATGTTGAGGTCGACCGCAAAACTGTTGCCATCGAAGAAGGAGATCGAATCGTCGTTTGTTCGGACGGTCTGTTCAACGAGTTGTCTGGCGCGGAGATCGCGAGCGCCATGACCGAAGGCGGAGACATGGCCGCGATCGTGGACAACCTGATCGACCAGGCCATTAGTCATGGAGGTCGCGACAACGTGTCGGTTGTAGTCGCTGAAGTTGCATCCTGGAACTCGGATTCGGTGTAGGGGCGGCAGTCGTAAGACGTACTGCACATGTTGATACGAAGAGACCGTCAACCGTCGGTTGGCCATCAGGTAGGAGCGGCTCCTGAATCCAGGGTGGACAACAAGCGTTCAAGCTCACGTGGGTTCCCGAGTACGAATACTTCTGCTTCATTGGAGTGCGCTGCAATCGAGGCGAGCAACCTCGGTCGGTACTTCCGTCGCCATGTCCAAAGCCAGCGCCAGAATTCGAGTCTCTCGCCTGATCGGCGCATTGCTCGCCACGCACATCGCCAGCGCGAGAAGTCGAGCACGACAATCGTGTCTGCAGTTCGTAGTCGGGGCTCAAGGAAATCGTAGGGTCCGAGATCTCCGTCGAGTATCCAGTCTGGCTCCTCCACAAGCTGCTCTTGCATGGCTACCCACTCGTTGCGCGAGATCGGGAGCAACCCTGGCCCCCAGCTATACCCGCAGGTTCGCCTCTCTCCGTCGGCGTCGCCCTATTCACGGTGCTCGAAGCGGGTGCAGTACTCGATGCTCCGTCACCCTCGCCCGAATTGGACGAAGAACGGCGGCCACTATCCCGCCTTCTTGCCAACAGTACAAACGGATCCCGATTGAGGTTCATGGCGGCGGGATTGGCGCCTTGTCCATCAACGGGACGGCACGACGGACAACTGGGTGGACAGTATCGACCAGCAGAGGGCGCTGCATGCCCTCTGACCTGGTATTTCTCGCAGCCCCAACGGGATTCGAACCCGTGTCGCCACCTTGAGAGGGTGGTGTCCTTGGCCTCTAGACGATGGGGCCGAGCGGAGGTTTCCCGAAGGAATCCGCCGGTGCTCGGGGGGAAGGACTCGAACCCTCAATAACTGGACCAGAACCAGTCGTGTTGCCGATTACACCACCCCCGAATGGGTGGATGATCAGGTTAGCCGAGCGATCGGGGGTGGCCAGCGCCGGCAGAGAGGGGCTCGGCTGCTGCCATCAGGCGTCGTGCAGCCATTCGAGGTGGTTGAATCCGATGATCCGGCCCAGTCCCACTCCGACCGCCTCCTTCAGGAAGTAGGGCACGGTCGACCAGCCCTTAATGGGCGAGGTCTGAGTCGGGGTGGGCGAAGGCGTCAGCCCGAAGGAGGAAGAGATCGCCATGGAGCGGTCCTCGTGAAACGGGTCGGTGGTAACCAGCACCGTCGTGGCGTGGCGGGCCAGCAGTATCGGGGCGGCGTCGGCCACGTTCTCGTACGTGTTGCTCCCCCCGGCCTGCAGGATGTCACCTGCGGGGACTCCCTCCTTCGAGGAGGTACGACATGCTTGCCTCCGACTCGGTGTAGACGTCGCCCTTCTCCTTGCCGCCGGTCACCATAATGACGGCGGCATCGCCCTTGCGGAACAGCTTCACGGCCTCGTTCAAACGGGCCTGCAGATCGGGCGATGGCACACCGTTGTACTCGGCCGCCCCCATCACCATGATCGCGCCAGCAGGGTGGGGGTCGTACTGGCGCGACGTGAGCCAGACCTGGACCAGGCTGACCGCGAAGATAGACGAGGATGGCCATCAACAAGAGGCTGACGATCCGCGAAGCGAAGCGGAGCGGAGCGAAGAGCATCAGGCGCCTGCGGCTAACCGATCGAGCGCGGAACGCGATGCGACGCCGAGTTTCGTCCCGACCCAAGACCTCCAGCGATTCGAAGAGCGGTGGACCCACGCGCTTGCCCGTCACGGCCACCCGTATGGGCGCCTGTGCCTTGCCCAAGGCTCGTTCATGGGCCAGCCCGATCTCCGCCGTGGCGTCATGCAACGCGTCGCGCGTCCACTCGCAGGTGGCGTAGGCGTCCAGCGCGGCCGCGCAGGATCGAGGAGGCCACCTCGTCGCGGGCGATGGCCTTCTGCCAGCTGTCGGGATCCATGGGTGGGTCGTCGACGAAGAAGAAGTCCACGAGGGCCGGCACCTCGCTGAGAATGGCACACTCTCTCCTGCACCACCGCGGCCATGCGCGCGAAGACATCAGGGTCGAAACGCTCGGCCGGCCAGGGGGGTCCCGCGGTGACGGTGGTTCCGCTGTCGGGGTCGTGCCATTCCCCGGCGGACCACTGGCCGGGCTGGGGGTGTACCCAAGGCAGGGACATTTCGATGAACTCGCTTGTGGGGAGCTCACGTATGTAGACGCCATTCATGTGGGAAAGCTTGCGCACGTCGAAGAACGCCGGTGAGCGCTGCACGTCCTCAATGCGGAAACTCTCGATCAATGTCGCCAACGGGAACGATCTCCTCCTCGCCCGGGCTCCAACCCAGCAATGCCAGGTAATTGCGGAAGGCTGAGGGGAGGTAGCCCTGCTCGCGGTACATCTCGACCGCCACGGGATCACGGCGCTTGGAGAGCTTCTTCCCCTGCTCGTTGACCAACAGGGGGAGATGGGCGAACAGCGGGAGGGCAGGCTGGTGGGAGTGGCCGCGTTCAGCGCGTGCCACAACATGATCTGCTTCGGCGTGTTCGGCAGGTGCTCCTCTCCCCGGAAAACGTGGCTGATGGCCATGGTCCGGTCGTCGACCACGTTGGCCAACGCGAAGAGAGGCTTGCCGTTGCCCTTCACGCAGATGAAGTCCTCGGTGGCCCGGTTGGGGAACTCCACATCGCCTCGGATGAGGTCGTGCACCGTAGTGCTGCCCTCGTCGGGCGTCCGAAATCGCAGGGCGCGACCCTCTCCCCGCGACAGGCCCCAGATCACGGCAGTACCCGTCATACCCGGGTGTCGGGTCACCGGCGGCGGCCCGCTCCTTGGTGCGCTCGTCGATCTCGGCCCGCGTGCACGCGCAGGCGTAGAGCGCTCCGCTCCTCCCACAGCGCTTCGATAGCGTCCTGGTGCGCCTCACCCTGCGCTGACTGGAAATAGGGGCCCTCATCCGGGGCCATGCCCAACCAATCGAGCGCGGTGATGATCCCCTTCGTCCACTCGGGTCGGTTGCGCTCTTCGTCGGTGTCCTCAATTCGCAACACGAACGTTCCGCCCCGCTGCCGGGCGAAGAGCCAGTTGAAGAGCGCCGACCGGGCGCTCCCCACATGGAAGTAGCCGGTCGGGGACGGGGCGAACCGCACCCGGGGCGCGGTTGTGGTGGGGAGATCAGTCATATCGTCGGGCGGCCAGTATGCTGCGTCGTAATCCAGGGTGACGCGGACGTCAGTCGTCCTCGGCTATGGAGATGGCACCCGTCGGGCAACCGTTCACGGCTTCGCGCAACTTGCCCCGTAACTCCTCGGGAGGGTTCTCGTTGAGGATGTACAGGTAACCGTCGTCGCGCACCTCGAAGACCTCCGGCAGGATGCCCATGCATACGGCATTGCTGGCACACTCGTCGAAGTCCACGACGACCTTCACAAACGACCTCCTGGTGGTTGGGCAACGGCCATCGTCGAGCATATCGGTCGAGCACCGCGGGCCAGGGCCGGTCGACCTCAGACGCCGGGCGACCTGAGGTCCACCCCGACCAGGAGCTGGGCGATGAACTCCCGGTCGTTGAGAATGGGCAGCTCAGAGACGAACAGCCGTCCGTAACGCTCGAAGTACATGAGTTGCTTAGCCAGGAGAAATGTGCCCCGATCGAAGTCCGACATGAGACCGCCCGACTCGTCAGCCATGCGGCGCAGGCGACGCTGGGAGCGCAGGCGGTGCAGGATCGCCCTCGACGGTCCGTTCGTGGGCCTCAATACCCTGCGCCTTGGCCACTTGAAGCTGCACCGCCTGCATCAATCCGGCCAGGCTGACCTCACCGAATGGGCGGCGTCAACGCCGGCTCGAAAATGCTGCGGACGAACCCCGTGAGCTCTGCACCCGACAAGCCCACCGCCTCTCCGATAGCCGGCCCATACGTACGGGTGATGTACCCCGTCACGTCAGCCCATGCCGCCTCGTTGCCCATGGCCGCCGAAAGGAGGGAAAGGAAGAACCGGTGTGTCAAGGGGTCGAGGCGGCCGACGATGCCCCAGTCGATGACCCCGATCCGACCGTCGCGCAACATCATCATGTTGCCCGGCGTGCACGTCGCCGTGAAAGGCGCCCCAGCGCACCGTCGTGAGAAAGAACGCGCGCATGACCGCCTGCACGAGCGGGATCGGGTCGACGCCAAGGTCGGCTACCCGCGCCACATCGTCAATGGGCACGCCGTCGAAGAACTCCATGGTCAGCACATTGCGGCCGGAGTAGTCGGGATACGGCTCGAGGCACCGCGATCATCGAAAGGTCGAATTCGTTCTGCAACCGACGGAAGTGGACCATCGAACGAGCCTCGTTCCGCAGGTCCATCTCCTCCCCGATCTGCTCGCGAAATCCATCGAGCAGCTGCAACGTGGAGCCGGCCAACTGGTCTCCGGTCAGGCGCACCAATATCTCCATCAACGGCTGCATGAGGTCCAGGTCGGTTGCCACCACGTGTTCGATGTCCGGTCGTAACACCTTGACGGCCACCAGCGTCCCGTCGTGCAGACGAGCACGGTGTACGACGGCGATCGACGCCGTCCCTATCGGGTGCCGTTCGAATTCGGCGAAGGCCACTTCCAGCGGGCGACCAAGGTCCTCTTCGACCCTTTGGCGTACGTCAGGGAAAGGGATCTCCGGTCCGGTATCCAGGCAGGCCCGAAACTCTTCGGCTACATCGTCGCCGAACATCCCCGGCGACGAGGCGATGATCTGGCCGAACTTCATGAAGGTTCCGCCCAGGTCTTCAAAGCTCCTGCGCAGCGGGCGAGCCAGTTGGATCCCGGGGAGCGCCCCGTGACGAATGGTGCGGACCTGGCGCAGGGCAACTGGCGCAAACCGCCGTCCCACCATCCAGGCGATGGTGGCACCTCGACCCGCCAGGGCGCGGGTGCTCGGTTGGGGCAAAGGCCGCGGGTAGATCTCGGGCGGATCTTGCGTGAGCGGCCGCGGCAACGGCTCTGCTCCCTGTGGTTCTTTGGCGTTTCCGACAGCGCCCGATGTCACCAGCTCAGGGTAGGTCACCGCTCACTGCACACGTACTTCCTCGGGCTTCATCGGGGCCCGTGTGCGCGAGAGAGGGAACAATGCCGCCGGATCTTCAGGAGAACAACCCATCGAGGTTGGCAAGCAAACCCTTGTAAACGTCATCGAGAACCGGGGCCATTTCCGCCGGCTCCACCTCGTAGGCCCACGTGACCTTCGAGCCATCCCCTATTGCTTCGACGGTGATGGTGGCCAGGTGTCGTTCCACGGGTATTCCCTCGACTATGGAGTACACGAGGGTGCGGGTGGCGTCGTCACGCGAGAGCAACCGCTCCCGGGCCTCGTTGCCGCCCATACCGAGGACCCGGTCATTGCCCTCGAGGCGGATCGAATCGATGGCGGGGAAGATCTCGGCCAGGGCTCCGAAATCGCCGATCTTTGCCCACACCGCGTCCGGTGGGGCGTCAATTGTCAGGTCAACCACGCCTTCTGCCATTTCAGCCTCCTCAGCCTTTTCCGGCGGGCTCTCTGACCCCCCACCGGTACGCTACTGCCGGTCCGGCACGTCCGCACCATTCGCCAAACAGAGGAGAGCGTTCACATCATGGACACCCGCAAGATCGGCTCACTCGCGGTGAGCGTGGTGGGACTTGGTTGCAACAACTTCGGCATGAGTATCGGGAGCGCGGAAACCGACGCCGTCGTCGGGGCAGCGCTCGACGCAGGCATCACCCTGTTCGACACCGCCGATGTCTATGGCGGGACAAAGAGCGAGGAGTTCCTCGGGGCGGCACTCGGTTCGAAGCGAGATGAGATCGTTCTGGCCACCAAGTTCAGCTTGCCCTACGAGGGTCATCCGGGCGGCGCGACAGCTGGAGCCATTCGCGCTGCACTCGACGCCAGCCTGCGCCGCTTGGGCACCGACCACGTCGATCTCTACCAACAGCATCGTCCAGACCCGAATACACCGATCGCCGAGACGCTCGGTACCCTGTCCGAGCTCGTGGCCGAGGGCAAGGTACGCGAATTCGGATGCTCCAACTTCGACGGGCCGATGCTGGAAGAAGCTCGGGCGGCCGTCACCGACGGCGCACCGGAGTTCGTCAGCGTGCAGAACCACTACAACATCCTGCGCCGCGAAGCCGAGGATGAGGTGCTTCCGTTCTGCGACGCCACGGGTACGGCATTCTTACCCTTCTACCCACTGGCCAGTGGCATCTTGAGTGGCAAGTACAAGGCGGGCCAGGAGGCGCCCGAGGGAACCCGCCTGGCGACCTTGGGCGAACGGGCAAAGAGGGAGCTCAGCGACGAGCGACTGTCGAAGGTGAGCGCACTGAATGCGCTTGCCCAAACCGAGGGACGCACCGTCTTGGACCTGGCGTTCGCCTGGCTGCTTTCGCGTGCCGCGGTGGCGTCCGTGATTGCCGGCGCGACAAAACCCGAGCAAGTCACGGCCAACGTCGCCGCGGGTCAGTGGCGTCCCGGGGCTGCACTCTTGGCCCAGGTGGACAGGATTGCACCGCGCCAGGGGGTTGACAAAGGACGAGGCGAAGAGGGAGCGCTCCCGTTCAAGTTGAGGTCTGCATGATCGCCGCCTCCACGATCTGAATGTCCGGAGGCTGTATAGCGGTGGGTCCTCCCGCCACCGGCACCTGCCACACCATGGTCAGATACGGTGTGGGTGCCTGGACCGTCCCCGAACTACACGGTGGCGTACCCGTAATAGCCAGGGTCGTGGCCGAACCCGAGAGCGGACCACAGACAGCCGTACGTTGGTGCCACTGTACGAGGGCGCCAAATGGCATGGGCGCCTTGTGCACCGTGGCCGGCAACACGTACATGGCCGCGGCCAGCACCTCTTGGCCCGACGGTATGCGGGCGTAGAGCAGGCCATCAATGTGGGCGGGACTCAGGGTCCGCTTAGAGGCCGCGTTCGCCGCCTCAATGCTGGGGTTCACGTAGTACACGACCGGATAGCTGGTCGGAGACACTGCAACATAGCCGGCGGCTACCGCGGCCGACAGATTGTCATAGGGTGCAACGCTCTTAGTGGTGGCCTGCACATACTGGGTGGAATTGATCTGCTCGGAATACGTCGGTTCAGCGGCGCACCCGGTCTCTGCCATGTGGATGTCGTCCGGCCCATTCTTTCCTTCCGCCAAGAGCTCGTTTGCCAGAGCGATCGGCAACGCCGGACCGGTGTAACTCCAATTTGCCTTGACCGTGTTGAGCCCAGCCGCGGCCGAGGCGTCGGCCCCATTCATATTCATACCCTGGGTGCCACTCATGATCATGTACGGCGTATTGGTCAGGTCCAATCCGGCCCGGGCCGTACCAGAGTTGCCGGCGGTACATGAGGCAGAACTGGTCGTGGGATCGCTCGACGCGGAGCCACCGGCCATACCCGACATGCCCGCCATGGCCGTGTCCGATGTCTCTTGGGCCGGAGTGGGGTACGCCGCGCTGAGCACAAGGGCGAGAGCCACCACCGCCACGGCGCCCACGGCCAGGACGGGGTTCCACCGCAGGAATGACGCGAGGGGGGTTCGTACCGGGGCGTCCGCCGCCACATTCGTGGGCATCATCGCCAGGGCGAGGAGGATGATCAATGGGCCTGTGTTGGGGTCCGTCCCATGGCCGGTGAGGGTGGCACCGAGGAGTCCCTGGCCCGTGATCCAAAAAAACAGGCTGAGGATTCCCCCCGCGGCCAAGAACACGCCCGGGCGGCGTGCCACCAAGGGTCCGAGGCCAATGATGAGGGAGACGACAGCCAGCACCCATGCGGTCTCTGTCCCGACGGAACCAAAGTGATGGCCGGTGCTGTCCAGGAAATGGGTGTACCAGCTCGGATTACCGGGCGCCATGCCGGTGATGGCACTCCCGACCGAGCTTTGTGTGCGATTGTCGGGCAGGAGAAACAGGACGGCAGCCAGAACCCAGAAACCGCTCCAAATCGTCAGGGGGGTGATCGATCCGCCGATTCCCCGTGCGGCCGCGGACGACCCGATACCCACACGCTCGTCGTCCGGCGCCTCCCGCCGCCGCCTCGCCTGGCGCGGCCACGCGAGGAGACCGATGAGGGCATACATGAGCACCGAGCCCGGTGCTCCGGTGAGCGCGGTCGCAGACCCGGTGAGGAGCATGCCCAAGCCTTCGCCGAACACCCACACACCCAGGGCGTAGGAGAAGGAAAGGGCGAGCGCGGGGCGTACCGTCCGACGAAACAAAAGACCCACGCCGATAACAAGTTGAGTACTGGCGAACAGCGCGTTCCACACCGCGGGATGGGGAGCAAGGAAGTTCCCCACGTTGGTGATGGCCCAGTGGATGACTGCGGGCTGCCCGGAGGCGTTCGCCAGAACGAACCTAGGCACGAAGTTCTTGGAGAACATGTAAGGCTGGTACTGCAACGCGGCATCGACGATCCAGAAGAAGCCGAGCACGATCTGGACGATGCGCTGGGAGCGCACCAGCGGATGACGTTGGATCTCCTCCGGTGGCCGCTCGAGGGAGGCGTCATCGTCTACGTCGAGATCGACTTCCATGGCTCCTTTCACCGTACTTGGCAGCCTCGGACGTCTTTCGTCAGGCCTCTCGCCTACGACAGGCGAGAAAGGCGGGTCAGGCGTCGGCGACCGCCGCGATCAGTTTCTGCAGGGTGTCCTTGGCGTCGCCGAACAACATCGTCGTCTTTGTGTTGTAAAGCAGTTCGTTGTCGATGCCGGCAAAGCCGGGGCGCATGGAGCGCTTGAGAAAAATGATGTTCTCCGCCTCGTCGGCATGGATGATCGGCATGCCATAAATGGGGCTTCCTGGCGTCGTCAATGCAGCCGGATTCACGGTGTCGTTGGCTCCGACGACGAGGGCCACGTCGGTGGTGGACATCTCCGCGTTGGCCTCATCCATCTCCTCGAGCTCGTCGTAGGGAACGTTGGCCTCGGCCAGCAGCACGTTCATATGCCCAGGCATGCGACCGGCCACGGGGTGGATGGCATACGACACGGCAACGCCCTTGGCGGTCAACGCGTCGGCCAGCTCGCGCACGGTGTGTTGCGCCTGGGCCACCGCCAGGCCGTAACCGGGGATGATCACCACCTTGCGGGCATAGGACAGCAGCACCCCCACGTCCTCGGCCGTCCCCGTGCGCACCGAGCGTGAGGCGTCACCCTCTTCCCCGCCGGTGGCCGTGATGACCGCGCCGAAGGCACTGAAGAGAATGTTCGGCAGGGAGCGGCCCATGGCCGAGCTCATGAGCCGGGTCAGGATGATGCCCGACGCGCCGACCAAAGTTCCCGCCACGATGAGGAGGTTGTTGTCCAACACGAATCCCGACGCAGCGACGGCCAATCCGGTGAACGAGTTCAGGAGCGAGATGAGGACGGGAACGTCGGCCCCGCCAATAGGAAGTACGAAGATCAGACCCAACACAAGCGCGAGCGCCAGAATGACGAAGACCAACACGATGTTGCCGGTCACGAGCGCGACAACGATCAGGACGCCGATGGCCACTCCCACCAAGGCGTTGATGACCTGCTGCCCCGGATAGGTGATCGGCCGCCCGGTTATCAGCTCCTGCAGCTTAATGAACGCGATGGCGCTTCCAGAGAAGGAGACCGAGCCGATGAGCACGCCCAGCAGAACCTCCGCCGTGACGTAGACGGCGGGCTTAAGGCCGAGCGAATGGAGGTGCAGGAGCTCGATGATCGAGATGAGCGCCGCCGCGCCGCCCCCCACGCCATTGAAGATGGCCACGAGCTGCGGCATAGCGGTCATTTTCACCATCCGGGCCACGGGCACCGCGACGACTGCGCCCAGCACCATGGCAATGAGAGCGAGCACAAGGTTCTTTCCCGAATGCCGCAGCGCAGGAAGGGTGAACGTCATGGCGATGGCGAGGACCGCGGCCGCCGCTCCCAACTGATTTCCCCGACGGGCAAACCTCGGAGAGCCCAATCCCTTGAGTGCGAGGATGAACCCCGCGATGGCAAGGAGATAGACGAGATCCCGCACCGTAGACAACGGCAACGAGACCGCGGTCGTCATGCCCGGTCTCCGGGTTCCTTAGCTCCGAGGTCCTTGGCTTCGCTCTTCTGGGCCACGGCGCGCTCGTTGGGTTTGACCTTGAACATCTCGAGCATGCGATCGGTCACGACGAATCCGCCGACCACGTTGAGGGTGGCCAGGAATATGGCCAGAAAGCCCAGTATCAGCTGGGCTGTCCCGTGCGCGTCTCCCATGATTGTCAACGCGCCGACGAGAACGATCCCGTGAATAGCATTGGAGCCCGACATCAACGGAGTGTGCAGGATGCTCGGAACCTTGGAAACGACCTCGATACCCACGAATGCGGCCAGCACGAACACCGTCAGGTATTCGACGATGCCTGTCCCACTGAACACTTGAGCCGTCAAAGCCGTCGGGCCGATCATTGGCTTCCCTCTCCTCCATGTCCCGAGCACCTCGATCGCACCCGACGACATCGCCGCGCCGTTGCGCAGCACACACATGCCGGCCACGATCTCGTCGTTCCAATCTGGTGCCAGCGTGCCCTCGGGCGCCATCAGGCCCAGTACGTTGGCCACGTTGCGTGCGTAGAGAAAACTGGCATGCGTCGGCATGCCCGACGGCGGGTTGGCCATGCCAACGATGTGGACGCCGTGATGCTCCACCACGACGCCGAGCTCGGTCAGGGCACAGTTGCCTCCGGAGTCCGCCGCCATGTCGACCACGACAGCACCGGCGCCCATACCGTCGACCATCTCCTCCGTCACCAAAATGGGCGCGACCCGACCGGGCACGGCGGCGGTGGTGATGACCACATCGGAAGCGGCCACCTCGCTGGCCAGGGCGGCACGCTGGCGAACCAACTCCTCATCGGTGAGCTCTCGGGCGTAGCCGCCAGCCCCTTCTGCCGAAACGCCCAAATCGAGGAAGGTTGCCCCGAGGCTCTCCGATTCTTCCTTGGCCGCGGCGCGCACGTCGTATGCCTTGACGACCGCGCCGAGCCGCCTCGCCGTGGCGATGGCCTGCAGGCCAGCCACACCGACGCCCATGACGAGAACCTTGGCCGGCGGCACCGTGCCGGCCGCCGTCATGAACATCGGGAAGAACTTGGAGAGATGCTCGGCGGCCGTCAGTCCGGCCCGATAGCCCGACACCGTGGACTGCGAGCTGAGGGCGTCCATGCCCTGGGCTCGACTGATACGGGGTAGCAGGTCGAAGCTGAATACCGTGGCCCCACGGCCAGCCAGGACCCGCAGCGCCTCCGCGGACGCCGCCGGCTGAAAGAAGCTCAGCACGACTGCTCCTCTTGGGACCAGACGCAGCGACTTGTCGCGTCGGGAGCGTTGACGCCAACCACCAACCCAGCGTCCTGATAGGCGGCGGTGGCGTCGGGAGCGATGCGAGCCCCGGCCCCGACATAGGTCTCGTCCGCAGAAGGCCGCCTCGGCGCCGGCGCCTGATTGCACCACCACCTCCCATCCCGCGGCGACAAGCTCTCTTGACGACGTCGGGGACGAGGGCGACCCGACGCTCGCCAGCTCGTGTCTCTGTGGGGACGGCCAATTTCACGGTGGTTGTGTTTAGCAGCTAAGAACGGGCCAGCCCGAATGCGGCCTCCAGCGGACCGGCTCAACGTTGACCGGATCGGTTCCGACCGCTCCTCGATCCTTTCCAGAAAGTGCGCTCAGGCCGGCACCGCATCAATCGACGCGGCCGCCGGACCAGGGCTTCTGGAGGTCATTCCGTCGATGTGTTGCCACCTTGCGCAACCCGGCGCAGCAGATTCGACACCCGCTGGTGGGTCACGCCGAAGAGGTGGGCGATGCTGGGGATGCTCTGGCCCTCCGCTCGAAGGGCGACGACCAGAGAACGGCGTAGGTAGCCACTGGCTTCTGACTGGCGGCGCAGAATGGTGCTCACGAGTTGCACCGTGCTCGGCTCATCCTCATCGGCGAGGATGGCCTTCCAATCCTGCCCGTTCTCCCGCGCCAAGCGCACGTCGGCAATGCGCTGGAAGAGCACGCGTTCACGTTCTGCGTTCTCCTTCAGCACGGCATCCAACTCGCCCAAGGCCTTCAGGACCTCATCGGAATCGGTACCGGTATCGCCGTGTACGGCCAATGATGCATCCGCACCTGTCACAGAATTTCCATTCTGGCTGATCTCCCGTACATCGGTTGCCAGCATGCATCCTCCATTCAGACTGATGTCTCCCTCTGACGCGACCAAATTCGGACGCTCTGACTGTTCCCTGGGTTGCCGTAGACGTCAACAACCCGCAATTGGCGTCACTCCGGCAATACCCCGAATCAGGGAGTTTCAATCCTCCGATCGCTTGATTAACCGGGGTGTCGGCTGCACCGCTCTCACTTCGGCGAGTACGGAAATCGGCTCTGCCAGCAGGTATCTCGTCGAAACATGCTTGGCAATCCACCCGATGATGTGCCAGATTCGCAGCGGCATGGACCTCACCTTCGGCGCCGAGCACGAGGCATTTCGCCGCGAGGCCCGTCGTGGCTGGCAGCGCACGTTCCCTCTGAACCTTTGCCCCCACTTCACACCCCAGCCGGCTTCGAAGCCCACCGAGCCTGGGAAGCCGCCATGTTCGCCGACCGCTGGTCGGCCGTCAGCTGGCCCATCGAGTACGGCGGCCGGGGCCTTGCGGATCATGGAGTGGCTCGTGTTCGAAGAGGAGTACCACCGGGCCCGGGCCCCGAACGGGTGAGCCAGAACGGCATCTTCCTCTTGGCACCCAGCCCTGTTCGAGTACGGCACGGCGGCGCAGAAGGACCGCTTCTTGCTCCCGATAGCCGCCGGGGAGGAAGTCTGGTGCCCAAGCTGGCCCGAGCCAGATGCGGGAAGCGATCTGGCCGACATCCGCTCCCGTGCGGTCCGCAATCCCCAGGGGGACGGCTGGATCCTGAGCGGTCAGAAGACCTGCGTCCAGCAGGGCGCCTTCGCCCAATGGTGCTTCGGGATCTTCCTCACCGACCCTGACGCAGGGCCACACCGTGGGTTGACGTACTTCCTCATTGCGATGGATCGCCAGGGGTCACCGTGCGACCGATTCGTCAGATCGGACGGTGAGGCTGGAGTCGCTGAGATCTTCTTCGACGACGTCGAGGTACCCGACCTCCAGGTGCTCGGCCATGAAGGGTCCGGATGGTCCATCGCCATGTCGAATCCCGGCAACGAGCACGTATTCGGTCTGCGCGGCCCCGCCGCAATCTTGCCGAAGCGGCAGCCCGGCTGATCGACCTCTTCGATCAACGTGGGGCACCGAACATCCGCGGCCGATGCGGTCGCCCAGGTCTACATCGACGCGCAGGCCTTCGCGCTGCACACGTACTGGACGGCAAGCAAGGTGGCCCTAGGACGATCAGCAGGGCCCGAAATACGTTGCGGCAACAGATCTTCCGGCAGAAACCGGCCTGGCCATTCACGAGACCGCGATGGCGCTGTTCGGGCCTGACGGCGAACTTCTCGAAGCCGGCTCCCCCAGCGGTTGGCTGAGCGGCTATCCTCTGCGCGCTGGCGGGCCCCGTCAACGCCATCGCGAAGGAAATGCAGCGCAATGCCGTGGCCGAACAGCTGCTCGGCCTCCCAACAGGCTGATCGTGGATTTCTCGTTCAGTAGCGAACAGATCGACTTGCGCCAGAACGTACGCCGCGCCCTGGAGCGTGAATTTGCGGTCACCGCGCTCCGTGCCAGCAACGAGCTGGCGGCGCAACAACGATCGACCATGGCCGGGCGTCGCTGGGCCGCGCTGGCCGCACTCGGTGCGCCCGCACTGCTCGTGCCCGGCATCAGCTGGCGGCCGTGGCCGTAGCGACGTCGATCTTGTCGGGGTCCTCGAAGAAGCGGGGTGGGCGGCCCTCCCGGACCCGCTGCTCGAAACCGCCGGACTGGCCGGACCCATGCTCGCCGCACTACTACCGGCGCCGGCCGCTGCCGACGCACTCGCGCGCTCTCGTCGAGGACAACGTCCCGCTGGCCGTAGGCGGCATCGACGTCGGGCCAGCGGGCCCGTCGTCGCCTACCACCGTCTCCGCCGATGGCATGCTGCATACGCCGCGCGTCGTTGGATGGCGCGACGCCACCGTCTTTCTGCTGGCGTGCCGCGACCCGGACTCAGGCTGGCAGTTGCATGCGGTCCCCGCACTCGCCTGCACCACCCAGGGCACGCCCACGCTCGACCCGGGTCGTGACGTCGCAACGGTGCATTGGCCACTTTCCGCAGACACGTTGTTGGCCTACGGGGTGGCGGCAGAGGCCAGTGTCAGCGTCATGGCTGATCGCGGCCGCCGCCGGGTCGGCCGCGCTCCTGAACGGTCTGGCCGATCGCATGATCACCTTGGCCGTCGACTTCGCCAAGGAGCGCCACCAGTTCGGCCAACCCATCGGAAACTTCCCAGCCATCAAGAACCTTCTGGCCAACGCCCGCGATCAAACTCGAATTTTCCCGTCCGGCCACCTATCGCGCCGCATGGTCCCTCGCCAGTGCGCAGTCAACGGTTTCCCACGACGCATCGATGGCCAAGGCCTTGGCGTCGGAGGCAGCCGAGCTGGCTGCCCGAGTAGCGCTTCAGGTCCACGGAGCCGCCGGCTATTCCTGGGAGTGCGACCTCCACTTCTTCATCAAGCGGACGTGGGCTCTCTCCAGGGCCTGGGGCGATGCCACCACCCATCGGCAACTGGTGCTGGCGCACGCCCGGCGTCACCGATTCTGAACGCGGCACCGTCATGTCCGATTTCCGCTAGGACTTCGCTGCCACGGCGTGAGCAGCATGCAGGGGTGATCGAGGATCCTGAACGCTGCTATCAAGCGGCGCAGAGTAAAGATGCCCGCTTCGACGGCGTCTTCTTCATCGGCGTCACCTCGACCGGCATCTACTGCCGCCCCAGCTGCCCCGCCCGCACACCCCAACGGAAGAACGTGCGCTTCTACTCCTCCGCCGCCGCGGCACAGCAAGCCGGATTTCGAGCCTGCCTGCGCTGCCGGCCCGACGCCACCCCCGGCTCGCCGGAGTGGAATATGCGGGCCGACGTGGTCGCCCGCGCCATGCGACTCATCCGAGATGGAACGGTCGACCGTGAGGGGGTGGAGGGACTCGCCCGCCGCCTGGGCTACAGCGTTCGCCAATTGAACCGTGTCGTCACGGCCGAGGTGGGCACCGGACCGCTGGCGATCGCCCGGGCCCAGCGGGCTCAGACGGCACGCATCCTGCTCGAGACGACCGGCGCTTCCCATCGCGCAGGTGGCCTTCGCCGCCGGCTTTTCCAGCGTCCGCCAATGCAACGAGACACTGCAGGAGATCTTCGCCGACACCCCACGTGGGTTGCGCTCCCGCGTGTCCAAACTGACCGTACGCCGGAGGATCGAGCGGGGGGCGAGCGATATCACGCAGGGCATCCGGCTGCGGCTGCCCTGCCGACGTCCCTTCAGCCCGGAGTCGGTGCTCGGCTTCCTCGGCTGCACGCGCCGCACCCGGCATCGAATCGGTGGAGGAGTCCGCCTACCGGCGCAGCATGCGGCTCCCGCACGGCTATGCCGTCGTCAGCCTCACCGCTGCAGACCCGCGACGACGGACCGATGTACGTCGAGGCGGACCTCCATCTGTCGGATCTGCGTGACCTCACCTCGGCTGTGTCGCGCTGCCGCCAACTCTTGGACCTCGACGCCGATCCAGTAGCCATCGTCGATGCGCTCGAACGGGACCGACTTATCGGGCCACTCGTGTCGGCGCACCCCGGTCGGCGTGTTCCCGGGACCGTCGACGGGTTCGAGCTCGCGGTACGCGCCATCATCGGCCAACAGGTCTCCGTTTCGGGTGCGTGCACGATCGCAGGGCCGCTTGGTGGCCGCGGCGGGCGAGGCCGCTCCCCGAACCCATCGGCGGGATAACCCATCTCTTTCCGACTCCCGAAGCGCTCATCGCCCTGGCCGAGGAACGACCCGGCGGCCTTCTCCATGCCCGGGGAGTCGTCGACGCGCTCTCGTCGCCCTGGCCAAAGCAGTCACCAGCGGCACCGTTGTCATCGATCCCGGAGCCGATCCTTCGGAGTTGCGCGCCTCATTGGTGGCGCTTCCCGGTGATCGGGCCGTGGACGGCCGAGTACGTCGCCATGCGCGCCCTGCGCGACCCCGACGCCTTCATGCCCACCGACCTCGGCATCAGGCGGGCGGCGCAGGCGCTGGGCCTCCCCGACAATGCAGCCCGGTTGGCCCTGCGTTCTCCGAGGCGTGGCGACCCTGGCGGAGCTACGCCATGGTCCACATGTGGGCCATGCCCGAGGCACACACACCGCTGGCCAAGGCGACCGGGCACGACCGCGCAACGATCATCAAAGAAGTCACTGAGAGGACGTGATGCAGCATGACGCCACCACATTCACCATGCCCCTGGAGACCCCGGTGGGCCGGCTCGTCCTGGAGAGCGACGGGGATGTGCTCATCGGAATTTGGCTGCCGAATCGAGCACGAGGGTCGCGCGGCGGCACGGGACACGACGCACCTCCAGTACTCAAGGACACCGCGACCCAACTCGAGGAGTACTTCGCCCGGGAGCGGACGGAGTTCGACATCCCGATGGAGCTCAAAGGCACCGCTTTCCAAAAGGAGGTGTGGGCCGAGCTCTCCAGGATTCCCTACGGAGAGGACCATCAGCTACGGCGAGCTGGCCCGACGGGTGGGTCGGCCCAAGGGACCGCGGGCCGTGGGGCAGGCAAACGGGAGAAATCCCATCCCCATCATCGTCCCCTGCCATCGCGTCGTGGCCAGCAATGGCATCGGGGGCTACGGCGGCGGTCTCCCCTCAAGCGATCCCTCCTCGCATTGGAGGGCGTGACTGCGTAGGGTGCGGCCCTTGAGCGCCGTGAGGCGATACGTGAGGGGCCAGGGGCTCGAGCCGGGACCAGAATCCGACGCTCGTCCCATAAGGTGGTAGCCGGTGTTTTTCTCCATCGCCCTCGACGTTCTCGTCGCCCTCTACATCCTGAGCCGCCAACGCAGGATCCGAGCTCGTGCCGCGCCTACTGAGCCTGCGATTTCCCATTGTGGTGGGCGTCATCGGGCTGATCGATCTGCTCGGCTACTCCGACACGCATCACCCCTCACACGATGACTACCTCTGGGTGCTGGCCACGCTGGTCGTAGGGGGGTTGTTGCTCGGCGCCATCCGTGCCTTCACCGTCAAGATCTGGACGTCCAATAACTGGGTGGTGCGTCAGGGAACGGGGCTCACCATGGCGTTTTGGGTGGTCTCATTGGCCTTGCACTTCCTCGGCGGCATAGGGACACAGCACGCCGGTGCCGGCAACCTCGAAGCGTCCAGCTTCCTGCTGTATCTCGGCCTCACCTACGGCGTCCAGAACTTCGTGGTGCATCGACGCGCTGTCCCCTTATGGAATGCACTGGGCCCGAGGCCGGACAACGGTTGCACGTCAACTTCGGCCAAGGACCGGGTGGCTCGGGGGCGTTCTTCGCCACCTTCCGCGGTGACGGCAAGGGGTTCGGCCCTGGGTTCGGGACAGGGTTCGGGACGGGCTCTGGACGATCGCCCCAACATGATCCGACCATCATCGATGCCGAGGTGGTCGACGATGATGAAGGGCCACCTCAACTTCATTGACCGCCGTTGTCGGGCGGTCACGAAGCCCGAGCGGGCCAGGCAGCGGGAGTCCGGCCGTCCGGAGTACTTGGTGCTCAGGATCCTGGGCGGTGCGCCGCCTCCGGCGTAGCCTCCAACGGCGATGTCGGAGTCGACCGGCGAGGACGGTGTCTATTTTGTTCCGTGAGCGCGTGCGTGCACGAGGCGATCACCTCAGTGATCTCACTGCCGACCAGCTCGTCGCGCTCCAAGAGAGCGTCGCGCAGGGCTTCGACGACAATCGCATGCTCATTGACGATGGCCTTCGCCGCATCACGCGAAGAAGCGAGAAGGGCATCGAGCTCCGCGCGCGCGTGCTCGTCAGCCAAGACCTTCTCAACCAGTCCTCCGCTGAAAAGTCCATTGCCTGCTGCTGCGACAGAGATCAGTGAATCCCCCATGCCACAGGCCCCGATCATCTGGGCACCCAGAGTGGTGGCCGCGGCCAGATCTCCCGCTGGTCCCGTCGACACCTCGTCAAACCACCGCTCCTCGGCTACCAGCCCACCCATGCTGATCTGCAGCAAGGCGTTCATTTCGTCACGGCGCTGCGTGAATCGCTCCTCGATGTCCGAGTGCTGCAACAGACCGAGTGAGTCGCGACGCTTGACGATTGACAGGACATCCAGCTGGCGGCTCCGCCCAAGGAAGTATGCAACCGTGGCGTGGCCCGCTTCGTGAGTGGCTACCCGCACCCGTTCTTCGGGGGTGTAGATCGAGGCGTCGGTCACGCCGAGCTCTACCAGCATTTTCGCTTCGGCGACATCGGGCATGGACATGGCGGTTCGGCCATGCGTCAGAGCAATGACCAATGCCTCATCCAAAAGGCGCTCGAGGCCGGCGGGGGAATAACCCGATGTCATGCCCGCAACCCGATCAACCGCTTCGTGCTCGTCGAGGTCAGTGTCGTGTGCCTTCTTGCCTAGGTAGTAGGCCACGATGTCAGCGCGGGCCGAGCGTCCTGGGAGCCCGAAGTAGATGGAGCGATCGAAGCGTCCGGGACGCACCAGAGCGGGATCGAGATCATCCTTGCGATTGGTGGCTCCGACAACGAGGACGTTGGCCGGCGCCACAGAGAGCTTCTTGAGGTGTTTGCCGTCGGGCAGGTAGCGGTTGATGAGCTCGATCCAGGCGTTCTGCAGGCGTTGGCCGTGGGACGGTGTGTCGAAGGATTGCAGCTGCACGAGGAGTTCGTTGACAACGCCGGTGATTCCCTCGCTACTTCCGTTTCCCTGTCCGCGACGTGACCCGCCGATGGCATCGATTTCTTCAATGAACCCGATCGCGCCACCTTCGGTCCGCGCGTATTTGCGCAATCGCTTGAAGAACGACCGAATTTTGCGATTCGTCTGTCCGAAATACATTGATTGGAAGGCCGACGCCGAAACGAACAGGAATGGCACTTGGGCTTCTTTGGCCATGGCCTTCGCCACGAAGGTCTTTCCTGTGCCCGGAGGCCCCTCGAAGAGAACGCCTCGGCGCGCCGAACCGCCCATGGAGTCACGAAATGTCTGATGAGAGAGAAAGAGGTTGACCGATCGGACAACCTCGGCCTTAATCCCATCGATGCCCACGACGTCGTCGAGCCCGACTTCTGTTTCACCCGGACGTATCAGCATGTGAGGAGAGCGGCCGGCCCCGACGAATGGCGCGACCATGACGATGCCCAGCAGCACGATGATGGCCAGGGCGGGAAGCCAGCGATCCGCCGAGGACGGGACCGAGAGCGAAGGAAAGAGTCCGTGTCCCATGACCAGGCGCAGAGCCATCCATGCCAGCACGATGCAGAGGAAGACAAGAAGGCGGCGGAGACGCTTCTCGCGTCGGCGACTCTGGGCCCGTGAGACATCGGCGTTGGCCAGGATTGAACCTCCCACGGCCCCCACCATGGCGTGAGCATTCGACGCTTCACCCGTTTGATCGGAATCCGGAATGACGGGACGCTCGCCTGCGATCGGGCTGCCCCGAAACCTCTGGTGTTCCCTCATGGTCTGGAGGTTAATGAGCGTTGAGGTGAATGAGGCGGATGAGCAAAGTTGCCCGCCATGCGCAAGCTCTTCAGCCTCGCCTATTCCGCCGGTGACGCGGTGCACGAGCTCCTCCAAGATGCGCTGTCGCTCTACAGCGCCGAAAGCGCTCTCAACGTGCTCGCCGTTCCCAGTATCGGCGTGATGCAGCACGACATCGTGAGGAACAGCACACCAGTCCGACCGCGGATTATTGAGGACGGCACAGTCACTTAGCCAGTGAGGTAGGCCGTGATCGCTTGCGCCATCGCCGCCGCAGCTGATTGCTGGAAGGCAGGGGTGACCAGGAGTGCAGCATCGGTTGCATTGCGCATGTTGCCGGTCTCAATCAGGACTTTGGGTACCGTGGTCAGATTGAGTCCGGCGAGGTCGTCGCGTGGTTGCAAACCATCTGTTCCGTCGTAGTTGCTGATGGGCATACCGGTATCAGCTTGGAATGAGTTGCGCAGCACGGCAGCAAAAGCGTCCGATGAGGCGATAACGCCGTCGTTGGGGCCGTCGGCCACTGGTTCGAGGACGGCGAAGCCCCGACCAGTCGTCGGACCGCCGTCAGCGTGAATGTCGACGGCAACATCGGCATGGGCGTTATTTATGACGGCCGCCCTTGTGGTGACACAGGGCCCGATCCCGGAATTGTTGGGCCGGGTCATCACCACCTGAGCCCCTTCAGCTACGAGGTCTGTCTGCAGGTAGGTAGCGACATTGAAATTGAACTGTGCCTCGGTGTAGCCACTGTCCGTCGCCGTCCCTGTGGTGTCGCAGGCCTCTTCTCCTGTTCCGTTCCAAATTGGTTGATCGATGATCTGCGGCGCCGTGTAATTCAGTCCGTTATGGCCCGGGTCGATACCCACGACCATTCCAGCCAGCGGTCGTTGCTGATCACCGAACACCAGCCAGTAGCCATCGCCGTTAGGCACGGCCGCCATGCCGACCACAGGGGCGGTCGACTGCGCCCCGCCTTCAGAACCGTAGAACGAGGCGTCACCGAAGGTGAAGATGCCGCCGTCGGAGGCGACCAGCCAATAGCCCTTGCCGTCGGGGGTGGCCGCCATGCCGACGATGGGCCGGTTCAGCTGCATGGCGCCGGTTGACCCGAAGAACGTGGCGTCGCCGAAGGTGAAGATGCCGCCGTCGGAGGCGACCAGCCAATAGCCCTTGCCGTCGGGGGTGGCCGCCATGCCGACGATGGGCGCGGTTCAGCCGCATGGCGCCGGTTCGAGCCGATAGAACGAGGCGTCGCCGAAGGTGAAGATGCCGCCATCGGAGGCGACCAGCCAATAGCCCTTGCCGTCGGGGGTGGCCGCCATGCCGACGATGGGCCGGTTCAGCTGCATGGCGCCGGTTGACCCGAAGAACGTGGCGTCGCCGAAGGTGAAGATGCCGCCGTCGGAGGCGACCAGCCAATAGCCCTTGCCGTCGGGGGTGGCCGCCATGCCGACGATGGGCGCGGCCAGCCGGACCCCGCCTTCGGAGCCATAGAACGAGGCATCGCCGAAGGTGAACACCCCGCCATCGGAGGCGGCCAGCCAATAGCCTTCGCCGTCGGATGTCGCCGCCATTCCCACGAGAGGCGTCTTCTGGCCGGCCAGCGCATTGACGCTGAGGGGGGCGCTCCCGAACGGCACCACAGAATCGGGCGACGCCGCAAGATCTCCGATGTGGGGCACCCGTACCGATGCACTCGGAACCGATGCACTCGGAACCGATGCGCTCGACAGGTTCCGTGTCGGGTCCCAAGAAATGGTGATCATCGCGAAAATCAGCAAGGCGGCCAGAAAGGGCGGGCCTCCCGACCGCCACACCCTGGACCTTCTGACTGAGGTGATGATTCGCCACTCTATCCATGCAGGAAACGGACTGTTTGTAGGAATGTGTGCCGAATCACGAATGACGCGTTTGGGTACTTCTGACCTGCACCCACCGAAACGCGTGCAAGTAGAGCCGGTGTTTACGAAGTGGTGAGCCCTCCGTCGACAGAGAGCGCAGCGCCAGTGACACCGCTGGCCTCGGCTTCGCAGAGCCAGGCGATGAGTGCTGCCGGCTCCGTCGGGTTCAAGAGGCGTTCCACCAACTGTTGGTGCGCGAATACTTCGGCCGAAGGCAGGTCATAGATAGCCGCCGACGCATCGAGAATCGGTGTGCGCGTCGAGCCGGGGCACACCGCGTTCGCGGTGATCCCGGTGCCTGCTAAGTCTGCCGCCAACGACTTGATCAACCCAATTACGGCATGTTTGGAGGCGCTATAACCGCTCAGTCGGCGTAGTCCCAAGAGGCCCGCTGCCGAAGCCACTGCGACCACTCGGCCCTGTCGAGGTGAAGGCGCATCGAGCAGAACCGGCACCGCGGCGGCGACCAGATGCCGTACACCGTGGACATTCACATCGAATTGCACGTTCCATTGCGCATCGTCGACCTCCCAGAGTGGACCGCCGCCTGCTACCACTCCGGCGACGGCGACGGCGGCATCGAGTCCACCGAACACTGTGACTGCCGCATCGACTGCTGCCTGCATGTCGGACAGGCTCCGCACATCACCCACCATCGCGTGCACCTGGTCGCCGTGGCGGTCAGCGAGGGCCGCCAGATCAGCCGGCGTGCTCAAGGCATAGTCAAGACTGGGATCGTCTGCACACAGGTCGACGGCGACCACACGCCAGCCATTGGCCACCAACCGGTCAACGGTGGCGGCGCCGATCCCGCGGGCGGCGCCGGTCAGGACGGCGACGGGGCTCATACCGGCCGCGCTACAACAGGCCAACGCTCCGCCAGGGAAGCGAGCAGATCATCGGTCATGGAAGCCAGAATCCGCTCACCCTCGGACTTGCTCGCTCCTCGCGGATCTCCCAGCACGCCGTTGGACGATATCGGCCACACCCCCTCGGCGCGCAACCTGGGCATGAGCACGTCGAGAGAGTCCGTGCAGCCGGCCTCCGCCAGCTCCATGCGCACGGTGCGCGGATCTATGGCCAGCATCACCGACGTCTCCGTCCTCCCGGCATGGGCGTCGCCACCGGGGGCGGCGGCGGCCCAGACCAACGCCGGCTCGGCGTCGAGTCGACACCTTTCGCGGACCAGGGACAACGCCTCCTGGTTTCCACCGTGGGCAGAAATGAGAACCACGCCAACGAAGGATGTCCGCGCCGAGCGGATCAACTCGATCAGGACGTCTGCCAACACCGCATGGTTGATGAGCATGGTCCCGGGGAACCCGGCGTGTTCGCCACTCGCCCCATAGGCCACCGGAGGTGCCACTACTACGTTGGTCCGAGCGCGAGTCACACGCTGCGCCAGTTCGATCGCGATCCGGGTATCCGTGTCGAGCGGCAGATGAGGGCCGTGCTGTTCGAGAGACCCAACGGGCAGGGCCAACAGGAACGACCTGTCGGTTGCCGCGACGTCGGGCCAGGTGGCGCCGCCGAGCTCCACTATCGACGAAGCCTGCTCGCGCTAGGCGCGCGCTGGCGTCCGGAAGTGGACCGGCGTGGGCACCGGGATGGGGCTCCCATGGCGATCTACTTTGGAGTGACCGATTGCTGCACCCGGCATCGCCGAGCCGTCCCGTGCAGCCATTGCTTCTTCACCATGGCCGAATACACACTCAGGATCCGGTCCGTCGAGCGGGATACCGGTGAAGAACTTGGCGGCCATGCAGCCGCCTTGGCAAGCGTCGTAAGACCCGCATGAAGCGCAGGCCCCCGCACTCTGCGGCTCGCGCAGTGACTGAAAGAGATCCGACTGGCGCCAGACCCCTGCGAACCCACCTTCGTTGCGGACATTGCCGGCCAAGAATTCCTTGTCGATGACGAAAGGGCAGGCATAGACATCACCGATCGGGTCGATCAAGCACACGACCCGGCCTGCGCCACAAAGGTTGAGACCGTCCAAGGGTTTTCCGAGCGCCGAGAGATGAAAGAAGGAATCTCCGGTCAGGACGTCGGGACGTTCCAGCAGCCAGTGGTACAGCATCCGCTGCTGCTCGGCCGTGGGGTGCAGCGCATCCCACGTTTCGACGCCACGACCTGAGGGGCGAAAACGCGTCAGGCGCAGTTGGGCTCCGTAGCTCTCGGCGATGGCAGAGAACTTGTCCAGCTGGGTGACGTTCTCCCTCGTCACCACCACACTGATCTTGAACTGCCCGAAATTGGCGGCAGCCAGATTGTCCATCGCCGTCCGTGCTGCGGCGAATGACCCCTCGCCCCGGACGGCGTCGTTGGTCGATGCCAAGGCCCCGTCGATGCTGATCTGCACATCGACGTAGTCCATCTTGGCCAGACGGCGAGCCCGTTCCGCAGTGAGCCTCGTTCCGTTGGTCGAAAACTTCACCCCGACCTTGTTCTCGACGGCGTACCCAACCAAGTCGAAGAAGTCCGGTCGCAACATCGGTTCGCCGCCGCCGATATTGACGTAGAAAACCTTCATGGCGGCCAGCTCATCCACGATGTGACGGGCTTCGGCCGGCGTCAGCTCCATCGGATCACGACGACCGGACGAACTCAGGCAGTGCACGCAGGCCAAGTTGCAGGCGTACGTCAGCTCCCAGGTCAAGCAGATCGGAGCTTCGAGGCCCTGGGTGAACCGCTGGCGAAGCGGCATGATTTCTGTAGGCGCATCAACGGACATCAATTACCTCCGAAGCCGCAAGGCGTGCGAGCGCACGCAGGTAAGTGGGTCGTTCTGATTCGGGTATCAGCGCGTCGACCGCCGATTGTGCGGAGTCGTACTGAGCCAATGCGGTGACCAGTTCCACCAGGGTGCGCGACTTCAAGAACATGAGGCGACGAGTACCGAAGTGGTACGCGAGAGCGCCGAACGACTCGTCACGCAAAGCGATTTGAGGGTGTACCTGCCATCCTCTGTCGGACTCAAATACCAGCGCAGCTTTGGAAGGCCGCGCTTCAGTCACGCTCAATAGACGCCGCACATCCCATCGATCGATACCTCTTCCACCAGGAGCTCGTCGACCTCGTCGTCGGCTGGTGTTTCGACATCGTGTACTTCAACGTTTTCCGACAGCACCGTTGGCCTCCTTCGTGTTCACACGATCCTATCGCCTGGGGGCACAGCCACCATTCCTGTCAAGATTGCTCCGTGCACGCTCCCAACTGGGAAAACGGAGACGGGCCGATTGTTCGGCCCGCCCCGTCCCGGCAAACGACGCCGTTACCAGCCGACTTCGGGCTCTTCAGGGACGCCGCATCGATCTCGTTCGACGACGAACAGGTCCTCATGGGGGGGAGTCCTCTAAGACTCTTGCGCCTGTCGGCACGTGCGGCGTCCCTCGTCCGCGGGTGGCAAGCCGGTGCGAAGGTCGGTGACCGCAAGGCCGAGCAGATCCTGGCGCGGCGACTCGTCTCCTCGGGTGTCTTCGTCCCCCGTCCAGGTCCCACCCACTTTCGGACGGAGGATGTCACGGTCGTCACTCCTGTTCGGGACCGTCCGGTAGCGCTCCAACGGCTGCTCTCTGCCTTGGAAGGGATGGAATGCCTCGTCGTCGACGACGGCTCGACCGACCCTCGAAGGACGCGCCAGATCGTCGAGCAAGCAGGGGGGCGCTTCCTGGCCTTGGCCACGAATTCGGGGCCAGCTGCGGCCCGCAACGCCGGGCTGGCCCAGGTCACGACGCCCCTTGTCATGTTCATCGATTCCGACTGCGTGCCCGTTCCTGGTTGGCTCGAGCCGCTGCTCGCGCACTTCGAGGACCCAATGGTCGCGGCGGCAGCGCCGCGGGTCGTTCCGCTTCCGCGAGTACCCGCGACGGCGCTGTCGCGCTACGAAGCGGTCCGCTCCTCGTTGGACCGTGGAACCTCAGGTGGCTTGGTCCGACCTCTTAGCCGGATTCCCTACGTTCCGACCGCGGCGTTGATGCTGCGCCGTGCAGTTTCTGGCGATCTCCTCTTTGATCGTCAGCTCCGAGGTGGCGAGGACGTCGATCTCGTCTGGCGCCTGGTCGAGGCCGGGTGGGACGTGCGCTACGAACCGGATGCGACCGTCCAACACGACGGACCCACACGCTTCGGTTCCTGGCTGGGGCGCCGCGCCTTCTACGGCACCACCGCCGGAGCGCTGGCCCTGCGCCACCCGCAGTCGCTCGTTCCGTTGCAGGCCTCGGCCTGGTCCGTTGCCGTGTGGGCGCTGGCCTGCGCCCGACGCCCGTTTCTCGCCGCCGGCGTCCTCACGGCGTCCATCGGAGTGCTGGCACACCGGCTCAACGGAGTGGTTGAGGAGCCCGTCGCCGTGGCAACCAAGATTGCCGGCGGGGGGACCCTCACCTCAGCCCTCCCTTCCCTACATGGCCTCATCCGGGCCTGGTCCCCCGCATTGGTACTCGGCTTGTTCTGGCGGCACACCCGGCGCGCCGCCGTTTTCGCACTCGTCATTCCCGCTCTAAAGGATTGGCGGACCGATCGGACCCCGCTCGATCCGTTGCGGTACGCCGCGGTGCACACGGCGGACGACGTGGCGTATGGGTCGGGCCTGTGGCTGGGCTGCCTAAGGGCGCGCACCTTCGTCCCCCTGCTGCCACGGATCGTGTTCCGGGCTCGCATCTGGTCTCGTGCGTCATTGCGCTCCCCGTCGAAGAACGGCGGCGGCACCTCCCATTAGGTTCAATGGCATGGAAGCGGTCGTCCCGCAAGGCTCGGCCAACCCGGCCCGCGCGCCCAGTGCTCGGCTCGTTCTCAGGCGATCCACTGGGCACGGGCACCCGAGGCAAGACGGCTACAGCGTTGCTCAAGAAGTGCCACAGCCGGCCCAACCGCTGGGCAGCCACGAAGCCCGGCGCGCCACCCGGCCTAGTCTCTCGGGGCACACTGAGGGTCGACCGTGCCTGCGAGTCAGACCAGGGATCTTCACGAGAGGGTGGATATGAGCAACGAATGGTTCGAGACGGTTCTGGAAGCTCAGCGCCGGGCCAAGCGGCGCCTGCCCAAGTCCGTGTACGGCGCTCTGGTGGCCGGCTCCGAGAAGGGCCTCACGGTGGAGGACAACACCGCCGCCTACGGCGAGCTTGGATTCGCACCGCACGTCGCCGGATCGCCGGCCAGCCGCGACCTGTCCACAACCGTCATGGGTCAGAACATCTCGTTCCCGGTGCTGATCTCGCCCACCGGCGTGCAGGCGGTGCATCCCGATGGCGAGGTTGCCGTCGCCCGCGCCGCAGCTGCCCGGGGCACTGCCATGGGTCTGAGCTCCTTTGCGAGCAAAGCCATCGAGGACGTGGTGGCCGCCAATCCCCAGACCTTCTTTCAGGTCTATTGGGTCGGCACGCGCGACGAGGTTCTCGAACGGATCGAACGGGCCCGGGCGGCGGGAGCCGTCGGGTTGATCGCCACGCTGGATTGGTCGTTTTCTCACGGACGCGACTGGGGGAGCCCGGTCATCCCCGAAACACTCGACCTCAAGGCGATGGCGCGGTTAGCACCCGAGGTATTGGCGCGGCCTCGGTGGTTGTACGACTTCGCGAAGTCCGGCAAGCTGCCCGATCTCACCGCTCCGAACATGGGCAAGAAGGGCCAGACCGGACCTACGTTCTTTGGCGCCTATGGGGCCTGGATGCAAACACCGCCCCCGAGTTGGGAGGACGTGGCCTGGTTGCGCGAGCAATGGGACGGTGCGTTCATGCTTAAGGGCGTCTCTCGCATCGACGATGCAAAGCGGGCTGTCGATGCTGGCGTCACCGCGATCTCCGTCTCCAATCACGGGGGGAACAACCTTGACGGCACGCCGGCAACGATTCGCGTCTTACAGTCAATCGCCCAGACAGTCGGCGATGAGATCGAGGTCCTCCTCGATGGCGGGATCCGCCGTGGTAGCGATGTCGTCAAAGCCCTCGCTCTTGGCGCGCAAGCAGTGATGATCGGACGCGGCGTACTTGTGGGGCCTGGCCGCAAACGGGCAGGCCGGGGTAGAGAATGTGCTGGACATCCTGAGGAGCGGTATTGAGTCAGCACTCCTTGGTCTCGGTCACGCGTCGATCCACGACCTGACAGCCGAGGATCTGATCATTCCCCCGGGCTTCAGCCGTCGCCTCGGCGACACTTCGTGAGCAACGCGGTCCTCTCCCTGGAGCCGCGTTCAGGCACTACATGTCGAACTTGACCACGCCACGGATGATGGTGCCAGCGGCCTGGTCTTCGTAGCCCTGTTGGACCTGATCCAGGGTGTACTCACGGGTGATGATCTCGTCGATCTTGAGCTGCCCGGCCTCGAACAAGTTGAGCAAATTCGGTACTTGGATCCGAGGACTCGTGGAACCGAATACCGTGCCCAAGATCGCTTGGTTGAACATGGCGAGATTGAACAGGTTCAGTTGAACGTCCATCTGGTCGAAGGGTGCGATGGCCGTCACGACAATGCGGGCATCCTTGGACCCGACGGCGCATGCCGCGGCAATGAGCTCGCCTTTCATCACGCTAGGGGTCAGAATCACGACGTCCGCCTTACGTCCCTGCGTGAGCTCGGGGACCATGAACTGGGCATCGAGCAGTGACGGCGCAGTGTGGGTAGCCCCAACCTCTTTTGCTTTTTCCAGTTTGAAAGGCACCGGGTCCACCGCGATGATCGTGCGTGCACCGGCGATACGCGCCCCTTGGATGGCGCCCGACCCAACCCCTCCACAACCGGCCACGACCACCGTCTCGCCCGCCTGGACCTTGCCGCGGTTCACCGCCGAGCCAAAGCCGGTGGATAGACCGCAGCTGATGAGGGCGGCCGCTTTCATGTTGGCCCACGGATCAAGACGGACCAGGGAGTTCTCGTGACACACCATCTCGTCGGCGAACGTTCCCAGTTGCGTCATCCGGTTCAGATTCTCTCCACCCAGGTGGTAACGGTACGTCCCGTCGCTTATCATGCCGCCGGCCAACGTCGTCGCCCCTAGGTCGCACAGGTTCTGCCGGCCTGATGCGCACCAGTGACAAGTGCCGCAAGAAGGAATGAATGACACGGCAACGTGGTCACCCAGCGCAACCTGCGTCACGTTCGCGCCGACCGCGGTCACAATGCCCGATCCTTCGTGCCCGCCAACTACCGGGAACATAGAGGGCACCCCGATGAATTCGAGCACCTCGGGCGATGCGCCGATATCACCCGAGCGCAAGTGCTCGTCGGAGTGACACAGGCCGGAGTAGACCATTTTGACCCGCACTTCACGGTTGGCAGGTGGATCGATGTCGATCTCTTCGGTCTTCCACGGCTCGTTTAAACCGGAGCAGACCACTGCACGCGTCTTCATGAGAGAACCTTTCCGCTCGACGTCTCAGCCGTCGCACCGTCAGTATCGTTCCCCGGCGGCCACCAAACAACCGCAGCAGCGGCGATACGGTCATCGCCGACATAGCGGACCGTGCGCGGATGATCGAGCTCGTTCGGACCACGTCGCTCTCGGTGCGACTTCTCCTCGTAGAGACCCGAAGTCCGAGTAGACAGGTGGCGGGACGGCGGTGGCGTTGCCGACTAACGTCCGTGCGATGTCCACCGGCCCAGCGACGCGTGGCCGCCCCATAGAATTCTCGGGCTTGAGCAAGCACTTCGGTTCGGTCTTGGCGGTCGACGACCTCGACTTCACGGTCGAACCGGGCCGGGTTACAGGGTTCCTCGGACCTAATGGGTCCGGCAAGACCACCACGTTGCGCATACTTCTCGGGCTGGTGACTCCGAGCGCGGGACGGGCCACCGTGGGTGGACAGCTCTACCGAGAACTGCCGAACCCATCCGCGACGGTCGGCGCGGTATTGGAGGCAACCAGTTTCCATCCGGCGCGCCGAGCTCGTACGCACTTGCGCATGGTCGCCCGCGCCGGAGGTCATGATGACGCCCGCGCCGATGTAGTGCTGGACCTGGTCGGATTGACCGCGGACGCCAAACGCAAGATCGGCGGATTCTCGATGGGCATGCGGCAGCGACTGGAGCTAGCCAGTGCGCTCGTTGGCGATCCCGACGTGCTCATCCTCGACGAACCCTCCAACGGACTCGACCCCCAGGGCATCGCCTGGCTGCGCGACTTGATGCGCTACCTAGCCGGTGAGGGCCGCACCATTTTGGTTTCGTCGCACCTCTTGGCCGAGATGGCCCAGACCATCGACAATGCGGTCATCGTTTCACATGGCAAGCTCCGAGCCCAAGGAACGTTGGAGTCGATAACTTCGGGGATCGCCGAGGCATCGATGCACGCCAGAACTCCCGAGGCCGATCGGCTCTGCGCCGTGCTGACAGCAGCGAACGTTCGATTCCGACGACTCTCTCAGGATTTGGTCGCCATCGACGGTATGACGCCCGAGCAACTTGGGCCGTTGTTGGCCACCAACCAGATCGTCCTCTACGAACTGACCAACCAAGGGGCCGACCTCGAGGCGATTTTCCTTTCCCTCACCTCGGGTCTTGGCTTCGGCGAAATGGCCTCGCCGGCATGATCAATGCAGTTCGGTCCGAGCTTCTCAAAATGCGGAGCATGCCGGGAGTCTGGGTGTGCTTCGGATTGACCTTTCCGCTGACGGTGCTCTTCATTTGGCTTATCTTCGGCGTTGCTGGTGGTATCCCGGGTCACACCTACCTCCACGTGCACACCCTCAACCAAAAGCGCGTGCTTCTCGGAGCGGGTTACACGGGTATCACGTTCCTGGCCCCAGTTCTGGGGGTCATCTGCATCACCAGCGAATACCGACATAAAACCATAACGTCGACGCTTGTCCTCACTCCCCGGCGCGCCCGGGTGCTCGATGCAAAGATCATCGTCACCGCGTGGTGGTGCGCTCTCATGGCCATCCTCTCCCTTGTCACCGTGGCGGCGGTCGGGCTGCCGTGGAACGCGGCGCTGGGGGGAGTGACGTCACAGGTCACCGACCAACTCGGCGCCGTCGTGCCCGGACTGATTGCCGCCACAATCCTCCTGGGACTCTTCGGGCTCGGCTTCGGCACGCTCGTGAAGAATCAAGTGGCCGGAATTCTGATCACCATCGGCGGCACATTCATCCTCGAGCCAATCCTCGTGGCGCTGGCCCGAGGCATTTTCCACTACGACCTGAACTGGCTCCCCTCCGACGCGGCCGAGGCCTTAGCCGGCGCCCTGGCCCGGGGTATCGGTGGCAATCACGATGCAACGACACAGTTTTTGACATGGTGGCAGGGCGGTCTCGCCATGGTCGGGTGGGGAGCGATCCCACTTCTTTTGGGGTACTTCACCACCGTCCGCCGCGACGTCACATAGAGGACGGTCGAGTACTCATGTCAAGGTGAGCGTATGGACAAGGTGTCGAGGCGCACCGACACCGTCATCATGCACATGCATCCCACCTCAGAACGAGGGCCGAAGTTGTCGCAACGTCGGGTACGGTGGAGCGAACGAGGCGGATTCTTCTCCCGCGCAATACGAGTTCGGCGCCAGGGACGGCGTGTGACCGAGGTAGCCACACATGGGATTGCGATTTACAAGAAGCCACTCAGCGCCCGAGACGGTGGACAGGCTCCAAATTTCCGGCGCCATCATGGCCCCCTCCGACGCCCCCTCCCCCGTGGAATTAGCCGATGCGGGCCGGCCGCCTCTCGGATTGGGTGTCGTCAGGGATCAGTACGTGCACAAGGTGCGCAAGACGCCAACCATCCGCATGGTGCCCGGCGCACTGCGGATCGAGGGGCGTCGGCTGCAGTTCGCCGTCTCGGACAACGTGGAGGCACACGGTCCGGACGGTCCAGGCACCCCGCCAATCTGGGCCGTGAACATCCACGGCTATTTTGCCGGCGGCGGCATGTACTGGCGCGAGAGTGCCCGACTGGCCGAGCAACTCGGCTGGCGGGTCATCAACCCGAGCCTGCCGGGCTTCGGGGGAAGCGATGCGCTGGATTGGCACGACGTGTCGATGGAGATATTGGCCGACCAAGTCATGGCAGTGATCCAGCACGTGGAAGCGGGTCCGGTCGTTGTGCTCGGCCATTCGATGGGTGGTGCCGTTGCCGTACAGTTCGCGCACGACCACCCGCGCCACACGCTCGGGGTTATCTATCGCGACGGCGTCAGCACGCCGGCCTGGAAGGCACGACACGGTGTTGTCTCCACCGCACTCACACCGTTCGTCCCCAACCTGGCACCGATGATCGACCTCGTCACCGCTGTGGTGAGCGACATGCCGGACCTCTTGATCGGACGGATGTTCTCAACCGTGCGCTCCGTCTTTCCCGACGTGCGACGCAACGTCCGCAGCGTGGGCCAGACGATGCCCATCGGCAGCCTTCTCATGTCGATCGATCAACGCACCGAGGTACGTTCGCTTGTGGCGCAGCAAATCCCGATCCTCAATGAATGGGGGTGCTTCGACCGCATCACCCCCGGCGCGGCCGCAGCCGAGTTCGCCGACCTGGCGCGGGCTCCCGTCCAGTGGGTGCCCGGTGGTCATAGCTGGATGCTCGCGCGCCCGCAAGGCCAGTCCGACATACTCCTGCACCTTGCGTCGGGTAAGGAGTTCATGACCAGTGTCGAGACGCGCTGGCGCCAATTCACCTCCCGTGACCACACGTTGCGCGCTGTCAACTAACGGCCCTCTGCACGCAGGGGACGGCGCGCACATGTCACCGCAGACGGACTCGTGATCGCTCGCCTGCTGGACCCCCTTCTCAACCTTCACGGGTGGGAGGCCTACAGCCTCGTTGGCGCGCTTGTCTTTGCCGAAGCGTCCATCCTCATCGGTTTCTTCTTTCCCGGCGAGACCGCGGTGATCCTCGGTGGCGTGGTTGCGTCTCGCGGCCATATCAATATTGTGATCCTCATTGTGGTGGTCGTGGCCTGCGGCATAGGCGGCGACTCGGTCGGCTACCTCGTCGGCGAAAGGTGGGGGCGCCGGCTGCTACAAACCCGCTTGTTGCGCAAGCGACAGAGGCTCCTCAATGCGGTGTTCGACCAACTGAATCGGCGTGGTGCGATCGCCGTCTTCGTTTCTCGCTTCACTGCATTTCTCCGGGCGGTAGTACCGGGACTGGCGGGCATCTCGTCGATGCCGTACCGGACCTTCCTTTGGGCGAATGCAGCCGGCGGCCTCGTGTGGGGCACCGGTTTCTGTCTCCTCGGCTACCTCCTGGGCCATGCCTACACCAAGCTGGAGCACGTATCGGGCATCGCGTCCGACATACTTCTCGGTCTCATCGCCGCTGTCATCGTCGTGCTCTCTTTACGGCGGCGTCGCCGAGAGAAGGCCGAACGAAGTGGCGGCGCTGACGCCGCTCCGACAATTGAGAGGTGGCGAAACGACGAGGGCTCGTCATGAGCGGAGAGATTCGCCCGGGCAATCAGATCTTTCACCCGTCAGCCTCAAGCACGGACCACTCACCGTTCCTGATTCCACCGACGATGCGGGCAAAGGCACCTGCGGCGTCGTGCCCCGCTGCATCCGTATCGAGCCAACGCACCGCACCAGACTCCTCGTTTCGGTCCAGCCCGAAGATCCCAAAGCGAGGCTCGTAGCTGCCCCACTCATAATTGTCGACCAAGGACCAGTGCAGGTACGCCGCGACGGGGGCTTCTTCCTCAACGGCCGCAACCAGCGCCGCAAAGTGCTCCCTCAGGTAGCGCGGGCGATCCCAGCCGTCGGCACGAGGAAGGGAACTGCCGTTGACGACCCGAGAGGCCATGCCGTTCTCGACGATCCACAGCGGCAGGCCGGGATGAAGCGCCGACTCCATCCGGCACCAGGTCCTCATTCCATCCGCATCCGACGATGCGTCCCAGATCGGCCTGACGGCGGACCAGTCCCGTTCCCCTCCCGGGGTACGTCGACCCGGTAGCTGCAACGCGCTGCTGGCCACGGGGTCGTACCAATCGAACCCGACGGCGCCGAGACTGCAGGTTCGGGACGAAGCCTCGATGACGTCGAGGACAGCGCCGAGGAGCGGGGCGGCGACTGGCGGATCGGAGCCGCGCCCACAGGTTGCCCCCGCCGGCGCCTCGATTGGTCCCATATGGGCTCAGGGCGGCAAACAGACGCCGTAATGCGAACTCCCCGCCATGTTGAGGTGGGAATGCAGCGTCGTGCAACGCTCGCCGCTCGTCGATGTAACGGTCCACGTCAGATGCCGGGATGCCGGCCGAACGCAGCAGCAGTAAGTCGATCAGAAGGCGAGCGTGCTCATAAATCGACGACGAGCTCGTGTTGCAGGTGATCTCGGCCTCGGATTGCACGGCGACGATGGCGTCAGCGGCGAGCACGTGTGCGGTGAGGAGATTGTCCAGAACACAGAACGCATCAGCGAAGGCTGCGTGCCGGCCCGGCGGGTGCGCACCTTCGATCCAGCCCATCAGCATCACGATGTTCGGCTCGTTGACCGTCACCCAGCGGCGGCAATACGGCGCCAGCGCGGGTAGCACCCGAGCCACATGACGGGCAAAGCGGTCCGGCGACCCGGGTCGTAACCAAAACTCATCCCCCAAGAAGGCCGGGTGAGTGAAGTGATGCAATGTGATCATGGGATCGAGTCGGCGCGCGACACACATCTCGAGGATCTCGACGTAGCGATCCAGTGCGGCACCGTCGAACCGACCCGCCTCCGGCTCCAGCCGCGCCCATTCAACCGAGAGGCGGAAGGCATTGCAACCGATAGCAGCCGCTCTGTCGAGAGCCTCTTCGGGATGGGCCCAGAAATCGCAGGCCACCCCCGACCGCTGCACCCGGCCCGACTGCTCCCAGGCGTACCAGTTGTTGGCCGGCTCCCCGCTGCCGTTGTAGCCACCTTCGATCTGGTAGCCCGCTGTTGCCACGCCGACGGCGAAACCCTCACCCAGAAGAGATCGTCGGGCTGCTGAGGAGTCAGCTGGCACGGAAGACACGGAAGACACGGATGACACGGAAGACAGCTTGGCAGGTGATCCCTCCGCCCAAGGCCGGAGCAGAGAATCTCTCCCGACCATTGGACACTGTCCGTTGCGGTTGGCAATCCCCCCTGGGAGCGAGGAGAATCACCCCCTTCGTCGGCCTCGGTCGCCGAAGATCACAGAGGATCGCCGAGGAAGGGAGCACCTATGGCAGACGAAGTGTTGCGAGAGCGTCGGGGGCACGTCGATATAGTCACCATCAATCGCCCCGAGGCACGGAATGCGATCAATGGCGCGGTGAGCCGCGCCATTTCGTCGACCATGGACGAGCTGGCGGACGACGCTGACTGCTGGGTGGTGATCCTGACGGGGAGTGGCGACAAGGCCTTCTCTGCCGGCATGGACCTCAAGGCATTCGCCAACGGAGAAGGACCGGAGATCATGGGGGCCCGTGGAGGATTCGGCGGTCTTACCGAGCGTGACTTCGCCAAGCCCATGATCGCGGCCGCGAACGGCTCCGCCTTCGCCGGAGGGCTCGAGATGATGCTCTCCTGTGACCTTGTCGTGGCTGCCGACCACGCCATGTTCGGCATACCCGAGGTCAAGCGCGGCCTCATTGCCGGCGCTGGCGGCCTCCTCCGGCTGCCCAAACGTCTTCCCCTGGCGGTGGCCTACGAGCTGGCCATGACCGGCGACCCCCTCGATGCCGCCCGTGCCCACGCTCTGGGGCTGGTCAACCTCGTCGTACCCGCCGCCTCGGTGCTCACAGAGGCACTCGCCCTGGCCGAGCGGATCGCCGCCAACGCACCGATGGCGGTTCGCTATTCCAAGAGTGTGATGAAGCGAGCCGGTGAGGTGTCCGAATCAGAAGGATGGAAGATCAACCAGAGCGCCGTGGACGTCGTGTTCAATTCAGCTGACGCCATAGAGGGCCCGGTGGCCTTTGCTGAAAAGCGAGAGCCGCGCTGGCAAGGCAAGTAGTGGATCGGGGCTGAATCGCCATGCTTGCCTCCGGCCTCGAAACGCTGCGCCTCACCTTGCACGTCTTGTCGGCCTCGATCTGGGTCGGAGGTCAGATCGCCCTCGCTGGTCTGGTCGGACCGTCCCGCTCCTTGGGAGCCGGGGCGCCGAAAGCGCTGGCCCGTGCCTTCGCGCGGCTGGCGTGGCCCGCGTACGCCGTACTCGTTGTCACCGGGTTCTGGAATTTCTCCACCTTCCACTGGGCGGAACAGAACTCAGCCTGGAAGACCGTGTTGATCGTCAAGATCGTCGTTGTCGTCGCAGCCGGGTTGGGAGCGTTCCTGCATGGGCGCGCCTCCTCCCGACTGGCAATAGCCGTGTGGGGATCGGTTGCCGGACTGGCCAGCGTGGCGGCCCTGGTACTCGGGGTTCTCCTGGCCGGATAACCAAAGGTGGCGACGGGCACCGAGCGACCGAAACCGAGCATGCGCCGAGGTGAGCACCCGCTTGGATTGGGTCTAACCTGAAGCGCGGGTCCACCGCCACGTGGGCGTTGTGAAGGAGGTCCACATGCTGGCAGATATTTTTGGCGTCGATGGGGTCATCGTCCTGATTGTCGTCGTCGTGCTCCTCTTCGGCGGTGCCGCCATCCCCAAGTTGGCCCGCAATCTGGGCTCAGCCAAGAATGAGTTCGAAAAGGGTTTGAACGACGGCAAGAAGGCCTCACAGGATTCGCACCTCGCCGCGAGCAACGGCACCTCCGAAACGGCGGCATCCCCAGCACCGGCCCCCGCTCCGGCCACTGAAGACCCGACGTCGCGGAGCTGACTACGGCGGACGTCCGTCCGGCCGTCTCAATGGAATGCAGGTCTGGGGGTGCAGCGCTATCCGCGTGAACGGGCGCAGGCGCTCCGGCGCACGCCACCTGGTCGAGAGTGCCTGGCTCGCCAATCCCGAGGACGTCGCCCTTCCGCGAGCCCGCCAACAGGTGTTCACCGCCCGCGCCGCCCGGTCCGGCTCGACCATGGCCCGTGGCGTATTCACCTGGGCCGCCAACGAGTCAGGCGCCCACGCAGGAACAGACACGAGGCAGCAAGAGCATTGACCTAAATCGATCCCCGCGTAACCCGTTGTGCTGCTACTTCGTCTTTTTCTGTGGGGTTCGATAGTGTCAGCGCCGTGGACTCGTCACTGACCAGCCCTTCGGCGAACGCACCCGACTCAACACCTGGAATTCCCGTCCCGCGACGGCGCTCCAGGATCCTGGCGGCGGTCGCCGTGCTCGGCGGCGCGCTCGTCCTCGCGGGGTGCAAGCTCCCGAGCTTCGGCGAGTACGCCGGATCCACCACGCAGGGGCGCACCGAGTTCCACCTGTGGCAGCTCTTCTTCATCGCCGGCCTCGTGGTCGGCGGCTTCGTCCTGCTCCTGATCCTCTGGGCCATCTTCAAGTACCGCCGCAAGTCCGAGGACATGCCCAAGCAGACCCAGTACCACACCACCGTGGAGATCATCTATACCGTCGTGCCGATTCTGATCGTCATCGGGCTTTTCGTCTTCACCGTCCTGGCTGAGAACAACGTGGACGCCGAGCCAGCTCATCCAGGGGCCACCATCACCGTGAATGCCTTCCAGTGGGGCTGGGAGTTCGAGTATTCCGGTGGTCCAGGCTCGGGCTGTGCAAACCCCGACTCCTCCAAGGCGAACCAGGCCGATTGCGTCAAGGTCATCGGCCAGACCACACAGGATCCGACCATGGTGATCCCCACCGGCACCGAACGTGGAGATCCATCTCAAGTCGCTCGATGTCCTCCACGGTTTCTACGTCCCCGAGTTCAACTTCAGCCGTTACGCCAGTCCCGGCTACACCACGAGCTTCGACTTCGACGCACTCCACACGGGGGACTTCCGCGGGCAGTGCACCCAGCTCTGCGGTCTGTACCACTCGCTCATGTTCTTCAACGTGAAGGCGGTCACGCAGGCCCAGTACGCATCTTGGCTGCACACGCAACAGGCCGCCGTCCAAGCCAATCCCTCATCGGTGCCCAAGCTCCCCTCCGGAGTAAGCAGCGGCGCGGCAAGTACCAGCTCACCCAGCAACAACCTTGGAGGTGACCTCTACGGTGACTGACGTCGCTGACGTTCTCGCCCCACCGCTGCCCGATACGGTGGTGGAGGACATTCCGGACCTCCATCTGCCTGAAGCTGGTGGGCACGGCCCCGGGGACGGGCACGTCGCCGGCCACGGGCACGAGGACCACGGCCCGACCGGGATCCTCAAGTGGCTGACGTCCACCGACCACAAGGTGATCGGCCTCAGCTACATGATCACCTCGCTGGTGATGTTCTATTTCGCCGGGATCATGGCCCTCTTCATCCGGCATCCAACTGACGTCGCCGCACTCCTCCCTCCTCACGTTCGGGCAGTACAACGAGCTGTTCACCATGCACGGCAGCCTGATGCTCTACCTGTTCGCCGGTCCGTTCGCCTTCGGTGGCCTGGCCAACTACGTCGTGCCGCTGCAGATCGGCGCACCCGACATGGCGTTCCCCCGCCTCAACGCCCTGAGCTACTGGCTCTACCTCACGGGTCGATCACCATGATGTTGGGCTTCTTGGTGGCCGGGGGAGCAGCCAGCTTCGGATGGGTCGCCTACGCCCCGCTGTCGAACACCACTCGCCTCACCGGGCATCGGCGGGGACGTGTGGATCATGGCCCTGGTCCTGACGGGTTTCTCGGCCATCTTCACCGGGGTCAACCTGGTCGGCACCATCTTCTACCTTCGTGCCCCGGGCATGACCATGTTCCGCATGCCGATCTTCACCTGGAACATGCTGGTGACCGGCATCCTCATCCTCATCGCGTTCCCGGTGCTCACCAGCGCGTTGGTCATGCTGTTCTGCGACCGGCACTTCGGCACGCACATCTTCACCGCCGTCGGCTGCCATACCGTTTCGGGTGCGGTCCTCAGCACGTGCGGGTCGCCCCTGCTGTGGCAGAACCTCTTCTGGTTCTTCGGCCATCCTGAGGTCTACATCCTCGCCCTGCCCTTCTTCGGCATCGTCACCGAGGTGCTTCCCGTCTTCTCGCGCAAGCCGGTGTTCGGCTACAAGGGCATGGTCTTCGCCACCATGGCGATCGCCGCCCTGTCCACCGGTGTGTGGGCACACCACATGTTCACCACCGGGGCCGTGCTGTTGCCGTTCTTCTCGTTCTTGAGCCTGCTCATCGCCGTCCCCACCGGGATCAAGTTCTTCAACTGGATCGGCACCATGTGGCATGGCCAGCTCAAATTCACTACGCCCATGCTGTTCTGCATCGGCTTCCTCCTGGCCTTCTTGATGGGCGGCGTCACCGGGATCATGCTGGCCTCTCCGCCCATCGACTTCGCCACGCATGACACCTACTTCGTGGTGGCCCACTTCCACCAGGTCCTCTTCGGGACGGCGGTCTTCGCCGGATTCGCCGGCTTGTACTACTGGTATCCGAAGATGTTCGGCCGGATGCTGAGCGACACGCTGGGGAAATGGCACTTCTGGCTCATGTTCATCGGGTTCTGGGTGACCTTCATGCCCCAGTACGTCGTCGGGCTCATGGGAATGCCCCGACGGGTGGCCAGCTATCCGTCCAACCTGGGCTGGCAGAGCTACAACGTCATGTCCACCGTCGGGGCGTTCATCATCGCCCTCTCCTTCGCCGTCCTCTTGTGGAACCTGTGGGTGTCGTGGCGCAAGCCCGTGCCGGCGGGGAACAACCCCTGGGACGCCCACACTCTGGAGTGGTTCACCACGTCGCCCCCGCCGCACCACAACTACACCCACTTGCCACCGATCCGTTCGGAGCGGCCGACGTGGGACTACAACCACCCCGATGCCGTGTCGGTGCCCCACGGGCTCGCCGCCGAGCCGGCCGCCACGAGCCCGGCAAAAGCAAGGAGCCCGTCGCGTGAGGGTCGAGGCCATCATCCTGCTGTTCCTCGGGCGTCTTCTTCGGGCTCGTCGGACTGGTCTACTGGTTCTGGAGCTACGAAGATGCCGGCACCGCCATGCTGCTCGGCACGTGCACGCTCGGCTTTCTTCCCGGGAGCTACTACTTCTTCTGGCACCGCCGCATGGGCCAACGGGTCGAGGACCGGGACGACGCGTCCATCGCCGAGGGCGCCGGCGAGATCAACTCCTTTCCGAGCACCTCCATCTGGCCCTTCGTCCTGGGTATGGGTGCCTTCCTGACCGTCATCTCGCTTGTCTTCGGTATCTGGCTGATCTTCCCCGGAATCTCGCTCATCATCACCGCGCTGGTCGGCGTCACCGCCGAGAGCCGCCGTGGTGGGCACGTCTAAGCGACCTCCATCCCACCCGACTCCCGGGAGGACTTCGGACGGCCTTTGAGCGACCAGGAACGGCGCATACCCACTGGTGGCTGACCTTTAGCCTGAACGGGTGACGACCCGAGCTGTGCCGACGGAGCCACCAGGGCAGCTTTCGCGCTCGCTGGTGACCCTCATTGCCGTGGCCACCGGTGCCGTGGTGGCCAACCTGTACTACGCCCAGCCGGTGCTGCACCTGGTGGCCCACGACTTCCACAGCGGTTCGGGGCTGGCCTCGCTGATCATCACCGCGACCCAGATCGGCTACGCCGCCGGGCTCTTACTCGTTGTACCTCTGGGCGACCTCCACCCGCGGCGCATCCTGGTGGTCCGCATCTTCGGCGTGGCCGCGGTGGCCCTGGTGGCGTGCGCCCTTTCCCCGGACATCTGGATCTTCGGCCTGGCCTCCATCGCCGTGGGCACCGCGTCGGTTGCCGGCCAGGTCATGATCCCCTTCGCCGCCGACCTGGCCCCGCCCGACCGACGTGGGCGTGTCGTGGCCCGGATCATGACCGGGCTCCTCCTCGGTATTCTCCTGGCCCGAACGGTGTCCGGAGCTCGTGGCCCACGTGGCCGGCTGGCGCGCCATCTATTGGTTCTCCGCCGCCCTCATGGTGGTCTTCGCCGGCATTTTGTGGCGCGCGCTCCCAGGCGAGGGTTCCCGTCCTCACCGCTCCTACTGGAGCCTGGTCGGCTCGTCGCTCCGCCTGCTGGTCGACGAGCCCATCCTGCGCCGGCGGGCCTGGCACGGCGCATGCGGCTTCGCCTGCTTCAGCGTGCTGTGGACGACCATCGCCTTCCTTTGTCCGGCTGCCCCCTACCACTACTCGAGCGCGGTGATCGGCCTGTTCGGCCTGGTGGGAGCCGGCGGAATCCTGGCCGCCAACCTGGCCGGCAAGCTGGCCGATGCCGATCGCTCCACGAGCGCCACCCTGGTGGCCGGGTTGCTCCTCACCGGCTCGTTCGGCCTGTTGTGGTTCGGACATTCGGCCGTGGCCGCCCTCATCGTGGGCATCGTCGTGCTGGACATCGGCACCCAGGGCATGCAGATCACCAATCAGGCCATCATCTACGCCTTGCGGCCCGATGCCCGCAGCCGGATCAACAGCGCCTACATGGTCTGCTACTTCATCGGAGGTGCCGCAGGCTCGCTCGCCGCCGGCGTTGTCTATGGCAGCCATGGCTGGGGCGGCGTCTGCGTGCTCGGCGCAGGATTCGGCGCACTTTCCCTGGCCTTGACGGTCTTTGAGCGCCTACGGCCAACTGTCGCTGCAGCCTCGGCCTCCGCGGCCCGTACGGCGTAGACCTTACGCCAGGCCAGCGCACCTACAGCTCGAGCAACACCATCGAGTGAGGAAGGGAATGCAACCCGACGCCTGCATCTGGCGTGCACTGGCTCGATGGCCCTCCCATCGGCCCGGAGCAGCCCCCGGCCCGCCAACCGGTCTCTGGTGCACCGACTCGACCGCCACCCACAGCTGGCGAGCGGTGACCCGGCTCGCGTCGTCCCCGTTGGATCAGCGGCTGACCTGGCGGGAGCCCGTCGGCGAGCTCTCCTGGCTGGCGCCCGGCGACGGCGGCGCCAAGCGGCGCGACGTCGATGCGTACCGGGACCGGCTCGGGCTCGAGCTCCTCGTGCCCGTCGCCGGGACGGGGCGCGGCGGGCACGGTGGAGTACTCGCCCTCGGCCGAACGGTGGACGATCACCGCCCGCTTGCGCTTGCCGATGCCCTGCACGCCCTGCATCTCCTTACAGATCCCGTAGGTCACGAAGCCGACGACGATCGGCACGGCGAAGGTCGAGGACGCGGAAGGCCCACAGCACGAAGTTGAGCGACACGTGGAAGTAGTTGGCCAGCACGTCGGTCGAACTGGCGGCGAACAGCGTGAAGAGCAGGCCGAGCATGGCCGCACCGGCCGCCGTGCGCTTGGGACGGTCACGGGGGCGGTCCAAGAGGTTGTGCAAGTCGTTGTCTCCGGTCAACCGGCGTTCGAGGGCGGGCCAGAGGAAGGCGATGTTGAAGATGAGGCCGGGGAAGATCACGGCGGGCAGGAACACCTCGAGGGGGATGGTATGTCCCCACCCGGCGAACTCCCACGACGGCATGATGCGCAGGGCCCCGTCCAGCCAGCCCATGTACCAGTCCGGTTGGACGGCGTAGGAGATCTTCGAGGGGTTGTACGAACCGAACTGCCAGATGGGGTTGATCTGGGCGAACGCGCCCAGGAGCGCCGTGGCGCCGGCCACCATGAAGAGGAAGCCGGTGGTCTTGGCCATGAAGGTGGGGAACATCGGCGATCCCACCACGTTGGTCTCGGTCCGTCCCTCGCCCTTGAACTGCGTGTGCTTCTGGCGCACCAGCAGCCCGAGGTGGGCGGCCAGGAGCCCGGTGATGACCAGGGGGATGATCAGGACGTGGATGATGTAGAAGCGACCTTCGATCGATCCGTTGCCCGGGAACTGGCCGCCCCACAAGAACGTGCCCAGGTAGCTGCCCACGAAGGGGATCGACTCGACGATGGAGTAGCCGATGCGCAGGCCGGTGCCCGAGATGAGGTCGTCGGGCAGCGAGTAGCCGATGAACCCCTCGAGGATGGCCAGGATCAGCATGAGGGTGCCGATGGTCCAGTTGAGCTCGCGCGGCTTGCGGAAGGCCCCGGTGAAGAAGATGCGGGCCATGTGCACCACGATGGAGCCGACGAAGATGTCGGCCGCCCAGTGGTGCATCTGGCGCATCAGCAGGCCGCCCCGCACCCCGAAGGAGATGTTGACCGTCGACTCGTAGGCCTCGGAGACCGATCTGGCCCCGCGAGCGGCGCGTAGGTGCCGTGGTAGATGACCTGGGTGGTCGACGGCACGAAGTACAGGGCCAGGAAGACGCCGGTGGCCATCAGCACGACGAACGAGTACAGGGCGATCTCGCCCAGCATGAAGGACCAGTGGTCGGGGAAGATCTTGTCCAGGAAGACCCGGCCGCCCTTGGCGACGCCCGAGGCGGTCGTCGAGCTCGTCGATCGATGTTGCCGACCCGGCCGTAGGGGCCGAGGGCCTGCTTCTTCGACTTCGCGGTGGGCAGGGCGGGGCTCATGTCCCGTTCTCCTTCGTCGTGGTCCGCTCGTAGAAGCCGGGCCCGACGGCCTGGTCGTAGCCGCGCCTGCGCCCGCAGGGTCCCGTCGCTGTCGAAGTACAGCGGCAGCTGGGGCAGCGGGCGGGGGGCCGGGCCGAACTGGGGTACGGCCCCGTTGCGCACGTTGAACATCGACTGGTGGCAGGGGCAGACCAGCAGCTCGAGCTGCTGCTCGTAGAGGCCGACCGGGCAGCCGAGGTGGGTGCACACCTTGGAGTAGGCCACGTAGCCGGCGGGGGCCCAGCGTCTCCCGGCCCTTCGCCGTGACCAGGTTCGAGTCCTGGACCCGGATGAGCACCGTCTGGTCGACGGCCTGGCCGTAGCTGGCTGTTCTGCTGGCCGTGTGGGGTAGACGGTCATGATCCCGCCCACCACCAGGGTGCCCTTGCGTCACGCTGCCGCCCGTTGGAGTCCACCAGGAGCGACCCCTTGCGCCAGTCGGTGACGTCGAGCGAGTCGCCCGGGCAGCGGGCCGAGGGAGCGCAGGAGGGGGAAGAGGGCCACGATCCCGAAGATCCCCGAACCGACGGCGAAGAGCCCGCCGAGCAGCTTGCGCCGCTTGACCACCACGGCCGACCGCTCGACCAGCGCGGCCGCCATCGAATCCCGCTCTTCGGGCGAGGAGGCCAGCACGTGGCGCTCCTCGACGAAGGGCCCCTGGGGCATGAGGTACTTGCCCCAGGCCGTGAGCCCGAAGCCGAGCAGGAACAGGCCGGCGCCCACGGTGCCGCCGATGACCCAGGGGTTCCAGTTCTGCGTGTAGGCGGCGCCGAACCCGGCGATCAGCACGATGGCCACCACGAGGATGAGGGCGATGATCCCTCGGCCCGGTGGGGTTCTTGGCCGCGTCGCCGAGGTGGGGGTCGCTCAGCGTGGCGATCGGCATCGGGCACCTTGGTCCGCGACGGCTCGTGTTCCGTCGTCGCTCACGAGCGCTCACCGATCCAGAAGCAGATGAGGGCCAGGCCGCCGACACCGAGCAGGAGGGCGATGAAGCCCTCGGCCACCGGCCCCACGCCTCCGAGGCCGGCGCCGCCGGGGTTCGTCGGGTGCTGGATCTTCTCGGTCACGTAGGCCACCACGTCACGGACCTGGGCGTCGCTCAGGTTGCCCGAGAAACGGGGCATGTTGGCCGGCCCGATCCGCAGGGCCTCGGCCACCTGCTGGGCGGTGACCTGCTTGTTCTGCAGCGAAGGGGCGTTGGTGCCGAAGGCCAGCGCATCGCCGGCGCCGGTGATGGTGTGGCACGCCGCGCAGTTCAACGGGAAGAGGTCGGCGCCGTCGGCCAGAGTTGGCCCCCTTCAGGTTCGGAGTGGGCACCGCAGGCACCGAGGGGTCGAGCGAGTTGATGTACGCCGCCACCTCGCAGCGCCTGCTTGTCGGTGAGCCGGGGCGGCTTGCGCTCGGCCTCGACGGCCGCGACGTCGGTGGCCGGCATGCGGCCGGTGGTGATCCAGAAGTCGACGGTGGCCGCACCGACGCCCTGCAGGTTGGGGCCGATCGTGGCCTGCCCCCGTCGGGTGAGACGCCGTTGGCCTCGGACCCGTGGCAGCTCGAGCAGGTCTGGTCGAACAGGAGCTTGCCCGCGGCGACGTAGGACGCGGGCGGGTTGGTGTAGGTGATGGCGCTGTCGCCGTAGCGGATGAGCATCGCCGTCGAAGCAGACGAGCTTGGTGCTGGCGAAGGGGTTCCCGGTGTTGTGCGACCGTGGCTGACGCCCTTGAGGTTGACGGAGCCGCACGCCTTGACCGAGGCGTCACGCTCTGCGCCTTGCGTCGTCGACGCCTGGGCGCTACTCCGGGGAAGACGAGCGCCAGCGTGCCCAGTGCCGCGATGGCCAGAAGGCCTCCCGGCAAGAGGAACTGTGGTGCGGAACGAGCGTCGTGCATGTCGTGCGTGGGATCCCGACATGTCTATTTCAGGAAGAACAGGCAACTGAAGAGCCCGATCCAGACGATGTCGACGAAGTGCCAGTAGTAACTGACCCCCTGCACGGCGGAGAGCTCGCCGGGGTCGCCTCCGGCATCACCTTTCATTCGACCGAGGAGGAAGACCATGGCGACCAGGCCGAGGAACACATGGAGGCCGTGGAGGCCCGTCATGATGAAGAAGAGCGAGCCGTAGGAGTTCGTGTTCCAGCGGGTGGTGATGAAGAGCCACTCGGTCGCCTGGTTGGCGAGGAACGCGACGCCCAGGATGAACGTCGCCACGATCCAGCGGCGGGCGGACTTGCGGTTCCGCCACTCGACCTGGTGGACGGCATACTGCATGGTGAAGCTCGACGAGACGAGCACCAGGGTGAAGATGATGCCCCGGATGGTGTCGAGGTGGGTTCCCGGCGGCGGCCAGACCCCTCCGGCGGCGTTGGCCCGCAGGGTGAAGAAGGCGGCGAACAGGCCGCTGAAGAACATCAGCTCCGAGCCGAGCCAGATCATGACGCCCACCGCCAGCATGGGCGGGCGATCGTGAACGATCTTGCCTGTTGGCACTGGGTGGTCGACCGAAACCGCCTGGGTCACAGCGCAATTTCTAGTCGACCGGAGCGCTCACGCGCCAACAAGCAGGTGACAGCGTTTTCCGTTCAGTCGCTGGGCGTCACGCTGGGTCAACTCTCGGGCCCGAGAGCGCGACGGGCAATGGTTCGGCGTGGACGACGGCCAGCCGGCGTGTGGGCCGGGTCAGGGCCACATAGAGGGTGCGCAGCCCCCTCGTGGTCGCCACGGGCGGTCTCTCGCCGGCGACGTCCTCGCCGACGGCCGCCACCAGAGCCGGCTCGACCACGACCACGGCATCGAACTCGAGGCCGTTCGTCTCGTCGGCCGGGAGGAGCACGAGGCCGGCGGCCAACCCCTCGCCCGACGGATCACGCGGATCGGTCGGGATAGAGGCCGGCATCGGAGAGGGCGCGGGCCAGCTCGGGCAGCATCACGGCGGGGCCGAGCACCGCCACCCGACCCGGGGCGACCGCAGCCACCTCCTCCCGGGTGGCCTGGGCCACGGCGGCGGCCAGGCCGGCCCGTGAGGCCTCGATGATGCGGGGGGAGAACCCCGACTGGCGGACCGGACGGGGCGGCGTGATCGCCGGGGCGGCCACGGCCAGCACCTTGGCTGCCACCGCGATCACCTCGGCCGGCGTGCGATAGCTCACCGTGAGCTCGACCAGGCGGGTCGACGCGTTGCGGGCTCAGGTGCCGGGTGACGTCGTCCCAGCTCTCGGGCGCCCAGGGCCCGGTCGCCTGGGCGATGTCGCCGACGACGGTCATCGATCCCGACAGGGAGCGGCGGGCCAGCATGCGGAGCTGCATCGGGGAGAGGTCCTGCACCTCGTCGACCACGATGTGGCCGAACGACCGCACGTCGTCATCGGGTCCGATGAACGGCCCCGCGGTCGGGCACCGGCGACGCGGCCAGGCCCTGGGGCCAGAAACCCACCTCCTGCGCATTCCCCTCTTCGGCGCGGCCCGGCGCGGCCCCGGTTCGGACGGGCGCCCTCCCCGCCGCGGGCCGAGGAGCGTGCGCGCCTCGTCGATCAGCGCGGCATCGGCCACGGTCCACGGCACCTCGTCGAGCGAGCGGCTCCGGGGTCGGTAGAGGCGCTGGATCGCCTCGGGGCTGAAGATGTCCTGCCCGGCCGCCGCCAGCAGGGGGCGGGCGCCCAGGAGATCGTGCAGCAGCTCATGAGGGGAGAGGCGGGGCCACATGCGGTCCAACGCCTCGGCCACCTGCGGGGTGCGCCGCAGGCGGCGGGCCAGATCGGCCTGCTCCTCGGCAGCTGGGCCCGTCGTCGTCGAGCTTCTCGATCCCCCGGGTCAGACGGGAGCGGTAGTCGTCGGACAGGGCGCGCAGGACGTGCGCCTCGACGAAACGTCGGCGCACGTTGTGGGTTCCGGGGCGTCGCCGTGCCAGGGCGATGATCTCCTCGGTGGTGTGGGCCCGGAGGCGCAGTACCCCGGCACCGAAGGGAACCTCGACGTCTTGGCGGAGCGGGCGCTGGCGGGTCCGCACGGCCCGCCCCAGCACCTTGACCATGCGCACATCGCCCTTGAGCTTGGCCACCGCCGGGTCGTCCGGTGCCGCGTACCCGGATTTCGGGCACGAGACCGGCCACGGTCGAGAGGCTTACGCCGGTCTCGCCCAATGACGGGAGCACCTGCTCGATGTAGCGCAGGAAGAGAGGGTTGGGGCCGACGACGAGCACCCCTTGGCGCTCCAGCGGGAAGCGGTGCGTATAGAGAAGGTAGGCGGCGCGGTGCAGGGCAACCGCGGTCTTTCCGGTGCCCGGGCCACCCTGGACCACCAGCACCCCGCTCAGCGGCGAGCGGATGATCTCGTCCTGCTCCCTCTGGATGGTGCCGATGATGTCGCCCATGTGGCCCGGTTCGGGCCTGGCCGAGGGCCGAGAGCAGGGCTCCGGGGCCGCCCAGCACCATGCCCTCTGAGAGCAGGCGCTCGCCCGAGGCATCCCCGTCCGCCGGCCGCGGCGGGAGAGACCGGGAGCAGCGGGGCACCGGGCGCCCGCGAAGGGTCGACGAAGTACTCGTCCTCCAATCCGAGCACGGTGCGGCCGCGCACGGCCAGGTGCCGGCGGCGGGCCAGTCCCTGGGGGTCGAGTCCGGTAGCCCGGTAGAACGGCTCGGCCACCGGCGCCCGCCAGTCGACGACCAGAGGCTCGTGATCGGGACCGGAGACGGCCAGGCGCCCGATGTGGAACGACTCCCCGAGTAAGGGTCGGGGTGCGGCGGGGTCGGCGCTCTCGGGACCGGCGCGTCTCGGGTTCAGCGCTCTCGGGATCGGCGAAATCGATCGATGCGGCCGAAGTAGAGGGCCTGGTCCCCGATGTCGAGCTGTTCCAGGCGGGCCAGGCTCGTGCGCACCACGATGTCGCGCTCGGTGCGCGACTGGAAGGTGCCCCCCTTTCCCAGGTCGAGCACGCCCTGGAGCATCTGGCGTGCCTCCCCGCGCATGGCCTCGAGACCATCGTGGGCGCGATTGAGGAACTCCTGCTCATCCTCCAGATCGGGATGGTCCGGCACGGCGCCCCTCTCTCCCCCCGCCTCTCAGGGAAACGGTTCAGTTTAGGCGACTGGCTACGACCCGGTGAACGCAGCGGGCGCCGCCTACGATGAGCCGCATGCTGATTTCGACCATGAACGACGTGCCGGGCTACCGGGTCAGTGCGGTGCTCGGTGAAGTTTTCGGCCTCACGGTGCGCTCTCGCAACATCGGGTCGCAGTTCGGGCCGGCTTCAAGTCCCTGGCCGGCGGCGAGCTCAAGGGAATGACGAAGAACCTGCAGCTCAGCAGGGAGGAAGTGGTCGGGCGCATGGTGGCCGAAGCGGAGGCCAAGGGCGGCAACGCGGTGCTCGCCATGCGCTTCGACACGTCGGAGATGGGTGGCAACTGGACCGAAATCTGTGCCTACGGCACGGCGGTCGTCATAGAGCCACTCGGGTGAGCCCCGGAGGCGGCCGCCGACACGGACCTCGTGCGTGCCTGCTTCCGCCAGCCGGTGTCGCGCACCCCGGTGTGGTTCATGCGCCAGGCCGGACGGTCCCTTCCCGAGTACCGCGCCGCCCGCGGCACCGGATCGATCCTCACCGCCATCGCCGACGCGCCGCTGGCTGCCGAGCTGACGCTGCAGCCCGTTCGCCGCTACGGGGTGGACGCCGCCATTCTTTTCTCCGACATCGTGGTGCCGGTCCACGCCATCGGGTTCGGCGTCGACGTCGAGCCGGGCAAGGGGCCCGTGGTGGCCAGCCGTTTCGCAGCGCGGCCGACCTCCCCCGCCTGCGCCCGCTCGAGCCCGCGCTCGATACGCCGTACGTCCTCGACGCTGTCCGCCTCGTCGCACAGGAGCTCGCCGGGAGCGGCGTGGCCCTCATCGGCTTTGCCGGCGCCCCCTTCACCGTGGCCAGCTACCTGATCGAGGGCGGGCCCTCCCGGACCTTCACCAAGGTGAAGTCGCTCATGCACGGCGACCCGCGCTCTGGGGTCAGCTCATGGAGCGCCTGGCCGCCATGTCGGTGGCCTTCCTCCGCGCCCAGATCGAGGCCGGCGTGCAGGCCGTCCAGCTCTTCGACAGCTGGGCCGGCTGCCTCTCTCCCGACGAGTACCGGCGCTTCGTCCTGCCGACGACCCAGGCGGTGCTCGAGGGGGATCGCCGATCTCGGCGTGCCGACCATCCTCTTCGGCGTGGGCACCGGGTGAGCTGCTGGGCCTGATGGCCACGGCCGGCGCGGACGTGATCGGCGTGGACTGGCGGGTGCCGCTCGACGTGGCCCGTGCCCGGGTCGGGCCCGACCACGCCGTGCAGGGCAACCTGGATCCTGCCCTGTGCGTGGCCCCCTGGCCCGTCGTCGAGGCCGCGGCCCGCCAGGTGATGGCCGACGGCGCAGCCGACGGGAGCGGCACCGGCCACATCTTCAACCTCGGCCACGGCGTCCTCCCCGAAGCCGACATCGGCATCCTCGGCGCCGTGGTCGACCTCGTGCATGCCGAGAGTGTGCGACGATGAGACCGGAGCGCGCATGACCGGTCGCGTCGGTGTGCTCGTCATGGCGCACGGCACGCCGCAACGCACCGAGGACATCGCGCCCTTCTACACCCGGATCCGCCGTGGGCGGCCGCCCACGCCCGAGCAGCTGGCCGACTTGGAGCGGCGCTACGCCGCCATCGGCGGGCTCTCGCCGCTCACCGAGCGCGCACCGAGGCCCAGGTGGACGCCGTGCGCGCCGAGCTGGAGCGGCGCGCTCCCGGCCGCTACGTCGTGGCCTACGGGGCCAAGCACGCCGATCCCCTCATCGAAGAGGGCGCCGCCGAGTTAGTTGCAGAGCCGGCGTGGACGAGCGTCATCGGCCTCGTGCTGACCCCCCACGGCTCTTCCATGGGCTCACGGGAGTACCTCACACGAGCAGAGGCGGCGCTGGCCGGGACCGTGCCCCTTCCGTGCCGTGCCCCCCTGGTACGCCGAGCCGGACCTGGTCAGGCTCTTGGCCGAGCGGGTCGACGACGCCCTCGCTCGCGCATTGGGGCCGGCGATGAGCCAGAGCCGCTACCCGGTGATCTTCACCGCCCACTCGTTGCCCGAGCGCGTGTCCGCGACACGGGCGACACCTACCCCGAGCAAGTTCAGGAGTCGGCCGACCTGGTGGCAGCGCGGCCGGCCTCGACCGCTGGCAGGTGGCCTGGCAGAGCGCCGGGCGCACGCCCGAGCCCTGGCTCGGCCCCGACATCCGTGACGTGGTGCGCAGATGGCTGGCCGACAGGTCGGCGGGAGTCGACGGCGTCGTGGTGCTGCCCGATCGGCTTCGTGACCGATCACCTCGAAGTGCTCTACGACCTCGACGTGGAGCTGGCCGCCGTGGCACCGGAGGTCGGACCTGCCCCTCGCCCGCACCGCCTCGCTCAACGACGATCCACGCTTCATCGGCGTCCTGGCCGACGTGGTCAGCGCCGCCGAAGCGCGTCAGGACTGAAGCGACCGTGCGACGTGTGGTGGTCGTCGGCGGCGGCATCAGTGGGCTGGCCGCGGCCTGGGAGCTACGGGTGGCGCCGATGGCCCCGCGGCCGGGCCGACGCCGATGCCATGCCACCCGCGTGGTCGTGCTGGAGTCGTCGCCCCGGCTGGGCGGTGCGCTCGACAGCGTGCCGTTCGGCGGTCGCATCATCGACACGGGTCCCGACGGCTTTCTCGGGCGCCGGCCCGAGGCACTCGACCTCTGCCGCGAGATCGGCCTGGGCGACGCACTGGTCCCGATCGCCCATGGTGGCGCCGGCGTGTGGGCCCGCGGCAGGGTGCGCCCCCTGCCCGAGGGCCTGGCGCTGGGCATCCCGATCCGCTTCTGGCCGGCGGCCCGATCGGGCATCCTCGGGCTGCGCGGCAACATCGCCCTGGCCCGCGACGCGCTGGCCGCCCCGGCCCGACGTCCGCGGGCCCATCGGCGACCGCTCCATCGGCCCACTGGTGTCCCGCAAGCTGGGCCGACGGGTGGCCGACCGGTTGGTGGACCCGCTCATCGGCGGCATCCACGCCGGTTCGGTGGACGACATGTCGGCCGCGGCCACCTATCCCCCGCTCCTCGCCGCGGCACAGAAGCGGGGCAGCCTGATGCGCGCACTGCGTGCCGAGATCCCCGTGCCGTCGGACGATCCACCGCCGCTGTTCTGGGCCGTCGAGGCGGCATGGCGTCTCTGGTCGAACGATTGCGCACCGCGCTCATCGCTCGTGGTGTGGAGATCCGCTGCAGTGCGCCGGTCGATCGCCTCGAGCGACTGGAATCCATCGGGGGCCGCACGGCGCGCTGGAACGTGAGACGAGCGGACCCGACGCCGGGGAGGACAAGTACCGCCATAGCAGCGAGGCCGACGCGGTGGTGCTCGCCGTGCCGGCCCCGGCGGCCGCCCAACTGCTGCGGCCCCACGACGACGAGGCGGCGGGGCTGCTCGCCAACATCGCCTATGCCTCGGTCACCCTCGTCACCTTCCGCGTCCGCGCCGACGCGTTGCCGACCCCGCTCGCCGGCACCGGGTTCCTGGTGCCGCGCCGGAGCCCGGCCCCGCGCGGCCAGGAGAGCTGGGCGGTGACGGCGTGCACCTATCTCTCGCAGAAGTGGCCGCACCTGGCCGCCGAGGGCGAGGTCCTCCTACGGGCCTCGGTGGGCCGCTTCGGCGATGACCGCGCCGACTCGTGGAGCGACGAGGAGCTCGTGGACCGCGCATGGCGTGAGCTCGGGCTGCTCATCGGGCCCTTGGGGGACCCGCTGGAGTCGATGGTGGCCCGGTGGCCCGGGGCCTTCCCCCAGTACCGGGTGCACCATCTGATGCGCACGGCGGGGATTGAGGCGGCGGTGGCGCGGCTCGGCGGCATCGCCGTGGCCGGCGCGGCCTACCGGGGCGTGGGGATCCCGGCCTGCATCGCCAGCGGGAGGGCGGCGGCCCAGGCCGTCTCGTGAGTCTGCCGCACGCGCCGGGGCCGCGTCGCCCTCCCGTCGCTCGGCGCCGGTGTACTGCTCGCACTCTCGCTTCCCCCCTGGGGGTGGTGGCCCCTGGGCCTGGCCGGTGCCGGGCTGCTCTACTGGCGGCTGGCCGGGCTGCGCGCCCGGACCCGGCTGTGGTCGGGCTGGCTGGCCGGGCTGGGCTGCTACGGCCCGGGCCTGATCTGGGCCCGGGCCTTCAACTGGTACGGCGCGGCCGTGCTCATCGCGCTCGAGGCGCTGTTCTTCGCCGCCGCGGCCGTGCTCACCCCGCCGAGGCGGGGCCGGGCACTCGGCCTTCGTCGCGGCCGGCACCCTGGCCGAGGCGGTCCGCATGACGTGGCCGTTCGGCGGCCTGCCCCTCGGCGGCGTCTTCTTGGGCCAGGCCGACGGCCCCCTCCTGCCGCTGGCCCGCATCGGCGGCCCGCTGCTGCTCACGGCCGGCGTGTGGGCGGGCGGCGTCGGCCTGGCCACGATGGCCCCTGGGATCAGCAGATCGATCGGCAGTCTCGCCCCGTCACGTCTGAACACACCGCACCTCCGATCGGCGGGGCGTTCTCATCCTGGTCGGGCTCGGGCTCTTCGTGCTTGTCGGCGCTGTGGCTCCCGACGGCGGCCCGGCTCGCGGTCCGTCACGGTCGCACTCGTCCAGGGCGGCGGACGGCGCGGCGTGACAAGGAACAGGTGTCGCCGGCCACGGTCTTCGCGGCGCAGGTGCGCGCCACCGGCCGTGTCGCCCGGAAAAGGCCGACTCCCGTCACTGGTGCTGTGGCCCGAGGACGTCGTCTCGTTGTCGCGGGCCGCTGCGGGGCTCCCCGCAGGGCCAAGAGGTAGCCCAGCTGGCCCGCCGGCTCCGCACGACGCTCGTCGCCGGGGTCACCGAGCCGGCGGGCCCACCGCCTTCCGCAACGAGATCGTGGTCTGGGCCCCGAACGGGCGGATCGTCGACACCTTCGAGAAGGTGCACCGGGTCCCCTTCGGCGAGTACGTCCCGTACCGCTCCTTCATCTCGCATCTCGCCAACCTGTCCGCCGTCCCGACCGATGCCATCCCCGGCCACGGCACCGGGCTGCTCCGCACGCCGGCCGGGCCGCTCGGCACCCTCGTCTCCTTCGAGGTCTTCTACGCCAACCGCAGCCGCACCTCGGTCCGGGCCGGTGCCGAGCTCTTGATCGTCCCGACCAACACCTCGTCCTACGCCACCGCCCAGGTGCCGACCCAGGAGGTGGCGGCCGACGCGGTGCAGGCCGTCGAGACGGGCCGGGACCTGGTGCAGGCCGCGCCCACGGGCTACAGCACGGTGGTCGACCAACGCGGCGAGGTGCTCCAGCGCTCGGTGCTCGGCCGGCGCCAGGTGCTGACCGCCACCGTGCCGCTGCGCCGGGGCTTCACGCCCTACGACCACTGGGGCGACCTACCCGTCCTCATCTTGGCGGCACTGTCGCTTACTGGTCGGTTGGCTGTCTTCGCGCCGAACACTCGCGCTACTCGTAGTAGCCCGAGTGGATATAGACGCAGGGGATGCCGTCGGCCACGTACATGGCGTGGTTGGAAGGGATCGTCCTCGAAGGCCAGGCGCAGATCGAAACCGTGGGCCCGCAGGTCCCCCACGGTCCGTTGCTTGAAATCGGTGACCTGTGCGTAGTCCCCGCGCTCGCGCATGACCAGGAGGTCCCAGCGCAGGCCGTAGCGGTGCAGCCAGGCCAGGGTCTGCGGCTGTACCCGCAGCGGCCGGCCGGTGAGCAGGACCACGGCCAGCGAAGAGTCGAGGAGCTCCAACAACCGGGCGATCTCCTCGATCACCCGGTCGTCGCCACATGCCTCGAAGAAGGCGGACCAGTCGCCATTGCCCCTGCTCAATGAAGTGCTGGCGACCGGCGGCGTCGGACAGCACCCCGTCGATGTCGAAGATCACGGCCGGTCCGACCGGGGCGTTCACCACCCTCTCCGGCGTGCCAATACCAGTTGGGATGGACGTCGTCTGGAAGGTTGCTGAGGCACGAAAGCCCAGCTTACCGGGCCGGCCACCCCCACCCTTCGGCAGAATCCTCCCCAAGATGGAGGCAATTGCCCCGCCTTTGGTGAGACGATGGATCCAGGCATGACCGTAGGACATCGACCAGTTGAGGATCGACGTCGCCCTCGGCCGCAGGGTCATGGTCCTCGGCGACCTCCTCCTTCCGCCACATCCCTCGCCCAGCTCGCTGGCCACCTGCCGTGACATCGCGCAGAAGTTGGCCGAATGGCAGGGGCCCGGCGTCGTCGTCATTTGCGGTCAACTGGTCGCCGCCGGCAGCGCCGGCGCGCCAAGTCCGGCGTCGGCGCTCGAGGCGCACCAGGACCTCACGGCCGCCTTCGCCGCCTTCGCCGCCCGCCCCGACTCCCGAGTCGTGGTCGTAGTCGGTGCCATCGGCCCACACGCCGACCTGGCCGGCGCCCTCCGTGCATGCTGGGCGTCACGATCGAAACCGGGGTGGACCTCCACTGCATGACCGGCGCCGGAGCGCGGGAGCGTGCTCATCCGCGCCGGCACTCCCTATGCCGAGACGACCCACCCGTCGGATGCGCCGCGCCGGGCGACGACCGGCCCTGGCTGGCCGGAATGGAGCGGCTGGACGATCCCCGCCTGGCCCCGCGCTTCGTCACGTCACGCCTGCTCTACCGTCGCCTGCGCCACTACCTCTGGGCGCCGCCGCTGGTGCTGGCCGCGATCGGCGCTCCTGTTGCGGCTCGAGTTCGTCGTCGACGGGCTGGGTCACGTTTTCCACTCGCCCCGCCAGCAGCGCGCCCTCCAGCAGGCCTACGACGCCTCGTGGTTCTCGCGGCTCCTGGTCACCATCCTCATCGGCGTCGCACTGTTCGCCATCCTGGCGCGTCGTGGTGGCCGTCACCTCGCGCGGTATCTGGCGCGCGCTGGGCGGCGAAGGTCTCCCGTCCCCGTGGTCGTCGGAGGGTGCGCGTACGCAAGGCGCCCGTGCCACGGCGCACTCGCTCCTCACTCTCGACGGCGAGGACGTCCTGGACGCCACCCGATCCGCCATTGCAGGAGGGGCGACCGGCCTGATCGTCGGCGGCGCCCTCGTCGCCGAGCTCACGCATCTCGACGCGGGGTTCTTCGCCAGCCCGGGCGCCACTTCGGAGATCGTGCACGAGCATCGGGCGCGCTTCGGCCTCCCGCCCACCTACCTCCACCACCGTCAGGCGTCCATGATCGAGGTGGAGACGGGTGCGGACCTGCACGTCCGCCTCACGCACGCCGAGGTCGACCTGCCGCTGGCCACCTTGGGCGAACGGCTGTTGACCCACGATGCCGTGGTCAAGGGAAGGACGAAAGCGGCCGATCTACATCCCGAGCTGGTGGCCAGCTGGCCCGGCGGCGCCTCCTGGCCCCCGGCGCCCGAGGTGGCCGCCGACCGCATCCGGGTCCGGCGCATCCGCCGCGTCGCCGCCACATCTCTGTTCGCGGCCGGATTGATCGACCTCCTCTCGGCGGTGACGGCACCGGTGCGCGATCACCTGCGTCTCATTTCGCAGTACCTCCCCATCGAAGTGTCACGCGCCGCCGGAGCACTGGTAGCGATCTCGGGCATCGCCATGATCATGCTCTCGCGTGGGGTGCTCAAGGGGCAGCGCCGTTCGTGGCTCGTGGCCGTCGCCGCGTTGGCAGCCTCGCTTGTGCTCCATGTCGTGCATGCGGCCGACGTCATCACCCTGTTGGTGTGCGCCGGCGTCTTGGCATTGCTCATCGTCCAGAGAGAGCGGTTCCGGGCCCAGGCCGAACAGGGCACGGTGCGATCCGCCTTCCTGGTGCTGGCAGCTGGCGGCCTGACGGCGACCGTCGGCGCCCTAGCCGGGGTCGAGGTCGCCAGCCGGGTCCACCATCACCCTCTTCCGACGTGGCCCCAGGTTCTGCTCGGCTCAGCCGAACGGCTCATCGGCGTGCAGAACGTGCGCTTTCCGACCCAAATCAATCGCTTCGCCTCCCCGAGCCTGCTGGCGGTAGGCCTCACCCTCATCGTCATCTCCCTCTACCTCCTGACACGTCCGGTCGTCGATCGGCGACTGTCGAGCGGCCGGGCCTTGGTCGGTCGGCGTGCCGCCGAGATCCGGGCTCGGGACATCGTCCGCCGTCACGGAACCGGCTCCTTGGACTACTTCGCGCTGCGCGACGACAAGCAGTGGTTCTTCCACCGCGACTCCATGGTGGCCTACGCCGTCTTCGGCGGGGTCTGCCTCGTCTCTCCGGATCCGATCGGCCCCTTCACGGAACGAGCACACGTGTGGGACGCCTTCCGGCGCTACGTCGACCGCAACGGATGGGGGCTCGGCGTCATGGCCGCCGGTGAGGCGTGGCTTCCGACCTATCAGGCCTCAGGCATGCGCTTTCTGTACATCGGCGACGAGGCGGTCGTCGATCCCCGCCAGTTCTCCCTCGAGGGCGGCAAAATGAAGGGTCTGCGCCAAGCAGTCAATCGCATCGCCCGCTACGGCTACACGGTCCGCTTCTTGGATCCGGCCCACTTGAGTGCCGAAGACGCAGCACGTCTTGTCGATCTCATGGAGAAGAGCCGCCGGGGCGAGCAAGAGCGCGGCTTCTCGATGATGCTGGGCCGGCTTTGCGATGTACGCGACACCGGACTGCTGCTGACATTGGTGGAAGGGCCCGACGGAGTCCCCGTCGCCATGTGCCAGTTCGTGCCTTCGACCGCCATCGGCGGTTACTCGCTCGATCTCATGCGGCGCGACCCGGCCGAACATCCCAACGGGCTGCTCGACTTCGCGTTGTGCTCGACGATCACTCATCTCAAGGAGATGGGCATGAAGGGTCTAAGTTTGAACTTCGCTGCCTTGCGCTCCATCCTCGACGGTGAATCCGGCGACGGTGTCACGCAACGGGTGGAGCGGTGGGCCTTGCGCCGACTGTCGGGGGTTCTGCAGATCGAGACGCTCTGGCGCTTCAACGCCAAGTACGAGCCCACCTGGCTCCCCCGGTACATTGTCTTCGACTCCGCCGAGCAGTTTGTCCCCGTCGTCGTGCAGATTATGCGGGCCGAGTCCCTGACCGAGATGCCCGTCATCGGCCGACTACTTACCACGGGGTCCACCAAGCGCTCCGGCCCGGCCGTGCCTGAAACCGTCCTGGCCGCGGCGCGTGACGACAACAGCGCATCAGTGGTGGAGGAACGCCAGCCCGAGCCGACGGGAAGTTAGATCCGGGCGCGTGGCGGACGATGATCCAGAGAAGTGTCCGCGCTGCGGCCACATCGGATGCGGTGGTGCATGTGACCGTTGCGATCGCTGCTGGAGCGAGCGCCAACAACGAGAGCGGCCGCCGCATCATTCATGAGGCTGGCCCCGTCGACACGGAGACGGTGATCATCGATCCGCCCGGCATGGGCGTGCCCGCGGCGGGGCCTTGCGAGAACACCTCACCGCCGGGGACGACGCCCGAAGGATCGGACACCACATTGACGGCGAAACCAGCAGACCGAAGTTCCACTTCGGCCTGCGCGACACTCGCTCCAATCACGTTGGGCACCGTCAGGCGGGAGGGAAACGATCCATCCGGATGTACGGTCGGGACGGTCGGCGACGGGACTCCACCAGAGATCGGCACGTCCCTGTGGTGTGTGGCTGCCACACTCACGACGGCCACGAGCACGAGCACGATCGCCGCGCCGACAATACCTATCAGCCCTTCAAAAGTGGCCACTTTCTGGCCACTTTCTGGCCACTTTCCTTGCCATTTTCCCTGCCGCCCCGGCGACCGCTGTCGCCCACCGGGCAGGGGAGCTCTCTCGTTGCGCTAGTGACCGAGGAAGAGAAGCGTGGCGCGGTTGGCGAACTCCAAGAGAGGTTGGGGCACGATCCCGAAGACCACGGTGAAGGCCACGCATACGCCGATGGCGACGGAGGTGAGCACCGGGACCCCGACCACCGTCGGAGTCTCCTCACCGGTCGGCGCTGATGCCTCGCCCGCCAAGAGGAGCTCGTCGTTCAGCGTGGTTACGGTCCCCGCCACGCCGTCGGGGCTGGCCCAGGCAATTTGTGCGCCACCGTCGGTCCGCGCCGGCAAAGAGTCCGCCACAGCGTGCCCAACTTCGCCCGGCGCGGCCGACACATACATGAGCACCGCCACACGCAGGTAGAAGAAGGCGGCGATGGCTGCCGTCACCATGGCGATGACGGCGAGGGGCACCGCACCACCCGACACGGTGGCCAACACGACCTGCAGCTTGGCCCATAGACCTGTGGTGAACGGCACTCCCGCCTGCGCCAGCAGCAGGACGGCGAACGCCAAAGCCAAGTAGGGCTGGCGTTGCGCCAGGCCCCGATAACGGGTGAGGTCATGATCACTATCCCCCGTGCGGCCGAGCACGGTCACAATGGCGAAACTACCAATCGTCATGAACGAATAGGCCGCCAGGTAGTAGAGGGAGGAACTCACGCCCCGAGAGGTAGCCGACTCTACGCCGATCAGAATGAAACCGGCGTGGTTGATCGACGAGTAGGCCAGCATGCGCTTGACGTCGCGTTGGCGCAGGGCGACGACCGATCCGAGCACCAATGAGAGGACTGCGAGCCCGTAGATGATCGGCTTCCAGTCGGCGGAGATGACGCCCAAGGAGGAGTAGAGCACGCGCAGCAGGGCGGCGAAGGCGCCGACCTTCGCCACCGCCGCCATGAACCCGGTCACCGGGGTGGGGGCACCCTCGTAGACGTCGGGAGTCCACATGTGGAACGGTACCGCCGCCACCTTGAAGGCGAAGCCCACCAGCATGAGGCCCAACCCGGCCAGGAGGAGCCCGTTGGTCAGTACGACGTTCTTGGACAAGAAGTCGGCGATCTGGGTCAAGTTGGTGGATCCGGTGGCGCCGTAGGTAAGCGCAATGCCGTAGATGAAGATGGCGGAGGAGAAGCCGCCGAGGATGAAGTACTTGAGCGCTGCCTCGCCCGAAGTCGCGAGATGGTGATTGAGCGCGGTCAGCACATAGAGGGCGATGGAGAGGATCTCCAGGCCCAAGAAGACGATGATCAAGTCGTTGGCAGACCCCATCAACATGGCGCCGGAGGCCGACACGAGGGCGAGCACATGGAATTCCGCGCCGGTAAGGCCTTCACGGGAGAGATAGCCGTCCGCAATCAACGCCGTGAGCAGCATGGCGGCCGACACCAGCATGGTGATGAGCACGCTGAAGCCATCCATTACGACGGCATGTGCGATGTAGGTGTGCGCCCCATGGGACCGCACATCGGTCCACTGCCATATGGATATGCCGAACGCACCCCCGGAAATGATCACGCTGCCGATGGTGCTGACTCGCACCCGCAGGTCGCGGCTGACTAATGAGGCCACAGCCAGCAGGACCACCGCCCCGCCGATCATGATGATCGGCGGCAGAATCGTCAGGTAGCGAATCGGCGGGATTGAAATCTTGTTGGCGGAGGCCGAGGCCGATGCGGAGGCGGTCGAGGCGAACAGCGCAGTGATCATGGTCGGCCTCCCAGCGCCGCGACTCCCTTGGAGTCCACCGGTGGCTGGAAGTGTCCCGTGGCCGTCTCGACATGGGCCACGAGTTGGGTCACCGACGGATTGATGCGATCCAACACGGGCTTGGGATAGACGCCCAGGACGACGATAAGGATGATGAGTGGTGCCACCACCAGGCGCTCCAGCCACGAGAGGTCACGTGTCTTCTCGTCCTCGGGCTTGGGCACGCCGTGGAAGACCTGTTGGTAGGCCCACAAGAGGTAGATGGCGGCCACAATCACGCCGACGACTGCCACGACTGCCCACCAGCGATGGGTGAGGAACGTGCCCGCCAGGATCAGGAATTCGCTCACGAACCCGTTCAGTCCCGGCACGCCGATAGACGCCATCATGAAGACGGTAAAGACTGCCGCCATGACCGGTGCCACCTTCTGCAGCCCGCGCAGCTCGGTGACCTGCCAGGTCCCCCGTCGCTCATAGATGAAGCCGATCACGATGAAGAGCCCGGCCGTGATGAGGCCGTGATTGACCATGAGCAGCACGGCTCCCGACAATCCCTGCGTGCTCAAGGCGAACGTCCCCAGCGCGATGAACCCGATCTGGGCCAATGACGAGTAGGCCACGAGGCGCTTCATGTCGCGCTGGGCACAGGCCACGATGGCGCCGTAGATGATCCCGATGACGGCCAGAGTGAGGAGGAGCGGGGCCAAAGTTCTCGTCGCATGTGGGAAGAGTGTGAGGTCGAACCGGATGATCCCGTAGGTGCCCAACTTGGCCAGGATCCCCGACAGGATGACGGAACCTCCCGCTGGGGCCTCGGTGTAGGCGTCGGGTGACCATGTGTGAAAAGGGAAGAGCGGCGCCTTGACCGCGAAGGCCGACGTGAAGGCCAAGAAGAGGAGGATCTCCGTCGACGAGGAGAGGTGGGTGTGTTCCAGGGCGGGCAGCGAGAAGGTGAGCACACCGGTCTGGGACTGATGGATGAAGGCCAAGGCCAAGATCCCCACGAGCAAGAAGGCGGAACCGAGGAACGTGTAGAGAAAGAATTTGACGGCGGCGTAGGCCCGCCGGTCGTGACCCCAGCCGGCGATGATGAAGTACGAGGGGACGAGTGTCAGCTCGAAGAAGAGGAAGAAGACGATGAGGTCGAGGGAGAGGAAGCTCCCCATGATGGCCGCTTCCAGCAGGAGCATCCAGACGGCGAAGGTCCGACTCTTCACCTTGTCCCGCCCCATGATGAGCACGAGCGGGAACAGCACCGCGGTGAGGAGGACCAAGAAGATCGAGATCCCGTCGACGCCCAGGTACCAGCGCACACCCAGAGCCGTCCCGGTGTAGGTGTGGTTCGAGACGAGCTGGAAGCCCCCGAAATGCTCGCGCATCGTGATGAAGGCGATGACGGCGATGACCAGGGTGGCGAGGGAGACCAGCAGTGCCAGCGCTTCCACCAGGTCCTTGTGGAGCTGGCGAGTCAGACCGGGCACGGCCAGCGTGACGCCGCCCAGCGCCGGCAGGAGGATCAACAGGGTGAGGAACGGGACGGTGTGGTGGGTCATGACCACCACGTCCGGCTGACGAGGAAGACGATCAGGGCAGCCATGCCCAGGGCGATGCCGAGGGCGTAGTTCCGCACATATCCGCTCTGGAGCTTGCGGGCAGCGGAGCCGGTGGAGCGCACCAGATTGGCCGTGCCGTTGACCGCGCCGTCGATGATCCGGGCGTCGACCACCCAGGCGAGGAAGTTGGCCAGCTTTTGGCTTGGACGACCAATGGTGGCGTCGTAGAAATCGTCCCAATACCAGACCCGCTGCAGGAACTGCGGCTCGAGCGCCGGCTTGTCCACCTGGGTGCCACGCCACAGGCCGACGGCGACGATGAGGCCGATGATCGCCGCCGCGAAGTCGGTGAGCGCCAGCGCCCATTCCGCGCCCGAATGAAGGTGGTCGTTGAGGAGGCTGCCTGAGAAGACCGGCGCCAGCCATCCCTCGAACGAGTCATGGTGGATCCAGGGCAGATCGAGCAGGCCACCGAAGAAGGCGGCAACGGCCAGGATCACCAAGGGCAGGCGCATGACCCAGGGAGACTCGTGAGGCGTGTGCAAGGGTGGCTCCCCGTTCGGCCCGACCTTGTCCCAGCGAGGATCGCCGCCAAAGGCGAGCACCTGCAATCGCGTCATGTAGTAGGCCGTGAGGACCGCGGTGAGCAGACCCAGGGCCCAGAGCGGCTTGTAGCGGACGAACACGTTGTCCAGCACGTCGCCTTTGGACCAGAACCCGGCCAGGGGCGGGATGCCGGCGATGGCCAGCCAACCCACGGTGAAGGTGACCGTCGTCCACTTCATCACCTTGCGCAAGGCGCCCATGCGTTTGAGGTCCTGTTCGCCGTCGAGCCCATGGATGGCCGACCCGGCAGCCAGGAAGAGCAGGCCCTTGAAGAAGGCGTGGGCCACCATGAGGAAGATGGCGGCGACGTACGCGCCGGAGCCTACGGCCAGAACCATGTAACCGATCTGCGACACGGTGGAGAATGCCAGGACCTTCTTGATGTCCTGTTGCGCACAGGCGATGGTCGCTGCCACAAACGCCGTGACCCCGCCGACGATGGCGATCACCTCGGTGCCCGAATGCGAGAGCGCAAGCACGTGATTCATCCGGCACAACAGGTACACCCCGGCCGTCACCATGGTGGCGGCGTGGATGAGGGCGGAAACCGGGGTGGGTCCCTCCATGGCGTCAGGCAACCAATTGAACAACGGGATTTGGGCCGACTTACCGGTGGCGGCCAGGAAGAGCAGCAACACCACCGCGGTGGCCGTGCCACCCCCCAGTTGGTGCAGCTGCCCGAAGATGCCGCCCCCCGGACCGCCGGTGTACTCGACGGTCCCGGTCTTCTCGAAGACCAAGAAGATGGCCAGTAGGAAGCCGGTGTCGCCGATGCGGTTGTAGATGAAAGCCTTCTTGCCGGCCGAGGCCGCCGAGTCACGGTGGAACCAGAAGGAGACGAGCCAGTACGAGCAGACGCCCACCCCTTCCCAGCCGACGAAGGTCAACAGCAGGTTGTTGGAGAGCACCAGCACGAGCATGGAGAAGACGAAGAGGTTCAGGTAGATGAAGAACTTCGGGTAGTCGGGATCGCCCTTCATGTACCCGATCGAATACAGATGGATCAGCGCACTCACCCCGGTGATGAACATGCACATGGTCACCGACAGCGGGTCCACCAATATGCCAACAGGGACGGTCAGCCCCCCGACCTGGAACCAGGTGAAGTAGTTGTGCACGAAAGTGCGGTGCACGTCGGGCAGGTTGAGCATCCCGCCCAATACGAAGCAGGCCACGACGAAGGCGGCGGCTACCGCGATGGTGGCGATCCATCCCGCCAGCGGGTCACCGATGCGCTTGCCGGCCGCGACCAGCACCACAAAGCCGACGAGCGGCAGCAGTGGCATGAGGTAAGCAACGTGGAGCACGGTTCAGGTCAGCCCTTCAACGAATGGAGTTCGTCGGCCACGGTGGTTGACCGCCGCCGGAAGTTGGTGACCACGATCCCCAGCCCGACCACGACTTCAGCCGCCGCGACCACGAGGACGAAGAACACGAGGGCCTGCCCGCCGATGTCATTGAGCACCCGGGCGAACGTGACGAAGGTCAGGTTGGCTGCATTGAGCATCAGCTCAATGCACATGAACATGATCAACACGTTGCGGCGTACCAGGAGCCCGATGGCGCCGATGGCGAAGAGTAAGGCGGCGAGCCCGAGGTACCACCCGGCGGACAAGCTCATGAGGACACCCCCCGTTCGATTGACTCGGATTGGATTGATTCGTCACTCGCCGGCTCGGCCGCAGCGGGCACGTTGGCCCCACCCGCTTCACCGGAAGCACCCGCTTCAGCGGGACCACCGGCTTCACCGGGAGCACCCTCCCCACGTGCGGCGACCTTGCCCGCGAGCTCGGACTCGGACACAGCTGGGCGACGGGCGAGTACCACTGCGCCAACGACGGCAATGACCAGGAGTGCCGCGGTGGCCTCGAACGCGAAGAGGTAAGTGGTAAAGAGCTGCTTGCCCAACTGGGCCACTTCGCCCGACGGGGCCCCGGCACTCTTGGTGATCGCGCCCTCGATGGGACCGACCACTTGGTGCGCGCCGGTGACCCAGTGCGAGGTGGCCAGCATGGCGATGATGCCGGCCAAGGTGATGCCCAACATGAGGAAGGCCAGCGTTCGCTGGCCGGTCAGGGGTTCGACGTTCACGTCCTCGCGCCGATCGACGCCGAGGAACATGATGACGAAGAGGAAGAGCACGACGATCGCGCCGGCGTACACGATGATCTGCACCGCGGCGAGGAAGTCGGCCTCTTGCTCGACGAAGAGGACGGCCACCCCGAACAAAGTCATGACCAAGCTCAACGCGGCGTGCACCGGGTTGCCCGAGGTGACGACGCCGACCGCGCCCACCAGAATGACGGCGGCGCTAGCGGCGAACACCAAGATGTCCGGCCAGGTGGGGCGCGTGGAAGCAACGACGAGGGAAAGGTGCAGCATCAGGACTTACCTTCGGCTTTCGCCGCCTTACGTGCAGCGCGCAGCTCGTTCATCCGCACGCGCATGGCTTCCATCTTCTTCTTGTTCTTCTCGGCTCCGATCTTGGCCCGCCATACCCGGCCCTGCATGCCCCGGTGAGCCAACGGGATGTCTTCCGCCAGCAGATGGGCCTCCATGACTTCGCGCAGGGGCTTGGATCCGGTCTTCTCGTCGTTGCGGAGTCCCGACTGCCCACCCTCGGGCGTGCGGGTGCCGTAACCCAGCTCACCCGACCACTGCACCTCGCCCTCGTACGCCGCGCTGCCCGACGGTGAGGTGGCGCGCATCCAGCCCGACGTCATCATGTCGTCGCCCTCGCGCCAGTCTTCCCACGGGAGCTTCTGCGGCATGCCGCGGTCGTCGACCAGCAACTCCTTCTTGGTGTAGATGGCGTCGGAGCGGTTGGAGAAGGAGAACTCGAAGAGCTTCGACTCGGTGATGGCCTCGGTCGGGCAGGCCTCCACGCACATGTCGCAATGAATGCAGCGCAGGTAGTTGATCTCGTAGACGTAGCCGTAACGTTCCCCCGGCGAGACAGGGTGGTCGGGCGGGTTGTCCAGACCGCGCACGTAGATGCAGTCAGCCGGGCACACGCCGGCGCAGAGCTCGCATCCGATGCACTTCTCCATGCCGTCCTCGTAGCGGTTCAGGACATGGCGGCCATGCTGGCGCGGCTGCTTGGGCTTCTTGTCGTCAGGGTACGAGGTGGTGACCCGGGGCCGGGTCAGATGTTGAAATGTCAGCTTAAAACCACCGAGAAAACTCAGCTGGTCCTTCACTTCATCGCCGAAGCCCACTACGCATCAGCTCCTTGCGGCGATGTCGGGCCGCCGCGTGGACGCAGAGCCGGGGTCACCCGTCGCCCGACCGAGGGAAGGACTGACTCCTTCTCGGTGCGGTCCGATCCGAGGCGAGTGGCTCGAATGAGCAGTACGGCGGCGGCCACCACGACTGGCACCATGATCAACCCGCTCCAACCCCACGTGACAATGGCCGCCACTAACAGAAGCCAAGCCAGGCTCATCGGGATGAGACGCTTCCACCCGAGGTCCATCAACTGGTCGTAGCGAAGGCGGGGCAGCGCGGCCCGGAACCACACGTAAATGAAGCAGAAGGCCACCGTCTTGAGGACGAACCAGATGATCGGCATATAGATGGTGGCGCCGGCGATAGGCGGGATGAGCCCATTGGGGCCACCGAAGAAGAGAGTGACCACCACCGCCGACATGGTGATGGTGTTCATGAACTCAGCCAGATAGAACATGCCGAACCGCATGGAGGAATACTCGGTGTGAAAACCGCCAACCAGCTCGGAGTCGGCCTCGGTCAGGTCGAAGGGCGGCCGGGTGAGTTCGGCCGTGATGGCGATCATGAAGAAGATGAACGGAACGAAGCCAAGGCGTATGAGGTTCCAATTCCAAAAGCCGTTCGACTGCGCCGCCACGATGGCCCGGGTGGAGAGCGAGTGGCTGACCAGGACCACGGTGACCACCGTCATGCCCAACGCTGCTTCGTATGAAATGACTTGGGCCGAGGCACGCACCGATCCGAGGAGGGGGTACTTCGAGCCAGACGACCAGCCGGCCAGCATGACTCCGTAGACCGCGATGCCCGACATGGCCAGCACGAGCAGGATCCCGATAGGGGGATCCGCCACCTGGAGCTCGAAGGTGTGACTGCCCAGCCTGATGATGCCGCCCACCGGTACGACGGCGAAAGTCACGAAGGCCGGGACCGTCGAGAGGTACGGCGCCAGCTTGAAGGTGAACGAATCGGACTGCGCCGGGATCAAGTCCTCTTTGAAGATCAGCTTGGTGCCGTCGGCCAACGTCTGCAGGAGGCCCCATGGTCCGGCTCGGTTCGGGCCGATCCGGCTCTGCATGTCCGAGATCACCTTGCGCTCGAACCAGATCATCATGGCCGTCGCGGTCAGGAGGACGAGAAAAGCGGCCAAGACCCGGACGACGAGTATGAGGAGATCGCCCCAGTGGAGCCCGTTGAAGAACAGCGGGTCACCCAGACCCTGGTTGGGTGAGGTCTTGAGGTTGGAGCTCAGGAGCGTGCTGATCGTGCCGATCACACAGACTCCAGTCGTACATCAGTCACGGGGCTACGACTGTCGATGAGGGTGGCTGCCGCATTGGCGGGCGCCACCGTCCCATGGGGCACATTGAAGTCGACCGCCACCGCACCACGGGGGATGTCGCTGTCCGCCTCGGCCGCGAGTACCAGCTCACCGCGGGCCGAGCGCACTCGGACCAGATCACCCGTCTTGGCTCCTAGCCGGTCCAGATCGTAAGGGTTGGCGCGGGCCACCAGCGGTGGTACGAGAGGTGTGAGCGAAGGCGAGCCGGTGACCGAGCTCCCGGCATCGTAGAGGCGGCGTGTGGCCACGAGACGCAGGGCATAGCTGTCGGCCGGCGGGACGTGCACGCCCTCCCCCTCCGCAGCCGCCAGCCCGCTGAGGAGCGCGGGAGGTGCTCCCAGCGCGGCGATGCGCGCCTGCACGACGCCGTCGGCCCCAGCGGAACCACTGCGAGGGGGAGCCCCCTGTCGCTCCACCGACTCGACGCCCGGGAGCGCAATCGGATCGATTGGGTCCACGTCGTGGGGGGCCGGTCCTCCAGCCACGATCGGCACGAGGATGCCGTCGTGGGCCGCGTCGGAGTGGAGAACGCTCTGGGTCAGGCCGAAGTAGGCCGGTGCGGTCAGGTGAAGCTCGTCGGCCAGATCGTTGGCGGTGGTGACGCCCAGGTCCTTCCCGAGGGCGGCGGCCAACTCGGCTGCGATCATCCAGTCGGCCCAGGCGAACCCTGGGGCGGTGAGCTTCTGACCCAGGCGGCTCACCCGGCCTTCGATATTGGTCGTCGTACCGGGGCGCTCGTGTGCCACGGCGCAGGGCAGAACGACGTCGGCATAGGCAGTGACCGACTCGGATGGATGCCCGGTGACTGCCACGATGAAGTGCCCGGCGGAGAGTGCCTTTTCGGCCACGGCGCGATCGGGGAAGTCACCCAACGGATCTGCACCCAACAAGATGAGCGAGGTCACCTGGACGCCGCGAGATCCATGAGAAGAGCTGCCGCCGGACTCGCCGGCCATGGAGGAGAGGATGCCGGCCGCGTCGAGACCCGTCGATTCGGGTACGGCGCCCCAGGCGGCAGCGAACCACTCGCGCCCCGACTCGAGGCTGACCCGACCTGGAAGCAGACCGGGGGCGAGGCCCATGTCGAGTGCCCCGAAAACATTGCCGCGACGCAGGGCCGGAAGGAAGGTCGCCTTGGGCAGCGACACCGCCAGCACCCGGGCCGCCTCTGCTACCAGGTCCCCCGATTCGGCATAAGAAGGACGACCCAGCACGATCACGACGCCCTCACCACCGGCCCCGCCCCGCTCGGTCAGCACCTGACGCGCTGCCGCCAGTACATCATCGCTCACCGATGAGCCCTCAGGGTGCGTGCCCAGAGCGGTGACCGCGTCGTCGTCACCACAGAGCGCGCGCGCAACCACCGGCGCGTCGCCGGGACGGACGCCCAACGATGCGCTGGACACCGCGGTCAGCGCGGTGGGCGACGGAGTCAACTCTATGAGTGCCGTGGAGCCGGCCACGGCCTCACGCAGGCGGAGGAAGAGGACCGGCAACTCCTCACGCAGGTCGCCGGCCAAGGTGATGAGGACCGGGGCAGCGCAGGCGGCGTCGATGGTGGCCCGGGGCAGGCCGAGCACCAATTCGGCGGGGAGCCCATCGCCCAGCTGCGCGTCGACCGAGTCCGTACCGAGGATGCCCTTGGCCAACTTGGCCCAGGCGTAGGCGGACTCGTTGGTGAGGCGGGCCCCACCGATCACGGCGACGCTTCCGTTCCCGCCCGCGCTCTGTGCCGTCTGCAACCCAGTGGCCGCTGCTGTGAGAGCTTCGCCCCAACTGACCGCGACGAGCTCTCCGTTCTTACGAATCTGGGGCTCGACGAGACGGCCGTGTTCGAAGCGACCGGTCTCGTGTACCTCGCCGAGGAACTGGCCACGCGTCGCTCCCAGACTGACCACCTGGCCGGCCGTCGCCGGCGCCACGTCGACCGCTTCATCGGCGAGGGCCGCTTCGTCCGGCGAATTATCGATTTCGTCGCCGTTGACCGATTCGAAGACGAAGCGTCCCTTATCGCACAGCCACCCGTGATTGACCGGTTCCGAGTCGATGCCGAGCAACCGGGTCAGCCGGTTGGAGGAGGACTGCACAGCCACCCGGCAGCCGACCGAGCACGTGGTGCAGGTCGACTCGACCTGGTCCAAGTCCCAGGGTCGGGCGGTAAAACGATAGGGCGTCGCGGTCAGCGCACCAACCGGGCAGATCTGCACGGTGTTGCCGCTGAAGTAGGACGAGAACGGCTCGGTGGGGAAGGTAGCGACCTCCACGTTCTCACCGCGGCCGGCGAAGTCGATCTGTGCCTCACCGGCGACCTCGGAGGCGAAGCGGGTGCAGCGTGCGCACTGAATGCAGCGCTCGCGATCGAGCAGGACCAGGTCCGAAATGGGGATCGGCTTCTCGAAATGCCGCTTTTCCTCAATGAAACGGCTCTCGCCGGGGCCGTGCGCCAGGGTCTGGTCCTGCAGGGGACACTCGCCACCTTTGTCGCAGACCGGGCAGTCGAGCGGGTGGTTGGCCAAGAGAAACTCAAGAACGCCGTCTTGTGCCTTCTTGACCTTCTCCGAATCGGTGGTGACGGACATCCCCTCGGCCACCGCGATGAAGCAAGCCGGCTGCAATGTGGCCCCTCGCGGGCCATCCACCTCGACCAGGCACATGCGGCACATGCCGACGGGCTCCATGCGCGGGTGATAGCAGAAACGAGGGATGTAGGTCCCGGCCCGCTCCGCGGCGGCGATCAACAGTTCGCCCGGCTTAGCCGAGACGGTGCGACCATCGAGGTTGATGGAGACGCCGTCCGTGTTTGCCGTGTCAGTGGGGTCCGCAGTGTCAGTCAAAGGGGCACCCCCCCTCTTTGATGTGGACCAGGAACTCGTCGCGGAACATGCGGATGGCCGAAGCGATCGAGGAGGGTATGGAAGGACCGAGTACGCAAATGGTCGTCTGCTGCGGCGGCCAGGCTACGCCGGGCGAAATGTTGTCACACAGATCCATAAGAAGGTCGAGATCTTCCTCGCGCCCGGCGCCATTCTCAATTCGGTACATGATGCGCTCGAGCCAGCCCGACCCTTCGCGACAGGGCGTGCACTGTCCGCATGACTCGCGAGAGAAGAATTTTGTGATCCGCCAGGCGGCCCGCACCACACAGGTGGCCGAGTCCATCACAACGATCGAGCCGGACCCCAGCATGGAGCCGGCTGCGCCAACCTCATCTTGTCCGAGCGGGAGGTCGACCTGATCGGGCCCGAACCATGGGGCCGAGACGCCGCCCGGAATGAAGGCCTTGAGCGTGTTGTTACCGCGAATCCCCCCGCCGAGAACGGGGGCGTAGATCAGGTCCCGGAAGGTCGTCTTGACCATCTCGAGCTCAAAGACCCCGGGATTGTGCACGTGTCCGGCCAAGGCGAAGAGTCGCGTCCCGGTTGAGCGGCCCTCGCCGAGAGCAGCGAAAGCCGCCCCGCCGTTGTTGATGATCCAAGGGATGTTGGCCATCGTCTCTACGTTGTTGACCACTGTCGGCTGGCCGTAAAGGCCGATCGAGGCCGGGAAGAACGGAGGCTTGATGCGAGGGAAGCCGCGCTTGCCCTCCAGCGATTCGAGCAGCGCCGTCTCCTCACCGCAGATGTAGGCGCCCGCGCCCGGGTGTACCACCACGTCGATGGAGAAGCCCGAGCCGAAGATATCTGCGCCGATCGCGCCGAGGTCGTATGCCTCGTTCAGTGCCGACTGCAACCGCTCGAGCCCGAGTGCGAACTCTCCGCGCAGGTAGATGAAGGCCTGACTCACTTGAAGGGCGTAGGCGGAAATCAACACACCCTCTATGATCTGGTGCGGGTCACGCTCAATGAGGAGATGGTCCTTGAAGGTCGCCGGCTCGCTCTCGTCGCCATTGATGGCCAGGTAGGTAACTGCCTTCTTGCCCAGGAGCGCCCACTTGCGACCGGCCGGGAATCCGGCTCCGCCCCGACCGAGGAGACTGGCCGTATCAACTTCGTGCGCCACGGCCTCGGGGGTCATTGTCAGTGCCTTGCGGAGTCCCTCGTACCCGCCGGTAGCGAGATAGCGCTCCAGCGTGTGGGAGTCCTCGTACCCGATACGGGCGGTCACGATTTTCGGGGCTTCGGTGATCGCCATCAGGACGCTCCTTCCCCGGTTTTCGGCGCTTCGGCCGGGGCCGACACCGTGGTCGGCGGAGGCCCGGCGACAGTCGCCGCGTCAGGCTTCGCCGCAGTTTCCGCGTTCGCATCGGCTTCGGCCTTCGCCGCGGCGGCCCGCGTCGCTTGCACCTGAGCCATGGCCGCCCGCTCGGTGGCGATGGCCTCTCTGTCGGCTTTGAGCCCCACGGTCCGCCGCACCCGCACCAGGGTTCCATGCGGGGGCACCGTCTCGGCCAACGCACCGCTGCGTAGGTCGCTCACCAACTGGTCGAAGCTCTCCGGCGTCTGGCCGCCGACGTAGCGGTGATTGACCTGGACGCACGGCGTACGGTCGCAGTCGGCCAGGCACTCGGATTCCTCCAGAGTGAACACGCCGTCCGTGGTCGTGCCGCCGGCCCGGACCCCGAGCGACGACTCGGCGTGCTCGAGCAGCTCCAGGGCCCCGCCCAGGAGACAGGCGATATTGGTGCACACCGACACCACGTAGGTCCCGACCGGCTCGGTGTGCAACATGTCGTAGAACGTTGCCGTGCCCTGCACTTCGGCTGCGGTGACCCCGAGCAGTTCGGCGATCTCGCTCATGGCCTCGGGCCGCAGCCAGCCATCCTGCTCTTGCGCCAGATGGCAGAGCGGGATCAGCGCCGAGCGTGGCTCAGGGTACAGCGCGACCAATCCCTTGGCCTGCTCGAGCAGATCCGCCGACAGATGGCTCACCGGTCCACCTCACCCATCACGGGGTCCACTGACGAGATCACCGCGACAGCATCGGCCATCAACCCGCCGCGCAACAAAACGGGCAACGCCTGCAGGTTGACGAAGCTTGGACCGCGTATGTGCATGCGGTACGGCTTCGACGTCCCGTCCGAGACCATGTAGCAGCCCAACTCGCCCCGAGGGGACTCAATGGCGACGTAGACCTCGCCCTCGGGCACACGGAAGCCCTCGGTGAAGATCTTGAAGTGGTGGATCAGCGCTTCCATGCTCTCGTCAATGCGTGCCCGCGGTGGCGGCGTGACCTTGCGGTCCTGCACGCGGTAGTCCCCGGCCGGCATGCGCTCGGCGATCTGACGGATCATCTTGATGGACTCTCGTATCTCGTTCAGGCGCACCGAGTAGCGATCGAAGTTGTCGCCGTAGGAGCCCACGATCACGTCGAAATCCAGCTTGTCGTAGTCCAGGTACGGCATGGTGCGCCGAAGGTCCCACGGCACGCCGGTCGAGCGCAAGATGGGACCCGTCACCGAGAGCGCAAGCGCCTCCTCCGCCGTGATGTTGCCGACGGCCTCGGTGCGCTCCCGGAAGATGGGCTGCCCGGTCAGGAGCTCGTCGTATTCGAAGGTGCGAGCCATCACGGTGTCACAGATGACGGTGACGTCGTCCTCCCACCCGTCGGGCAGGTCGGCCGCCACGCCGCCGGGACGGATGAAGTTGTGGTTCATCCGCAGGCCGGTCGTCTTCTCGAAGAAGGCCAGGACCATCTCGCGCTCGCGAAAGCCGTAGATCATCATCGATGTCGACCCGAGGTCCATGCCGTTGGTGGCCATCCACATCAGGTGGGACGACACCCGCTGCAACTCGGCCATCAGCATGCGGATCCACACCGCCCGTGGGGGTAGCTCCACTCCCAACAGCGCTTCGGTGGCCAAGGAGAAGACCAGCTCGTTGGTGAGTGGCGACAGGTAGTCCATGCGGGTGACGTTGGTGGCCCCCTGGACGTAGGTCAGTTCCTCGCCGGTCTTCTCCATGCCGGTGTGGAGGTACCCGATGATCGGTTTTGTCCGCAGCACGGTCTCGCCGTCGAGCTCGAGCATCAAGCGCAGCACCCCATGGGTCGAGGGATGCTGCGGGCCCATGTTGATGATCATCGTCTCGTCGTCCCGACGCTCGATGTCGATGTCCGCCGGGTTGATGAAGTTGCCCTCAGGCAGCCGCAGGACGGCGCCAACCTCCCGGCGCAGTTCGCTACTGCCCGTCTCGTTGCGGGGGAACAGCTCCTGCGCGCCCTCGGCGGTCTCCGCCACCAGCGCGGCCTGATCTATGGCGCGGCGCTCTTGCCCGACCTTGCGGAAGCCTTGGTCCGTCTCCAACTCCACGTCGGTGAAGTCGTCGCCTTCGTCTGCGTCGTCGGTCAGGTCGCCCTGACTCTCGAGCGCGAGCTCCTCGTCCTCGTCGTGCTCGCTCATCGAGGCCCCGGGGCTTCCTTGAACTGCACCGGGACCCGGCCCACGCCGTAGTCCTTGCGCAGGGGATGACCCTCCCAATCCTCGGGCATCAGAATCCGCGTCAGGTCTGGATGTCCCTCGAAGATGATGCCGACCATGTCGTAGGCCTCACGCTCCATGGCGTCGGTCCCCGAGTAAATGTCCGTCAGGGTCCTCACCATGGGGTCTGACTCAGGCACCTGCACCCGGACCCGCACGCGCTGGCGCATGGAGAGCGAGAGCAGGTTCACCACGACCTCGAAGCGCTCCGCCTTGACCCCGACGGGCAACGACCGGCCGGGGTGGGTCAAGTAGTCGACGGCGCACAGATCGGCACACGTCTCGAATCCGGCGTCCTTGAAGGCCTGCACCATCTGGGGATACGTCTCGCGGTGCGGGAAGGCGAGCTGACTCACCGAGCGATCGGGCAGACGCGGCACGTCAGGGAGGACGGCGATCAGGTCGGTCACCGCGGTGTGGCCACCCGCACGGCATCGGGCACGGTGGGCACCCATCCACCGGTTGCCTGCTCGCCGGCGGGGACGCTGCTGCCGGGACGGCGGGTGATCTCGCCGGTCCGGATCTTCTCGTGCAAGGTGAGGATGGCGTGCAGAAGCGTCTCGGGCGACGGGGGGCACCCGGGGGCGTAGACGTCGACCGGCACGATCTGGTCCACGCCCTGGACGATGGCGTAGTTGTTGAACATGCCCCCGGTCGAGGCGCAGACGCCCATCGAGATGACCCACTTGGGCTCCATCATCTGGTCGTACACCTGCCGCAGGACCGGGGCCATCTTCTGCGAGACCCGCCCGGCCACGATCATGAGGTCGGCCTGGCGGGGCGAGGCCCGGAAGACCTCCATGCCCAGGCGACTGATGTCGAAGTCGGCGGCGCCCACCGACATCATCTCGATGGCACAGCAGGCCAGCCCGAACGTCGCCGGCCAGACGCTGTTGCGTCGGGCCCACTTGACCAGGTCTTCAATCCTCCCGGTCAAGAAGTTGTGCTGCAGATCCTCGAGTCCCACGACTCAGGCCGCCTGTCCGGGTTGGGAGCGTTCGGCGCTGATCCGCGTGATCGTCGATTCCGAGGTCCGGGACGGCATGCCCGACTGCAACGTCTTGGGCGGCCCCCACGTAAGGGCGCCGTTGGAGATCAAGTAGAGGAAGGATACGAAAACCACTGCAGCGAAGACGATGACCTCTATCAGCCCGAATGCCTGGATCTGATGGAACACGACCGCCCAGGGGTAGAGGAACACGATCTCGATGTCGAAGATGATGAAGATCATCGAGACCAGGTAGAAGCGCACCGGAAACCGCTGCGGCGGCTCCCGATCAGGAACGATGCCGCATTCGTACGGCGACAGCTTGGCCACCGTCGGCTTCTTCTTGGGCGCCAGAATCTGGGAGCTCACGAGGGAGAAAGCCGTGAAGAGGAGTCCGAGCAACGCCAAGATGAGGATCGGGAGGTACTGGTCCACGGAGCGTTTCTACCATGCGACCCTTTCCCTGGGCACATCCTGGGTGGAGGTGAGTGGCCCGGGGGGTGGAAGGAAACATCCTGGCTCCGGCCTACGATGCAGAGGTGACGCCAACCGCCAGTGCGCCAACCAAGATCCATGACGTGGTCGTCATTGGCGGGGGACCCTCAGGATCGTCGTGCGCCTACTGGTTAGCGGACGCTGGTTGGGATGTGGCCGTGGTCGAAAAGAAGGTCTTCCCCCGGATCAAGACCTGCGGGGACGGACTCACCCCTCGGGCCGTGCGTCAGCTGGCCGACATGGGGCTCGAAGAGGCGCTGGCCGGCTCTCATAAATACGGCGGCCTGCGCGCCTACGGCTTTGGCCGGTCCCTCGAGATGCAGTGGCCCGACCACCCCAATTTCCCCAGCTACGGCTACACCATCACCCGCCACGACCTCGATGGCCTCGTGGCTGACCGGGCGGTCAAGGCGGGAGCCACCCTTTTTGTGGGGACCGAGGTGATCGCACCACTTATCGACGAGGCGGCTCCACCCTCTGGCTCCGAACTGCCCCAACTGCGCGGCGTCGTCGTCAAGGACAAGGAGTCCGGGGTCACCCGCGAGATTCAGGCCCGCTACGTCGTGGTGGCCGACGGAGCCAACTCGAGGTTGGGGCGCATGCTGGGCACCAATCGCCGTCGTGACCTGCCCTTAGGCATGGCGCTGCGTGGCTATTACACCTCCGACCGGCATGACGATCCCTTCATCGAATCGCACCTGGACATCCGCGATGCCGACGGCAACGTCGTACCCGGTTACGGCTGGGTCTTCCCTATGGGCGATGGCCGGGTAAACGTGGGCGTAGGCCTCCTTTCCACGGATAGACGCTGGAAAGGCGTGAACACCTCGCACCTGATGGAGCTGTTCGTGGCGCAAGCACCGGAGTCCTGGGGCCTCTCTCCCGAGACCTGCCTCGGTCCTCCGACCGGCGGCAAACTCCCGATGGGGCTCTCCATAGGACCCCGATCAGGCGCCAACGTCATTTTGGCGGGGGACGCGGCCGGGACCATCAACCCCTTCAACGGCGAGGGCATCGCCTACGGCTACGAGACCGGCCGCTTCGCCGCCGCCGCACTCGGACACGCCCTGAACGGGGAGGGCGCGTCAGCGCTCGGCGAGTACGACCTGCAACTCCAGGCCGCCTATGGCCCCTATTACAAGGTGGCCCGGGCCTTCGTCCGGATGATCTCGAACCCCGAGACCATGAAACTCTGCGTGGGCATCGGCATGCGCTCCGAGCTCTTGATGACACAGCTGCTGCGAATCATGGCCAACCTCATGCGGCCGGACGCGGTCGGACCGGCCGAAATCGGCTTCCGCGCCATGGAGCTGATCTCGCGCCTCCGTGCGGGCGGAATCACAGCCGCCGAGTTCTGATCCCATTCGGCGGTCACCGGCCGACAAGGCGAGCGATATTTGCGGCAGGCCACAGCGAGGGAATAGCGTTGGTGACTCCACGAGCTCATCGCGCGGCCCCTTTGGGCGCCCCGGGGGGAGACGGGTTGGTGGGGGGAGTGCGCAAGGGGGCTGACATCCGTAGCTCAGGTTTTTTCGCCGCCGCGGCATCTGACCCTTTTCGGGTGGCACTGATCGAGCCCTCCGGGGCCAGGTCCAGCGCCGGCGATCTCCTTGTCGGGATCAACCAGACGACCCGAGGCCTCTTGGCGCTCGGCTTGCACCCGGGAGACACCGTTGCCGTCGTACTGTCCAACCGGCGCGAGTTCCTGGAGATCTACGGGGCGGCGATCCAGTCCGGTCTGTTCTTCGTCGCGGCCAACTGGCACCTTGGGGAGCAGGAGATCGCTTATATCCTGGAGGACTCGCGCGCGCAGATCGTGGTGTCCGAGCACCAGTTCGCCGAGGTCGCGAAGCGAGCAGCGAAGCAGGCTGGGATCACCGAGGACCGGATGTTCTCGGTCGACGCTGGTTCCGGCCTCCGGTCATTTGCGGAGTGGCGCCAGGATCAGTCCCCGGAACCACCCGACGAGCCGGTGGCGGGCCAGATGATGTTCTACACGTCGGGCACCACCGGGAGGCCCAGGGGCGTGCGGAAAATCTTTCGCACGGATCCCCGGGACGGGATCGCTCTCGTCACCGGAATTGGCTTGCGCGACCAATCCCCGGCATCGGGTGCTACGGGAACCGACCCGATGTCGGATCAGGTTTCCTTGAGCTCGGGACCCTTTTATCACGCGCTCGGGATAGCCGGGGCCGTAGGCTCGCTCGACGCCGGAAGCTTGCTCGTCATGATGGACAAGTGGACGCCCGAGCGGTTCTTGGAGCTCGTCGAAGAACATTCGGTGACGAATGCCACCATGGTCCCCACCATGTTCCATCGCTTACTGGCTCTGCCCGAGGAAGTTCGACTGGCAGCCGACGTCTCGTCATTGCGGGCTGTCCTCCATGCGGGGGCACCATGCCCCATCCACGTCAAGCGGCGGATGATCGAGTGGTTGGGACCAATCGTCTCCGAAAGCTATTCGTCGACCGAGGGCGCTGGCACGAGCGTCACCTCGGAGGAATGGCTGCGCAAGCCGGGCACGGTGGGCCGACCCTCACCGGGGGTCACACTCAAGATTCTGGACGAGGACGGCCACGAGTGCGCGACGGGGACGCCGGGCCTGGTCTACCTCTCACCCACGCTCTGGGAGTTCGAATACCGCGGCGAGCCCGAGAGGACTCGAGGGCCTCGGCGCAACGACCTGTTCACGGTCGGGGACATTGGGTACCTGGACGACGACGGGTACCTCTTCCTTTGCGACCGGCAGGCCAACACGATCATCTCGGGTGGAGTCAACATCTACCCCGCAGAGGTCGAGGCGATATTGCTCCAGCACCCGGCAGTGATGGATGTCGCAGTGATCGGCGTCCCCAACGACGAGTGGGGCGAGGAGGTCCGGGCGGTCGTAGAGGCCCGTGACGACCAGCCGGAGTCCAACGGTCTAGGAGCGGAGCTCATCGAGTTCTGCCGCGCCAATCTCGCGCACTACAAGTGTCCGAAGGCGGTGGACTTCGTGCGCTCGCTCGAACGGGACCCCAATGGCAAGCTCCGTAAGGGGGAGATCCGAGGTCGCTACTGGGAGGGCCACGACCGACGGATCTGACCGCGCTTCAAACCTGAGTGATCCTGGGCCCACGCCTGCTCGACCGCGGACCGCGACCTCACGCCTGTTTTGGAGCATCTGCTTCATGCAAATGCAAGGATGCACCCGCCGGAAAATCTGACCTGGCGAAGCCAGATAAGAGAAGGAATTGGTGCCGTGGACGATCTCGAAGGAAAGGTGGCCCTGGTGACCGGGGCCAGTCGCGGGGTGGGGGCCGCCACCGCAGTGGCGTTGGCCGAGGCCGGCTGTGATGTGGCCTGCGCCGCGCGCGCCACCGAGGCCAATCCTCAACGCACCAGTGGCACCCTCGACGAGACCGTCCGCCGGGTGGAGGCGACCGGCCGTCGTGGGTTGTCGGTCCCCACCAACCTGGCCGCCGACGACGAGATAGTGGCCATGGTCCGGACCACCCAGGAACACTTCGGGCGTCTCGACCTCCTCGTCAACAACGCAGCCATCACCTTCATCGGCGATCTCGATATTCCACTGTCGCGTTACGACCTCATCATGCAGGTCAACCTGCGCGCGCCACTCATCGCTATCAGGGAGGCCACGCCCTTCTTGGCCGAGGACGGTGGTGGAGCGATCATCAACGTCTCTTCGGTGGCCGCCCTCTATCCGCATCCCGCGCTGCTCGCCTATGGCATCTCCAAGGTTGGTCTCGAGCGGCTGACGGTCGATGCGGCACGCCAACTGGCACCAAAGCGCATCGCCGTCAACTGCTTCCGCATCGACATCGCGGTGGCCTCCGAGGGGTTCGTGGCCAACACCCCCGGGGCAGACCATTCCAACTGGGAGCCCTCCGCGGTGGCCGCCGAGGGAATCGTCTGGATGGCTCGCCAGCCCGTGAGCTATTCAGGCCACCGCGAGAGCATGTTCGCGCTGCGCCATCGCGAAGGGATCATGGCGACACGGATCGCCCAACCGGCCACCGAGGCTCCGCCGACCGAACTCTTTGACGGCTTGGTCGCGTCGGTGAACGACGGCTATTTCGAAGAGCCGTATCCCGACGATGACCGACGGAGAGGAACCTGAATCATGGCTCAACCAACACCCGAACAGCTGGCTGCCGCAGTTGAGCGCACGGTGCTCTCACTAGATCTTCCGCATCACCCGAGGGGCACTACTTTGAAACGAATTCTCCGGCTCGAGCTCAGCCCAACGACCGATCCCGGAAACCCCCGCTAGAGAAGCTGTTTCGCCCCGGAGAATCTGTGGCGAGTACGCGAGACCTACGTCCTTCCCCGGTTCAGCGTCCCTTCCAAACCGGCGAACGCCTCTCGACGAAGGCGGCCGCCCCCTCGCGTGCGTCCTCGCTGCCGAACACACCTTGCTGAAGTTCTCCCTGGAGAGCCCAGACCTCACTTGGCGGCTGGGTCGCAGCGGCGCGGACGAGGGTCTTGATGGCCTTGACAGCAAGCGGACCATTCGCGGTGACGGCCTCGGCCAGCGCAACCGCTTGATGGAGGACATCCTCCGGCGCGACCACCCGGTTGACAAGCCCGAGGGCAAGGGCACGCTCGGCATCAATGAGGTCGCCGGTGAGCGTGAGCTCGAGAGCTACTGCGATAGCAATCCTTCGACTCAGAAAGACCCCACCGCCAGCAGGGAAGAGGGCCCTCTTAACCTCGGGAAATCCGAACCGTGCCGCCGAGGAAGCTACGGCCATGTCGCACGCCAGCAGGAGCTCGAATCCACCAGCTATTGCCGTAGCGTTAGCCGCTCCGATCACTGGTTTGGCGATCCCCTCCCTGATGAAGCGGATGTACGCCTCGGCTCCGGTCCTGTCCTCACTACCCTGGGCTCCACCCGATCCGCTCGCGAAACCCCGCAGGTCCATACCAGCGCAAAACGCCCGGTCACCGGTGCCCGTAATGATCACCGCGCCGACATCGGGGTCGGCTTCAGCAGCCGCAACTCCGTTGCCGATCCCGGCCATCACGGCTGAGTTCAGCGCGTTACGTGCCTCCGGACGGTTGATTCGGAGGATCCGGACGGCTCCGCGCTGCTCGTACTCGACCTCTGCCATGATCCTCCGACTGACGGTGACTGACGACGTTCAATGTTGAATGTAGCGCGCCATGAAAAGCCATCCTTGGGCGCTCGGCCACAACCCTCCTCACATCCGCAGGAGGAGCAACTCCAACTGTGGGCACCGCCGCCAGCGACTAGGCCTCGAAACAAGGCCTCAGTTGTCGGCGAGCTGCCCGCAAGGACAGGACGGGCTCGGCCGACGGGCCTGGTCCAACACTACTTCGGTGGTCCGGAAGTATTCGCTAGTGGAGCTGCTGACTGACCGGATTGACGCGATTGGTTAGCTTTGGGACACTGCAGCTGAGCGGATCCGCTTTAGTTCTGGGGGACGGTTTGCACTGCCGTGTGAACGGACCACGTTTGAAGGGAACACTGCACCATGGCATGGGACTTCACCACCGAGCCCGAGTTCCAGGAGAAGCTGGATTGGGCGGACCAGTTCGTCCGCAACAACGTCGAGCCACTTGACCAGCTATATCCGAAGCTCGCCTTCTCGCCGCTAGAGGAGCCGCTGCGGAGCCTCGTCAACCAGCTAAAAGACGAGGTACGGGCCCAGGACCTATGGGCAGCGCATCTCGATCCCGAACTGGGCGGTAAAGGCTACGGTCAGCTCAAGCTGGCACTCCTCAACGAAATCCTCGGTCGCTCCGGCTGGGCCCCCATCGTGTTCGGCTGCGCGGCGCCCGACACCGGCAACGCCGAGATCATCGCCGCCTACGGCACGCCGGAACAGAAGGAGCGCTACCTCAAGCCGCTTCTGGAAGGGGAGGCATTCTCCTGCTATTCGATGACCGAGCCGCAAGGCGGGTCAGACCCCAAGCAGTTCAAGTGCCGAGCCGAGCGCGACGGTGACGAATGGGTGATCAACGGTGAGAAGTTCTTCTCGTCGAATCTCCGCACTGCCCAGTTCCTGATCGTGATGGCGGTCACAAACCCCGACGTTTCCCCGTACAGGGGCATGTCGATGTTTCTCGTGCCGACCGACACCAAGGGGATCCACGTCCTGCACCACCTCGGCCTGGGCGCAGAAGATTGGCATGACGGTAACCACGCCCACGTGCGGTACGAGAACGTCCGCGTCCCAGTAGACAACCTGCTGGGGGGGGAGGGAAACGCCTTTGAGGTAGCCCAACGACGACTGGGTGGTGGTCGCATCCACCACGCCATGCGCTCGATCGCCGGTGCCAAGAAGATGTTCGACATGCTGTGCGAACGGACGCTCTCGCGCTACACGCAGGGGTCGTTGCTCGCCGACAAGCAAGCGGTCCAGATGTGGATTGCCGACTCGTGGATGCAGATCGAGCAGTTCCGTCTCCTCGTCATGTACACGGCCTGGCTCATCGATCAATCCTCGACGGCTCAAGTGCGCCAGTACGTCGCTGCGACCAAGGTCCTGGCCGCCGAAATCCTGAGCGATATCGGGACGAAGACCGCCCACATCCACGGCGCCCTGGGCGTCTCCAACGCGATGTCGCTGGGCGGAGCTGGCGGGGCGATGGGCCTCGTCGATGGCCCGACCGAGGTCCATAAGTTCACCATCGCCAAGCAGGTACTGAAGGACCACCAGCCGCACCAGGACGGGTGGCCCTCGCAGTTGAAGCCGCGACGGCTCGTGGCCGCCCGCCATCGCTTCGAGGCGATGGTCGAAGAGCGTTTCGACGACCCGGAGGTACGTATGGCGTTCGGGCCGATGCTGCAGCATTCCGAGGTGCCCGACGACGTCCTCAAGGAGATGGAGGAGTACCTCGACGCGATCCTCGGAGCGAACCTCTGAGGTGCCAGCGCTGCCAATGAACGAGGCCTAGCTGACCCGGAGGGTCGGTGCGGCGCTGAATGCCGAGGTCGAGCCGGTACAAACAATGACCGGTGGCACCTCGAGCCTGGTGAACTCCACGACGGTGATCGGTTCACGAGAAGAGGTCGTCGTCAAGTTGTGCGTGCCGGGTCTCTGCCGACCACGTGGTCGGTCGAGGTGAGGGTCTGCTACTGCCGGGGGTCGATAACCACCTTGCCGGTGACCTCACGCCCGAGGAGCGCCATCATGGCCTCACCTGTGCTTGCCAGAGAAACAACTCTGTCGACGACAGGACGGAGGCCCTCCTTCACGAGGCGGGCGAGATCCTCTTCGCTGGTGGCATACGCCTCGGGCATGTGCTGTTGGAGGTCACCAATCTGAAACCCGCGGACGATCGGACCCTTGAGCAGGATCAGATTTAAAGGAATCGACGGTATTTCTCCAGACGCAAATCCGAGTACGACGAAACGGCCTCCCCAGGCCGTCGAACGCAGAGCCTGCTCGGAGACGTCGCCTCCTACCGGATCGATGACCACATCCGCGCCACGACCGGTGATCTCCTTGAGTCGAACCTTGAGGTCCTCGGTTTCGCAGTCCACCACGGAGTCGGCTCCGAGCTCGAGGCAGCGCTGCAAGCGGGAAAGGCCGCGATCCACGGCCACGACCCGTGCGCCAAGTCGGGCAGCGATGTCAACGGCGGCAGTGCCTACTCCTCCGGCCGCTCCCAGGATCGCTGCCCATTGGCCCGGTCGGAGGTCGCCGATTGTCATGAGGGCGTGATACGCAGTCCGAAAGGTCACCTGAAACGATGCAGCCGATGGCGCGTCGAGGCCGGGCGGGATCTTGTGCAGCGTCGCGGCGGGCACGGCGATCTGCTCGGCGTACGCCCCGGCAAGAACGGTGCCCATGACACGATCGCCTGGTTGAAAACGCTCGACGTCAGGTGCGCACGACAGGACGGCACCAGCGAACTCGCTGCCTGGTGTGAACGGCACCGGTATGGATCGCTGATAGAGGTTTTGGATAAACAGACTGTCGGGGTAGTTGATTGCGGCAGCCTCGACGGCCACCACCACCTCGCCGGGCCCGGGTTCGGGGTCGGGCAGATCCCGCACGACCAGCGTGGACGGTGATCCATACGCTTCGCAGCGAACAGCTCGCATCACAGTTCTCCTCGTGACCTTGTCGCATGAACGATTGGGGCCATCGATGCAGCCAGTGCGTCGGTGGTCTTCGACGACCTTGTCAGGACGGACACGTCCACTAGATAGCCGCCTGGATCACACCTTGCCCGTACATGATACCGACTCGAAAGAATCGATCCACTGAGCGGCTCCCTGCCCGCTTCGATAGCCTTGGGTTCTTGGCACAAGCGACCGCCAATCTCGCCGGACGATTCGGGCTCGGACCCATCGATCAGATCTCCTTCGCCGTGGCCGACGTCGACGAAGCCGTCCCGCGCTACGCCGCCCTATTCGGGGGCGAGTTCCAGGTGGTCGATGCAGCCCTGCCCGACGTTCTTGTCGACGGTCGCCCGGAATCGGTAAGCCTCCGCCTCGGCTTCGGTAGGACGGGGGCGATTGAAGTCGAGTTGGTGCAGGTCGTCTCCGGGGAGTATCCAGTCAAGGACCACCTGACCCAACGGGGGGAGAGTTTCCACCACGTGCGGTTTCCGGTGAGTGACCTAAAAGCAACGCAGTTGGCGATGCAGGCCGAGGGCTACACCGTCACGCTTGAAGGGGCCACCGGTGGGGTCCTCTTTGCCTACCTCAAGTCGGTTGACCTCGCTGGTGGCACTGTCGAGCTGATTCAGTTCCCCCCAGTTTGAAGCGGTCCCCCGACCCCACCGAGACGGCCCACTCATTCCGGATGAGCTTCCACCCCCAATACCTTCTGTGAGCCCAGCCGATACCCATTGAGGTCTGAAGGGTCGTCGTCTCACGCCGGTTGCGACTTGTAGTGACGATCAGCTCGACCTAAGCAGAATTACGCCAGCGGGACCAAGACCGCCGGTGCTCACGACTGCCACTTCGGCTCCCTTTCGCTGACGATCTCCGCCTTCGCCACGCAATTGCACGACGGCCTCGTGCACCATGCCCATCCCATGCGTGCGTCCGGCCGAGAGCTGGCCTCCGTGGGGGTTCAGCGCCACAACTCCACCCTCGAGAGCGATATTCGTCCCTCCGGCGAGGAATTCCTTGCCCTCACCGATCCCACAGAATCCGAGCGCCTCGATCCAGGACAGGCAGTTGAAGGTGAAGCCGTCGTAGAGAAGGGCCACGTCGACGTCGTCGGGCCGCAGGCTGGTCCGTGTCCACACGTGGGCGGCAGGTCCGAGTACCTGTGGTTCGTGGGTCATGGTGGACTGGTCCCACACCACCCGCTCGGTCATCTGGGTGCCCACCGCCTCAACCAAAACCGGCCTTGATCGGAGGTCCTCGACTGTGTCGATGTGCGAGACCACCACGGCCATTGACGCGTCCGCCGGGACATCGCAGTCGAAAAGGCCGAACGGCGTACTGATTAACCGGGCGTCGAGATAGTCCTCCATGGTGAGGGGTTCGCGATAGATCGCCTTGGGGTTGAGTCCGGCGTTGGCCCGCTGGTTGATGGCGATCCAGCCGAGCGTCTCGCGGTCCGTGCCGTATTTGTGAAAGTGATGTGAGGCGTACATGGCCAAGCTGTTAGCCGCCGATCCCACTCCGTAGGGTCCGCTAAAGCCCGGCACGCGCGCAGCCCTGCCGGGACTTATGCCACCGTACGGATCCGCTCCGTCGGAGTTCTCGGACCTCATGCGAGCTGCGAGTGTTGCCTGCCAGACCGTCCGGAAGCAAACCACGTGGCGGACCAGGCCCGCAGCCACGGCGATCATGGCCTCGATGACCGATCCACCAGGACCGAATGTCTCGCTCCCACTGCTGTACCAGGTGGGCCGCATGCCGAGGGCATCCTCGAGAGCGCTGACGCCGCCCTCACTCATCCCGCCACTCGGGGAACCGCCGGGGTACGTCGACAACCCGTCGATGTCCTCGAGTTGCAACCCGGCGTCAGCGACGGCCGCCTTGACTGCCTCGACCGTGAGCGACAGCGGCGGGCGCATGAGGCGCCGGCCGATGGCAGACATCCCGATCCCCGTGATCGCCACCCGGTCCTCTAGGCGATCGGACGACACCCTCGGTCTGATCCAGCGACGGTGATCGTTGGGTTGGGTCTCGTCGACCGGTAGCGGCGCGTCGGGTTCGTCAAGTGGGACGAACAAGGGAATCCATGCGTCTTCGTGCACCTCGAAGCGGGCCTTCACCCGCATGCCCACCCCGACGTCGTCAGGCACGACATCGACGATGTTCGTGACGAGGCGGACCCGAGTGTCCTCCTCGATGGCGACGGTGGCGATGACAAAGGGCGGGGGGAACCGAAGGTCCCATAAATGGTGGTTAACGGTGAACCCCACCACGATGGCGCGCCCTGAGACGTCCCGCAGACCGATCTCGTCGGATCGGCAGTAACGGCAAACCGGTACCGGCGGATGCAGAAGCGCTCCGCAGGACTGGCAAGCCCCGAACCGCAAGACGCCCTTACGCCCAGCTTCCCAAAATGGGCGCGTCTCGTCGTCCACCACAGGAATTGGGCGTTGCACGCCCTCCATCGTGATCTTCTCGCTCGTGCCATCAACCGTCACGATCTGACCCCCGTTCTCAACGCAGTGGAGCGTGACACTGCGGAACCATGATTGGCAAGCGCTCGAGCACCGGGAGGAAGATCAACCGGGGAGGTCGCCCTACCAGCGCCGCGACGAGGATCAACCCGCGTCTCGATCTTCCGCTGCGAGTAGCAGCCCTCCCTCCGGTCCAGGAGAACTGCAATGATAAGTGCGTGCTGGACCGCAATACCGACCAGGACCTCGAAGCACAGACCCTTCCGGTCGACACGGTGGGCCTGCTCGAAGGCCTGACCACGACGAGAGCCATCCGGCGCTACACCCGTGATGCCGTGCCTCCCGAGGCATTACGGGCAATGCTCTTCGCCGCCACCCGTGCGCCGAGTGGATCGAATCGGCAACCTTTCCGCTTCATTGTGCTCGCCGACGGACCCAACGCCCGGAAAGCGAAACGGCTCATCGCCGACAGCGCCCAGGGACTGTGGGGGCGCAAACGAGAAAGCGACGGCTACACCCGGGGAAGCGGCGAGTTGGCCCACTCCCCCAAAGCTCGCATGGATGCCACCATGCAGAACTTCGTGGAACACTTCGAAGACGTTCCTGTGCTCATACTTCCTTGCCTGGTCCGCTACCGCGACCCCACACCGATGGAAGGAGCCTCTGTCTACCCGGCCTGCCAGAACCTCCTCCTCGCCGCCCGGGCACTCGGCTACGGCGGCGCCTTCACCGGCTGGCACCATGCCGTCGAGGCCGAACTTCGACAGCTGCTCGCCATACCCGACGGTGTCTTCTTGGCGGGGACTATCACGATCGGCAAACCAGCGGGCCACCACGGTCCCGTGCGCCGGCGCCCGATCTGCGAGCTCGTCTACACCGAACGCTGGGAACAGCCACCCAGTTGGGCGATCGATCCGCCCGGGGCCGAATACACCTCAGCGGGTCCACCGAAGAAGCAGACGATGGATGCCTATGGGCGGCTGGCGGAGGGACACACCCCCCTCGCCTGAACGGCGTACAAGTTCCGCCCTTGTCGTGATGAGTGAATCTGGCCCGCTGCGCATTCACTATCCGAGAGCCATTGATATTTCAAGAGCTACAGGAGGAAACTGATGAGCGAGGCATTGGATGTGGTGGAGTTGGCGGCAAGAGCCACGTCCGCCGCGCAGGTGTGGGCGCCAGGTTGCCGCATTGACGAAGTGACGTTTCTACCGGGGGGCACCGTGAGCATCGTGTATACCGGTCATGTCAGGGGAGGCCCGGTTGGGGTCGAAACGATCGTCTTGAAAGTTGCCCCACCTGGGCTCGAGCCGAGGCGCAACCGAGATGTATTGCGTCAGGCGCGTTGTATCGACGCTCTGAGTCATGCGGCAGGCGTTCCGGTGCCTCAGATCCTCTTCACCGACCCAGGTGTCCCGCCCGAGGTACCGCCATTCTTTGCCACGCCGATGCTACCCGGCGAGTGTATTGAGCCGATTCTGGCGACGTCGGAGGCCCTGGCGATGCCGAACGTCGCCCGATCGAGGGCGTTCGCAGCTGTCGACGCGTTGGTGGCGATCCGCAACGCCCTCCCGCAGTCAATCGGTCTCGACGACGAACCGGTGACGACTCCGTCCGATGAGGTCCGGCGTTGGGTGCGCACCTTCGAGACGGTTCCTGACGAGTACCGGGAGGGCTACCAGCCCGCGGCAGAGGCGTTACTTCGGTCAGCACCAGAGATGATCGGCCCTGGGATCCTCCATGGTGACTACCGTCTCGGGAACATGCTGTGCGATGGGACTACCATCTCGGGAATAATCGATTGGGAGATCTGGAGTCTGTCGGACCCGAGGATCGATCTGTCGTGGTTGCTCTTCTTCACCGATGAGGCTGACCATCCGAGTGGACACCACGGTGGGGAATCCGGTTTGCCTTCGCGCGACGAACTCTTGGCTGCGTACGAAGAGGCTGTCGGCGAGCCAACCCAAGACCTCGCATGGTTCGACGCCCTGACGTACTTCAAGGAGGCCTCCGCTACCGCGTTGATCGCCAAGCTAGCTCGCCGCCGCAACCCCGATGCACCCGCCGTGATTCCGCCCGGTTTTTGCACGGGCCTGATCGAGCGTGCCTTTGCGATCGTCGAATCGTAACGACGGGTGGCGGTCTCGGTCCGCTGACCCGGTAAAAGTGGCACTGCTTTGATCTCTGGAGGAGCGCCGGATCTCTCCACCCAGATGCCCCTCCGCCGTTCCCGCCACTCGTGACTTCGCCAAACCCAGCGTCGGCCCTAACATCGCAGGGGCCATCGAGAACTGGGTCATCATGACGAGATGACGTTGCTCAGGGAGAGCGGACAGATCCGCCGATATGTGCTGACCATCACTTGCCCCGATCGCGTGGGGATCGTGGCGGCCGTGACCGGATTCATCGCCGGACACGGGGGATCGGTGCTTGAAGCGACCCAACACGGCGATCTCAGCTCCCGCCGGTTTTTTCTCCGTATCGAGGTGACCGCGGAAAGTCTGCCGTTCGGACCTGAAGAATTCCGCGCCGCGTTCGAGCCGGTGGCGACAGAATTCTCGATGGAGTGGCAGATCACGGATAGCGATGTCCGCAAACGGGTGATGCTGCTGGTGAGTCGAGAGGACCACTGCCTGGTCGACCTGCTCTACCGGTGGCGGAGCGGGGACCTGGAGTGCGACATCACTTCGGTCGTCTCGAACCACGAGGATCTTCGTTCCGTCGTCGAGTGGCATGAAATCCCTTTTCACTGGATTCCGGTGCCGGCGGCACCACTTGAAAAGGCCGCAGCATTCGAGGAGATCCAGCGCACCTTCAAAGCCGAGCGGGCCGACGTCATGGTTCTCGCCCGTTATATGCAAATCCTCCCGGCATCGCTGTGTGCCGCACTGAGTGGGCGGATCATCAACATCCATCACAGCTTCCTCCCCTCCTTCGCCGGCTCCCGTCCCTACCATCAGGCGTTCGCGCGCGGCGTCAAGCTGATCGGGGCCACGTGCCACTACGTCACGGCGGATCTCGACGAAGGTCCCATCATCGAGCAGGACACTCGGCGGATCGACCACGGGGACAACCCCGAGGAGTTACGGCGGGTCGGCCGCGACATCGAACGCGCCGTCCTGGCGCGTGGACTGCGGTGGCATCTGGAGGATCGAGTGCTGCTCAACGGTTCGAAGACCATCGTCTTCGCCTGAACGCGTGACCCTCTGGACCCGTCACCCTTCCGACGAGAGCAGATCCTTTGCCACTTCCGTCGCCGCATCGCCGGCGACACTGACGACACTTTCCAGAACTTCGTCACTATGCGACATACCGGGGAACATCACCTCGTAGGCACCCGGTGCGAGAGCAACGCCGCGGCGAAGCATGGCATGGAAAAAACGTGCATACACGCCGTTGGCGGCGAACTCGTGCGCGGTGACATAGTCGAACGGCGCGTCAAGTTGTCCGGATGCACCGCCTGAGGCTGGGGCAAGGAAGAGGCCAACCAGAGGCCCGATGACCGGGGCGATCACCGCAAGCCCACCGTCGGAGATCGCCGACGCGAGATTCGCCGCAAACGCGGCCACGCGAGCAGCCAACTCGGTGTAGTCCTTGTCGGTCACTGCGGAAAGGACGGCAAGCCCCGCTGCGGTGGCGAGAGGATTCCCCGAGAGCGTGCCTGCTTGATACACGGGGCCAAGCGGGGCCAGCGACGAGAGCAAGTCGCGGCTTCCTCCGACTGCACCGACCGGCAAGCCGCCACCGATCACCTTTCCGAAACACCAGAGATCGGGCGTCACGCCGGACCACACCGTCGCGCCCCCGGAGCCGATGCGAAACCCCGTGATGACTTCGTCGAAGATCAATAACGCACCCGCTGCGTCGCACGCGGCACGGAGGCCGGCCAAGAATCCGGGCCGCGGCGCCACAAGATTCATGTTGGCGGCAACAGGCTCGACAATGACGCACGCCACCTCGTCGCTCAGTTCGGGCACCAGGTTGTAGGGCACGACGACGGTGTCCGCCACCGCGCCCTTCGACACACCGACCGAGCCGGGCAGTCCCAACATCGCCACACCGCTCCCGCCACCGGCCAAGAGCCCATCGGAATGGCCGTGGTAGCAGCCGTCGAATTTCACCACTCGGTCACGACCCGTTATGCCGCGGGCGAGCCGAACGGCGGTCATCGCCGCCTCGGTACCGGAGGACACCAGTCGGATCTGCTCACAGCCCGGAACCCGGTCGCAGATCGCCTCGGCCAGGAGCACCTCGCCCGGCGTCGGCGCACCAAAAGTTGTTCCCAGGGCGGCGGCTCCCGTGATGGCGGCCGTGACCACCGGGTGCGCATGGCCCAGGAGCACGGCGCCATAGGACTGCACCAGGTCGATGTAGGGGGTCCCCTCGGCATCGACGACGTACGGACCGCTCCCCTGCATCACCGTGTAGGGCGTGCCGCCGACGGAGGCGAAGGAGCGAACGGGCGAATCAACGCCTCCCGGAATGACCCGCTGGGCGCGGGCGAACCACGCCGCGTTCGACGCAGGTAGTTCGGACCTGTCTTGCCCTTCGTCAGTCACCCGGTTCTTCAACCACCGAGTTGCTCAGCCATCTCAGTGGCGAAGTACGTGAGGATGAAGTCAGCGCCGGCGCGCTTCAGCGTGAGGAGTTGTTCGAACGCGACCGCCGGCCCGTCGATCCATCCGGCGGCGGCGGCCGCGTGCACCATCGAATACTCACCGCTCACGTGGTAGGCGGCCAGTGGAACTTCGACCGACTTGCGCACTTCGCTCAACACATCGAGAGACGTCATCGCCGGCTTCACCATGATCATGTCTGCGCCTTCTGCGAGATCTTGCGCTATTTCGAGCAGCGCCTCGCGGCGGTTGTGCGGGTCTTGCTGATACGCGCGGCGGTCGCCACCCCCGGCGATGGAAACGTCGACGGCGTCGCGAAACGGGCCGTAGAGCGCGGAGGCGAACTTCGCGGCGTAGGCCAGAATCGCTACCTGATCGTGACCGCCGTCGTCGAGCGCGGTCCGGATCGCTGCCACCTGCCCGTCCATCATGCCGCTCGGTGCCACGATGTCCGCTCCGGCCTCGGCCTGGGCCAGGGCGATGCGCCCGTACAACTCGATCGTGACGTCGTTCAAGACGTCGCCCTCGGGGCCGAGCACTCCGCAATGACCGTGGTCGGTGTACTCGTCGAGACAGAGGTCGGCCATCAACACGAGTTGGTCGTCCACGGCATCGCGGAGCGCCCGCAAGGCGCGCTGGACAATGCCGTCGGGGTTATAAGCCTCCGTTCCCGTGGGATCCTTCGTGTCCGGCACGCCGAAAAGGATCAAACCGGGGACGCCGAGCGAGATCAGACGTTTCGCTTCGACGACCAACGAATCAATCGTGTGTTGGGATTGGCCCGGCATCGACGCGATGGGTGCGGGCTCAGTGATCCCCTCCCGCACGAAGAGGGGTGCAACCAGATCATCCACGCTCAGGCGCGCCTCGGCCACCAGGCGACGCAACGCCGGCGTCCGGCGCAGCCGCCGCAACCTACGTGTGGGAAAGGCAGCCCGATCCATGAGACAGCAGCCTAATGAAAGGGATGCGTTGCGCCGGATACGCCGACATCGGGACGGCCCAATTGCCCGATTACGGCATCGACGATGCCCTCCGCTGTCGAATCATGTGCTTCAACCACTCCGCTCATCCCAAGATCGCGGGCGCTTTGCGCTGTCGTCGGACCTATGCAGATCACTACGGGCGGCACCCCTGAGGGAGGACCACCAGGAGCGGCGAGGGCCGCATAGGACTCGACGGTCGACGTGGCCGTGAAAATCACGGCATCCGCCTCCGCCATATGCCGGCGCAGGTCGGCAGACGGGGGATCCGACACCAGCGTCCGATAGGCCTCGACGCGACTGACCCGCCAGCCCTTCGAGGCGAGGCCGTCAGAGATGGTCGAAGAAGCCTGCTCGGCCGAGGGAAACAAGACCTGATTATTCGGTGAGTCTGCATTTTTCGGTGAGTCTGCGGCGCAGTCTGGGAACTCGGCCACCAACCCGAGCGCTCGATGGTCACCAGGCACCAAATCAGGCTCCACTCCGGCTTGTCGCAGCGCGTCAGCGGTGGCTGGACCGATCGCCGCGACAAGCGCCTTGCCAAACGCCCGTGCGTCGCGTAGCTCCGTCATGAATCGGATCACGGCATTGACCGACGTGAAGACCACCCAACGGAAATCGCCGACGTTCGCCGCCGCCGCACGTAATGCGGCACCGCCGTCTGCGGGATCGGTCTGTTCGGTGAGAGAAACGCTGATCGTCTCTGCCCCGGCCCGGTGCAATCCGTCGAGCAAACTCTGCGCCCGCGGCCCGGTTCGGGTGACGACGACGGTACGGCCCGAAAGTGGGGCGGCGGGGCGGGCAACGGCGCTGGTGGGCACCTCAGCGCCGAGAGCCGCCACCGGTCCCACCACAATGACCGCCGGTGAGTCGAGGGGGACCGCAGCCAACTGGTCGAGGGTGGTCCGCACCACCGCCTGGTCCGGCGTGGTGCCCCGCTCGATCACCGCGGTCGGGGTGGATCCTGGTTTGCCACCACGTTGGAGAGCCTCGGCGATCTCAATCCGGTCCATCATCCCCATGAGTATCACCAAGGTCCCGTCGATTTTGGCCAGCGCTTCCCAATCCACCCCGTCGATCGGATCATCCACGCGGCCGGTCACCACCGTCACCGACGAAGAAAGACCGCGATGGGTGACCGGAATGCCGACGGCCGCGGGCACAGCGAACGCGGAGGGAACGCCGGGGACGACTTCCCACTCCACCCCGGCGCGGGCAAGAACGCTGACTTCTTCACCGCCTCGGCCGAACAAGAACGGGTCCCCACCCTTCAATCGGACCACCGTTTGGCTGCGTTGCCCGTGCGCGATCAGGAGCTGATCGATCTCGTCCTGACGAGTCCGACCCCCTTCTGTTCCGCCCGGTTTCTTGCCGACATCGATCAATTCCGCCGAGGGCGGCGCCAACGCCAGTATCGAGGGATGGACCAGTCGGTCATAGAGCACGACATCGGCAATGGCGAGCAGCGCGGCCGCCCGCTGGGTCAAGAGCCCGGGGTCCCCAGGACCCGCGCCGACAAGGTAAACCGTCATTCCCGCGACGGCGCCACAGTCTTGGTCACGGAGGATGGCGCCACGTCGGAGGCAGGGGCAGCGGCGGGGGCAGGGGTGCGGCGCGCCGATACCGCTGCGGGGTCGAATCCGTCGAGGTCCGAGCCGCCCCCTTCGACAAGGAGGGCACGCGCCACGGCCGCGCCGACCTCTTCAGGGTCGATACCGCTGCGGGTCATTCTGATGACCACCCGGCCGTCACCACTCGCCACCAGCCCATGGACGCGCAACTCCTGCTCGTCCGTGGGGGAGGATGATGGACCCGACGGCCCACCGACAGGTTCGGCCCAGGCCGCCACGGGTACGGTGCAACTTCCGCCCAAACCGGCCAGGACGGCCCGCTCGGCTCGGACGGCCCGATGCGAAGCCGGATTGTCGATGCTCGAAAGAAGGGCCCTTGTCCTCATGTCATCGGCCCGGCATTGCACCGCAATGGCGCCCTGTCCCGCCTGGGGCAGGACATCGAGCGGATCCAGAATGTCGGTGAGTCGTTGCAGCCAGCCCAAACGCTCCATGGCCGCCACCGCCACCACCACGGCGGCGACGGACCCGTCTTCGCCCCGGGAGACGCGACGCTCCATGTTGCCCCGGATCTCCGTGAAGCTCAGGTCCGGACGGGCGTACGACAACTGGGCTCGGCGCCGGGCCGAACCCGTGGCGACCAGACCACCGGGAGGTAAGTCGGCCAACGTTGAGCCGACCAGTCCGTCACGCGGATCGGCCCGGGGCGGGACGGCAGCCAGGACGAGCCCGGGCGCCATGGTCGAGGTCATGTCCTTGGCCGAATGCACCGCGACATCGGCTCGCCCATCGGCCAGCGCCGCCTCAACAGCGGTCACGAAGATCCCTTGGCCGCCGATCTGATCCAGCGGGGCCGAGAGTTCATCGCCCTGGGTCCGGATGATCTGCACCTCGACTTCGAGTCCAGGGTGCCGGGCGCGGAGGGCATCGGCGATCATTCCCGACTGCCGCAGGGCCAAAGGTGACCCACGGGTGGCCAGGCGGAGAGATCCCATGAACCCTAGAGATCGAAGAGGATGCGCAGCGCCTCTACGAGACGCTCACCGCGCGGAGTACCTGCGGTCTCCTTCAAGAGCATGGTGGGCTCGTGCAACATCTTGGCCATGACGGCCTTGGTGGCAATGTCCACCTGCTCCCATTCGGCTTCGCTCAGGTCAGCCAGCTGGGCCCGATGGCGCTCGAGCTCGGCCTCCCGCAACGACTCGAGTCGAGCCCGCAAGGCGGCGATGACCGGCGCGGCTCCCCGCTGACGACTCGCCGTGCGGAAGCGCTCGACTTCGTCGGCAATGATCGACCGGGCCGCAACTGACTCTTCTTCGCGCTCGCCCAGAGCGCGAGAGACCGATGCACTGAGGGTATCCATGTCGAGCAACGTGACGGAAGCCAGCGAGCCAACGATCGGATCCACGTTGCGTGGCACCCCGAGGTCGATGACCAACATCGGGTGGGCTACTCCAGAAAAGTGTGCGGCGGTGAGCACGTGCGATTCGGCCGCCACTGCGGTCAGCACGACATCGGCCTCAGCCAGCTCTGAGTGCACCCCTTCGAGTGGACCAGCCCGAAGCTTGGTTCCCTCGCCGGCCTCGCGCACCAAGTCGTCGGCCCGGGCCCGGGATCGGTTGACGACCACGATGCTCCGGGGCGCCGCCACCTCCGGGATCTCGGCCAACGCGCGCGAGACGCCCAGTCCCATGCTGCCGGCACCGACCACCACCACCCGCTTGTCCCGCAAGCCATCACCGCTCTCGCCGCGCGCCACCGTCACGGCGGCGTGGGCGAACGAGGTCGTCCCCCGCGCGATCCCTGTCTCGGTGCGGACGCGCTTCCCAGTCTGCAGGGCGTGCTGGAACAGGGCGGAAAGCACGGGGCCGCTGACCCCCGCCTCCTGGGCCTGTTCGAAGGCCCGGCGCACCTGCCCGATGATCTCGCTCTCGCCCACGACGGTGGACTCGAGCCCGGCCGTGACCGAGAAGAGGTGGGACGTGACGTCGTCGTCGAAACGGATGGAGGCGTAGGCCGCCAACTGGTCGACACTGACGCCCGAGTGCTCCGAGAGGACCTCGTAGACCTCTGCCACCGCATCGTGGAAGCGATCGACCACGGAGTAGACCTCGGTGCGCAGGCACGTCGACAGCACCACCGTCTCCTGGAGATTGCGACGGTGGCTGAGGCCAGTCAGCACCTTATGCAGTTCCGCGTCACCCAGTGCCACCGCCTCGAGCAACGAGAGGGGGGCCTGCTTGTGCTGGATCCCTATAACGACGACGGACACGCGGATGCCTCCTGGATGGGCCCTCAAGCATGCTAGTCAGCTGGTGTCGGGTGCCAGTCTGGCCAATCAAGGCTGCTCGGGGCGGGGCAGGCGAGGCAGGGCTGGTCAGGGCACGTCGCTGGGGACGGACATGCCCACTGACCGGATGATGGGCACCCCCTCGCTTTCATCCTCCACGCCGGGAGTTGCGGCGTCCTGGCGAGACCGGTAGAAGCCCAGAACTTGCAGCTCGATGCCGAGGTCGACATAGCGCAAATGCACGTAGGCCGGCACAGTGAGCACATGTGGCGCGAAATTCAACAGGGACGTAACCCCCACCTGCACCAGGAGATCGGCCACCTCTTGAGCCGCCCACCCGGGTGTCGTGATGACCCCGATCGCGGGGCGTTCCGTCGAGCGGAGGGAGGCGATCTCCTGCATGTGACGCACCCGCATACCCTTGATCTCTTCCCCGATCACCTTCGGATCGATGTCGAAGAGCGAAATGATGTTGAAACCACGGGAGGCGAAACCCTCGGAATTCGTCAGCGCTCGGCCGAGGTTCCCGATGCCCACAATGGCGATCGGCCAGTTTCTGTCAACCCCCAGTGCCCGCTCGATCTGAGTGATGAGAAACGACGGTTCATACCCGGATCCCCGCGTGCCGAACGACCCCAGAAACGAGAGATCCTTGCGAACCTTCGCGGCGTTGATGTTGGCCAGTGCCGCCAATTGCTCAGAGGAGACGGTTGTGACGTTCGTGCGCACCAGCTCATCGAGAATCCGCTGATACACCGGCAGGCGCACGACCGTAGCTTCAGGGATCCGACGTGCCAATGGTTGTGTCGGGCCCGCCACGGATTTCGATGGTACTGACGACGCGTGGCCTCACACCAAACGTGAGCGTCTCACCAGGTCAATGTGACCTCGGCACCCGTACCAATGGCCAGGAGCGCCGCGGCCGAAGCTTGGCCAGCCACCACGGCGAGGTGTGCATTCGCGTCGAGCAGTAAACCGAGCTGGCCCCGGGCGAGGTGGGCGAAGGTCTCCACTCGTTGCAGCGTATGGGAGGCGCCGTTGGCGACCAGATCGAGGTTGACCGTACCTGTCGAGGGCACCTGCGCCTCGCGGGCATCAACCGACGTCGCCGCCAGCTGCAGGTTGCCGAAACGATCGACCCAGACCACTTCGGCCGTCAGGTCTCGTTGGCCGTCCGTCAGTTGCCCGTGGGCGACCACGGGAGCCGGGAGGCGCACCAAGGAAGCCGGATCGAACTGGGGACCCAAGTCCTCGAGAGCGACTCCCCGCGACAGTGCGGCTGCGGCGGGGACGAAAAGGTCGCGGCCATCGAATGTCACCGAGGACAGAGAAGATGAAATGGGCGACCGGTCGCGCACGGCGAGGAGCTCCACGGCGCGAGCGATCGATCCACCACCGACCCACTCGGCTGCCGCCATCAGAAGCCCGTTGTCCGGCCCGACGAACAATCGGGGAGCGCGAGTGGAACCCGACGCGCTGGGCTCCACCTCGAGACAGACGCCCCGGCGCGCGGATCCGACACCGGGATCCACTACCGCCAGAACCACCCCAGGACCAAGATATGGCACCGCGCGCTCCAGAGTCCACGCGCCGGCCCGGATATCGAATGCCGCTATCTGATGCGTCAGATCGATGACCGTGACGCCGGGAGACGCCGCTGTCAGAACGGCGTGCACCACACCGACGAACTCATCCTGCGTCCCGTAGTCAGAGAGGAAAAAGATGGTGTGGGGTGGCATCACTTCAGCATGGCGAGGTGAAGATCCACTTAACGGAGCAGAGAGCGTGAGCGCTCCGTCGCCGCAGCCACCGCCTCCATGAAGGCGGAGCGCACGGCACGCGCTTCGAGCACGCGTACCCCCGCCGCCGTGGTGCCCGCGGGCGACGTCACCGACGCCCGCAACACCGCGGGCTCCTCCCCGGTCTCTGCCATTAATTTGGCCGATCCACTCATTGTCTCGACCACCAATGTGTGACTCACCTCGCGGGGAAGCCCCATTTGAACCCCGGCCTCGATGAGCGCCTCGGCCACCAAGAAGAAGTAGGCGGGACCGGACCCCGAAAGGCCGGTCACAGGATCCAATAGGCGCTCGGGCAGTCGAATCACCATACCCACCGCTGCCATCACGCCCTCGGCCCAAGCAAGATCGGCCGAGGTGGCGTGGGAACCAGCGGATAGAGCGGTGATCCCGGCTCGCACCAGGGCGGGAGTATTCGGCATAGCCCGCACGACCACAGGCTGCCCGCCCAACGCCGTCTCCAGCCGTACCGAGGGGATGCCGGCGACTATGGAGAGGACCCGGGTGACCCCAACGGCGCCGAGAACCCGACAGGCCCCCTCTGCCGCGTCGGGCTTGACCGCGAGCACCGCTCCGGCGAGGCGGTCAGACGAGTCCTTGAGGAGGCCTGCGACGGGAGCGTCGACTACTTCGACACCGGGAAACTCCAGCGCCAACTCGGCGCGGCGCGCCGGAGACGTTTCGGCCACGGCGACCTGCTCGGGATCGAACCACCCCGAAGAGAGCAGGCCACCCAAAAGGGCGCTCCCCATTTTGCCTCCACCGACGATGAGAAGTGTTCGTGACATGGATGGATGATGCTACGACCGACGGGGTCGGCGGCGATACATGGTGGGATGGGCCAGTGTCATGGCCGTCGGGAAGTGATCATCGACATAGATCACCGACGAGCCGGCGATCCGGTCGAGCTCATCGTCGTCAATGAGGGCGGCCGGGACCTTGCCCACGAGATACACAGCGTCCTCTGGGCCGAGGCTGAACCACATGCCGTAGAGGTTGGTATTGCAGCGCATGAGGTAGGCCAGGGTCTCGGCGACGTTCTCCTCGGGTGCCGGCATGAACTGAACCTCATGGTGAAGCGTGCGCTGGCGGAGGGTGAACCAGACAGTGATGAAGTCCTTTTCCTCCCCCTTGAAGCGGAGGTACCAGCGGTGCGACGCCGTGCGGTCGGTAACGTCCTGGCGTTCTGCAGCGATCAGCAGCCCGTCGCTCGCGAGCTCGCGAATCACCCAGGAATCGATGCATGACACGGCCGCGGCCATCTCGTCTTCTGCCGGTAGGTCGACGACGGGCACGAGACGGGTCGGAACTCGCTCAGCGACACTCAACGAGGCGGCCCGAGGCCAACTCGTCGTGCAGTTCGAGCATTGCGCCCGCTGCGGCGCGCCATGTATAGCGCCGGGCCCGCAGCACCGACGCAGTGGAGAGACGTTCAGGCGCGAGCGGCGTATCAAAGACACGTCGCACCGCGGCCGCGTAACGCTCCGGCGTCGCGTCTTCGACCAGAAAGCCCGTTCGCCCGTGATCGATCAGCGTGGTCAGCCCACCGACGGCAGAGGCCACGACAGGCGTGCCGCACGCCGCGGACTCGAGGGCCACCAAGCCGAACGATTCGGAGCGGCTGGGCACGATGCAGACATCGGCCGCCCGGTAATACGAGGACAACAGCTCATGCGGCTGAGGCTCAATGAGGTGTACCCGCTCGGCCACTCCCCGGGCATCGGCCAAATCAATCAGACCCTGGAGCGATTTCTCCCCATGGGGGCCACTGGGGCCGCCCACAACGACCAGCCGGTACGTCTCGTCATGGCTCTGGCTGAGCTCGGCCAAGGTTTCGACGGCACAGTCGGCGCACTTGAGCGGCTGAATCCGTCCCACGAAAAGGAGGAGCCGGCCGTCGAGCGGGAGGCCGAGAGCCCGCCTGGCTTGCGGGCGATGGCCCGGACCGAAAAAGGCGTGGTCGACCCCGAGGGGCACGATCCGGATGCGACCAGGATCGGCCCCGTAGAGGGAGATGATCTGCTCCGCCTCGACGCTGCACGACGCCAGCACAGCGTCAGAGCACTCGATGATGGAAGCCTCCGCCTCGGCCCGCAGGTGAGGCATGTCGGCCTCCACCTCTTCGGGCATCGACTCGGCCTTGACCCGTTCCAGCGTATGGAAAGTGCAGACGAGAGGGAGACCCAGCTCGTGCTTGATGACGTGGCCCGAGAGCCCCGACAGCCAGTAATTCGCATGGACCGAGGTGAATGGGCCGTCTTCCTCGTCGCTGAGGCCAAAGCCACCGGGCGACGTCATCCGAGCCAGCACCCCTTGGGTGAACTCATCGACCACGGCGGGTAGGGCTTCCTTAGGCAAGCTCCTCAAGGGCCCCGCCGGAACGTGGTGGACCCGCAACCCGGGCTCGACCTGTACCACCGAGGGCAAATCAGGGGACCAGGCCCTGGTGAAGACGTCACATACTGCACCCGAGCGGGCCAGCGCGGCGGTGAGCTCCCGCACGTAGACGTTCATGCCCCCACCGTCCCCGGTGCCCGGCTGGGCCAGGGGGGAGGTATGCAAGGAGAGAACTGCGAGCCGACGCATGGCCGTTAGATCTTACCGGTGGTGGGGGTTTTCCCGGCCGGCGCCCGCAGCCGGGTGCCCTCAGGAGAGGGAACGAAGCGAGGCGGGTGGGTGCGGGCCCTCGCCATCCGCTCCGGCGCCCGACCTGGTTTCCGGACCCGATACGGCACCCGCTTCAGCGCCGGCAACCGGACGTTGACCGGCCAATTGACCTGGTCCTTGCGCCAGCCCGTGGGCTGGTGCGGGCACCGACCCGTGTGAGTGCACGTGCGCGTGCCCATCTCGGTGCTCTTCTTCGAATTCACGACGGAACGAGAGATAGATCCGCACCAGAGCCTGCTTCTGGTCCTCGCTGAGCATCTGATCGGCCAAAATGAGACGGGTCAGGTCGGGTGCCCCGTCCGGCGGCTCGAGGATGCCGGCCTGCACGTAGAGCGTCTCGGCCGAGATGCGCAGCGCCTTGGCGATCTGCTGCAGGATCTCTGCGGAGGGTCGTCGCAAACCCCGCTCGATCTGGCTGAGATACGGGTTCGATATCCCGGCCAGCTCCGACAAGCGCCTGAGCGAGAGACGAGCCGTGCTGCGCTGTTCACGGATGAACGAACCCAGATGCAGCCAACGATCCTTCGGATCAGCGCTCACTTTTGTAAGCGTAGTGCGAACCGCAGTCTCATCTCACCTGCACTTTTCCTCCTCCAGCGCCGGCGAGGTTGGCGCTCGTGCCGTTCGGGTAACGTCACAGCGGACGACCCCGCAACCGCAACCGCAACCGCAACCGCAACCGCAACCGCAACCGCAACCGCAACCGACGAGATACAGGAGACAACCCGTCATGGCTGAGTACACGCTCCCCGACCTGCCCTACGACTACGCCGCACTCGAGCCGCACGTCTCGGCCGAGATCATGCAGCTGCACCACGACAAGCACCATGCTGCGTACGTCACGGGAGCCAATCAGACATTGGAGAAGCTGGAGGCGGCACGCGACAAGGACGACTTCGGGCCCATCGTCGGCCTCGAGAAGACGCTCGCCTTCCACATCTCGGGCCATGTCCTGCACTCGATCTTCTGGAAGAACCTCAGCCCGGACGGCGGCGACAAGCCGGACGGCGCGCTGGGCTCGGCCATCGACGAGAACTTCGGCTCGTTCGACAAGTTCAAGGCTCACTTCACCCAGGCCACGTCCACCATCCAGGGCTCAGGTTGGGGTGCGCTGGCCTACGAGCCGCTGGCCGGGCGCCTGATCATCGAACAGGTCTACGACCACCAGAACAGCATTGGCAACGGCTCGGTTCCTCTCCTCGTCTTCGACGCCTGGGAGCACGCGTTCTACCTGCAATACAAGAACGTCAAAGCTGACTTCTTCGCCGCCCTGTGGAACATCGTCAACTGGTCCGACGTCGCAGCGCGCCTGGACAAGGCCAAGGGGCTCAGTCTCTGAGATCGGAGATCTGAGACGGGGCGGAGCCCCAGGATCTGAGCCGGAGGAGAGCCAGGTGCTGGTCGATGACTAGCCGACCGGCAAGTCCAATTCAGACCTCGGTGCCGCCGAGCGCACCGTGTTGCTCGCACACGCGACCGGTCGGGTCCACCGCGAGATACGCGTCCGGCATCACCGTGCCGCAGATCTCGCATGTGTCGTAGGCGCCCGAGGTCAAGCGCTCGAGGGCACGATCGACATCGTCGAGCACACGGGTCGACTGAGCCAGTTCGGATGCATAGCGCTCTTCCATGCCAGCGAGAGTAGTGCGGGCGAGTTGGCGGGCAGGGTGAACCTCCGTAGTGTGGAGCGGTGAACCTCCACCCACCCGCGGTTGACCTGGTCGGGGCGGGACTTCTCGTTCCCTGCCTCGATGGCAAGGACCGTCCCTACCGGGACCTCGATTGCGCCGCCTCGACGCCCGCCATGCAGGTGGTGGCCGACACCGTGGCCGACTTCCTCCCGTGGTACTCGAGCGTGCACCGAGGAGCTGGGTACAAGTCCCGGCGCTCCACCGCGGCCTACGAGGGCGCTCGCGAGAGCGTGCATCGCTTCAGCGGACGCCCCGGAGTGAACGGCAACATCGTGGTGCTGTGCCGCAACACCACGGAGGCCATCAATCACCTGGCGTACCGGCTCCAGCTCGCATCAGACGACATCGTGGTGACCACGGTGGTGGAGCACCACGCCAACCTTCTGCCGTGGGCCCGGGTGGCGCAACGGCGCTGGGTCGAGTGCGGGACCGACGGCACATTCAGCGTCGACGACGTCGCCGCCGCGCTCGACGACGGCCCACACCCCAAGCTGCTCGCCATCACCGGCGCCTCGAACGTCACCGGGTGGTTGCCGCCGATTGAGGAGATCTGCATCGAGGCCCACGCCCGCGGGGTGCCGGTCCTGCTCGATGCGGCTCAGCTCGCGCCGCATCGTCGCCTCCCATCGGGGCCTGACTTCGTGGCCTTCAGCGGGCACAAGCTCTATGCCCCTTACGGTGCCGGAGCCCTCATCGGTCCGCGTGAAGTGTTCGCGACCGGAGACCCCTTCCTCGCCGGCGGAGGAGCCGTGGACCTGGTCGACTTGGACGAGGTGCTCTGGACGGAGCCGCCTGAGCGCGAGGAGGCAGGCTCGCCCAACGTGATCGGTGCCGTCGCGTTCGGCGCCGCCATGGACGAGCTCGATCGTATCGGCTGGGCCGCCATCAACGACCACGAGGCAGCGCTCTCGGCCCAACTGCACGAGGGACTGCGAGCCATTGACGGCGTACACGTCCTGGGGCCCGTGTCCGCTTCCTATGCGAACACGCTGGCCGTGGCGGCCTTCACGATCGAGGGGATGCACCACGCTCTGGTGGCGGCCCGCCTGAGCGCAGAGTTCGGAATCGGCGTACGCCACGGCTGCTTCTGCGCGCACCCATACCTGCTCCGCCTCCTCGGTGTAGGTCCGGCGGGGGTGGCGGAGGCTCGTGCGGCCGTCCTGCGTGGCGATCGCCGCGCCATCCCTGGCGCCGTGCGGGCGAGTTGCGGCTTGGGGTCCTCGAGCGACGACGTCGACGCCCTGCTGCGCGCCCTTCAGACCATCGTCCATGGTGGCCCTCCTCCGGTGCGCTACGAACAGGACAACCTCACCGGTGACTTCAGGCCCGAGGGTCAGGCGGAGGGATGGAGCGAGGGCGATCGCCCGGCTGGCGCCGCCTGCGCCAGGGGTTGAGTCGGCTCAGACTGAGTCTGCGACAACGCTATAGACAGCGCGCACACGAAAGCGCAAGGGAGGCTCCAACAACTCCTCCTGGTAATGGGCGGTCCACCCGGCGACGCGGGCGATGGTGAAGATGGTGCGTCCGGCATCCGGCGACAGTCCGGTTCCCCAACTAAGCGCGGCCAGCGCCAGATCACAGTTGGGAGGCGGCACGTCGTTCGCGGCCGCCACGTCGATCACCTCGAGGAAGAGGCGCCTCCGCTCCGCGCTGAGCAGCGGCGCGGAGCGTTCCCATAAGGCGTCGAAACGCGGATCATTCTCCTTGTAGACCGTGTGCCCAAAACCGGGAAGATTGTTGTGCCAACGGAGCGCGTCGTTCAGTGCCCGAGATGGCCCATCCCGCTCGGCCGCCACCAGCATCTCGTAGGCGCGTTGACTAGCTCCCCCGTGCAAGGGTCCGGCCATGGTGGCGACGCCCGACAACAGCGCATCGTAGAGATCGGCTCGGGTGGAGGCGGCAACACGAACGGCAAGCGTCGACGTCGCAAGCTCGTGATCGGCCATGAGAACCAACGCCGCGTTCATGGCCGCCTCCTCGCCTTTTTCGCCGGCCATGAAGCGTTGCGCCAGCCGCAAGGCAATCGATGCCGGCCGAGAGACGTCCGCATTGACCGGGGCGTGCCCAACCACCTCGGTCAGCGCTGCGATGACCCTGCGTGCAGCCCGGTTGACGGCAACCGGGCGCAGGTCGGCACGCAAGGGGTCGCTGGCCCCACACATGACGAGAGCCCAGCGGATCCGATCGGACGTATCGACGAGGGGGCATTTCCCGACGCCCAGTTCCGGAGGCGACCAGTCGCCGTCCTCTTCGGACTGCCAGAGAAGTGCCGCCACCTCTTCGAACGTCATTGCCGCCGCCAACTCGGTGGCCCGTCGACCGCGGTAGAACGGTCCGTCTTCACGCAGCTGGGTGACGCCGGTCGTAATGGTGGTCAGCCGGCTCTCCACCCGCCGCCCGCCGCGTTGACGAGCAGCGAGTCGCTCGATATCGGACAAGTCGAAGAGGCTGCGCCGGCCGCCGGGCTCCGGATGTGATGCCAGCAGGCCGCGGCTGACATAGGCGTAGAGGGTCGTGACCTTGACGCCCAGGCGTCGAGCAGCCTCCTCACTTGCCAGCATGCGTTCCAGGAGGACCAAGTTATATTGACTTGATCAACATTTACAAACCCAGGATTTCGGCGTCATAGTGGGTCTATGGAAACCGTCGTTCGTGATCTCATGACAACTCCCGCCATCACGTGCACAAGCACCGATTCCCTGGCTGTCGCCGCAAGGATCATGGCCGATGCCGACATCGGATCCGTCGTGGTGATCAAGCACGGGAAGGTCGTCGGCATCCTGACCGAGCGCGACCTTCTTCGCGCTGCTGCCGCTTCAGGTGAGACCGAGAGTGAAGAAGTCGCCCTTTGGATGACGGCTCGGCCCGACGTGCTGAGCCCTGAGGAAAGGGTAGATACGGCATGGGCCAGCCTGACGGCCCATCACTACCGACACCTCCCCGTAGTCGACGGGGACACGCTGGTCGGGGTGGTGTCTCTGCGCGATCTCATGGGCAGGACCCCGATCAGCCCCGCCGTCGAGACACCCGCAGAGGTGCCGGCCGGACTAGAAGGCGTGGTCGTGTCCGAAACGGCTGTGGGTGACGTGCGAGGGCAAGAAGGTTTCTTCCACTACCGCCAGTACTCCGCCGTCGATCTGGCTGAGCGCCGGTCCTTGGAAGACGTCTGGCACCTCATGTTTCGAGGGGAACTTCCCGACATCGCAGCATCGACTGCCTTTAGGTCTGAGGTGCGGAGTCGTCGGAGTCTGCCGGGAGGACTGGCGTCGCTCCTCCCCGCACTGGCCCGCCAGGGATCGCCGCTCGAGGTGCTGCGAAGTGCCGTGTCCGTCCTCGGCGCCGAACTCGGCTGGGGTCCGACCCATGACATTAAGGCGGACGAGCTCTCCGATCAGGCACTCGGACTGTGCGCCGCCGTGCCCACCATTCTGGCCGCCGCCCATCGGCTGCGCGAAGGGCAACATGTCATCGAGCCTCGGGACGACCTCGACTTTGCGGCGAACTACCTGTACATGCTGACCGGAGAGGTGCCGACTGCACTGCATGCGCGAGCCATTGAGCAATACATGATCCTCACGATCGATCACGGCTTCAACGCGTCGACCTTCACGGCTCGGGTTATCACCTCAACTGGGGCCGACCTCGGGGCGGCCATTGTCGGAGCAATCGGTGCACTTTCGGGCCCCTTACACGGTGGAGCGCCCAGCCGTGCTCTCGACATGCTCGACGCCATCGGCACCCCGGATCGGACCGAGGCATACATCCGCCATGCCGTTGAGGACGGAGAGCGAATCATGGGCTTTGGGCATCGTGTCTATAAGACGGACGACCCCCGTTCCTTGCTCCTGCGATCGGTCACCGAGAAATTGGGGGGACCATTGGTGGCCTTCTCCCAAGAGGTAGAACGCACCACGGTCGAGGTCTTGGCCGAACTGAAGCCCGGTCGGCAGCTCTATACGAACGTCGAGTTTTATGCCGGGGTGCTCATGCACACGTGCGGCATACCCCGACACATGTTCACTCCGACATTCGCCGCCGGCCGAACCATCGGCTGGAGCACGCACGTGATGGAACAGGCATCCCACAACCGACTCATCCGCCCATCGGCCCGCTACGTAGGTCCGCCCCCACCGCAACCGGTGCCCAATCTGCGCTGAGGTAAGCCGGCACTGGTCATGACCCACTTGACCAGCGGTGCGCATTGGCCGAAAGGCGACTAATCTGGTCGGGGTTAGGTGATATTGCAGAACATCAAGGGATGCGCATGAGCCAGACGGGCAAAGCAGCAACGAAGTCGAGCAGGGCGGCGGCGCTCTTCTCGTTCCCAAGTCCGGTCAATGAAGTGTCGGCTCGACTGGTGGCCGGTGGCGTGGTCGTCATGTGCCTCTTGACCATCGGCCTCAATCTCAGGTGGGCCACGGCCGTTATCGCATACGGCTTCGTTGCCCGCGTTCTGACCGGGCCATCGTTGAGCCCACTGGGTCAGTTCGTGACCCGCGTCGTCACTCCTCGTCTCCACCTGGTGGCCCGTCCCGTTGCGGGACCGCCAAAGCGTTTCGCGCAGGGCATCGGCGTCAGCTTCTCGGTCACGGCATTGGTACTCACGATCCTCGGATACTGGGGCGCAGCCCAAATCGTCCTGGCGCTTCTCGCCACGGCCGCCATCCTCGAATCCGCATTGGGTCTGTGCCTCGGCTGCAAGGCGTTCGCGGTGCTCATGCGGCTGGGGATGATCCCGCCAGAGGTGTGCGAGAGGTGCAACAACATTTGGGCAACGTCCGCAAGGGCTTAGACCCAGATACTGGCCACCGTGCGGGTGTAGCGAGGTTCCCACACATACCGGCAAAGGACTCTCACCGGGGGTGGGGGCATGCTCAGCACCGCTTTGCGCTCAATGGGATTCGCGGTGTCGAAGATCCACGGAAAGAATTTCGCTGAACCTCGCATGCCGACTGCCTTGGCCGTCGCCTTGCCGAAGGACTGAAATTCTTCGAGGGTGAGCGCCTGATCAATGACCGGGAAGCAGCGCTGCTCCTCGTTGTCGAGATGCGACCCCAGTTCACTCCCCAGTTGGTCGATACGCCCCGCGAGATCGCTACCTGACTGCGCACTGGGCTGTTCCACCAGGGAGGTAAATCCCTGCCCGATTGCCGCACACTGTGGCAGAAGCTCCCTGTGCTCGACCTCCATCTCGGCCAAGACGCCGAGTTCGTCCTCCCGGCCCGACAGCTTTGGCCGCACTAGTGGCCACAGCGAGGCGTCCTCCACTTCATGATGATGATGGAGCTGATCCTCAATGAACGCCCAATGCGCTCCAAGTTGCCGGGCCCTGTGCTCATCCACGCCCGTGGCTCGCAAGGCTGAACTCAACCGCGTGAGGTCGCGACGAAAGGCCTCGTGGATCAGATAGACAATGGTGAATCGGCCTCGGGGCGGCTCACCTGCTGCCGGTGCGTTCTGGCCGCTTGCCATGGCACCTCGCTTTCTCTGCAGCAGCGTAGAACCAATTCCGGCACCCCCTCAAGGGGGTCACCACCTGCGGAAATGGGGATTAACGATCACGTCGTTCGTACGCCGGCCGTCACCAGCAGTGCCGTACCCACCGGGACCAGCGGGCCTGATGTCACCGCCGCAGCAATCGGACGAAAGGCAAAGAGTCGTCGACGTGGAATCATTATGAGCACGCGTTGGCTGAAGGTATCTCTCGTCGTTGGTGCGGTCGGTCTCCTACTGGGTAGTTGCTCGGCAAGATCGACATCCTCGTCCTCTTCTCAGGTTCGTTCGACCACCGCATCATCGACGAACGTACCTTCGACGACGATTCCCGTCACGTCAAACCCCACTCACCCCTCGCCGACTGAGTCCACTGAGCCGACCGAGCCGACCGAGCGCATCACAGATGTCGCTTTCTTCAATCCTGAGAAGGGTTACGGGGTATTCACCCGTCAGGATGGCGCCGGATGCCAGGACCTGGTTGGTCCAACGACGAATGGAGGTGTCACTTTCGGTCCTCTCGTCACTGTTTCCTTGTGGATCTGTGCCAAAGGTGATTCGGCCAATACCCTGGCCTTCGACGACCACGGTGACGGGTTCCTCTATGGCCCAGGGCTCTACGTCACGCACAATGGAGGCAAGACGTGGTCACGGAACACTCAGCCAGGGGCCGTCTTGAGCGTGGAGGCCCTTGGGTCATCGGTATGGATGGTCCAGGCTCGATGCCCGACGTCGACGGTCCGGGCATGTCCCTTGCAACTCTTAGAGTCGAACGACGGCGGCCGCACATGGTCCTCATCGGCAGCTCCGGCCAGCGCTCTGAGCAACCCGTACGTCGACGAAGCCCAAGGCCAGACCTGGCTGGTCCGGATCAACCAGTCTTCGGCCTACCTCCTGTCGAATCCCGTCACCAATCCTGAGGGTGACGCTGATCAAGCACCCCTATGGTTCACTGCGGACAGTGGGAGATCATGGTTCACTCGGTCGATCCCCTGCAAAATAGACGGCCAATCCGTGGTGCTCTCTGCCGCACCGGACGGGACGCTGATCGCTGTGTGCGCGGGCGAACCCGGGGCGGGAGAACAGATGAAGTCCGTCTTGCGCTCTTTCAATAGCGGGATCACATGGACCGTTGAGTCCTATTGTCCCCTGATCGGTTCGGCGGCGGAGGCATCTTGTGCATCCGAAACGCTCAACTCCGGATACCTGAGTGAGATCGACGTGGTATCGGCAAACACTGTGTACCTTGTGGGCAATCGAAGTGCGCTCCTCGTCAGCCGCGATGGAGGAGCATCGTGGCAAGTGGTTCCATCGATCGGCGACACCTCTGATGGGACACAACGAGTGATCTTCTTCAATGGGCTTGCGGGCCTCGTCTTTGGCTTCGATCCGAACAAGAGCGACCTGCCTACGCTTTGGGTTACTCGCGACGGCGGAACGAAGTGGACTGCCGTGGTGCCGCAGCCGGAATGACGGCCTTTGGAATCGGACGGCAACTCTCAGGTCTCTTTCGCCCGATCTCCTCGTCGCGAGAACTGCACGGCTGGGCAATGAGGTCGATTTCGGACTGAGCGGATGCCGAATGACCTCGCCATCCTGGTGAGCTTCGGTGCCTCTGGCCGATCTGATGGCTTGCTGTGAGCGACGTGAGAGACTGATTCTGAACTACGTGTGCTGGCGAGACGAAGGGCGGGGGATGGACATCGATCCTGAGGGTGAAGCAGTACACGACCATGAGACGCCAATAGCGGCGCCAGAGGCGAAATCCACCCCACCCAAATCAGGCAACCCGCGCCGCTATATCCCCTTTGCCTTGCTCGGAGTCATGACCGTCGGAGTCGGCATTGCTGCATACGTCGCCGTACACGATAACGCAACCCCGTCACAGGCGGTGGCGTCGGCGCTGACGAATTCGCTGAAGTTGAAATCGGCCGCACTCACAATTTCAGTTGCGATCGGCGAGCCCGGAGGCACGGCCACGATCAAGTCCGAAGGGGCGACCAACTTCGATACCGGAGCCACCAACCAGGACCTGCAGATCATCGCCGGCGGCCTGCACATTGGCGAGAGCATCGTCAGCGACGGTCCGAAAATCTTCGTCCACCTCAACGGGGGCGCCATTGCCAAGGTCGTGGCCGGGAAGTCCTGGGTGTCCGTGCCGAGTGGGCAGTCTACGGCGAGCAGTACGCCCGTGGGCGGTGGCGCCGGCAACTCGTCCGCAATCCTCAGAGTCCTGAGTGCCACCGGCGATAGCGTCTCGGATCTCGGCTCCTCCACGGTGAATGGTGCCACGGTGCATCTTTATTCGGTCCACCTGACTCGATCCCAGATCAAGCGAAACCTGTCACAAGAACACTTACCCCAGTTCATGCGGCAAGACACCGAAGGGCTCAACATCCCCGCCATCACGTACACGCTCGCCATCGACGATGCGAACCGCTTGTCGGAGCTGAAGGGCACCGTGCATCTAAAGGCGGGCGGTCAAACCATCGCCGAACATCTCGTGGAGAACTACTCCCACTACGGCACGAAGGTCACCGTGACGACGCCTCCCCCAAGTGAGGTGATCCCGCTTCAGACGTTCCTGCAGATCGCTGCGAAGAAAGGTGAGAACGTCACCATCTGACGAAAGCCGACGGCACCGCGATCAAGCTACGAACCCGATGGTATGAGATTTGTCGGTCCGGATGGGAACTAACGGTCGCCTTCTGACATAAGTAAGGGATGACCACGATCGATCCGGCCGAAACGTCCCCCTCGGACGAAGATGTCGTGCGCCGGTCGCTCGACGATCCGCCGCTCTTCGGCATCATCTTTGACCGTCACTTCACCACGATCTACGGGTATCTAGCGCGTCGTATCGGAGAGGTCACTGCTGATGACCTGGCGTCGCAGACCTTCGTGGTGGCTTTCGAACGACGCCGGTCGTTGCAACCTCATGAAGGCGGTGCTCGTCCCTGGCTCTACCGAATCGCCACCAACCTCCTCGGCAACCAACGTCGGACCGAGCAACACCTCCTTGATACGGCTGCCCGCTTGGGGCGAGAGCGTTCGACCGATGTATCTCAAGAGGTTCTGTCCGCCGAACGATGGGCCCTGGGCCACATCGAGCTGCAGGACACCGCGGCTGCACTGCGTGATTTGGATCCGGCCCATCGTGAGGTGCTCCTCCTCCACCTATGGGGCGCACTCGCCTACGAGGAGATTGCGGTCGCACTCGATATCCCCATCGGGACGGTGCGTTCCCGACTCTTTCGCGCCCGGCAGTCCCTCCGGACGCATCTCGACGGGGCACCGCAGCCCCCAGATACCTGTTCACCACTACCAGGCAGGAGAACTCATGATTGAGGATCTTGACCTTATCCGTCGATTCCGAGCAGGGGTGTATGAACCCGGCCCTGAAGTGCAGGAAAACGCCCGACAACGGCTCGCCGAAGCGATGATCCAAGAGCAACTTGATCAAGAAGTAACTGCAAACCTCGGTCTCCACTCGAGACTGATGTTCGTGAGGCGGGCAGGACGCTCTCCTGAGGGAGACGCCCGACCTAAGGTCCGGACCGCGCTCGTCACCGTCGTCGTAATGCTGTTGGCGGGAGCTGGCTTCGGCTATGTCATTGCGACTCACGGATCGCCAAGCGGGAACGTTGGTCTCTCCTCGACGGCAGGCTCGACCGTTTGCCTCGCCGGTTACACCGCGCATCTGCCAACCGGATACGCCGTCACGGAGACGAAGGCTGCCGACTGCCGAACCTACCCAGGGACAGCCGCCGTCCCGGCGATGCAGGAGAGTGCTCCCGATGCCATTACGACTCCAAAAGCGACGGCCTGCATTGGTTCGTTTCTGTCCGCTACCTATGGTCTCGGCAGCACGACGGTTCCCTCTCCCGACCTCGATGCGCCATCAGCGACAACGACGGTGAACGTTGGTCCTTACCCCGCAAGAATCGGGGGCGCCGGGATCGGGTTCACGATTGTCTGTGGAAACGTGCAGGGCCAACCACCGTCGTGCCCACCGGCGGACAGTCTTTCCTCACCGGACAATCGCCCACTCGGGCTTTGGGTACAGGTCCCGTCGATCGGCGGTGGATATCACGACTTGATCGTCGGGAGCTGGGGATTAACCGCGGCCCAACTCATTGCCATTGTCCAAAGTGCCCTTCCGCATCACCGGGTGGCCGCGCCAGCTGGGGTCCCACCGTGGACCCTGATCCCCTCGTGCGCGCCCGGGCAGACGCCGAATGGCAACCCAGATTCAGCGCAACCCTGTGGACCGTCCCCCGGGAATTACGGAATGCGTCCGGGACGCCGTCCCAGACGGGTCGCTACCCGATGTCAAGGAGCGTCTCGAAATGGTGGAACTCGCTATCGGTGTCCACGAGGTGGAATCCGGCCCGGATGAGAGTCCGTTGCGAAGCGATGTTGTCAAGAGTGGTGTCGGCGATCACCTTGGGGACTCGCTGGTCGGCGGCCACAGCCAGCAGGGCAACGACCGCCTCTGCCGCAAAACCGTGGCCGCGGGCCGACGGAGCCAGCCCGTAGCCGATCTCGACGCACCCGCCGTCTGGCTGGCCCTTGAATCCGATCCCCCCCACGGCGCGCCCATCGGCCAGGCGTGTGATCCGGCAGTAGCCGAAGGGCCGCTGTTCTCCGCTCGCCGCGGTAGCGCGTAGAAAGCCCCCCACTGCGCCAACATCACCCTCAAAGGGGAAATCATCCGCCCAAGCATCGGCGGGCCCCACCCTTCGAGCGACGATGCGCAAGCCCTCTGTGACGTCGATCGCGTGCAGCGTCAGGCGCGATGTCCGAATGTCGGTCACGGCGACAGCGAAGCACTCGCCATCACTGAGCGCAACCGCGTTTCAATGCCTGCGACCGGAATCAACACAACCCTTGAGAGTGCGGGTGGTCAGGTCGTGACGATCGGATCGAGCAGCCATTCCGGGTTGTCAGTGGCCAGCCGTTGCAGTCGGTAAGGACTAGCGAACAAGGCCAGCAAGGTGCCGTCCTCCCGCTCGAGCACATCGACCCCGCCCAGCGCGCTCGAGCTCAGCAGCGGTCGCCAAGTCCGTGCGTCGGACAGTCCGCGCTGCGGGCGGTTCCAAATATACGGGCGACCCGAACTCGTGCTCGAGTCGGTGCACCAACACTTCGAACTGCATTGCCCCGACAGCGGCGAGGATCGGCGTGGCGTTCCCTCCCGGTCGATGGAGGATCTGGATGACGCCCTCGGCGGCCATCTGCTCCAATCCCTTGCGGAACCGCTTTTGGTTGGACACGTCGGTCGGACGGGCGGTGGCTATCAGCTCCGGCGCAAAGACGGGAATCCCCGGATAGACGACCGGCATCCCATCATGCACGGAATCGCCGATGCGGAGGTTCAACGCGTTGACGAGCCCAATGATGTCGCCGGGCCACGCGTCATCGACAGTGACACGTTCGGCCCCGAACAAGGACATGGCGTACTTGGTCGTGAAGGATCGGCCGGTCGGTTGATGGATCAGCGGCATTCCCCGCTCGAAGTGACCTGAGCACACCCGGACGAAGACCATGTTGTCGCGATGTGACGGGTTCATGTTGGCCTGGATCTTGAAGACGAAGCCCGAGAACCCGGTGTCGAGGTCCCGAACCTCCCCAGCCGCATCAACCCGACCGGTCGGCGCCGGGGCCAGGTCCACCACGGCATCGAGTAGGTGCCGGACGCCGAAATTGGTCAAGGCCGAGCCGACGAACACCGGTGTGGTCTCCCCGGCCAGGAAAGTCGGAACATTGAGATCGGATCCCACCGCGTCAAAGAGGGCGCACGCCTCCTCCGCGTGCTGCCATGCCACACCGTGAGCCTCCAATGCCTGCCGCGGGACCCCAGCGCTCCTCAGTGGCCATCGTGGCCCCATGCGTGCTGCGGGTGAACTGCACGAAGCTGCCGTCGCGGCGGTCGATCACACCTCGGAAATCGCCCGGATCACCGACCGGCCAGGTCACCGGGGTCGGCTTCAGACCGATGAGATTCTCGATCTCGTCGAGCAGCTCCAACGGGTCGCGTCCGGATTGATCACACTTGTTGAGGAAGGTCAGGACCGGCATGCGACGAGACCGGCAAACTTCGAACAGCTTGAGCGTCTGCGGCTCGATTCCCTTGGCCACGTCCAGAACCATGATGGCAGCGTCGGCTGCCGCCAGCACCCGGTAGGTGTCCTCCGAGAAGTCGCGGTGGCCGGGGGTATCCAACAAATTGATGATGTGGTCGCGGTAGTCGAACTGCAGCACGGTGGAGCTCACGGAAATGCCACGCTGCTTCTCCAGTTCCATCCAGTCCGAGGTGGTGGCCCGGCGCCCGGCCCGGGCCGTGACGGCTCCCGCCTCCATGACGGCACCCCCGTAGAGAAGGAACTTCTCGGTCAGCGTGGTTTTCCCGGCGTCGGGGTGACTGATGATGGCGAAGGTACGGCGGCGCATGGCCTGTTGGCGAGCCTGCCCTCCATCCCACACCGTCTTCGGCAAGCCAACGCCTGTGAGGGGCGCGGGAGGCTGTGCCTCGAGTGTGTCGCTGGGCTGCTGCACGGGATTCTCCTCGACGTAACTGGTTAGCCGCCCAGATCTGATCGCTTGCGGCAAAGGTCCAGGTCGTGGTGTTGCTGCGTACGACTCATTGTTGCACGCCCTCGCAAACTGGCTGCGGAACGAGTCCGCTACGAAACTGGAGGAGAGCGTTACTGCTCCGCGCCAAGTGGGCTGTCCCATGGTAGCTACCCCGGCGCCATTGACGATCCGAGAGGCGGTGAGGTTCGGCAGGCGACTCTTCCCTCGCGCCAATGACCTGCGCACGCGCTGCTCGGAGGAAATTTTCCCAGCACTCTGCGGGCAGATTTTCCCAATCTTCGGAAGCCTGGGTGGCTGTTAGCGAGCCGCCAGTTGGTGCTGCATTCCGGCGGCGTCCATGACCCCCCAGTGCTCGACAACCGACCCTCCGTCGATGCGGAAGTAGTCACAGACGTTGATATCGATGAAACTCCCGGAGGCTGCAATTCCCATGAATTCGCCCCGGTGTTTTCCGGTCATCCGAGCGAGCACGAACACCTTGTCGTCTTCAGAAATGATGTCGTCCACCTGAATCGAAGCGCCTTGGAACCCCGCATGGAACATCTCGAACATCTGGCGCAGTCCCGCTTTAGTCGGCTCCAGGCCTGGTACCAACTCGTGCTCGATGAACTCGTTGGAAACAACCTCGTCAACGACCGCAAGGTCACCTGCGTTGAGCCGTTGATAGAACCGGCGTATCAGTTCCTTGTTCGCATGAGACATCGTCCGCCCGCTTTCTTGAGTTCGTGAGATGACGGTAGCAGCATACCGCTAGGACTCTAGCGATCTACAACTAGCCGTGTGCGAAGACGTCATGGCCGTAACATCGGGTCGTGGCCGACGACACGATCATCCGGGTGCCGTCCCATTTCGAGCACGAAATTCCCGGAGCCAGCCGATCGGCCGCTGAGGTGGCAGCGACACTTGTCGGCACCGCGACTGCGCTCGATGCCGCAATAGAGCGTGCACCGCGACAAGCCGCCAATCTGTCCACCAGCGCGTTCCAAACGCTGGCGATCCTCGACGGTGCGCGATGCCCTCTGCCCTCCAACGTCATAGCGGAACGCCTCCTTGTCAGCACCGCCAGCATGACGTCGTTGCTCCACACGCTGGAGCGCCGGGGCCTCGTCGAGCGTCGCCCGCACCCCACTGATGGTCGCAAGGTTCTTGTCGATCTCACGCCTCAGGCGCAACCGATTATCGATTCGCAGCTTCCCGTCATTCATGCGGTCATCACGCAGGCAATCGGAGACGTTCCCGAGGCCGATCGTGAGGTGCTCCTCCGGTCGCTGTCGCTGATCAAGACACGACTCGCTCAGATGGCGGGCCAGCCGCTTCCGAAGGCAAAGGCGCGTCGGAAGCCGAAATGACCCCTACGATTCGTAAGGGCTCACGCCCGGGTGATGAATCCCGTTTCATAGGCGATCACCACAAGCTGGGCTCGGTCGCGCGCGTTTAACTTCATGAGAACCCGGCTGACGTGGGTCTTCGCCGTCGCCGCGCTCATATGCAGGGCATCGGCTAGCTCCTGATTCGACATGCCTTTGGCCACTAGGCCGAAGACCTCGCGTTCTCGCCCGGTGAGTGCGTCGATGATCTCCGATGAGACGGTTGGATTCGGCTCACGACTGGTGAAATCAGCGATGAGTCGCCTCGTCACGCTCGGAGCCAGGAGCGCGTCACCATCTGCAATGACGCGGATGGCCGTCAATAACTCGGACGGCGGGGTGTCCTTCAACATGAAGCCACTCGCTCCAGCCCGTAACGCCGCGTAGACGTACTCGTCAAGATCGAAGGTAGTCAGTATCAAGATACGGGGGACATGCCCGTGGCCGGCGCCAAGAATCCGGCGTGTTGCTTCGATCCCGTCCATCTCGGGCATCCGGACATCCATAAGCACCACGTCTGGGTGGGTCGCGCGACAAGCTCCACTGCTTCTACGCCGTTGGAAGCCTCGCCGAGCACGCTGAACCCGACTTCCGAATCCACCAGCACCCGGAATCCGGCCCGCACGAGCGCCTGGTCATCGACCACGACGACCCCGATGGTCATGACGTCGACCCGCCGAAGGGAAGACGGGCCAACACCTCGAACCCGCCCTCGGGACGGGGTCCAGCTGTGAGTGACCCGCCGTACATCGCTGCGCGCTCGCGCATGCCGATGATGCCATGGTGCGCCTTGGTCCCATCGCCTTGGTCCGGCGTGAGGACATGCCCATTTCTGTGAAGCGCACCTTTATCGGTCACGCTAATGATCACCGCCTCGTCATCGAATGCGATGTCAACTGTGGCGTGCGCACTCCCGGCGTGCTTGGTGACGTTGGTCAATGCCTCTTGCACGATGCGGTACACGGTGAGGTCGAGGCTCGGCGACACCGGCGTCAGGTACCCCCGGAGTCGGTATGTGACTGCCACGCCCGCCGCCCGACATCGATCCAGAAGCTGCTCGATGTCAGCCAGGCCTGGCGAGGGAAGAAGGCTGGGCTCCGCTGCATCATCACGACGCAGGCCCCCGAGCACACGGCGTAGCTCCTCGAGCGCCGAGCGACTGGTTGATTCCACTGCGGCGAGAGCTTTTCGCGCCTCCTCCGGCTGCATATCCAACACATGGCCACCAACGGCAGATTGGATCGCGATCACACTGAGGCTGTGGGCCACGATGTCGTGCAGCTCCCGTGCTATCTGAAGGCGCTCTTCGGCGACCGACCTCTGCGCCAACTCCAGTTCCCGACGTTGGCGTTCTTCGGCCTGCAGCGACAATCCGGTGACGTAGGCGCGCCGGGAACGCACGCTGTCACCGACGAACCATGCCGCCACCGCCACGATCACATTGGACCAGACCTGATCGGTCATGACCGAGCTGGAGGCATAACGGAGACCTTCACCGACTCCGAGGGCGACCACGAAAGCGATGCCGACCGCGCACAGCGCGACGACAGACAACCGGCGCTCATATTGCGCTGCGACGATGTAGACCGGCAACGCAATTATCGGAGTTTCGTCGATGTTCTGACCGATCACCACCACGGCGGCCAGGGCACAGGTGACAACCGCCAGCACAGGGAGGGGGTAATACCGGCGGGCCGGTAAGAACAAAGAGGCCACGCAGAGGGCCACGAAGAGGGCGACACCATGCGGATCGTGCAAGCCGTTGTTTCTGAACACACCGCCACGCCTGCCCTGTCCCAGGATGGTCACCAGACCGACGAGAAAAAACAGCAATCCGAGGCCGACATCGATCGAGAACCACTGACGGGGGGTGACCCGTTGCAGCAAGGGAGGGCGAGGTGCGCCGATTCCTTGGGGTGATGCCACATTCGGAGGTTAGTGAGCTGTCTGCTCGCCCACATCGGCCGATAGTCGTTGCGCGCCTACGTCGGAGGATGTAGGGCGGGAACTGGGAGAGAGCAGCGCCTACATCTCAGGTCAGACGAGATAGAGCCCCTGGGGCGACGACGCAGCCTGGCCACCGCGTCATGCTCCATGAGAGATCCATCCACCCCTGTGCGGATCAGACCAAGGCAATAGGAGCGACCCATGATCACAGTCACCGGAATCACCAAGCGCTACGGCGGAACCCTGGCGGTGGATGATCTTTCGTTTGACGTGAAGCCGGGCCAGGTCACCGGGTTCCTCGGCCCAAACGGGTCGGGGAAGTCGACCACGATGCGCATGATCATGGGCCTCGACCGTCCTGATGCCGGGCAGACGACCGTCAACGGCGTCGCATACGGTCACCTCGGATGGCCACTGCGTGAAGTGGGAGCACTCCTCGAGGCGAGAGCCATACACCCCGGGCGCAGCGCGCAGAACCATCTGCTGGCCCTGGCGCAAACCAACGACATCCCCCGCTCCCGCGTAGACGAGGTGCTGGATGTGGTCGGCCTGACGAGCGTGGCCCATAAGCGTGCCGGCACCTTCTCGCTCGGCATGGGACAGAGGCTGGGTATCGCCGAGCGCGCTCCTGGGTGACCCCAGCGTGCTCCTCTTCGACGAACCGATTAACGGACTCGATCCAGAGGGCATTCGCTGGGTGCGCAACCTGCTCAAGGGGTTGGGTCGGGAAGGCCGCACCGTTTTCGTCTCAAGCCATCTCATGAGCGAGATGGCCCTGACTGCAGATCACCTGGTGGTGATTGGGAGGGGGCGCCTCATTGCCGAGATGCCGGTAGCGGACTTCATCGCTCAGAGCTCCCAACAGTTCGTCCGGGTTCGCACCGTTCAGCCGAACGAATTCCGTGAGGCGATGCAGTCGAACGGAGCAACAGTGGTGCAAGAGGAGGACGGTGCCCTGTCCGTGGTGGGACTCAACGCCGAAAAAATCGGTGACATCGCGTTTGATCGACGACTCCCCCTTCACGAACTCTCGCCTCAACTGGCATCCCTGGAGGAAGCGTTCATGGAGCTAACGCAGGACAGCGTCGACTATCGACCAGGAGCGGCCGATCTGACCGACGATTTCAACGACGATTTCGTCACCCTCGACAACAACCGGCAGACGCCGGCGGGAAAGTGAGCCAACAATGACCCTCATTACAACCACCATTCCGGCGCCCTCCGCCCTGCGGTATCGACCGACCGGCGTATTGCGATCCGAATGGACGAAGCTCCGCAGCGTGCGTTCTACGACGTGGACCCTTCTCGCTACCGTCGTGATCACAATTGGCATTGGCATCATCGCCACGGCCACTGAAGCAACGCGCTGGACGCACACTTTCCCTGCAAGTCGCCTGTCGTTCGATCCCACAAACCTGAGCCTGACCGGCTTGCTCTTCGGCCAGTTCGCCATCGGGATCCTCGGTGTGCTGGCTATCGAGCGCGGAATACGGGACGGGGACGATCCGGGCCAGTCTCGCCGCCGTGCCCGATCGACGCGTGCTTCTGGCCGCCAAAGCGGCCGTATTCGCCCTCGTTGCCCTGGTCGTCGGAGAGGTGGTCTCCTTCGGCGCCTTCTTCATAGGACAAATGCTGATTGGCGGCGGCGCTCCGCACGCAAGCATCGGCCAGGCCGGCGTGTTGCGCGCCGTAGCTGGCGGTGGCCTCTACCTAGCCCTGCTGGGACTGCTCGCCCTGGGCTTGGGCTCCATCATCCGCCACACGGCAGGTGCGATCGCCGTGTTCGTAGGAGTGCTGCTGATCATCCCGCTGCTTCTTCCTGCTCTTCCTACGTCACTCAATCACGCCATCAACAAATTCGAGCCGATCACTATCGGCAACGCAATAACGAGCGTCAACACGCACGTAGGCAGTGGGGCTACGCCGACCTTCAACGCCTGGGTGGGATTGGCCCTCATGGCCGGATACGCCGCACTTGCCCTTGGAATCGGCGGTTGGCGCATGATGCGGCGGGACGCGTAGGAGAGAGAGTCGACGCGAAGGAAGGAGCGGTCTAGCCGGTTCTCCGGCAGGTTCTTGATCCGTCCCATCCAATTGCTGGGACGGATCGGACCGCCGACCTTACGCCCTTCAGTCGCCCGGCGAACACGAAGTGCCGTCAGTCCAAGAGGTTGGCGCGCAGAAAATCGCGAGTGAGCTTCGCCAGCTGAGGCCCATTCTCGGGCAGTCCGCCGCCGTGGATCTGCGGAAAGCGACGGACCGTCACGCTGATGCCAGCCTCGCTCAAGCGTTCGGCGTAGATGAGTCCGTCGTCGCGGAGGCTGTCGAAGTCTCCGACGGTGATCAGGGCCGGGGGCAACTCCCCGAAGCTGGCCGCGTGAACCGGCGAGGCATACGGGTTGTACATATCCAATGGGTCACGGAGGTACGTCGCCCACATCTTCTGCCAGCGGTCAAGCGAGGTGCCGTAGCCAGTGGCATACAGCCGATGGCTCACCGTGTTGCAGCTGCTGTCGAGGCAAGGTATCTGAACCACCTGCCCGCGGAGCGCCGGGCCGCCGCGGTCGCGGGTCATCAACGCGACGGCAGCGGTGAGGTTCCCTCCGGCGCTGCCCCCTCCCATTGCGATACGGGCGGGGTCGACTCCGAGCTCGTTGCCATGTGCGGCGACCCAGGCCAGGGCCGTGTAGCAGTCCTCCACGGGGAGCGGGAACTTGTGCTCCGGGGTGAGGCGGTAGTCGACATCGACCACCACGATTCCAAGATCAAGGGCCATCGTGGCGTGGCTCGCTCCGCTGTTTCGAACGATGTCGCCCCCCATGAGCCACCAGCCCCCACCGTGGAGGGTGAGGTACGCCGGTGCGCCGGTCGCGTCGGTCGGGCGGTACACATAGGCGCTGATCGCACCCCGTGTACAGGCCTCGCAGCCTGACGATCCGCACGAGCCCTCCACCGGGATCCGGACCTCGATGACCTCGACGCCCGAAGGTAACTCAGGCGCTCCGTTGCTGCCGATCATCTGCCGGACGACGGCGTGCTGCTGCTCGCGGCGGCGGGCGATGTCGTCGAACCACGCCTCGCGCTCTGACGGATCGTCCGGCGCCGTCTTCACGTCGGGATATGGATCGCCGTCCATCATCGGAGCGATATAGCTGACGATCTCGCGGAGACGCGGGTCAGTGATCAGTTCCATATGAATCGCCCCCAATAGTTCTTGGGAGCGAAGGCCCCCATCGAACGAGAACTTAGTCGGCGGACAAATCATACGCATGATCGGATGCCACCCGACCGGAGCGGTACTGTCGTTGGGCGAGTTCTGCGAACGCATCGTCGAATTATTGGGAACGAACAACGTCATCGTCGTTCGATGGCCATTTCAATCTCTTCCACGAGTTCAGCGGCGAGGAGCTCCGATGAGTGATCGAAGGCATGGCCACCCACGTTTGCACTCACTGTCGCTGGCCGGGGCTCAACGGCGCATGAAATCAGCTATAGCGTGTTCTTCGTGGCCTCGGTGTCCGGTCCGATCATGATGACCAGAGACCCCGAGGAACAGGCTGCTGGTAGGTGGTTCCGTTGGTTCTGAAATGGCGACTCAATCACCTTTCGGCGAACGAAGGTCGACGCCGAAGAGCTCCTCCTCTGACCGATTTAGCCGCAACCGATGCGGGGTCAATCGCAAGAGAGGCGCGAAGCTCGACGGGGAACGGCGCGAAACACGCATTCTGGCGTCAGCAAACAAGAGTGGCGCTCACCGTCGTGCTCGTCGAAACGGCGATCGTCATGACCTATCTCGCGGCAACACCTCATGGCACGCATCGACTCGTCCTTTGGATCGTCACGGCGTCGTGCTTTGTCGGGGGGCTTGCAAGCCTGGTTGTCGTGGTTCCGATCCAGCTCTCCGAGAAATGGGAACTCACCTTCAGTCTCGGCTGGTCGCTCGCGACGTGCGTAATGGTTGCCACGGGAGCTGCCCTTGACGGTGGCCTCCACAGTCCACTCCTCATTTTGCTCGTGTTCCCAGTGGTCTTCGCGGGACTAATCCTTCCACCGGCGTCAGTAGCGCTCACTGCATTCTCATCAGTCGTGGCGGCAAGTGTCGCCTGCGCGACCGGGTCAACGATTACGGCCGAATGGCCGGCGTTCCTCATCGACCTTGCCGTTCTCGTCGGCTTGTCGACGGTCTCGTTCGCAGCTTCGGCAGGGCGTACGCGCCTTCAACTGGAGACTGATCGGCTCACGAATGAGCTTGCGAGCTTGGCCACCACTGACACGCTCACCGGCTGTTTGAACCGTCGAGCCTTCGATGAGCAGTGCGAGCTCGAATTCCTCCGTTCGGCACGTTACCGCCATCGGCTGGCGTTCATCATGATTGATATCGACAACTTCAAAGGCCTGAACGACACCAACGGTCACTTGGCTGGCGATCGAGCCCTGGCGCGAGTCGGCGAGACATTACGCAGGACAAGCCGTTCCATCGACATCGTGGCGAGATACGGAGGAGACGAGTTCGCGATCTTGATGCCCGATACCGACATGGGTGGCGTAATCGGCCTCGCGAGTAGAATTCACAGGGAGTTGGCCTTCAATGAATACGCACTCACTTTGAGTTATGGCGGAAGCTTGGTTGGAGCCAACATTTCAACACTTGCTACCCTGTCCGAAGACGCAGACTGGGCCCTCTATGAAGCGAAACGGGCTGGTCGTGACCGAATCGTCGTACGTGACAACGGGACCTCGAACACGGTACCGCTCATGACGGATACATCTGTCCAGCAATCTGCTCCAACCGAGGAATTCGGGAAGTCAACTCTATAGATCTCGTGGTGGGCCGCCCGGGTCTCGATCCCGGCACCTTGGGATTAAAAGTCCCCTGCTCTTCCGGATGAGCTAGCGGCCCGGGGCCGCAAGATTATCCGCAAGAAAATCCGCGAGAGAACATGCAAGCAACCCGGACACGATTCGGGTCCCTTGATGGCCATTGGGCACAAGATCGGTCCTTCCGCTCGGTCAAACACCCCGCGTGATTGACCGTCACCGCTGCACCTCTTCGGCCAGGGTGGTGAGCCGCGCCTCCGCGATGTCGATCCATCGCAGATCGGCTTCTAAATGGAAGAGCCCGTAATCAGCGAGGAGGGCATCCATCACGGTTCCGGTGCGCTTGAGCTCCGTGAGCTCTCGACGGCGCTCCAAGTGGTTGGCTCGCTGGACATCGAGGTACGCCTCGGGCGAGCGGCCGAGCATGAGCGCGAGGACCACCTTGGTGAAGATCACCGTCTGGAGATGGGGTTCTGCCTCCGTTGGCTGCCCGAGCCAAGCCTCCAGCTCACCCCTGCCCACGTCGGTGATCGTGTAGCGCTTTCGATCCGGGCCATCCCCAGACTCGATCTCTCCGGGCGTGATCTTGCCGTCGCGGACCAAACGAGCCAGCGTGGCATAGACCTGTCCGTAGGGGAGGGGCCGGCTGCGGCCAAAGTACGCGTCGTAGTCCGCTTTGAGGTCGTAGCCGTGGCACGGCTCCCTCTCGAGCAGCCCGAGCAGGGTGTGAGGGACACTCATGGAGCGAAACTACGCTCAGTACATACATTGAGTCAATAGCCGTGAACCTCAGCCCGATCCATGTGCCCGAAGGGGTCGCTGCTACAACTCTCGTGTGGTGACCGAGAAGGAAAGTGACTCCGCCGAGGTGAGGCATCGCCGCGTTCGAGGCTCGGGGCTCGATCTGGCGGTAACCGAATACGGGGATGCTTCAGAGCCCACGGTGCTTTTGGTCCATGGGTTTCCGAACACCAGCGCCATCTGGGCCGCCGTCGCCCGATGCCTGTCACGTGACCTTCACGTAGTGACGTACGACGTGCGTGGGGCCGGAGCCTCGGACGCGCCCGACAGTCGAGCGGGCTATGCCCTTTCCCTACTCGTCGAGGACATGGCGGCCGTCATCGAGGCGGTGAGCCCCGATGCCCCGGTGCATCTCGTCGGCCACGACTGGGGCTCCATCCAAGGTTGGGAAGCGGTCACCACCCACCTCCTCACCGGACGCATCGCCAGCTTTACCAGCATCTCGGGGCCACCGCTCGATCACGCTGCCATGTGGGCGCGGCAGCACCGCACCCTGCGTCCGGCGGACGTCCGACTTACTTTGGGCCAGGCCATGCACTCGTGGTACATCGCCCTCTTTCATCTCCCGTTCCTGCCCCAACTGGTGACGCAGGGCGCCTCCTTACGGCGCCGGATTTCGGGAGCCTCGCCCCGTCGCCCGGGAACAGCGACCGGGCAAAGGGCGCCGACGGCGACGGCGACCGATGACTTTGCGCACGGACTGGAGCTCTACCGCGCCAACGTGCGCCAACGCCTCCGCCACCCCGTGCAAGGCCATACCGAGACGCCGGTGCAGATCATCGTGCCCACGCAGGACCGCTACATCACGCCGCCATTCCTCGACGGCCTCGAAACGTGGTCACCGGTGGTGTGGCGACGCGACGTGGAAGCGGGTCATTGGATCATCAGCACTCACCCCAACGAGGTGGCTGATTGGGTGCGCCAGGTCATGGCCTTCGTCGAGGATGGATCTGAGGCGCAGGACCTTGCGCGCGCCCGCGTTCCTGGCTAGACGTCAACGCAGCTGTCTCTTCCCTAAAGTGCAGCCGCCCCCGCCGCTTCGAGCGCCGCTTCGATACACCGCACGAGTTCGCGAGCAGAATCGGCACTCAACTCGACCGCCACCCGTGCACTGGGGCCCCGGGTCGGGTCGACGAAGTCGATGTTGAGGGAATGCTCGAGCGGAGCGTGGAACGGATGGTCGAAGTAGACCGAGGCCGACTTCACCGAAAACCACCCGTCGGGCCCCTTTGCGCTCCCGGTCACGTCGGCCGGCACCGTGAGATATGAGCACATGATCAAGCCTCCTCGGACGTCAGGTACTGCCCAAACCACGAGAAGATTCGCTGCCAACCGTCCAAGGCTGCCTCAGGACGGAAGCTCGGCCGATCCGTGGAAAAGAAGGCATGGCCCGCACCGTCATAGCTGTGGAACTCGTACGTCTTGTCATTGGCGATGAGCGCTTGCTCGAGTTCCGCCACTTGCTCGGGATCGGGGAACTTGTCGTCTGCTCCAAAGAGCCCGAGCAGGGGACAGCCGAGCGAGGGCGCCTTGTCGACGATGGGCCTCGCCCTCATGGGGAACCCCTCCGGAACAGTCCCAGTGACGAAGGCACCGTAACAATCCACGGCAGCGTCGACAGGGAGGCTCACCGCGGTGAGAAAGGACTGGCGGCCGCCGGAGCAGTACCCGATAACACCTACCTTGCCGTTGGAATTCGGGAGGGCGCGCAGCGCGTCAATGACCGCGCTCGCGTCGCCGAGGAACTGCTCATCGGACACACCACCATTGGCCCGCGCTGCCGCTGCTGCATCGTCAGGGTCGGTGTCGAGCCCCTCCCGGGCATAGAGGTTTGGACAGATCGCGTTGTAGCCGTAGGCGGCGAACCGTCTGGCGATCTCTTTCGTCGGGGAGTCCCAACCCGGCAGATGATGGATCACCAAGACGCCGGGTCGCGGCCCGTCCTCCTCGCTCACAACTTGGTACGCGTTTATGTCGTCCCCCCCGTGACCGGTGAGACGTACATTTCCGGCAATCAGCGCTTCTTCTCGAGGTGCCAACGAACTCTCCTTCTTCTTTGATCCTTTTGCGGCGCCCACTATGGCCCGTCAGAAGCCCCGTGAACCAGCGCCGGATCGGCAGAGGCGCGAAACGCCAGCGCAGGCCGTCCCGCCTCTCAGTCGCTACAGGTGGCACCCACCGGCGGCGTGGCCAAGGTGATGAAGTAGGACTGGACGTCGACCCGTACGCAGGCGCTGTAGAAGTACGACACGTGGTCGCTTCCCTCCACCGTCAGGAGATCTCCCTTGCTGAGCTCGCCGGCCAAGCTGACCGACCACGCATAGGGGGTGGCCGGGTCCTGAGTGGTGCCGATCACCAATATGGGCGGGGAGCCCGGAGCTGTCACTGGAGCCGGCGTCCGGGTGGGGGCTACAGGCCACACGGCGCATGCGGCTTCTCCCCAAGCCAAGAGCGGACCGAAGATCGGCGCCGACTTTGCGAAGACCGTCGCCAATTGGTCGTAGGTCGATAAGACCTTGGGGGTGGGATGATCGAGACAATCGACAGCCTCTCCTGCGTCAGCCCCGTTGGTCGAACCATCCAAAGCGTAGTGATCCGACATCGTGTCGACCTGTGTTCCTTCTCCTGCGGCGTCTGCCGCCAACGCACTCCCCAAGGTTGGCCAGTCCGATTGCGAATAAAGGCCGGACAGGAGCGCGTTGTAAAGCTCAGCGGGCCCGGCCGCACGGCCGTCCCCGGCCGGGGACGGGCTCGTCCGACTGCGGGCCAAAAGAGCGAGCAACGCACTCGTCGGGTCCCCGGAAGGCCGCCAGGGGCACGAAGCTGTGCCGGCACACCAGGCGAAGAAGGAATTGAGCACGCCTTCGAACCCCTCCGCCTGGCCCAATGTCAGTTGGCTGAAGGAAAGGGCGGGATCGATGGCGCTGTCGAGGACCATGGCGCGAATGTGCGTCGGATACAGTTGGGCGTAGGTCGCTCCGAGGAGGGTCCCGTAGGACTGACCCATGTAGGTGAGACCGCTGTCACCCAATGCTTGCCGTAGTCGGTCCAGGTCCTTGGCGACATCGACCGTACCGACGTACGGCAGGATGGCGCCGCTGGCCTTCTCACAGTCAGCCGCGAATTGCCGCATGTTGGCGATAGTCGATTTCTGTTCTGCCGCGTTCTGCGGCACAGGGTCGGGTAGTGAACCAGGGGCGGTGCCGGGAGTCTCGCCGCACGTCACCGGGTCGCTGCGCTGCACCCCGCGGGGATCGAAGGTGACGATGTCGAAGTCGTCGAGGAGACCGGGGGTGAGCGTATCCAGCTCGTTCACGAAATCATCAATCCCCGACACGCCCGGCCCACCGGGATTGATGACCAACGAGCCAATCCGCTGTGCCGGATCACGCGCGAGATGCCGCTCCACGGCTATCCCGATGGTGGCACCCTGCGGGTGGGCGTAATTCAGCGGAACGATCAACGTTCCACACTGGAGATCACCGTTGCACTGCGTCCACGTGATCGGTGTGATGGGCAGGGGTGGTGGAGTGGTGGTGGTCGTTGTCGACGTCGACGTCGTCGTTGGCGAGGCAGGGCTCGAGGTGTGCGAAATGGACTCTGTCGATCCCCTCGCTCCGGCGCAGGACGCGAGAAGGAGGGCGGTGCCAATCCCTGCGGCCAGTACAGCCGTGCGTCTGCGGCGCGGCCGTTCTCGGCGGAGCAGGCGGTGCACGGGGCCTGTGCGGCGCTCAGTAACGCGGCAATGCGATGAAGGCGATGAGGTACGCGAATGTCCCGGCTCCCACCACGGTGCAGGCGTGGAAGACCTCGTGGAACCCGAACGTACCGGGCCACGGGTCCGGACGTTTACGCGCGTATACCAGTGCACCAACGGTATACGACAGACCCGCAACCAGCATGAGGGCGAAGCCCACCCAACCGAGGCTTCGCACGAGCTGCGGCGCCACGATCAGCGAACACCAGCCGACCACGACGTAGGGGATGGCGACCGCCCACTGAGGGGCATCCAGCCAAATCTGGCGCAACACGATGCCGGCACAAGCGCCCACCCACACCATGCTCAGCATGAGGGCTTGGGACCACCCGGACAGGGCCAACCCGGCTACGCCGGTCGAGGTTCCAGCGATGCCGATGAAGATGGCGCTGTGGTCGGCCCGGCGCATGCGCCGCCACGCCGGTGCCGACCAGCGCACACGATGGAACAGCGCGCTGGTGCCGAACATGATCAGCATGGCCAGCACGAACACGGTCAATTCCAGCTTGCTGGCGGCGTCGGGTCCGGCGGCAATAAGGAACGGTCCGCCGATGAGCCAGCCCACGAAAACGCCTAAATGGAGCCAACCTCGCAGCAGTGGCCGCCGGCCGAGATTGTCGGCCAATACTCCGAGTTCGCCCTGGGCGGCGCTCACCTCGCGGACGGCGCCGGGCTGAGTCATCGTTACGTAGCTTGCTCCATTTGATCCGCCGACTCCACCTCACCCCGACTAATTCCAAGGAGAAAGAGGATTGCGTCAAGGTACGGGACGGTGAGCGCCGTGTCGGCCGCGTCCCTGACCATGGGTTTCGCGTTGAAGGCGATACCCAGACCGGCCGCCGCAAGCATGTCGAGATCGTTGGCCCCGTCGCCAACCGCGATCGTGCGCGACTGCGGCACACCTGCCGCGGCGGCGAATCGGATGAGAGCCTCGGCTTTCCCGACACGATCCACTATGGGTCCCACCAATCCCCCGGTGAGCAGGCCGTCCTTCATCTCCAATTCGTTGGCCGCCAAATGATCGATCCCCAAATCGGCGACCACAGCGTCGATGACCTGCGTGAATCCGCCGCTTACGACCGCGGTCTCGTAGCCCAGTCGCTTGAGCGTCCGCACCAGTGTCCGTGCACCAGGGGACAGGAGGAGTGATCGACGGACGACGTCGAGATCGGACTGGTCCAACCCGGCCAACAGCTGCACTCGCTGTCGCAGTGCCTGCTCGAAATCGATCTCGCCCGCCATGGCCGCTTGGGTGACCGCTGCGACCTCGGCCCCACACCCGCACTGTTCGGCCAGCAAGTCGATTACCTCCCCCTGCAAGAGGGTGGAGTCGGCGTCGAGCACGATCAGGTGCTTGGCGCGACGGTGCAAACCGTCCACCTGGACTGCTATGTCGATTTCGGACCGTACTGCTTCCTCGGCCAGGGCGCGCCGCAGCAGGTCCAAGTTTCCACCCGCCACGGCGAACTCGTAGCTGTGTACGGGGTAGGCGGCGAGCCGCACGATCCGCTCGATGTTGCCCTGGCATTCCGCTATCCGCCCACTGACACCTTCCAAGGTGGAAGCCGAGATCTCGGGCGCGAGCACGGTGACAAGAAAATGATCATGCCCCGACTGGTCGTCCGCCTCGAGGAGTGGCGCGATCGTCACGTTCACGCCCCCATCGATGAACTGGTCTGCTATCGCCCGACGAAGGTGCTCGCCCTCTCCCGCCGCCACGCCCCCGACTTCGACGCAGAGGAGCAGCCGCCCGTGAATGCGGACCTGCTCGACGTCGCGGACGTCGAAGCCTCGTGCGTTCAATACGAAGAAGACTCGCGCCGCGATACCCGGTCCGTCCTGGCCGGTGATCGTGACCAGGTGGGGAAGGAGTGCCGGCATTCCACGCTCACGGTAGCGGTCCGCACCAACCCGGCTCCAACCCGCACCGCTCGCTCAGACTTCGGGAGTGATGGAGTCCTTCTCGTCGATCCACCCCTGACCCTCCACCCAGCGGCGGACGATCTTCGCCGGAACCCCGGCCACCACGCAGCGGTCCGGGATGACCCCGCGCACCACGGCGCCGGCGGCGACTACGACGTGCTCCCCGATCTGGGCCCCGGGTAGTACGACAACATTGGCCCCGAGCCAGCTCCCCGAGCCGATGCGGACGGCTGCCTCGGTGGGCCATTGGCGCCCGATCGGTTCGATCGGGGTCCTCATAGCTGTGGTTCTGATCGGTGATGTAGACGTAGGGGCCCGTTTGGATGTCATCGCCAATCTCAATGGACCAGTGACCGACAATGTGCGAACCCCGGCCGATGATGCAACGGCTCCCGATCCTAACCACCGGGTTGGTCGGCATCGACTGTCCCGGCACCATCCCCGCCGTGATGGATGTGTACGGACCCACCATCGTGCCCTCGCCTATTTCGATATGTTGCTCGTTGTAGATGGAACCTTGCGGAAAGAGCAAGCAGGCCGTCTTACCCATGGCGCCAAAGCGGCGGCCTCGAGGATCATCGGGTCCGATCGCGCCCAACTGTCCCGCCTTCTCCCATGCAGCATGAATCAGCCGCGCCACCACTCGGCGCACGGGTGCAGGAAGAGAGCGCGCCGCAGTCACAGGCCGGCATGTTAGGGCCAGGCCCGCTGTGGGGCCGAAACCACCCCACCGGTACGATTACCAGAGTGGGCCAGCCGATAGATCGCCGTCGCTTCTTGCAAATTGCGGCAGCTGGGGCGACGGGCGCCGCCGGTCTCATCATCGCCGGCTGCAGCGACGACGGCTCATCGAGCGCCGTGGCCAAGAAAAAGCGCCCGCCGGCGCACGCCAAACACCAGGCATCCCACACGCATGCGGGCGGCGGACAGGCCGAGACAAACACCAGGTTGCCGAGCGGCGTCGTGGTACCGACCGCATCGTGGCTGATCGCGGAAAACAAGCGACCGGGGACTCTGGACTGGATCGTCAACTTCGTTCAACCCGATCATGCCCTTGAAGGATTCGCCAGCCAGGTCAGCGCGCGGAGCGGGGACGACATCACCCTCTTCGTGAACACCACCGCCAAGGCCGTGGGAGTCCAGGCCTACCGCATGGGCTACTACCAGGGGCTCGGTGGCCGTCTCGTCTATCAGAGCGACATGGTGGCGGCTCGAGTGCAACCACCACCGACTGTGAGCCTCGGCATCGGCACGGTGAGCTGCCCCTGGTCACCCACACTGAGCTTCACGGTCGACGACACCTGGCCCCCGGGCTGCTACCTGTTGAAGCTGCTTGGCGATGGCGGACAGGAGCAGTTCGTTCCGCTGACCGTTCGAGACGATGCGAGCACAGCCGCCTATGTCTTTCAGAACAGTGTCACCACATGGCAGGCGTACAACCTCTACGGCGGCTACAGCCTCTATTACGGACCGAACGGACGAGGGGGCCAGGACTTCGCCCACCGGGCCCGTGCCGTGTCCTTTGACCGCCCGTACCCACAAACCTGGGCCTCGGGGGCGGCTGACTTTGTGGGAAATGAGTACCCGCTCCTCTACGACATGGAGCGCTTGGGCCTCGACCTCACCTACTGGACCGACGTTGATCTTCACGCCAACCCACAACTGCTGGGCCAGCACCGTTGCCTCTTTAGCCTGGGACATGACGAGTACTGGTCGAGCTCGATGCGCTATGGGGCCCAGTTCTTCAGCGACGGTGGAGGGAATCTGGCCTTTCTCGGGGCCAACGCCTGCTACCGCCAGATACGCCTGCAGCCCACCTCGATCGGTCCCAATCGGCTCGAGGTCTGCTTCAAGGACGCGACGGAGGACCCCATCGTTTCGGAGGATCCGTCGCTGACGACGGTCAACTGGAATCAATCTCCTGTCGACAATCCTGAATCCAACTTAATCGGCTCGACCTATCAGTCTGTTGGCGCCCAGGCCGACATGGTCGTGACCGACGCCTCCTCCTGGTTCTTCGACGGCTGCAACCTCACGGACGCGCACGTGTTCCCCAAAATGATCGTGGGCGAGTACGACCGCTACGTCCCCTCCCTCCCGGGTCCCCGCAACCTCGATGTGCTGGCCCATTCCCCCATCCCAGGCCAATCCAACTGGTCCGACCTCACCTACTTCACGACGCCACAAGGAGGCGGGGTCATGTCCAGTGGCTCGGCCTACTTTGTCTACCGGCTGGCCAATTCGACGGCCATGCCCGCGAACATCCTGCCTGAGGCCATTCCGGGCGAGACGGACGTGCTGTTGCGCGCCATGGAGAATCTCTATGGGCTCTTCGGCCACGGACCGGCGGGGGCCGAGGAGCCCTCGAACGGCAATGCGGGTTCCGTCTACACCGGTACAACAGCAGCAGCCGGTTCGGCCGTCCCCACCAACGCCGCCTGATCGCCAATCACGGTCACCGGTCCGTTCGTACCCTACGATGACCTCTCGCTAATGGATGTGCTCCCTCCCCACCCCACCCCCGCTGCGGCACACCGCGGACGTCAGGCGCTGGCCTTGGCCGGACTGGCTGGCCTCGTGCTCGCGGCCTGCTCTTCGACCCCCGCCACTCACCACAGCTCGAGTCCGCCCGCCCGTACGACGACGACGAGCACCACGGCGGCCGCCGCGGCCACCTGCCCACTCACCGGGACGCCGGCGCCCGGTGGGTCCGTACCGCAACGACCCGCCCTGGCGGTGAAGGTCGACAACTACCCTGATGCCCGGCCTCAGAGCGGCCTGGACAAGGCCGATGTGATCTTCGAGGAACCCGTTGAAGGGTTTATCACCCGCTATGCCGCCGTCTTCCAGTGTCAGGACGCCACGCTGGTGGGCCCGGTCCGCTCGGCCCGCAACATTGACATCGGAATTCTCGGACAACTCGGAACGCCGCTGCTGGTCCATGTCGGGGGCATCAACCCGGTACTGGCCAATATCGCTGCATCGCCTCTCGTCAATGTCGACCTCGGTAACTACGGCTCCATTGAGACTCATCCCGCCGGCCGAGTGGCCCCGTACGACACGTATTCCACCACGGCTCAGCTCTGGGGTACCCACCCGACAATGACGACGCCCCCACAGCCCCTCTTCACGTACTCCACCAAGGCGCCGAAAGGCACGCCGGTGTCGTCGATCAACGTCGACTTCTCGGGAACCTCCAACGTGACCTGGAAGTACAACGCCTCCGTCAGCGCCTTCCAGCGTTTCTACAATGGCACCACCCCGGACATGCTGGCCGACGGTGTCCAGAACACCGCCGCCAACGTCATCGTGCAATACGTGCAGATCAGTTTCGGACCCTGGCTTGAAAACAGCGAAGGCGGACTCGAAGTGCAGGCTGCGCTCTATCCCAACGCAAGCGGGGTCGCCGATGTCTTCCGGGGAGGAACCGAGATCACAGGCACGTGGACCCGCGCTGCCCTCGGCTCACCCACAAAGTTCGTCGACGCCGCCGGGGTGCAGATTCCTCTACAACCGGGTCAGACGTGGGTCGAGCTCGTGCCCAACACGATCACGGCCGTGACGACCCCGTAAGGGGCTTGCGGGCCACCATGGCCAGCAACAGGCATTCTTCTAGAGCCGCGAACACTCCAGGGTGGGCGCTCGCTTCCAGCTCGTCGAACACGCCAGCAGCTACACCCTGCTGCATCAGATTCAGTCCCTTGGCTTCAGTCACGTCGAACCCGCCGGCTTCTAATTTCGATCGCAAAGCATCGGCGCCATATTCGATCTTGTGATCGTCGTTCATCAGCGTCGCGGCACGCAGCCGCCATACGGGCCCGTTCGGCGTGTCGAGACAGAACCATCCACCGGGGGCTAGAACCCGATAGACCTCTCGCACCACGGCGTCACCCTCGGGTTCTGTGACATGTTCAATCGACTGCCCGCTGTAGACCATGTCAAATGATTCGTCCGCATAAGGACTGAGGTCGACCATGGAATGGAAGGCAAACTCCACCGGGCCGAGCTCGGACTCGACGGTCTCGCCCATCGATCCCTTCTGATAAATGGCGTGACGGTCCTCGACCGGCAGGTCGACGACGACGAGTCGCTCGAAGGGATAGGGGTAACCCATGTGGACCAAGGCCCCATCGGCCATTCCCTGATGCGTGCCCCCGAGATCCAATATGCGCGCTGCCCGTGGCAAGCCAGCCACAAATGCGCAGCGGCTCACATGCATAGAGAGCAGCACATCGACGATGGGAACACTGCGGCGAAACTCTTCTGAATGCGCCAGGGCTTGGGCCACGCCGTGACGGGAGAGCTCGCCGCGCGCCAGCTTCGAGCTGTACTCCGCACCACCTGCCTCGTCGGGCTCGCGGTCGAGAATCACGTTGAATGCCATACGCACCGACTGCTTCGGCGGTAGGTATCGAAAAGGGATGGTGGGAGCTACTCGATCGAGCACATCGAAGACTCGCTGTTTCCAACCCGAAGTTGCCATGCTTCATTCTGACGCGAAGCGCTCCGGGCCGATCCCCGAGGGAGTGGCGGGGCCGGCCCAGAGGGCTCCGCTTTGTTCCGATTAGCTGTCGATCGAGATCGGCAGGTCGTCAGGATCCAGCGCCGCTCCCTCTTCTGGAAGCTCCTTGGGCGCGAGACACTCGCGGACTCGATCGTCAACCTCCGCCATGAGCTGGGGGTTCTCAGAGAGGAAGGTCTTGACGTTCTCCCGGCCCTGGCCGAGCTGCTCCCCCTCGTACGTGAACCAGGCACCAGACTTCTTGATGAAACCGAGCTCAACGGCCACGTCGAGCAAGGAACCCTCACGGCTGATGCCCTTGCCATACATGATGTCGAACTCCGCTTGGCGGAACGGGGCCGAGCACTTGTTCTTCACTACCTTGACCCTCGTACGGTTACCAACCACTTCGGCGCCGTCCTTGATCGCTTCGACGCGCCTGATATCAAGGCGAATGGAGGCGTAGAACTTCAGAGCACGACCACCAGGGGTCACCTCGGGCGAGCCGTACATCACGCCGATCTTTTCCCGCAATTGGTTGATGAAGATCGCAATGGTGCTGGACTTCGAAAGCGTCCCCGTCAACTTGCGGAGGGCCTGCGACATGAGACGCGCCTGCAATCCGACATGGGTGTCACCCATTTCGCCCTCGATCTCGGCCCGCGGGGTCAACGCGGCCACCGAGTCGATCACCAAGATGTCAAGCGCGCCGGAACGGATCAGCATGTCCGCGATTTCGAGCGCCTGCTCTCCGGTGTCGGGTTGCGAAATGAGGAGATCGTCCACGTTCACCCCGATGGCCCTGGCATACACGGGGTCCATGGCGTGCTCGGCGTCGATGTACGCACAGATCCCTCCGTTGCGCTGCGCCTCGGCCACCGAGTGCATGGCCAGGGTCGACTTTCCCGAGGACTCCGGCCCGTAGATCTCCACGATGCGTCCCCGTGGCAGGCCTCCAATGCCCAACGCCAGGTCGAGCGAGAGGGCTCCGGTCGGAATGGATTCGATGTTCATGCTCAGGTTGTCACCCATTCGCATGACGGAACCCTTCCCGAACTGCTTCTCTATCTGGCCCAACGCTGCTTCCAGCGCCTTTGCCCGCTCTTCGGCCATCTCTTCTCTCCCTCTTGTCCTGTGTGGTGACTCGTATCGTCGGCGACCGGACCGGAGTCCTCGTGCGCCCTCGATCTGCTGCTGTGACCCTACGGAGGGGGTGTGACATCGCCCCGACCAGCTCTGCCTACCGGTCCATAGTAACGAACGTGTGTTCGCTATGCCAGGACCCTCACAGCGGAGGAACGGTCGCGCATCTGACGCGGATATTCCTAGAGCTGACCACCCCTTATCCAACCCCACCTCCCGCTGGCGAGCGCGGATCCCCGTCGGGTCCCCTCACTTCGCGTGCCCGCGACTCTGAAAGAGTGGGGTCATGGTGCGAAGCCCCAGTTTCCTGTCGGGGATCTGCGCCGTCCTCGTCGCGGTCGTGATGCTGTTCGCCGTTCTCCCCACCTCGACGGCCGATGCCGCCCCCAACGCGTCCACGCTGTACAAAGAGGCCCTGGCGACAACGAGAGCGTGGAGCGTGCACTATGTCTCGACAAGCAACGTCGCGAAGGTTCCCTTCTTCGAAAGCGGGGACGCCGGCCCTGCATCCGGCACGCAGACCATTCGCATCGGCGAGAGCGCAACACTCGACCGCGCGTCGTTGATCGTCATCGGCGATCTCACCTACGTGAAGGGCAACCAACGCGCGATGGAGGACCTGACAGGCCTGTCCTCGACGGAAGCCGCGACCGCGATGGGCCAGTGGGTCTTGTTCTCTAGCAACAACCCGACGTTCTCACAAGTAGTCGTCGGCGTTCGCTCACACGATGTCGCAGAGGAAGTCGCACTGAAGGGCCCGGTGACACTTGGCCCCTCGCGGAGACTGCAGGGTTATCGGGTCGATGCTCTGCGAGGTACACAGAGTTTTCAAGGTGCCAAAAAGATGAAAGCCGTCTTGTATGTGCGAGCCTCAGGCCGACACGTCCTCATCGAAGAAGACACAGTTAATACTCAGGGAAAGTCGAATGGTGCAGAGCACATCGTCTTCTCGAAGTGGGGCGAGGTGATCAGGCCGAAGGCACCGCAGGCATCCATTACGCTCGGATCCGTCAATGCGACGTGAACGACCTCAGCGAGGGCCGACAGTCTGACGACACGTTTGCGTGGGAGAATGAAACGTCGAGCAGCCGCCGCCGCGGGTGCCAGGAAGAGAGCACATGCGACGAAGTCACCAAATTGTTGGCGCGATTGCCGCGACCGTTGTCACCTCAGTTATAGGTGCAACGACCATCACCAGCTGGGCCGGTGCAGCCAGCACGGCCAAATCGGAGTATCAGGCTGCGCTCAAGGCGGCCTCGGCGCAGAACGTGCACTACGTCTCGAAGGCGACCGAACAGGGCGTCGGACTTAAGGTAGTGGGTGATACCGGAAAGACTTCGGGTACACAGGTACTCCAAGTGATAAATGGCTCGACTACCGAGAGCCTTTCGGTCATCCTCGTCGGATCTACCGGCTACGTACGAGGCAACGACGCCGGCTTGCAAAAGGCCCTGGGACTCACGGCGGCGCAGTCATCCACCTACGCCAATCAATGGCTGTCGTTTCCTACGAGCAACACCTCGTTGGCAGAACTTGTGAGCGGACTGCGCAACTCTGACGTTGCTTCGGAACTAGAGATGACCGGTCCCTACAAGTTCGGCTCTTCCAAGACGATCAGCGGGCAAGCCGTTCAGGCCATCGAGGGAACCGCGGCCACGTCTTCGGGAACAAAGGTTCCCATCATTCTCTATGTGAGCTCGAACGGGCGGCCCGTCGAAGAAATTACCAATCCAAAGGCGAAATCCTCGTCGATCACGGGCACCGTCACCTTCTCGAAGTGGGGTGAGGTGACACACTTGAAAGCTCCGGCCACTTCGGTTCCGTTGGTACCTCTCCTCCCCGCCTCCTAAGACGAAGGGAGCCACGCGCGCCGTTCGGCACGTCTTGATGAAACGAGCCATTCCCGCGACCGACGTTGGCCGACGCGGGTGAGCGCTGTGAGACCGGTCCGTACCGCTGGGGTCCGGGACCCGCTCGTCATACTACGGAGGCGGGTCAAGAACGCCGCCAAGCCAGGGGACGCATGATCGGGCAGCAGCCAGGGCTGCCTCTTCTGATTCGTACTCTCGTCCCGAGAAATAGGCGATGGGCGTCCATCGTCCAACGTCTTCGGGATCTCGCCGGAACTCTTCGAAACCGAAAGAGCCGTCTGGTCTGAGAAAGATGTCGACGCAGCGGTCTACGTTCGGGGTTGAAGGGCTGGCGAGAACCTTCCATGACTTGTCCAGCCGTGATGACATGCCTCAGCGTATTTCGATCACTCGACATCGCCGACAATGCACCTGGACCTCTTCGTCACCCTCGCCCGGCAACCTTGCCGGGCGCAGCACTAGCTCGATGCAGCCCCGGCCGTAAGGTCGTAAACCGTTGTGCCGTTAACCGACTTAGCTGTGAAGTGGCTCTCCACCCAACTGGTGATCTTTGTCGCGTCGTCACCACTTCCCCCGCTGCCGAAGCCGCCGGCACCACCGCCGGAAATGAAGTAGTGAATCTTCCCCTCCGACACGTATTTCTCGAACTGGGCCAGCGTCGGTGCCGGGTCGGTGCCGTTGAAACCGCCGATCGCCATTACCGGATCGTCACTGGCCAACTGGAAGCCGGCGGCCGAGTTCGAGTTCACGGTTGCCGCCACCCAGGTGTAGTGGCTCGCGTCGGCCTTGAGCAGCTTGGTAAGGGCCGGGTTCGAGTTGCTGGCGTTGAGGAAGCCTCCGCCGGCGCCGCCAGGGCCACGACCGAATCCACCGCCCGCGAATCCACCCCGCGCTGTTCCCGCTCCGGGAAACCCCCTACCCGGGGCGGTACCGCCGGCGCCCGTGCCGACCGGGCCGGCGCCACCAGCCCCGAAGGCGGGGAATCCACCGCCTGGTCCGCCCCGTATACGACCGCCGGCGAAACCACGTCCGCCACCCGGGAATCCGCGGCCTGCGCCACCTGCGCCTCCCCCGAAGCCGCCTCCGCCCGTGGGCGTTGGAGTGACTGAGGGAATAGCCCCCGAGTGCGGGGTGGACGCCGTGGCAATGGTGGAGAACAAGGGGGCGACGAGGGCGGCGCTCACCCCAAGTCCAGCCACCAGACCAGCGGCCAGTTTCGGGGTGTGGCGCAACCACGGGAGGGCGAGGATGGCGAGTGCACCGAGGATGCCAACCGTCAGGACCAAAAAGCGCAGGAACGGGAACCAGTTGGGCGTCCGGTCAAGAAGAACGAAGATCCAGACACATGTCGCGAGGAGGCCGGCCGCCAGACAGAGGCGCCCCATCCAACGCGAACGCCGCTGCCAGAGCGCCATCGTGCTGATACCGACCAGGCCCGCCAGAGGCGGCCCCAAGGCCACGGTGTAATAGGGGTGGATGATGCCCTGACCCAAGCTGATGGTTAGTCCGATACCGACGAGGGCGCCGCCCCAGAGCAAGAGGGCGGCACGCTCGCGATCGGTCCGGCGGGCGCGAATGGTGAACACCAAGAGTGCGGCACCCATCAGCAGCGCGCCGGGGAGGAGCCACGATGCCATGTCGCCAAAGCTCGAATTGAAAAGACGGGTAAGCCCCGTGGGCCCCCATTGGCCGGCGCTGCCGGTGCCGCCACCGCCGACGACGCTGCCCGATTCACTCCCCGTAAGGCGGCCAAAGCCGTTGTAGCCGAAGATCAGGTTCAAAATACTGTTGCCCTGAGAGCCACCGACGTAGGGCCGATCGGCCGCAGGGGTCAGCGCAACGGCGGCCACCCACCACCCGGCGGCGACCAGCGTCGACAGACCCATCACGACCACTTGCCCGACACGGCGCCACCAACCCGTGGGCGCGGCCAGCAGATAGACGATGGCCAAAGCGGGGATGACCAAGAAGGCCTGCAGCATTTTGGTAAGGAATCCAAAGCCGACCAACGTGCCAGCCAGCACCAACCATTTGGTCTGTGCCTTCTCGAGACCGCGCACGAGGGCATACATCGAACCGGTGAGAAGAAGTGCCAGAAGCGCGTCGGGGTTATTGAAGCGGAACATCATGGCCGCAACCGGAGTCAGGGCCAGGACGACACCGGCCAAGAGGCCGGCCTGTGCGGTGAACCATCGACGCACGGTGAGGTAGACGAGGCCAACCGTCGCCACGCCTTCAAGTGCTTGGGGCACCAGAATGCTCCAGGAGTTCACCCCGAAGATGCGGGCAGAGATCTCCATCACCCAAAGCGACGCTGGAGGCTTGTCCACGGTGATGAAGTTCGAGGAGTCCGATGACCCGAAGAAGAACGCTTTCCAGCTTTTGGTGCCCGCCTGCACGGCAGCCGAGTAGAACGAGTTCGCCCAGCCCGACGCACCCAGGTCCCACAGGTAGAGGATCGCCGTGAGGGTGAGCAGGGTGAGGAGTGCCGGGCGGACCCATGCCGCGTCGGTCTCGCGACCCCGGACGAACCGGGCCAGCCTTCCGCGATGAACCGGCGCGGACTTCCCTGGAGGCGCCCCCACATCTCCGGGGTACGGCGCAACGTTCACACCCGTCGGGGGTTCTAAGAGTCCGACGCCCGTGCTCTCGGACGGGGGCGGGGTCAGACTTGTCATGAAACCTCCGCTATGGGGGTCGTCGTGGAAGGCCCAGGTCGGAAAACCCAGGCGCGCAGGATGGCGAAACGAAGAACCGAAGCGGCCGCATTGGCCAGCGTCACCGCCACGAGCGCTGCCGCGAGGGAGTTCGCCCAAAGCGCCTGTGCCGCGAGGAGAGCCAGTGTTGTGAGACCCAGGCTGATGGCCAAAAGGCCAGCGGCCACCCCCACGAGACGTCCCTTGTGTGACCACCCGTGCATGTTGCGGGACAGTTCTCGATGTACTGCCGTGTTGAAGAACGTACAGATCGCTAACGCCAGTGCATTCGCCCCGAGCGTTCCGACAATCGGGCGCCAGGCGATGAAAAGGAAGAGATACCCCAAGGTGCTGATCGCGCCCACCCCGGCGAAGCGCAGGAGCTGGTCGGCCGCCACCTGGTTGCGTGCGGGGAGCGAGGACCTTGCAATCTGACGCGCCGGTCGCCGGGCCGGGCCGTGCGAGATTCGCCATACCCCGCGCAGATCGTTCAAGGCCGTGCGCAGTATCTGCACCCGACTGTCGGGGTCATCGACCCAGTCGACTGGAACCTCGCTGATGCGCAGTCCGAGTCGCTGCGCTGTCACCAAGAGCTCGGTGTCGAAGAACCACTCATCGTCTTTGATCAAGGGGAGCAACTCCAGGGCCGCTTCACGCCGCAATGCCTTGAAGCCGCACTGGGCATCGCTGAATCGACCGTGCACCGATACCTTGAGCAACAGGTTGTAGGCCCGCGAGATGAGCTCGCGCTTGGGGCCTCGTATGACGTGAGATCCGCGCGCGAGTCGGGTGCCGATCGCCACATCGCGTTGCCCCGACAAGAGGGGGGCAACCAGAGGAAGCAAGGCGGAAAGTGAAGTGGAGAGATCGACATCCATGTAGGCGACGACGGGGGCCGTGCTGTTCATCCAGGCCGTCCGCAGCGCGTAACCACGTCCCTTACGGGGCAGATGAACTGCAGCAACCCCTGGGGTGGTTGTTGCGAGCTGGGTGGCCAACGCGAAGGTCTCGTCGGTACTGGCGTTATCAACCACCGTGACCAACGCTCGAAACGGGAACGAGCGGTCGAGGAAACGGCGCAGCTCGGTTATGCGCTCAGCCAGGTGCGGGGCCTCGTTGTAGACCGGGACGACGATTTCGACATCGAGAGGGATCTGGCGCGGGCTGGGACCAGCTTCTGGAGGTGCCAGGACTGTCATGTTGGCATCATGGCGCTCCGTTTTCATGAGTCCGTGGGATTCCGCTGTGTGCCTGGTGTGAATGCTGGGCCATGAAAGCCCCACCATTCAGGCCCTATGCACCGTCTCGCCGGTCTCCTCGGCGATATCAGAAGGCTTGACCGTGCCATTGATGCTCCCGTAGGAGCCGTTTCGCCCGTTTTCGGTCTCTGTCTGGGGCATTTCGATCGCCTCAGCAATGACGGGAAGGCGCACCGTGACCGTCATTCCCTCACCGGGTGCCGACTTGGCGGACACCGTTCCGCCGTGGGCCGTCACGATGGCGGACACGATCGACAAGCCCAATCCACTGCCGCCGTGACTGCGGGCCCGCGATGCGTCGGCCCGATAAAAGCGCTCGAACACACGGGCCGCCTCATCTGTCGGCATGCCCGGTCCGTTGTCGTGCACCACAATTTCGGCGGTCTCGCCTTGCTGATCGACACGTACCGTAGCGGTCGTGCCCGGGGGCGTGTGTGCGCGCACGTTGGCCAATAGGTTGTCGATGACTTGGCGCAGGCGCACCGGGTCACCCATGACCTCCACCGGGCGCGAGGCGGCAAATTGTACGGGCCACTGCGGACCCACCGTTCCGGCGGTGTGCACCGCCTCGGCCCCGAGGCTGACCAGTTCGGTCGGGACGATCTGCAGCGGGAGCCCTTCGTCAAAGCGCGCCAATGTCAACAGGTCGTTGACCAGTCGCTCCATCCGCGCCGTCTCGGTGCGGATTCCGGTGAAGACGCGAGGCAGATCATCCGCATGCTGAGCCGCGCCACGCTCGAAAAGCTCGGCGTAAGCCGAGACGGCCGCGATGGGTGTGCGCAATTCGTGCGAGGCATCGGCCACGAACTGGCGCAGGTGTCGATCGGATTCCCTGAGCCTCGCCTCGGAGGCCACGCGCGCCGAGAACGCCGCCTCAATTCGCTCCAGCATGACGTTGAGGGCACGGGCCAGGCGTCCGACCTCGGTTGTGTCGTCCGCTCCGGGCACCCGCTGGTCGAGATTTCCTGCGGCGATGGAATCAGCCGTGCGCTCGACGTCTTCGAGCGGGCGCAAGCCCAGCCGTACCAGCCACCAACCCCCGACCATGGCCAGGACCAGCGCTGCGGCGGTGACGGCCAGCTCGATCAGCCAAAGCGTATGGAGAGTGTTGGTCGTCCCTCCGATCGGTTCGGCCACCACAATGACAACGTTCTCGGTTGCGTCCGTGGCCAAGTTGGTCACAGTCTGCCGCGTGACTTGCACCCTGAAGGCAGGCCCGCCGCTCTTTGTCGAGGCGGCGGTGAAATACGAAGCAGCGCCGGCGGTGTTCGACGGCTTGGGCAGCTGCTTAGGAAGCTGCGGGCTGAACCTGCTGCTGCCCACGTAGGCCGGGCACTGCCGCCCGTCGAGCACTTTGCCGGCGGTCGTCTGGATCTCGATGAACGGGTAATACCCGAACCCGTTCCCACCACCGCCGCCCCCACCGCCATCGCCGCCGGGAGGTGTCTCACCCCCACCACTCCCACCTCCCCCACCACCCGGGCTGAACACTCCGGTGTTGTCCGGCGAAGGGCATGTTCCTTCTTGGAGGAAGCGATCCAACCGCAAGGGGCTCTGCGCCAGGCTCTGGTCGTCCTGCTTATAGAGGAACGAGCGCAGGCTGGAATACGTGGCGAAGTCAGCCACCACCAGCGCGATCAGTGCTATCGCTCCCACCGCCACCAAGAGCCGGAGGCGCAGGGACACTCAGGACGTTCCGTTGGTCGAATCTGTCTCGCGCAGGGTGTAGCCGACGAGCCGGATGGTGTGGATGAGCGGTGGTCCGTGGCGCTCCAACTTCTTGCGCAGGTAGCTCACGTAGGTCTCGACCACGTTGCCGTCGCCGCCGAAGTCGTAATGCCAGACGTGGTCGAGGATCTGCGACTTGGAGAGCACGTGGCGAGGGTTGAGCAAGAAATAACGCAGCAGGTTGAACTCTGTCGCCGTCAACTGAATGTCGTTGCCGCCCCGGCGCACCTCGTGCGCGGTCTCATCGAGCTCGAGATCGGCGAAGCGCAGTATGCCGTCGTCATCGGGCTCGTAGCCGGTCCGGCGCAGAATGGCGTGAACCCGGGCGATGAGCTCGGCCAATGCAAACGGCTTGGTGACGTAGTCGTCGCCGCCGATGGTCAGTCCCGCCAACTTGTCCTGCAGGGTGTCGCGGGCGGTCAGGAAAAGAACGGGAACGCGGACCCCATCGGCGCGCAGGCGTCGCGTGACCTCGAGCCCGTCGAGGTCCGGCAACATCACGTCGAGGATCACCAGGTCGGGCGGGTCGTCTTGCGCGTGGGCCAACGCCTTTCGCCCGGTCGTCGCCTCGTCAACGGTGAACCCCTCGTAACGCAGCGACGTGGCAACCGCATCGACGATAGAGGGCTCGTCGTCCACCACCAAGACCCTGGGCCCGTTTTCAGTTCTCACCATTGGTACCTCCCTGCCGCACAGGATTCCACAGAGAGTTCTCCCTAAAGTGTGGCCTCACTGTGGTCCCGCTGTGAGAAAGAGCCCTATACCTAGGGCTGCGGCTTGCGGCTCACAGTTCGAGCTCGATCAGAGCCCGCCGCAGGAGATCGAGGGCCGAGATCGCCCCGTACTGGCGCACCCGCTCCCGATCACCCGGGACGCGAAGCTCGCGGGTCACCGTCGCCACTCCCGGCAGGGCCAGGCCGACGAAGACGGAGCCGGGAGCGACACCCTCCTGGTCGTCCGGGCCAGCTACCCCGGTGATGCCCAGCCCGATGTCGGATCCGGTGGCCCGCCGCACTCCTTCAGCCATGGCCGCCGCGGCGGCTTCCGAGACGACGGGTCCGACCGGCACATCGAGGAGGTCGAACTTGACCTGCTCGTGGTAGGCCACCACACCCCCGCGGAACCAGGTCGATGCACCGGGGACATTGACCAGTCGGGAGGCGATCAGCCCACCGGTCAGCGACTCGGCCACGCCCAAGGTGAGGCCGCGGGCACGCAACTGCGCAGCCACGGCGACCTCCATGGACTCTTCGTCAACGCCGAACACGATGTCGCCCAACTGGGCCTCGATCACCTCGCGGTCCGCCTTCTCCTCTCGATCGAGCAGGGCGGCGGCTTCGGGCAGCGTGGCGGCGCGAGCGGTGATGCGCACCTTGATGCCCTCGATGCCCGAGGCCAGAAAGGCCAGCGTGACCGATCCGGCCGGGACACCGTCGGCGTCTGCGTCCTCCGCATTGAGCACGTCGATCCGGCCCTGGAGCGCTTCGGCCAAACCCGATTCACTGGCTCCCCACGTCCGCAGCACGCGGCTCACGATGACCGCCTCTTCACCCGCTTGCGCCATGCGCGCGCGCAGATCGGGCAGGATGCCGCGTTCGAACATCTCGGCCATCTCATAAGGAACACCGGGAACGGCGTAGATGACCTTGTTGCCCAGCGGGCAGATGAGGCCCGGAGCTGTCCCCATCACCTGGGGGATGAGGGAGGCCCCCACCGGCACGTCGGCCTGACGCAGGTTGTTGTCTGCCATGGTGCGACCGCGGGAGGCGAAGAACTCCGTGATCAGCTCCACGATCTCGGGGTGGCGCACCAGTTCGACCCCCATGACGTCGGCGATGGCTTCCCGCGTGATGTCGTCCTGCGTCGGGCCCAGGCCACCGCAGACGATGATGCCGTCGCTACGGGCCAGCGCCGTGCGAAAGGCCAACGTGATCCGCTCGTGGTTGTCTCCCACGGCCTGATGGAAGTGCGACGTCACACCAGCCGATGCGAGCCGATCGCCCAACCAGGCCGAATTGGTGTCGGCGATCTGGCCCAGGAGCAACTCGGTGCCCACCGCCACGATCTCGATTCTCATGCGCCTGCCTCCTTGAACGCCCGTCGCCCGTCGGCCAGATACTGCCCTCCGGTGACGATGGTCAGGGCTGCCGCGATCCATACCACCGTGACCTGTACCCCGTGGTGGTGGACGAGGGACGGGGCGAGGCAGGTCCCGACGGCCAGATCCTGCACGAAGGTCTTGAGCTTGGCCGAGTTACGGGCCGGGATGGACACGCCGCGGCGGGCCGCCCACGACCGGTATACCTGCATACCGACCTCACGGATGCCGATGAGGACCACGGGCCACCAGGGCAAGGTGCCTTCACTGGCCAAGGTCACCAGGGCCCCGAGAACGAGGGCCTTGTCGGCCAGGGGATCCAGGAATGCACCCGACCGCGTCGTGCCCTGTCGGCGGGCAATGTAACCATCCAACCCGTCGCTGGCGGCGAGGATGAAACCCACGGCGAGGTTGAACCAGGTGGCACCCCAGACCACGATCATGACGACGAAGACCGGTGCTGCGAGGAGCCGCGCGATCGTCACGGCGTTGGCTGGAGTGGCCAAGGCGGTTGGACCGAACGTGGTGTGGCGGCGGGCTTCGGTTTCGCTCACCGGCCTCTCAATCCCTCGGACAAATCGGGCAATCCCTCGGACAAATCAGGACGATCCCCGTACAGATCGGGTCCCACAGCGGCGGTGATAACCACCTCGATCAGTTCGCCCGCCGCAGTGTCGTCGGGCAGATGCACGATGCCATCGATCTCTGGTGCCTCGTGGACGGTGCGTCCCCGCCCCGGCGCATCGACGAGAACCTGGCACTTTTGGCCGACCAGAAGATCGCGCCGCGCCGCGGTAATCGCGTCCTGCAGCTCGGCACACTCGCGCAAACGCTCCAAGGCCAGCGGAGTCGACACGTGGTCCGGCAGGTCCGCGGCGTGCGTGCCAGCTTCGTTGGAGAAGGGGAAGAACCCGGCCCAATCCAGCTGCGCCTCGGCCAGGAACTCGAGTAGTCGATCATGATCGCGCTCAGTTTCCCCCGGATGGCCCAAAATGAAAGACGAGCGGAAGGTCGCGTGCGCCTCGGCGGCGCGGATGTCGGCGATGCGGCGCAAAAAGCGATCACCGTCTCCCCAGCGACGCATGCGCGCCAGAAGGGGTCTCGACACATGCTGTAGGGAAAGGTCGAAGTACGGCACACCGGTGGCGAGGACGGCTTCGATCAACTCGTCGGTGAGGCCCGAAGGATAGAGATAGAGCAAACGCGTGCGCTCTACCCGGGCCGATACGGCGCGGGTCAACGCGGCAATAGGTGATGTCCCCGCCTTCACGCGCTCTCCGGACCGGGACCGGTCCCGACCGTACGACGCCAGGTCCTGGGCCACCAGGACGATCTCGCGTACCGGTGGGGCATCCAGCCCGGCCGGCGTGATCCCCCCGGCCAACAGCAGGTCCACCTCATCCATCACCTCATCGAAATGACGAGAACGCTGCTTGCCCCGGAAGGAGGGAATGGCGCAAAAGCCGCAAATGCGGTCACATCCCTCGGCCACCTTCACATAGGCCCACGGAACCTCAGAGGCAGGGCGTGCCAATTCGAGGAGATCGAAGCCTTGTGGGGGCCGGGGACCAGGCTTGCGAGCCAGGAGCACAGGAACTCGCGCCGGGGCACTCGGGCCAGAGTCGGTGGCAAACGGCTCGGCGAAATCGATGCCGAAGCCGGCCACCAGGTCCACCTCGGGCAGTGCGTCAGATATCTCGCTGCCGTAACGCTCTGCCATGCAGCCGGTAACCACGAGTCGCGCACCGGGGCGACGGAGATCGGCCAGCTCCAAGACGGTGTCGATGGACTCCTGGCGAGCCGACTCAATGAAGGCGCAGGTGTTGACCACGACCAGATCGGCTTCAGACGCACTGGCGGCGCGGCGATAACCCTGACCCGCAAGACGTCCCTCCAGCTTGTCCGAGTCAACCTGGTTCTTGGGGCACCCCAGAGTCTGCAACCAGTACCGACTCTCGACCACTCGTTCTCCTCATAGCCTGCAGGGACCACCACCGTGGCGGCGCACAGAGCACCGCCGTGACGGACCTTGTGGTTTGGGCACTCCGCGTGCCCGCCCCCGAGCGGAGAGGGAGGGATTTGAACCCTCGGACCCGGTTACCCAGGTCAATTCATTAGCAGTGAATCCGATTCGGCCGCTCTCGCACCTCTCCATGCAGGTCAGAGGCTGTTATGCCTCTGGCCATTTTACCGTTTGTCCCAATCGTGTCCCAATTCTCATGAAGTGGAGGGTGGAACGCTTCGCCAGGGAAGGACCACCACAAATGAGGACGAGCACGAAAGCAACATACGGAACAGGAAGCCTATCGGAGACGGCTGAAGGTTCCGGAGTCTGGCGGTACCGCTGGCACCAGGACGGCAAGCGGATGCGCGCCACGTTCGAAAGCAAGGCCCAACCGTTGACACGCAAGCAGGCTGAGCGGGCCATCCGGAATCGTGAGCAGGTGGCACCTCCGCCCGCCACAGCTGCGACCGGTGGCCAGACGTTTGGCGATGTGCTCACGGAGTGGCTTGATTGTGGAATGAGCACACGAGGCAAGGAATGGGTGCCTCTGACAGCTCACACCAACGCCGGAATGGTCAAGGTCCGGATTCGTCCGAAATTGGGTGACATCCCAGTGGCGGAGCTGACAGCCGCCGACCTTAAGAATGCCTACACGGCCTGGAAACGTGATCGTCCGTCGGATAACTCCATCCATCGCCTAGCGGCCCTGATTTCGTCGGCGCTGTCACTTGCCGTCAGGCGGGGTTACGTGGCTTCGTCACCGGCCGCAATCGCTGTCGCACCTGTACCTCCACACCGGTGGCGGCAGCACCCTGTTTCCTGTTATAGGAAGAAGTCCTCAACTTTTAATTTTCCCAAAACCCGAGTCGCTTGACCTTGAATAGTTTCCTGTCAAATGTTCAATGAAACATTCTTCTACTAGTTCGTAGTTGTTAGGGCTTATTTGCCGAACAGGAACTACGTTGCGTGCTTTAAATCCGAGGGGGACATTATCAAATATTGGCCCGATGGCCGCTCGCTCTCGGATTCCCCAGTTAGAAACAACGGAACTGCGACGATTCTCCCTTGCAGCTGACTTCCCGAAGTGATACCTCGCAAGAGGCAAGTCCAGCACATACATTCCTTGGTACGGGTTATCAAGCCCGATGAACGTCAGCTCCCCTACGCCGTCACCTGTTGACTCTTCTGGGCAAACTACGCTTGGCCTTTTTAAACCTTGGGCATGATCTTGATCGACGATATAACCTGAGTTATCTTTTCGCTCCACGCGGATATATCCGGGCAGAAGACCATACGTGGCAAGCATATTCCTATACTTGTACCAGTATCTGAGCGACTCGTTGGTGAACTTTATATCGTCCTCAAGATAGAGAAAAAGCGAGATATCAGTATTATCTAGGGCCCATTCGAATATGGCCTTATGCGCCCATGTCAGATAGTGACCACAATTGGGTCGCTTAAGTCGGTGAGGAGTCCACCCTACGACGGCAATTCTCTTCAGCGCCGCAACCGGTGTCCTCATTTGGAGACTCGTCATCAGGATCTCAACGGCATAATGATCGATATAACGGTCTCTCAGTAGACGTCCAACTTCGTCCGGCGAATTCGTCAGCACCACAATCTCGAGCCGGTCAACCTCAAGGGTGAGGAGACTGTCTATAGACGCTGCCAAATATCGGAATCGATCCAGGTAGGAAGGCGTATCACTGCTCCAATGGGCTATTACCGCCATCATATTGGTGGCACGAGAGCGTTCGATGTCTCGTAATGGGCCCCCTCCCACCTCTGATTGGTGGGTAGGTTGCAGACGAAACGAATCGAGGGCCATCGTCGCTTTACCGACAGCTTTTAGTCCGAGAGCCTTCGTCCTGAAAAGAACGTAGGGAAGGTGATCATGCGGCACGAACCTGAAACCTCCCTTGGGGGACTAAGGATCGGGGACTGCCCAGAGTTTGGTTGTCTCGGCTGGTCTGGTGTCTCAGGCCGCTTCTGCGACGCTGTAGATAGTCTCATATTCAACTGGCGTGAGTCGCCCAAGTCCACGCTGGTGGCGGCGGCGGGGCCAACGTCCGGCCCCACGTCACCACCGTCGGCCCGCTCGACTCCAGCATGGTCCGGATCTACATCGACTGGGAGAACACTGGCTCAGCGGCTGGCTTGACAGCTGCGTCATCAACACGACGGTGCATTACCAGTTCGGGGACCAGGTCAACATCGAGATCAACTCAACCAGCACGAAGGGGAACGTGGCAGCCCATGGGAACCAGTTGCTCTACCAGGACATCGGGGTCAACAGCGGCGACGCCCCGTATGTGACGAAAAGCGATGTGCCGGTAACCGACCGCTGAACACTCGTTGCCGAGTAACCGTCACGCCACCGTCGACCTTTCAGCGGCTCGACGAACCGTTGTCGCAGTCCTTGCGGCGGGTCCGCATGACAAGGAGCGAGTCTGCGGCCAGAATCAGAACGGGCGAAGAACGAACGGAGCGCAAATGTGGAACTCCGTTAGCACCGACGCACAGCTTGCGATCAATGCGTCGATCATCACCTTCCCGAGAAGCGGCCATGGCCCTTGTTAGGGAGCTGCAGGAGCTGGAGAGTCAGATCTGACGGCTACGGGACGGTGCTGCAGCGATGCTCACCCGTTCAAGTGGGACAGACATACACCGATCGCTTCGGCTTCGCTACAGGGCCTGAACTGCTCCGGGATACCATCGCTGAAGAACTCCCGGTAAGTCAGACCCTTTATTACTCCGTTGTCATCCCGTGACGGCTCAGAGATCGGCTCGCCAGGTTGTAGACGCCATACCAATGTCTGTATGTCGCCGCTCCCCACAATGGTACGGAAATCGAGCTGCGGAAGATGCCTGTCGATGTAAACCACGAGCTTCCACACGTCGCCCATCCAGTGTCGGTCATCGGAAGCTATTTTCCGTCGCTGAGCATATGACTCATCGATGTCTCGCATTGAAGCAATCTCGTCGCTCGGCACAGTGTCGTCGATGAGAAGCGCGCCGATTGGAACGTGGCGCAAAGCGTTGAAGAGGTCGGATTTGGTCTGCTCGAAGGTGTGTAAGCCATCGAGATAGGCCAGATCAAAGGTCACTTCAGGAGCCAGCGAGGCAAAGTAGGTGTCCGACTCAACTGCGAAAACAGAGACACCCACCGGAAGCTTCTCGACGTCGAATAATGGTGCAGGGTCCACCCCTACCCGAGTGTCAATATCAATGTTCCTGAATGTGTACCCCCTTCGCAGTCCGATCTCTATGTATCGGCTGGCGTTAATGCCCTTCGCCAAAGTGTTGATTCTCCTCGGCGAGTCGTCACGGTGATTCGGCATAGGTCGCGGATACAGGACCCGAGAATCCTTGTTGCGACCCTGATTCAAAATGGCAGTGGGAAGGTTGCCAGAGAGGAGCAGCTGCGCAGCTCTTGTGCTACGACGAACGCGCGATTTTGCCATCATGCATCATGTCTGGCGACTTTAATCCTCGGCGTGCGTCTGCATCGCTCCCGACGTTACCCCAGAAGATTATTCTCAGTGAATCCGATTCGGCCGCTCTCGCACCTCTCCAGGGTGGTCAATCCAGGTCATCCGGTTCCATGCCTCTTGTGCGAGGCTTAGCCGGTCGGACGTGATGCCTCGAAGGAGAACACTTCAAGCAGGCGCATCGCTAAGACCACCCGGTTCGTGTCGTTGGCAACGACGGTCTTGATGCTTCCTACTCAACCCGTGATCTTTGACGAGGCGACTGTCGATGCAGCTGGCGGCGCAACCACGGTGACCTGCTCGTTCCATCTCGAGATCTGCGTCGTGACCGTAACTCCGGTAGCCGAAGTCTCCGATTCCTCAATCGGCAGGCTCGCACCTCCAGCCGCGATCGTGAGCGTGTTCGACAGTTTGGGTATGGATGTCGTGGCCGGGGATACCCACTTGAGGACATACAGTTTTGCACCGCCTATCACCTTCGTTACCAACTCCGAGCCGTTGGCCTTTGGAAGTAACAGCAGGACCGACGACATGGTTACATCCGCCTTGAGATTGGAATATTCCTTCGCACCGGTCCCCCACGAAACCCACTTCGCGCCAAGCTTCTTCGCCTGGGCCGCGGCCAGACCGAAGAGCGCCGTCAGGCCGGATGAACTCCCCCTCACGTAAGCATGGGTGGGAGTCAGTCTGATCGCCAAGTTGGCCTTGCCTTCAGAAAGCATCTCTGATCCGCTCGTGAGTCCCACATCGGCAGTGATCGTCTCCGTCGTTGACTGCGCGCTGGAATGCGCTGCAAACACGACATGGGCACCTGTCTGTTGGTCGATCGCTTTGGTTGCGGCACGCAGGACGGAACTTGCTGTAATGACATCCGCCTGGGCAGTACCACTTAGGACCGCCACAAGCGCAAGCGCCGTAACCCAAGTCCCCAGCAGACGAATGCCTCTTCGAGAGCGATCTGGTGCCGCAAAGTCCATTGTCATTCCTCGCGCAGTTCAGCGTTCATTCGCTTGCGTGGCCCTCGCAGTGAGACGACGGCGATGAACGCTCCAACGATACTAAGAGCAATCATCCACCACGGAGGCGACCATCCAACTGGCCTTCCTCCTGACGGGCAGGACATACGTGGTGACGAAGAGGCACTTCGATCAATCGAATCTCCAAACCCGTGAAGAAGATCGGCGATTTTCCCGGGTCTACGAGAACGACACCAGCTCGACGAGCCCCACGATCTGAGGAGCTTCATTCAAGGCCGGACCATTCACATCACGTTAATGGGGATGAGCGGCATTTAATGTTGCATTGATACGTCCCGCATCACAGTTAGCAACGTGGCTGACTCTGACCAAGGAGACGAGGCGGTTTCCTTTCACTTGTGGCCGGCAACCTCGCACAAGGTCGAGCTGAGCGACGGGAAGGGACAGGGACAGTGTTTCTTCGCTTCATCGGCCCAACGTCCCTGCCCGGTTTTGAGGCTGGGCGCTGGTTGAGCTTGGAAGGCACCCCAGCCAAGATCTCTGGGCAGCTCATAATTTCTAAATCCGCTCTACTGCTTCGTTCCTGACGGCAAAGCACAATCTGAATGGTTACCGACAGCCCTGTAGCTACCTTGGTCAGGTGGCGGGGTAGGCATCGCGTACACGGCTGGCGATTTGGGGGCTCCGTCAATCACCGATTGGGCGCGTGCTCTGCGCGTGGCGAGCCACCGTGCTGGGCTGCGGCACACCGTCCAGCTCACCGCCGAGCCAGGGCGTGCAATCGCGGCCACGGCCGGCATCACTGGCTGCGACACCGTGGCGCTATCTGGGCCGTTCGGCCCTAGTCAGTGGGGGTCAGTCCACCCAAACTCTAAGCAGAAAAGGGGTGACGGCCATGTTGGGACGGCTGAAAAGAAATACCGAATTCGATCGGCCCTGGGCGCGGATCGATAACGAAGTAGCGCCGCTATTTGACTATTGGGTGAACGTCTTCTATTCGAATCAGTGCTCCTCAGGATGGGACCCGATCCAACCTTAGGATCGATTGCAGCGTCAGAAACCAGGAGACTGAGCTTGAATTGGTGGTCCCCCGATGCCGTCGCGGCGGGGGCCCCCTTACTCGGCGTCCACGAATTCGACGACCGGCTCGAATACCGCCCGCCGCGAGGCGCGGCGCAGTGCCGCCAGCACGGGCCGCCCGAGGACTACCACCAGCACGGCGCAGGTGACCGCCCTTCCGACGTCGAAGCCGAGCGAGGTAGTGAGGTCGAAGAAAATGAAGCGGTGCAGGTTGGCCACGGTGCCCAGTCCCGGCACGAACGAGTAGGTCGTCGCGGTGCCCCCGACGAATGGCCAGAACCAGAAGTTCAAGACCAGTCCGTAGGCCAGAGCCGAGACGATCCCGTAGGCCGCCAGCATGAGGCGCTCGGGCAGACCACGCAGCGGTGGCAGGCAGCCGGCCCCGAATCCCACCCAGGCCGCGGCGATCATCTGGAAGGGAAGCCAAGGACCGATACCCCCCGAGATGAGGGCCGAGGCGAAGAACGCCATAGCGCCCAGCACAAAGCCAAAGCCGCGCCCGAAGACCCGAGCCGCCAATATCAAGATGAACCACTCGGGCTCGAATCCGTTTATGCCCGGACTCGATATGCGGAGCGCAGCGAAGGTGGCAGCCAAGATCCCGAGCAAAGCGACTGCCTTGGCATCAAGGGCGCCTTCGGACAACTCAGCCATGACGATGCCAATGAGGAGAGGAAGAAGAGCGACGAAAATCCATGGAGCATCGCCTGAGTGCGCTGTGTTCTCGCTGGCGCGCTGGTGGATGAGGAGAGGCCAGGAGAAGGCCACTACGCCGAATGTCGTTGTGAGCGCCAGAAGTACCGACGAGCGTTTCCCCAAACGAAGGGCAGGTGTTGCCCGATGCTTTGAGCTCATGCGGGCGGCTCCTGATCCAGAACAGCGCGTACCTCGTCGACCGTGAGCCATTCATCGGGTGCAAGCACCTTGGCCACCTGCGGAGCGAAAACTGGCGAGTGACACACGACCTCGCGAGCCGGCCCATCGGCGATGATCTGTCCGTCAGCGAGAACCACAACCCGGTCGGCCACACGGGCGGCCAACTCGACATCATGGGTCGCCAGTACGACGGCGTGTCCGTCGCCCGCGAGGGAGCGGAGGACCTTGATGAGTCTGTCCTTGCTGGGATAGTCGAGGCCGCGGGTCGGCTCGTCGAGCAACAAGCACGCCGGCGATGGCGCAAGAACCAGCGCCAACGCCAGTGCCAGACGTTGTCCCTCGGAGAGGTCCCGTGGATGGCGGTCCCGTGGCATCCCCGGGAGCACGCGTTCCAACGCCTGCTCGCTTGTCCCCTCCGCGAGATTGGACGTCTTGTCGGCCTGGCGACACTCGCCTGCCACGCTCTCCCCGTAAAGAAGCAGACCCGGATCCTGTGGCACATGGCCGACGAGGCGGATCAGATCGGCAGGCCCTAGCCCGGCCGGGTCACGACCCGCCACCGCGACCTTGCCCCGGTTGGCCGGCCGCGCGCCCGACAGGGCATTCAGCAGGCTCGATTTCCCCGATCCATTGCGGCCCATCAGGACCAGAACCTGGCCTCGGTCGATCGCCAGGTCAATCCCGTCAAGAGCGATGATCGGACCGTAACTGACGCCCAATCGCCGAGCAGTCAACACTGGCTCCATGACCTCGCGGGTGTTCTCTGATGGCGGAGGCGCCAGAGCTCTTGGCCCGAGGCGAAGGCGCAGCGGGCCAGCGAGTCGCCGGGCATCGCGCACGGTAAGGGGGAGCGGATCCCATCCAACAAGACGCCCCAACTCCACCAAGGGCGGAGCCACCGGTGACGAGCGCATGATGATCTCAGGTGACGCGTCGTTGAGCGTGGCGCCGCCTCCCGGTACCAGCAACATCCGATCGGCGAATGGCACTACCCGCTCCAGTCGGTGCTCGGCGATCACAATCGTCAGGCCAAGGTCGTGGACGAGGCGGGCCAGCATCGCAAGAACCTCCTCGGCGGCGGCAGGGTCCAAGGCGGAAGTCGGCTCGTCGAGCACCAAGACGCGAGGTGACGCGGTCAGTACGGCGCCGATGGCAACGCGCTGCTGTTGTCCACCCGAGAGCGAACGGAGCGACCGGTCACGCAACTCGGCAATGCCTAAGAGGTCGAGGGTGTCCTCAACGCGACGACGCATGGTCTCGGGGGGCACCCCGAGGTTCTCCATGGTGTAGGCCAATTCATCCTCCACCGTCTCGGTGACGAAGCTCGTCAGCGGGTTCTGGCCCACGTAACCAACAACATCAGCCAGGTCACGGGGTCGATTGTCTTGGGTCGTCCTGCCATCGACCGTGATGGTCCCGGCCAGAACGCCGCCACTGAAATGAGGGATCAAACCGTTGATCGCCCGCAGAAGGGTCGATTTTCCACTGCCTGTCTCACCGACAACCACGCAGAGCTCGCCTTCGGGGATTTCAATATTGACTCGAGACAAGGTTGGGCCCGAGGAGTCAGAATAGGTGAAGGAGACGTCGTGAAAGCGGATCACACGGTGACTTTCGAGAGCTTCGAGGTGGGTTCGACTGCGGCTTCTTGCGGGCCTAAGGGGGGCTTCATGGTTCGCTGCGTTGGCACGAGCAGAGCGGGCAGCGCGCCGATCAACAGGCCCGCGCCCACGGTGAAGGGCACGGGCGGCGCGGCCAGAGGGAGGAACGAGATAACAAGCCCGGGAACGTCGAGGGCGTGGGCGGTCGTGATGACGACAAGGCCTAAGAGCCCGGAACCGGCGACCGTCCACTCTGGCCAACGCCATGGGTCCGGCCGGTAGCGGGTACGAGTTGAGCGCCGCCCGCCCATTGCCATTCCCATTCCGCTCAGAACAGCGGCCAGTGCCAGTATTGGTAGGCCCAGACCGAAGAGTGACCCGGCATCGATGATGCCGTAAACCCCAACTGCAGCCAAGAGAAGGCCGCCCAAGGTAACGATCTGCGCAGCCCGTTGCGCGACGTCGAGCCACCGAAGCGCGTCGGCCGTATCCTCGAGCATCCATGCTTGTCGCAAGCTGCAACGAGCGATCAAGCGCGCTCTCCAGGACGGGCACTGCGACGCCACGGAGCCCGCGCAGGCCTTTGACCGGGATACCTCGCTGTCGGCGGGCCTGGCGCACATCGCCAATTGACTGGACCAGTTCAGGAGTGAAGGACAAGGCAACGGTCACCGCGACGCCAGCTTCGTACAACACTGCCGGAAGGCAACGCAATAACCGGTAGGGGCTGGCCAGCGAGTTCGCAGCGCCGAAGCACAACAGGATTGCGGCGATCTGCATTCCGAGCGCCAATGCGGCGAGTATCGACTCCGCCGTTACGGCCCCACCGATGCTGATCGCAGCAGCCCACGAGGGCAACGGGGCGCCAGGCAGAGTGAAGAGCACATGACCCGGGACACCTCGCTGTCCAAAGAGCACCTCGAGTGCCACCCGAATGACGATGACCACGGCGCTGAGCCGCAGGAAGAACGTGAGTGAACGCGCCCACGGAGCATTGACGCGGCACGCGGACACGACGAAGCAGGCGACCGCCCCGATAAGCGCCAGCAGTAACGGGTTATTGGTCCGCATCGCGCAGATCGCAAGACTGGCGGCCCAAATCCACCACGCCAAAGGGTGCAGAGGGCGACGCACCGCGGTCCCCGCGCTGCGACGCTTCATTCCGAGGCCGGCCTTCGGCGCCATCGGAATATCGCCCCTGCAACCAGCGCGGCCACAACGAGTCCCGCGAAGACGAGCGCGAGCACGCCTGAAGCAGTGCTGCCCCCGTGGTGGCGGGACACCAAAGGAGGGGCGCTGAGTTGGCGACGTGACTTGCCCGGTCCCGGACTTCCCGCTTCAGAGGTGGTTGACGTCGTAGGGCTACTGCTCGCCGCAACGGTCGTCGTGACGCTGTCGCCGGCAGGGGGCACGGACGTGGTGCTCGTCCGACCCGCCGACTGGCCGGAGGCGGATCCGCCCGCCGCAACCCCCCCGGCCGCCCCGGTGCCTGACCCAACTGACGTAGAAGTCTGGGTAGTCGACGTCTCACCGCCGGTGCTGCCCGTGCTGGGATTTGTCGTTGCGGTGTCAGACCCGCCGCCTGCGTCCGCTACCGGGGTAACCCCCGGACAGGCCTGGGCGAAGGCGGCGGCAGGGGTCACTGAAGGGGGTGAGGCAGCAGCGCTGGCCGGCCCCGGATTCTGGTAGCGCCACCCCTCGACGTAGGTGTCGCCACTGTTGACGGTGTGGCTGGCCGGGCCGGCGTTGCCGTAGGTCCAGGTGTTGGTGGCCGGGTTCCCCTGCCAGTAGGACCAGAAGTAAAATTTATTATCCGAAGCGGCGGTGCAGTTCTGTACGCCATTGGCCGGGTACCCGTTGATGACGCAGATAAGGCCAGAGGAATTGGTGCCGATTGAGTCTCCAACGTCCGCCAGCGCTTGTTCGTCACTTGTTCCCGATGCCACCAGCGCGGCCTGGGTTGCGGTAGCTGGCGGCATTGCGGCCGACGACGATGATGGAGTCCCGTAGTCGATGACGATTCCCATGCAGGTCGGACCGCTTGCCCCGGCGAAAAGACCCGACGGCACCAATGCCACGCCCGTCACACCCAGGATCACTGCTCCGAAAATCAGGCGTCCTGGGTGTAACGGAACATTGAACATTCAATTCACGAAGGGCTGGCCGAGACACCGACCACATTGCGCCCACCCAGCGGAGTGGCAGATCCCGAAAAGGCAGCGTCACCCTCATTGAACACGCCGCCGTCAGAGGCCACCAGCCAATAGCCGCCGCCGTCAGGTGTGGGCGCTACGCCGACGATGGGACTGTTCAACTTCAACGAGCCAGTCGAACCGTAGAACGGCGCGTCGCCGTAGCTGAAGACGCCGCCGTCAGAGGCCACCAGCCAATAGCCGCCGCCGTCAGGTGTGGCGGCGATGCCGACGATTGGCTTGTTGAGCTTCAAGGCACCGGCCGAACCATAGAACGCCGCGTCGCCGTAGCTGAAGACGCCGCCGTCAGAAGCCACCAGCCAATAGCCGCCGCCGTCAGGTGTGGCCGCGATGCCGACAATCGGCTTATTCAGCTTTGTTCCTCCAGCGGAACCGTAGAAGCCGGCATGTCCATAAGTGAAGACACCGCCGTCAGAAGCCACCAGCCAATAGCCGCCGCCATCAGGTGTGACCGCGATGCCGACAATCGGCTTATTCAGCTTTGTTCCTCCAGCGGAACCGTAGAAGCGCGCGTCGCCGTAGCTGAACACACCGCCATCTGAGGCCACCAGCCAATAGCCTTGGCCGTCAGGAATCGTGGCGCTGCCTACGATCGGGCTGTTCAACTTCGTTCCTCCAGCGGAACCGTGGAAGGCGGCGTTGCCGAACGAGAAGACTCCACCGTTCGAAGAGACCACCCAGTAGGAGTGTCCCGATGGTCCGAAGGGGAAGCTCAACCCCATCAAAACCGGCACGGCCTGATAAGTGGCGATCTGAGAGCCAGTCGTCGTGTCGCCGCCGGGGTAGAAGAAGGCGCCGGCGTTCGAGCCTGTAACGACCCTAAAGGAAAGAAGCGCCGAAGTCGGGGTGCCTCCGCTCTGGGTGAAGGCCGACTGGTTGATCGGCACTCCCATTGCCAACAGTGCCTGCAGCGACAGAGCCGTCGAATCCGGGTCGCTCGTCTCGGGTGCGTCTGCTGCGTTGGGGTAGTAGCCCCAACCGCCATCGCTGTCTTGCGTTGCCTCGATGAACTTCACCGCTAGCGCGCCCGCCGCCGTGTTTTGGCTCAGGGCCCCTTGCGCTGCGAGTCCCTGCACCGCCACCGAGGTCGTGTTCGTGTCGGGACCACCGGAAAGAGCAGGATCGGTGTTGCAAGGGTTATCGGCCTGGTCCTCGATCGGCCAGCCGCCGTCAGAGCATTGCTGGCTCAACAACCAGCCAGTGGCGGACCCGTTGGCCGCCACGCCTGCAGCGTGGAGCGCAGCCAGTGCGAGGCCCTGGTCGTAGGTGCCCCCGAAATTCGCGGCCTGGGCGTCAGTTCCGAATAGGCCCGCATTCGGTCCGGTCGTTTGCTCGGTGGCGAGGAGCCGGGCCACCAGGTTGACGCCGCCAAAGTTGGTGGGATCCTGGCCCAATGCGTGGACAGCCAATATCAGGAGCGCCAGGTTGCCCGGAGCATCAACTCCACTGTCCACGATGTAGCTGTCGGCGTTCGCCCCGAGGTAGGCAAGTGCGACCTTCGCCTGCGCCAGGTCAACGTTCGCCCCTTCCAGCGCGAGGACCGTGTTCACCGTGGCCGAAAGATCGGCTGGGCCACCCGGCGTGTCGGTGTCGTAGCCCTGTGGAGTGAGCTGTGCGCCCAGCCACCGTGCGCCAGCCTGGGCCACGGGAACTTGGATCGCGCCCGGTGGTATCGATGCCCCCGCTCCAGAGCTCAAGAGGGTGGTCAAAGCTCCTCCAGCCAGCGTGGCAGCTAGACCGATTCCAACAGCACCTCGGAAGGTGCGACGGATGATTTGCATGGTGCCTCTTCCCGGACCTCGGCCCGGGAGCCCGCGTGCAGCGGAGCGTACCGAGCCCCGATCCTTGTGTCTCGACGGTGGGAACTCACCTGCTTTCGAGGTATCCCGACTCGATGGCATCGCCTTGTTGGCGCACCATTCACGGTTGCGGACCAGCGTCGGAGTCTCACCGACTTCCCCTCTCAGGCAGTACTACATCAACCCGTAGGCAGCCCGGGTACGGTAGCACGGCCCCGCCCAGACCCCAAGGGGACAAAGTCGCTCGAAGCTCGAGAAGACGGAGGGGCGTTCGTCTTGGATCTGGCGTGCTTTGCCGGTTGCCTCGAGATGGCGTTTGCCCAGGACATGCGGTCCGAAGCCGTCCCGGGACTTTCGGTGGCTGAGACGCGGCAATACTTGGAGTTTGTGGCTGACCAACGACTCCTTCGCCTGGGCCTGCCACGAGAGTTTTGAACGACGAGTCGCCGTTGCGCTTGGCAGGAGAGTTCCCGCCATCTACGCGTGACGAGTGGCGTGCTGGGGTCGACAAGGTGCTCGCCAAGGGCAGGACCGATCTGACCCCAGAGGATCTGGCCACGCGGTTCGAGCGTGAGCTGGTATCGCACCTCTATGAGGGAATCGATATCGCTCCGCTCTACACACCCTCCGATGTCTCGTGGGCCAGCATCGAGGGATTCCCCGGTCTCCCTCCTTATGGTCGGGGCGGCACCCTTTTGGGAGGCAGCCAGGGCGGATGGGACATCAGACAGGTGGTGGATGTAACCCCGTCAGAAGAAGTGGCGGCGGCTGCGCTCGCTCTGGATCAACTCGAACGCGGGGCAAGCTCTCTTCTGCTGCGCCGAGCCCACGGAGCGCCCGACATCCACCTCGACGTGGACCAGCTCGCGACCGTTCTCGACGGGGTGTATCTCGACCTCACCACTATCTCCCTCGACGAGTCTCTCGGGCCAGAGGCTCCGTCTGCTCTTCTCACACTGTGGGAGCGCAAAGGGATCAGAGCGGGTGAAGCCCGAGGGGTGCTGGGGCAGGATCCCCTGGGTTCCTATGCGTCCGACAGGGGGCGGATCGATCTCACCGCGTCCTTGGCCGCGGCCGCCGACACCGCACAAGAGTGCGTCAGGAGCTACCCCAAAGCCCGGGCCGTCGTGGTCGACGTCACCCGCTACCACGAGGCTGGTTGCTCGGACACCGAGGAGCTCGGATGCGCCATAGCTACCGGGATCGCCTACCTACGACACCTCGTCGGGGCAGGGTTGGACATCGAGTCGGCGCTCAGTCAGATCGAATTTCGATTCGCCGCCACCAGCGATCAGTTTCTGACGATCGCCAAGCTGCGTGCGGCTCGACTGTTGTGGTGGCGGGTGGCACAGGCGTCGGGAGCCCAGGTCGGTGCACAGCAGCAGCACGTCATGACATCAAGGGCAATGCTCAGTCGCTACGACCCGTGGGTGAACCTCCTCCGCGGCACGATCGCTTGTTTTGCGGCCGGCGTCGCCGGCGCCGATGCGGTGACGGTCGAGCCTTACGATCTTCTGGTGGACCCACTTCACCTCAGCGATCTTGGTCGCCGCATGGCGAGAAACACACAACTCGTTCTCATCGAAGAGTCCCACGCGGCAAAGGTCGTCGATCCCGCTGGTGGTTCGTGGTACGTCGAGTCGTTGACGCGATCCGTGGCCGAAAAGGCGTGGAACTGGATGCAGACGATCGAGGAAGCCGGCGGGATACAGGCCGCGCTCGATGCGGGGCTGGTCTCCGAGCGGATTGACCAAACCTGGGAAAAGCGCCTGGCCAATATCGGACGTCGCGTCGACACGATCACCGGTGTCAGCGACTTCCCCAACGCCCAAGAAGAGATCCCGCCTCCACCCAACGCAGCAGAACGGCCGCCCGGCGGACTACCCCGGCGGCGCTACGCCGCGCCTTACGAAGATATTCGCCAGCGGGTCGACGCGTATGCCAAAGAGCATGTAACTCGCCCGGCTGTTCTCTTGGTCAACGTCGGCTCGCCATCCGATTACACCGCCCGCACGACCTATGCCAAGAGCTTCTTCGAGTCGGCCGGCCTGGCCACGGTCGCCCTCGAAGTCGGAGACGACGTCGAGGCGCAGGTGGCAGAAACCGTCTCCGACGGGGTGCGGTTGGCCTGCCTCTGTTCCTCCGACGCGGTGTATGCCGACACCGGAGCGGAGGTCGCCGCTCAACTGGCCCGAGCCGGCTTCGGGCGCCTCTATGCGGCTGGCCGGCGATCGGAACCACTCGAAGAGGCCGGTGTCGAAGAGTTCGTGGGCGTCGGTTGCAACGTCTTGGACGCGCTCGAGGGCGCACTTTCGATCCTCGGGGTGAGCTAGTGCCAAGCTCGCCGATTCCCGACTTCTCCACCCTTCCCTTGGACTTCGATCCCGCCGACTCCCCCGCCGAGGAGACTTGGCGCGACGCGGTCGAATCGGCCACTGACACGGAACTCTCTGCGCTCGGGTGGGAGTCACCAGAAGGCATCGCTCTACCGCCGGTCCTGGCGGGCGATGCGCTGGCCGGGCTGGATTTCCTCGACGGCTATCCGGGAGTCGTGCCATTCCTCCGCGGCCCGTATCCAACGATGTACGTCAATCAACCCTGGACCATCCGCCAGTACGCCGGCTTCTCCACGGCGGAAGAATCGAACGCCTTCTACCGCCGCAATCTGGCCAGCGGGCAAAAGGGGCTCTCCGTAGCTTTCGACCTCGCTACCCACCGGGGATACGACAGCGACCATCCCCGCGTCGCGGGCGACGTCGGCATGGCCGGCGTGGCGATCGACTCCATCCTCGACATGCGTCAGCTCTTCGATGGCATCCCGCTGGACCAGATGTCGGTCTCGATGACGATGAACGGCGCCGTCCTCCCCGTCCTCGCGCTCTACATCCTGGCTGCCGAAGAGCAGGGGGTATCCCCGGCGAAGCTCGCCGGCACCATTCAGAACGACGTGCTCAAAGAGTTCATGGTCCGCAACACCTACATTTACCCGCCCGTTCCTTCCATGCGGATCATCTCGGACATTTTCGCCTACACCTCGACCGAGATGCCCAAGTTCAACTCCATCTCCATTTCGGGCTACCACATGCAAGAAGCGGGCGCCTCGGCTGATCTGGAGTTGGGCTACACCCTGGCCGACGGGGTCGAGTACATCCGCGCCGGCATGGATGCGGGATTGGCCATCGATGCCTTCGCCCCGCGCTTGTCATTCTTCTGGGCCATCGGCATGAACTTCTTCACCGAGGTCGCCAAAATGCGGGCGGCCCGCCTGCTGTGGGCGAAACTCGTCAAGCAGTTCTCACCGAACAACGAGAAATCGCTCTCGTTGCGCACCCACTGCCAAACCTCGGGCTGGTCGCTGACCGCCCAGGATGTCTTCAACAACGTGATGCGCACCTGTGTAGAAGCGATGGCGGCGACACAGGGTCACACGCAGTCTCTTCATACCAACGCCCTGGACGAAGCCCTGGGCCTCCCCACCGACTTCAGTGCGCGCATCGCTCGCAACACCCAGCTGTTCTTGCAGTACGAGTCCGGTACTTGCCGCACGATTGATCCCTGGGGTGGCAGCTACTACGTGGAGCGACTCACGTACGAGCTGGCCCGCAAAGCATGGGCTCACATTGAGGAGGTCGAGGCAGCCGGCGGCATGACGGCGGCCATCGAGGCCGGGATTCCGAAGCTGCGCATCGAGGAGGTCGCCGCCCGGACCCAGGCCCGCATCGACTCCGGACGCCAGGTCGTCGTGGGGGTAAATCGGTTCCGCCTCGACGCCGACGAAAAGATCGATGTCCTCAAAGTCAACAACTCGAGCGTACGGGCACAGCAGATCGCCAAGCTGCAGCGACTGCGGGCCGAACGAGACGAAGCAGCATGCCAGGAAGCGCTGGCCCGCCTCACCGAATCCGCTCGGGCCGCAGCAGTTGGAACCCGCGACAACGGTCTGGACAGCAATCTGCTGAAGCTGGCCGTCGACGCCGCCCGGCAGCGGGCGTCAGTAGGTGAGATCAGCGATGCGCTCGAGAAGATCTATGGGCGGCATACTGCTTCGATCCGTACGATCTCGGGTGTGTACCGCGCTCGAAGTTGGTGGGTCCCCTGCTGCTTTGGCCGCGCGCCAGGCTGTCGATGCGTTCGCCGAACGCCACGGCCGGCGACCTCGCATGCTCGTGGCGAAAATGGGACAGGATGGCCATGATCGGGGCCAAAAGGTCATTGCCACCGCCTTCGCCGATCTGGGATTCGACGTGGACGTCGGACCTCTGTTCCAAACGCCGGGAGAGGTGGCCCGACAGGCGGTCGAGGCCGATGTGCACGTGGTCGGCGTGTCATCCCTGGCAGCCGGACACTTGACGCTCGTGCCCGAGCTACGCACCGCGTTGGCGAGCTTGCACCGAGAGGACATCCTGATCGTCGTCGGTGGCGTGATCCCACCCCAGGATTTCGAGGAGCTGCTGGCGGCCGGGGCCTCTGCAATCTTCCCTCCGGGAACCGTCATTGCCGACGCCGCACTCGACCTGGTCGAGAAGATCGACGCGCAGCTCGCGCATGGTGACGTGCCTTGACTTCCACTATCCGATCGGCGATCGACATCGACGAGTACGCCACAGGCGTTCTGGCCGGCGATCGGTCCCACGTGGCCAAGTCCATCACGCTGGTCGAGTCCACCCGAGAGGACCACGCCGAGCTGGCGCAAGAACTCCTGGTCCGACTGCTCCCTCATACCGGAGGTGCACAGCGCGTCGGAATGACCGGCGTGCCGGGGGCAGGAAAGTCCACGCTGATTGACAAGTTGGGCACCTACCTCACCCAGGGCGGTCACCGTGTCGCCGTGTTGGCGGTCGATCCGTCCTCGTCCAGGCGGGGCGGGGCCATTCTAGGGGACAAGACCCGCATGAACGCACTGGCCGCTGATCCTGCGGCATTCATCAGACCCTCCCCGGCCGCGGGATCGTTGGGCGGGGTCACCAGGTCGACCCGGGAGGCCCTTCTCATCGTCGAGGCCGCCGGTTACGACGTCGTGATAGTCGAAACAGTTGGCGTCGGTCAATCGGAGGCGGCCGTGGCCAGCATGGTGGACTGCTTCGTCATGTTGATGGTGCCCGGCACTGGTGACTCGTTACAGGGAATCAAGCGCGGCGTGCTGGAGTTGGCAGAGATCATCATGGTGAACAAGGCTGATGGCGACCAGGCGAGGGAGGCCGAGCGCGTTGCTCGCGAGTTGGCGGATGCACTCCACATGTTCGGCGCGCTCAGCCCATCTTGGGAACCACCGGTGCTCACCTGCAGCGCCAGAAACGGGACGGGCATCGGACGCCTGTGGGAAGAAGTGGAACGCCATCGCGATGCTCTCACAGCGTCCGGTGAGTTCGAGGAGAAGCGGGACCGTCAGCTCACTCAGTGGATGTGGGCCATGGTGGACGACCGACTCCTAGGTCGGCTGCGCGCCGATACGGGAGTTCGCGCTCTTGCACCCGCCATCGAGCGCCAGCTGCGCGATCGAACGATGACACCTGCGCAAGGTGCTCGCCGCATTCTCGAAGAGCTCGACCGAGGTACGGCTACCAGCTGAGGAAGCGGAGTCCGTGCCTACGGGACCAACACCACTCTGCCGAACGCCCTCCGGGATTCGATGTGACGATGAGCGGCTTGCGCATCGGCCAGTGCAAAATGAGAATCAATGACGACCGGGAATTCGCCGGCCGCCACGCGCGCGATCAACTTCTCGATCATCGCATAGACCCTCGAGGGGTTGCGGATCATCTCGGCGCCCAAGAAGACCCCGTTCAACGAAGCGTTCTTGAGCATCAACCCGGAGATGTCCGGTTGTTCTGCGTCGCGGCCGGCCTGACCTACCCAACTCACGCGCCCGCGATAGGCCAACGCCGCAATGCTCTGCCCAAGCGTTCTCCCCCCGACCGAGTCCACGACAAGGTCGACGCCCTTGTTATCGGTCACGGCCATGACCCGTCCCACGGCGTCGTCGGTGACGTAGTTGACCCCGACATCCAACCCGTACTGGCTCAGCCGTGCAAGCCTTTCGTCGCTCGAAGCAGTGCCGATGACCCTTGCACCCGCTGCTTTCGCCAACTCAACCACCGCGAGCCCAACCCCGCTCGCTGCAGCCTGCACCAACACGGTTTCACCCCGTTGCAGATGACCGAACTCGAAAAGACAATCGTGCGCCGTCCCATACTCAACCGGTATGGCTGCGGCCTCGGCGAAGTCGAGGGCTTCGGGGATCGGCCAGACCGTTGCTGCTGGAACGCAGAACAGCTCGGCATGTGAACCAGCCCAGGAGAACGCGGTGACGCGCTGGCCGATCTGAAGGTGCTTGACGTTCGCGCCGGTCTGCATGATGACGCCGGCGGCTTGATAACCGACGATGTGCGGCACCGCTGAGAGGGGACCTCGGGCCCGCCCCAGCACGTCGCCGCCCTGGATTCCTACCGCCCTCACCTCGACCATCACTTGGTCGGGACCGGGTTTGGGGTCGGGAACCTCCTCGTATCTGAAAACCTCGGGACCGCCGCTCGTGTAGTAAACCGCTGCTTTCATGGGCTTAAGGTAGCGGGGCGCCTCCAACGCGTCTTCGGCGGTGGCAGGACGGGTGAGATTCGCACGGCGGAGATTGGAAAGGGCCGGGCGTGCCTCGGCCGATCCAAAAGTCTCACAAACCCCTTGGCGGCGGGGTTTGGAGCAAAATCGGCCGAGGCACACCTCCGGCTATTGGCGATCAGGCGGAAGATCGCTGACTCCGTCTATTTCCGAGCGCCGCGATTCTCAAACACGAAATAAGAAAAAAAACCTACGTCAGATCAGCGATTCGAGCTGATCATCGGCTGCCATCGAAGACAGAAGGTCGCGGTCGCGGTCGTAGGTCAACAAGAGTTTGGCGGTCGCAATATCGAGCCATCGGACCTGGTCAACCTCCTCATTGGCCTCAAACGACCCCGCCTCGACCGCCATCACCCAGTACGCCACGACCTTGGGCCGGCCCTTGCGATCGATGTATTCGGTATGCCCGATGAACCGCAGCAACCGGCAGACGAATCCGGTCTCCTCGGACACCTCTCGTTGGGCTGCCGCTTCGAACGTTTCGCCCTCTTCGAGCTTCCCCTTTGGATACGACCAGTCCTGATGGATCGGTCGATGCACGAGGGCGATCTGGAGTTGTCCGGCCAGCCGGCGAACGAGCAAACCACCCGCGGCTTGGACGACATCGGTGGAGTTGTCGAATTCCATAGTTGTAGTTCTGCTACCCACTGTAGGCACCCTAGGTCGTACCCAGCGGCGCGCCGCGTATTCCCCGCTTTTTGGGTGCACCAGCAGTACCCTGGACTAATGCATCAAGAAAAGGACGCTGTCGGAGTCCAATGGCAGTTCGATGCGCTCGATTTGCGCCCGGTCGAGCGCTGGCTCGCCGCCATGCCAAACCTCTCCATGGGCCCCGAAGATCAGAGGACGTTGGATGCGACGGCCCAACCGTCACAGCGCCTGATCGACTCCTACCTCGACACTGGTGATTGGCGGATGGCCCGAGCTGGGTTCGTTATCCGTACCCGGCGGCGCGGACGCCATGACGAAATCACCCTCAAGACTGTACGCAGAGCTGGTGCAGCTCACCTTCGTAAACTCGAAGCCAGCGAAGCGCTCCCCGAGGGCGGCATCGCCGCGCTCGGCCGCGAAGGCCCGGTAGGTCGCCGCGTCCAGGCCGTCGCGGGGCGGCGGGCACTGCGCTCCGTCCTGCACGTACGCACGCGCCGGAGCCCCTACACACTGCGTATCGACGGCCTGGAGGCGGCCGAGATCGCGCTCGAGGACACCGAGATCGTCGTCGGCAACGGGGAGCGCCCCATGCAGATCCGTCGGGTGGAGGTCGAGGTCCGGCCCGAGTGGGCAGACCTGCTGGCCCCGCTCGTCCAGCAGCTGCGGGCAACGTGCGGCCTACGACCCGCCACACTTTCTAAGTTCGAGGCGGGGCTTTTGGCGCGCGGGATCATCATCCCCAATCCGCCCGACCTGGGCTCGATGGAAATCGAGCCCGAGGCCACCCTCGGTGAATTGGCCTATGCCGTCCTCCGGCGCCAGCTCGGCGTCCTGCGCGAGAAGGAGCCCGGCACGAGACTCGGAGAAGACCTCGAGGAGCTGCACGAGATGCGGGTGGCGACCCGCCGCCTGCGCGCCGCTCTGGATTTCTTCGCCGATGTGCTTCCCCTCCGGTCACGCACCTTCCGCTGCGAGTTGGGGTGGCTCGCCAACGTGCTGGGCGCAGTGCGTGACCTCGACGTTCAACTGGAGGCGCAGGAGGCCATGGTCGAGCCGGGCCAACAAGCGCTCTGGGCCGATCTGACGTCGCTCTTGGAAGCGGAACGGGAATCGGCCCGGGCCGAGCTGTTGACCGCACTCGATTCCGCCCGTTGGGATCGTCTCAGAAACGGCATGACGGCAATGGTGCAACAAGGTCCCCACCGCCGATCGACGGCCACGCGCTTGCCGGCCCTGGCGGCCGTGCCTGATCTGATCGGTTCGCGTCATGGTGCGGTGGTGAAGGCGGCGCGACGGGCCAAGCGCTCAGGCGAGGCAGCCGATTTCCACCGCCTCCGCATTCGTTGCAAGCGCCTTCGTTACTCACTCGAATTCAGCGGCGAGCTCTACGACGGGCGCACCAAGCAGTACACGCGGCAATTGGCGAAACTCCAGGAACAGCTCGGCCTGCTCCAAGATGCTGAAGTGGCCGCCAACCGGCTGTCCGAGCTGGCCACGACCTCGCATCTCCCGGCATCCACCATCTTCGTCATGGGGGGTGTGGCCGAGCAGCATCGGCGCGAAATTCATACGCATCCTCGAACGGCTGCCCGGTGAGGTCTCGCGCGTGCGCGGGCGCGACTGGGCCGAGGCCACCCTCATGATGGAGCGAGGTCGGGACCAGGCACTCGCCCTCGTGCCGCTGGCACGCCGTGCCTTGCGTATCGTCCCGCCTTCGGTTGCTCCAGCCTCAATGCCAACAGCAAGTGGCTCACCTCAGATGGCACCCTTCGTGCTCCCCGATGCGGTCCGCTCCATGAGCGGCGTCGGAGAAGGTCCCGCCTGAGCTTCCTTTTGTGCTGGGTGTTGAGATACCCGCACCGTGAGGCATTGCGCCGGACGAGGATCAAGCCGATCGTCCCGTACGCTTCACGCCCATGCCGGCGGCGCTAGTGGGAACGATGTCCTTGTCCGCGTCGCACATCGTCTTTCTCCTCCTCGGCGGACTCGGCGCCGGCATCTTCAATGGTGTCGCAGGAGGTGGAAGCCTGATTTCGTTCCCTCTCCTGCTCGCCCTGGGCTACCCCGCGCTGACGGCCAACATCACCAATACCGTAGGGATTTGGCCCGGCTACGCCGGAAGCGCGGCCGGATTCCGCCAAGAGATCGGCGGGCAGAATGCGCGTCTTGTCCGCCTGAGTCCGATTGCCGTACTGGGCGGCATCGCAGGTGCCATCTTGCTCCTCACCACCTCGTCAGCCGACTTCAAAACTGTGGCGCCGTGGCTCGTCCTCGGGGCATCCCTTCTCTTTGCCGCACAGCCGCTCTTACGACGCGCCCTCAGCGGGTCGTCACATGCACCGCCGCGCACCCGACCCGTGCTCCTGATTGCTGGCACCTTCGCCGCCGCCATCTACGGCGGATACTTCGGGGCGGGGCTGGGCGTCATGCTGCTGGCCATTTTGGGTTTGGCCTTGCCTGATTCCATCACCCGGACGAGCGGACTCCGTACGGCCTTGTCGATACTGGTCAATGGCGTGGCGGCAGCCGTGTTCCTGATCCATGGTGGGTTGGCCTGGCGCGCCGTCGGCCTCCTTGCCATAGGAAGCCTGTTCGGTGGATGGATCGGCGCCCGGGTGGCACTGGCCATTCCTGCCGTGGCGTTGCGGGTCGTAGTTGTCGCCGTCGGGCTGGCCACAGTGGTGAAGCTCCTGGTCTGAAGCGGCCAGCCCCGCCACTACTAGTCCACGGCGAGGGGATAGTGGCCGACGACGGCCGCATCGAGCTGTCGCTGTTGCTCGCGGCGCGCCACTCGGGCTTGTTCGTGATCGACCGGGACAAAAAAGACGGTTGCACCAGGTGCACATTGCCCCAGCAAGCCCTGATCGACGGCCGCCACAACGGCCATCACCGGGTACCCACCCAGGGTGGCATGGTCGGTCAAGAGGATGACCGGCTCACCGTCCGGCGGCACCTGCACGGCGCCGGTGACCATGCCCTGGGAATCGAGTTCGCGCGCCGGTCCAGAAGCCAATCTCAGCGCAGGCGTAGTGGGATCACGAACGAGCCGCAGGCCAACTCGGTTGCTCTCAGGCTCAACCGTGAAGCGAGTCGAGGCCAACGAGGCGAAGATGTCCGCGGCAAAGGATTCAGGATGCGGTCCGGGCACAACGCGCAAACAGATCGGTTCCGCTGCGTTCAGCACGCGCAGGGCACCTTCCGCCAGGTGGTCACCCAATGGAGGGCGCGTCGCCGCGGCCCACAGTTGTTCGCCTAATTCAATCTGCCCCGGACCGAGGTTCGTGAGCTGATCGCTCGCACAGCTTCCGAACATTTCTGGTCCCACGAATCCACCGGCCACAGCGAGGTACGACCGAAAGCCACCCCGCACTGCGCCGACCACCAACTGCTGTCCCGCATTGACCGGCACTACCTGGCCCGCCGGGACCGGTTGTCCATCCAGTCTGAGATCAGGCGCCGCGCCACCCACTATGGCCACGTATGTGGACGCGAGGCAGCGCAGGGTCGGCCCACGCGCCGTGATTTCCAACGTGCCGGCGTCGATCGCATTCCCCACCAGCCCATTGGCCAAGCGGAACGAGTAAGGGTCCGCCGGGCTCGCAATGGGAACGCCCAAGGCAGCCACACCTCGGCGGCCTGCGTCTTGTCGTGCAGTTCGCATCCCAGCTTCTTCGACAACGAAGACAGCGCGGGCCGATGGATCCGTCTCAAGAACATCGGGCCAGGCCGCGCGCGACGTACGGACAGGATCATCTGGCACGTCGGCGACCGCCCCAGCGGCACGGGCAAATCGGACGCGGTCACCCGCCGCCAGCCGGGAGAACGGAGGTGCCCACGGCGTGAACAACGGGACGTCAGTGCGGCCGATGAGTTGCCATCCGCCGGGCGACGCAGTGGGGTACACAGCGGCGAAACCGTTGGCGAGGGCAACCGATCCCGGCGCAACCATCGGACGGGGGCGAGCACGTCGAGGAACGTGGTGGAGCTCTTCGGGCAGCCCTGCAAGGTAGGCGAAGCCCGGTGCAAAGCCAACGACCGCCACGGTGAATTCGACCGAAGTGATCGCTTCGATCACGGCCTCCGTCGTGCAGCCAGCCATGTCGGCCACCTCGACCAAATCCGGACCGTCGAAGGCGGCGGGGATCACGAATGGAGCCGTGCCGCGCGCAGGGAGCAACTCTTCAGGGGGATCCCAGAGCACCTGCTCCACCAGCGGCAACAGCAAGGGGAGCGCGGCTTCGAGACCTTTGCCCTCCGGTTCGAACACCAACAGGACGGTAGCCAAGCCGCCCACTACCTCGACCAGGCCGTTGAGGGGCGCCGCCTTCACGGTCCGTAGCAAGCGGCGCGCCGACTCGGGGTCCGGAACGCCGACGAGCAACGCGTCCTCGCCCAGGCGCCGTACCTCTCCCACCGGTACGGACTGTGGCAGCGCACCGTGTGGCATGGTCAAGACTGGCGCAATGATGGCGCATACACGGCCACGCCGGCTGCGGTCAACGCTCCAAGAACAGCCAGCGCCATGACGGCAGCGTCCGGGGAGTCGCCGTGGACGCAGAGCGTGTCCACCGGCAACGAAAGTATCGTGCCGTCTTCTGCCTTTACCGTACCCTCGACAACCAAATCGCGCGCTTGTCGCGCCGCTTGCCAAGGGTCGCTGTACACCGATCCGGGCTCCTGGCGTGAGAGGAGGTCTCCGGTCGAGGTGTAGGCGCGGTCGGCAAAGCCTTCCTGAAGAACCCTCAGACCGGCCTCTCTCGCCCGCGCTACCGCCGGCGCGCCAGCGGGCAGAACGAGCCAGGTCTCGGGTCCGCAGAGCTCGAGGGTCACGCCGACGAGAGTGTCCAAGGTCGATGTGCCGTGCCCAACTTCGGCGTAGAGCGCACCGTGCGGCTTGATCGACTGCACGGTTGTCCCGAGGGATTTCGCCACCTTCAAAAGGCCGCCTATCTGCCCGGTCAAGGCGGACGTCAGGTCGTGGGGTGTCATCTCCATCGGTCGGCGCCCAAATCCCGTCCGGTCGGGGTAGGAGGGATGGGCTCCGATGCGAACGCCGCCGTCCATGGCAGCCGAGACGGTGGCGCGCATCGACGCCTCGTCACCCACATGCCCGCCACACGCGACATGCACCGAAGTCACCAAACCGAGAAGAGCGCGCTCGGTCGCTATGCCGGCAGCATCGCTGGCTTCGCCGACATCGGCATTGAGATCTATGGTGCGGAGGTCATCCGGCACGGAGATCGTCCACCACGACGCCGTCGCGGAATGTCACGCGCTGGTTTCGCCTCGTGGGAACACGGGCTCCACCCATGATGGAGCCCGTGACGTTGAGGGGATCTGCTCCTGCGACAACCAAGTGTTCGCCGCTGGGAGCTCGGCGATGCACTTTGAGGAGGTCTGCCGCCGCCTCAGGCAGCGCGTACTGCTCACCCGAGAGACCAACGACGAATCGCCCGCCCAGAGCGAGCCCGCGCGCTTCGAGGCGGCGCAGGGCCCACACCACTTCGCGCCACGGGACGTGAAAGGACTCACGGTTCCACACTTCCCAGGCCACGATGCCCCAGCGAGTCAGCAACTGCGACGCCACCGCCTCAGCCAGCTCTTCATTGGCGGGCGACGTCACTTCATGCGCGACGTCTGCGTGTGCGTCGGCGTGAACCGCCTCATCGGCAGGAAGGAGTGACCAACGGCCCTCACCGATGCCCGATCCCACGGGAGCCCGTCGACGGGCCAGTCCGGGACGCGCCAGGCGCGCCGTATTTGGTCGCCCATTAGGGGTGCGATAGGTCCTCGTGCGCCAACGGTCGCGAGCCGAAAGCAACGAACGTACAGCCGAAAAGGCGTCGGCCGTCACGATGCCCCGCGCCACCAGATCCCACAGCCCCTCGTCCACCTCGGCGGGTAGGCGGCCGGACAGATTGGCGAGTTCGGGACGGAAACAGGCGCCTCGGGAGCGCAGCGCCGCCAGGACGTCAGCGGCCGCGCCGACCTCGGGCTCGGCCGCCACTGCTCCAACGCGCACGGCCTGCAACATCCATGGAAGGTCCTCGCGAACGACGAAGGCCAGCGGCGTGGCCGGCGACGGGGTGCCACTGCGACCCGCCCGCTCCGCTCGAGGAGTCAGGCGACCCCAGACAACCTCGCCGGAGAGGCAGAGCTCGTCAAGCCAACGGGCGTCGTAACCCTCGACGCGGGATGGCAGGATGTGGGCTTCCCATTCGGCAGCCGGAGCCTCAATCCCCTGCAACTGCTCGAGCACACCCAACAACCCGCCCCGTCCTTGGGCACGAGTGGACGGGGTGGCGTGCTGCCACTCGGCCAGAAAGCGGACGAAGTCGGCGATTGGTACCGGGTCCACCAGGCCACGCCGGCGCTGCCGGCTGGCTCCATGCAACCGAACCAGGAGATGACGAGCGCACCACCGGCCGTCGGGGAGCTCAATGGCCGAACCCCGTGCCTCGAGCCGAGCCAATGCGGTACGAGCCCGGGCTGCCGTTAACGGTGCCCCCATGGGCGCACCGGGAGGAAGCGGCAACTCCGACGTCAGATCGGCCACAGAAACCGGTCCGGCCAGTCCGAGATGGCCACTGACACAGGCCGCGGCGGCCTCATCGTCGTCGTGCAGAGCCGCGGCTGTCCTCCGCTGCTCCGTAGCCACCCAGCACTCTCCAAGGACCGTGGCGCGTCCGGCCGTGACCAGGGTGTCGAACCACGTCGCCCATTCCGGCACCGGTCGACAGGCCACGAGTGAGAGCAGCAGGTCATGAAGCTCATCGGCGCTGCGCAGTCTCGGTCGCACCTGTTCGAGAACAAGTGAGACCGCCTCGGCATCCAAGGCACCCAGCTCGTCGGTGGGCACGGGAAGCCCGTTGGGGCCGAGCGCTCCCAGACCGCGGCGCAGCGAGAGGGCGCGCGTCCGGCGCTCTTCGAGCGGTGCGCCGTCGAGGAACGTGAAGGGTCGGCCGCTCAGGATTCCGTGCGAGAGCGGTGAAGGCTCGGACGACTCCACCGTGTGGAGAACAATGGCCCCTGATTCCACTTGTGACCACAGGTCGACCAGGCCCTCCACCGAGAGCCCCTCGTGCAGGCAGTCGTCGACCGTCTGACGCACCAGCACATGGTCAGGCACCGCCACCGGGCCTGCACCTGCATTTTCTTGGCACGCAGCCAGCGACGGCCACACAGCGGCCAGAAGGTCGTCCGCCTCCATGCGCTGGAGGTGGATCGGTCGCCTCTTGCCGCCGCGCTTGGCGCGGCAAGACCAAGGCCCGGTTCAGATTCCAGCGCCACCGCGCCGCCAGCATCGGGTGGGGCAGCACGGCTTGGGTCAACACGTCTGCCGCATCCTTGGCGCGCAGCATCGACGCGACGCTGGTGAGCGGGAAGCTGTGCTGCGGGCCGAGCGAGAGAACCACCGTGTCGTCGTCCGCCGCAGCTTGCAGCTCGAAGTCGAACGAAACGCAGAAGCGCTTGCGGAGGGCCAGGCCGAGAGCGCGGTTGATGCGTCCACCGAACGGCGCATGCAGAATCAGCTGCGTCCCTTCGCTGTCGTCAAAGCAGCGCTCCACCACGATGCGTTGCCTGGTGGGCAAGTAGCCCAATGCAGCCAGGCCAGCGGCGCAGTAAGCCACGACTTGTTGCGCCACGTCATCACCCACGCCGGCCCGCTCCCTGACCAGCCGTCGTGCCCCCTCTCCGTCCAGTGCTCGCAGCAGCGGCTCGAGCTCGGACCGCAGATCGCTCACCGCTTGGGAAAGCTCGGTTGTGCGCGCCGGTGCCTCACCCAGCCAGAAAGGAACCGTGGGCGGAAGATCACCGGCGTCATACACGCGGACCGTGCCCACCTCGACCTTGGCCACCCGCCACGAATGCGTTCCAAGAAGAAAGATGTCGCCGGCCATCGCCTCCACCGCGAAGTCCTCGTGTACCGACCCGACCGTGACGCCCTCGGGGTCGAGCACGACGCGGTAGTCGCCGGTCTCGGGAATGGCACCGCCACTCGTGAGCGCGGCCAAACGCGCCCCTCGTCGCGCCATCAGCCGGCCGTTGACGGCATCGAGGTGCAGGTGTGCGCCGCGCCGGCCCCGCCCTGTCTCGATACCCCAACTCGCCAGCGCGACAACCTCGTCGAAGTCCTTTCGCGACATTTCGGCATAGGGAGCAGCTCGGCGGGTCATCTGCCACAGCTCTTCGACCCCACACTCTTCGACCGCGGCCACTTCAGCCACGAGTTGCTGGGCCAGCACGTCGAGCGGGGCGATCGGGGACTCGAGCATGTCCAGCTTGCCATCCCTCACAGCGGCCAACAGGGCGGCGCACTCGACCAGCTCGTCGCGCGTCATGGGGTAGAGCCGCCCAGCCGGGATCCCATCGCGCTGATGGTTGGCCCGTCCCACGCGTTGCAGAAAGGTCCCGATGGCACGCGGCGAGCCGATCTGGCACACCAACTCCACCGGCCCGACGTCGATGCCAAGTTCCAAAGATGCAGTGGCGACCAGCGCCCGCAGATCACCAGCGCGCAGTCGCGTCTCGACGATGCGTCGTCGTGCCGCCGAGAGACTGCCGTGATGCGCCGCCACGAGGAGCGACGCATCCACGTCGTTGCCATGGCCCTCCGCGCTACCCAGACGCTCCGCCAATTGGTGCGCCACGCGCTCGGCCATCTTTCGCGTGTTGACGAAGATCAGCGTCGTACGGTGCTCGCGGGTGTGGTCGGCGATGCGGTCCAGGATGTCCGAGAACTGCAAGCCACTGGCCACGGCTTCCAACTCGCTATCGGGCAACTCGATCGCCACGTTCAGCTGGCGCACATGCCCGCAGTCCACGATCACGGTTGGCGGGCGATCGTCGTGGACGCCGGAGAGCAGGCGCGCCACCACGTCGAGTGGACGCTGGGTGGCCGAGAGCCCGATGCGCTGCAAACGGCCGCCGCTCGCTGCAACGAGACCGTCCAGACGCTCGAGACTCAACGAAAGATGGCTGCCGCGCTTGTCGCGCGCCAAGGTGTGCACCTCGTCGACGATGACCGTGTGCACGCCGCCCAACAGTGCGCGAGGAGGGCGCTGTGAGGAGCAGGTAAAGCGATTCGGGGGTCGTGACCAGAATGTCCGGCGCGTTCTTGCGCATGGAGGCGCGCTCGGCGGCCGGGGTGTCACCTGTCCGCACGGCCACGCGGAGCTCAGGGTCGACGTGCCCCATCCGTGCCGCCTCTTCCTTGATTTCAGCCAGTGGGATGTGGAGGTTTTCGTGCACGTCGACGGCGAGGGCGCGCAAAGGTGAGACATAGAGAACCTCGGGGCGCCCGCCCTGACGAGTGCCGGCCTCGGCCGCTTTGTACGCGGCGTCGATGGCAACGAGGAATCCCGTCAACGTCTTTCCGGTTCCGGTGGGCGACGCCACCAAAACGTCCTTCCCCTCGGCAATGTGGGGCCATGCCTCGCTCTGGGGCGCGGTCGGGCCCTCCGGGAAGCGACGGGCGAACCACGCTGCCACCGCCGGGTGAAACGCGTCGAGGAGCTCAGAGGGCGCTGTCGTCTCGGCCACGGGTGCGGTCATCCCTCTATTTCACCAGGATGCTGTGACAGCGTGCGCGGTCCAGGGTGCGCGGCCTGCTCCGAGGTGGTCAGTACGGTCGCCGCCCCCAGGCGGCAATCATCGGTGGCTGGGTGAGATCGAGCTTCCCGTCGGCCACGTTGGCCAGGTGGAGACGGATTTCCTCGGGGCTAGCGATGTCGTTCTCGATGAGCTGGGCCGCAATGAGGTTGATGGTCGCCGTCTCCAACCGGGCACACGCCGGATGCGCCACCGGGAATGAAGCATCGGCCCGGACCTCGGACAGACCTGCCTCTCGGAGGAGCCGTGGCAGCGTGCGCCCATAGGCCAGATCCGCCCCTCGGCTCGCCATGAGAGCCCGGAACCCGCTGCGCAAGCGGTTGGCCAGCTCCTGCTCGGGCCCTCGCACCTCCAGTGCGCTCAGTGGCTGCAGCGCCGGATCGGCGTCCTCGACGAACAGCCATCCCCCCGGCGCAAGTACCCCCACCATCGCCTCCAGGGCTTTGGCCCGCTCTGGTATGTGGACCAGCACCAGGCGGGCATGCACTAGATCGAACTGGGCAGCGGGGGGAGGGTCGAGAGCAGCATCGTGGACGCGCACTTCAACCTGGGGACTCAGCGGGTCCGCGGCCGCCCCCGCCCATGTCACGTCGATATCGGTGGCCAGGACGTGCCCCTTGACACCCACCCGCTCCGCCAGCCATTGCACCACCGAGGTGCCGCCAGCGCCCACTTCCCAGCAGCGCCAACCCGGGGCGATGCCCAGCTTCTCCATGTGGGAGAACGTCGACGGATCGAACAGCTCGACGAAGGCGACGAAGCGCTCGGCGGCTGCGGTGGCCGCGTTGGAGAGAAGGTAGCCGCCCTCTGTCACCGGATTGTGGTCGAGGTCTGGTTCGAGGCTGGGGCCGGGGCTGGGGCCGGTCTCGAAGCTTGGGCGAGAGGTGACGTTGGTGTTGGGAGGGGGGTGGATGCAATAGACGGGACAAAGGGGGCGTTGGTCGGTGCCATGCCGTCTGCCATGCCGTCTGCCGTGCCGTCTGCCGTGCCGTCTGCCGTGCCGTCTGCCGTGCCGTCTGCCGTGCCGTCTGTCATGCGGTCTGTCGTGCCGTCTGGGTTGGGTCGGTGGGGGGTCAGGTCCTGGGAGGTGCCCGCGTAGCGGTCGAGGACGGCGGCCACCTCGGCCCGGCCTTCCTCAATGAGCTCATCCGTAGCTGAGAAATCACTGTATTGCGCCGACGGCTCGCCACCGCCACTGAAGACCACGACCTCCACGCCAGGAGGAAGCATGGCGAGCTCTCGCACGAAGCGGGCATGGACCGCGACGAAGAATGCGGTCAGGGCCGCCTCGGCAGGACGTTTCGGGAGCGGGGGGTGGTAGTGGAGAGGTCCACAGAGAAAGACGTAGATCCGGGTGCATCCCGCCGCCATGGCCCGGCTGATCGGCACATTGTTGACGACTCCGCCATCAACGAGAACGTCGCCGTCGATGATGACCGGGGGGAAGATCGAGGGAATGGCCGACGACGCCAGAATGGCCTCGACCGCGGGGCCGTGAGCAATCCAGCGCTCGCGGCCGTCGGTGAGCGAGGTGGTCACGACCTCGAAGGGGATCGTGGTGTCTTGGAGGTTGTCGTAGTCGATGCCCGCCTCAATGATGGAGCGCAGCCCCGAGTTCGAATGGACAGCGGCGCGCTTTTGGAGAAAGGCCCACGGTCCGTGGAGGGCAGAGCGGGGAAAGATGTCGGTCCCTTTCACGCCCCTCCAGATTGTCGCCATCCGTTCGATGCCCTCTCTCGTCGGGCTGCCGGCGTAGGCCGCACCGTTGATCGCGCCCACCGACGCCCCGAACACCCGGTCGGCGCGGATCCCCCTTTCGACCAGCTCGGCCAACATGCCGACCTGCACCGCTCCCCTGCTTCCCCCGCCCGCCAAGACGAAAGCCGTCTTAGGCTCTGGCGGCGGCGTGCTCCTGCCGAGGCGGTTTGCTCGGGCTGCATGGAGCCGCCGGCCCATGCGGCTCCACCACGTGCCGGGATTTCGCGGCGAGGTTGCGGCGTCAGTCACGGGCGGGGCGGCGGGGATGGGCGGGGCGGCGGCGGCACGTCACCCTCCGCCGGAGCGGATCTCTCCAGCTGCCGTTGCCTCCACGCCGCCCGACCCTTGCGGTCGCTGCGGATGGCCCACATGAGGACAACGACGATCAGTACGGCCAGGGCCACGATGAAAATCCCGAAAAGGACCGCAAACGCTACGTTCGAAGCCAGCAGTGGGGCGGGCGGTAAGGGGAGCGAGAGAGCGTGACCCATGGCACCAGCCAGGGTAGAGGAGACGCAGACAGTGTGGGACGGCGCCGATCCTTGTGGTCTCGCGTCCTTGACCCCGATTCGCGTGTCACACCCTTACGGCACACTCCCCAGATGGTTCTCGTTACGCCCCGACAGGCGGTCCTGACAGGTTCTCCACCGCTTACTATCCCTGTTCCACCGCCTGAGGGTCCCAGAGATCCCGTTTCAGTTGACCCCGGGGAAGCGGGCGGCCGCAGGGAAGTGGCATTGGCCGACGGCGCCGGGGTGGCACGGGATGAAGTCCTTGCGCTTCTGAGGGACGGTTCGGAACGCCGACCCCATTTCCACCCTGGACTGGGCGGCGGTTTGCGCGCCTGGTTGGAGGACGGGGCAAGCGAACTCGTCGGCACCCGTGGTGAAGGTGCACCCCCACTCTTCCTGGGCCCGCGCCTGTTGTGGGAGGGCCCACCTTCGTGGAGTGGCCCCGCGACCGCTGCGGCCGGAGCGGCAGTGGGCGTCAAGGTCGACGATGCTGCGGCCGTCATCCATACCGATCCGTATCCGATGCACGTGGTCCAGTCCTGCCTCGTGCGAGCTCTCTTTCGCCAGATTGTGACGACGGGCCGAGCGCCGGGAGACCCAATGGTCGACGCCCTCGACGCGCTGCGCGTCGACCCAGGTTCCCTTGGAATGGTGCGACACATCGACGGCTTGGAACAGGAAAGGCATGCGGCGCTCGCTGCATCCCTGTCCATCCACGTGGCGCACTTGCTCAACCTCACGCCGCGATTTGCGCCGGGTTGGCTACCCCGGACGGACGACAGGGTGGCCATTCCACTCGCGGGAGGTCGCGTCGTCCTGTGCGGCGTATTCGATCTCCTGGTCGGAGCTCCGGTCCCGGGTACGGCCACACTGTGCGCGGTCGGACTCACGACCGGGGGACGGTGGGCTCAGGCACGGATGGCGTTGCACTATCTCGCCTTGCTCGAGACATTGCGCAGCGGGAGCCCACCTTTTCGAGTCGCCCTGCTCCATTCCGCGGTGGGGCGTTATGGCGTCGAAGACGTGCTCGAGGAGCATCTCCGATCCGTCGTGTCCCACGTTGTCGCCCGCCTGTCCACTCTCGGGCGCATCGGAAAAGTCGGAACTGGAGGATCGATCGATGGCTGAACCTTGGGCCGCCACGACACTGACGGCCATCCTGCTTGCGCCACCCGATCCTGTCGCCATAGAGGAACGTTGTGCGGTGATGGAGGCGGCGAAACGCATCCCACGCGTGCTGGCCGACCTGGCCGTGCCGCGTCTCGGGAGAAGTACTTTGCGCGTCACTGATCACCATGTGCGCACTGCCCTGGCGCCCGAGATCCCAACGCTCACCGACACCCCTTTCGCATGGTCTCCGCGCACGGCACGACGGACCCTCGGATTGGCAGCCGTGCGCGCCTTGGCGGTGGGAGAAGTCAGATCACCCATCGATGGCGTCAGGCGGGCCGTGGCTGACGCCATCCGTTCGGTGCGTGACGGTGAGCGTGCGGCCGCCTCCATGGACCGGTGGCTCGCCGGGTTAACGCCGGCAGGTCTGGCCGCAGTCGAAGCCGATGCAGTCACATGGGCGACCCGCCTCTGGTGCGCCCTGGATTGGAATGCCTTCGAGGAGCTTCCCCTCATAGGCCGGGACCGTTGGTGGAACAGTCCGCACTCCTCCCTCCTGGCCATTCGCAGTCGGGCAGAGGTGCGCTCGGTCACGCGCGATCATGACGGCAACGCCTATTCCACCCACCTCGTCGTGTTGGGTGGCCGGCGACGCGCCAACGTCAGATCCGAATTGAGCGTGGTCGCCATGGCGGAAGTACTCCAAGCCCAACATTCGCTCCCGCCTGCACGCATTGTCGGCTGGTGGCCGGACTCTGGCCACCACACGAAGGTCGATATCGATGAGGCCGTCCTCGAAGAAGGCGTCGCCGCGGTTGCCCGTACCCTGTCTCGCGGAGAGACCCCCCGGGAGGCCGATCCAGCCCCTTCTAAGGGGGTCATGAGGGCTGCGGCATGAGACCCCCCGGACCTCGCCTATCGTTGTAGCCCCCATGAAGAACCGAGATGACATCCGCAATGTGGCCATCGTGGCCCACGTCGACCACGGTAAGACGACACTGGTCGATGCCATGTTGCGCCAGACCGGCGCATTCGGCGCCCACCAGGAAATGACCGACCGCGTCATGGACTCGGGCGACCTCGAACGCGAGAAGGGCATCACCATTCTGGCCAAGAACACCGCCGTCCGCTGGGGCGGCGTGAAAATGAACATCGTCGACACCCCAGGTCACGCTGATTTCGGTGGGGAGGTTGAGCGGGGTCTGACCATGGTCGACGGCGTTCTCCTACTGGTTGACGCCTCCGAAGGCCCGCTTCCGCAGACGCGGTTCGTGCTCCGCAAGGCCCTCGAAGCTCGGCTTCCGGTGGTTCTGGTCATCAACAAGGTCGATCGGCCCGACGCCCGGATCGAAGAAGTCGTCGACCAGGTCGAGGAATTGTTCTTGGACCTCGACGCCGATGAGCACCAGATCTCTTTCCCCATCCTCTATTCCAACGCCCGAGCTGGTTGGGTCAGCACCGAGCGGGGCGTGGAGGGGACCGACGTGGCGCCGCTCTTCCAAGCGATCATCGACCACGTCCCGGCACCGCAATTCGACGAGAACGCGCCCACACAGGCGCTCGTCTGCAACCTGAGTGCGTCGCCGTATGTCGGGCGGTTAGCCATCTGCCGCGTCTACAACGGCGAGCTCGTCAAGGGCGGGAACATCGCCTGGTGCAGAGTGGACGGAACCATCGAGAAGGCGAAGATCACCGAGATGTACGTGACCGAGTCCCTCGAGCAGGTACCGGCGGATTCGGCCGGACCGGGCGAAATCGTCTCCATCGCCGGCCTGGCCGAGGTCACCATCGGTGAGACCCTAGCCGACGTCGACAACCCGATTCCGCTGCCGGCCATCACGGTCGACGAGCCAAGCCTGGCCATGACGATCGGGATCAATACCTCACCCCTCTCGGGCGGCGATGGGACCAAGCTGACGGCGCGGCTCTTGAAGAACCGGCTTGACTCCGAGCTCGTCGGCAATGTGGCGATCCGCGTTGCCCCGACGGATCGCCCGGATCTGTGGGAAGTGCTCGGCCGGGGCGAGCTCCAGCTGGCCGTCCTCGTCGAGACAATGCGGCGCGAGGGTTTCGAGCTGACCGTAGGCAAGCCGCAGGTGGTTACCCGTGAGGAGGACGGCAAGGTTCTCGAGCCGGTCGAGCGTGTTTCCATCGATGTGCCTGATGATTATTTAGGCGTTGTCACCCAGTTGCTGGCCCTACGTAAGGGAACCATGACCGAAATGGTCAACCACGGGACTGGATGGGTCCGCCTCGACTACCGGGTGCCGGCCCGTGGCCTCATCGGCTTTCGCACCGAGTTCTTGACCGAGACCAGGGGCACGGGCGTATTGCATCACATCTTTGACGGCTGGGAGCCCTGGCACGGTGAGCTCAAGACGCGGCGCAACGGCTCCATGGTGGCGGACCGCCGGGGCCTTACGACCACCTTCGCCCTCATGAACCTGCAGGAGAGAGGCACCCTCATCGTCGGCCCGGGTGAGGAGGTCTACGAGGGCATGGTCATCGGCGAGAACGCCCGACAGGAAGAGATGGACGTCAACCCGACCAAGGAAAAGAAGCTCAACAACATCCGCTCCTCCACCGCGGAGGAGTTCGAGCGGCTGACCCCGGTCACCATTTTCTCGCTCGAGCACGCGCTCGAGTTCATTTCCGACGACGAATGCGTAGAAGTGACGCCGAAGGTGGTCCGGCTGCGCAAGGTCGTACTTCCTCAGGCCGAGCGCGGACGGGCGCGAGGGCGCTTACGCGACCAGAACGCCTCCTCGCATGAGCGATAGCAACAAGTAAGGCTCATTGCCCACGGACGCTTTCACTTAGCATTGCGTCGAATGGAGGGATGGCAGAGCGGACAAATGCGCAGCTCTTGAAAAGCTGTGAGGTGCAAGCCTCCGTGGGTTCGAATCCCACTCCCTCCGCTCAGAGCAGTCGGCGAGGATCGCTGACGGCGATGACCGCTGACATGATGACCGTTTCCCTCAGCCAATAGCGGATCGCAACCCGGACAACCACGCGTCGGCAGCCTGCCAGGCGGCATCGGCTTCGCGCCGCTTGTCGTCCCCGTGGCTCCCGGCGGCTGGATACGAGCCGAGGAACTTCACTCCAGCCAAACTGGCGTGCAAATCGCGCAGACAGTCGGCGATGACCTCGTCGCCCAAGTGGCCACTCAGGTCGATGACGAAGCAGTAGTCCCCGAGGCTCTGCTTGGTCGGGCGAGACTCGAGCTTGGTCAGGTTGATGTTGCGCGCTGCGAATTGCCCCAGAATGCCGTGCAGGCTTCCAGGGTGATCGGCCCGCTGAAAACACACAATGCTCGTTTTGTCGTGGCCGGTCGCCTTGTGCACACCCGGTGGCCGGGTGACGGCGACGAAGCGGGTCTGGTTCTCGGGGTGGTCCTCGACGTCCTCGGCCACGATCGCAAGCCCGTAGCGTTCCGCCGCCAGCCGGGGGGCGATGGCAGCGGCGTTGCGCAGATTCGACTCACCGAGGACGCGCGCCGCATCCGCCGTCGAATGGGCAGCCACTTGTTCCGCCCCCGGCACGTGACCGGCCAAGAACTTCTGACACTGGGCCAGCGCGTGCGGATAGGACGCCACTTGCGTGATCTCACTGAGCTGTACGCCCGGCTTGGCCATGAGGTGGAGATGGATGTCCATTACGACCTCGCGCTGGATATAGAGGTCCACGTCGAAAATGAGCCCATCGATAGTGGCGCTCACCGTGCCTTCAATGCCGTTCTCGATTGGGACAAATCCCACGTCGGCCCGGCCCGCCGCCACCTCCTCGAGGACAGTGGAGATCGACAAGAGGGGGCGGAGATCGGCCGCGGCCAGATCCGGCTGGGTGAGCAGCGCCTCTTGGGTGAAGGTGGCCGCCGGGCCGAAGTAGGCGACCGTGGTCGCAGGAGGGTTCACTCCCGGGCAGGATAGTGAGATATATGGACCCCTCCTCACTCCGCGCCCTTATCGATAAGGTGGCATCGGCCGACTGCACGCCAGACGAGGCCGTGCGTCAGCTGCGCCGGCTCCCCTACGCCGATCTGGGGTTCGCCCGCATCGACCACCACCGTGACCTGCGCCAGGGCATGCCCGAGGCCGTCTACGGCCCCGGCAAGACGCCCGAGCAATGCGCCGCCATTGTCGAGGAGTTGCTCGGTGCCAGCACCGGCCCCGTACTGCTGACCAGAGCGGTGGAGGCCCAGGTCAAGGCGGTTTCCGCTCTTACTGAAACCCTCGGCTACGGGCCGGGCGAGGTCACGGAGGCCGGCCCGACGTGCACCATGACCTACCGCCCGGCGCCGTCACGGGGGGGACACGTCGTGGTGGTGACGGCCGGTACGGCGGACCTACCCATCGCCCACGAGTGCAGCGCGGTGCTGCGGGCTCTCGGGTTCGCGCCGACACTCCTGGTGGACTGCGGGGTGGCCGGGCTCCATCGTTTGCTCGCCGAGGTCGACGAGCTCGCCATGGCCGATGCCGTGGTCGTGATCGCCGGCATGGAGGGCGCACTGTCAAGCGTCGTGGGGGGCCTCACCCCGGCACCTGTCGTGGCGGTCCCCACGAGCACCGGCTACGGGGCCGCCTTCGAAGGGGTCACGGCGCTCCTGGCCATGCTCGCCAGCTGTGCCTCAGGGGTCACCGTGGTCGGGATCGACAACGGCTACGGCGCGGCCTGCGCCGTGGCGCGGCTTCTGCGGTGAGCACCGCAACGACCAACATTGGGTCGACCAAGCCCAAGCCGGCGAGGACGATTGCCTGGTTCCACTGCTTTGCCGGTATTGCCGGTGACATGGCGTTAGGCGCACTCTTGAACGCCGGAGCGGATCTCAAGGAGGTTCGCCTCCTCCTCGACCGACTGTCGTTGCCCGGCTGGGACCTCGAAATCGAAGAATCGCTGCGCGGCGGAGTCGCCTGCACCCGCGTGGTCGTCCGGGCCAGCGAGGATGGCAGTGACCGCACACATGCCCACATTGTGGAACTGATCACCGCAGCCGCACTTCCGCCGCGCGTGACGAATCGTGCCCTCGCGGTATTCGGTCGGCTGGCCGAAGTGGAGTCGGCTCTGCACCGGCACCCGGCCGACCGGGTGCACTTCCACGAGGTCGGCGGTCACGATGCCATCATCGACATCGTCGGCACGGTCGCTGCGCTCGAAGTCCTCGGCGTCGACGACGTCGCGGCCTCCGCCGTCGCCACGGGGACCGGTATGGTACGCGCCGCGCACGGTCTGCTTCCCAATCCCTCGCCGGCCGCCGTCCGTCTGCTCACCGGGGTGCCCACGTATGGACGCGCCACCACGGTGGAGCTCACCACCCCGACCGGAGCTGCTCTCCTCGCCGCGCTGTCCACGTCGTTCGGTCCAATGCCGTCGATGGTGGTGAAAGCCAGCGGGTTCGGTGGGGGAAACAGCGAGATCGAGGAGTTGCCCAACTGCACGCAGGTCATCATCGGGGAGCGCCCCGAGCGGGCCTCAATCGGTTCGGGACAACCAGCCTTGGTTCTCGAGACCAACCTCGACGACGTGACCGGAGAGCAACTGGGCTATGCGTTGTCCACCGCGCTCGGCGCCGGTGCGCTCGACGCATGGATTAGTGCGGTCACCATGAAAAAAGGCCGGCCCGGACACGTCCTGCACGTGCTGACCGACGCGGCTCATCTCGACCATTTGCGCCATCTCCTGCACACGACAACTGGCACTTTCGGGGTGCGCGTCACGTCGGCGGAGCGATGGCCCGCGGCGCGCACGTTCGACGAGGTAACCATCGATGGAATGGTGGTGCGCATGAAGGTTGCCTACGGACGGGCCAAGCCCGAGTTTGAAGATGTGGCAGCGATCGGTTCGGCCACCGGTGCCGCGGTGCATGATGTGGCCTCGCGCGCCGAGGCGGCATGGCGGTTGGAGTACGGCGTTGACCCTTCAGAGGCGATGCACGAGGACGATACGACGTCCTCATGACATCGAAGGGAATGTTCAAATACGACGAGGCCATGACCGACATGGTGATGTCCTACTGCAAGGAGCGTCTGGCTCTTGACCCGGTGCCGCTCGACTTCGGGGGCCAAGCGAAGGGATTGAGCTCCGTCCTCACGGGGTTGATGCATCCCGAGGGAAATGATGCGGGTGACGTCCTGCGGCTCTTCGTCGACAAACTGTCTACGGCCGTCGTCTCCTGCGACAGCCCGCGCTTCCTCTCGTTCATTCCGGCCGCGCCCACCAAGGCGGCGCTCCTCTTCGACATGTTCGTCTCCTGCTCTTCCCTGCACGGAACTTCATGGCTCGAGGCAGCCGGCGCGGTGGTGGCCGAGAACCAGGCGCTGGCGGTCATCTCACAGATGGCGGGCCTGCCGCCCGAAGCGGGCGGATGCTTCGTGGCCGGTGGCTCGGCGGGCAATCTCTCCGCGCTCGTAGTGGCCCGAGACACTGCCGGCTTCCGGCGCGGCGGGGAGAGCCCCACCCGTCCGCTCATCGCCATCAGCGAAGAAGCCCACTCTTCGGTTGGCAAGGCGCTGCACGTCATCGGCGTGGAGGCGCTCATCATTCCCACCGAGGATCACCGCCTGACCGGAGCCACGTTGCGTTCCGCACTGGCGCACCATCCGCGGATTGACGACGTGATCGCCGTGGTCGCCACGGCTGGGACGACCAATGCCGGCATCATCGATGACCTCTCCGGTGTGGCCGACGTGGCACAAGATCGCAACCTTTGGTTCCATATCGACGGGGCCTACGGCGGAGCTGCGCTGTTCGCACCGTCGACGCGGCACAAGTTCGCGGGATTCGAGAGGGCTGACTCCTTCATCGTTGACCCTCACAAGTGGCTGTTCGCCCCGTTTGACTGTGCCGCCCTGCTCTACCGCCAGCCCAATCTGGCCAAGGCGGTCCACACGCAAGATGCCTCTTATCTCGAGGTACTGCATAGCGAGAACCCCGAAGAGTGGAACCCGAGCGACTACGCATACCACCTGACCCGTCGCGCCCGCGGTCTGCCGATCTGGTTCTCCATGGCCGTCTACGGAATCGATGCCTATAGCGAGGCGGTGGAAGCGGGACTCTCGATCGCGCAACGGGCTGCGGCCATGATTGAGGAGACGCCGTTCACCGAGCTCGTGCGCCAACCTGAGCTCTCGGTCGTCCTCTTCCGACGACCGGGTTGGCGCAAACCCGACTACGAAGCCTGGTCGGCCCGGCTACTTCGAGACCAGATCGGTTTCGTGACGCCCACCACCTGGGAGGGAGAAACCGTGGCCCGCTTCGCCTTCTTGCACCCCGACACCACTGTCGAGATGATCCGCCAGATCCTCGAAACCATGGCCTGACCAGACGGCCTTATGTGGCTGGGGTGCCCGCCTGCTCCAACCGCTCTGCACCCTCGGTGAGTTCCCAAGCCCGGTTGAGCGCCCGGACCATGGTGTCGACGTCCTGGGCCCCTGGAATGGCCCATTTTCCATCGATGACGAAGTGAGGCACACCGGTGATCCCCAGGTCGTGGGCCAACGCCTCGTCGGCCCGCACGTCGTTCGTATAGGCATCGCTCGCCAGCGTGCTGCTCACCACGCCGGGGTCCATACCCGCCTTCGTGGCCACTCGAAGAAGGACTTGATGGTCCGAGAGCAACTCACCGTCGGTGAAGTACGCGGCGAAAAGACTCTCGACCACTGCGCCTTCGACCGCCGTGCCGCGTGCCGCAATGGCCAGGCGGTGGGCGTCAAAGGTGTTGCCGAGCTGGATCCGATCGAAGTCGAACGCCAACCCGACCTCGCGGCCCAGAGTCCCCAAGCGATCGTGACCGGCATGTACCTGTTCGGGACTCATCCCGTACTTCGCGGCCAGCATTTCATTCATGCTCTGGGTACGGCGAGCCGGTGCGTGTGGATCCAGCTCGAAGGAACGGTGCACCACGGTGATGTCGTCACCGTGCGCCCACTGCTCCTGAGCCACTTGCAGCCGGCGCAAGCCAAGGGCGCACCATGGACAAGCGAAGTCGGACCACACGTCTATTTGCATATTCGTTACAACGCCGCCTCACAGTCGCTATTCCCCGGCCTCCTCCCAGGGCTGCTTCGGCCACTCCTCGGCGGCCGCCATCAGTGTCCAGCACGTGGCCCCGTCCAGAGACTCACGGACGATGTCCGCATGACCGGCATGGCGCGCTGTCTCCTCGATGAGATGGAGGAGCACCCAACGCGGCGACCACACCAGATCGGCCGGAATCCAAGGGACCCCCTCGGTCGTCGGCGCCAACGGGGCACTCAGATCAGCCAACGCGTTGACGGTCTTCTGAGTGTGCTCGGCCACGTCGGCCGAGAGCCGCAACACGTCGGACAGGGTCTCGCCGGGGGTGAGGCGAAAGCCGTCAGCCCAGTCCCACTTCGGCTGGAACACCGAGGTGTCCCCGTCGTGGATGAAGCCGATCCAGCTCTGCTCCACCAGTGCCGCATGCTTGATCAACCCACCCAGGTTGAGCGCACTCGCGCTGGGCCTCGCCATAGCCTGCTCGTCGGTGAGGCCATAGGCGGCATAGCGAATGCCGTCGCGCTGCTGAGCCAGGAAAGCCAAAAGGCAGGCGCGCTCATCGACGACGGGGGATACCAGTCCAGGCATGACAAGTTCTCCATTTCTGCCGGATTGGCCCGGCGAGTGTGTTCCTTCGAGGGCATTGCTGATAGCCAATGCAGTGTGCGCCCCGAAAGTGGCCACCCTCTGGCCACTTTCCGAGGCAAACTGGACATAATGCGCGCCGACCGGCTGGTGGCTGCCCTCCTCGTGCTGCAGGCCCGAGGTCAGGTCACGGCCGAGGAGCTGGCGGAGGAGCTTGAGGTCAGTGCCCGCACGGCGCGGCGCGATCTCGAAGGCCTGGCCATGGCCGGTATCCCCGTCTACTCACAACCCGGAAGGGGAGGGGGCTGGCGGCTCCTCGGAGGCTCACGAACCGACCTGAGCGGGCTCACCGCGGCCGAGGCACGCACGCTGTTTCTGGTAGCGGGGCCCTCGACCGCCACACCCGAAGTGAAGGCAGCCTTGCGCAAATTGGTCCAAGCGCTGCCCTCATCTTTCCGCTCGGAAGCCGAGGCCGCCGCCAGCGCGGTGGTGCTCGATCCTTCGAACTGGGACCGCGGCCTGATGCCCCCGCCCCCGCATCTCGAGGCGCTCCAGCAAGCGATCATTGACGGCGTCCAGGTCTCCTTGGAGTACGGCCGGCGCGACGGTGCGCGATCGGTGCGCGTCGTGCACCCTTGGGGCCTCGTGGTAAAGAATCAGGTCTGGTACCTCATTGCCGGGACCGGGGCCGGGCAGCGCACGTTCCGAGTTAGCCGGGTGTTCTCAGTGGATCCAACCAACCAACCGGTGCAACGACCCGAAGGGTTCGACCTCGAGGCGGCGTGGCATGCCATCATCACCACGCTCGACGAGCAACGCGCCCCGGTTACGGTGAGGGTGCAGACGGATGCCGAGACGCTTGACATCTTGCGCTACATGTTCGGGACGCGACTGGTGCCGGGTCCGGTGAACGCGGCCGGGCGAATCGAGGCCGAAATCCGAGGGCACTCTGAAGAAGCGGTAGCGCGCCAGCTCAGCGGTCTCGGAGGGAGGTTCGAAGTGCTCTCACCACCGAGCGTGCGATCGCATCTGGCCGACATCGGTCGGACACTGACGGAGCACTACGGCACCAGTGTCGACAATGGCGGTTCAGCCCGCAGCGACGGCTGACTCCAACCACGCCCCGGCGGCCAATAACCGCTCTTCACTACCGGCCGGCCCGATCAGCTGGATACTGGCTGGCAACGGACCCCGCGTAGGCAGGGGAAGCGCAAGCGCGGGGACGCCGGCCAGATTGACCGGCATTGTGCAACGCGCCACGAGGAGATCATCCCCCTCGTCGAGAGTGGGCGGGAAGATGGTCAGCGTGGGCGTGACCAAGAAGTCGACCTGCTCGAAGAGCCCCGCCAGGGTGTGCTTCCAGGCTCGCTGTCCGGCTCGGGCGGCGGCAATGGTGGCCGCGTCGAACGAGGCGCCCATGATGAGGCGTTTACGAACGAGGTCCCCGATGCCATCGGGGTCACGCGCCACCAGCGCCTGATTGGACTCCCACGCCTCGAGCACGAGGAGGAGCCCGGCATCGATCGTCGCTCGATCCCACTCCGGCACGTTGAGCTCGAGTACGGGCCATTCAGTGTCGCGCAGAGCCAGGTCCACCGCAGCGTCGATCAAGTGGTCGGCGGGAGGGCGAAGGCGCCCAATGGTGACCCCCGTTGTCTCGGCTGCCGCGAACCCGGGTTCGAGCAACGCCATACCGAGAACCAGACCGGCCACGTCGCGCGCCAGCGGACCCACCGTGTCAAAGCTGGGCGACAGGGGCCATACGTCATCGAGCGGGATCCTGCCCCACGTTGTCTTGAGACCGGCCGTGCCACAACACGCGGCCGGGATGCGGACCGAGCCCCCGGTGTCGCTCCCATAGGCCACATCGGCATCTCCAACGGCGACAGCGACCGCCGATCCGCTCGATGAGCCTCCGGGCACCCGTGTGGGGTCGATCGGATTGACCGGTGTGCCGTACCACGGGTTGATGCCGGTCACCCCGAGGGCGAGCTCATGGAGGTTGGTCCGTCCCACGATCCGGGCCCCCGCTGCGCGTGCACCCGCCATGCAAGCGGCGTCGCGCGGCGCAGGAAGAGCGCGCTCGGCCACGGCGCGACAGCCCGCTGTCGTAGGTTCCCCCTCCATGTCGATGAGATCCTTGACCGCAAGGCGGACGCCCGGGCCCGAGGTGTCGTAGCGCGTAATGAACGTGGTCACGGATGTATCCACGCCGCTTCCTCCGTTCCCTTCAGTCGCGTCGTGACGGCGATGATCACGAGCAGCACGAGCGCCGTCACGAGAGGAAGAACGATGTCGACATGGAGCACGAATACCGCACCAACGAGCGCGCCAATCATCATGGAGGCCACCGAGACGAATCGACGGCCATTCGAAGATCCCGCCCCCCCGGCGTTCGTCCTGTCGGCGGCGAACCCCGTGATGGTCAAGGTAAGAACCGTGGTCGTCAGATCGGGCACCGCGAGCTTGCGCGCCGTGGCGTTCTGGATTCCCATGGCCAGGGCCAGACACACGATCGACGGGTAGCGAAAGCCGGCCGGGACCGGTCTCCCGCTCTCTGCCGCGAGGACCAACGCCACGGCCAAGAAAGCGCCTTGGATGGAGGCGGCGGTCGAAAGGAGGTGCCCCCGGTGTTGTTCGAGTCGTGCGCCGACCTTTCCCCCGACCAGCGCGCCGAACCAGAACGACACCAGGGCGACCGCCGACGCGCCGATGGAGAAGCCGGGCGCGCCGACGAGGGCAAAACCCAGGAAAACGACGTTCCCCGTCATATTTGCCACAAACACATGTCCAAGTACCAGATAGCTGTACGCGTCCACCAGCCCCGTGACCACGGTCAGCCCCACCAGCAAGGCGGGGAGGGGACCGTGGCGACCTTGCGGAGGAGGCACCAGGGTCTCCCGCACCCCGGTGAAGAACGAGCTCATGCCGAACCGGAAGGGGTCACGCCGAAGGGGTCACGCCGAAGGGGTCACCGAAAGGAACTGCGAAGATCATGGGGGCGAGAACAAGGTTCCTGTTGGGAGCTGCGACAGCCGGCATGAAGTCCCTTCGTACGTTCCTTCGACGCAACGTGAACCCAAATTGCGCTCGTGGCACTAATGCGCTCGATCACGATCACGATCTGGGACTCGATCTCGGACATCGTCGCGCACCGCAGGAACCGCTGCCATCCAAAGTCCTGGGCTACGGTCGGGCGTCTGAGACTCGGTGCGCAGCGGTCGAAGAGGGTGGGCCTGGCGATCTTCGCGATCGCGGGCCTGGCGTGGAGCGGGGCGACGCTCGCCGCACCGACGGCGGCGTCGGCCAGCACCCCTCTCCCGGGCGCACCCGACTGTCCGCTGTTTCCGGCGGACAACGTATGGAACACGAATATCTCTGCCCTTCCCGTCGACCCGCACAGCGCCGCCTGGATGTCGAGCATGGACAGTGCCACCACCAACCTGCATCCGGACTTCGGGCCCTCGGGCGACCCGACCAATCCCTACGGGATGCCCTACACCGTGGTGTCGCCCACGCAGCCGTTGGTCAACATCGCCTTCCAGTACGGCGACGAGAGCGATCCGGGCCCTTACCCGTTTGGCCCCAACACACCCATCGAAGGCGGATCCCAGTCGACGGGCGACCGTCACGCCCTCATGGTGAATCCAAGCACCTGCACCCTTTACGAGCTCTACGACGCCCAGTACAGCGGGTCGGGTTCCACCGCCGGATCCGGTGCCATCTGGAATCTGAACTCGAACAACCTGCGTCCGAGCGGCTGGACGTCGGCCGACGCCGCGGGACTGCCGATACTGCCCGGTCTCCTGCGCTACGACGAGGTGGAGTCGGGCACCATCACCCATGCCATCCGGATGACTGCCGAAACGACGGACAACTCGTTCATCTGGCCGGCCCGCCACGCTGCCGGGGCGGCCGACAACGCGAACCTGCCCCCGATGGGCGCCCGCTTCCGGCTCAAGGCCAGCTTCAATATCTCGACCTTCTCGCCCCAGGCCCAAGTCGTTCTGCGGGCGATGCAGCAGTACGGCCTGATCCTGGCCGACAACGGATCGAACTGGTACTTCGGGGGAACGGCGGATCCGGCGTGGCCCAGCGCCCTCATTGCTCAACTCAAAGAGGTGCCGGCCAGCGCCTTCGAGGCGGTGGACGAGTCATCCCTCATGATCAACGCCAACTCGGGCCAGGCCCGCCAGACCGGAGGCGCCGTCACGTGCACCTCCGCCCCGGGCTACCGCTTGGCCGCCGCCGACGGTGGCGTCTTCTCCTTCTGCGAGCCTTTCGAAGGCTCCATGGGCGGGACCCCGCTGGCCGCCAAGATCGTCGGCATGGCCGCCACCCCCGACAACGAGGGCTATTGGCTGGTTGCTGCCGATGGAGGGGTCTTCGCCTTCGGCGACGCCAACTTCTACGGCTCCATGGGCGGCCACCGCCTCAATCAACCCATCGTCGGCATGGCGGCGACGCCCGATGGCGGCGGCTACTGGTTGGTGGCCCGAGACGGGGGCGTCTTCGCCTTTGGCGACGCACGCTTCTATGGATCCACCGGCAACATCCGGCTCAACAAGCCCATCGTCGGCATGGCGGCGACGCACGGTGGCGGCGGCTACTGGTTGGTGGCGTCCGACGGCGGCATCTTCACCTTCGGCGACGCGCCGTTCGAAGGGTCGACCGGGGCCTTGCACCTCAACGCGCCCATCGTCGGGATGGCGCCCACGAGTGATGGAGATGGCTATTGGTTGGCGGCGTCAGACGGCGGCATCTTCACCTTCGGCGACGCGCCCTTCTACGGCTCGGCGGGTGCGATCCAGCTGAATGCCCCCATCGTCGGGATGGCAACCACCCCCGATCAGGCCGGCTACGGGTTGGTGGCGTCCGACGGCGGCATCTTCACCTTCGGCGACTCCACCTTCGCGGGCTCCACGGGTGCCGTCGACCTCGCCGCGCCTATCGTGGCCATGTCGGGCTGACGCAGACCCCCTCCGTCAACCCTTCAGCGTGTAGCGATAGACGTTCGTCTCCCGCCGCTCGAAGCCGAGACGAGTGTAGAGGCGGTTGGCCGCCACCCGCTCAGGTCGCGAGGTCAGATCCACGGTTCGTGCACCAAGCCGGCGCGCGTGATCGAGCGCGGCGTTCGTGAGGGCAGCCGCGACTCCGGCGCCGCGGGCGGTCTCGTCGACCACGACGTCTTCTATCCAGGCACGAATGCCGGTTGGCAACATAAACAGCGCCAGGGTGAGCATGCCCACGACCTGACCACTCCGCGCATCAGCATCCGCGCCATCGTCAGCAGCATCCTTCTCGGTGCCCCCCTCGCGACCGACGCCGGACACTGCCAGTAACAGCGTGGTGGCCGGGTCCTCAATGATGCGACGGAGCTCATCAAGACCAGGCGGGGCGGATGTCGAAGAAAGCTGCGGCACCAGCCTGGCGACTGCGTGTTGCAGCACGGCATCGACCGTCTCGGCCACCGCGATGGTGACCGCACGCGGTGCTCCCATCAGATCGTCTGCGAATCGCCCCGCCACATGGGTTGGCGAACGCTGTCGTAGAGGACGTCTCGGTGTTCGCCTGCGAGCGCAGCGAAGACGGTATCGGACCAACGCTCCGACCCCACGATCGGAGAGGGCATGGTGTCGCGTGTGAACCATCCCACGTCGCTGCACTCAAGCGGATGAGGCTTCAGCGAGCCTCCGATGGCGCGGCAGTAGAACAGGAGCGAGTAGAGCGGCACCCTTGTGAATCCGAGGCGCAGTCCATCCAGGACGGCAATGAGGCGCACGGGTTCAACCTCAATCCCCGTTTCCTCCTCCACTTCCTTGACGACGACCTCGGCCGCTGAGTAGCCGACGTCGCACCAGCCGGTCGGGTAGAGCCAGATCCCCGAGTCGGCCCGTTGAATCAAGAGCAGTTCTCCGTTGTCGTTCCCCACTGCAGCGCCCACAGCCACCTTGGGCGTGACGTAGCCCGGCACTCCCTTGCCGACGGTGTCCATCCATTCTTGAACCAGTCTGTCGGCTGCATCGGCGTCGTTGGGCTCCTCGTCGGCCTCGAACCGGATATCGGCCGCCACCTTGAGTATCTCCTCGAAGCGCTCTTGCTCGTAGAGGCTCTCCGTAAACCCGAGCCCAGTACGGGCAATGGCTGAGAGCGACTCGCTCCAGCGCAGCAGGGTTTTGAGGGGAACGTTGCGATCCACAGCTGCTGACGCTACCGCGCCTCGCCCGATAGGCCAGAATGTCCCCGTGTCTGTGAATGAGGATTGCCGTCACTACGTGATGCGGACAACTCCCCGCGGCGACCGACTCGAACGTTGCAAGGTGGATGCGAACGAGCCGCTTCCCTTCGCCTGCCCCGAAGGTTGCGTGTTCTACGAGCCCCGCAAGGTCTCCCAAGCTGGATGGACGGTGCGCCGGAGAGACGACGACCCCCGACCCCCGTAGGGGTCAGCTCTCGAGGACATCCCCCAACAGATCGACGGTGATTCCCTCGCCGCGTAACCAGTCGACCGCCGCTTCGACCTGCAGTGCCTCGCCATCGAGCTCGCAGATGATCCAACCGCGGTGATCCTCGACGTCTGCCCGGCGGATATTGGGCTCGACATCGAACCTGCGCACCACCGTGGCAAGAACCGCCCGCCGCACTTCTGACTCGGGAAAGGTCAGCTTCACCCGGACCTGGCTCACGTGGTTTCCTCCGTCGTGCCGGACCTGCCGGGGCTGCCCCACGTCGGCTTGTCCGCCCGGCCGTCCAGCATCCGATTCATGCTGCCAGACCGGAAGCCTTCCAGATCCAGTGCGACGAAGCGAAAACCGGCCGATCGCACCGCTCCCACCACTTCAGTCCGGCGCTCGAGGACATTGGCCAACAGGTGGGATGGGAACTCGAGCCGGGCCGCCGCCCCATGATGGCGGACGCGCAGCTCGCGGAACCCCAAAGAACGGAGCGCCGATTCGGCCACGTCCACCGCCCGGAGACGGCCGAGGGTGACCGGGGTCCCGTAGGGCAATCGAGAGGCCAGGCAGGCTGCCGCAGGCTTGTCCCAAGTGCGCAGGCCCAGCTGCTTGGACCAGTGACGGATGTCGTCTTTGGCAAAGCCGGCCACAACGAGGGGGAATGTGGCGCCCGCCGCCGCAGCCGCCGCCTGACCTGGGCGGTGATCTCCCAGATCGCTGACGTTGACGCCGAGGACGACGCGCGCCGATTCGGCCTGCGCCAGCGGGCCCAGGGCCGACATCAATGCCGTCTTGCATCGGGCGCAGCGGTCGGCGCCGTTGGCCACGTAGGTCGGGTCATCCATTTCGTCGGTCGGCACCCCCACCCACCGCAGGTCCCATTCATGGGCCAGCGCCCGGCAGTCATCGGCCTCCTCTGCGGCCAGTGACGGCGAGAGGGCCGTGACACACAACACCTGGGCGCGCCCCAGCGTGTCGTGCGCGACCTTGGCCAGCAGGGCCGAGTCAGCCCCGCCGCTGAAAGCCACCACCACGCGGCCCAGCTGGCGCAGCTCGTCACGCAATGTCTCGAGCGAAGCGGTCACCCTGCCCCGCCCCCGATCGTCAGGGCATCCAACACGGTGTCGAGGTCGCCCACCATGCCCGTATAAAAGGGCCCGAACTCGGCGTAGTGCGCCGATGCCTCGTCGAAGCGCATCTCGTAGACGCAGTCCTTGAGGTCGTCGGGATGCACGCCGAACAACGTCACGCCCCATTCGAACTCGTCGAGTCCGGTTGAGCCGGTGATGACCTGCAGGATCCGGCCGTGGAAGGTCCGCCCGACCTTCCCGTGACCCATCATCAGCTCCTTGCGACTCTCGAAATCAAGGCTGTACCAGTTGTGATCGGCGGCGCGGCGCTTCGACATGGGGTAGAAGCAAAACGCCGTCTTTCCTTCGGGCGGTAGCTGGGGGAAGAGTCGGGCCTGCCGCAGCTCCTCAGGCACGCCGGCGGCGTACTCGGAGACTTCCGTCAGCGAGACGTAGGAGGCGGCGATCAGCGCCCCGCTGTGCTGTACGGCGCTCTGGAACTCGCGCAGGCGCCACAGGTCCGGACCGAGCAACATCAAGCCCAGGTCGGCCTTGTGGCCCAGGAGGGCCGCCACAATGACCTGGTAGCCATCAGCCCGAGCTGCGCCAACCGCCTCTCGTAGGGCTTCCGCGTCAAGAACAACGCCGGTGGGCACGTGGCAGAACAGGTGGAGCACCGCCTGGCCGACCGACGGGACAAGGGGGGAATCGGCTGCCACGAACGCCAGTGTAGGGAACGGGGGAACGGGCCGGGCCCGGAAGCCACCCTGGACGCGAAGAGGCGCCCCGCAGGGCGCCTCTCGCATCCGAACAACGTCTACTCAGAAATACAGACGACTAAGAAGCAAGTCGACTAGTAATCCTCCATCCCACCGCCAGGCAGGGCGCCGGCGTTCTCTTCGGGCTTGTCCACGATGACCGCTTCGACGGTGAGGAACAGGGCCGCGATAGATGCCGCGTTCTGCAACGCCGAGCGGGTCACCTTGGCGGCGTCGATGACGCCGTCCTTGAAGAGATCCCCGTACTCGCCGGTGGCGGCGTTGAGACCGTGGGCGCCCTTGAGGTGGCGCACTTTGTCGACGATGACGCCACCCTCGAGGCCGGCGTTGACGGCGATCTGCTTCAGGGGCTCTTCGACGGCCTTGGCCACAATGCGCGCTCCGGTCGCCTCATCGCCTTCGAGCTTCTCCGCGCGCTCGAGGATGGCCACTTGGGCCCGCAGCAGAGCCACGCCTCCACCGGGGACCACGCCTTCTTCGATGGCGGCCTTGGTCGTCGACACAGCGTCCTCAATGCGGTGCTTCTTCTCCTTCAGCTCCACCTCGGTGGCGGCGCCGACCTTGATTACGGCTACACCGCCGGACAGCTTGGCCAGGCGCTCCTGCAGCTTCTCCCGGTCGTAGTCCGAGTCGGTGTTCTCGATCTCGGCCTTGATCTGGTTGATACGGCCCTTGATGTCGGCCTCGCTCCCGGCGCCCTCGACAATGGTGGTCTCATCCTTGGTGATGACTACCTTGCGGGCGGTGCCCAACAGGTCAATCGTGACGTTCTCCAACTTTAGGCCGACCTCTTCGGTGACCACTTGGCCACCGGTGAGGATGGCGATGTCCTGGAGCATGGCCTTGCGGCGCTCGCCGAAGCCGGGGGCCTTGACGGCGACCGAACGGAACGTGCCACGGATTTTGTTGACCACCAGGGTGGCCAGGGCCTCGCCCTCGACATCCTCGGCGATGATCAGCAAAGGCTTCCCGCCCTGCATGACCTTCTCGAGCACCGGCAGCAGATCGCGCACGGCGGTGATCTTCGAGCCGACGAGGAGCACGTAGGCATCCTCGAGGACGGCCTCCATGCGCTCGGGGTCGGTCACGAAGTACGGGGCGATATAGCCCTTGTCGAACCGCATGCCCTCGACCAGGTCCATGTCCATGCCGAAGGTCTGGGACTCCTCGACGGTGATGACGCCGTCACGGCCCACCTTGTCGATGGCTTCGGAGATCATCTCGCCGATCTCGGTGTCCGCAGCGGAGATGGATGCGACCTGGGCGATCTGCGACTTGGACTCCGTTTCCTTGGCGATGGAGTGAATCGAGGCGACCGCAGCTTCGACGCCGGCCTCAATCCCCCGCTTCAGCGACATCGGGTTGGCCCCGGCCGCCACGTTGCGCAGGCCCTCGTGGACCATGGCCCAGGCCAGCACGGTGGCCGTGGTGGTCCCGTCACCCGCGACATCGTCGGTCTTCTTGGCCACTTCCTTGACCAGTTCGGCCCCGACCTTCTCGAAGGGGTCCTCGAGGTCGATCTCCTTGGCGATGGAGACTCCGTCGTTGGTGATAGTCGGGGCGCCCCACTTCTTGTCGAGCACTACATTGCGGCCTTTGGGGCCGAGGGTGACGCGTACGGCGTCCGCCAGCTTGTTCATGCCGGCCTCGAGCTTGCGCCGGCCATCCTCGTCAAAGGCGATCAACTTGGCCATCTGGTGTGTTCCTCCATCGTTCTGCTGACCCATCGAGGGCCATTAGCACTCTCATCTGTCGAGTGCTAATAGAAAACCACGCCCAGGCCCCCAGCGCAAGAGCGGCCCGCTCTGCCCAGTTCACACCCCTATTGCAACTAGGCCCTGCGTAGGCGGCGGGGTCTAGCCTCCGGCGACTGCGGGCACGATGGAGAGGGTTTGCCCGTCGGTAACGGGAGTTGCGAGACCCTCCAAGAAGCGCACGTCTTCGTCGGCCAAGAACACGTTGACGAAGCGGCGCAGCTCGCCGGCGTCGTCAAAGAGACGCTCGGCCAGGCCTGGATTGGCCGCATCAAGGGCCTTGAGCGCCTCTCCGACGCTGGTTGCTTCCACTTCGACCTCCCCCGCGCCAGCCGTCAGGGTGCGGAGCTGAGTCGGGATGCGAATGGTCAGGCTCATCGGTAACTCTCCTCAGTGAGGTCAGTGCGTCTGTAGTACGTGCGCCGCAACTCAGTGCGAGTAGGCGCCGAATGCGCCATCGAACGCGGCCAGGGTGGGCGAGATGGTAGCGGTCGGCCCGGTGTACTCCGCCAAGGCCTCGACCGTCTTGAGGCCGTGGCCGGTGACGATGGCCACGACACGCTCGTCCCGCCGGATAGCTCCCGCAGCGACCAGCTTGGCCAGAGAGGCGATGGTCACGCCCCCCGCAGTCTCGGCGAAGATCCCTTCGGTACGGGCCAGCAGGCCGATCGCCTCGACGACCTCGTCATCGGTCACCGAGGCGCAGGATCCGCCGGACTGGCGCATCGCCTGGAGGGCGTACCAACCGTCCGCCGGATTGCCAATGGCCAACGACTTGGCGATCGTCTTGGGCTTGACGGGCCGGATGGCGTCGGAGTTCTGCGCGAAGGCGGTGGCCACCGGGGAACATCCTTCAGCTTGCGCCCCCGACACCCGCACATGAGGCACCTCGTCCAGCAGCCCAACCTTGCCCAACTCGGCAAACCCCTTGGCCACCTTGGTCAGCTGGCTACCCGAGCCGATGGGCACGACGACATGATCGGGCGCCTGCCATCCCAACTGCTCGGCGATCTCGAAAGCCAATGTCTTCGAGCCCTCGGCGTAGTAGGTGCGCACGTTGACGTTGACAAAGGCCCACGTCGGTCGCTCGCTCGTCAGCTCGGCGCACAGACGGTTCACGTCGTCGTAGGTACCCTCCACCGCGATCACGGTTCCTCCGTAAATCGTGGTCATGGTCACCTTGGCCTGCTCCAGATCATGGGGAATGAGCACCACCGAGTCCATACCGGCACGCGCCGCGTGAGCTGCCACCGAGTTGGCCAGGTTGCCGGTGGAGGCGCATGCGGCGACCTTGAACCCGAGCTGGCGGGCCTTGGTCAGCGCTACCGATACGACCCGGTCCTTGAAGGAGCCCGTCGGGTTGGCCGTGTCGTCTTTGATCCACAATTCGTCCAAGCCGAGCTCGGCCGCCAGGCGATCGGCCCGCACCAAGGGAGTGAAACCTGCGCCGAGATCGACAGGCGTGTCGTCGCTCACCGGCAAGAGGTCCCGGTAACGCCAAATGGTGCGCGGACCACTAGCGATCCGCTCCCGGCTCACCGTGGCGGCGATTTGCTCGTAGTCGTAAGCGACCTCGAGCGGGCCGAAGCAGTAATCGCAGACATGGAGCGCTTCAGCAGGGAATGCACGCGCACATTCCCGACAACGCAGCCCAGTGACAAAATCGCCCATCGGTCCTCCTCATCGATCGGGCATTGGCACCTGTTGGCACCCCGGGGTGGGGAGTCCAACGGTTGCCGCGACGTCAACGGGCCCGTCCCTCAGTCGCTCTGGATGATGTGACAATGCTAGCTCCTACGCACCCCCCCTGTGCCAACGGGGGCCGAACCTCGCGCTCCACCCCGCTTAGAGCCGATGCTCGGCAGGTACGATGCTGTCGGCATGTCGGATGACCACGACCAGGAAGGGCCGGGTACCCGCACCTTCCATCACGCGGACTTTCCCGTGGCCAAGGTGCTCGAGGCCAAGGCCGGCCGCACCGTCTCGGTGTGCATCCCCGCCCGGGATGAAGAGTCGACCGTGGGTTCGGTGGTTCGAGCCGTGGTGCAGCCCTTTTTGGCCTCGGCTGGGGGCAACGGGTTGGTCGATGAGGTCCTCGTGCTCGACGATGGCTCCTCCGACGGCACGGCGGCGCAGGCCATCGATGCCGGAGCCCGGGTGGTACGGGGGGTCGAGGCCGGAGGGGGAAAGGGTCAGGCCATGGCAGCCGCTCTGGCGGCGTCGAGCGGCGACGTGGTGGTCTTCCTCGATGCAGACGTCGCCAACACGACGCCCGCCTTCGTCACCGGAATGCTCGGGCCTCTCTTGTTCTTCGACGACATAGCGCTGGTCAAGGGTTTCTACACACGACCGTTGCACGGCGATCCCACCGGCGGTGGGCGGGTGACCGAGCTCGTCGCTCGACCGCTACTCGAACTGCTCTTTCCTGCTCTCTCCCATGTACGCCAACCGCTGGCGGGCGAGACGGCGGCACATCGCTGGGTCTTCGAGAAAGTCGATTTTGCCGATGGGTATGGCGTCGAAATAGGGCTACTCATCGACGTGGCGCAGCAGCTCGGCGCGGGTGTACTGGCCCAGGTTGACCTGGGAGTGCGTATCCATCGCAACCGCCCGCTGTCCGAATTGCGAACCCAGGCCACCGACGTGTTGCGCACGGCGCTCTCACGCGCCCCGCGCTAACCCCATGGCCACCGCTGGTCCGGTGTTGGTCGTCTCCAATCGCGGGCCGCTCTCATTCCGCTTTGACAACGACGGCGCACTCCAAGCAGTGCCCGGCGGCGGAGGGCTGGTCTCGTCCATCGGGCCGCTGCTGGCCGGCACGGGTGTCACCTGGGCCTCGGTGACGATGGGCGCGGCCGACCGCGCTGCCGTCGAGCAAGGCCGCATGACGGACGAGAACTTCACACTGCTCCCTGTCGTCATCGACGACGACACCTACAGGGCGGCCGTCGACGTCGTCGCCAATACGACGCTGTGGTACTGCCATCATCACCTTTTCGATCTGCCTCGTCGCCCCCGGTTCGACCGGTACTGGCGACAGGCGTGGGACGGTTATCGCCGCTACAACCAATCCGTCGCTTACGCCGTGAGCGAACACGCGGCGCCCGATTCGACCGTGCTCGTGCAGGACTATCACTTCTCGCTCCTCGGGCGAATGTTGGCCGAAACGCTGTCCGGATCTGCGCACCGTGCATTTCTGCCACATCCCCTTCGCCGATCCCAACATGTTGCGCGTCTTGCCTGACGCCGCCGCGGGCGAGCTCCTTGCCGGATTGGCTGGCTTCAGCGCATGCGGGTTCCACGCCAGCCGGTGGGAGGAGGCTTTCCGGGCCTGTTATGCCGAGCCCTGGCTCGTGGCCATGGTCGAGACGGCACTGTCGGGAACAGCAATGTCCGGGGCGGCCACGGCCGGGACCGCGGCCGCGTTGACCACGGCCGGGACGACGCTGGCTCCGGCGACCTTCGTCTCCTCCCTCTCCTCGGATCATGACGGACTGCTGTCGGAGGCTGCGAGTCCCGCGTGCGCGCAGTCGGTCGAGGCTCTCCGCGCCGAAACCGGCGGGCGACGCATTGTCCTGCGCGTCGATCGCGTCGAGCCATCGAAGAACATCCTCCGCGGCATGCTGGCCTTCGAAGAGCTGTTGACGACGTACCCCGAGTGGCGTGACAAGGTCGTGCACGTCGCTCTCGTGTATCCCTCGCGACAGGGATTGGCCGACTATCTCGCCTTGGGAGCCGAGGTCACGCACGCGGCCGAACGGATAAACAAGGCTTGGGGAACCACGAACTGGACGCCGATCATCCTCCACGTCGAAGACGACCGTCCGCGCTCACTGGCCGCCCTAACCATCTCCGACGTGTTGTTAGTCAACCCCGTGCGGGACGGCCTCAACTTGGTCGCCAAAGAGGGCGCCTTGCTCAACGGGGGTGACGGCGTACTCGTGCTCTCCCGTGAGGCCGGGGCCTGGGAGGAACTTTCCGAGGCCGCCCTTGGTGTGAATCCCTTCGACGTTGCCGGCACAACTGACGCTCTACACCAGGCCCTTTCGATGGACCTCGCCGAGCGGCGCCGTCGCGCCATTCGCCTGCGAGACCTGGTGCTGAGCCGCACGGCCTCGGACTGGCTCGACGAGCAGCTCGCCGCAGTTCACATCCCTAGCCGCTAGGAGTCGCCCCGACGTTCATTCACTGATGGCGACGGCCTGCACCAACTGTTCGAGCAGCGCCATCGCTCCCTCGGGACCCTCGACCACCACGTCCGCCTGGGCCACCACTTCTTCTGCGCTCTCGGCATCGACGACGGCTACCCGAATTGTGGCCACGCCTTGCGCCGCCATCTCGGCCGCAGCGGCGAAGGCCGGGAGATCTCCGAGGTCATCGCCGAAGACCGCCACGGCTTGCATCCCGGAGGTCAGCGCACGCAACACCGTCCCCTTGTCCACGTCAAGGGGGGGCCTGAGCTCGAGCGACAGGCGGCCCGGGTACACCCGCAATCCCCGCTGGTCCTCCTGACGGGCCGCGAATGCGGCGGCCCAGGAACCAGCCTCGGGAGCGTTGCGCCAGTGCAGCGTCACGGTGAGACCCTTCGGCTCGACGTAGACGCCGAGCGGCGCCTCCCTCCGGGCGGCCGTGACAGCCTCGGCGATCGGTCCAGCCCAGGTCCGGGCGTCGGGACCAATATGGCCCAAGCCGTAGAGACCGATGAGCATCACCCCCGCCGGGGCTTCGAGGGCACGCTGCAGAAATTCCACCGGTCGCCCGGAGACGACCGCCACCAGGGCGAAGCGGGAGGCCAGACGGGCTAGGAGTTGGGACGCGCCTGGCAACGGACGTGCCGCCACGGGATCGGACACGATTGGCGACAAGGTGCCATCGAAGTCGAGACACAGGGCGCTGTGCCCCGGGTCTCGAACCAGGGGAAGAAAGATCTCGGGGAATCCGCCTGCGCCCACTGCGCGGGGCGACCTGCTCAGGCCCCAGCGACCAAATCGGCTCCGGCAACGACCACGACGTCGTCGCCGGTCACACCCGCGACCGGCACCGCTGCGGTCAAGGGGACCACGACCGTGGGCTTGAGGCCAAGCGTCGTGGCGATCGTGGTCGCCTCGGCCTGAAAGCCACTGGCGAAGTACACCGCCGAGGTTTGCTCGGCCGTGCTGGCGTCCGCTGCCGTCTGCATGGCCCAGCCCTTCGCCGCCAGCACGCCGGTGTAATGCCCGGCCAGCCCGTTCGTTTGGGTGGCGTTGGCCACCACGACCTTGACCGCGCTCGGGGCAACTGTCGTCGTTGTCGTCGTGGCTGACGTCTTCGTCGTCGTGGTGGTCGTCGTGGTGGGAGTCGTCGCCGCCTCTCCGCTCACCGTGGGGCGGGTACCGACCGCGACGAGAGCGATGGCCGCCACCACGAAGATGATGATGATGACGGCGGCCCGGACGGGTGCGATCCCGCCTGTCGCACGCCCGTCGTGAGAGGCCCCGCCACCCGAACCACCGCGATCAGAGGAAGGAGGTTCAAAGGTCATTGAAGGTCCAGCCTGCCGTGCTTGCTGGCGCAAAGCAAGCCTTTCGCCGGACGGCGGCCCCTGGGCTGGTACGGAGAAGCGAGCCGCCGGCACCAGAAGCGGTCAGCTGATGCTGACCGTGCTCGGATCAGGCCCAAGTGATACTGGTCGCTGACTTTCGGGTTGTCCTTTGACCCCTGACGTCGGAAGCTCATGACGGATTGCTCACGGGCCTGTGACCGCTGATGCACGACACACGGCTGAGTTGTTCAGGACGTGTTCATGGTGCGCCACAGATCGACGGAACCCTCCACGGCGTAACGGTCAATGGCGGCGATCTCATCGGCGGTAAACGCGAGGTTATCGAGAGCGGCCACATTTTCCTCAAGCTGGGCCACCGTGCTGGCTCCGATCACGGCCGAGGTGACTCGATCATTGCGCAATGCCCAGGCGATGGCCATTTGTGCGAGTGATTGGTCGCGTCCCTGTGCGATGTCGTTGAGGGCTCGGATACGGCCGAGATTCTCCTCGTTGAGCATGTCATGAGTCAGTGAACCATTCATGGAGGCCCTTGACCCGGCAGGGATGCCGTTGAGATATCGGTCGGTGAGGAGCCCTTGGGCCAAGACCGAGAAGGCGATACACCCAACTCCTTCCGTTTCAAGAACGTTGAGTAGTCGATCTTCGATCCAGCGGTTGAGCATTGAGTACGACGGTTGATGGATGAGCAACGGGGTGCCAAGTTGGCGGAGGATGGTCACGGCCTCGGCGGTGCGCTCGTCTGAGTACGAAGAGATCCCAACATAGAGGGCCTTACCCGAGGTCACTGCGCTATGGAGCGCTCCCATCGATTCCTCGAGGGGGGTTTGGGAATCAAAGTGGTGGTGATAAAAGATATCAACGTAGTCAAGCCCGAGCCGGCGAAGGCTCTGGTCGAGACTAGCGACGAGGTATTTCCGAGAGCCGAGGTCGCCATACGGGCCTGGCCACATATCCCAACCCGCCTTCGTGGAGATAACGAGCTCGTCGCGGTAGTCGCGGAAGTCGTCATGGAGGATCCGGGAGAAATTGGTCTCGGCGCTGCCGTACGGAGGTCCGTAGTTGTTGGCCAAGTCAAAGTGTGTGATTCCCAAGTCGAAGGCTCGGCGCACGATCGATCGTTGGATATCGAAGGGTCGATCGTCCCCGAAGTTCTGCCACAGCCCTAACGACACTGCCGGCAACAGAAGGCCGCTGCGCCCGCATCGGCGGTAGGTCATGGACTCGTAGCGATCTTCGGCAGGGAGGTTGCCGGTCATGTCTCTCTCCTGTTCTGTCATAGGACTCATGACGCATCGAGCGCTCGAAACATCTCGACCCCGAGGCATCCGAGCTCTGGTTGCTGTCCGTAAGACCTCCGGGACGGTCGGCCAAGATCTGAGACCTGATCATCCTAAAGGCTCTCTGTTGTCCTCCTCGGGTGCACGGGCGACAACCGTCAGGTCTCGATCGCCTTGCCCACGTTCGACACCGGTGCCTCATCCACCAGGTCTACGAAGGCCTGGGACACCCGGGACAGAGGTCCCACACTGGGAACCGCCAGGCCAACTTCGAATAAAAAGGCTGGACGAACCCTGATCCCGACGAGCTCGTCCGTGGCCCCAAGGATCGAGCCGGTGAGGAATCCGATGCCGAGGCCGGCCCTCACGAGTGCCGAAAATGTCGAGATGTCGGGTACTTCCACCGAAATCGAGCGATCAATCCCTGCAGTCGCGAAGAGTCGATCCACGGCGACCCGGATACCCCAGCCTGGGACGAACTCCACGAACGTCTCGTCTCGGATTGCCTCTGGCGTCACGAGCTTCCGGTGAGCCAAGTGGTGGTCTGGTGGGCAGACCAAGAGGAGTGGTTCGGAGGCCAACGCCCGGACGGACACATTCCGAACTGAAGGTCCACCCGTGGCGATAAACGCGACATCGAGCGTCCCTCGTCCCACCTCATCGGCCAGCGACGCCGATCCCCCGGATGCCGGACGGGGCTGAATTGTGACCAAGGGCCGCTCTCGATGAAAGCGAGCGATCAGGCCGGCCACGTCCACCAGGGTGAGGGACTGCATCAGCCCGACGCGGAGGGTGCCGCGCATTCCCTCGTTGGCGTCGGCCACCGCCGAGCGGGCGGCAGCGGCAGCTTCCAGAGTGCGCCGAGCTTCAGGTAGAAGGACCTGCCCGGCATCAGTGAGTGCGACCTGATGCGTGGTGCGCTCGAAGAGTCGGGTGGCCAACTCCTTTTCGAGCGACTGGATGGAGACCGACAACGCCGACTGCACCAGATGCACACGGGTGGCGGCCCTGGTGAAGCTGCGTTCTTCGGCCACCGCCACAAAGTTCTCCAGGTGACGTAGCTCCATAGTTATTCCTAAACCAGATAGCAATGATGAATGAAATTCGTTGGACACGATAGTAGTCACGTCGCAGACTTTTGGGAGACGAAATGGGGACCGAAATGAGCATCGTGGAGCAAGACGAAACCAGGTTGGCGGATCGCGACGGTGTCGCCGACAAAAACTGGGGCGGCCGCGACCCGGAGATCACCGCGGAGTCCCGAGCCGGGCGCGTCTGGTCGACCCCTCATGGAGTGGCGTTCTGGGTCGTGGCGGCCGCTTTTCTCTTGAACATGGCGTTCTCGGCCGTGCCGACCCCCCTCTACGTCCTCTATCAGGCACGCGATCACTTCTCGGCGATCATGGTGACGGTCGTCTATGCCGTCTATGCCGTCGGCGTGATCGCCAGTCTGTTCTTGGCCGGGCACATCTCCGACTGGGCCGGCCGTCGGCGGGTATTGGTGACCGCACTCCTTGTAAATGTGGCCAGCGCAATGCTGTTCATCTTCTTCCCCAGTCTGGCCGGGCTCATTGTGGCCCGGGTGGTATCGGGTATTTCGGTGGGGCTCACCACCGCCACCGCCACCGCCTACCTGGCAGAGCTCCACACAGGCGCCCGCCCCGACGCATTGGGGAGGCGTCCGCAGGTGGTCGCCACCGCCGCCAATCTGGGTGGTATCGGTATCGGTCCTCTGGTGGCCGGCGTGCTCGCGCAGTATGCGCCTGCTCCGTTGCGCCTTCCCTACATCGTGGTCGGTGGAGCGATCGCGGCCTTGGCCTTGCTCGTGGCGCTGGCCCCAGAGACCACTGTCGCGCCAGAAGTTCGCCCAGCGTGGCGACCACAACGGGTGGCCGTCCCTAAGCACGCCCGGAGTCACTTCTTCGCCGCGACGTCGGCGGGCATCGCGGCTTTCGCCGTCTACGGAGTCTTCGAATTCGCTAGTGCCGAGCTTTTTGGCCGGGACGTTACACGTGGACTCCCACGCCATAGCGGGCGCGGTGGCCTTCTCGGCCTTCGCATCAGGAGCGTTGGCGCAGATTGTCTTGGGAAGGTTGACCAACGTGCAGTTGCTCCGATGCAGCTGGCCGGTCTTGCTCTTAGGTCTCGCGTTCTTCGCGACGGGGATGTGGCTCGCCAGTCTGACCGTATTCGTCGTCGGCGGGATCGTGACCGGGGCCGGGGGTGGTCTGGTCTTCGGAGGTGCGCTTGTCGCGGCCGGGAGCACAGGCCCGGCCGAATCCCGGGCCGAGGTCCTGGCTGGATTCTTCCTCGGGGCCTACATCGGACTCTCGGTGCCGGTCATTGGGCTCGGGATCGCCACCACCTACACCCCGGCTCGCGAGGCCATGCTTGTGTTCGTCGCACTGGTGGGCAGTGCGATCGCCGTTTCAGTTCGTGCGGTCATCCGGCACGCACTCGGTCTGCGGCCGTCGTGAAATGAGGTCCCCTTTCTCAAATGGCGCGCCCAGCTGCCTAGAATCGGTAGGCCGCCCGAGTAGCTCAGTTGGTAGAGCACTTCACTTGTAATGAAGATGTCGCGGGTTCGATTCCTGCCTCGGGCTCCATTTGTGGGGCTCCATCCATCGAGCCCCATCCCCCGCTACGCCCTGACGGGTTCCGTCAGGGTCGTACCAAGCTTCGCTGCCGAGCCACTTCGAATGCGGCGACCGCACCAGCCACACCCACGTTGAGCGAGGGTAACGAACCGTGCTGGGGGATGGAAACAACGGCATCGCATCGGCGTCGCACCAACGGGGCCAGCCCCTTCTCCTCGTTTCCCACCACCAGCGCTATGGGACCTTCGCCGAGCGGGAGGTCATACAGCGATTGCGAAGATTCGCCGGCTAGCCCGACCGACCACACGCCCAGTTCGGTCATCTGCATGAGGGCCGCCGGTATGCCACCGACCACAGCGAAACGGAGGTGCTCAATGGCGCCAGCGGCTGTCTTGGCCACGGTGGGCGACAATCGGGCCGAACGGTGACGCGGTAGGACGACGCCATTTACGCCGGCGCACTCAGCGCTACGCAGGAGCGCACCGAGGTTACGGGGGTCCGTAATGCCGGCAGCCACGAGCAAGAAGGGCTGCACGCCCTGCCGACCGGGCGTGCAGAGATCTTCCAACGCGACGGGCTCCACCGGGCGAGCAAGAGCAAGGACACCTTGAGGGGATTCGGTGCGGGCCTGCGCATCGAGCCGGTGGCGTGGCACAGTCTCGACGGGCACCCTGAGTCGCGAAGCCAGCTCCTCAATCCGATCCAGCTGCGGTGACGGGTCTTGGTCTTCGGCCAGCAGAATCTGGCGCACGGTCCGCCGCCCCACGGTGAGCAACTCGAGCACAGCGCGTCGCCCCTCGACCTGATCGCCGCCGAGCTCGCTCGGCTCGCGCTGCTCAGGGCGATGGGGCGAGCTCGTCGGGAGCCGTCACCTGCGGGTCCTCCCGTGATCCGTTTCGGACCACCGCGCCCGCTGCCGGCGCCCCCACGCGCACCGCCGCGCCCGGCTCCGCCGCCACCGGCTGCGCCCCGGGGCGCTCCCCGGCGACCGGGCGCCGGCGTCATACGTGCTCCAAGAGCACGACGGCCAGGCAAGCGATCCCCTCAGCCCGACCCAGGGCGCCGAGGCCCTCGGCGCGGGTGGCCTTGACCGAGACCGGCGCATCGAGGACGGCGGAGAGCTTGGCGGTCATGGCCTCGGTGTGCGGCGCCAGACGTGGCGCATCGGCCACGACGGTGCAGTCGGCATTCACACATGCGTAGCCCTCGGCCCGCGCCATCCGCACCACTTCGGTTAGTAGCTCCACGCTGTTGGCTCCCTCCCACACCGGGTCGGTATCGGGAAAATGCCGGCCCAGATCACCGAGGCCAACCGCGCCGAGCACAGCATCGGAGATGGCATGGCAGACAGCGTCGGCGTCGCTGTGACCGCCTAACCCCCGACCCCCCTCAATGAACACACCACCGAGAACCAGAGGCCGATGGGGATCCTCGGAGAATGGGTGGATGTCGATGCCTTGTCCAATACGCACGCTCAACCTCTCAACAGACGTTCGGCCAGGTCCAGATCGGCGGGGGTGGTGATCTTCAGGTTGAGCGGATCGCCCGGGACGACCCGTACGGCGACACCGAGTGCTTCAACCAGTGCGGCATCATCGGTGGCTTCCCCTCCTGCGGCGTGTGCCCGACGCAACAGCTCTGCCCCGAAGGCCTGCGGTGTTTGCACGGCCACGAGCGAGGAACGGTCCAGGGTTCGAGTCACCGTGTGGGTGCCGTCCACCTCCTTGATGGTGTCGCTCACCGGCAACCCAGGAATGGCGCCGCCGACAGCTGCACCGCCGCCATCGTCCGACGTCACAGCGGCGATCACGGCGGCAAAGAGCGCGTCGGAAGCCAACGGGCGTGCGGCATCGTGCACCAGGATCACTTCCGCTGACTCGGGCACTGCGGCAAGGCCCAGCCGGACCGATTCGGCCCGTGTCGCTCCACCTTCGACCACCACATCGGCCCCATGGGTGGCGTGCTGCCATGAGCCACGCGGGGAGGACCAGCACGACACCGGCCGACGAGGGGCGACAGGCATTGACCGCCCACTCCACGACTGGGCGTTCGGCCAAGAGCGCGAACTGCTTCATCTGGCCGAAGCGCTCGCCAGAGCCTCCGGCCACCACAACCGCCCAAACCGTCGCCACGGCGGCGCCGTTAGGTCAATGCGTCGTTCAGACGCTCTTCTGCCGTCTCTTCGTCCACGTTGAGAGCGAAGGTCAGCTCGGAGACCAGGATCTGCCGGGCGCGCTGCAACATGCGCTTCTCGCCGGCGGACAGACCCTTGTCCTTGTCCCGGATGGACAGGTTGCGCACCACTTCGGCCACTTGATAGATGTCGCCGGAGCGCAGCTTCTCGGAGTGGTTCTTGTAGCGGCGGGACCAGTTCGTCGGCATACGCGCTTCCTTCTTGCGCAGCACGGCAAAGACCTCTTCGACCTCTTCGTCATTGATCACTTCGCGCAGGCCGACCCCCTCGGTGTTGTCGGCGGGCACATTGAGGATCAGATCTCCGTAGGCCAGACGCAGCACGAGGTACTCGCGCTTTTCACCAAAGGCGACCTTGGTCTCTCGCTTCTCGATGACTGCGGCCCCATGGTGGGGATACACGACTTTGTCTCCGACCTTGAACACGGATCTCCCTTGCACGGACACGGCGCCGGGCCAGCGACGACTTCAGAGGGCCGCACCGGTCCCGACAGGTCAGTCGGCCGAACGGCAGCTCACTATTTTACCAGATTCGGCCGCTATTCGTACCGCTCGAAGATGCTGGCCTCGACCATGCGCGCCAACCCGTCGCGGATGAGCCGGGCCGTGGCCGCGCCGATGCCGTCGACGGACTCCAGCTCAGCCGCGCTGGCCGACATGATCTCGGGCAACGTACCGAACCGGTCCACCAGCTTTTCAATGAGTGCCGGCGCCAGCTGGGGCAGGCGATGCAAGAGCCGGTATCCCCGGGGGGCCATCTCGGCGTGCAGTTGGTCGTCGGGCGCGGGCAGGCCCAAAATGGCGACCACTTGGGGCAGATCCATCAGCGCATCGGCCGAGAGGGTCCGTAACCGCGCCTGTGCCAGCGGGCTGGCGTAGTCACGCAGGACCAGGGAGACGGCATCGGTCACACCGGCGCTGAGTTCGACCGTCTGCAGATGGACCAGGCGCCCGTCTGAGCCCAGCTCGACGAGATGCCCGTCGACCTCCTCTGCAATGCGGCGCACCATTTCCCCCGGCTGCAATACGGCCACAACGTCGCGCACCGAGACGGTGTCTTCCATCTCCAGGCGCGAAAGCGAGGTCAAGGCGTCGTCGAAGCGCATGCGGAAGCGCTGCTGGGTGGCCAGGGCCTGGCTGGAGCGGTCGATTAACCACCCCGAGGTCTGGCTCGTGTGCTTCAGCCCGTTGCGGTAGACGGCGATGGTGGCCATCGCTTCGGAAACGGCGATTACTGGCACATCGATGGAACGGGCCACCCGTTCGGCCGTGCGATGCCGTGTCCCGGTTTCGGTGGTGGCGATGCTGGCTTTTGGCACCAGATGCACGTTGGCCCGGGCTATACGGGAGGCGTCCGCCGCCAGAATGATGGCCCCGTCCATCTTGGCCAGTTCCGAGAGTCTCTGGGGGCTGAACTCGGCGTCGAGCAGGAAGCCACCCGTGCAGACTGATAGCACGGCGGGATCGTCGCCCACGATGATCAGCGCACCGTGCTTGGCCTGGAGGATGCGGTCCAGCCCTTCACGAAGGGCCGTACCCGGTGCGACCAGCGCGAGCGCGTCGTTCAGCGGCTGGCTGCCACGGTCGACCACATGGGAATCGTACTGGTCAAGGCCTCGTCAAGAGTACGCACGCGGTGCAACACCATCCCAGGTGGGACGCCCTCGGACGGGGTGGACGCGGGGACGAGCGCCCGGCAAAAACCGGCTCGGTAGGCCTCGGCCAGTCTGCGCTCGGTCCCCGGCACCATGCGGACCTCGCCGGCCAGCCCCAGTTCACCGAACACGACGAATTCCGGGGGCACCACCAGACCCTCCGCGGCGGAGGCGACGGCGAGAGCCACCCCCAGGTCGACCGCCGGCTCCACGATGCTGATGCCGCCCACCGCGGCCACGAAGACCTCGGCCGGCCCGACCTCCACTCCGGCCCGGCTGCTCAGCACGGCCAGCAGCAGGGTCACCCGCGCCGCATCGATCCCGAGTGTCTTGGCCCGTGTCCCCTCGGCCCCCGGACCGAGAAGGGCTTGCACCTCCACCAGCAGCGGTCGGCGACCTTGCAAGACGGGGACCACGACGCTGCCCGGGACGCCCTTCATGCGGTCCCCCAGCAGCAGGGGTCCGGGATCGGGCACGGCCCTCAAGCCGTCCTCTCGCATCTCGAAGATCCCGACCTCACCGGCCGGCCCAAATCGATGCTTGACCGCGGTGAGCATGCGTAGGGAATGGTGGCGGTCCCCGTCGAACGAGAGAACGGTGTCCACCAGGTGTTCCACCGCTCGAGGACCGGCCATCTCCCCATCCTTGGTGACGTGACCCACCAGGACGATTGGTATGCCGGTGGATTTGGCCAGCCGGGTCAGCCGGTCAACGCATGCTCTGACCTGGGCCAGACTGCCGGCGGAGCCCGGCAGCTCGTCGTCAGAGATGGTCTGGATCGAATCGACCACTACCAGGGCAGGCTGGTGATGCGCGATGGCCTCCTCAATGGCGACAACGTCGTTCCCGGCCAGCGCCAGGAGGGTCTCCGGTACGGCTCCGATCCGGGTCGCGCGCCCGCTGACCTGTGTCAACGACTCCTCGGCGGAGGCCAACAGCACGTCGACACCGGTGCTGGCCACCGACGAGAGCACCTGGAAAAGAAGCGTTGACTTGCCCACGCCGGGGGGCCCGAAGACCAGCGTGACCGAACCCGCAACGAAACCACCGGCTAGCACGCGGTCGACCTCGGTCACCCCAGTGGGCATCGGCAAGGCCTCACAGCCGTCGATGTGACGGAGCGACACGGCAACAGCACCCGTGGACAGAGCCGCTGCGTCTCCCCTGCGCCGACCCGCCGTCGACGCTGACGTCGATGAAGCCATCAGCGTGTTCCATGCTCCACAGTGCGGGCAGCGCCCAACCCATTGCGGGGCTACGCCCTCACACGCGGTGCAGCGGTAGATCTCGATCCTTCGGGCCATGCCGGCACCCTAGGGAGTGCCTGTGACAACCGCCGGGATACCGGCAGCCCGAGTCTTTCCAGCGCCTCAGGCCGCGCCGGTTCGGGCCGGAGCTGCTACTCCCCTTCGACGCCAGCTCCAGCGAGTTCCATCGGTGGCGGCTGAATGCCCTCAATGGCCCGGAAGCTGAGCTGCGGCCCCTCGCCGTCGATCGGAGATTGCTCCACGTCGACGACAATGGTTTCGCCGACCCGGAACTCCTTCCACAAGATGCGCTCTGACAAGGGATCCTCCACCAACTGTTGGATGGCCCGGCGCAGTGGCCGTGCTCCGAGTTGGGGGTCGTAGCCCTTCTCGGCCAGGAACGTACGGGCGGCCGGTGTGAGCTCAAGGCCGATGCCCTGGTCCGAAAGCTGCGTGATCGTCCGCGCCATGAGGAGGTCGACGATCTCGGTGACCTCCGCCAATGAAAGCTCGTGGAAGACGATGACCTCATCGATGCGGTTGAGGAATTCGGGGCGGAAGTGCGACTTGAGCGCCTCGTTGACCTTGGCCTTCATGCGCTCGTGGGTCACCGCTTCCGAATTCTGGGCGAAACCGATGGCGGTCTTGCGCAGATCAGACGTGCCGAGGTTGGACGTCATGATCAGCACGGTGTTCTTGAAGTCCACTGAGCGGCCCTGGGCGTCGGTCAGGCGACCGTCTTCCAGAATCTGCAGCAGCGTGTTGAACACATCGGGGTGCGCCTTCTCGACCTCGTCGAAGAGCACGACGGAGAACGGCTTGCGCCGTACTGCCTCGGTGAGCTGACCGCCCTCTTCGTAGCCGACGTAGCCCGGAGGCGAGCCGACGAGACGACTGACGGTGTGCTTCTCCATGTACTCACTCATGTCGAGCTGGATCAGTGCGTCTTCGTCGTCGAAGAGGAACTCGGCCAACGTCTTCGCGAGCTCGGTCTTCCCCACACCCGTAGGGCCGAGGAAGATGAACGAGCCACTCGGACGCTTGGGGTCCTTGAGACCGGCCCGCGTACGCCGGATAGCCCGGGAGAGCGCCTTGAGCGCCTCCTCTTGGCCCACTACACGCTTGTGCAGTTCGTCCTCCATGCGGAGCAGCTTGGCCGTCTCTTCCTCGGTCAGGCGGTAGACCGGAATCCCGGTCCAGGCCGCTAGCACCTCGGCAATGACTTCCTCGTCCACCACATCGAAGAGATCGACGCCATCGGCCCGAAGCTCGGCGTCCTGCACCTCTTTACGGTCGAGGCGCTCCTTCTCCTGCTCGGCCAACTTCTTGGCCTGCTCGAAGGCACCCTTCTCGATGGCCGCTTCCTTGTCGGCACGCAGGCGCGCGATCTCCTCGTCCAACTTCTTCGTGCTCGTGGGCGTGGCCATGCGCCGGATCCGCAGCCGGCTACCCGCCTCGTCGATCAGGTCTATGGCCTTGTCTGGCAGGAACCGGTCGGCGAGGTAGCGGTCGGCCAGGTTGGCCGCGGCCACCAAGGCCTGGTCGGTGATGCTCACGGCGTGGTGCGACTCGTAGCGGTCGCGCAATCCCTTCAGGATGTCGATGGTCAACGCCACCGAAGGCTGCTCCACCTTGACCGGTTGGAAGCGGCGCTCGAGAGCGGCGTCCTTCTCGAGGTGCTTGCGGTACTCATCGATAGTGGTTGCGCCCACTGTCTGCAACTCGCCGCGAGCCAGCATCGGCTTCAAGATAGAAGCAGCATCGATCGCACCTTCGGCCGCGCCGGCACCAACGAGCGTGTGAATCTCGTCGATGAACAGCACGATGTCGCCGCGGGTGCGGATCTCCTTGAGCACCTTCTTCAGGCGCTCCTCGAAGTCGCCGCGATAGCGGCTGCCGGCGACCAATGCGCCGAGATCAAGTGTGTAGAGCTGCTTTCCGGTCAATGTCTCCGGAACCTCGTTGGCCACGATGCGCTGCGCCAAGCCTTCGACAATGGCCGTCTTGCCCACACCAGGCTCGCCGATCAATACCGGGTTGTTCTTGGTGCGGCGCGAGAGAACCTGCATGACCCGCTCGATTTCCTTCTCGCGTCCAATGACCGGGTCGAGCTTGCCGTCGCGTGCCAATTGCGTGAGATTGCGACCGAACTGATCGAGCACGGGCGAACCCGATGGGTTGTCGCCCGCGGCGGCACCTTGACTGGCGCCGACCGACTCCTTGCCCTGATTGCCGGACATGAGCTGGATCACCTGCTGGCGTACCCGCCCTAAGTCTGCGCCAAGGCTGACCAACACAGTGGCGGCCACGCCTTCGCCCTCGCGAACGAGACCGAGCAGCATGTGCTCTGTGCCGATGTAGCTGTGGCCCAATTGCAGAGCCTCGCGGAGCGAGAGCTCCAAGACCTTTTTGGCGCGGGGAGTAAAGGGGGGGACCCGCTAGGCGCCGTACCGGCCATTCCGATGGTCTCTTCGACCTTCTCGCGCACGGCCTCGAGCGAGATCCCAAGAGACTCGAGAGCCTTGGCAGCAACGCCTTCGCCCTCGTGAATTAAACCAAGCAGAATGTGCTCGGTCCCGATAAAGCTGTGGTTCAGGAGACGCGCTTCCTCCTGAGCCAACACCAACACCCTCCGTGCCCGGTCGGTGAAGCGTTCGAACACCCTGACCGCCTCTCTCTATAACTCGTACTTCAGTGTACCTGCAGGCCCCTGTCCAATCGGCGGCAGGTCATATGTTGGGATCATATTGGGAGCGCATTGGGGACCGAGCCCTGAGCCACCACAGAGCCAGTACCTGTCCGACAGCTGTCGCACCCATTCGGCTGTCGCCTATCGTCACAGGCAGTGAATGCGTCGGAGGCCCTGGATCTTCCCCTCCTCGAGGAGGGGTTACGGCGCGTGGAACCCCTGCTTAACGCCAATGTGGTGACCGGCGACAGCTTCCTCGATTCGGTGACCACACATCTCATCGCCGCAGGTGGCAAGCGCCTTCGGCCCTTGTTGGCGCTGGCCGCGGCCACAGGTGGGGTTCGTGAGGCGACCCACGATGACCTGATGGGGGCCGTGGCGGTCGAACTCGTCCACCTTGCCTCGCTCTATCACGATGACGTGATCGATGAGGCCACGATCCGCCGCAACGTGGAGAGCGTAAACAGCCGTTTTGGAAATTTGGTCGCCATCGTGGCCGGTGATTACCTACTGGCCCGTTCAGCCGGCATCGCGGCCAGCTTGGGCGTAGAGATCGCCGCCCTGCTGGCCGAGACACTGGCCAACCTCTGCCAAGGCCAGGTGGCCGAGGTCCGCTCGGCCTTCCAGATCACCCGGAGCCGGGAGGACTACCTCAGCGCGATCACCGGCAAAACGGCCGCGCTCACGTCCACCTCGTGCCGGATCGGTGCGCTCACGGGAGGGCGTCCTTCATTCGAAGTCGACGCGCTGACCGAGTACGGACACTGCTTTGGCATGGTGTTCCAAATTCGCGATGACATACTCGACATCACGGCCACCGCGGGCGAACTTCTCAAGCCCGCCGGGCAGGACCTGGCCGAGGGCATCTACAACTTGCCGACCCTGGTGGCGCTGGCCGATCCCGACGCTGGCCCCGACCTACGCGCCCTGCTTGGCCAACCGCTCGGCCAACCCGAACGCGAGAAGGCGTGCGCCATCGTCGCAGCGTCGTCAGGCATCGGCGTCGCGGTCGAAGCAGCCCGCACCTATGTCGACCGAGCTCGGGATGCGACCTCGGGTATCGCCAACCATGCCTTACAAGAGGGGCTCACCCAGCTGGCTACCGAACTCCTCAGCGACCTTCCGGGCTGACAGCGGCCCACCCAGGAAGGTCCGGCCGCGGACGGTCCGGTTCAGAACGGTCCGGTTCAGAACGGTCCGGTTCAGAACGGTCTGGTTCAGGACGGTCTGGTTCAGGACGTCGACGTGCCCGTCGAAGTCCCACACTTAGCCGCGATCTTCGCCACCAGAGCGTTACCCTTGGCTTCCAACTTCTGCACGCGTGAGATTCGTGCGCTGATTCTCGCGGCCACCTTGGAGTGCCCGGCCGCGGTCGCATTTGCTTCGCGCTGCTCTGCCTTGGGTAGCCACACGGCCGCCTTGGCCTCGCGCGCCGCAATCCGCGTCGCCACCTTTTCGGCCTTGGCGCACCGCGCTGCGTGTAGCGCTGGAGTGACACTCGACGGCGGCGTCGCCGGCGTCGCGGTTGTGGCCACGGCCGCTCCGGCGGTTCCCGACATTCCGATGGCCCCGGCACCGGCCAAGGCCAACGAACCTGACATGACTGCCACTGCAATGGATTTGCGGATCATGACGTAGTCCTCAACTTCCGTTACCTTCGTAACTTCTCTTCGCAGAGCCCGGTGTGGAACTCGCTCACCCTCAGACTGCGATTCAAATGTGAGGAAGCTGTGAGGAGAATGTCAGGGCTCTTGGGGCGGTGGGGCGGTGGGGCGGTGGGGCGGTAAGGGCTGTCAGACCGCAAAGGGTGACCCCGGAGCCAGAGCTCGTCGCCAGCGGGAGGCCCGCTCGGGCCGGGGGGCGAGCTCGCGACCGATGTCATCGACGAACTGCGAGGACCGACTGGCGGGGGTGGCTTCATTGCGGGCAATCCGCAGAGCCGCCAGTTCCAGATTCTCGGAAGCGCGAGATCGGGAATGTGGGCAGCAGCCATGTCCACTCGAGACGTGGACGACGTGCTCCGGGGGCCTACCGTTCGGGGCGCTGAGCCTCCGGCCGCAAAGTCGGGAAGGCGATGACCTCGCGGATGTTGCTGACGTCACCCAGCAGCATGAGCAACCGGTCCACGCCCAAGCCGAAGCCCGAGGTGGGGGGCAGTCCGTACTCGAGCGCCCGTAGATAATCCTCGTCCACCTCCGTCGCCTCTTCATCGCCTGCCGCGTGTCGGGCCGCTTGCTCTAAGAAGCGAGCCCGCTGGTCATCGGGGTCGATGAGCTCGCTGAATCCGTTGCCGAGCTCCCGTCCCGCCACCACCGGCTCGTAGCGCTCCACCAGATCAGCGCCGTCGCGGTGCCGTCGCGCCAATGGCGACACTTCCGCCGGGTAGTCGATGACGAAGACGGGGCCCCAGAGCTCGGCCTCTGTCGTCTTTTCGTAGATCTCCAACAAGAGCTTCCCCGGTCCCCAATCATCGGCTACGGCGATACCCACCTCGGTCGCCACCTTGACCAGTTCGTCGCGGGGCGAACGGACGTGCAGGGAAAATCCGGTGGCTTCGAAAATGAGCTCGCTCAATGTGGCCCGCCGCCACGGCGGGGTGAGGTCGAGCTCGCGGCCCCCGTAGGACAGCACGGTCGTCCCCAGGAGGTCCTGGGCCACGCCGGCCACCAATTCCTCGAAGACCACCATGGTGTCGTTGTAGTCGGCGTACGCCTGGTAGAGCTCGAGCGTCGTGAATTCGGGATTGTGCCGGGGCGAGATGCCTTCGTTGCGAAAACTGCGCCCGATCTCGAACACCTTGTCGAAGCCGCCCACGACGAGGCGCTTCAAGTAAAGCTCAGGCGCCACCCTGAGATACAGGTCGATGTCCAACGTGTTGTGATGCGTGATGAAGGGTCGGGCCGTCGCCCCGCCGGCGATCGGATGGAGGATGGGCGTCTCGACCTCGACGAAACCCAGCGACCACAGGCGTTGGCGCATCGCCTGCACCACGTTGCTCCGCAACGTCAGCAGCTGTCGTGTGCGCTCGTTGGCCCACAAGTCGACTTCGCGTTGACGGTATCGAGTCTCGACGTCAGACACGCCGTGCCACTTGTCACCGAAGTTGCGCCGCGCCTGCGCCAAGAGCTCCCACTCCGTCACCTTGACCGAGAGCTCACCGCGCCTCGTTCTCACGACCTCACCGCGGGCGCCGATCCAGTCGCCGAGATTGAGTCGAACGAACTCGTCGAAGCGCGCCGTCACCGCAGACAGGGCGAAGAGCTGCACCGAACCTGATGCATCGCGCAGCTCACCAAAGGCCAGCTTCCCTTGCGGGCGCAAGAGCATCAAACGTCCCGCCACGGCGACGGTCTCCCCGGACTCTTCGCCATCGGAGAGGTGCGACCAACCCTCGACGACCTGCGCTGCACTGTGCGTGCGGGCGAAGCGGTACGGGATATCGCCGTCGCCACCTGCCCGAACAGTTTGCGCTTTGCCGCCCAGTGGCGGCTCCGTCGCCTCGCTCACTTTCTGCCGTTCGATACGTTGCGCTCGTAGACGATGCGCAGTCCGTGCAAAGTCAGCCAGGGTTCCACGTGCTCAATCGTGTCTGAATGTGGCGCGATGAGCGAACTGAGCCCGCCGGTGGCCACCACGGCCGACGGTCCGAGCTCTTGCATGAACCGACGCGCCAACCCGTCGACCTGCGCCGCGAAGCCGTACAGCGTCCCCGATTCGATCGATTCGACCGTCGAGCGCCCGATGACGTGACGGGGCTCGACAATCTCCACCCGGCGCAGTGCAGCGGCGTGTTGGTAGAGCGCCTCGAGGCTGATGGCCACGCCCGGAGTGATGGCGCCCCCCAAATACTCACCGGCCGCACTGATCGCCTCGACCGTCGTGGCAGTCCCCATATCGATGACCACACAAGGTCCGCCGTAGAGGTCGTAGGCGCCGACGGCGTTGGCCACCCGATCGGCTCCGACTTCTTTGGGATCGTCGTAGAGGATGGGCATGCCGCTCTTGGTGCCGGGGCCCAGCACGACGCACGGCACCTGCGCGAACCAGCGGTTAGCCATCTGCCGGAGCTCGCTCGTGACGTGGGGCACCGAGGAGCTCACGGCGATGCCGGTAACCGAATTGGCGATGTCCAGCCCCTCCAAGTCGAGGAGTTGGGTGAGCAATACTGCGTGCTCGTCAGGCGTGCGCGTGGGAACCGTAGAGAGCCTCCAGTGGTGCGTCAGTCCCCGAGGCGCGGTGGGGTCCGTCTCGAGACCGATCCCCACACCAACGCTCTCTTCGGGCTCCGAGGCCGAATCGGCTTCGTTGAGGGAATAGAGACCGATCACGGTTTCGGTGTTCCCCACGTCAATGACGAGTAGCACTGTCAGTCCCCCTCGGTGTCACGCCAGATCAGATCGAGTCCCAGGTCGATCACGGTGGCCGAATGCGTCAGCGCACCGACCGAAATCCGGTCCGGTCCGGCGGCGGCATAGTCACCGATCGTCTCCAGCGTCACGCCCCCCGACACCTCTGTCAAAATTGGCCCGCTCGATTCCGCATGCGCCACGTCGATGGCTTGGGCCACGGTTGCCGGATCCATGTTGTCGAGGAGCACGGCGTCCGCTCCGGCCCGCGCAGCCTCGGCCACCTGCTCCAGCGTGTCGCACTCGATCTGCACCAGGCGACCCGGCCACAGCGCCCGTGCCCGCGCCACCGCTTCGGTGATAGCAACACCGCCGAGGTGGTTGTCCTTGACCAGCACGGCCTCGGAGAGGCTGGACCGGTGATTGACACCGCCCCCGGCTTGGACTGCCGCTTTCTCGAGGGCCCGCAGGCCAGGAGTGGTCTTGCGAGTATCGAGCACCTGGACCGCGGGATTGCGTGCGTGTGCGGCCGCCACGTACTGCGCGGTCAGGGTGGCGACGCCCGAGAGGCGCCCGAGAAAGTTGAGCGCCGTGCGCTCCGCTGTCAGGATGGGCCGCAGCGGCCCGGTGACTTCCATGACCGTTTGACCGGGCACAAGTACGCTGCCGTCGCCGGCGTACCAGTTGAGGGACAATGCCGGGCTGAGCTGGTGAAATGTCTCGGTGGCACACGCGCGGCCAGCCAACACTCCAACCTGTCGGGCCCGCAACGCCATATGTGCTGTCGCAGATTCGGGCACCAACGCCGTGGTGATGTCACCATCCGCCAGAAGGTCCTCGGCCAAGGCTCGTGCTACCGCCTCCACCACGACCGCGTCAGGAGCCGGGTTGCCCGATGCCGCGTTGTCGTGCGCACTCGCCCCACCGCCCGTCATCGGGAATCATTCGGGTGGCCGTGTACCTGACGCACGCGCCAGCGTGGCTCGGTCTCGGGGTAGTCGCTACGGGAATGGGCCCCCCTGCTCTCGGTGCGGGTACGGGCCGACACGAGGAGGGCGTCGGAAAGTTGCAAGAGGTTGCCCAGTTCGCCGGCCGCCACGGAAGCCGTGCGGTCACCCAGGGCGGTGGCCACCTCGGCCACACCCTCGGCTGCTCGGTCCAAGGAGTGCGCGCTGCGCACCACGCCGGCGCCACTCGTCATCGTCCGCTGCAACGAGTCGCGCAACTTGGCCACGTCAGGCGGGGTCGATCCCGCGTCCGCGGTGGGCCACAGGCGCGGCTCGTCGCCGAGCACCTGACAGGCAATCCCATCGAGAGGAGCGTCGCCAAGCACAGCCCGCAAGGCCCCGCTTCGCTCTGGCCCGTCGTGATCCGAGGCGATCCGCTCGGCCAACCGCGCTCCGAACACCATGCCCTCGAGCAACGAGTTGGAGGCCAGCCGGTTGGCCCCGTGCACGCCGGTACAAGCCACCTCGCCCACCGCCCACAACCCGGGCAACGCCGTGGCACCCCACAGGTCGGTGACCACACCACCGGAGAGGTGGTGCGCCGCCGGGGCGATCGGGAGCCAGTCCGTCTCGGGATCAAGGCCGATGGAGGCGAGCGACGCTGCAATGGTGGGGAAGCGCTGGGGGAACCGCTCCAGCCCGGTGGCGTCGAGCCACAGATGATCGGTGCCTTGCTCGGCCATGCGGGCCGCCATGGCTCGACTCACCACATCTCGCGGGGCCAACTCGTCGACGAACTGCTTCCCCGCGTCGTCGCGCAGCAACGCGCCGTGACCCCGCAGAGCCTCGGATAACAACGGGCGCGGCATGGCGGGATGGTGGAGCGCTGTCGGGTGGAACTGGACGAACTCGACATCGGCCGTGGGCACGCCAGCGCGTAACGCCATGGCAACCCCGTCACCCGTCGACTCAGGGGGGTTGGTGGTGACCGAGAAGAGCTGACCCGCGCCCCCGGTCGCCAACACGACATGCTCGGCCCGGACCTCGACGACCGGACCGTGGGGCGGCAACGCGGTCACACCGACGCAGCGCCCGCCTTCAATGATCAAGTCGAGGGCGAACCAGCCCTCGAGCACCGCGCTCGCCGTGCGGAAGGTGGCGTCGACCAGGGCACGCTCCACTTCGGCCCCCGTGGCCGCGCCGCCCGCGTGGACCACCCGTGGCCGGGAGTGCCCTCCTTCACGAGCGAGAGCCAAGAGCCCGCTGGCCTCGCGATCGAACTCCACGCCGAGCGTGATCAGCTCGTGGACCCGACCCGGCCCCTCGTCGACCAAAATGCGCACCGCTTCCTCATCACACAGACCGGCTCCGGCGGCCAGGGTGTCCGCCAGGTGCAGGTCGGTCGAGTCCTCGTCGCCCCCGAGCACGGCGGCCACGCCTCCTTGGGCCCATCGGGTGGCTGACTGGGATAGGGCGCCCTTGGTGAGCACACCCAGAGAGGGGGGGACCCGCCGTGGGGGGCCGGCCCGGCCAGTCTGACCGCGGCCGAGAGCCCGGCCACTCCGCTCCCGAGGACCAGGACCTTGAACGGTCCCGGCCGAACTGGGGTGCTCACGCCGGTTCGGTCAGACTGAGCTCGGTTTCGAGGAGGGCCGACGCGGCATCGATGACCCGATTTCGCCGGTCGACATGCACGACCCGCGGCACATACGTGGAGAGCTCGCCCTGCTCGTAGTCGGCGTAGGTGATCAGAATCACCTTGTCGCCCGAGGCGACCAGACGGGCCGCGGCACCATTGAGGCGGATCTCCCCCGGCTCACCCTCAATGGCATAGGTCTCGAAGCGGGCCCCGTTGTCGATGTCGAGAACCGCCACCTGCTCGTAGGGGAGGATGTCGGCCAACGCCATCAGCTCGGTGTCGATGCTCACCGACCCGACGTAATTGAGGTTAGCCCCTGTCACCGTTGCTCTGTGGATCTTTGACTTCATCATGCGGCGCTGCATGCGGTCAAGCGATCCTTTCCAGGCGGCGGCCGGGGGCGGTGTCGGCGCGGGTAGAAGTGGTGGCGGCCGTGGCGGTGGCGGCCGTGACCTCGGCCCCTGCACAATTGTCGATCAGCCGGACCGGGCCCACGTCGGCCGCAATGAGCAGCCGGACCTGCGCCGGGTCCTCGATGAGCTCGCCGCGCCACAAGATCCTGGTGACCCACCGCCACCGCATAGTCCAGCCGCACCAGAGGCTCGCTTTCCACGACCTGACGCATGGCCTCGGCCACGGTCGAGGAGTAGTCGACGCCCTGCTCGATCAGCGCTCTCCCCGTCGCCAGAGCCCGGGACAGCACCACGGCCGCCCGGCGCTCCTGCGCCGACAGGCGCACGTTGCGACTGGAGAGGGCCAGGCCATCCTGCTCGCGGACAATGGGGCAGCCCACCACTTCCACCGGCATCGAGAGGTCCGACACCAGCTCGCGCACCACCGCCAGCTGCTGAAAGTCCTTCTCGCCGAAATAGGCCCGGCAGGGGCCGGCGATCGAGAAGAGCTTGGACACCACCGTGGCGACGCCGTCGAAGTGGCCGGGGCGCGACGCCCCTTCCCACCCTTCGCTCACGCCTGTGACCGACACCGTGGTGGCCACCGGCGCAGGCCAGTTCGGGTACATCTCGCGCACGGAAGGAGCGAAGACGAGGTCAACGCCGGCCTCGGCGCACACCTCCACGTCCCGATCAAGCGTGCGGGGATAGTGCGCTATGTCCTCAGGATCGCCGAACTGGAGCGGGTTGACGAAGATGCTGACCGCGACCACGTCGCACTCACCCCGGGCCAGGGTCATGAGGGACACGTGGCCGGCGTGCAGGGCACCCATGGTGGGCACAAGACCAACGGTGCGGCCGGCGGCGCCGGCCTGCTGGAGCACGGCGCGACATTCAGCCACTGTCTCGACGAGGCGCACGACTCAGACCGCCAAGGGAACGGTCGGGTCCGATGTGGCCAGTTGAGTGGCCAGAGCGGCCCCTGCCTGGTACCCCGCCCGCTCCCGGGCCGGGAGTGCATCAAGATGTCGGCTGAGCGTGTCCCAGTCACCTCGCATGGCCGGCCCGGTCAGGGCCCGACGGGGCCCTAGCGCCGCCACGTCGTCTACCGCCGCCCGGGTCAGGGGCAAGAAGGCTTCGAGATCGAGCCCGGCCGCCGCAGCCACCCGCTCGACCTGACCCAAAAGAGCCACCACGTGGTTGGCCGCGATGCAGGCGGCGGCGTGATAAGTGGCTCGATCAGTGTCGTCCACCTCGACCACCCGCCCGCCCAGGGAGAGCGCTATCTGACGGGCCACCGGCTCGCCGCTAACGGCGAAGGTCACGCCCGACGCCAATCGGGTGGCCCCGACGACGGCATTGGGCAATGGGACAAGGGGGTGAAGAGCGGCCCGGCGCGGATGCGGGGCCAGCGCATCAAGTCCGAGGGACCCCGAGAGGTGCACGATCGTCGTACCCAACTGGGGCGCCACCGACGCGGCAACCGTGGCCACGACGTCGTCCGGTGTGGCGATAACCAGGACATCGACGCCATATGCGGCGTCGGTCTGGTCATCGTGGCGTCCGAGGAATCCGACGACATCCCAGCTGAGCGCCGAAAGGGCGGCGGCCAGTGATGTTCCGGCCCGACCAGGGCCGATGATACGGATGGATTGCACGAAACCTCCTTCGGCGTTCCAGCCCCTTTCGGGTGCCGTTCGCCTACAGACGATCGAAACAACTAACCCTTACAGACTACCCACGCGGGCGACCTTTCCACCAGCGGCCACGAGGCGATCCGACGGGACCAGCTCGGGCGCCAAGTCGGAGAGGGGCTGGAGCACGAAACGCCGCTCCCACATGCGGGGGTGGGGGACGATGAGGTCGGCCTCGTCCACCTCCAGATCACCGACAAGGAGGACATCGGCATCGAGCGTCCGTGGGCCCCAGCGGACCGTCCGGACCCGGTGGGCCGCATGCTCCAGCTCCTGGCAACGGCGCAGCAGTTCCCGTGGGCTGTCGGCCGTGAGCAACTCGACGACGAGGTTGAGGAAGGCCCCCTGGTCCTCGGGGCCGCCAACCGGCTCGGTCTCATAGAGCGGTGAGACGGCGGTGACGTCGCCCGCCACCTCCAGCTGGGCCACTCCCTGTCGCAGCGTGGCCTCCCGATCGCCCAAGTTCGAGCCGAGCCCGAGGAAGGCTCGGCGCCGGACCTCCGCTGTCACGGGGAGCCGGTCACCGAGAGTGCGGTCACGAGAATGTGGGGATCGAACGCTTCACGAACTGGTCGAACATGGGGAAGGTGAAGGCGAGTTCGTTGAAGCGGGGCGAGAAGCATATTGCCTTCTTCATCAGGGCATCTCGGATGGGAGCCACCTGGGTCGTCTTCTTCTGCAGGAGCGTCGCCACGTCAGCCGACCGCACGACTCCCGGCCCCAGTTCGGCCATGGCCCGCAGGTAGGCTCGCTCCGGATGCGTGGTCTTGGCTGTGGGGAATTGAAAGAAACCCTGGTCGAGTTCGGCCATGGCCAGCGGGATACTGCGCTCGACGTCATTGGGGCGGATCACGCCGGAACCATCCTCGGCCAGATCCCACGCCTGCCGGGCGAACTCCTGAATGAAGTACGGGTAGCCCTGCGTCAGCTCGTAGAGGCGTGCGACCGCGGCACCCTTCCAGCTCACATCCTCTGAGGCGGCAGGGGCGAGCACCGCCCGTCCGCACTCGTCCGGGGCCAGGGCCCCAATGGGGCGAAATCGAAACATCCGCTCGGCACGGACCGTGGCTTCCTCGCTCACCAAAGCCAGTGAGGGCAGGCCGGCTCCGGCTAATGCGAACGGCAGGCCCATCTCATTGGTCCTATGCAGGCCGAGCAAGAGGGCTTCGAGGCTAGAGGAAGCAAGGAGGTGCATCTCGTCGATCGTGAGGAAAATTCCGGCGTCATAGGCCCGGGCCGCCTCACCCATCTCCTCGAACAACCCGGCGATGTCATTTCCGAGATCCCCCGAGTCGGCCACACCCGGGACGACGTCCACGTCACTCTGGAGGGAAGCGGTGACCGGATAGGCCAAGGTGAACGCCTTCAGGACACCGAGCGCCCGCCGGTTCACCCCTTTGACCTTCTTCTTTCCTCCCAGTTTGAGCAGGGCTTTGCGTGCCGTCACGGCGAGCTGCAACGGGAGCTGATCTCCCTCGTGTACCTCGATGTGCTCATGGATGAAGCCACGCTTCCCCGCCACTCTCCCGAACTCATGCAAGAGCACGGTCTTGCCCACGCCCCGGAGTCCGGTGACGAGTTGGCTTTTGGCGGCGCGGCCAACCAAGATGCGTCGCAACGCCACATCCATGTCGTCAACCTCGCTGGATCGCCCGGCCAGTTCGAATGGTCTCGCACCGGCACCGGGGCTGTAGGGATTCAGCACCTGGTCCATGAAGGCAATCTATGTCGCCGTTAGCGCCATATAGGGGATGCTGTATAAGGGTCCGTTGGCACCGAAACAATGCCCGTGACCTGCACGATTTTGACAAGAGCACCGGGGGACGGTCTGAGTATTCCCCCTCCGGGCAGCGACAAGCTCTCCTCCGACAGGGCGATCGGGCGACGAGCGGAGTCGTAGTCGCCCTCCGCCATTCCAATCACCTCCCCAATTGTCGACTGACAAGGGCTGACCAAAACGGGACCGCGGGAGACAGGGTGTGGCGGAAGGAGCTGGCGGTAACAAAGTAGCTAACCGGCCGGCAAGTAGTGGGAATATCGTCCACCCTCGGACAAGGCCCGAACCGGTGAGCAGCTGAAACGCGATCCCTATCGGGAACGCAGTACCCGCACCCCGGTGGAAGCGACTTCGAGGGGCAGAGGTGGGCGCAGCTTGCGCACCGTCACTTCGATCGCCTCGAGCCGGGAGTCGGTGGCTAAGAGGGCCTCGGCCAATCGACCGGCAAGCGCCTCGAGCAGCTGATAGGACCGCTGGCTCACTACCTCGTTGGCCAGCTCAGCGAGTGACCCGTAATCGACGGTGTCGGAGAGAGCATCGCTCTGCTGAGCCCTCGCCATGTCGACCCAGGCAACAATGTCGAGCGCGAAGGGTTGCGCCCGCTCGCGCTCTTCGGGAAGCACGCCGTGCACGCCCACTACCCGCAGGTCCAGGATCTCGATCCGGTCCCCGTCGGGTCGTCGCTCGCTCATGCCTCCGCTGGGCGCCGCGGCGGACCGTCGAGGGTGGCCAAGAGCTCGCGCCCCGGCTCGCCCATGGCGTGACCGCAGACGTGTTCGATCAGGGCCACCGCCTGCGGCTGGCTGTGCAACCGCTTGGACCACACCAGATAGCCGGCCACAACGCCCATCACCCGGTCGCCCAGCTCGTCTTGGTGCACGAGCAGGCGTAGCCCGGCGCCCAACGTGGCGTCGATGTCCGAGAAGCACTCGGTCAGGACCGGCCGGGGATCGCCTACCTTGGGCAGCGGGTAGTGCGCCCAGGCCAGGCCCTCGTCGTCGTACGCGGCCAGGTTGTGAGGGGACGGCAGGAGGGAGATGACACGACCGAAGCCCTGGTTGCGCAGCCAGATGATCTCTTCCCGGCGGCGCACCTTGCGGTGATTGGGTGCGTAGCCTCCAGGCCGCTCGCTGATGGCGAGGTGATCCTTCATGACCCAGGTGAAGTTGCGTGGAGGGATGCCGGCTGCCCACTTTCCCTTCATGCTGCTGGACCATACAACCGGGCGGCCTGTGCCGTGACCGAAACGTCGTGCACACGGACCATGGAAACCCCCGCCACAAGGGCGAGCGCGGCCGTGGCCAGGGAACCCTCGAGCCGATCGTCCACCCCGGCCGGTTGATCGCTTCCGGGATTGGCCATCAGGCCGAGGAAGCGTTTACGGCTGGTGCCCACCATCACTCCCGTACAGCCGGTGGCCTCGGCGGAGCGGACCAGCTCGGGTAGGTGGTGGAGCAGCGAGAAGTTGTGCGCCATCGTCTTACCGAAGCCGATCCCCGGATCGACCCAGACCTCTTCGACACCGGCTTTGCGGGCGGTGCGTGCGCGCTCGAGCACGAAGCCGAACACCTCGTTTGTCACGTGGTCGTAGTGAGGCGCCACTTGCATGGATGCCGGGGATCCCTGCATGTGGACGGCGACCCATCCCGCCCCGCCCGAGGCGGCCACTTCGAAGAGTGACGAGGAAACGTCATTGACCAGGGTGGCACCCGCTTCCAGCGCAGCCGCTGCCACGTCGGGCTTCAGCGTGTCGATGGAAACCCGCACGTGGCGGGAGAGGGCCTTGACCACAGGAAGGACCCGGGCCAACTCCACATCTTCGGGGACCGGCTCCGCTCCGGGGCGGGTCGACTCGCCCCCCACATCGATGATGTCGGCCCCTTGGGCCGCCATGTCCAGCCCATGGGCGATGGCAGCGTCCGCATCGAGATACAGCCCGCCGTCGGAGAAGGAATCCGGCGTCACATTGAGGATCCCCATGACGAGCGGCCGGTCCGGTCGGAGAATGCGCACGCACGTCAGCGTAGCCATCAAGCATCGAGGACGACCGTGCGCACCACGTCAGTTTGGAGAAGATCGGCCCGGTCGGGCGCTGACGCTGACTCGGCGAATCCGGGGCGGACCGCCGCCTGCACCGGGCACACGACGAGCGAACTCTTACTGCGGCCCCGGCCCCGTTATGGTCGCACGGCAACGAAGAGACTTCGACTGTGCTCCGTGATGTAGTCGTCGTCGACCACGTTGGAGAGGGAGTCGTACTGCTCAAACACCGGGGCGAACCCAAGGTCGATGAGCGTCTGGAGGAGATGCCGCCTCTCGACCCAGAACGAACGGCGGTTGCCGATAGAGGACCACGCTTGACTCAGCATGTCCTCCTCGGTTGCGTCTTCGGGATGCTCGGAGTACCAGCGCCCGGCCACACCCTCGTGCGTCGTCAGTTCGGAGAGGTTCGGGAAACGGGTCGGGATCGAATCTGTGGCGAAATGCGTCTGAAGGATGAGAACACGTCGGGTCACCTGACTTACCAGCTGTAGGAAGCTGACGGGGTCTTCGAGATGGTAGAGCAGCCCGCAGCAGAACGTGGCGTCGAAGCTCCCGTAGTCGCCGAGGTTGTGCACGTCGTCGCACACAAAGCGCAGGTTCGGTAGGCCCAGTTGGCCCGCGCCGAACTCGCACCGAGTTATGTTGAGGGGCCTTCCGTCGATCCCCAGCGATGCGAACCCCGCCCGGGCGAACAGGGCGGTGTAACCCCCTTCGAGACACCCGAGATCGACCACTGAGAACTCACCGGGACGGCGATTCGGGAAGAAGGCGTCGAGCGTGCGCAGCACGGCCTGGGGCAGCGGGTGCTCCTCCAGCAGGATGTCACCAGGGATGCTCATGGTCCCGTCCGCCAGGACCAAGTTGTGCGCGGTGAACGGCACCATGGGGGTGTGAGACATCGGATCGGGTGACGCCACGGTCTCCTCAGTGACCCCGGATGAATTGCATGGCCTCGGCCCGAGTGGCCACGTCGGAACGGAAAAGACCCCGGACCGATGAGGTGACGGTCACCGTTCCGGGCTTCTTCACCCCCCGCATGGACATGCACAGGTGCTCGGCCTCAATGACGACGAGCACGCCGCGCGGTGCCAACACCTTGTCGATCGCATCAGCGATCTCGGTGGTCATGCGCTCTTGGACCTGGAGCCGACGGGCGTAGCCATCGACCAGGCGGGCCAGCTTGGAGAGCCCGGTGATGCGGCCGTCTTCGGCCGGGATGTAGGCCACGTGCGCCTTGCCGAGAAACGGCACCAGGTGGTGCTCGCACAGCGAAGCGAAGGGGATGTCACGCACCATGACCATTTCGTCGTGCTCTGCAGCAAAGGTGACCTCAAGATGCCGTGCCGGGTCATCGTGCAGACCCGAGAACAGTTCCTCGTACATGCTGGCCACCCGGCGGGGCGTGTTGAGTAGGCCGTCGCGGTCGACTTCCTCGCCGATGGCGAGCAGCATCTCGGTCACCGCAGCCTCTACGCGCTTGACGTCTACTGCCATTGGATCCTCCTCATGGGCTCGTTCTCACGTCGCCTCATCGTCGGATCCGACGTAGAGGTGGACCCCTGGCAGATTACGGTAACGCTCCGCTACATCGAGCCCGTAGCCGACAACGAACGACGGCCGGAATGTGAAATCCGACGTAGCGCAGGTCCAATTCGACCCGCTGCTCGCCCTCCTTGACCAGCAAGCGCGCAGACCTCGACGCTCTTGGGGGACCGGGCGGCGAGGTAGTGCCGCAGATAGTTCAGCGTCAGCCCACTGTCGATGATGTCCTCGACCACCAGAACGTGCCGACCCTCTAGCTCGGAGTCGAGGTCCTTGACGATGCGCACCACCCCCGAAGTCCGGGTGGCGCTGCCATAGGAGGAGACGGCCATGAAATCGACGTCGACCGGGAGCGCGATGGCGCGGCAGAGATCGCTCATGAAGAGCATGGCGCCCTTCAGCACGGCCACAAGCAATGGGGGATCATCGGCGTAATCGGCGGTGATCTGCGCGCCAAGTTCAGCTACCCGGGCCGCCAGACGGAACTGATCGACGAGGGCCGGCCCGACCTGCGGCTCGGCCCAACTCGGGACCGCGTCACCGGTCTCTTCGGGGATCACGGGGGTGACACTATCTGAGCTCGCCGGCTCGACCGAAAGCCGGCCGGCACGCCGGCGCACCCGCCGACCCCCGGAGATCTCCGTGGCGACTGCGGACCCGTCAGCCACGGCCAAGACTCGCTCGACCTCGGCCAGCGAAGGCGGGTACGCCCGCCCTCCCAAGCTGTGCTCGGTACCGCTGGCGGACTGGAGCCATTCGCGCACGGTTCGTCGGGCCAGAGGGACTGGCAGGGCTGCGAGCGCCTTGGCGTCTTGGGGGTCGGGAGCAGCCTCGCGGGCCAGCGCGTTGAGCAGCGCCACCTCGTCACGCAACACGCCGGCTTGGCGGGCCAAGAGGGGGACGGGATCGCGCCCGGCCACGTCGGCACACAAAGGCAGCAACTCATGCCGAACCCGGTTGCGCAGGAAGAGGCGATCCTCGTTGCTGGCGTCGTGGACGGGCATTAGCCCCATGGCGGCGCATACCTCGTGCGTCTGTCGGCGTCGCAACCCCAAGAGCGGATGACGGAATCCCGGCTCCATGCCGGCTAACCCGTCGGCACCCGAACCCCGCAGAAGATTGAGCAGGATGGTCTCGGCCTGATCATCCATGGTGTGACCGGTCGCCACCCCTTCGGGCAACACGCCGAACCGGGCTACCCGCGCCCGCGCCTCGAGATTCGGCCCGGCACCGACCGCCACCGTCTTCGCCACGAACTTCGCACCGAGCAAGTTCGCCGCCTCCGCCACCACCTCCGCCTCGCCGGCAGATTCAGGCCGCAGCGAGTGATCCACGTGGATCGCCGTGACGGTGCATCCCGCGGCAATAGCGAGGACCAGAAGAGCCAATGAATCGGGACCACCCGACACGGCGCAATGCACATCCGTACCCCGGCGGGGGAAAGTTACAGAGAGGCAAAAGATCGGCGACCACGGGGGGCCAGTCGCCGGCCACTCCGCTCACGCCAGCGCGCCACCAGCCCGTGCGACCCAATCACCAGGACTACGGATCTCGGCCAGAGTGGGTAGCCATTCGGGGCCCCGCCAGACCCGGCTCAGTAGCTCGGGACCGCCGGCCGCTTCGACCGATTCGACGAACACCTCGCCCTCGGCGTACTGGCGCATTTTCGCCTCCAGGCCCAAGAAGCGCGACATGAGCTTGGTGAATCCACGGGTGTTGGTCCGACGCTCGTGGAGCACCTTGCTGAACGCAGCCGCTCCGGGCACCTCCGCCGCGCCTGCCCGGTCCATGGTCACATCTCCGTGCCCTTCGAGCAGGCTCATCATGCCGGAGATCTTTGAGAGCGCCAATTGCTGTTCGGGGGTGGCTAAGACGCCCATCACCCCGGACTCTTCCAGTGGGTTGCGGCCGGCCCGCACTTCGACGTAGACACGCCGGATCGTCTCGGCCAGCGTGGAGGGGTCGGCATGCAGGGGCTCCAACAGCTCGCCGACCAGCGCCACGAAGTGATCACGCAACCACGGCACCGCCGTGAACTGCAGGCGATGGGTCACTTCGTGCAGGGCAAGCCAGAGACGGAACTGGCTCGGGACAAATCCGTGCCCCTCCTCCATGGCCACCACATTGGGGCCGACGTAATACACAAGGTCTTGATCCTCGGGACTCTCGTCGCTGATGAGGAGGTCGTACTGACCGAGGACCCGGGTGGACATGTAGGCCAGCAACAAACCGAGTTGGGTGCCGCTCATGACCCGGCCTGCCGCCAACGAGGACTTTCCGAGCCTTTTGCTCAGACGGTTCTCCTGAATGTTGGCCAACGTCGGTGCGACCAAACGCTCCATGGAGCGGACATTGGCCGCGGCCCACTCGGACCGATCGGTGACCTTGGCTCGAGCCATCCCGTGCGCGGAATGCAGGCCCGTGGCCTCACTGACTAGGAGCTCCGCTCGTGCAGTCAACTCATCGAACTGCGATTGCAGGTCGGCCGAACGATAGGTGGCAGGAGCAGGTTTGAGGATGAGAGCGCCGGCCGCCACTCGCTGCGCCAGGTCCCAATCGACCATGCCAGGAGGTGCACCGGCCCCATCGCCTTTCATAACGACCTCAGTGCTCGCCGTCGTGCTGGCGACTTTCCTCATCGATGGCAGCCGCAATCCGCCGGATCAGACTCTCAGGCACGTGATCCTTGCAATGGTTAGCGATGACCAGGCGCAGTTCCGCTTCGAACTCCACCGCACCACCACAGGGCGCGCAGTAGGTCAGATGCTCGGCGATCAACACCCTGCGGTCCTCGGTCAATTCACCGTCGAGGAAATGGTAGAGCTGATGGACAGCCTCGTCGCAGTTCATCGTCTTGCCGAACAGGGCGCTAGGTCCTTCCCCCACATTCGTGTCCTCAGTCATCCGCGCACCACCTCATTCGATCAAGCCACCCGACGTGCTTCCCACGAGGCCGCGCGCGGCCGCTGTATCGTGCAACGTCTTTTGGAGCGCCCTTCTTCCCCGATGGATCCGGCTCATGACCGTTCCGATCGGCACATCGGTGATTTCTGAGATCTCCTTGTAGCTGAATCCCTCCACATCGGCCAACAACACGGCCATGCGGAAGGCCTCTGGCAACTCTTCCAATGCGGTCTTGACCACATCGTCGGTGAAGGTGTCGAGCGCCTCATCCTCGGCGCTGCGCCCGGCCCGGATACCCCCCGGACCCGACATGCGCTTGTACAGATAGAGATCCTCGACATCTTCCACATCGGTCACTTCGGGTCGGCGTTTCGCCGCTCGATAGCTGTTGATATAGGTGTTGGTGAGGATCCGGTAGAGCCAGGCCCGCAAGTTTGTGCCCTCTTGGAAGGACGCGTAGGCCCGATAGGCCTTCAAGTAGGTCTCCTGGACCAGGTCTTCAGCATCCGCGGCATTACGCGTCATGCGGAGGGCCGCCGAGTAGAGGCCCGACATGTGCTCCATCGCTACTTCGGTGAACCGGGCCTGGTCAGCCATCGTGCACCCACCCTACCCACCGTGGGGTGGGCTGTCCGACCCCCTGTCTCACGAAGGGGACTCGCCCTCCGTTGGATGGGTGACGTCCCCGTCAGCAACGATGGACTGTGCCCAGTTCTGGAGGAGGTTAAAGGGCGTGACCTGGTCCCGGGCTCCAGAGACGACTTCCACATTTTGCGCATCGAGCGTTGCCGCCAGAGCCGCCATCTTCATGCCGACCTGGCCCAGGGCGATGGTGAGAAGCGTCCATGACTTGGCGTCAGGCTTAGCCGCCAGGGCAGCCATCAGCTCTTGTTGTAGCAATTCGGGACTGTCGAGCCCGGCCGTTACGATGGCGATGGCCTGAAGCTGCGCCTCACGACCCTCGGGTGTCTCCGGGCTGTAGTGGACAAAGGCCATGCAGCATCGTAATTGGGGCACCACTGCATTCGACCCCACTGGGCCCATTGCGCGGATTTCTGCGCGCGCTATCCAACACTTGGTCACAACCGGTCGCTACGGTCTGATCATGAGCCGACCCAAGGTTTATGAGGAACCTCGTATTGCGACAGCTGTCCGACTCCCGATCTCGCTCCATGGCGAGCTCCAGTCCGCAGCCTCGGTGCGAGACGTCTCGGTAAACCTCCTCATCACCCGGGCCGTCTCCGCCTACCTGGCCCGTCTCCCGCCCGCCGAAGATGAAGCCGCCCCAGGGGACAGGCGTACCTCGTGACGACCGACGGGGTAGCGAAGCCGCGCAGTGGCAAGCCGCGCCGACCGACGGCGACCGCTTCATTCGGTTCGTCCCGGCGCGAAAGCCACGACGCCTCGGACTTCTACGCCCGATTCGTCAGCCCGGAACTGACGAGCGATTCCACGGTGGTTGTTCCGGACAAGGTGGACGTGATGTACCGCCATGACGCACGCGACATGGGCAAAGTGGCATCAAACTCCGTCGCTCTAGTGGTCACCTCGCCGCCGTACTTCGCCGGGAAGGAGTACGAGCAGAGCCTCGGGGAGAACGGAGTCCCCGGGAGTTACTTCGAGTATCTGAATCTCTTGCATGATGTGTTTGAGGAGTGCAAGCGCGTGCTCGAGCCCGGCGGGCGCATCGCCGTCAACGTGGCCAATCTCGGCCGGCGGCCGTACCGCTCGCTGGCCGGCGACGTAGCCGTCATCCTGCAGGATCTCGGGCTCTTGCTCCGGGGGGAAGTGGTGTGGTGGAAGGGGAGAGCTGCTGGCGGGTCCTGTGCGTGGGGCACCTTCCAGCGACCAAGCAACCCGGTGCTGCGCGACGTGACGGAGCGGATCGTGATCGCCAGTAAGGGCAGATTCGATCGGGCGATGAAGCCCGCACAACGTCTGGCACGCGGCCTGCCGTCGACCGCAACGATTTCACGGGACGAATTCCTGGAGGCCACGACCGACCTGTGGGAGATCGCGCCGGAGAGCGCCACGCGAGTTGGGCATCCTGCTCCGTATCCGGTCGAGCTCCCCGGGCGCCTCATCGAGCTCTACACCTATGAGAGCGATGTCGTCCTCGACCCATTCATGGGGTCAGGCACAACTGCTGTGGCCGCGTTACGGATGGGGCGACACTTCATTGGTTTCGACACCGATCGGCATTACGTCGCGGGCGCCAACAAGCGCATCGCCGAAGAAAGGGAACGGCTTCGTCGGGCACAGAGCTCCTTCCTCTCCCTCGAGGGTTCAGCTTCCGGCCATTGCCTCTGACAACGAAGGGCTCGACTTTCCTGAGCGGGCCGTCCGGGACGGAAGGCAGGCCAAGGATTTCGCGCGAATGCTGCTGGAGAGCTGCGAATTTGTCGACATCCGCTCCGATGTGAAGCTCTCTCGCTTGGGGATTGAACTGAGTTTTCTGGCCTTCGATCAGACCGGGAGCGAATGGGCTTTCGATGTTTCGGGTGCCTTTTCAGTGAGCAGCGCTGGCTTGAAACGAACCGATGCATTATGGAAGGCGCTGGGCAAGGCTGCCGTGCTTCATCAAGGACGCCCAGACCTGCCCCTCGTCCTCCTCACAACGGACACCCCCACGCGCGGCAGCGCGGGATCGGCGGCGTTGGCATCGATGCAACTCGCTGGGGGTCCTGTATCCGACCTCATTGAGCTGCTCTCAGCGAGAGATCACGAACGTTTACGTAAGTATGCGCTCAAGGGACGGTCCGATCCGGACCCGGACTCGGCTTGAGGCTACGGTTTCCTCAGGCCACTCACGTTTGCGTAATTACGACCGAGCCCTGTGTTCCCCCATTGGCTTCGGTCGCGGTGACGGTGCAGGTCCCCGCGGTAATCGATGCCGTGTAGGTGCTGGTGACCTGACCTGACGCGTTGGTACTTCCCGTAGCCGAGACAGACCCACATGAGCCGGGGATGCTGGGTGCGGTCGTAAGAGCAACTGGGTCATCGAACGCAATACCCGAACCTGTAGTGACAGTTGCCGTTATGGTCGACGTACTCATCCCGTCAGCCGGAAGGCTGGTCGGGTCGGCCACCACATGGGTTGCAGCGGGAGGCGGAGCGAAGTAGCCAAACGCATCGATGACGATGTTGATGGGGAGGGCGCTGCTGTTGAAAACCTCGACGTTTCCCTGATTTAAAGGAGTCACCGTAAAGTTCTGGACAACCGCATTGGCCGAGTAAATTCGCATCGCTGACTGCTGGAGGGGAGGCGTCGGTCGCTGGGTAGACACCGATATAGCCGGCCGTCCCACCGGCCACAACCGTCATGTTGCTTGCAAGCGCGATCGCTGTGACGGAGATCCCTTCGCTGGCGAAACTGAAATCCTCACTTGAGTTTGGTGATACTGGCGTCCCGTTGCGTCCCACCCGGGTGTCCACGAACCGGTCAGGGCTGAGCGGCGTAAAGGCACTCCCCAGTTCGCGGGACGATCCCGTGTAGTAGCCGTTGAGATCAACATCCACCTTCACGGAGCCCGTGTAGTTGTAAATGTCAATCTGTCCGGAATTTCCCACGGGGAGAATCACTCGATTCGCCAATACTTGTCCGCCAGAAAAATTGACATTGGAAGCGGTAGGTGGCGAAGGAAGTCCCAATTTCGGCGCAGGGAATACGGTGAGATAGCTCGCCGTGGTCGCTCCAGCCACCGTCACATTGGCCACCACGGCGGATGCGTCAACAGGTACTCCGTCTACGCCGGCCACTTTGACCGGAGTCAAGGTGCCAGGGCCAACCGTGATTCCGGAAGCGGACGATCCCAGAACCCTCACAGCACTCACTGGGTTGTATAGCCCCGTCGTCAGTGGCGTGGTTGTGTAATAGCCCTCGACATCCACAAGAACGTTGGCGTTCCCTGCATGATTGTAGATGGTGATCCCTCCCTGGCTCCCAACCGCCACAGTCACTAGGTTCGCCAGCGTCTCAGCGGCGGTGAAATTGAGATTGGAGACTGCTGGTTGGATTGTTCCTTCGGGGAACACCGTGAGAAAGCTTGAGACGGTGGGATTGACAACTGTGATGTTCAGGACGACCGCCGAAATGCCGCTTACCGGAACGCCCCCCACCCCAGCGACCTCAACATTGAGTGAAGCGGCCGGCCCTAATGTGCTTCCGGCGTTGGGATAGCCCGAGCCGGGGCGGGTGTCCGTTATTCGAACGGGTGACGTTGGAACATAGCTGCCCGTGACCTCTGGTGCCGTGGCATGTCCGTAGGCCGTCTGTGCCGGAATCTCCGCTCCCACGCCCTGAAGGGTCAGGTTGGCCATAGGGCCACCTACGAGGGCCATAGCCAAGGCAATGAACCCTATGACAACGTCAAGCAGCGGAGCCCGCTTCGGCCTAATGCCCATAGAGGTCTCCTGCAAAAGAAGCGGAGCCCAGATACTGCGACCTGACGGTCACGCCCCAGTTTTAGCCACCTTACAGCGCTCCCATGTCCATGCCAGAAAAGAGCCTCTCGGCTGGGAATCGCCCCAGGGAGGGGAGCGGCCCGGAAGACCAAGAGCAATACGGCGACTCTCTGATTCCAATTCGTCACCGGACACCGGAAAGGCGGAAGCCCCGACCCTCCGAAGAGGGCCGGGGCTTCCGGTTACTGATCAGCTGCTGCTGATCTAATGCCAAACCGCCAGACTAGATCTGGTCGATCGTGGTGGATCCGCTAATGGACAGCGGGGCACCGACAGCAGCAGTGACCGTACAGAACCCGGCGTTGCTGGGCGCTGTGTAGGTTGTCGCTGCAGTACCGGTCGAGGCGCCCGTCGCCACCGTAAGCGTGGTCGACGCAGGAACCGTTGCCGCCGCACAGGTAGCACCGGCGATAGCCGTGATCGAGAAGGTCACGGTCGCACCGTTGTCTGCCGAGGTGACGTTGGACACCGACACGTTGATCGGATCCGCCGTACCCAAGGCATCATTGCTGGTTGTCGGGGTGACCGACACGACAGGGGCGAGACCCGCCTGCGTAACCGTCAGCTGCGAACCGGAAGCAGAGTCTGCCTCGAGGATCGTGATGACGCAGGTGGGAGACACGACCGTACCGACGGCCGGAGTTGCAGCCGTGTAGGTGACCGTCGCTATGCCGCTGCTACCAGTTGTCGACGCTGGCGTCGAGAGCGTGCCGCAAGTTTCTCCGGCAGTTCCTGGCGCGACCGAGAAGATAACCGGGTCGCCGACGACGATGTTACTGGACGCATCCTTCACCAGAGCGGTGTAGGTGGTTGACGTGCCGATCGTCTGAGTAGACGTGAAGGATGGCACGGCTCCACCGACTCCGGCACCACTGACGGTCACGGTTCCGGGCAGAGGAGCGGGGCTCTGGGTCTGGTCGATAAGTGTCGTCGCCGATGTCCCTGAGTTGGCTTCCTTCGCCGTAACAGCGCAGAACCCTGGGGTGCTGCTCGCCGTGTACGTGGTTGCCGGGGTTATCGCGTTAGTGGGGCCGGTGCTGCCGGAGGCGGTGCTCAACGTGCCGCAGGTACCGGCTGTCGAGAACGTCACCGTGTCCGCAAAGGCCTCGGCGGGAACGATGGTGTTACCGACGGTTGCGGTGATAGTGGACGTTGCCGCGCCGTTAGCCGGAATGGCGCCCGGGGCAGCCACGAGACCGACGGTGTTCGCAGGCTCGGTCTGGTTGATCACTGCGGTGTTGGTCACACCGTTGTCACCATCCTTCCCCGAAATGGTGCAGGTGGAGGCGGTGGCGCCAGCTACGTAGCTCGGCGGGATGTAGTACAGCGTCGACGTGACGCCCGTAGCGCCCGTGACTGCCGTGGCAGGGTTAGTGCCACTTCCGGCGATCTGGGTCGTGCTCAAGAGTCCACAGCCAGCGCCGGGCGATACCGTGAAGAGGACAGTGTCCCCAACTTCAACCGGTCCGCCGGTCCCGAAGGTGACGGTGGCGGTAACGCTGGGTGCATCGGTGACTCCACCACCGGCTGCCGGGACACTGATCGTGTTAACCGTCGAACCTGGGATGGCGATGTTCACCGTGCTGTTGTTGGTGCTTGAGGTCGTCGTCGGTGCGAAATACCCGAAAGCGTCGATGACCAAGTTCACGGATGAGCCGGAGTTCAGGTTGTACACCTGGACCGAACCGGCCGTGGTACCCGCTGTGTCAGCCTGCGTGTAGTTGGCGACTGGTCCTTCACCGGCGGCCCAGTTGACGTCAGAGGCTGTCGGCGGGAAGACCACACCCGTCGGGAAGACGGTGATGTAACCAGGAGCAGCACCGGGCACAACTGTGAAGTTGGCGGCAACCGAGCTGGCCGTGGCGGGGATCCCCGAGGCAGCCGTTGTGAGGTTGAACGTCTCCGTTCCGCCGGAGGCGATCGGGGTTCCATTGAGCGGGGTGCGGGTGTCCGTCACGCGAACCGGCGTGGCCAACGGCACGAAGGCCGATCCAGCGCCGCCGGCGCCCGTGTAGTAGCCCTCGACGTCCACGTCAACGTTGACCGAACCTGCGTAGTTGAAGAGGTCAATCGCTCCGCCTGCACCGATGTTGACGATGTCGCGGTTGGCGATGGTCTGACCGGCTACGAAGTTCAGGTTGGAAGTGACATTGGGAGTGGCACCGGCCGGGTAGGCCGTCAGGTAGCTGGCTGCCGTGCCACCCGCTGCGGTCAGGTTAACGACCACTGCCGAAGCCGTCGTCGGGACACCAGTGGTGCCGCCTACGACGGTCGCCGATGTGGTCACGCCCGCGCCGATGGCAGTCCCCGTTGTGGCGCCACCGAATACGCGAGAGGGAGTGACCGGGTTATAGAGCCCGGTACCCGTTGCTGCAGTCGAGGGTGTGTAGTACCCCTCAACGTCCACGTCGACTGCCGTAGTGCCGGTGTAGTTGTACACCGAAACGGCTCCAGCGGCGGACAGCGGAACGGTCACCAGGTTGGCGACCGTCTGTCCGGCCACGAAGTTGACGTTCGAGGTCGTGGGAGTGGTCCCTGCGGGAGTGACACTCACGTAACCGGCTGCTGTCGGATTCTGTGCGGTCACGTTCAGAACTGCTGCGGTGGCACCTGCCGGAATAGCAGGAGTTCCTGCTCCGGTGATTTGCACGGTCTCGCTCGTATTCGCGGCAAGCGAAACGCCTGCGGCGGTTGTGCCCGACACACGGAAGGGCGTGATCGCCGTGTAAACGGACGCGCCGGTGGTCGCAGCCGAAGCTGAACCGGCCAGTGGGCCGGCGACTAGACCGAATACGGAAACGATGGCTCCGACGATGAGGGCTACCGCTCCTGAGAGCGATCCCATCTTCGATAGCCGGGTTCTTGATGACCGCAGCATGTGCACTTCCTTTTGTCTGGGACTTGACGGGGACTGTTCAAAGCAGTCGATCGAAGGTTGTAGGTGGCCCCCCAAATAACGGGCGCGTACCTGCGTCCTAAGACTCGACCCGCTGCAACTTAGGGCTTTGCGGCAGACAAGTCAAGTATTCCGGGGTGGTTTGTGTTCTTGGAAAATGTGCGCTCTATCTGCAACTTTTCTGCCACCGAGCAGCAACTCGGTGACTTAATTGGTTTTCATACAGGGTGTAGGCGCAGGACTTCGTGGAGCAACCTGCACTTGCCGGTGGTTCACCGCTTTATTCGGCCTTGTGCAATGTCGTCGAGAAGTTCGATGTTCTGCTGCATGGTTTCCGCTAGAGCGCGCAGCGTCGCACGCCGATTGCGGTTAGAGCGAAGGAGGTGGCGAAGGCGCTCGGTCATCTCGTGGCGGGTTATGCCTGCCCGGACGCCCATTTGTGATTCGAGCTCTTCTATATGGGCACGGGCAGTGCGGAGCTCACGCTGCAGGATGCGGGCGGGGAGAAAAAGGGGGTCTGCCGCCGCAGCCGATCCCTCCGGGGCAGCAAGAAAGAGGAACTGGTACGACAGGGCTTCGGGGTCGTCCTTAACCTGCTCAGCCACGGCCTCGTCCAGCTCGTCGAGGCGAATGGCGATCTCGGTGCCGTCGACCGGGAAAGTGACTCGATCTTCGTCGAGCACAACGAGGCCGGCCTCGCGGAGAAATTGGTGGACGCTGTGGGGATCGAAGAACCGCAGGTGGGTGGCATCGAGCAATCCAGTGGCCGTATAAGGAAACCGTCCGTTGAGGAGCTGTGCCCGCATGGCGGCGTGCGCCACGTTCGGAAGGGAAATGACCACGCACCCCCGGTCCGAGAGCAGTTGGAGAGAATCGCGCAGAACCGACAGCGGGTCCTTGAGGTGCTCAAGGATGTCGAGAAAGAGAATGACGTCGAAGCGCCGACCGAGGGCGCCCTTCAGATCCAACTGCTCGACGTCCCCGAGAATCACCTCCTCACACCAGTGCTCCGCAATGCGAGCCGCCTCGGGGTCGAACTCAACGCCCCACACTCGGCAACCCATCTGACCCAGCGTCCTTGCCACCGATCCGTCGGCAGCACCGATGTCGAGCACGTCGCTGCCGGCAGGGACCGAAGCCACCGCAAATGCGTGTGAATCGTTTACGTTGCGTAAATCGATATCGGCCGTGTATCGGAGTGGGTCGTTCACGACCTAGTCCCAGGCTTTCGCAAGAGCCGTCGAACCTTTTGCACTCCTCCAACGGCGGTGCGCAGACCAAGGCGGTCATAGACCGCGAGTTGGTGCCGGAGGGCTGCCACCTCAGCTTCTCGCCCGATCGCCTCCTCCCGAAGGCGCTGGATTTCCGCCTGAAGCTCAACCCCACTGGCCAGGGCGTCTGCCAAAACTTCCTGATCGGGCTCGGGGACGTCGAGGGACCCCGTGTGGGGCTCTTCGGCAATTCTTCGGGTGAGCTGGCGAATGGCCTCTTCGCGGGCGGCCAGCTGGTGACGCAGGCGGAGGGTTTCCGCATAGGCAGGGCCGGGAGCCGGATTAGGCAGCGGGAATTCGGTAACCATCAGGAATGCTCCAAAGTAGGCCACGGGAGGGAAGGGTGCCGGTCCCGGTAGATCTGCATGAACTCCGCTGTGCTGAGGTTCAGCAACGATTGGAGTGATCGGCCGTGCACCCGATAGCGCCCGATGAACGACGAAACGAGCTCTCCCTGGTAACCAGCCGCCGCCAGCTGAAGCCAGAAGGCGTAGTCGTCATATCCCCCGACCGCGGCGACCTGGGGATCGAACCCCCCGAACTCATCCCAAACCTGCCGGCGGATGAGCGCCATTGTGTCTATGTAATTAGCCTCCACGAGGCGCTCGACGTTCCAGGGGATGGCACTGAGCAATCCTGTGTTCTGGCCAAACTTCTCGATGATGCCGTAGGCGAAGGCGGCATCGCTCTCCACCAGGGCATTCGTCAAAAGCCGGGCCCCCTCCGGATAGAGCGAGTTGTCCGCGTCGAGGAGGAGGAGGAACTGGGCTCGGGCATGTCGGGCACCGATGTTGCGAGAGACCGATGGGCCCTGGTCAGCGGCATTTGCCACCAGACGAATCGGGAACCACTCGTATTCGCCAATGATGGACTGCAGGTGGTGCAGTTCCTCGTCGTCGGAGTGGTTGTCGACAATGACCAGCTCGAGGGAAATGTCGGTGCTGGCGACCACTGATTCGATGGCGTCCCGCACAAAGTCCGAATAGTTGTAGTGGGTGAGGACAACCGAGACCTCCGGCATCGCGTGGAGGTATCCGACGGTGTCAGAAATGGTCGCGTACTCCTGCGAGCCGTGCTCAAGCGCAGCGATAGTGGCTTCGATGAGTCGGGCGTCGCCGACCTCAGCCAATACGAGGTCCTTCAGCATCGACCTGCTCTGCCTCGTATGAGCCTCAGCCTGGTCGAACAGGGCACTTACCTGCCCCTTGCTCATCGGGTCCACGGCGTGTGGACGCACGGGCGAGCGCTGCCCCTGACGCCGCAGAGAGGAGGGGAGAGACGCGATTGGAGAGCGCCTCACGCCTGCGAGCCGGCGCTCGACGAGGGTGAGAAGTTGATCCACGTGATCGACGAAGTCCAGGTTGTTACGCCCGAACTCGTAGGCACGAGATGCCAATTCCGAGCGCAGTTCCTCATTGCGCAAGATCCCATCCACCGTTCCGGCCAAGGTGCCCAAAGGAGACTGTAGGAAGTGCCGGGATGGGACCAATGGGGCATAGCCACCAGAAGTCTCCGTCACGACCAGGCAACCGTTGGCCATGGCCTCCAGTACCCGGATCCATTCGAAATAGTCCCTCTCACCTTGATGGACGTTCAAGAGGACACGGCTGGCCGCCAACATCTCGTGCTTCGCCCGACCGTGCACAAAGTGATTAGTGCCGTCGCGTACGGGACGGTCACCAATGAAGAGGCGCAGATCACAGGACCATTGCGTCAGGATAGAGGCTGATGCGGCGAGAAACTCCGCCCTGCGTTCAGTAATGGATCCGAGAAAGAGGACGTCGAGGGGACGTTCCTTCGATGTGGAACCACCCCAGGCGTCCCACCCTTCGTAGTAACCAGGATGAAGCCGGTAGGTTTCAATACCACGCTGGCGCATCTCCGTCACGCCCCGGCGATTGATGTCGAGCGCCAGAGGCCCATAAGAGGCGTACCGGGTCCCGTATTCGAACCAGTGCGTGCCCGGCTGCTCCACACCGAGGCAGATGCTCTCCGAAGCTGCCTTGACCAGGGAGGCCTCGCTCGCGCCCTCGTACAAAGTGAAGTATTCATGGGGAGCCACGACGAGGTTGATGGTGCCCGGCTCGCCACGGGGGAGGCCGGTTCTGTGAAGCCGAATCTCTCTCCCGCTGCGGGCTATGGCATCGCCGAGCGCTTCGGCTATCTCGGTCATGAACACGTTTCCGGTCGTGCTCACATAGACGTTGTAGGCCGCAAACGATGACACGGCGCCCTACGTTGAGCTCGCAGCGGCAAAGGCCACGAAGGAAGGCGCCAAGGTCGCAGGCGGCACGCACCCGAGAAAATACGTATCGCCGAAGGCCCGCACCACCCCCGCCGCATTGGCCATCCAATAGCCGAAGACCTGCTTGGACGAACAGAGCCCAACGAGTTGGCCGTCTACGCCCACGTCGGCCAAGCAACCGAAGTCCACGGCGTCGCCAAAGGTGAGCACCTGGCCCTGGCTGGTCGCGAGCCAATAGCCTGCACCGGAGGGCGTCGCTCCAATGGAGACGATGGGGCTTTTCAGGTGGGCATCAACACCCGAACCGCAATAAGGGGCCCCGGCAAATGAAAAGACACCCCCGTCGGCTGCCACCAACCAATACCCCGTACCCAGGGGGCTTACGGCCATGTCCACGATGGGGCGGTTGAGGTGATCGACAGCCGGCGACCCGTGAAAACCCGCCGAACCGAACGTATAGACGCCGCCATTGGCTACGGCGACGTAATAGCCGAGCCCATCTGGTGCAGCCACCACCGCCGCTGCAGGCGCCGCCGCGCCCAACTCCTTAGGTGAACCCAGGTAGGGCGCATCGCCACGGCACGTCACCCCTCCATCTCTGGTGAGGATCCACGATCCCTTACCACTAGGGGTCAGCGCGACTCCGGCTAGAGGCGACGAGTTGTCGAGGACAGGATCCTTCCAAGTGTCGAGCGATCCGAATCCGAACAATTCACCCTGTGCCGCCACGAGCGCGTAGCCCATTTCGGTGGCAGGCCCAGATGATTGCGGGTATCCCGACCACCTCGTTGCGCTCATGATGTCGACGGCAGTCCGCTGAAGTTACAGCTCATCCCGACGTCACCCACCGCACTCAATCTAATGGGAATTGACCAGCGTCGAGAGGCAAGGACGGTACCCACGGCCGAGATCGACATGTGAACGGAGCACCCTCGAGTTCGTCACTTCCAGCTCTGCCATGGTGCGTGCCCGCTGTTCCACAAGTCCTCCAACAAGATGCGCTCGCGCGGTGTGTCGACACACTGCCAAAACCCGGGATGCTCGAACGCCGCCAGCTCCCCATCCGAAGCCAGGCCATGGAGTGGCTCATTTTCGAGCATGTAGTCGCCATCAGCTGGAAAGTAACGATCGATGGCTTCCCGTTCGAAGACCATGAATCCGCCATTGATGGCCCCGGAGCTTATCTGGGGTTTTTCAATGAACTCCCTGGCCAATCCGTCATCGACCACCAGTTCCCCAAAACGACTGGGGGGCTGGACGACCGTGACAGTGGCGAGCTTTCCCTTGCGGCGATGAAACTCCAACAGCTTGCCCAGATCGAGCGATGCGACTCCATCCCCGTAGGTAACCATCAACGTGCCAGCTCCGAGATGCCTCGCCGCCAGGCGGACTCGGGTTCCGGTGAGCGCGTCCTTACAGGTATCGACGCAGGTAACACGCCAATCATCGTCGTGCTGCCCATCGAGATATTCGATGGCACCCTGTGCGCCAAATTCAATAGTGAAATCCCTGGTGAGAGCTTCGTACTGCAGTACGAAGCGCCGGATTTCGTCCCCCAACCAGCCCAGCGCCAATACGAAGTCCTTGAAGCCGTACGAGGCGTAGATCTTCATGATGTGCCACAGAATCGGTCGGTTCCCGATAGGAACCAAAGGCTTTGGAATGGTCGAGTTGTACTCGCTGATACGCGTGCCCCGGCCCCCGCAAAGAATGATCGTCGGGACCGTTTCAGCCACGGGTACGCCCCTGGCCACGCTCACTTCTGATGTTTGAGTGGTGCTTCATGCGGAAGCTCCGTCCAGTGCCGACCGATACCAAGCAACCGTGAGGTCCACCCCTTCCTCGAAGGTAAGACTGGGTTCCCAGTCGAACTCCTGGCGGGCTTTTTTGGCTGAGAGATACTGGTGCGGTATCTCTCCGGAAGCATCAGACAGGATTTCGGGCTCGTACGAGGTGCCCACCGACGCCTGGAGAATGGCAACGACTTCCAGAACGGACAGGGGCCTTTCATCGGAAAAATTGAACGCCTCTCCACCGAGTTCGGGGCGGGCCGCCAGCACTTCGGACAACTGCAGATAGATCCGTGCACCGTCTTCGGCGTAGAGGAAGTCCCGGGTGAGCGTGCCATCCGAACGAACGACTGGGCGTTTGCCCTCGAGAAGTGACCGGATTGTGCCAGGAAAAAGGCGCTCCCAATTGGTGTCGCCCGGCCCATAGAGATTCCCACACCGCGTGATGGCCACGGCCAAGTCATACGAACTGGCGTAACCGGCAGCGATCATCTCGCCGGCGGCTTTCGACACGTCGTAGGGGTGCACAGCCGCGAGTGCCATGTCCTCGGTGTAGGGGAGAACCGGCTGCGCCCCGTAGGCCTTGTCACTGCTCGCCAATACGGTCTGCTCTACCGATGGCGTACGGCGAACAGCTTCGAGAAGCGCCCAGGTTCCCCGGATGTTTGACTCGAATGTGGAGATCGGGTTTCGGTTTGCCACTCCCACCTGCGTCTGAGCGGCCAGATGTATGACCGTTTGCGCTCGTGACTCGCCGAGAACGCGCTCGAGGAAGCTCTGATCTGTGATGTCCCCGTGGGCCTGAATCACCCCTGCCCACCAGCGTTGTTGCACGGAGCCAATCGGTACCTCGTTGCGGATCACGGCAATCACGTTGGCTCCGGCATCGCACAATGCCGCCACGACGTGGCCGCCGAGAAAACCCGTGGCTCCAGTCACCACGACGTTGCGGTGGCGCCAGAAGTCCGTATCTGGTTCCCAAGTCATCTTCCAGGCCTTTCGGAGAATCTGTCGGCTCGACGCCCGGAGGCGTCGCACCTTCGCCTCGCGAACCCTACTTCGAACCGTTGCAACCCTTGGCCGCTCCCCATTTCACTGATCAGGCACCGAAGTGGGATTGTCCTCTCCTATTCGGAACGATTACGGTTATGGTTATGGTGAAAAAACGAAGTCGGTGGCGCGTAGGTGGGGTCGCAACATTATCCCTGTTCGCCACGGCTTTTTCGCTCGTTTCGGGGCTTTCTGACCAACCGAGTGGGGCTGCACAATCTCATTCCACGAGTCTCGAAGTGGTGGCCGCCGAGAACTTCTGGGGCAACATCGCGAGCCAGTTGGGAGGTCCCGGAGTCTCGGTGACTTCGTTGATCACAAACCCCAATGCCGACCCTCACCTCTTCGAGACCGATGCGGCTGACGCAGCGAAGTTGGCCCAGGCTCAGGTGATCATCGAGAACGGCGTGGGCTATGACACCTGGATGAGCTCTCTCCTCAATGCTGACAGTGGACACGCGTCAGTTGTAAATGCCGGCAACGTTCTCCACATCACGGGGAGCGATCCCAACCCTCACCTCTGGTACGACATCCCGAAAGTCCCCAAGGTGGCGGCCGCTATCGAGGCGGCGCTGACCAAGGCGGATCCCAAGGACTCCGCCGTCTTTCGTCGGAACCTGCAACGGTTCGATGCATCCCTTGCGCCCCTCGACGCAGAGCTCGCTTCGATTCGAAAAGATTTCGGCGGCACGCCAGTCGCGTACACGGAGCGAGTACCTGGGTATGCCCTTGCTAATGCCCATTTGACGGTGAAGACCCCAGTCGGCTTCGCCAGGTCCATCGAGGACGGGGAGGACCCCGGTCCGGCGGACACGCTGGCCATGGAGCAGTTGATCACGAAGCACCGCATCGACGTGCTGCTCTATAACGTCCAGACCGTGACCCCAGTGACGACGCAGATCCGGGCATTGGCGGAAAAGAGCGGCATCGCCGTAGTAGGCGTATCCGAGACCATGCCCACCTCCGCTCGGACATATCAGCAATGGCAATTGGCGCAACTCACCGCTCTTTCCCACGCCCTTCAAGGCGCCACCTCCAAGGAATGACTTCCAGCACTGGACCATTGGTCGAGCTGCGACAGGCATCGGTCCAGCTGGGCACCCGCACCCTCTGGTCTGACCTCACGCTTTCCTTGGAGTCAGGCGAGTTCCTGGCCGTATTGGGGCCCAATGGTGTGGGCAAGACCACGTTGTTAAAGGTCTTGCTCGGGCTTGTCCCGCTTTCGTCCGGCGAGGTTCGGGTGATTGGCGCGCCGCCACGACGAGGGAACGACAAGATGGGATATATCCCTCAACAAAGGGCCTTCGATCAAAGCCTCCCTGTCCGCGCATTAGATCTGGTCCGATTCGGACTCGACGGCCATCGATGGGGGCTCCCGCTCCGCTCTCGGGCCCATCGGCAGCGTCTCGACCAGGTCATGGAGGCCGTGGGAGCCACCGCATACGCCAATGCTCCGGTCGGATTGCTTTCGGGAGGGGAACAGCAACGCTTACGAATTGCCCAGGCGCTGCTCGGGGACCCCCAGGTCCTGCTCTGCGACGAACCGCTCTTGGCGTTGGACCTGGCCAGTCAGGACGCCGTGGCGGCTCTCATCGACCAGAGGCGGCGGCATGCGGGGACCCCAGTCGTCTTCGTGACGCACGAAGTAAACCCCGTCCTTCCCTACGTGGATCGGATCTTGTATCTGGTAAAGGGCCGGTGGGCCATAGGCACGCCCGGTGAAATCCTGACCAGCGAGCGGCTCAGTTCGCTCTACGGGATTCCGGTTGATGTGATTAAGGTGCGGGACCGGTTCATCGTCCTCAGTGCCGAGCACGCGAGCTCCACCGAACCTGGGAGCCACGCCCATCACCATGACGGACGGAACCACTAATGGGAATCGGCTACTACCTACAGTTCGGGTTCGCCCAACACGCACTTGAGGCCGCCTTCCTGGTGGCGACCAGCTGCGGACTAATAGGTCCATTCGTTATCAGCCGTTCCATGGCTTTTGCCGTGCATGGCACGAGCGAGCTCGCGTTTACCGGCGCTGTCGGCGGCCTTTTGGTGGGAGATAATCCGATCGCTGGCGCACTGGTGGGCGCCGTCGTGGTGGCGGGGCTGATTGGAACGATGGGACAACGTCCCTCCGAGCGCGATTCGTCTATCGGGGTGATTCTCGCCGCCGGTCTCGGACTTGGCGTTTACCTCCTTGGCTTCTACCACGGCTATGCCAGCGAAGCACTGAACATCCTGTTCGGGAACATATTCGGCGTGAGCACCGGACAAATCATCTTGCTGGCCGCCATTGCCCTAGGAGTGGCGATCGTCATGGCAATCTTGTGGCGTCCACTCCTCTTTTCCTCCGTCGACCCCGATGTGGCTCAAGCCAGGGGTGTCCGCACGGGACTCCTTGGTTTGATCTTCCTCTTTGTTCTCGCCATCACCGTGACCGAAGCGGCTCAGCTCGTGGGCACACTCCTTGTTCTGAGCCTGGCCATCACTCCAGCCGCCGCCGCCCAGAGGCTCTCATCGAGTCCCACATCCGTTGCCGTACTCTCGGTCTTGTTCGCGGTCGTATCGGCCGAAGGGGGCCTCCTGCTGAGCTTTCAGTTCGCCTCCGTAAAACCCAGCGTGCTTATCGTGGCACTCAGTTTTTTCATATATGTCATAGCTCGACTGACTGGACCAACCCTCGCTACTCGCCGACGACAGAGCGCGGTAATTGTTGTTCCAGGTCGAGAGCCTGCGGATTTGGCAGAGTTACAGGATGACTGAACCTCCGCTCCGAGCGACGCGGATCACCCGCCAGGGTCAGGCTGTTCTGAGCGCTGTGGACGGTTCAGAGAACTTCCGAAGCGCGCAGGACATCCACGCCCAGCTGCGCGCTGCCGGTGAAACGGTCGGTCTGACTACGGTCTACCGTCACCTGGCACTTCTCACTGAAGACGGCCAGCTCGATGCCCTACAAACGGCCGAAGGCGAGCTCGTCTACCGCCGCTGCTACAGCAGTGAGCATCATCATCACGTCGTGTGCCGGCAGTGCCGGCGAGGCATAGAGGTCGAGCTACCCGATCTCGAGCAGTGGGCAGAGTCCACGGCGCACGCCTTGGGCTATACGGACATCAGCCACACAGTCGAGATCTTCGGCCTGTGTTCTACCTGCCGGCTCGCCAAAGAGGATGCCCAACCGTAGGCACCCTCTTTGGCGGCTACGAGGCGACTAGCCGATCCCGACGATTGGCTCGTTGAGGTGCGTGCCACCCTCAGAGCCACTGAAGGCAGCGTCGCCGAAGCTGAAGATTCCGCCATCGGAGGCTACGAGCCAGTAACCCAGTCCATCTGACGTGGTTTCAATCCCAACGATCGGCTGGTTGAGGCGGGTGCCACCCTCAGAACCACGGAAGGCCGCGTCGCCGAAGCTGAAGATTCCGCCATCGGAGGCTACGAGCCAGTAACCCTTTCCAGTGGGAGTGGTGGCGATTCCGACAATCGGCTGGTTGAGGTGGGTGCCGCCCTCAGAGCCGAAGAAGGCAGCGTCGCCGAAGCTGAAGATTCCGCCATCGGAGGCTACGAGCCAGTAACCCTTTCCAGTGGGAGTGGTGGCGATTCCGACAATCGGCTGGTTGAGGTGGGTGCCGCCCTCAGAGCCGAAGAAGGCAGCGTCGCCGAAGCTGAAGATTCCGCCATCGGAGGCTACGAGCCAGTAACCAAGTCCATCTGGGGTTGAAGCCATCCCCACGATGGGCGAGTTGAGGTGGGTACCACCCTCAGAGCCGAAGAATCCGGCGTTACCGAAGCTGAAGATTCCACCGTCTCTGGCCACTTCCCAATAACCAAGTCCACCGGGAGTTGAAGCCATCCCCACGATGGGCGAGTTGAGGCGTGTGCCACCCTCAGAGCCGAAGAACCCGACGTTACCGAAGTTGAAGATGCCGCCGTCGGAAGCCACAAGCGAGTAACCGGTTGTCACTGAGGGAAGCGGTGTGGGTGTGGGTGTGGGTGTCGGTGTCGGTGTCGGGGTTGGCGTTACCGACGACACTGCAAACACAGTGCCTGTGACCTGCGCCATCGTAGGACTGCTAGTCGAGCTCAGAGTCACGGACGCACATGGCGGAGGGCCCACCGTCAAAGTCGGTACGGGCGTAACAACCTGCCAGGCTCCAACCCCGCTGTTTGCAGCAGGATTGAACCACTCAAGGCCGTTCCCCCCGCTGAGATTGCAGTCCGTGACCGTAACTGACGAAAACGAGTTGCCAGCAGACAGCGCCACGTCGAAGTATTCGCCAGCGGCGGTGAACGTAGGGGCCGCGACAGGATCAGAGCCATATTGTGCGACCGTCAACGCGCCTACACCGGCGCCGCTTGCCGTCGTGCCGGCGTCAGTAGCCGCAGCCGTTCCTCCGGAGCTCCCCGACGTTGCGTTCGCTGAACTCGTAGCACTCGCTGGAGCGGCAGGTGGCGTCGGCGGTGGTGGCACTGTCGATGTCATTGTCACGGTCGGTGAAGTGGAGGTGATCGCAGCGCCGCCGATGGTGCCGGTGATGGTGGCTGTGCCCGGCGTTGTCGAAGAGGTCAGCGTGCCCGTGTAAGTGCCATTTGCCATTGTCGGTGACAGCTCCCAACGGTGCCAAGCGAGGAGTGCAAGCACGGTGGCACCGCCAGCTGTGAGGTTGTTCCCATTACCGTCCTTGGCCTGAACCGTGATTGTGGCGGTCGAGGATTCCATTTGCGGGGATGCTGACCGGACTGGCCGAAATGGTCGTCGATAGCCGGGGAAGGTGGGCCCGCGACAATCGTATAAGTCGGGCTGTTATACCGAGATCGCGTCAGCGTCGGATGAAGTGAAGACGCCGATCGAGCCAGTTCCGGCGGCGGTGGGATTCGTGGCGGTGCTGTTGAGCGCCAGCCACCACGGTTACGGACGTCGCTTTCAGCTACTGCGACTGGCGAGGTGATCGTGACGTATGCCGAACGTAACCTGAGTCGGAGTCGTGCTGCCACTGACGGGCGTGCCATTAACGCTGTAGTCGCCCGATGAGAGCGGGGGAACGACCGTTCCGGCGGGACCGTTCAGCGTGATGGTGCATCGATGTATTCATGCGCCCCGCCTGTAGGGCTGTTTGTGAAAGCGACTGTGTATACGGCCGGCGATCCCGCCGTCAGGGGGTTGGGTGTCGCCGTCACCCCAGTCACCACGGTCGCAGACGCCCCAGGCGTCAAGATCATGAGTGAGGCACCAAGTGCCAGGACAGCAGCAACCGCAAATTTCTGAACCAGACGAATACGCAAGGCGAGGCTCCTTTTCGGGAGGGACCTCTTGGTCTGAGCCCCACAAATCCAGGACAGCGTTGTCCGGCGGTGTTCTTGCCCTATGCACTCGACTTCAAACGAGACTTCAAACAACACTGAAACAACACTTCAGACCACACTGCTGACATGCCTATTGCCTGCGAGCTGGGGGTCTTCAATGCCGGCAAGCCCTCGGGTCGGTAGCGTGGTCACTCGTGGGAGGGAACGAGAGCGTACGTTTCTTGGATTGGCCGGAATCGGGCGCACTGAATGTGGCCATTGCCATCACCACCCGCCACGGCGGGGTGTCCGAAGGCGCCCATGCCTCGCTCAACATGGGACTGCATGTTGGCGATGACCCGCAGCGAGTGGTCGAGAATCGAAGGCGGGCATCCCTGGCCTTCGGGGTCGAGCTGGAGAGCGTGGTCTTCGCCGAGCAGGTGCATGGGGCCAACGCGACCGTCGTGGGCCACACCGAGCGGGGGCGGGGAACGTTGCGGATGGACGATGCCATCCCCTCCACCGACATCCTGGTCACGACCACCCTCGATACGACACTTGCCATCCTCGTCGCCGACTGCGTCCCCTTAGCCCTGCTCGACCCCGAAGCGCGCGTGCTGGCGGTGGTCCACGCCGGATGGAGGGGAACCGCCGCCCAGGCCAGTCGCCGTGCGCTCGAGGCGATGTGCGCTCTGGGCGCCCAACCCGAGCACGTCGTCGCCTTCATCGGGCCTGGAGTGCACCCGGCCCGTTACGAGGTGGACGAGGACGTCTACCGAGGCCCTGGCCCAGGCCGTCGCCCCCCATGACCTCACGCCAGAGGTGGCCCGGCCCGGCGGGGACGGGCGCTGGCGCGTCGACCTGATGGCGGCCAATCAGCAGCAGCTGGTGCTGGCCGGGGTCGCTCCCGCCCACATCTTCGACTGCGGCGTCACCACCGCGGACGACGACTACTTCAGCGATCGTGCGGCGCGACCGTGCGGCAGGTTCGCCCTGCTCGCACGCCTTACGGAGCCCTCGGAGATGATGGCTCCGTCGTAACTCCTCGCCCCGTAGCATGGGGCGCCCGATGCCACCTGCCCCGCAAAGAGCCGAAAGCTTCTCTTACGACGGCTACACCATCGACCCCACTCTGGGTGAGGTCCACTGCACGTATTCGACCGGCGGCTACTCATTCACCGAGCGCTACGTCTTCGGCCCCGAAGGCGACTGGAGTGACCCGGCCGTCGAAGCCGCTGTCAGCGATCCTGTATCTCATGGCTGGCGTCTCGTATTACAAGACGAGGGCGGCCCGGGTCATTGACCTCGGCCCAACCGCGACGACAGCGCAGGAGCGGTCCTTCCTGCATCAGTATTTCGTGGATGGCCTGGGAGAATTCGCGTATCGCAATGACCTCGATCTGGACGACATCTCGGTGGTCGGGCTCGATGAGGTCCGAGCCCGCGTCCTACGAATACACTCCGACCGCGCAGCACCCGCTGATCCCATTCGGAGGAGGCATCGACTCCATCGTGACGGTGAGTGCACTGCAGAAAAGCAGCCCCCGACAAAAGGGCGCGTCCGACCCCGCCCTCTGCGTCGTTCATCCCCCCGCTGAGCACTTTGCCGCCATCGAAGAGGCGGCGGCGGTGACTGGATTGCAGGTCAGGCGCATCGCCCGCGAAATCGATTCCCAGCTCCGGCAACCCGAAAGACTGCGGCTTTTTCAACGGCCACGTTCCGATTACGGCGGTCATCACCGCGCTCGGCGCTCGTGGCGGCGGTCCTCGATCGACGAGATGCGGTGGTGCTCTCCAACGAGTGGTCGGCCTCGGCACCGACCCTCGTGCATGAGGGACGACCCATCAATCACCAGTGGTCCAAGAGCATCGACTTCGAAGTGGGCTTTGCCCACATGGTGGCAGGCGCGCTCGGACCCCGCATTTCCGTTTTCTCCTACCTGCGCTGCCGGAGCGAACTGTGGGTGGCCCAGCAATTTGCCCAGCTCAAAGAATTCCACGGAGTATTCCGGAGCTGCAATCGCGCCTTCCACCAAAGCGCGGCCGAGCGCCTGGATCAATGGTGCGGCACCTGCGACAAGTGCTGCTTCATCGATCTCATCTTGTCCCCATTCATGGACGCCTCCGACCTCCAAAGCGTCTTCAATGGGCACGAACCGCTCGACGATCCAAAGCTAGAGGATCGCTTCGTGACCTTGCTCGGGCTCTCACCCGATGTCCGGCCCTTCGAGTGCGTGGGGGACGTCGGCGAATGCCGCGCCGCCCTCCACCTGGCGGCAGACCGCGCCGATCGCCAACGAACGCCTCTGCTTCAAGCGCTGAGAACGGCCGTCGAGGCGACTCCGAGCTCATCAGCTCCTCACACCCCCTACCACGACGCCAAAAAGCTCCTCGCCCCAATCGGACCTCATTTCATACCCGACCGTTATGCCTCCGCTGATCTCCTGGTCCGCTCTCAGCTAACGCGTCGGTCGGCCTGTGGGGCCTCGGAGTCGAAGGGAGGGCCAGCCTCCGCCGTCTTGAAGCAATGGGTCTCGTTCCGGTCCTGGTGGACGACAAACCTGCGGCGACTGCGCTGGGTGACCTGCAGGTGCTCACCACGGCCGAGGACGGCCTTACAGCCCTTCTGACCTGCGACGTCGTCATCAAGAGCCCCGGCATTAGTCGCTATCGTCCCGAGGTAGCCCAGCTCGAACAAGCGGGCATACCGGTGCGGAGCGGTCTCGGGACTGTGGCTTGAGGACGTCCCCCTCGAACGGGTGACGTGCATCACGGGCACCAAGGGGAAGAGCACTACGACAGCCATTGCCGGCCATCTGCTCACGCAGCTGGGCTACGACGCCAAGGCGGGCGGCAACATCGGCCAACCGCCTTGGGATCCGTCTTCCGATGGCGAGCCCGACTTCTGGGTCATCGAGACATCGAGCTATCAGGTGCCCGATCTGACCAACGGTCCCCCGGTCGTCGCCGTGACGTCGCTCTCACCGGACCATCTGGATTGGCATGGGTCAGTCGAGCAGTACTACGCCGACAAGCTGGCTCTCTGCACCAAACCCGGTGTGCGTACGGCAATCGCCGACGGGTCGAGTGTGACGTTGCGTCACCATGCGGACGCCATGGGCTCCCATCTCCAATGGGTGGACGCAGCCGATCCCGAGCTCGGCGGCCCGTGGGTTCGTGCCCTGGGCTTGCGGGGCGAACACAACGTTCGTAACGCCGCCTGGCGCGTGCCGTTCTCCTGGCCATGGACGTGCCTGAGGCCAGTGATGAGGCCCAAATGGCAACGGCCGCGGAAGGGTTCCATGGCCTCCCGAGCCGGTGCCATTCCATCGGGAGCGTTGGCTCGGTGGAATTCGTCGACGACAGCCTGTCGACGAACGTGCTGCCGGCTCAGGCCGCCCTTCAGGCGTATGGGGATCGCCCGGTGGCCCTCCTGGTCGGCGGACACGACCGTGGACTCGACTACGCCCCTCTGGGCGAGGCCGTGGCTCGACGCACCCTCTCGACGCTGGTGGTCACCATGCCGAGCAATGGCCCGCGCATCGGGGACGCAATTCGAGACGTCGTGGGTGACTCGGTTGAGGTGATCGATGCCGCTGACCTCAGTGAAGCAGTGGCGCACGCGTTCAAATGGGCCCGTGACAGCGGCGGCGGCGTGGTACTGCTCTCGCCGGCCGCCCCCAGCTTCGGTCGCTATGCCGACTACCGCGAGCGGGCCCGTGCCTTCGCGATGGTGGCGGCCAAGCTGGGGCCCCTCACCTGACTTTCAGCAGGTGAAGCTGGCCTCGGCGAGTTCTTCTCGCTCGCTCAAGAAGTCCCACCATGCGTCGGCGGCCACCTTCGCGGCTGCCCGCACATCGGATGGGTCGGGCTCCAAAGCGGCCAGAGCGTCGATTGACCAGTCGGCGTGCGCTGCTTCTTGGGCTGTGTGCACATCCCAGAATCGGGTGCCAGTTGCATCCATCGCGTAGTGGTGGCGCAGACCCTCCGCCTTGGAAGCGGCGATATCGGCCGCCTGCACCTCGTACGCCGCCACCATGGCCAGAGCGGCCACCGGGTCGGCGCTGTAGGCGCTGCGCACCGCACTCAGTAGGGCTGATGTGGCGTCCGTCGGTCCTACATCGCTCGCCGCTCCTGCTGCCTGGGCGAACGACTCGAACAGATCGACATGGGCGGCGGGCACGCCGAGCTCGTCGGCCAGGTTGGACTCGACCAAGCTGCGAGCGGCACCCTCAGGGAGGCCGTCCGCGATGGCGGCCAGTGTGACGGGAAGCGCACGCTCGATGAGGCGGTACTGCTCGGCATAGGCAGCCAATTCGCCTTCGACCAACGTGCCGGCTTCCCAACGCTGATAGAAGGGGTGAGTCAGAAGCTGGCGACCGGCCAAGGCGTCGGCCAGCGCTTCTCGGATCCGCTCAGTGTGCATGGCGCACAATATCCCGCCTTCGGTGTGCACGGTATCCTCATTCGATGACATCGTTCGATGACATCTAGGAGAGGCGATCACTGAACGGAGGTGGATCGTTGACCGTAAAGCCCGAAAACGACGCACAGAGCGCCCGAGTCCCCGAGCAACGGAGCGCCCGCGCCCGTCTCCTCGTTCCCATACTGGTGATCGCCGGCTCCCTGATGGCCATCGTGTCCAGCCTGGGCGCCCCCCTCATTCCCACGCTCGCCCACGCCGACCATGTCTCGTTGAGCACAGGGGAATGGATGCTGACCATCACCCTGTTGACCGGCGCCTTAGTGACGCCGATCATGGGACGGCTGGCCGACGGACCTCGGCAGCGAGATGTGGTCATCTTCGCCCTCAGCTGCGTAGTGGTCGGTTGCATGGTGGCCGCGGTTTCGAACAAGTTCATCGAACTGCTCGTCGGGAGAGGCCTCCAAGGGGTCGGCCTTGGCATGCTCCCGGTCGCCATGGCCATCGCCCGGCGCCACCTCCCGGCGGAAAAGGCCCGCAGGACGATCGCCACCTTGTCGGTCACAACCGCCATCGGCGTCGGCCTCGGGTACCCGGTTACCGGCCTGATCGCCGAAGCTTTTGACTGGCGTGCCGCCTATTGGTTCGGCGCCTTCACGGTCGCTGCCGCATTGGTGTTGTCCGCCGTGATCCTGCCGTCCCGATCCGACGTTCCCTCCCGTCGGTTGGACACCGGCGGAGCTGGCATTCTCAGTCTCTTCGTCATTGCCATATCGGTTGTGTTGAGTGAAGGCGGGGGGTGGGGTTGGACGTCGGGACGCTCGCTCGGCCTGTTGGCTGCCTCCGTGGCACTCCTGGCGGTATGGATTCCGTATGAGCTGAGATTTGCCGACCCGCTGGTGGATCTGCGACATGTACGGCACCGAGCCGTGCTGACGGCTGATATCTCCGGCTTCTTCATCAGTGCCGGCATGTACATCTTCCTCCCGACCGTCGTGGTCTTCTCCCAGATCCCGGTGGCACGCGGCTACGGTTTTAGCGCCTCGATCGAGGTGTCGGGGCTGATCCTGGTGCCTCTATCCCTGTGCAGCTTCCTGGCCAGCCGAATCCTCGTGATTTATGAGCGCTGGTTCGGAGCCAGGAGCATGATTCCGCTCGGGTCCCTTGTTTTTGCCGCCTCGGCTGCGTTCTTCGCTTTGGAGCACCGCGCCCTCTGGGAGGCATTCTTCGCGGCGGCGCTCGCCGGACTGGCCATCGGCTTCACCAGCGGGGCCATGCCTGGGTTCATCCTGCGTGCGGTGTCCAACGCCGAGACCGGAAGCGCCACCGGCTTCTACCAGGTCGTGCGAAGCATCGGGCTGACGCTCGGCAGCGCCGTGAGCTCCGCCGTCCTGATGGCCCACACCCCTCGCGGGCAGGCCCTCCCGAATGCCGCTGGCTTTCGTGACACGCTCTTCATTGGGGCCGGCGTTGGCGTCCTCACGGCCGTCCTGAGCTTCGTGCTGCCTGGCCGGACGGTGACGGACCGCCCGGCACTCACAGCCGATGAGAGCCACAAGCTGGCCGAGATCATGGAGGAGGGGGCCGAACTCGCAGGCGCCGGGTTGGTGCTGGGCGAAGCCGAGGGCGAAAATCTGACGAGCTCACGCGGGGATACACAATGAGCATCTCGCACGAAGCACCGGCAGATGACGTTGTTGTCCCCAAGGCGCCCAGGGCCAGGGATGCCGTCGCCAGCAAGGAGTCCCTCCTCCAGGCGGCGCAGGAGCTCTTTGGCCAACGGGGGTTTGAGCGCACGACCATCCGTGACATCGGCGAGCGGGCTGGCGTCGATGCCGCCCTGATCGCTCGTTATTTCGGCAGCAAGTCGGATCTCTATTTCGCTGCGGTGGCGGCTGAAGACTCCCGGGAACAGCATCCCAGGCGATTCGAAGGGCTGAGCGAATTTGCTGACGCTGTGGTGTCCAAGGCTGACCGCCACGGGCCGGGGCCGATCATGCAGGCGCTCGTACGTCTGGACGCGTCCGATGAAATCCGCAGCGCGGCATTGCAGCGAGTCCGGCTCCGCCTGGTAGAACCCTTGGCGGTCGACATGATCGAGCACGGAGTCGACCGTCCCGAGCTTCGGGCCCAGGTTGCCGTTGCGGCGATATTGGGCATCACCCTCTCGCGATCACTCGGCTGGTTCGAGGAGCTGCGAACCGTTCCGAAGGACGAACTCGTCGCCCTCATCGCCCAGGCTCTGCCGGAGTTCATCGGGAGGGCTTCCGATACGAACAACGAGTATGGCCTCATCGATGAACCCTAATTCGTTCCTTAGCCACTGTTGATGGGGTATCACATTACTATGTAGCAGTATACGTATACTTGGTGCCTCCACCTCAAGTATCAGAGGACACACATGTCGCCGCAGAAGACGATCTACGTCAAGGACGCTGACCTACCTCTCTGGGAACGCTTCGAGAAGGCAACGAAGGTGGGTGCCGCAGCCGAGAGCGTGAGCGCTCTGATCGCGCACGCGATGCACCACTATTTCGCCCAGTTCGGCGACCAGGGCGGAGGCTTGTACGTACAGGCGCCCGACGAAGAGTCCATCGCTTTCCCGACTGACATTACGGCCGTACTCGTGAAGGATGCCACCACGACGTGGACGCTGTTGCTCGACGAAGTCACTTACGGAGAAGCGGACCGAAGGGTGCCGATCGGTCCGGGCCCGCTGCCCGAGGTCATCGCCGCCGCGCGCACGCACCTCGTCGACTCCCTCAGCCTCAGTGATCTTCAAAGGGCGGCCTCCCGGCTACGTCGTGCTCTCGGCATTGAAGGCGCAGTGACGGCGGCCGAAGGGCGACGAGCGGGGCGCGAGTGGGCCTTGCAGCGCGCTGCTCCCGCCGAGCTCGAGGCAATGGGCCAGCTGGCGCATGGGTCATGGGCCTCACTCGGGCCCTCGAGCGCGACGGGCGGTGAGTGGCCGACGCTGTACGGCGAATTGGCGCGGCATCGCCCCATGACCGATCCGGAGAAGGACAGCTGGGAGATACGTCGTGACGACTTCATGGTCGGCTTCGTGGAGGAGGCATCCGACGTCTACGAGCACATCCTCGAGGCGGAGCGACAAGCTGCCGTTGCGGGAGCCTGAGATCTATCCGGGACATCTATCTGGAGCCTGAGAGGAGATTCGAACTCCTGACCTGCGCATTACGAGTGCGCTGCTCTACCGACTGAGCTACCCAGGCATCTTCTGTTGTGTGCCTGGCAACCAGGACTTGTGAAAGCTACTGCGCGCCGCCACGTACTCCCCTTTTGGCGTACGCCCTGCCGCCGAAGCAGCAAGCCCGCGGGCCAACGGGAAGCGGGACAGCTTACCCCGCACCGTTGGGAGGACGCGAAGTGGGCCGCCCCGTAAGCGCAGCGTCCGCTCGGCTCGGTCCCGTAACCCTACGGGTTGGGTAACTTATTTCTGACAGACATGTGCCTTCAGGGGTGAACGCACGCTCGGTCTCGGCTCATCCTCAGCTCGAATGTCTCAACTGGGTGTGGCTCAGCTCAGCCCGCTCCATGACGGCACCGCAGCCACTTCGGCCAGCCGGGCTCGCCTCACGTCGCCAGCGCCCCCAGCCGCACCAGTAAGGCCTGCAAGAGCAGCGTCTCCTGGGGATTGCGCACCAATGCCCGGGCGGTTTCGGTGATCAGCAGAACTGCTTCGGCCGCTGCCCTGGCGTGAATATCGGCGATCGCGTCGCTGCCGGTGGCTTGGGTCGTCATGCGGTCCCGGTATGCCCGAGCGAGGGCACCCAGGCCCGCTCGCAGCGCATCCGTGCGCCAGCGACGCTCTTCGCGTTGATGGCGGTCAACGATCTCCTTACGACCAGGGAGGGACTTCTCGCCGAAAGCCGCTGCCTCCTCGGTAAGGCGCTCGAGCTCGCGGGTGTGCTCCACCCGTAGTGGCTCGACGGCCCGCTCGGCCGAGGCGAGGAGGCCCCGGACCAGCTCGGCCGCCACCACACCGGTGCCGGTCAACTGATCGGGCACCGACGACCACAGCAGCGCCCGAGACGCCACCTCGGGATCCTCAATCATGACCTGAGCCCGGGCTGGATTGCCCCCGCTGCTGTCGGCCACCACCGCCGCCACCTCTGGCGTCATGCCACGCCCGATCAGCCACTCCACCATGGTGGTACGGGGCACGGGCGGGAAGGAGATCTCGACGCAGCGACTGGCGATGGTGGCGAGTTCGGGGGTGACGTCGTCGGCCAGGAGGATGAAGACGGTGGCGCCCGGTGGTTCTTCCAACGTCTTGAGCAACGCCGGGGCGGCCCGCCCTCCAAGATGCACATCGGTCACGATCACCACCTGACGCAGGGCCTGCAGCGGTCGCCGTTGGGCCACGCTGACCAGGCGTTGGGCGTCGTCGACACTGAGCATGGCCCCGCTGCGATGAATCACGTGGAGGTCGGGGTCACTGCCCGCCAGCGCAGCGAGACAGGTCCGGCAGGTCCCGCAGCCGCCGTCGGGGCACAGCAACGCGGCCGCGAATCCGTGCGCCGCCGCCAGGCCGCCGTTGCCCGCGGCTCCCCGCAAGAGGTACGCATGCACGGGCTGAACCGCCGCAGCCCTCAGGGCGGCCACCGCCTGCTCCTGTCCGACCACTTCGGCAAAGAGCGCTGCCACAGCGCCGGCACTCACGCTTGTGGTCACGGGGTCGCTCCCGCAATGGGCGGATCACCGAGACGCTCGCGCACGATGGTCAGAATACGGCCGGTCAACTCCGCCTGATCGGTGGTCCCGTCGACGACGACCCAGTGGCCCGGGTCGTCAGCGGCCAGAGCCAGGAAGCCGTTGCGCACGAGCTGGGCGAAGTCCGGCCCTAAGCGTTCCAGGCGATCGTGAGCCGACGCGGCCAGACGCGTCTGGGCCACCGCCACAGGCACGTCAACCAAAATGGACAGGTCAGTCGAAACTCCCGAAGCGGCCCAATCGATGAGCGGAAGGAGTTCTGCTGTTGGCAGCCCGCGCCCGTAACCTTGATACGCCAGGGTCGACCCTGAGAACCGGTCGCTCACAACCCATTCCCCGCTCGCAAGTGCCGGCTCGACGACCAGCGCTACATGCTCAGCCCGATCGGCGGCCATCAGGAGGGCCTCGGCCCGTAAAGAGATTGGCGGCGAATCGGGGGCCAGCAGCAGGCGTCGGAGGGCGGCGCCGAGCACGGTAGCGCCCGGTTCGTGGGTCAAGCGGGCACCGAGGAGCGCAGCCAGAGCGCTGGCCTGGGTCGACTTCCCGCTGCCGTCGATCCCCTCGAGTGCGAGCAAGCGGCCCCGGGGCACCACGTCAGGCCGGTTCGATCAGAACGGGTTCGATCAGCACTGGTCAATCGGAACCGGGCAATCAGAACGGTTCGAGCGGAACCGCTCCGTTTATCGAGACCGCCGCCTTTTTGGCGCCACTCGCCTTCTTGCCGGCCTTCTTCACGCCGCCGGCTTTCTTGGCGCCGCCGGCCGCCTTCTTGGCCGCACCGGTCGCCTTCTTGGCCGCACCGGCCTTCTTCGCCCCCGCCTTCTTCGCCCCCGCCTTCTTCCGGGTCGATGGGCCGGCAGCGCGCCGGTCGGCGAGGAGCTCCGAAGCCCGTTCGATCGTGATCGACTCCACGACGTCACCCTTGCGCAACGACGCGTTCGTCGTCCCATCGGTCACATAGGGCCCGAAGCGGCCCTCTTTGACCACCACGGGCAACTCGGACGCCGGGTCAGCACCGAGCTCGCGCAAGGGGGCAGCGGCCGTGCGACCACGACGTTGCTTTGGTTGGGCGAAAATCGCCTGGGCCTCAGGCAGCGTCACGCTGAGGATCTGGTCCTCGCTAGCCAGACTGCGGGTGTCGGTCCCCTTCTTCAGGTAGGGCCCGAACTTGCCGTTGTGGGCCACTATCTCTTCGCCCGTCTCGGGATCGGACCCGACCGTGCGAGGGATCCGCAAGAGCTCGAGCGCCTGCTCGAAGGAAAGAGTTGACGGATCCATAGTGGAGAAGAGCGACGACGTGCGCGGCTTTCCCGCGCTGGCGCCCTCGCCGGCCTCGCCCAACTGGACGTATGGCCCGAAACGACCGGCCTTAACCGAAACCTCGAGTCCCGTATCGGGATCGACTCCGAGGACTCGGTCGTTGGTGGGGGCCGCCAGCAACTCCTCCGAACGCTCCACGGTGAGCTCGTCGGGGGCCATGTCGTCGGGCAACGAGGCCCGGTCCTCGCCCCGTTGGAGATAAGGGCCGTAGCGACCGACACGGGCCACAATGGGCACGCCGTCGCTCCCAGTGCCGATCGGGATCGAGTTGATCTCCCGGGCATCGATGTCGCCCATATGTGTGGCCACACTTGCCTTGAGCCCGAGCGATGCGCCGTCCACGCCCCCCGGCGAAGTTACGCCAGGAGACGTCGTGCCGAAATAGAAGCGCGAGAGCCAGGGCAAGGACTCCTCGCGACCCGAGGCGATCTCGTCCAGGTCGTCCTCCATGCTGGCCGTGAAGCCGTAGTCGACCAGGTCGCCGAAGTAGCGCTCGAGGAGTCCCACGACGGCGAAGGCGGTGAAGCTGGGGACCAGGGCCGTGCCCTTCTTCCAGACGTAGCCCCGGTCCAAAATAGTGGCGATCACGCTGGCGTAGGTCGAAGGGCGTCCGACGCCGAGCTCCTCCATGGCCTTGACCAATGAAGCCTCGGTGTAGCGGGCCGGCGGTTGCGTCGTGTGCGAGCCCGGCTCAAAGGCGCTACCCACGACCACATCGCCGACGGCCAGTGCTGGCAAGACGACCTCGCGGTCGGCCAACTCCGCGTCGGGATCGTCCTGTCCCTCGACATAGGCCCGCAAGAAGCCGGGGAAAGCAATGACCCTCCCGCTGGCCGAGAATTCGGCCACCTCACCCGCAGCAATGTTGTTCGGGCCGCCGGGGGGGACGTCACTGACGAGGCGGATCTGGGCACTGGTCCCGGTGGCATCGTTCATCTGGGAGGCCACAGTGCGCTTCCAAACCAGGTCGTAGAGGTGCAGCTCGTCCCCCGACAGCGACCGGGCCGCCTCCTCGGGCGTGCGGAAGGTCTCCCCGGCCGGCCGGATCGCCTCATGGGCCTCCTGCGCGTTCTTGACCTTGCGCTCGTAGCGACGGGGCGTGTCGGGGACGTAGGCGTCGCCGTACATCTCGCGGGCCTGGGACCGGGCCGCGGTCAACGCCTGCTCGGACAGGGTGGTCGAATCGGTCCGCATGTACGTGATGTAGCCCTGCTCGTACAGGCGCTGGGCCACCTGCATGGCGCGCTGGGCGCTGAAGCGCAGCTTGCGACCGGCCTCCTGTTGCAGGGTGGAGGTCATGAACGGCGCCGCCGGCGAGCGCCGGAAGGGCCTTTCGGTGACCGCACTGACCGTGAACGACTGCCCCGCCAGGGCGGAAGCGACCGAGGTGGCCTCCTCTTCGACCAGGACGCGCACTGCGCTCTTACTTACTTGCTCGCCGTCCTCGTTGAAATCCTTGCCGGTGGCGACGGGGGTGCCCCCCAAGGACACCGAGCGCGGCGCCGAACGGGGCTGCTTGCGTGTGGGTGAAGGTGCCGTCGATGCCCCACCAGGTGGCGGAATGGAAACGCATCCGGGCCCGCTCGCGCTCGACCACCATGCGCGTGGCCACGCTCTGGACCCGGCCGGCCGAGAGGCGAGGCATCACTTTGCGCCAGAGAACCGGAGAGACCTCGTAACCGTAGAGGCGGTCCAGGATCCGTCGTGCCTCCTGGGCGTCGACCAGGCGGCGGTCCAGGTCCCGCCACTCCTCGACCGCCCGGGTGATCGCCTCGGGGGTGATCTCGTGAAAGACCATGCGCTTGACGGGGACCGTGGGCGACAGCACCTCGAAGAGATGCCACGCAATCGACTCGCCCTCGCGGTCCTCATCCGTGGCGAGATACAACTCGTCCACATCCTTCAACAATCGCTTGAGGTTGGCCACGACCGACTTCTTCGAAGCCGAAACTACGTAGAGAGGCTTAAAGCCGTTGTCGACATCGACACCGAGCCGGGACCAATTCTCACCCTTGTAGGCGGCCGGGACCTCATCGGCTCCCCGGGGGAGATCGCGGATGTGACCGATCGAAGACTCCACGATGAAGTCGGGGCCTAGCAATCCACTGATCGTGCGGGCCTTGGCCGGCGACTCGACGATGACCAGAGCCTTACCCATGAGAGGGCCATTGGCGCATGTGTTCGTCCCTTAGTTGGTCGTTTTGTTCGGTCCGCACAGTCCCGCCAGGTTGAAGGCCAGCCAACCGCCTGTCAAGAGCATCTCGCGGACAGCTGTCCGCGACATAGGGGTTTTCCGGAGTCTTGACCAGGTCAGTCGCCCGAAACGGCGTTCACGGCAGCTGGCGGCTCAATGGCTGTTGCGTCGGCTCCCATGTCCTCGGTGGCCCGCTTGGAGAAGGCCAGCGCACCGAGCAGGATGACCAAAGCCACCGCCGCGACGGCATAGCGCTCGCCGTTGTGGTGGCGCAGGGAGATGACGGCCGGAAGGATCAGCAAGGAAACCAGGTTCATCACCTTGATCATCGGGTTGAGCGCTGGTCCGGCGGTGTCTTTGAAGGGGTCCCCGACGGTGTCGCCGATAACAGCAGCCTTGTGGGCCTCGGAGCCCTTGCCGCCCTCGTGCCCGTCCTCGATGTACTTCTTGGCGTTGTCCCACGCCCCGCCGGAGTTTGACAGCGTATTGGCCAACAGCTGCCCGGTCAGGATCGCCCCGGCCAAGAAGGCGCCGAGGGCGAGGTAGTTGATGCCGAAACCGACGATGACCGGGGTCAGGATGGCCAGCAGGGCCGGGGTGGCCAGCTCGCGCTGCGCCGCCGCCGTGCAGATGGAGATGACCCGGCCGTATTCCGGTTTCTCGCTGTAGTCCATGATCCCGGGGTGCTCGCGGAATTGACGTCGCACCTCGAGTACGACCGTGCCGGCCGAGCGGCCGACGGCCCGGATGGCGAGCGACGAGAAGAGGAAGGCGACCGACCCTCCGATGAGCAGCCCGATGAAGGTGGTCGGGTTGGCCACGTTGATCTGGATGATCGAGAACAGCTCTTTGCCCGTCGCGTGCAGGCTCGGGATCTGATCGCCGATGGTCTCGATGAACGAGGCGAAGAGGGCGACAGAGGCAATGACTGCAGAGCCGATGGCCACGCCCTTGGTGATGGCCTTGGTGGTGTTGCCGACGGCGTCGAGGCTGACCATGATCCGCTCGGCCTCGCCGGAGAATTCACCGGACATCTCGGCGATGCCGGCCGCGTTGTCCGACACCGGGCCGAAGCTGTCCTCGGAGACCACCATGCCGGCCGTGGCGAGCAAGCCGATGCCGATCAACGCCACTAGGTAGAAGGTCAGCTCGATGTTGCCCCCGCCCATACCGATGGCCACCCCCAGTGCGATGGCTATGGCGATGATGGCCCACACCGAGGATTCAAGGCCGATGGAGATGCCCGAGAGGACTGCAGTCGCAGGCCCGGTCCGGGTGGATGCGGCGATCTCCTTGACCGGGCCGCGTTCGGTGGAGGTGAACTGCTCGGTGATCTGGCTGGCCACCAAGGAGAGCACGACGCCGGTGAAGACGGCCCAGAACACCTTGAGGTCGTGCACGTAGTACTGGGCCACCAAGAAGGCGCCGACGACCGTCAAGACCGCCGCCAGCCAGAAGCCCCGGTTGATGGGGGCCAGGGCGTTGCGGTCCTTGGCCCGGGCCTTGACCACGACGACCCCGATGACCGAGGCCAGGATCCCGATGGCGGGCACGATGAGAGGGAAAAGCACGGCCGGGGTGGGATTCACGTGGTGCCCGTGCTTGAGCAGGGTGTTGAAAGCGGAGTAGCCCAGGATCAACGCGGCGATGATGGTGATCTCGTAGGACTCGAAGAGGTCGGCCGCCATGCCGGCGCAGTCGCCCACGTTGTCGCCCACGTTGTCGGCGATGGTGGCCGCGTTGCGGGGGTCGTCCTCGGGGATACCGGCTTCCACCTTGCCCACCAGGTCGGCGCCGACGTCGGCCGCCTTGGTGAAGATGCCACCGCCGACTCGCATGAAGAGAGCCAGCAGCGAGGCACCGAAGGCGAAACCGATGAGCACGGCAGTGGCTGAGTTCTGGAAGATCAGCACGATGGCGGTAGCGCCGAGCAGCCCCAGTCCGACGCAGAGCATGCCGGTCACGGCGCCGGTGCGGAAGGCGACCCGGAGGGCGCCGGCCATGCCGCCGCCCTTGGACGCAGCCGCCGCCGTGCGCACGTTGCCCCGTACGGCGATGCTCATGCCGATGAAGCCGGTCAGGCCGGAGAAGGTGGCCCCGAAGAGGAAGCAGATGACGCGATAAAGACCGTCCTGCTGGAAGCTCAGCGCGAGGTCGCCATTGGGCTTCACCACCTTGGTGGCGGTGAAGAAGATCAGGATGGCGAGGGGCACCACGATGATGGCAATGGTGCGGAACTGGCGCTTGAGGAACGCCTCGGCCCCCTCTTGCACGGCCAGTGCAATTTCTCGCATTTTGGGGGTGCCCGTGTCAGCGGCCAGCACGTTACGGGCCAGCAGGAGACCGGCCCCGATGCCGACGACGCCAGCGGCCAGGCATAGGTACAGCCACGCTTTGTCCGCTCCGCCAAGGTGGAACGCCTGATATCCACCGTTGCCTGCAGCGAGGAGGTTGATCATACCTGGTGTGCCCTTTCTGTAACTGTTTGTGCTCGCCTACACACAGCCGGATTCGTGGCTATGCGGTATTCCCAGGTCGAAGGCGCGCGTTGCCCCCCACCCCTCACGGGCCGGGGGGGACGTTAGCGACTGTGGGGTGCCGGAGCAAGAACGCTCGTCGGAGTCATTCCCCGGCGGAGTCCTGTTCGGCTCCGGCCACCAGTTCGAAGGCCGGGTTCAGCATGGCCGGCCGACGGCCCCAGGTACCGACCATTCCCTCTGCCACCAGGCGGGCGCCGGGCTCTATCCCGGCGATTTTAGGGCGCCCCTGGAAGACCAAGAGAAGGCCCCCGGTGCCGTCGCTCAGGACACACTCGAGGTTCGAATTGCCCGCTCGCGGCTGGACTCGTACCGACTTGACCCGCCCCGCCACTTTGACCCGCTGACGTAGGGCCACATTTGCGATCGGCGTGGTGATGCCGGCCCGGCGAGCCAACTCACGGTCGGCCTCCTCCACCGCGCTCGCCTTGCGCTGGTTGTCGCGGCGGGCGGCGACACGATCGATGCCGGAGCGGCCCGACGCATCGATGGGGGGTCCGACTTGGCCCCGGCTTTGACCGCGGCCTTGGACATCGCCGCGTTGACCCAGCTCTTGGCCATCGCCACTCTGCTCCGTATCGGGCCCGCTCGACGTACTCGTCAAGCGTGCACGCTGCACCAAGCGCCCGTAGGTCCGGACCTTCTCGCTGTAGCGACCGGGAAGGTTGTACGGAATGATGGTGGCCGCCACGTGGGGCACCTGGGACAGCACGGCGGCGATCTTGTCCGCCGTGCGATCGTGCAGGAAGCGCTGCCAAACCCGCGAGTAGCTGCGGCGGGGCAACAAGACGGTGCACTCGGTGTTTCCATCGAGCGTGGCGTCGGCCACGAGCTCAATGGCGGCCCGGCCGAGCCTGCGGTCGGGACACTCGATGATGTCGAGCGGGAGCCGCGCCAGCCCGACCCGTCCCCACTCCTCCTCGAGCTCGTTGGCCTCCTTGGAGTCGATGTCGAAGTGCACGGCGCGCAAGTCGTCAGGGGTGAGGGTGCGGGCGTACTGGAGGGCACGGGCCGTGGCCATATCGAGGCGGTCGACCAGGACGACCACGACGTGACGGCGCAAAATGGGCGCCTCGGAGGCCTCGACTGCACCCGTCTCGAGCAACGTCGATTCGAGGTCGTACTGGTGGTGCAAACGGATCAACCCCAGATAGAGCAGTGGCCCCACCACCACGATGACCCAGGCGCCCTCCTTGAATTTCGCCACGGCGAAAATCAGGACCACCACGCCCGAGATGAAGGCCGAGACCCCGTTCACCACCACGCTGCGCCGCCAATGCGCCCCCTTTTGCGTGAGATGGTGTTTGACCATTCCCGAGCCGGCCATGGTGAATCCGGTGAAGACGCCGATGGCGTAGAGCGAGACCAGGCCGTCGACCTGGGCCTTGAAGACCAGGACGAGGGCGATTGACACCGCGGCGAGGACCAGGATTCCGTTCGAGAAGGCGAGGCGATGACCGCGCCGCGTCAGGGACCGGGGCAGATAGTGATCGCCGGCCACGAAGTTGGCCAGGAAGGGGAAGCCGTTGAAGCTGGTATTGCCGCCGGTGTAGAGGATCAGCAGCGTGGCCAGCTGTACGACGAAGTAGATGAAGCCACGACCGAAAATGGCCTGGACCTCCTGGGAGACAACCGTAGGTGAGCCCTTGGCGTAGGGCACGGCATGGGTCCAGCGGGCCAACAACGTGGTGCCCAGCACCAAGAAGGCCAGCACCGAGCTCATGACGATCAGGGTCTGTCGGGCGTGGACCGACTCGGGACGCCGGAAGCTGCCCACTCCGTTCGAGATGGCCTCCAGGCCGGTCAGCGACGAGCCACCGTTGGCAAAGGCCCGTAAGAGGGTGATGAAGGCCAGGCCCATGATCCAGCCGTGGCCGGACACGCCGAGATGCCCACCGAAGAGCTGGTTGTGCGGCGGGACGGGGATCTGGCGCAGCGACCCCAGGGCCTCTTTGAGGTAGCCCGCCACAATGACGGTGCCGAGGGCGGCCACATAGAAGTACGTGGGGACGGCGAAGAATCTGCCCGCCTCGCGGATGCCGCGGAGGTTCCCGTAGAGGAGGAGCACGACGACGGCGACCGTGATCGCCACCGTGTCGACGGTGTTGGCCAAGCTCGGGATGGCGCTGGTGAGCGCCGCGGTGCCGGCCGAGGTCTGGACGGCGACCGTGACGGTGTAGTCGATCAACAGCGCCACGGCGGCGATCTGGGCGATCCCCGGCCCGAAGTTGTCGCGCGCCACCACGTAGGCGCCGCCCGCCTTCGTGTAGTACTGGATCACATCGAGGTACGACAGCGTCACGAAGAAGAGCACGCCGAGGATGGCCAAGGTGATCGGGACGAGCAGGCTGAACGCGGCCAGCCCGATGGCCGGCACCAGCTGGGTCAGCATCTCCTCACTGCCGTAGGCCGACGACGAGATGCAGTCAGGGGCCAACACTCCGAGGGCGGTAGGGCGGCCCAGGCGCTCCGAGCTCAGCTGCTCGGTCACCAGCGGCGGCCCGAGCAGTTTGTTCTTCAGGCGATACAGGCGTCGTTCGGGGATGCTGTCGGCCGCCAGCCCGCTCAACGGAACCGGGGGCCGAGAACCTGAGCTGGGCGCCACTGCGCCAGCGTAGAAGGAATCCGTGAGGTACTCAGTTTGTCCTCTTTGCACAACGTCGTGTCGCGTGTTGTGCTGTGGCGTGCACGTGATCGTGGTGGGATGTGGGCGGGTCGGCTCCGGGCTGGCACTTTCCCTCGTGGCTCAGGGCCACTCGGTGGCCATCATGGACAAGAATGCCAAGGCCTTTCGCCGCCTGAAGGACTGGGATGGCCCGCGCATCATCGGCTCGGGATTCGACCGGGACGACCTGGAACGGGCCGGCGCAGTGGGTGCCGACGCGTTGGCGGCGGTAACGAGCGGCGACAACACCAACATCTTGACGGTGCGCATCGCTCGCGAGACGTACCTCATCCCCAACGTGGTGGCCCGCATCTATGACCCACGGCGGGCCGAGATCTACCAACGCCTGGGCATACCAACCGTGGCCACCGTCACCTGGACGATCGACCAGGTCCGACGTCGCCTCCTCCCCGACGAAGACGTCGGGGACTGGACCGACCCGTCGGGACAGCTCACCCTCCTCGACCGCTCGTTACCCGATGCTTGGGCCGGTCGCCGGTTATCGGATCTCGAAGACCCCGGCCGTCTCAGCGTCGTCGCCGTGACCCGCTCGGGCGTGCCCCGACTCGATCCGCGCGAGCTCGTAGGGCAGGAAGGCGACGTGCTGCACCTGGCGATCATGACCAACGCCCGCGACGACCTCGACGCGCTGCTCGAGCCGGGTCCGCGATGAGGGTCGCCATCGCGGGGGCCGGGAGCGTCGGCACGGCTATCGCAGCCGACCTCTTCCACAACGGGCACGACGTCATGGTGTTCGAGCAGGATCCCGACCTGGTCGAACGCCTCCGCCCGACGTTGGGCGTGACCTGGATCGCCGCCGACGCCTGCGAGGCCTCCTCGCTCGAGGCCGCCGGACTCTCCACCGTCGACGTGGTGGTGGCTGCCACCGGCGACGACGAGGACAATCTCGTCATTTCACTCCTGGCCAAGCAGGAGTTCGCGGTCCCCCGCGTGGTGGCGCGGGTCAATCACCCCAAGAACCAGTGGCTCTTCAACGAGAGTTGGGGGGTCGACGTCTCGGTCAGCACCCCGCAGTTGCTCACCGCCCTGGTGGAGGAGGCGGTCTCGGTCGGTGCCCTCGTCCGGTTGTTGCAGTTCCAGGGCGGGGCGGCCCACCTCGTCGAGATCACCCTGGCCGAGGACTCGCCCGCCAACGGCATCGCCATCGCCGACCTGGCCTTTCCCCGTGACGGCGTGGTCGTGGCCGTGGTCCGGGCCGATCGCTTGATCGTGCCTCGGGGCGACACGGTCCTCATGTCGGGCGACGAGGTGCTCGTGCTCTCGACGGCCGAGGCCGAGGATGCCGTGCACACCCTTTTCATCCGGGACTGAAGTCTTCACCACACCCCGAACCGTCGCGGCCCGTTTCACCAATTGTCACCCGCGGTACCGGTCTGAGCTGGACCGATTTAACATGCTGGTATGGAAGCGGCGTTCTTCGACCTCGACAAGACGGTCATAGACCGCGCCTCCATCGCCGCCTTCGGCCGCCCCTTCATGAAGGGTGGTCTCATCAATCGGCGGGTCGTGGCCCGCGCCGCCCTCTCCCAACTCATCTACCTCTACTTCGGAGCGGACGAGGAACGGCTGGTCCGAGTCCGTCAATCGATGCTCGCCATGACGAAAGGCTGGGATCGGGATCAGGTGCGCCAGATCGTGCGGGAAACATTGCTCGAGACGATTGAGCCGATCATGTACGCCGAAGCACTTGAACTGATGGAAATCCACCGCGCCGCGGGTCACCGCGTCTACCTCGTCTCGGCTTCACCCGAAGAGATCGTGCTGCCGCTCGCCGACATGCTCGGTGTCGACGGCGCCATCTGCTCCCGAGGAGAGGTGGACGACGAGGGCCGCTACACCGGGCAGATGGCGTTCTACGCCTACGGTTCGGAAAAGGCCACGGCCATGCGCGAGTTGGCAAATCGCACGGGCATAGACCTCACGGCGAGCAGTGCGTACTCGGACTCGGCCACGGATCTCCCCATGCTCGAGGCGGTGGGCCGTCCCGTGGCGGTGAATGCTGACCGGGCGCTGGCCAAGGTGGCCCGCGAGCGGGGGTGGGAAACGCTCCAGTTCACCAAGCCGATTCGCCTACGGGATCGGGTGGGGCGCACGACACCAATGGTGACGACGAGCTTGGCCGTCGCCGGGGCCGCCCTCATTTTGTGGCGCCGCGGCGTTCGTGCCCGACCTCCCGGGCCAGGCGGGCGCGCCGCAGCGTAACGGCACACCCTTACCCCCGAGCAAGGATGTGGGACGCCCTACGGGGAAGATCAGGCGTCGCTACGCAGCCGCTTGGCGGCGACAACACCGAGTCCGACCAGCAGGGCAAGGAGCAGAAGCTTCTTCATGCCCGTCAGCCTACTGGGCGCGGACATGTGACTCGGCTTGAGTGCTCGAGACGTTCAGGCCTCGAGGCGTTCAGGCCTCGAGGGTCTCAGACGGTGAGGAGATCGCGAGCGCCCGTGTCAGAAGACGGGTGGCGCAACTTCGACATGGCGCGAGCCTCAATCTGACGGATGCGCTCACGGGTGAGGTTGAAGTGCTCGCCCACCTCTTCGAGCGTCCGTGGCTCACCACGGTCGAGCCCGAAACGAAGTCGGAGGATTTCGCGCTCGCGCTCATCCAACGGGGAGAGCAGGCGCCCGATCTCGTCGGGGAGCAGAGACACGGCGGCGACTTCGAACGGGGACTCGGCGGACCGGTCTTCGACCACGTCGCCGAGTTCGGCGTCGCCGTCCTCACGCAGCGGCTCGGAAAGGGAAAGCGGCTCGGCGCGGAAGCGGAGTGCCTCGACCAGCTTGTCCTCGGGCATTTCGACCTCGATGCCCAGTTCGGCCAGGGTGGCGGGACGCCCGAGCTTGAGCTCGAGACGGGCCTGTGCCTTTTGTACCCGAGCCAGCGTGTCGCCTGCGTGTACGGGGAGGCGGATTGTACGGCCCGTATTGGCGATACCGCGGGTGATGGCCTGCCGGATCCACCACGTGGCATACGTGGAGAACTTGAATCCCTTCCGCCAGTCGAACTTCTCGACAGCGTGCATCAGGCCCAGATTCCCCTCCTGGATCAGGTCCAGAAGCGGTAGGCCCGAGGCCTGATATTTCTTGGCGATCGATACCACGAGGCGGAGGTTGGACTGGACGAAGGTCTGTTGTGCCTGCTCGCCCTCCATGACCGCCCGGCGCATTTCGCGCTTCTTCGCTGTGGTCAGCCCCTTGGGAGCTTTGGCCACCGCTGCTTCTGCCTCTCGCCCGGCTTCTATGGCCTGAGCGAGACGGACCTCATCGTCCTTCGTCAGTAGCGGGTACTGGCCGATGTCGGTCAGATAGAGACGTACGAGATCCTCGTCGTCGCGCTCAATGCGTTCCTTGGCCAAGATATGTGCCGAACCTTCCCTCGCTGTGGGCCTCGGAAGTCGTTCCTTACCGGGCACTCACGTTCGTAGTGCAGCTTGCGTCGCTTTCGGCGCACAAGGGCTGCAGAAACATTGTAGTGGGCGTGTCAAGATGCCCGTGCAGCAGGGAAGATGGCCACATCGACCCCCAACACCTGTTGAGGCTCGGCCCGACCTAGGCGCCCGTTTCCACCCCGTATGCGTGGGTTCGGTCGGCCGCCTGCGAGGCTCCTCAACCTCGGTGGAGCAGCGCTCGACCCCGCGCAATCTCGAGGTGGGCACGGGGCCGGATCAACCCCACAAGCGCCTTCACCGGAGCCTCGCACACCACGGATGTGTGCGAGAAGTCCTCGTCGTAGGCCTCGAGGAGCGCAGGCAGGATGTGTTCGACCAGCCCGGCCAGGGCGCCCTGCGGACCCTGCGCACCACTGAGGCCTGTGCCTGCCCCCAAAAGTTCAAGAGCCTGCGGCAGTGGACCGGGCGAGGGAATGATGAGCCCATCCGCATTCACGCCGGTTCTCACGGGCAGGCGGTCCCTCCATTGTCCCGCCACGAACCCGTGCCACGACGACATCTCGCTGCAGAGCACCCGGACTTCGGCCTCGATCCCCGAGTTAGCCGGCGCAGTGGCCCACATTCCGGTCAGTGCGAAGAGGCGATGTTCCAACCAGCAGTAGTGGCCGCAGCGCTCCGCCAGCTCGCCGATTGAGCGAAAGGTCGGTGTCGCCGAGAGGGACGGGGATCCCTCAATCTCCGGTTGGTGAACCACGGGCTGGCTCAACGATCGGCCGGCTCTTGTGGGGTGGGTGGCCGGTAGAGGTTGGTGATCGGCATGCGGCGGTCCTTGCCGAAGGCCTTCGTGGTGATGCGGACCCCGGGAGGCATCTGCCGTCTCTTGTACTCCGCACCATCGACCAGCCGCACCACCTGGGCGACAACGATCGGATCGAAGCCCTCGGCCACCAGGTCGGTCGCAGTGCGGTCGCGCTCGACGTAACCCTGGAGCACCGGATCGAGCTCCTCGTAAGGCGGGAGCGACTGATCATCACGCTGGTCCGGGCGCAACTCTGCCGAGGGTGGCTTGTCGATCACGCTTTCGGGAATGGGCGGTGGCGATCCATTGAGGACAGCTTGGGCGTTGCGGTAGCGACACAACTCGTAGACAAGCGTCTTGGGCACGTCCTTGATCACGGCAAAACCGCCGGCCGAGTCGCCGTAAAGCGTCGAGTAGCCCGTTGCCATTTCGCTCTTGTTGCCCGTGGTCAGGACGATCCACCCCTTGGCATTGGACAGGCCCATCAGCAGCACGCCACGCAAACGGGACTGAAGGTTCTCGTCCGTCAGGCCCGATGGCTCGCCACCGAGCACGGAGCCCAACATTGAGGTGAAGGCCACGTGCGCTGCCTCAATCGGCACGACGTGCAGGTCGACGCCGAGCAATGTGGCCAGCCTGCCGGCGTCGTGACGCGATCCGTCGCTCGAATAACGCGAAGGCATCGATATCCCGTGGACGTGCGAAGGCCCCAGCGCGTCGACGGCAATCGTGGCAACAAGGGACGAGTCAATGCCGCCCGACAAGCCGATCACCGCGTCGGTGAATCCGTTCTTGCCGAGATAGTCACGGGTGCCCAGTACCAGCGCGGCGTAGACCTCAGCCTCGTCGGACAGCGCAGGATGGAGTTCCGGGCCTCGCAGCGGCTGGTCCGAATGCGCCCGCTCGGCTCGGGGCTCAGTGGCGACGAGCCGCGGCACGCCGCCGCCGCCCGCGGGCCCCCCCCCTCGCGGAGCGGAATGTCTAGGACAACGAGATCCGAAGCGAACTGCGCACCGTTGGCCAGAAGAGTTCCATCGGCCGCCACAATGAGGGAGTCCCCATCGAAGACGAGCTCGTCCTGTCCCCCGACCTGGTTGACATAGGCGATGGCACATCCGGCCTCGGCCACGCGAGCCCGCAACATGGAGAGGCGTTCGCTCCGGCGTCCACGGTTGTACGGCGAGGCATTGAGGTTGACCACCACGTCCGCCCCGGCGCGCCCCTGCTGTGCGACAGGGCCCTGCGCGAACCACACGTCTTCGCACACCGAGATCCCGACCCACGCTCCGGCCACGCCAAACAGGGTCGGCGTCTCCTCGCCGGCCACGAACCAACGTTGCTCGTCGAAGACCCCGTAGTTGGGGAGGCACCGCTTCCGGTACGTCCCCACGATGCGACCCCCCGCGGAGATCGCGGCGGCATTGGAAAGACCAGGGCCCGCTGGTGCGTCTCCCACGTAGCCGACCACGATGGCGCACTGCCCACTTGCCGCTGCCACTTTTCCCAGCGCAGCGAGATTGTCCGCCACGAACGAGGGCTTCAGCAGAAGGTCTTCGGGCGGATAGCCCGTGATGGCCAGCTCGGGCACGATGCAGATGTCAGCTCCGGCCGCTTCGGCGGCCGAGAGGGCGGCCAAGATGCGGTCGACGTTGCCGGAGAGATCTCCCACGACGGTATTGAGCTGGGCTGCGGCCACGCGCAGAGAGGGCATACCCCAAGCCTAAATGCGCATGCGCACCGTGATAATCACTCTCCGGGTCGGCAAGCTCGAGAGCCTCAAGATGGTCCGTAATCGCCGTTCTCAGCCTGAGCTCCAAAAAAATCACGCAGGAGGGAGGCGAATGCCGCAGGCTCTTCGAATCCGGGCAGGTGGGCCACGCCTTCCATGACCACGAGGCGCGCGCCCGGAATCGCCCGCCCCAGTCCATGAGCGCGTGCTTTCATGTGGCCGAGATCGAGGTCCCCGACGACGACTAATACCGGACAGTGCACTTCTGACATACGGGACCACGCCTCGATGGAGGGCGCCGGCTCGTGGCCCGGGCTCTCGGCGTGAAGCGCGATGCGGTTCATATCGAGGGCGAGCTCGCGCCGCGGCCCGTGGACCCTCCCTTCGGGTGCATGGGGGCCGTCGACCCAAAGGCGGATCTCGCCCAAATTGAGAGCATCGAGTGCCCCGGCCGAATCGGCAGCCGCCAAGGTGTCCCAAATGGCCGTCTCGACCTGGTCAATCTCAGAGTCATCGACTGAGGGAGCTCCCGAGATCCCGGGAGCCACCAGAACCAAAGCGGCCACCCGCTCGGGATGGGTCAGGGTGAAGTCGAGCGCAATCTGACCGCCTCGGGAGTTTCCTACCAGCGCTACCTGGTCCAGAGACAAGGCATCGAGAATGGCCAGGAGATCGACCAACTGGTCGTGGGCCTCGGCCCGGTAGGTCGTCGTTCCGAAGCCCCGACGGTCATACGCCACGACCTCCATTTCGGGTGAAAGGTGATCCAGCACCTCCTGCCAGCTGCGCTTATCGGAGATACCGGTGTGAAGGAAGACGACCGTGAACACACCCCCCGAACCCTGCCGGACCACCGAGAGGTGGGCTCGCCCGGAGGGAACTTCCAGGTCCTCTCGTAGCTCCGCGCCCTCCTCCGCCACGCTCTCAGGGTACTGGCGCCATCGGGAATCGGCGAAGGGGGTCCAGCACCTGCGAAGCTTGTGGGGTGCAGAGCCAACGCGACTACGTGCTGCGAACCGTGGAAGAGCGGAGCATCCGCTTCGTCCAGCTCTGGTTCACCGATGTTCTCGGGACACCCAAGGGCTTCAACATCACGTCGGCGGAGCTCGAGAACGCACTCGATGAAGGCATGACCTTCGATGGGTCGGCCATCGACGGCTTCAGTCGGGTGCAAGAGGCAGACGTTCTGGCCCGGCCTGATCCGAAGACCTTCCAGCTGCTGCCCTGGCACGACGACGACTCCGCCGTGGCCCGGGTGTTCTGCGACGTAGCCAACCTCGATGGCAGCCACTTCAGCGGAGATCCCCGCCACACTCTGCGCCGGACCCTCGAGAAGGCGCGTTCCGCCGGATACACCTTCTTCGTGGCACCCGAGATCGAGTATTTCTACTTCGCCGATGCGGATCCCGTGCGCGGACCACAAACCCTCGACTCGGGTTCCTACTTCGACCTCAGCGTGGCCGATCTGACCAGCGACCTGCGCCGGCGGTCGGTGCTCATGCTCGAGGAGATGGGGATCCCCGTCGAGCACACACAGCATGAGGACGCCCACAGCCAGCACGAGATCGACCTGCGCTACACCGACGCCATGACCATGGCCGACACCGTGATGACGGCCCGGATGGTGGTCAAGGAGATGGCCCGGCGCGAGGGCGTGTTCGCCAGCTTCATGCCGAAGCCCCTGGGCGGCGTGCAGGGGTCGGGCATGCACACCCATATCTCATTGTGGGAGGGTGAGCAGAACGCTTTTGTCGACGAGAGCGACGACTATGGGTTGTCTGACGTAGCCCGGCAGTTCATTGCGGGCCTCCTCCGCCATGCCCGCGAGATCACGGCGGTGACCAACCAATGGGTCAATTCCTACAAGCGGCTCATCGGCGGCTACGAGGCTCCGGTCCACGTCAGCTGGGCCCGCAACAACCGCTCAGCCTTGGTGCGAGTCCCGGTGGTCAAGCATGGCAAGCCGGAATCGACTCGCCTCGAGTACCGGGCACCGGACAGTGCGTGCAATCCGTATCTCGCCTTCTCGGTCATTTTGGCCGCCGGGCTGCGCGGCATCACCGAGGGCTACCCGCTGCCGACCGAGGCCGACGCCAACCTCTTCAGCCTGTCCAATCGGGAACTGGCCCTGAAGGGGATCGAGTCTCTGCCTCCCAGCCTGCACGACGCAGTCAATGAGATGGAGCGCTCCGAGCTTCTGGCCGAGACCCTGGGCGACCACGTCTTCGAATGGTTCATCCGCAACAAGCGAGCCGAATGGGATGACTACCAATCCCAGGTGACACAGTTCGAGCTCGATCGCTACCTGCCCCAGCTGTGACACGACAACGAGACTGCCACGCACGACCCCGCAGCCGATGATGACCTCAATGACATCGCCCTAAATGGACGCCCTCCTTTGCTTCCCACCGGCCCTCCCTGCTGAGGTGACGCTCGCTCTTCAGGGCGCCGGGCTCACGCACCGTGCCGTAGCGGGTCCCGAAGCGGTCGGCGATGGAACAGGGCAGGGCGATGGTCAGACCTGGTCCGGCGCCGTCGTGGTGGCCGGCGAAGACATGACCGCCGCCGTCGCCTTCTGCCGCCACATTCGCCTGCGAGAGGTGCCGCTAAGCCCGCTGCTGTTGGTCATCCGGGCCGAGCAGGTGGGGGAGCTCCTCTTGCGCGACGACCTCTTCGACGACTTCTGCGTCCTACCGGCGCGACCCGATGAGCTGACAGCCCGCCTCCAGCACCTCTTCTGGCGCAACGGTCAGAGCATGCGGCCGGACCTGATCGAGTACGGGCCACTCATGCTCAACCTCGAGACGTACCAGGCCGCGGTGGCCGGACGAGTCCTCGACCTCACCTACATGGAGTACGAGCTTCTCCGGTTCTTAGCCGGTCATCCGGCCAAGGTGTTCACCCGCGAGACCCTGCTCAGCCGGGTCTGGGGCTACGAATACTACGGCGGCGCCCGCACGGTCGATGTGCACATCCGACGACTCCGGGCCAAGTTGGGCGAGGAGCACGCGCACCTGATCCAGACCGTGCGCTCAGTCGGCTACCGCTTCGGCCAGGTGGCCTGGCATCCCGGGCTGAATCAGAGGTCGAGCGGTTCCGGAGCAGAGCCCTCGGGGACGTAGGCCCACGCTTCCACTTCGACCCGCGCCCCGGCCGGCAGTGCCGCAACCGCGACGGTGGAGCGAGTCGGCCGGTCGGGGAAATACTCGGCGAACACCTCGTTGACTGCCCCGAACTCGCTCAGGTCGATTAGATACAGGGTCGTCTTGACCACATCGCGCATCGTGGCGCCCTCGGTGCGCAAGACAGCGGCGACGTTGGCAAGCGCCTGGTGCAGTTGGGGAATCGTTCCGCCTTCTACCAAGACCGAAACTTCGCCCTTGTCGGTGGCCAGGCCTATCTGTCCCGACGTGATCACCCAGTCGCCGGCGCGTCGTACGGGTGAATAGGGACCCAGAGTCGGACTCATCTCTTCTCCTCCTGCTGACCTGAATTGGTAACGGTGACACTCCTTCTCGCCGTGCTGCCGGCCCCGCCTCGTCGAGTAGGCCACTGAGGTGGCGCACCCTCGGCGATCCAGGCCGCGGCCGCCGTCGCGGCGAAAACTGTGTCCGAGCCATTGACCGGCCAGCGATCTTCTGCATGCAGAGCGACGTCAATATGTGGCATGTCGCGTGCCGCCAGAATCCCAAAGGAGCGGATGGTGAGGTCGAGCGGATCGCCATCGGCGTCCACTGCGATTCCCTCGGACCACACCAGACCCAGGGCCTGGTGGACCGCGCCCAGAACGTAGGAGCGCAACGTCACGGCGTCGAGGACCTCCCCGGCCCACACGTCGACAGAGACGAGTCCGCGGCCGGACGGGCCGCCATGGAGATCGAGGGTGACCAAGGCCCGGCCGGCCCCGGGCACGGTGAGGTCGCACTGGCCGGTCCCGACTTGATACCCCTTCGGACTCGAAGCGCGCTCCTCCAACGCCCGAAGGGTGTGCTGCGCCGCCAGTATTTCGGCCCAGGCCGCGCCGCGGAGCTCGCCGTCCACCTGGGGTCCGACGATGTCGACCTCCTCGACCACCACGGTGGGGGCGACTGCCCCAACGCGGGCGCGGAGTTCGGTCAGATCAGGCGAGCCTGACGTACGCCCGATCCGTACCACCCCAGAGCCGTCGGACCGGAGCCCGAGAGCGAGTGGTGGCCGCTTCGGCCCGTAGCGGACGACGTCCTCACGGCTCCAGAGCACCCGGACCCGGTCCTGCGTGGCCACCGAAAGCGCTTCCGCCCGCACGGGGGCTGGGCTACGCCGCTTTCCCCCGAAGGCGCCTCCATTGGCCAGCGGTGTTGCCGGCTTCCCGTCGGGAAGGCACCAGCTGGCATCGGGCTCGACATACGCCGGTTCCACCCACGTCGTCCGCAACGTGAGGGCCCACTCTCCGTCGCCCGAACCGGGAGCCTTGGGGACAGCAACCGGATAGACCAACGGCATCGTGCTGTTGCGCCCTTGCACCTTGGTCGCGTCGGATCGAGAAGCAACGAGATCGGCGGCCGCCAGCGTGGTGGCCGCTCCCAGCTGGACCAGGCTGCGGGCTGGCGCACGGTCGTCAGCAAAGCCTCCGCCGCCCACCACGACCTCGCGGCCTGAGGTCTGGTCCGTCGAACCTTCTATCTGGGCTCGCCATTGAGCTAACAGCGGGTCGGCGAGCGGGACCGTTGTCGGCGTTGCACCGTCGATCCCGAGGGCCGCGCAGCCCGCCTCCACGATTGACTGCCATCCAGTGCACCGGCAGAGGTGGGCCAGGAGCGCTGACTCAACCGTTTGGCGGGTCAGGGGCCGGCTCCCCTTTTCGAGTGCGGCCAGTCGCATCAAGATTCCCGGGGTGCAAAAGCCGCATTGGCTGGCGCCGGCGGCGAGAAACGCTTCGACCCAGCGAGCTTGGAGATCAGCATCGAGCCCTTCAACCGTGGTCACCGACCGTCCGGCCACACGTCGGGCGGGAGTGACGCATGCCACGCGGGCAGTGCCATCAACCCAGACGGTGCAGCATCCGCACTGGCCTTGGGGGCTGCACCCGTCCTTGACCGAACGGCACCCCAATTGCTCCCGGAGCGCGTCAAGGAGAGAGATTCCCTGATTGTCATCAATCTCGACCGTGTGCCCGTTAAGGAAAAAGGAAACGGCTGGCGCCGTGCGCGTTTCTCTCAGCTGAATGAAGAGCCACAGCCGCAGGTGCGGGTGGCGTTCGGGTTCACGATATGGAACCCAGCCCCCTGCAGTCCATCGCTGTAGTCGAGCGTCGAGCCCACCAAGAGCTCCGCACTGGCCGCGTCGACCACGACCCGAACCGTCCCGAACTCACGGACCACATCGTCGGCCATCACTTCGGAGTCGAAGAACATCTCATAGCTATAGCCCGAGCAGCCACCTGGCTTCACCGCCACTCGCAGAGCCAGCGAGTCGCCTTCCTCCTGGGCCAACAGTTCGGCCACTTTGGTGGTGGCAAGGTCGCTGAGGGTAACCGGAGCGGGCTTCTTGCCGATGTTGACCGAAGTCGTCATGGTGGTCACAGGAGCCTCCTTGTCGAGCGCCCTTGGCGCTGGCCGTACGCCGCACTGTGCTGCGGGAATAGAGAACATGTTACCGGTGCCCGACCAAGGTTTGTCCACACGGGACGAAAAGATCCGAGGGTCGGACCGGGCCGAACGGCCCGGAAGAATGGAATTTACCTACACGCAGGTAGAATAGGACCTTATGAGTCCCGGGTCGGACCCCACCTCCATCGTCGCCATTGAGCGCGAGGAACAAGTTCGTGAAAATTTGCGTGCCGTCATCGACCCTGAGCTGGGCGACACCATCGTCGACCTGGGCATGGTCCGGGCAGTCAGGGTCTCGGGCGATCAGGTGCGCGTCGACGTCGCGCTCACCATCGCCGCCTGCCCCCTGCGTTCCCAGATCGAGAAAGATGTCCGCGGCCAGATCGAATCTTTGGACTGGGTGAGCTCCCTCGAAATCCGGATCGCCACCATGGATGCCCCCGAGCGTGCGGCAGTGATGGCGCGTGCCCGCTGGAAGGCTCGTGAGGACGCGCCCGAAACGGCCGTCCCCACCAGGACGCGCGTTCTGGCCATCGCCTCGGGCAAGGGCGGGGTCGGCAAGTCGTCGGTCACGGTCAACTTGGCCGTCGCCCTGGCCCAGCGAGGTCTCATCGTGGGCATTCTCGATGCCGACATCTGGGGCTTCTCCGTCCCGCGTCTGCTGGGCATGGAAGGCGCGGTCGAGGCCCGCCAGGGAAAGATGGTCCCTCTGGAGAAGAAGGTCGGCGACGGGCTGGTCCGGGTCCTTTCCATGGGGTTCCTCGCCGACGAGGAGCAGGCGATCATGTGGCGGGGCCTGAAGCTCAACCGGGCCGTGCAGCAGTTCCTCCAGGACGCACACTGGGGCGACCTGGACTATTTGCTGATCGACTTGCCTCCGGGCACGGGGGATGTGCAAATGGGTCTCGCCCGCCTCCTTCCCCGTACCGAAATGCTCGTCGTCACCACCCCGCCGCTGGCCGCCCAGAAGGTGGCTGCCAGGGCCGCTGACATGGCACGGAAGGGCTACCTCCGTGTGGCCGGGGTCGTGGAGAACATGAGCGACTTCACCTGCGAGCACGGCACCACGTACGCACTCTTCGGCTCCGGAGGCGGAACCCGCCTGGCCCATGGACTTGGCGTTCCACTTATCGGATCCATTCCCCTGCATCCTGATCTGGCAGCAGCGGGCGATGCCGGGACCCCGGTGGCCGGCGGCAACGGCGAGTTGGCACCCATCTTTGCTGAACTAGCTCGGGTGATCGCACTGGAGGTAGCTCCGCTGCTCGAGACGTCCTCCTGCTCGGCTCGCCTCGTCGAGCGGGTGGAGGCGGCCGTGGCGAGTGGCGAACATCCGCTCTGAGCCGGTACCGCTGCTTGAAAGGCCCTATGCCGGACCGACCCAGCGCCAGCGCGTGGTGACTCTCCCAGCGCTTCGGCCCTGCCCTCGTCGCAGGCCTGGAACCAACTCCACCAGCTCGCCCGGAACCAGCGCGGGGCCTACGCCCGTATCGGGCACCGCCTGAATCACCCCGGCATCACGGGGAGTCCTTCCCGCCTGCCGCACCGAGGGTGACGCTGGCACCACCCTCGGTGGGCCCATCATCGGAATTCGCCGCTAATGAGACCGCTCGAATGGCATCGTTGAACTCTTCGGTGCCGCCGCGCAGCTCATCGGCGTCGTCGGCGCGCACGTCGTCGTACTCGTCGTCACCGGGCAACAGGATCCGCACCCCGTTCCCGTCGGCAATCAAACGCGGCTCAATGGTCGGCACCGAGCGTGAGGCGTTCTCGACCGCCTCCAACAGTTCGGCACTCGTGGCAAAGCGGCTGATTGCTTGGAGATTGCGGACGGTCGGGAAAATGATCTCGAAGTCGCCCCTTCGATGGCCCTCGAGGGCCCGGCGCGGCGAGATCCACACCTCTGCAATTGTCTCCCCCGCGTCGTGCGCGGCTTGCTGCCCCAGCGGGGCGGCCGCCACGAAAAATCGCGTGTCGTAGCGTCGTGGCGCCCCTCGCGGCGCGATCCAGTGGGCGAAATAGTGCACATCGCCGACCGACAACTGCAGACGCTCGTCACGACAGACGTCGAGGAAGCGACGCTGTCCCCGGTTCACCAAGGCACGCTCGGCCACAAAGCGCCTCTCTTCCTCCACATCGCCGGCCAGGAGCGGCGGACCCTCGGGCCGTTCGGCCAACAAGAGGCCGGCTTCCTCGAACGTCTCGCGGAGCGCAGCGACCCAGTAGGCCAGGCCTCCGGTCTCGACGCCCAACAAGATGCTGGCTTCGACGTCGCTCCGCCCCTCTGACACTGCCTCAGCCTCTACGCCTCCGTCGAGCGGATCAACCGCTCCACCCGGGAAGACATAGGCCCCACCGACGAAATCGGACTTCAGGTTGCGGCGGACCATGAGTACTTCGACCGAGCTCTCACCGCCCTCGGGCTCCGCTGCGTCACGCACCAACATGAGAGTGGCCGCCGGTCGCAGGACCCCGGCATCTCCCCCTGCATCTCCCTGTGGGCGAGCGGCCTGCCTGCCAGAGACGGCAACGCGGTCGGGAGGGACGGAAGCCACGTTGCGAGGTTACCGGGATGGAGCAGAGCGCCCTCAAAATTGGCAAAGCCCTGGTCTACGCTGAGCCGCCCATGAGCCTCGATGTACCCGAGCCCGCGGATTCGCCCGCCGTACACACCATTCCCCGACGCTATGTCGCCTTGGGGCTCATTGTGCTCGCAATCATTCTGGTGGGCGCTCTCATCCTTATCCGCAACGCCAATCAGACCAACAACACCTCGGATACCGAGACGATCTCGCCCGCCCCCACGTCGATGCTCACCGCGCTCGCCCACATTCCCGCCGCCACCACCAACTCGGCGAGCGTGACGTCGCCCGTCAGCCCGACGACCCCTCCGACAGCCACGGGCAACGCGCCGCTCTGGGAGTCTTCGACACAAGGAAGCGGTGCCCGCCCGGTCGTCTTCTTTTACGGAGCCGAGTTCGCGCCTTACGCGGCGGCCGAACGTTGGCCGCTCATCGTGGCGCTGTCGCGATTCGGCGCTTTCAGCCAACTCGGCCTCATGCAGTCGAGTTCCTCGGTGGCGTTCTCCGATACTCCCACCTTCAGCTTCTGGCACGTCGAATACTCCAGCAGGTGGATAGATCTGCAGACCGTCGAGCGGTACAGCGCGCTCGACCCGACCGGGGGCGGCTTCACGTCCCTGCAGGAGCCGACCGCACGCCAGTCCGCCTCGGTCGCGGTCTACGACACCTCAGCTACGACGTTTCCTCTGCTGGACATCGCCAACCACTTCGTGTTGGTCGGATCAAGCTTCTCGCCCACCGTTCTCGATGGGATCTCGCAATCTCAAATCGTCAACGACCTGGCGTATCCGGCCAGCCCGGTCACCCAGGCCATCGTCACCTCGGCCAATGAGATCACCGCTGCCATCTGCACGGTGACGGGTGAGCGACCAGCGCCGGTCTGCACGGCGCGTGGGGTGACCGCGGCCGCTACGAAGATGCAGATCCGTCAGGCCGGCTGACGGCGGGTCCAATGGCGGCCGCCCGGTCGATGTCCCCGATGGTGGGGCAAACCTCCAGGCGAGCTTTAGCAAGCGAGAACGATTGCGCGATTCCGGTGGCGAAGCGGTTCAGACGTTCAGCTGGCCCGGCGGTCGAGCACCAGCTTGCGCTCGACCTCGTTCAGGCCGCCCCAAATCCCATGGGGCTCGCGGATGCGGATGGCGTACTCCAGACAGTCCCCCCGCACATGGCACTGATGACAAATCTCTTTGGCCCGGAGCTCACGGGCGGCTTTCTCTTCCTTCCGTTCAGCGTGAGACGGCGGGAAGAACGCCGACGCTTGCGGTCCCCGGCAGGCTGCTTTTACCTGCCACGTGTCTAATCCTTGGCGCATGTGACCCCCAGAATGGGTACTTCGTACCCCCCGCTCGCCAACATACTGCGGAGGTGTCACAGCATCAAGGGCCCTGAACTGGATCTTTAGTTGAACAATGCTGCCTCCGCCATGAGCCCCCACTACGCTCAGCCACACATGGACGTGGGGATCTTCTGCGCGCAAAGCCACGTCCTGATCGTGGCCGGCAAGGGGGGCGTAGGAAAAACGACGATGGCCGCCGCGCTCGCCCGGATGGCTTCGTTGACCGGGCGCTCGGTCCTGATCATCGAACTGGAAGGAAAGTCGGGCATCACCGGAGCCTTCGGATTGGCCGAGGACCTGGGCTACGACGAGGTGGAGCTCCAGGCCGCCCGCTCCCCCGAGCAGGGCGCGGTGCGCGCTCGCCGCATTACGCCTGACGACGCATTGGTGGAGTACCTCGAGGATCACGGACTGCGGCGGGTCTCCAAACGCCTGGTCAGCTCCGGGGTGGTCGATGTGGTCTCGACCGCGATTCCCGGCATACGGGATGTACTCGTGCTGGGCAAGGTCAAACAGCTGGAACGAGAAGGGGTCGCCGACCTGATTGTGGTCGATGCTCCCGCCACTGGCCACGCCATCACGTTTCTCACCTCGGCCAGCGGGCTCGTCAATGCCGCCCGTGGGGGTCCGCTGCGAACACAGGCCGCCGAGGTGGTCGAGCTCCTGGCCGATCCCGCCCGCTGTCGGGTGATCCTGGTCACGCTGCCCGAGGAAATGCCGGTGAGCGAAACGGTTGAGTCCGCTTTCACGCTGGAGGACAAGGCCGGCGTGCAATTGGGCCCGGTAATCGTCAACGCCACCGACCCCGAACCGGTCGGTCTTGGGCGACCAGCGCAGGAGGTCGCAGCAGAGGCTGTGGGCGGAGGGGGCGTTGACCCCGATTTCCTGGCCGTGTTGGAAGAAGCGCGCCTCTTTCGCCTGCAACGTCACGCTCTTTCCGCATCGCAGGTCGAGCGCCTGGCCCAGGACCTACCGCTGCCACAACTCCTGGTGCCCCAGCTCGACTCCGAGGAGATCGGACCAGCGGAGACCGATCGGTTGGCGACCGACCTGGCCCAGGCCATCGATGCCCTCGAACCGGAGGTGCCGACCGGATGAGTGATGGGCAGATCAGTGCTGGCCAGGGAAGTGTCGTCACGAGCACCCTCAATGGGCTGGTTGAGGAGCGATCGGTCATCGTGTGTTGCGGATCGGGGGGTGTCGGCAAGACGACCGTGTCGGCCATTTTCGCCCTGGCGGTGGCCCGAGCGGGGCGGCGGGCCTGCGTGGTCACCGTGGACCCGGCTCGTCGGCTGGCCGACTCGCTGGGAGTGCAATCACTCCCCAATACGCCGACCGAGGTCCGAGGCGATTGGCCCGGACACCTCCACGCCCTCATGCTCGACACCAAGGGCACATTCGACCAACTCATCCACACCTACTCCCGCACGCCGGAGCAAGCAGAGGGGATTCTGAACAATCGCCTCTACCAGAACCTGGCCAGTGCCCTTTCAGGGACCCAGGAGTACATGGCCATGGAGAAGCTCAATGAGCTGGTCGAATCGGGCCAATTCGACGTGGTGGTGGTCGACACGCCGCCTACCCGCAACGCCCTCGACCTGCTCGACGCACCGCGGCGGCTCACCCGATTCCTCGAGAACCGGATCTTCAGGGCTCTCCTCTTTCCCACGCGCGTGTCCCTGCGGGCGGTGGGCTTGGCCACCCAGGCCCTCTTGCGCACGTTGTCAAAGGTGGCCGGCTCCGAGATCGTGCAGGACGCCGTCGCCTTCTTCCAAGCCTTCGAGGGAATGGAGGAGGGATTTCGGACCCGGGCCGGCGCCGTGCGCGAGCTGTTGGCCGACCCCGCCACGGCCTACATCCTCGTGACCTCCGCCCGACCCGACGCCATCGCCGAAGCCAAATTCTTCGCCGAGAAGCTGGCGGAGCGCGACATCTCGCCCGCCGCCCTCGTGGTGAACCGCATCCATCCCCGGTTCGGACCGCCGGACGGAGCCATTCGCACGGACACCCGTCCTCGCGAACCCGGACCTTTGACCGCCCTTGAAGCAAACCTGGCCGACCTCAACGACGTCGCCCGTCGGGAGGAGAGCTCCTATGCCGCACTGGCGGCTGAAGTGGCGCCGGCCGTCCTGGGGCGAATCCCGCTCTTCGGCCAGGATGTGCACGACCTCGGAGGCCTTCAGCGTGCGGCGGACGTCTTGTTCGGCTGAGTTGCTCGAGGCTCCGTCCAGCCCAGCTATCGCACAATGTCTGCGGTCCGATAGTCTGCGGCCGTGCAGACCATTCTGGTCGCGAGCGATGCGCCGACCCTTCGCCGGGAGATTGAGGCTGTCATCAGCGGCCCCGACGTGGAAGTCCATGCCGTCACCTCAGGACCGGGGGTGATCGCGTTCGTCACGAACGAGGCTCCGGACCTGGTCATTGTCGATATGCAAATGGGCAACATGGGGGGCATGGCGGTCTGTCACGAGCTGCGGCTCCAAGAGTCCTACGACGCCCTGGACCACGTGGCGGTGCTCATGTTGCTGGACCGCCGGCCTGATGTCTTTCTGGCGCGACGTTCCGGGGCCGAGGGCTGGCTGGTCAAGCCGCTCGACCCCATGCGCCTGCGTCGAGCCGTCCTCGCTCTCCTCGACGACGAGACCTACACTGACGATTCCTATACCCCCGTGCCCGTGCTGGTGGGCGCCGGACCCCAGCTCGAGGCGGGCAGCGCACCGACGAGCTGATCCGACCACCTCGTGTCGACCCCTCGGGAGACGCCGCCTGCAGGTGATCCACCCCGTCGAAGCCTCCGTCGGTGGCGTCGAGCCGCCGACGGAGAGCGTCGGTCGGATGGGCCTCCGTCGCCCCTGAACGGGGAGGCCTCCGAACAAGAGCGCATCATCATTGAGGCCCTGGGTGACCTGCGCGATATGGATGTCCGTGAGGTCATGACCCCACGGGTCGACGTGACCTACTTGACGATTCCTGTCCAGGCGGATGACATCGCCCGCGCCGTGCGGACGTCAGGCCACAGCTGCTTCCCCGTCGTCCACGATGATCTCGACGACCTGATCGGCATTCTCTTCGTCAACGACATCTTTCGCACCGGCAAAGACGGCCCTCTGGCCCGCGACGCCACCGACCCCAGTCCACTGGAGATCTCCCGGAAGGTGCGTCAGCCGCATCTCGTTCCCGAGTCACTGGGCGTGCTCGAGGCCCTGGCGGACATGCGCAAGCACCGCCGGGCGGTGGCCGTCGTGGTGGATGAATACGGTGGCGTCGCCGGAATCTTGACCGTGAAGGACCTCCTCGAGCCTTTAGTGGGCGACCTGCACGACGAGTTCGACGAAGTCGAGGAGCCGATGATCGTCCGTGTGGACGCCACACGATGGCTCGTCGACGGCCAGACAAACGTCGATGTCGTGAGCGAACGCCTCGGGATGGAGATCCCCGACGGCGAGTACGTGACACTGGGCGGGTTACTCTTTGCGCTCTTTGGTCACATCCCGACCGAAGGCGAACAGGTCCAAGTTGGTGATTGGGACCTCCGCGTGGTGGAAATGGACAAGCGCCGGGTGGCACAGGTGGTCGCCACTGCGCTCAGTCCCACCACCTCGATTCCCTACGCCGAAAGTCCTTCGGACGCAGAAGGCTAAGGTGACTGGCCTGCTTCCTTCGGGAGGCGGACGGGCTGTGGCGCAGCTTGGTTAGCGCGCTGCGTTCGGGACGCAGAGGTCCCCGGTTCAAATCCGGGCAGCCCGACCAAAACTCCCTGGTCAGGGCCTCAGGATTCTGAGGCGCCTGGCTCCTCCGGTGCAATTGGTGCCGGCCGCGAAGGACTACGACCGCATCGTCCGTTCCTGGGTGGCGACAGGTGAAACGTCATGCCAGAGTGACCTTCACGTCGTCCCGAAGGTTTCATCGTGGGGTGGACCGTATTTCTCTCAGTGCAGAACGGCGAGCTCTGCCCTGCTGAACTTCCCGATCCATCAATAGCGCACCAGGGAGCCACACCTCCATAGGTAAGAATGCGCCAGATGAAAATCGCGCTCGATGCTCACCCCTCGAGGACATGGGCGGAACGAAGCTGTCGGATTGATCGACAACCGCCATCGCCGAATGTGCTGCGGATCCGTGCTCGCGCAGTTGCGTAAACATGGCACGTAAGAGCCCAGATCGCTCTCATGGCGCGCCGTCACATAGGCGCCGACGTCACTCGGATGCCGGAGTAACTGGAGAACTTGGTGGACGCGCTGCCATCAAGGCAAACAAGAGATCCGGACGCGCCCGACGCTTTGTGCTCGCAGGGACCCTGCTCCTCATTCTCCTGCTCATCGGTGCGGGCGCGGGTTTCGAGTGGAGTCGACCAATCCCCTCTCCGGTCTTCCACGCCAGCCTTTCCGATTCCCTTCACCTTCCTGGGACCTCGCCCACGTTGCCGTGGCCCACTGCCGGGTCTGCCGCCTTGACGATGGAAGGCGTCGGAAGCCTCGGTCACGCCGGGAACACGCAACCAGTACCCATCGCCAGCATTACCAAGGTCATGACGGCGTACATCGTGCTCACCGACCACCCGCTTTCAGCGGGTGCCAGCGGACCCGCCATCCCCGTCGATGCGGCGACCCTCGCCGAGTATGAGTCGGGACTGGACACCCAGCAGTCGGTCGTAAAGGTGGTTGCAGGTGAGAGCCTCACCGAGATGCAAGCTCTCGAGGGCCTCCTCATCCCCTCCGGCAACAACCTTGCCGTCCTGCTCGCCGATTGGGATGCCGGAGGCACCGATGCGTTCGTAGCCAAGATGAATGCCACAGCCCACAGTCTCGGACTCGCATCCACACATTTTGTGGACGTGAGTGGATTGAGCCCGGGATCTGAGAGCACCGCAACCGACCTCATTCGCTTGGGCCAGGCGGCCATGGCTCTGCCGGCGTTCGCTCAGATAGTGGACATGGGTGAAGTAACGCTTCCGGAGGCGGGGAAGGTGGTCAACTTCGATTACGACCTCGGTCATGCCGGAATCATCGGCATTAAGACCGGCACCGACGCGGCTGCGGGTGGCTGCTTTCTTTTCGAAGCCCAAAGCGTCGTAGACGGTCAGAGGATAACTCTCGTCGGCGCCGTATTGGGACAACAGACCTCGAGTCCGATAACGGCTGTATTGAATTCCGCCGTATCGCTGGCGCAGGCTGCTTTCACCGACATGACCAAGGGGCCTTTGGTCCCTTCTGGGCAGGTTGTGGGGCACGTCGTCGCGAGCTGGGGCAGTTCGGTCGCGGTGAAGACCGCAACGAGTCCCGACATCGTGGGCTGGCCCGGGTCGCTCCTGACCGGCCAGGTTCACGTCGGATCACTTTCCTCGGACTTGGGCAGGGATGCTCGAGTGGGTGTGCTCAAAGTCGGCCTGGACGGTCACAACACAGTGGTCGATCTCCGTACCGCGGCTGACCTCAGTGGACCTTCACCGATCTGGCGACTCACTCGTCTGTAGGCCGCGCCCAACCCTGCGATTCGGAGCTACCTTGCAGACGTTGGATAGCTTTCAACAGCGAGAACCGAGGGGGGAAATGAACGAAGAATTCGAAGCCATCAAGCAGGTGAAGGCGCGTTACTGCCGGACGATGGACACGAAGGACTGGGATGGGATGCGGGCGTTGTTCGCGGATGACGTGGTCATGGACACGACAGATTCGGGGGGCAATGTCATGACGGGGGCCGATGACTTCATGACGTTTCTTCGTGCGACCCTGGCGACCGTGGTGACCGTGCATCAGTGCCACACGCCCGAGATCGAGGTCGGCTCATCGGGTACGGCGACTGGCATTTGGGCCATGGAGGACATGCTCCGTTTTGAGGACGGCAGTGAGCTTCACGGCTACGGCCACTATCACGAGACCTACGAGCACGTTGACGGGACTTGGAAGATCAAGTCGTCGAAGCTCACGCGGCTCCGCATGGACTTCACGCCGGCACCGGAGTTGGCTTCCTGATGCCACAGGTCGCAGTGGTCACCGGCGCAGCGTCGGGTTTGGGTCGAGCGCTGGCCGCGAACTGCGCGGCGCTCGGCATGAACGTCGCCTTGTTCGACCTCGACGCTGAACGAGTGGCCAATGAAGCAGCGGCCATCGCCGCCGAACACGGTGTGGAGACTTTCGGCGGCCATGCTGACGTCGGCGATGGCCCGAGCGTCAATGATGCCGCAGAATCAGTACGCGAGCGGTTTGGCCGGACAGATTTGGTCATTTCGAATGTCGGAGTGCAACTCTTCGGATCCCTCGACGTGACTACCGACGACGAGTGGCGATGGGTTCTCGACGTGAATGTGGTTGGTTCCGCCCGGGTTGCTCGAGCCTTTCTTCCGATGCTGCGAAGGGCCCCAGATCCTCATCTTGCCTTCACGTCGTCCTCTTCAGTGTTCGACCCGGCAAGCCGACTGGGAATGTACCAGACGAGCAAGTTCGCCGTGTGGGGCCTCGCTGAGTCGTTACGCGTAGAACTGGCTCCGGACAACATCGGGGTATCGGTTCTGTTCCCATCGGGGATGATGTCCCGCCACCTTGAGACGAGCGAAGCAGCTCAACCCGAGAATCTACGCAGACCGGTTGCCGCAGATGACGACTTCTTGGCCGTGTACGAGAGCAATCCGACGATGGCGACGTTTGTCGCCACACCCGAGGACGCCGCAGCTGGTGTCGTTGAACAAGTCCTTGCCGGTGTGCACTATGTGATCACTCACGGGGCATTCGTCGATGCCATCGACAGGCGTGACGCCAACCTGAGAGCCGCCGCCGAAGCAGGACAAACCGTGTCCCAGAGCGGCTGAGGTCTCGGAGCGCATCGCCTTTCGCTGTCGTCTCTTCCGACGGCTCCACGACCACGATTGGTGGAGGGCGACGGTGTGTGGACGTGAGGTGTGGAGGTGAAGGGACTCGAACCCTCGGCCTACGGCTTGCAAAGCCGCCGCTCTACCAGCTGAGCTACACCCCCGGGATTGCGTGAGTACACGCACAGGAAGCATCTGACTTCGCGGCGCACACCCCTCAAGATTTCAAGCCTGGGACAGGACAGATTAGACCGAGATCACGCTGGCGTCGGCACGAGTGGCGCCGATGCGGCACGTCCGGAGCAGAACGACGAGGCCACGCCTTCATTTCGCTGGTCGCTGGGAGGGAACCAGAACTCAATTCGAGCGGTCGGTACCTTGTACTCCTCATCCAGCGGCAGAGGCAGTGGTCTACGACAACAATGATGTCCAATGGCACAGCACGCAGCCGGAAGAAATCGGATCTGGCTGATCGTCGCCACCGTCGTGGTCTTAATGGCCGCCGCGGTCGCAGCCCTCACGCTGAGCCATCATTTCGGTCCCCACACGACCGCCGACTCGACGAACCCTTCGATCGGTTCAACGCACCACGGCCCACCCCCGACCACCGCTCCGACCGCGCCTCCCACAACGACCACGAGTACTTTGCCCGAACCCGGCGCCGGATTCGAGGTGGGACACGTGACCGCGGTGGGCGACTCAGTCATGCTCGATTACCAGACACCGCTTGAAACTGACATTCCGGGTGTCAATGTCGAGGCCGCCGTCAGTAGACAGTGGGGCGCAGGCGAACAGTTGCTGGCTCAACTCAAGTCCGAGGGTCAGCTGGGCGCCGAAGTGATCGTGGCATTGAGCACGAACGGCCCAATCTCCTCGACCGACTTCGACGACATGATGAGCATTTTGCAGGGTGCATCACGCGTCGTCTTCGTGAACATCCACGTCGATCGGCCCTGGCAAGGTCCCAATAACAGCGTGCTGGCTCAAGGAGCGCAGCGTTATCCCCGGGTCGTCATCGCCGACTGGGCCTCCTTGGCCGCCGCCAACCCACAGTGGTTCGGCAGCGACGGAACCCATCTCGCCATCAATGGGCCAGGGGCCGACGCGCTGGCATCTCTCATCACCACGACATTGAAGCAGGGTTGAACCACACCTAGGGTGCCCACGATGGACGCCCGCACTTTCCTTGGCATCGAGCCGGTGGACGATGACAGTCTCCACTGGCACATGCGTGTCGAACCTCGCGTCAGCACCCCCGGAGACTTTCTTTTCGGTGGCTGTGGGTTAGGCGCTGCACTGGTCGCGCTCGAAGATGCATCGGGTCGCCCCACGGTGTGGGCTACCGCTCAGTACCTCTCCTACGCATCGACGCACTCCTTCGTGCAGTGGGAGATCACTCTGGCTGTCGTCGGTAGCTGCGTCACCCAGGGCCGCGCCGTGGGGATGGTGGACGGTCAAGAGATCCTCACCGTCAACGCCGCACTCGGTACCGATCAGCTCGCTCTCAACGGGGTATGGGTTGAGCGCCCAACAGTCCCTCCACCGGACGAGTGCCCACCCCGCTTCGTACCGGAGACGTTCCGCAATACGATTTTGGATGAGGTCGAAGTGCGCGTCGCCAAGAGCCCGCCACCGGAAGAGATGTCCGGTAATGCCGGGGGACCTGATTCTGCGCTGTGGGCACGCGTCCCGGGACACCTCTCCCCCTCCGCCGCCACCCTGGCCATCTTCGGCGATTACGTATCCGGTGGGGCATCTCGGCCCCTGGGGCTCCCCACGATGGGGCGAAGCCTGGACAACACCTTGCGAGTAGCCCGGCTCACAACCACCGAATGGGTGCTGTGCGACATCCGCATCCACGCGCTCATCAATGGATATGCCCAGGGGGTGGCTTTTTTGTGGTCGCAAGACGGCGATCTCTTGGCCACGGCCAGCCAGTCGTTCGTAGTTCGGCTGTGGCCGGGCCAAGCCGATGCACCGAGGTAAGGGCCCCATGAGCATGGCGGGGCCTCTATCTCCCTCTGGGGCTATCGTCCAGTCGGTGAGGGCGCGTGGCGGTCTGAGAGGGACGATCCATTCGGACGAAGATGACAGACGGCGCTTCCCGGTCGTATCTGTGACCGTCGGCCTGGCGCAGCTTCGTCAACTCCGGGTGCCGCGCCACCCCGCCAGATTGTCGGAAAGCCAATTTTCGCCTCGGCGCGGAACCCACGTTCCTCGCTCATCCATTTGAGTTCCATCAGGTCTTCAGTAGGACCGATGATCCGTGACCGAACAAACCCTTGTTGGCAGTCATGCCGACCGACGCGTTTTCGACCTGCCGCATGCCGGCGGTACCTCGGAGCTGCCAGGTGATCTCGCAAACCTGGGCGAGAGCCTGGGCGGGCACGGCCTCTCCAAAACAAGCCAGTCCGCCCGAGGTATTGACCGGAATCCGCCCGCCAATGGTGGTGTCCCCGTCGTTGAGGAGCCTCTCAGCCTCGCCCTGCTTACACAGACCGAGGTGTTCATACCAGTCCAGCTCGAGTGCCGTCGAGAGGTCGTATACCTCGGCGACGTCAATATCCTCGGGGCCGATACCCGCTTCATCGTACGTCGCTAGTGCAATCGAGTCCATGAACGTGACCTCTGGAGCCGCCGCGACGAGCGCGGAATCGGTTGCGAAGTTGGGTATTTCAAGGACGGCGTTCGGGAATCGGGGGGTGATAGTGGAGACGGCGCATACACGGACCGGCTTGGTTACCCCCTTCCTTCTTGCGTAATCAAGCGAAGCAACAACCAGGGCCGCCGCCCCGTCGGAAGTGGCGCAGATGTCGAGAAGGTGGAGCGGGTTCGCCACCAGCGGTGAGGCCAGGATCTCCTCCTCAGTCACCTCCTTGCGAAACCGGGCGTACGGATTGTGAAGGCCATGCTTGGAATTCTTTACTTTCACCTTGGCAAAGTCGTTCTCAGTGGCACCATAGAGATCCATCCGGCGCCGGGCGGACAGGGCAAAGTACGTCGGATTCGTAGCGCCTATGAGTCGAAAGCGCAACCAGTCGGGGTCATCCCAGCGATCGCCGGTAGTTGGCGCCAGAAAGCCCTTTGGCGTGGTATCTGCACCAATCACCAGCGCGACGTCGCACATGCCGGCGAGGATCCGCGTGCGTGCCGCCTCAAGAGCCGTCGCACCCGAGGCGCAGGCCGCGTAACTAGACGCCACGCGAGCCCCGTTCCAGCCGAGTGCTTGGATGAAGGTGGCACCGGCCACGTATCCCGGATAGCCGTTACGGACAGTTTCTCCCCCTGACACAAACTGAATGTCAGCCCAGTCGACTCCCGCGTCGTCAAGAGCGGCGAGCGCGGCATCGATGCCGTACTCGACAAAATTTCTTCCCTGCTTGTTCCATGGGTACATTCCCACCCCGAGAACGGCGACCTCGTTCGCCCCCGTCATGACGTTGCCGCCGCCAAGGGCTTCCACCGATAGATCAAGTGTTGTTCACCCTCAAGTTCATACAGGGGCTCGACCACAAGTTCGACTTCAGTGCCGACTTCGACATCATCGACTGTGTAGCCATCGGCCAACTGGCCCAAGACGACGATGTCCTCGTCGGCCAAGTGCACCGCGGCAAGGGCGAACGGCACGTACGTGTCCGAGTTCAAGGCGATGTAGGGGGGCGGTGGCTTGTATTGGGCGTCTGTGTAACTCCAGATCTTCCCGCATCGGGAAAGTGCGATCTCATCGAATTCCTTCCCACGACACGACGGATTTCGGCAGAATCCGTCGGCCCGTGGAAAGAATGGGGTACCGCAACTGGTGCAGCGGGTTCCGAGAAGATGGGGCCTCTCGCCGAGAGTAAACCAACCTTCAATGGCCGGCACGGGCATACAATTCCTCCTGAACCTCGTCAGCGAAACTGAATGGTTCGGATGTTATACCGACCGGATCCACGCGACACTAAAGGAGGAAGCCTTCCAGTCGCCGCGCCGGCACTGTGATCAGGTCGTGCCGCTGACCCCTGTATCGTGATGAACTCGTGGCCATGCCCGATAGGCGACCCACAACGGGAAGTGTCGGGCGGAGGCGAGATGGAAGGGCCAAGAAAGTGGGCCTGACCAGGTGAGGGGCTATAGCTCAGTCGGTTAGAGCGCAGCACTGATAATGCTGAGGTCGCAAGTTCGATTCTTGCTAGCCCCACCACTCACATCCCTGGTCGCCGCCTCTTTTTTGCCTATTGGGATCACTTCGGCCAGGTCATCGGTCGACTCATGCCCTGCATTCATGCCCTCATCCTCGGCGTCGAGAGCCGAAGTTGTGGCGGCGTCGAGCTTGGCAATAAACGCGTTGCCGCTGGTCGGATAGAGGTGGCCATACGTCTTTAGAGTGAACGAGACCGATTCGTGTCCTGCGAATTCGGACACTTCCTTGACATTAATTCCAGCCGCAATCCAGAGGCTGACCGCCGTATGTCTTTGATCGTGAATGGCAAATCCGGCATTGATCCCTGCGGCGGTTACGGCCCTATGCCAATGACGATTGCGGAAGTTCGCCAGACGTACCGGCCCTCCCTTGGCTGAGGTGAAAACGTAGTCATTGGGTCCGCCGCCATACTTGGCCTTGTGATCGGCTAAGGCTTCTCTCGCCTTGGCCGAAAGCGGGACGGTGCGCTTTCCAGCGTCAGACTTTGGAGGCTGACCGGTGAGGATCTGGCCGTCAGTTTCGATTGTCGTGGTTGAGACTTCGATATAGGCGTCATCTAAGTGAACGTGCCGCCACGTCAATCCAAAACATTCGCTAACTCGCAATCCTGTGTAACAGGCAACAATGGGAAAGGCTTGGTACCGCGGATGAATAGCCCCGGCCAGGCGTTCGATCTCCTGCGGATTGATGATGTTCATTGGCTTCTTTCCGGGCTTCGGGAAGGTCACGTCGCGACAGGGGTTGTGCTTAATGCGACGGGACATAACCGCTCGTTTTAGAACCTTGTTCAGGACGATTCCCGCGAGTAGGACGGTGGACGGCGCTAGCGGTTGGCCATCTGCCCCACCAGACTCACCCAGGTTGACAATCCAATCATCGACCATTTCAAAATCAATATCGGCCAGTGCCACGTTCCCAAATTTCGGAATGATGTAGCGGTCGAGATACCCAAAATCTCGGTTGCGGCTGGACGGGCGAAGCTTTTTTGCGGCAGTCGATCCCTTCCATTTCTCGGCGTACTCGCTGAAGGGAATTTTGCCGTCGCGAGGGTCAACATGCTCGCTCTCTTCGATCTCGATTTTCTTGCTAGCTAGTGCATTCCACGCTTCATCCTCGGTCGCAAACGTGCCCAGCGGAATCCGCTCGCCCTTGAATGGGTACCTTGCTTGCCAACGCATCGACGGCTTTACCTGTCGGACGGTTCCCCATTTCGGCCTAGCCACTATGTCCCCTTTTACGCTCGATATGCATGACACCTACTGTTCGCATTTCCTCACCGCGCCCGTCGATTGTCAGACATGGTTCGCCCGGTTTGGCACCGCATCGCGGGCAAGGATTCGCTAACGCCGCAAGGTTGTTCGTGCCGCCGAACTGGGTTTGCCCGGTCATCGGCTGATCCGTTGTTTGAACAGAAACGTCTCAAGGCCATCTTTCCGAATCTCTTTGGTTATTTCCGTGGTCCTCCGACGCCGCTGCCCGTTCCGGTATGGTCCTTCTCGATAGAACTCGGCGGTGCGATCGGCATTCCATATCGCGATGTACATGGGAACCCAAGTACGGCCTCCGAAGACTTTCCCGAAGCTGACGAACCAGTGAACCGCCTCCACGATCCAGAACGTCGCCGTAGAAACGCTCGGCTCGAATGTAAGGACCCCTCCGCCTATGGGTATTCCGACGTGTTTCGGTTTGCTCATCGCCTGGTCCGTGGTTCGGTGTTCGCTGTTCGCTGTTCGCGGTCGTTTGGTTCCAATAATGAACGACCCGCCGAACACGGCCATGCCCGCGCCAGAGATCATTCCTACCAGTGACCACGCCAAATCCCGATGCCCCGCGAGATAATTCTGTAGGGCGAAAGCGAAATTCGCAACGCCAATCACAAAGAGAATGAGTCCGAATCGGACCTGGGTACGATGTCGCGTGCTCCTCATGGCGTACGCGGTAGGTCGAGAGCCGATTTCGTGAAAACTCCGCGTGCCGATACCGCAACTACACATCGCAATTCACGCTTTTCAAGAGAAACCATCACTCGACCCCAGCTCGCATAGCGATGCGCCGTACTTGATTGGGGTTCCACGATCCACCCGAACGGGTAGCCAACCCAGCATTGGCCAGGGCACTCGCTATCTCCCTGTAGGACGATCCCTGCTTCCGCATACGGGTCACAGTGTTGACGATGGTTGTTTCCTCGGGGTTCTCGACCAAGCTCCGATTGTCCGCCATGCGTCCGTACGCTGGCCTACCGCCGCCATAACCGCCGCTGGCGATCTTCTCGGCCTTACCGGCCATCATGCGACCTTTGATCACAGCCTTCTCGTATTGGGCGATGACGCCGAGAATCTGACGAACCATGTTCTGTAGGTCTATGTCGCCCTCCACCGCAGGTTCTTTCACCGAGAATATTTCGACACCCTTTTGAGTCAGGCGCTGGTGGATGGTTTCCTGTAGGACGAAATCTCGCGCCAGGCGGTCGAGCCGATAGATCACTAGGCCAGTGACCTCTCCCGCTTCGATCCGTGCAAGCCCCTCGGCCAGCCCCGTACGTGTGCCTAGGCCGTTCGATCCGCTCTGACCTTCGTCCGACAGGATCTCCACCAGAGTCAAGCCTTGCGCCCGACAGTAGGAACGAATCGCCTTCTCTTGCACCTGTAAACCGAATCCGTCCACCTGCTCGGCGGTGCTGACTCTGGTGTATCCGATCACCTTCGATTTGGCCACGAGTCGCTCCCTCGGCGTTACTTATCTTGAAAGTAATGTAACATAGCAGGTAGGAGGGCCGCAAGCGAAGTAACGACGGTATCCGCCGAGACAACCCGATCACTCTTCCTCGTCGGTCTCATAGAGCTTGGCCAGTTCGTCAGCAAAGGCAGATTGGATCTGACGCTGCGTTTCATGGCTCAGTGCGAATTGTGGGTGGTTCAGGGCCGCACGTAGCGCAGTTCCCGTGTTCCTCACGTCCTCGTTCAGTGTTCTCTGCGGGCGATCGGTCAGGGCCGGAATCTTGACGATCTTGACCAGGATTGCCGATACGTGGTCCAGGGAGCTGAGATAAGCCTGCAAGGTGGCTGCCACGGCTTGTTCGCCTATGCGGCTCGTAACGGCCACGTCAGACAGTTCTGAGGCTTTCATCCGGAGAACGTCCTTAATCGCGATGTACTCCTGCACCGTTTGCATGAGAGCCGTTTCGGGATCTTCCAGCTCGGGCAAGTTACCTAGTGCCGCTACGATGGATTGCGCTTCGGCTTGGATCACTCGGCGTTTGGCCGCTATAGCCACTTGCGGGGCGGAACTGCCATGAGTCGGGCAGGTGTAGCCGCCTGAGATGGCGTAGCGCCCACACGGCTCACCGGCTCGGTTTGTGGCTCGGCATCGCTGGTTCGTCATGCCGGTTCCAAGGGTTCGGAACTATCCGAAGGATCGATGGGTGTGAAAACGTGTTCGACCTGGGACTTTGCCCTGTGAGCCCGGATTGCCTCCTGTAGGCGTGCCAGGAATGCCTCGTCCTCTGCCCGTCGCCTCCGTAGGGCCTCGGCTAGCTCCTGCCTCCCTGCGATGACGTCAGGGTGATCGGCTCCCAATAGCGCCTGCATCATTCCTAGCTCAAAAGCATTTCGAGGCTTGCGATGGGGTTCGTATGATTCTTTTTCCTCCCGCTCGGATGCCCGGTCTTCGGCTTCAATGTGGCGGCGTTCGGCTGCCTCGTTCCAGGGGATCGGAATTGTTGATTTAGTGTTCATCGGTGTTCCATTCTTGCGTTATGCGCTAGAGGCGCTGTAGTCGTTTCTAAGCGGCGCATTGGTGAGGGTGGGCCAGACGGCCAAGGGGACGCTAGCGTGGCTTCTACGGGCATCCCAGCGGCCTATGGTGCCAAACTTAGCCATAGGTGCGTGCGTGGTTTTGGGTAGGGTCTCGGTTTCCCCGGCTTGAGGTTGAAAATCGCTATGAGGAAATAGGTTGAGGTGGTTCATCTCGGGTACCCGCTGCATCCTTTACCGCGCTTCTGCTTTGGCACGGAACGTAGTGGAGTGCAGCGCCTTGGGTTCTTTTGACCCTTGGTACAGCCGATTACTCTTACACCGACGTGACCTAAGGCGCGCTGACTTTCTGATTCGAAAGAATCACGCGTGCGAGACATTTTTAATGTCGAGCTAGGGTGTGGAGTCTGTGACAAGGCGTCTAAGTCAAAGGCGTCTATGTCTCTTATCTGTGAAACGTGCGAAAATGCGAGGCAAAACAGACCCTCTGACCAGGAGGTATGTCCTTCACAGACCGTCTGCGAAACAGATAATCCCAGCGTGTGGGGTCTGTTTTGGGTATGGCTTTGAGCGCTTTTCACAGAGGGTCTGTGAGATTCGTGGTTCAGCTTGGCATCTCGCCGACCTCGGAACGGGTAAAAGGCCAGCTCAGGCGGATGGGTCAGGGTAGATTTCGCAGACGGGGGGGTCTGTGAGTCATTCGGAGTCAGATTTGGCATCAAAACGGGGTCATCTCCAACTCTTGCGCCGCTTTCGTCGCCGCAACCCAATCATCAAAATGCCTATTATCGAAATTTTCGATGTAGTCACCTTTGGCGAGACTCGCGGGGCATGTGAAACCATGTTTAGCCGGATCCTCGGTGCTAGGCATTAGACATTTCTTGATTGGATGCAGCCATTCCTCCTGCGAGAGGTAGACTGATCGAAACGCTTCCTTGACCAAGAAAGCAGTATATTCAGCGGTGGAGTCGCTAGTTAGAGCTAGGTCGATAATCTCGTTAGGATACGGTGTGCTCTTTGGCGCATGATGATCTTCTATACGAATTCGTAAATCTGCTTCTGCGTAGTTACGGCATTTGGGGTAGAGGACGTATGAATATGTTGCCCAGTCACCTTGATCGGTTACGTACTTTTCCTTAGCAATTAGACGTTTTTCAACCAGACCAGCATCAGCCTTTCGGACCCTGTAGTCGGTCATCTCGTTAATCCGCATGAAATCCGCAATGCTCAGACCCCAGGCGATAAGAGACTGGCCCGCCTTCCAATAGAGGAGCTGGAGCTGGGCGCGTTCGTCTGGGGTCATCTCCATGAACATGTGCTTCGGGAACGGATCCCATACTCCGTACTTCTCGTGATCCCAATCAAGCTTGTTTTTCACTTCCTCGTGTGCTGCCATGTTTTCTCCTTCTCCGCCCATCCATTGAGCGGTCGTTATGGTGCGCCACCATCCGCCGCGGCCGGGAGAAAGAGTGACCCGACCGCGGCGAGCGGTGACTACCCGAAGAGGATGGAGCCTCTACCGGGCTTGCTGCTATCTGTGCTGGTGGGTGTCCAGCCCATGCCTAAGCCGAACACCACCAGCTATTACCGGCCCACCGCGAAAGGACTTAAAGCGGTTACCGGCCCTGAGGAGTCCCACGTCCCCAGCGATGTTGATCGGACAGGAGCGGTGTGAAGTAGGCCAGCACAGCCTGAGGAGCACCACTCCTGTCCGAAACTTGTGCGGCTGGCCCGCCCGAGTGGATAAGGCCAACCGCAACGCGAGGCTCGCCGACCAAGGTTGCGCCCCGCAGAACTGCTCCGGTCCTGCCGCCTTCGAAACCCATTTAGGAGAGCGACAGAACCGGAAATCCTTACGTCACCGATTCCTCTCCCGGAAAGGGTTCGAACTGGCGCAACTTGTCGCCAAGCGAATCGAGGTCGCCCATAATCGAAGTGAGCGGACGGTCTCGTATTGCGAATGGGCCGTCCTTTGCGATCGCAGCTTGAACGGTTGCCAATTCTTCGTTGGACATTTGGGCGAACTGGCGCAAGCGCTCATCCCCGGAGGTCTGAGCAAGCGCTGCCCGAATTACTTTCTGCTCGGCGTCGTGCACCGTCATGTCGCCACCTCCCTGGCTTGCGGCAGACGCGCTCCGCCAGCTCGTTCGGCGTCCAAAACGTCCGCCAATGCTCCGTTGCCTAGTTCTCGGACGACCGGAGCGAGGATGCCGCATATGGCGGAAATTACGGCGGGAGCTGAGGCACTGAGCAAGTAGCCGTCGATCATGGTTAGGGAAGGGGGTCTCCCGCTCACTCTCGGATTGTCGATAAGCCCCACTTGTTGAACGAAACCGAATGCCGCACGATCTCGTTGGGTACTAGCCCAGCCGACCATTCCCGCCGCCGTGGTGAACGCATCGAGCGTGTCCACCACTTGTGCATCGGCTTGAAGGATCGACGGCAAAATCGGATCGAGTGTCGATGTGTCCTCGGCGTCTTTGAGGACAAGCTGCGCCACGTCGGCGGCTTCTTGAAGGGGTGGCAGTTCCCGACCTGCAATCTCGGCGTGCGCACGGGCGTCGATCAATGTTTGCGGATCGGAGGTCGTGGCCGCGATTGCGTTCCATCGGTCGATCTCTTCGTTCTTCGCCTGAAGATCGGCCCTAGCGACTTGTAGGGCTTCGGCTGGTGTCGGTCCGGCGATGGGGGCATGAGTATTCCCCTCCGGTGACATCGCTACCGTGCGGCGACTCACTTTGCACCTGCCAAAAGCTGTTCGATCACCGCCGCAGGGATTAGTCGAGCGCCGCCAACTTTGACACTCTTAATCGTTCCTGATGCCATCTGCGCGTAGACCCAGCTACGGCTCTTATCGAGCTTTATTGCGGCTTTCGCTGGTCGGTATGCGAGGACTTCCGCCATGCCGCTCTTATTGCGTTCCAATAGGTCTGCTTCACCCATCCCACCCCTTTCGCTGACTCACCTTTGATGCCCTCGGTTAGTCGGTCCGGAGTGCCTGTGGTGAAACTTATCTCTATTACAACCGTACAACTCTAGTATACTCGCCAATAGCACGTTTGTCAAGTAAAGTCAACCCCTAAACCGCCCGATTCCGTAAAAACCGGCGTTTTCTTGCGTACAAACATCCTGGTAGATCGAAAGTTTGATTTGGGGGTCCGCAAATGTCCTGGTAAATCGAAAGTTTTCCAAATCCCTCGATCCCTAACCCCGAGCGCTACGTAACTTCGGATTCCGTATGACCCGGGCACACAGACAAGGCCAGCTAGGACACCCCCGCTGTTACCCAGGTGGTTCGGGGCTTCCTCGCTTCCTCGCTGATGCCAGGCAACCCCGTTGCGAATCAATTGGGAGTAGTTAAAAGGAGATATTGGGAAAAATTTTCAGGCTGCAAGTCGGTAAAACTGTCACAAAGTCGAGCATTCGAAGGTGCCGATATGTCGCACGCCGGTTGTATCCTTTAGCTGGAGAGTTGCGAGAGCGGCCTAATCGGGCGGGTTGATACCCCGTTGTATCTTCCGGGTACCAAGGGTTCGAATCCCTTACTCTCCGCAGCAGGGCATAGGCGCGGAGAGGCCCCAGCCAATTGACGACTGGGGCCGATCCGTGTGAACTACATAACTGCACTCGCAACTGCAATGCGGGTTGATAAATCCCTCAAATGCTCGTGCGGCCATCTCGTTCGTACTTCCGGGTACCTCTATTAAGAATATCGTTACTTGCCTCGCTGTCAACCTCCCCCTTTACAAACCCCCTACGCCGCTCTCCTACACACTCATCCGCTCGTACTCTTACTCACCTACTTCTCTCGTTGCTTACGCTCATTCGACTCACTCGCTCACCGCCCTATCAGTCATCGCTCGGCCTCTTTCATGCCCGGTTCCATGCCCTCTGAGCGACCGTCCAGGCACGTCCAGACTTGTCCAAACCTGTAGAGGGTTCGTGCCTACGCACGCGGCGAATCAAGAATCTTCCCTGGTCAATTTCGGCTCTGACCTGTCACTGATAATGCTGAGGTCGCAAGTTCGATTCTTGCTAGCCCCACTCATAAGTCCAGTTCAGACTGGCCAACTCGGGCGGCGGCTCGTACCGCCGACGGTCAGCGCTGGTGTCAGTAGAGACTCTCAGGTAGCCCGGCGTGTGAAATTCCGGTTCATGCTTGACACCGTGGCTCCGGTAGCTGCTTGACACTTCCCCGCCCCGGTTCAGGTTCCGGGGTGACACTGGCTCCGGTACCTGCTTTACGACCGTGCCTGAGAACGGTCCACCACGGGGGCAGTTGCCACCTTCGCTGTTGATCCAGTTGTCGATAGATCCGAAGGAGGCCAGCGGTGGTGGAGCTCAAGGTGGGCGAACAGCGTTATGGGGCGGTGATCGATGTCCTCGATGAGAGAGCGTGACCGGGGCCACGCACGGCGTGCCACAGCAAATCCTCACTGACACTCCACGGCAAGGTGTTTACCGCGCGTTTTGGCCAGGGCCGGACCCATGCTCTTGATCGCATTTGCGCCCCCCGCGACATCCGCCATCTCCTCACCGCCCCTTATTCACCGACGACGAACGACAAAGTCGAACGCCTCCAAAAGACCGGAGTGCCGAGTTCCTCACCAACGACCGAATGCATGCGACTGTCGAAGAGTTCCGAGTTGGCGCTCGACAGTGGGTCAACGATCAGAACACCGATCAACCACATCAGTGTCTCGGAGGCCTGCCCCAGGGGCACTTCGGCGCTGGGCCGCAATTTGCCATCAGGCCAGCGAAGTCGAAGATGTCGACATTTCTGAGGCGACGATCTCCTGTCCTCGTCCCGCCGGCGTCAAGCGCTGACTTGACCAACGAGGCCCGATCAGACTCGGCAAGCAAGGGCGGGTGTTCGCAGTGGTTCTTCTCGCGGGAGTTTCTAGGAAGAATTTAGATTCAATGCGATAGTCGCCAGCTGCTGGCGGCCCCCTGGGGTGCCGGCACGGCGCCCGGGAGTGGCGCCCGGCGGAGCCGGAGCAGCCGGCGAATCGAGAGCCCGCTCTGCGGCGGCGCTGCCTCAGACGCCAAGGCATTGTCCCTGCGTCGCCCGAGATCCTCTGCGTGTCGCTGGGCTGCCATGGACATTGCGAGGTACGTATTCATTTCGGTTCCTCCGCTGTGCGTGCAGGTGATGCCTCAACCCTGCGCTTCTGGCCGATTCCGGGCATCCGGGCCGCATACGGATCCGCCACGGAATGACCACGGATTCGCTACGGAATCGGTGGTGACCCACCGCGAAGCGCGGGAGAATGAAAGAGTGGCGGACCTGGACATGACGACGATCTCGGTGCGCGAGGCCGAAGTGCTCAACGCCCTGGGCGAGCACCTGACCAACGCCCAGATCGCCCAGCAGCTGCACATTTCGGTGCGCACGGTTGAGAGCCATGTGTCGTCGTTGCTCCGCAAACTCGGGGCAACGGATCGCCGAGAGCTCGCACTCAGGTCCGATGCGCACTCTGTCTGGTCGACGCCTGGCCTCGAATTTTCGCCCGATGCCCCGCAGGTGATCGGGTTGCCCGCCACCTGGACCACCTTCGTCGGGCGCACGGCTGAACTCGCCGAGCTCTCCCGGGCACTTTCGACGAACCGACTGGTGACGTTGGTCGGACCCGGCGGGGTTGGCAAGACCCGTTTGGCAGTGGTGGCCGCATCGGACAACGCTGGGCTCTTCGCCGGTGGTGGTGGTGTGTTCGTGGATCTGGTGCCGGTTAGTCCCGATTTCGTGCTGCATGCGGTAGCCGCGGCGCTGGGTGTGGTCGAGCGACCCCAGGACCCTCTTGAGGAGGTCGTCCACGAGCGGCTTCGCGTTGGGCGCATCCTCCTCGTGCTCGACAACTGCGAGCACGTTGTGGAGGCGGCGGCCGACTTGGTGCGCTCGGTCCTCGCCTCGTGTCCCGAGGTCGTGGTGCTAGCCACCAGCCGGGAACGCCTGGGCATCGCGGGCGAACAGGTGGTACCGCTGTCTCCCTTGGGTTTGACGGCGTTAACGGATAGCGGCGATGAGTCCGAGGCTTCGCGCCTCTTCACCGATCGCGCCGGTCACGCCGACGCGGACCCGGCAGTGGTGGCGGAGATCTGCCGCCGTGTCGATGGCATGCCCCTGGCGATCGAATTGGCGGCAGCCAGAAGCGATTCACTGGGCCTGGACGGGCTGCTCGCGGGACTCGATGACCACCTGCGCATGTTGAGCCGCTCGAGCCCGACGGGAGATCGTCACGGATCGATGCGCACCGTCATTGAGTGGAGTCACCAGCTGCTCGGCGACACCGAGCGCGCCGCATTCCGCCGCCTCGGTGTCTTCGTCGGCGCGTTCAACCTTGCCGCGGCGGCGGCTGTCGCCGGTGATGGAGATACGGCGGCGGCGAGCGATGTGATTGGTCGGCTGGCCGACAAGAGCCTGCTGGTGCACCTGCGTCACGCCACAGGCAGCCGATGGCAGATGCTGGAGACGGTGCACGCGTACGCGCACGAACAACTCGTGGCCAGCGGAGAGGGAGACGAAGCGCGCAGCCGGCATCACTCGTGGGCGGCGGCAACGGCCCGCGAACTGGAGCAGGTGCTCGACGCTCCGGGCTGGCAGGAGCGTTTCGACGCCGTCGCCGGGGATCTGCGTTCAGCGTTACGCCTTCCAAGGGCACTTTCCAGCGGCACCGACGCCTTCGAATTGGCCCTTTCGCTGGGGCACCTGACCTACGCCCGTCGCTTTCTTGGCGAAGCGAGCCACCATTTCGAAGCCGCCGTGGCCCGGGCACCCGATGCGGCCTCAGCAGTCGTCGCTCTCCGCAGCGCCGCCAACGAGGCCTACGCCGAGATGCGGGGAGAGAAGACATTCGATCTGCTGCAGGAGGCATTCGCCAGAAGTTCGGTTGCGGGCGATGCCATGGGTGGGAACGGGCAGGAAAACCGCCGGCCGGCTGGATGTCGCCGGCATTCTTTGCTGCCGCGCTCGCGCACAGGCTGCGTGGGGACGAGGACGAGCACGCGAGATGGATGGACCTCGGGCTGTCGATCGCACAGATGAAGGGACGATCGTGCTGCGGCCTCTACTTCGCAAGCCGCGCCGCGTTCCACGAGGGAGCCCTCGAGCAGGCACGAACATTGGCAACCGTGCAGGCGGAGAGCGGCGGCTACTACGGCCCCTACAGGGAGGCCGTCCGGGTTGAGACGGCCGTCGTTGCCGAATCTGATGAGGCCGAACAGCAGTTGGCCACGGCGCAGCGGCTGGTCCAAGAGAACGATTTTGTGGCGGCCCAGCTCCTTCGCGCCGCGGGGAGACTGCGCCACGATGAGACGGCCCTTAAGGAATCGGTAGCCGGGTGGGAAGCGATCGGTGCCCGTTTCGAACGCGCGTGCACGCTTCTGCTGCTTCCGGACCGAGTCGACGAGGGCAGCGCCGAACTCGCCGCACTCGGATGTACGCCGCCGGGCCAAGCGTGGTCGTGAGGTCCTTTACGCTCGGGCTGCCGGGAGCAGTTTCGATCGAGCTCGATGTGAGGCTGCCAGAGGGAGGACTCAGCTCAGCTCAGCGGGACGGAATCGAAAGCCGCTGGGCGAGGTAGGCGAGCGCCAGAGGGTAACGCCAGTCGATTCCGGCGTGACCGGCATCGAACAACTCGAATCGCACGTCGACTACTCCGATGTCGGTCAACGCGTCCCTAAAGGCAATCGCGCCGAGATCGAGGTACCACTCATCGCGCGTGCCGGCGTCGATCCAGATGGCCCGTAGGCCGCGTAGTGCTTCCACGTGGTCCTTGACCATGCGCACCGGATCCCAGGCCAGCCACCGCTGCCAGACTTCGCCGCGAAGGACACCGCTCTGCGGATCAAAGGGAAGCACGGGGGTGCCGTCGGGGTCGGCTGAGAAACAGGCTGAGATGCCCAACATCATCAACAAGAGGTCGTCGTCCTTCTTGGTAAACGCCACTCGGCCGCGGAAGTCTTCCCACCACAACTCAATGGAGCCATCCCACGCGCGCGAGGGCTCTCGTCGCTTTGGCAAATTCCCCGATATAGCAGAACTCGTAGAGTGAGTCCCCCGCATGGGTGGCCAAACCGCCGAAGAGATCGGGGCGCAGCATCGGGGTAATCATGGCCCCGAAGCCTCCACTCGATTTTCCCTGTATCCCGCGATGCTCCGGCGCGGCAAGCGTCCTGTAGTGGGCGTCGACGAAAGAAACCACCTCGTCGCACAAATAGGTGTGGTAGCGGCCAGTCCCAGGAGAGTCGACGAACTGTGATCCGCCATACGCGGTCCATGCGTCGACCCAGACAACAATGCAGGGTGGAACGGCACCGCTCGCAAAGAGGCGGTCCGCCGTCTCGGGAAATGGCTGCCGGTAGGCCGACCGGTTATTCCACATAGCCAGGTGACCTGTGTAGCCCTGAATGACGTAGATCGAAGGCAAACCTCCATCCCCGTCGGGGTCGTAACCCGGGGGGACGTAGACCCATAGTGGGCGTTCCGTCGGATCTCCGAGGGGATTGCCCTCAAGAGCCCTCGACGCAATTACATGCTCATGCATCTGACCGGCTAGCGGTCCTCTCCAGGGCAGTGTCATCGTGCCCAGCAACAAAGCAAGGTCGCGCTCAGGATCGGACGGAGACGGTGGTATCGATCCGATGGCCTCGCTGTTCCAGCTTCGGCAGTACCTTGGTCCCGAGGAGTTCAAGGTTCCGCATGATCTTGTCGTGAGGAAGCGAGCCGAACTGGACGTAGCACAGGAGCTCATCGACCCCGGCCTCGTCATAGCGGATCACCTTCTCGAGAACCTCATCGGGCGTCCCGACGATGATCTGGTCCTCGCGCCGGTACTTATCCACGGGCGGGTCGGTTTGCATGGCTGCTTCCAGTAGGGGGAAGGCCTTCGCCTTCTGCTCCTCTGGAAGGCCGGCCAGCTCCCACTGCAGAGTGAACTGGGCCAGGTTCCTGTACCACCACGAAACGGAGCTCCATAGGCCGTAAGCCGCAGCCTCGGCCTCATCGTCGTAGCAGTGAACCAGGGTGTAGGCACCGACGCGGTCGTTCTTGACCCGGGTCAGCTGGTTCTCCGCCTTGGCGTTGGCCTGAGCCTGGCGGTAGAGACCGATGGTCTCGGCCATCTTCTCGACCGGATGCGTCAGCGACAGATGCAACAACCCCAGGCCGAGTTCGCCGGCGCTGATCGCGCTTTTCTCTGATGCCGCGGCCTGCCACACCGGCGGATGCGGATCTTGGAACGGCTTGGGGGTGATGATCCGTGGCGGGAACTTAAGACGGGGGCTGTCCCACTCGAACAGCTCCGACTCCCACATCTTGACCACGATCTGAATCGCCTCCCGCCATTCATCGCGAGACCGGTCATCGGTGGGCACGCCGAAAGCAATCTGCTCCATCGGCGTCGAGCGGCCGGTCCCCCACTCCACCCGACCTCCGCTCAGCACATCGACTGTCGCCACCTTTTCGGCCACCCGGGCCGGGTGGATGAAGCCGAACGGCATCAGGGTCACTCCGAAACCCAGCTTGATCTGCTCAGTGCTCAGCGCCAGACCGCCGAGGATGGCCTCGCTGCAAGGAGAGGCGGACCGGCCGTCCCGGAAGTGGTGCTCCACCACCCACACCGTGTTGAACCCCAGCCGATCTGCCAACTGGATCTGTTCGACCCCCTCGGCGTAGACGGACTGTTCCGCCTCCCGTTGTCCGTAAGGGTGGGGCAGATCCCAGGGCTTCGGCTTGGGTTGGAACTCGTACAGCAGATCAAGCTTCATGGGACTCCCTTTTGTAATGACAAAAGTTATTTCAGCCAGTGCTACTATAGACAGGTAGTCACGACGATGCCAGCGGTCCGTGCGCACGAGAATGCGGACGAGAAGAGGCCGCGGGGGTGCTTTAGAAGCTAGGGGTCCGGCCCCCGCTGCGCCTGGTGGCGACCAGTGCCGCATCCCGCACTTTCTCTCCGAGTGCGACCAGGTCCCGCGCCGATAATCCGGGCTCCATACCCAGCAAGGTCAGCGAGACCGCTGCCTCGGCGTTACGCCCGAATACTGGCGCTGCCACCATGACCGCGTCGTAGGTGCGGCGGGAACTGATCGCGCCAAGTGCCTGGTACTCGGTGCTGCGGGGAGAGCCAAGGGATACGGCCCATCCACGGGTGCGGACGTCAGCCAGTACGGCCTCCATGGCCGGACGATCCGATGCTCTGGCCAGCCACGTCTCCGGATCGTGCCAGGCCGCAAACACCGCTCCCACCGGTGGGATCATGGCGATGCGCTGGCCGACCTGCATCCCGATGTCCTGCGGCCGGTGCTCTCCTACCCGTTCGAGAAAGACAATGTCCTCCCCGGCTAGAGCGGTGATCGTCACAGCGAGTTTCAGGTCCTGACTGAGTTGGCGGGCCTGCTCGTGCGCCTGTGCAATGGCCGGATGTCGGCCCACGGCGGCGTTGCCCAGGGCCACCAGAACCGAACCGAGCGAATAGGTCTTGAGTCTGGCGTTCCGGGAGAGATATCCAGCCTCGGTCAGCACTCCCAGAAGGGCGTGGCAGGAGGCCAGATTGATATCCAACCGCTCCGCCAGGTCCGACAGGGTGAACTCATCAGGTGATCGTTCGGCCAAGAAGTTCAGAACTGCGATGGTGCGGCTTGCGGAGAGCGCTGGTCGGGCCATAGGTTCTCTCCCAGATTAGGAATAATCCTTCCTTATTGCAAAACGCAGAGGAATCTACAGGGGGACCCACCGTCGAAGGCACTCTGGCTGGAGTGGGAGGTCACTCGGTTTCGAGGAGGTCGTACGAAATGCCGGACCGCTTAACCGGAAAGGTGGCACTGGTCACGGGCGCCGCCAGTGGCATGGGCGAGGCCATATCTCGCCTCTTCGTTGCCGAAGGCTCACAGGTGTTGCTGGCTGACGTCAATACGTCCAGAGGCAAGGAGGTGGCGGAAGGCCTCGCGGCTCACAGTCGCTTCCAACACTTGGACGTCACCAGCCCGGACGCTTGGGACGTCGCCGTCGAACGGTGTAACAACAAGTTCGGTCGCATCGACATCCTCGTCAACAGCGCCGGCATCGGCCGTGGTGGACGCATCGAGGATGAAACAGTTGAAGACCACGACCTCATCTTGCGGACAAATGTGACGGGGGTATGGAACGGGATCCGCGCTGTACTCCCGACCATGAGCAGGCAGCTCTCAGGATCGATCATCAACATCTCGTCCATCGACGGCCTCGTCGGAGTACCCGGCCTCGCCTCCTATGTAGCCAGCAAGTTCGCGGTTACCGGTCTGACCAAGTCAGTGGCCCTCGAAGTCGGCCATCGTGGTATCCGAGTCAACTCCATCCACCCCGGAGCGATCGCCACCCCGATGATGCACGGTAACGGAGATGTCATTTTCGAGTCGATGCAAATTGCCCAACAAGCCATCCCGCGTTTCGGTCGGGCCGACGAGATCGCACAGCTCGCGCTCTTTCTCGCCACCGAGGACAGCTCGTACTGCACTGGAGCATCCTTTGTAATTGACGGTGGACACACAGCCGGGCCCTACCGGGCGCATTTCGCGTACGACTGAGGCTCAACAGTGTCTTGCCAGGAGCGGGACTTACCGGCCGAGCAAGTCGGCTCCCTTCAGCTCGCCGTGATCCCATTGTCCAAGGTGTAGATCGCGCCCGTGATGGAGCGAGCCTCTCCTGAAGCGAGGAAGCAGAAGAGCGCAGCGACCTCTTCTGGCTCGGCCTGTCCACGCAGACCGGCCATGCGTCCAACCAGGTCGAAATCCACGTCCGCCGGAAATGGCGCCCCAGAAGCAATGTTCGTATTCGTTCCAGCGGGGGCAATGGCATTGACCCGCAATTGCGTCTTGATGAACTCCACCGCCAAGGAGCGGGTGAGCTGCACGACCCCGCCCTTGCTCATACAGTACGCAGCCGAGTAGGGCACACCTTGAAGCCCCGCGTTCGAGGCGATATTGACGATGTTGCCGCCGCTTTCGAGGAGGTGGGGGATGGCCGCCTGCGCCAGGAAAAAGTAGGCGTCAAGATTGACCGCCATCACCTTCCGATAGTCCTCGCGACTCATCTGTGTCGTGTGCGTCGGCAGGTAGATTCCCGCCACGTTCCCGAGAACGTCCAGCCGTCCGAACAGCGCCACGCACTGAGTGACGGCAGCCACACACGCGTCGGGTTCACTCAAATCAGCCTGAAACACCGATAGTTCGCCACTCGCAGCCTCCCGCGTCTCTTCGAGCCGACTCTGATTGACATCAACACCAAGGACCGCCGCCCCGGCACCGGAAAGACGAAGTGCAACCGCCCGGCCAATGCCCGAACCGGCACCCGTCACCAACGCCACCTTGCCCTCGAAATCCATGACACCCCCTCAGGGCCGCCGAGTAGTTCTCGTCGTACGCCCCCGGGGGAGTCTGCCTGACGGACGCTGCGATCGCCAGGGGCCTAGGAAGCCGCCTTCTGAGAGAGCCCTACGATGAACGAAGAGCGACGTCCACGCCAACATCACGAACGGAGACTCACGATGCAAGAACGACAGATCGGTGACCGGACGGTCAGCGCCATCGGGCTGGGCGAGATGCCCTTGTCCATAGAGGGTCGGCCCGACAGGACGCAGGCCATCAACACGATTCACGCATCGCTGGACGCCGGCGTCACGATCATCGACACCGCCGACGCTTATGCACTGAATACCGAAGAGCACGGCCACGGCGAACGGCTCGTGGCCAAGGCGCTCGCCACCTACGGCGGTTCCACCGATCACATCTTGGTGGCCACCAAGGGCGGACACCGGCGTCCAGGAGACGGTAGTTGGACCGTGCACGGCGATCCGGAGTACCTCAAGCGGGCCTGTGACTTGTCGCTCATCGCACTCGGCGTCGAGTCAATCGGTCTTTACCAATATCACCGACCGGATCCCACCGTTCCCTACGCCGACTCGGTCGGAGCCCTGGCCGAGCTCTTGGACGCCGGAAAAATACAGATGGCGGGTGTCTCGAACGCCACCGTGGCGCAGATCGACGAGGCACAAGCGGTGCTCGGCGGTCGACTGATGAGCGTGCAGAACGAGTTCTCGCCGCGATTTCGCTCGTCGGAGGGTGAGCTCACGCACTGCGAGAAAATTGGCGTGGCCTTTATCCCGTGGAGCCCGCTAGGCGGTATCCGCCAGGCCGATCGGATCGCGCAGGAGTTTCCTGCCTTCGCCGAAGTGGCAGCTGACGTAGGAACGACACCCGAGCAGGTCACGCTCGCCTGGATGCTGGCAAAGGGCACCCGGGTGATCCCGATTCCGGGGAGCAGCCGGCCTGCCACCGCGACCGCCTCGGCTGCGGCGGTCGACATTGCGCTCACCGCGGAGCAGCTTGCCCGCCTCAATGCGGCTTGAGGGCGGCGGGACGCGTACGCGTCATGTTGGGTGCACTGCACCCATGAGCTGGAACAGAACCACCGCCTCCAGTGTTGCAATCAGCTGTAATCGAGTAGCAACGAGACGGAGTTCGACATGCCCGCAGTAACCGTTCCAGACAATTTGACCCTTCCTCGCATTGCCACGATCGAACCCGGAGCGTCGGTACGCACGGTCAAGAGCGTGACCGACGCCCCTTCGGGAGTCGAAGGAGAAGGTTTCCCTGTACGTCGCGCCTTCGCCGGTGTCACGGTGGCCGATCTCGACCCGTTCATTCACATGGACCAGATGGGCGAGGTCGAGTACGCACCCGGCGAGCCGAAGGGCACTCCGTGGCACCCCCATCGCGGCTTCGAGACCGTCACCTACATGATCGACGGAACGTTCCAACATCAGGACTCAATAGGTGGTGGTGGATTCATCGCCAATGGCTCGACGCAATGGATGACCGCCGGATCTGGCATCTTGCACATCGAGCGCCCGCCCGAGCAGCTCATCGCCACCGGTGGGTTGTTCCACGGCATTCAACTTTGGGTGAACCTCCCCGCGGCGGAGAAGTGGGTCGACCCCCGCTACGAGAACCTCGAAGCGGACGACGTGGTGCTCCTGACGTCACCGGACGGTGGCGCGCTGGTGCGTATCATCGCCGGCGACGTGGCTGGACAACGTGGGCCTGGCTCGACACACACCCCCATTTCCCTGGTCCACGCGACACTCCAACCCGGTGCGGAGCTTGTCCTTCCCTGGCCCGGCCGATTCAACGCCTTGGTCTACGTGTTGGCCGGGCGAGGCGCGGTCGGGCCTGACGCGCGACCAATTCATTCGGGGCAACTCGTCGTGCACGGATCCGGAGATGCGATCTCCCTACGAGCGGAAAATGGACAGGAGTCGCGCCATCCCGCATTGGAGGTTCTCATCCTCGGGGGCCAACCGATCCGTGAACCGGTCGCCGCGCACGGGCCCTTCGTCATGAACACCCGCGATGAATTGTTCCAGGCCTTCGAGGATTACCAGGCTGGCCGATTGGGAACCGTTCCGGCGGACCACATCGGTCACGGCTGATCGGATCGGCGGGTTGCCATCCAAAGCCTGGAGCCTCGACGACATGGGCGACCAAACCGGCAAGGTCGTCCTTATCACCGGTGCGAACAGCGGCGTCGGATTCGAGGCGGCGCGTGCATTGGCTGATCACGGCGCCCACGTCGTCATGGCGTGTCGCGATCTGGAAAAGGCGCAGCGAGCCGCGGACAAATTGGAGAACGATCTCGAGCACTCCTCGCTCGAGCTGTTGGCGCTGGACTTGTCGGACCTGGTCTCCGTGCGGCGAGCCGCGGCTCAGTTCCTCGCTGAGCATGCCCGCCTCGACCTTCTCATCAACAACGCCGGCGTCATGGGGACCCCGTACCGCCAGACGTCGGACGGCTTCGAACTCCAGATGGCCACCAACCACTTCGGGCATTTCGCTCTGACCGGCCTCCTGCTCGATCGCCTCGTGACCTCGGGCCGTTCCCGCGTGGTCACCGTGAGCTCGCAGATGCATCGCTACGGCCACATAGATTTCGACGACGTGGCCGGCCTCAGGGTTCGCAACACCTGGCAGCACTACGGCACGTCCAAACTGGCCAACCTCCTCTTTACCGCCGAACTCAGCCGGCGTCTCGAAGCGAGTGCCGCTGCGACCATCGCGGTGGCAGCTCACCCGGGATGGACCCGGAGCAATCTGCTCGCCACGGGCGCCTCACTCGGCAACGGAAGAGCCCGGGCCAAGGCGGCCAGAACTCTCGGGTCTCATTTCGGGCAATCGGCCGCCTCCGGGGCGCTTCCAACCCTCTATGCCGCCACAGCCTTCGACGTGACTTCGGGTCAGTTCATCGGACCGAGCCATGGCTTTCAACTCTTTGGGCCGCCAATGGTCGTGTCCTCGAGCAGGCAAGCCCGGAACCGCGGCGACGCCGCCCGTCTCTGGGAGATCTCCGAGGATCTCAGCGGGGTGCACTACCCGCTGGCCGCGTCGGCCTGACCGGCTCCCGTACCGCCCATCAGGCATCGCGCCGTGTGGCCGTTACCGTTGTCCGTCCCGTTGGCTCCGACGAATGCGGCGTGCGTGGTCAATCTGTCGGGACGAACGACACGACCCAAGGGAACGATAAGGACCCTGGTGGCGCCGGAGAGCCGAAGCGCGGCCGCTGCGCTCTGGGCGCGTGATCCGCTCACGTAAATGTCGTCGAGCACGATCACCCGGGACCCGTGCACGGCACCGCGCAACGAAGCGGGCACTGCAAAGGCATGCGGATTGGGCCGCATGGGTCCGATCTCACCTTCGGACCGTCCCAGCACCCAGGGTGACCACTTCGCGTTCACTCCGAGCGCCGCATGAACGACCTCGACCAGACCCGGAACACGTTCAAGCGAGGCGCGACCCGGGCGGGAAGAGGACGGAACCGGCACCACCAGTTCCGGACCGCCCCCGAGCACCGTGGTGATACACCCGATGTGATCGGCAAAGAAGTCGCCAAAGAGGGCGCCTACGCGCGCGGAGAAGTGCGCCCGCGCCTCGTCGACGGGAGATTCCTTGTACCCCATGAGCACGCGGTAGAGCGGGCTGGGAACAGAGCACACGTAAGCCGGAAGGACCGGGCTCAACGGCAAATTGAGGAGTCGCGCCACGGCGCGACAGGCGAAGCAATGAGCGAAAGGGTGCCTTGTCGGGCCACAGCAAATACGGCAGGCGTGGACGAGGCGGACGGCGGGACGGGATGCGTCTCCTGCCGTCTGGGCCTGCTCACGTGTGGGGGGCCACCTCATCTCGATACAGAAGAAAGGTCCCGGTGGCCCGGCTTACGAGCAATCCCCCTTCGGCGCGCATCGTTGCCTCGCCATAGGCCACCTGCTTCGCCATCCGCGCCACCTCACCCCGAAGGACATAAGCACTGCCTCGTACGGCCGGTCGCATCGTCTCGGTCTTCATCTCCAATGTGCCGCGGGTCCGGTCCCGACCCGGGAGGGCCGCATTGATGGCGAAGTTCATGCTGGCGTCAAGGAGGAGGGCGTGGATCCCCGCCTGGGTGATCCCGTGGGGGTTGCAGGCGAGCTCCTCGGGAGTAAAGGTGCCGCCCACCCACCCGAGGTCTTCGCCGTCGACTCCATAGGCGGTGAAGGCACCTCCGACCATGGCGATGATCGGCATGCCGCCATCGCCGAGCCAGCGATCCATGTCCTTACGGTTTGTGTGGTCGCTGCTCATGGACAGACCCTATCGGCCATCGAACAAATCATTCGCCATTGCGCCTGGTCACGGAGATGTTCTGACGCTGCTTGCTTCCCCGGATCCCGACTGTCGATCGCCAAACGGCCGGTAGGATACGGGTCCGGTTGGAAGCCAACCGGCGCCCGGAGGAGACGCACCATGACCACTGCAGTCATCGTCGATGCCGTTCGTACGGCTGGCGGCAAGCGAAACGGGAAGCTGCGAAACTGGCACGCCGTGGATCTCGCGTCCGAGGCCCTCCGCGCCCTGCAGGAACGCAACGGGTTCGACCCCGCTCTGGTCGATGACGTGATCATGGGCTGCGTCTCGCAGGTCTCCGAGCAGGCCATCAACATCGGCCGCAACGCGGTGCTCGCCGCCGGCTGGCCCGAATCGGTACCTGGCACCACCATCGACCGCCAGTGCGGCTCGTCGCAGCAGGCACTGCACTTCGCGGCGCAGGGCGTCATGGCTGGGGCCTATGACGTCGTGGTTGCCGCCGGCGTGGAGAGCATGACCCGCACACCTATGGGCTCGACGGTGGTGCCCGAGCTCGGCTACCCCTTCGGGCCCCGCGTGAGGGATCGCTACGCCGAAAAGGGTGGGCTCGTCGGCCAGGGCATCGGAGCCGAAATGATCGCCGATCAGTGGGATATCTCCCGAGAGCAGCTCGATGCCTTCTCCGTCCGCAGTCACCAGCGGGCCGCCCGCGCCACCGCCGAAGGGCGATTCGACAACGAGATCATCGCAGTGACGATTCGCGACGACGAGGGCAATGACACCGCCGACCATCTGACTGCGGATGAGGGCATCCGCCCCGACAGCACCGTGGAGGCGCTAGCCAAGCTCAAGCCGGCCTTCAAGCCCGACGGAGGCAAAATAACGGCCGGCAACTCCTCGCAGATCACCGACGGTGCCTCAGCCGTCCTCGTCATGAGCGAAGAGAAGGCCAGTGAACTGGGACTGCGCCCCCGGGCCCGCTTTCATGCCTTCGCCCTCGCCGGCGTGGACCCGATCACCATGCTCACAGGGCCGATCCCCGCGACAACGGCGGTACTCGAGCGAGCGAAACTGACGCTGGATGACATCGATGCGATCGAGATCAACGAGGCCTTCGCCTCGGTCGTCTTGGCGTGGGAGAAGGAGCACCATCCCAACATGGAGATCGTCAACCCCAATGGGGGAGCCATCGCTCTTGGTCACCCACTCGGTGCCTCCGGCGGCAAGCTCCTCGCCACCTTGCTCAATGAGCTGGAACGCACCGGGGGTCGCTACGGGCTCCAGACCATGTGCGAGGGTGGTGGCTTGGCCAACGCCACCATTATCGAGCGGCTGGGCTAGGCGCAGGGCGCCCCGTCAGCGATAACGGGTAGCCAAGAGGAACCCGACAAAGATCAACACCAGACCGGCCACGAGCCCCCATGCCGAACCGTGGGCCACCCACGGAATGTGGGCCAGATAGTTGACCACGATGATGGCCACGCCAACGATCAAGAGAAGCAGAACGACCGGCCCGTACCATGGTGGGCTGCGGCGCACATTCTTGGGGATCGGCCGGGTGTAGCGCCCACTCTCTTCGGCCGTCGAAGGACGGCCGACCCTTGACGTGGTGCCCTTCGTCGTGCTCCGCCCCGCGGCCGATTTTCCCTTGCGGGAAGCGCCACCTGGTCCTGATTTGGTGTTGGTTGCCACGGGGTGAGGTTAGCCAGCCCGGGCCGGGCCTTCCGTCCGGCTCGATTACCATCGTGTGTCCATGGCGACCCGGATCCTCGTTCTCGACAACTACGACTCCTTCGTCTACAACCTGGTGCAAGAGCTCGGCGAGCTCGGGGCATCGCCCGTCGTCTTCCGCAACGACGCCATTGACGTTGAGGGGATCCGCGCCCAGAAGCCCGATGCGGTCCTCATCTCACCGGGCCCCGGCCGACCGGAGGACGGAGGCGTCTCGCTCGACGCCATCAGCCAGCTGGCTGGCGAAATCCCCATCTTGGGCGTCTGCCTCGGGCATCAGTGCATCGGGCAGGTCTTCGGGGGGACGGTCGTTCCAGCTCCCCACCTCATGCACGGCAAGACCTCAGAAGTCCATCACGACGGGCAGGGCCTCTTCAGCGGTCTGCCCAATCCGTTCGTGGCCACTCGATACCACTCCCTTGTCGTCGACCCGAACTCGGTGCCCAAGGACCTCGTGGTGACTGCAACCTCGAGCGATGGTGTGATCATGGGGTTGCGCCATCGTGATCTTCCTGTCGAAGGCGTCCAGTTTCACCCTGAATCGATCTTGACGGTCTCGGGACCTGCCCTTTTGGGTAACTTTCTTGCCCAGCTCTCGGGAGTCCCAGCCGCCCCCTGACGCATCGGGCTCAGGACGGCTTGGCGGCCGACGTCGGCGGGGTCGTCTTTGGAGCTGTCGTCGACGTGGTCGTCTTCGTATTTGCTGCGGCGGGAGCCGTGGTCGTGGTAGTGCCTCCTGCCGACGTAGTTGTCGTGGTCGACGCCGAGCAGACGGTCATGTTGACATTCTGCGGGAACGGGGGGCTCAGCACGGTGCCAGCCGAGGGGTTCTGGCTCTGCACCTGGCCGGGGGTGCCCCCGTTCTGGGAGCAGTCAATCTGCGTGAACACGGGGGTGAGGCCAGGGGTGTTCGAGATGCTGGTGTTCGCTGCGCTTTGCGTGTCACCGACCACGTTGGGCACGGTGGCGGAGCAAGGTCCGTTCGAGATGACCAGGTTTATCGGCGTGTTCGGCGGCTGTTGCGTTCCCGCAGCAGGGCTTTGCGACGCCACGTTGCCTGTGGAGACCTGCTGGGAGCACGCCTGCGTCTGCGTCCCGACGGTCAGATTGGCCGAGGTAATCGTGCTCCCGGCGGATGTCTGCGTGAACCCCACGACGCTGGGGACGCTCACCGAGGATTGACTGCTCGAGACCGTCAGCTGCACCACGGTCGTCGACTTGACGCTGGCCCCGCCGGCAGGGCTCTGCTTGAGGACCGTTCCTGACGGCTTGGTGCTGGTCACGTACTTGATCTTGAACGAGAGCCCGGCGTTGGTGATGAGCTGGGTGGCCGACGTCAACTGTTGTCCGGTCACGGGCGGCACCGTCACCGTCTTGACGGTTTGGCCCGCACTCACGACAAGGTCGACCGCGCTGTTCTTGTTCACTTTCGTTCCGGCGGCGGGATCGCTCGATATGACGTCGCCCTTCGTCACGCTAGAGCTGGTACTCGCGGTCGTGGCGCCCACGTCGAGATTTGCGTTCTGCAACGTCTGCCTCGCCTGCGCCAAGGGTCTGGCCCGCCACGCTCGGGACCGTAACGTGTTGTGTCGTTGTCAGCACATTGATCAAAACGACGGCGATCACCGCGAGCACGACCAGAAGGCGCGACCAGAAGTGCCACCACCCAGCGGACGCGCCGTTGCCGCTCTCGCTCGGCGCGGCTCTCGGCGCTGCCTCCGGCAATGGCCCCGCGCCCGCCGCCATTGCCCCGGCCGTCACCAGCGGCTCCGAAGGGAACGGCTTGAGTTTGCCCCGTCATCATGACGGCCTGGGTAGCGCCGACGGCGCCCATGGTGGTGGTGGCGCCGGGATCGCCGGCCTCAACTGGCCGGCCGTCGGTGAAGCGCAGGAGATCGGCCCGGAACTCCTCAGCCGTGGCATAGCGGTCGTCAGGTGATTTCGCCATCGCCTTCATGACGACCGCTTCGAACGCCGCCGGGATGGCCGGGTTCACGCTACGCGGGAGTGCCGGTTGATCGCGCACGTGCTTGGAGGCAACGGCCACCGGTGAGTCCCCGGTGAACGGTGGCTTGCCCGTCGACATCTCGTAGAGAACGACGCCAAGGGAGTAGATGTCGCTCCGCGCATCGACCCCATGTCCTTCTGCCTGCTCGGGGGAGAAATAGGCAGCCGTGCCCATGACGGCCCCGGTCTGCGTGAGGCTTTCCTCGGTGTTCATGGCACGGGCGATGCCGAAGTCCGTCACTTTCACGACACCGTCTGCCGTGATGAGCACGTTCCCTGGCTTCACGTCGCGGTGAACCACGCCGTGGCGGTGGGCGAAGGCCAACGCTGCGGCCACATTGGCCCCGATGGTGGCCGTCTGTTGTGGTGACAGTGGCCCCGACTCGCGCAGGACCGCCGAGAGAGCGCGCCCATCGACGAATTCCATGACGATGAAGTAGGACCCGTTGTCCTCGCCCCAGTCGAAGACCGGAACGATATTGGGATGCGAGAGGTTGGCGGCCGCCTGTGCTTCCCGGCGAAATCTCTCCACGAAGGCCCGGTCGACCGAAAGCTCGGGAAAGAGAACCTTCAGCGCAACCGGACGATCCAGCTGGCGGTCACGCGCCCGATAGACCTGCGCCATACCCCCGCGTGCGATGAGGTGCGTGAGCTCGTAACGATTGGAGAAGACTCGCGGCGTTTCGACCGGTTCCATGGCGCCCTGAGCCTACGCTGCGCGTCCGGAGTCGCAGTGAGCGTGCGGCGGCTTCATCCCTGTCCTCCGGTCTCGTTGAGATAGGCCTGAAATACCTGTTTGACGATTGGCCCGGCCTCCCCGGCTCCCGTCCCGGTAAAACTCTGATCCGGCACGACCACCGCTATGGCGATCTGAGGGGTTCCTACGGCGGGCATGAAGCCGATCATCCAGTCGTCCGTCTGCTCGGGGACTCCGGGCGCTTGGATCTGCGCCGTGCCCGTCTTCACCGCCACGTGCCATGAAACCGGGAAGATGCCGTTCGCCGTAGCCCCCGATACGGTGTCGTTGGCTACTGAAACCATCAATTTGCTCACCGCCGCAGCGGCGGCAGGAGTTGACGCAGTGAGCATGGGCGTCGGGGTGTACTTCTCCACCACAGCCCCTTGGGCGTTTGTGATCTGCTCCATCAAGTGAGGCGTCATGATCACCCCGTTGTCGGCGATGCCGGCTGCCACCAGGGCGCCCTCCAACGGCGTGGACCGATCGTCGTACTGCCCGATGGCGCTCTGGGCCAGGAAGGCTTGGGCCTGGGGCAAGAGAGACGAGAAGACCGAAGGGGCGACATGGGGCAGGTCGAGGTTCGGAATATACGGCGATGTGGAGCCGGACAGGGCGTACCCGAAATCCTCCGCCTGTTTGGTCAGTGTGGCCACTCCGACCTTTACGCCGAGCGCCCCATAGCCGGGGTCGCATGATTGGGGCAGCATCAGCGCCATGGTGCCGCCGCAGGCGGCCCCTCCGTCATTTTTCAGCGGCACCCCTCCGGAGTCGGGAAAGATGACCGACGGCGCTTCAGGAAAGCTGAAGTCGCTGAGGCTCGGAGCCAGGTTGTACACGGCAGTGCTGGTGATCACCTTGAAGGTCGAGCCAGGCGGGAAGCTCTCCTCGGTGGCGATCGGTTCCAGGCCGCTGAATTGCTCCGAATCCGGAGTGGAATCGGTGGCATGGTCCGTCACTTCTGTCGCAACGCTGGGGCTCGATATCCCATTGGGGTCATACGTCGGGTTGGAGGCCATGGCCAACACGGCGCCGGTGGTCGGGTTGAGCACCACCACCGAACCATCCCGGTTGCTCAAGGGCGCCGTCGTGAGGGCATTCATAGCTGCAGCTTGCAAGACCGGATCCACGGTAAGCGTGACATTGTCCGGCTCTGAAGGCGGTTTATCGAAGAGGAGCTGGCTGAAGTTTTGCGGGGCCTGCTCATGCGTCTGGAGGTATTGGTTATATTCGTATTCGATCCCCGAGGTCCCGTAGAACCGCGAGTCGTATCCCGTGATGCCGGCATAGAGCGGGCCCTGAGGGTAAACCCGCGTGTAATGGTAGGGATCTCCACTGGCCGTGGTCTTTACCGACTTGGCCAGGACGGTTCCGTCGGAGGCGGTGATCGTGCCTCTCTCGTTGTCGTAGATCTTCGCGGCGATGCTCGGGTTGTTCGGGGAATTGCCGAGCGCACCCGCTTGACGAAATTGGATGTTTGCCAGCTGAATGGCCACCAACCCGAAACAGAAGAGGAGCACGACACCGAGCCAGCGAATGCGACGCCCCACTAGAGCGAAACTTTCATGCGGCCTGGCCGGCAGCCGTATTGGCGGTATTGGCGGCGGTCGTGGGTGTGGTCGTCGACGCCACGGCCGGTGCGACTGCAGTCGTCGCCGGCGCGGTGGCGGTGGTAGTAGACGTTACGGCGGAAGCAACCGTCGTGGTAGGTCCAGTCGTCCCGGTGGGAGTCCCGGTGGCGCCGGGGAACGTCGTCGTCGTGCTGCCAGGACTCGCCCCCTTCAGGCTGCTCTCTTGGCTGCGGCCGCCTTCAGATACTCGTCGTGCAAGTTGGCCACGTAGCGCTTCGCCGCTTGCAGCGAAGGCTCCTGCACGCCGCCCACGCGGATCTGACTCACTCCACTGGAAAGAATCCCTGACGTTGTGACCTTCGTCTTGTCGACCACCCGGGGATGGAACCAGAGCACTCCGCCTGGATGGCCCTGCTTGACGACAACAACCTCACTCTTCTGGATCGCAATGAACCAATTGTCGTAGGCATACCAACGGATGGCGAAGAACGCCGCGGTTGGAATGGCCGCCACCAGGAGAACGAAGAGAACCACCCGCGGGGTGATCCGCCGCGGGACGCCCAGGCGGCGACGCCGTGCGCCCCAACTCTCATTGGGCGGCACGACTGCTGCCAGAGGGAGGGGGGACACGGCGGCAGACCGGACGGTCGTCCGCGCCACCGGTACCGCTTGGGTGTGGTCCAGGAGCAAGTCACCGGGTCCGCTTCCACCGACCTGGACAACGGGAGCCTGGGAGGTAAGGCCCAGTGCGGCACCTGCGGCACCTGCTGCTTCTGAGTCGGGCACCACGATAAGAGGGGGGCCGGCGCGTTCTCCGATCGGCGTGATCACCGAGGCGCCGGCGGTCTCCTCGCCCATGAGCACGTCGACCACGATCACCGTGATGTTGTCGGAGCCACCGTGCTCGTTGGCGAGCTCGACCAAGCTGGTGCGCCGCTTCGACCGGATCGGGCTTCGGTTGCCAGCACATTGGCCATTTGCTCGTTACTTAGCTCGTTGGAAAGCCCGTCGCTACAGAGCATGAGCCGTCTCCGGGACGGAGCTGGAGCTCCCACATGTCGGTCTCGACCTCTGAAGCGATCCCGAGCGCCCGGGTGAGGATGTGCCGCTGCGGATGCACCGCCGCTTCCTCTTCGGTGATCTCCCCATGGCGCATGCGCTCCTCGGCCAGGCTGTGGTCGGCCGTGATCTGCACCGAACTGTCCATCCGAGAACAGGTAGGCACGCGAGTCACCCACGTTGGCCAGGGCCAGGGTGTCCCGCCCTTCGTCGTCGCCCACGAGTGCGACCGCGGTGAGGGTCGTTCCCATGCCACGTAATTCGCTGTGGTCGTGGCTTTCCTGCCAGACGGCGCGATTCGCCTTGGAGAAGGCGTCCTCTAGACCGGCCTTGGTCGGCTCACGGCTGAAAACCTGGAGCAGGGCATCGACCGCCACTTGCGCCGCCACCTCGCCGCCCACGTGCCCGCCCATGCCATCGGCCACGGCGAAGAGGTTGGGCGCCTCTAGGGGCAGATCCTGGTTGACCTTGCGCACCCGGCCAACGTCGGTTGCCGATCCGGAGCGCAGTACCGTCACCGTGTGACCTCGAAGACCGTGGATCCGGCCTGGAGCTACGTCCCCTTTGCCGAGCCGATGGGCCTGCGTGATTTTCTCGGAGTTGACGTACGTCCCGTTAGTCGAGCCGAGGTCCTCCACCCAGAGCTGGTCCTTTTGGCGGAACAGCCGGGCGTGCAGCGTCGAGGCGTAGATGTCGTCGGGAGTGGGGACACCGCACCCCGGAGATCGGCCGATGGTGAGCTCGTCGTCGAGGTCGAACGTCTGACCCTCGTGGGCCGGAGGCTCCACAATGCGCAGGTACAGCTGCTTGCGCTTGGGTTCGGCCGTCTGCGCTGGTCGGCGCCGCTGCCTTCTCCCGCCGCCGATCACCCCTGGACTTCCGTATGGTGGCCGGGCTCATCTCCACCCACACGGCGCGGATGACGCGCAGGAAGAACAAGAAGATGAGCGCGATCACCCCCCACTGCAAGACCCGGAGTACCGCGTTCAGATTCTGCGTGGCGAGGAGGGGCGCCAGCGCGGGAAGACCCTTCACGTCATCTCGAAGATGAGTCTCGTCGACCCAACACTGACCTCGTCCCCACTGGCAAGGATCCGCTCACGGATGGGCGCGCCGTTCACCCGTGTGCCGTTCGTCGAGCCCGAGGTCGGTCAGAACCACCGTGTCGCCGGCTCGGCGAAACTCGGCATGGCGTCGACTCACGTTGGAGTCCGCCAGCACGACGCCGCACTCTGGGAGGCGGCCGATGACCAGGGGCTCGGCACCGATCTGTACCCGGCGCCCATCGGTGAGGATCGACCTCGGCCAAGAACCCGCCATCGGCATCCTCTCGGACCTCGGCTTCGACGGTGAATCGCCCGGCCTTGAGTTTCGACCCCTCGAAGATCTCGACCTCGACGGGACCGACGAAGAGGTAGCCCTCCACCTTGGCGTGCTCTCGAGCGGCGTCGGAGAGCTCCCGGGAGAGGGCGTCGATGAAGTTGGAGAACCGGCTCGACGTCGGCCGGTGCCAGGGTCACGACGAAGGCATTGGGCGCGATGAGGCCTCGCACGCCCACCCGCCGGTGCAGGTCCATCTCACGTGTGAGCCTCCGCCCGATCTCGACCGGCTGGAGGTTGCTTCGAAACGGCTTGGCCAACGTACCCTCCACCAAACGCTCGAGGCGCTCCTCGAACTGCTGGAGTCCCATGGTCCTGCTCAGACTAATGGGCCGGTGCGACCAATACAGGCCTATTGCCGTCCTGAGCTGCCCACCAGGCGCTCCTCCCGGCGCCTGCCCAACGAATGGGCAGGCTCCGGCCAGGGACTACTCTTGCCCGGTCGCTCGGGCGAGTGGCGGAATAGGCAGACGCGCAGGATTCAGGTTCCTGTGTCCGAAAGGATGTGGGGGTTCAAGTCCCCCCTCGCCCACGTAAAAAGTGCAGCTCAGCTAGGGGATGCACGCTTTGCACCCGACGTACGGCACGCGACCTGCTGTCTTGATGCCGTGGGAGCTCTGGATTAGTGAATTGCCTTTGAACTAGCTCAGCGGAGAACTCCGGGACCTGTTTCAGAAAACGATACCGCCCGGGTGGTTGTTTCGAAAGCAAGTCCCCGAACTCCCGGTCCAGGTCTCTCCCAGCGACGGCGACGGCCCGAACTGGGCGGACTCCCGTTGCGAGCCTCCCGGCTCTCACCAGGTCACGTGGGAGGTCGGCGCTCTGAGCTGACAGACTGCGCCCATGGATGTCCATCTCGTGGACGGCACCTACGAGCTCTTTCGACATTTTTTCGGTCAGCCTCCACGCAAAGCCGATGACGGAAGCGAGATCGGCGCGGCCCGCGGTGTGGTGACCACCGTCGTGAGCATGCTGGGGAACGGAGCCACGCACGTCGGGGTGGCAACCGATCATGTCATCGAATCATTCCGCAACGACCTGTGGTCCGGATACAAGAACGGAGCCGGAATCGATCCCACGTTGCGAGCCCAATTCGGGCTTCTCGAGACTGCGCTTAAGGCGCTGGGGGTGGGACTCTGGCCGATGGTCGAGCTCGAGGCCGACGATGCATTGGCTTCGGCTGCACACGTCGCACGAGAAGACCCTGCGGTGAGCCAGGTAATTATCTGCACCCCCGACAAAGACCTGGCCCAGTGCGTCGTCGGCGACCGCGTCGTTCAGCTCGACCGCAGAAGCGGCGCCATCAGCACGGAACAACAAGTATGGGAGAAGTTCGGCGTGGCGCCCCGTTCCATCCCCGACTGGCTCGCCCTCGTCGGCGATTCTGCCGACGGCTTCCCCGGACTGGCCGGATGGGGAAAGCGTTCGGCCGCGGTTGTATTGGCCCATTACGGACATATCGAGCGCGGTGCCGGACCGCGTGGCCGATTGGGATCCTACGGTGCGCCAAGCGGTTCGTGGCGCGCCCAAGCTGGCCGAAAGACTTGCCGCTGAGCGCGAGTTGGCGGAGCTCTTCCGCGAGCTCGCCACCCTTCGGGTGGACCCCACCCTCCTCGACGAGGTGGCTTCGTTGCGCTGGCAGGGACCGACCAGCGACTTTGAGGACATCTGCCAATACTTCAGAGACGGAGCGTTGGCCGACCGCGTGGCGGCGCTCGCAGCACGGTGACTCCAGGCCGGCCGTAGGATGCGCCGATGGCGCCCTTGAGTCTTGCTCAACAGGAACGCGAAGTAATCTGCACCCTGTTCATCGAGCTCGGTCCCGATGCGCCCACCTTGTGTGACGGGTGGACCACTTCGGACTTGGCCGCGCATCTTGTCGTCCGTGAACGGCGACCCGATAGCGGACCAGGGATCGTATGGTCCCCGTTGTCTGCCTATACCGAAAAGGTCCGACGCTCTGAAAAGGGGCGCAACCCGTGGCCCAAGCTGGTCGAGAGGGTTCGTCAGGGGCCGCCGCGGCTGCTCCGTCCGGTCGATGTCCCGATGAACACGGTCGAATACTTCATCCACGTAGAGGACGTCCGGCGCGCCCAACCAGAGTGGGAGCCCCGCTCTCTCTCAGACGGAATGGCCGACGCTCTTTGGGCTCGAGTCGGCCCCCGTGGAATGGCAAAGAAAGTTCCTGCCACCATCATCATTACTTCCCCGGGACGCCCCGACAAAGAGGCGGGCACGGGACCCCGGCTTGTGCTCACCGGCGACCCGGGAGAACTCATGATGTTCGGCTCCGGCCGCCAAAGTGCGGCCAGCGTGGAGATCACGGGCGATGACGCTTTGGCGTCACAGCTGCGTACGGCGGCCCTAGGAATCTGAACCCGCCCCGTCCGCCCCCGGTCCGTCTACGTCTCCCAAGACCTGGTCGAACCAACGTGCCACCTCCGTCCGGTCGGTCACGGTGCGCCCCAACCGGGTGATCGCCGTGGCCACCGACCGGTGCCTCCCGGGGGAGCGCCGTCGAGCAGCTCGTTCCAAAAGACCGCCCAACCTCCCGCGACAGAATCGAGGCCGCTCACCACGGTGAGAAGCCGGACCAATAGGGAGACTGCCCAGGGTCGCCCCACGAGTGCCGACTGCGCCACAGCGGTAATGCGCTGATATGGAAGGTGCGCAGCCGCAATGGCGGACCGATAGCTCTCGGCCGCATGATCCGGCCCCGTCAGAATCGCCTGTGCCGCAAGCCGACCGCTTCTCATTGCCTGTGCGATGCCCTCACCTTGCATCGGGTTGACGAGACCGGCGGCATCACCCACGAGCAGGACGGAGCTGGCCGCCGGCGTGGTCCCCACGATGCCCATCTTGAGCCACCCGCCTAGAGGTCGCCCTGGCGGCTCAGACGGCGATTCGGCGAGGAGGCCGATCGCGCCAAGGTGGGCCAGGAACGCCGGCAAGGCCCGCACCACTACGCGCGCCGGCGTGACGGTCCGCGCGCGTGGCGATGCCGAGCCCGATGTTGGCCCCCTCCGCAGCAGGGAAGGCCCAGCCATAGCCCGGGAAGGCCTTCCAGGGAGTGGGTTCCCAGGTGACGATGGCGGCGAGTTCAATCGGATTTGGCACATAGGTCCTGATCGCGAAGCCCCACAGCACACGCGACGGCTCGACCAGTCCGGCCGCGGTTGCCACCCCACTGGTGGCACCGTCGGCTCCGATGACGAAATCGGCCCGTAGCTCCTCCCCCGTGCTCAGCCGGTAGCCATCTATCGTTCCTTTGGAATTTCCTTCGGCCATCAGCGGTTCCTCGGCACGAGCGGAGAACGAAACTGCACCGGCCTCGAGCGCCGCATGATGGAGCATCTCGTCAAAGGAGCTGCGTTTCACCGCGGTTCCGTGACCGGGGTAGGTGAGGCCTTCTGCGCTTGGCATCCGTACTCGTGTGCCCGTCGGCCCCACTACCAGCATGTCCCCGACGTGCGGGCCTTCCAGCGTTGGCAGGCCCAGGTCGGCCAGCAGCCGAAGGCCTCGAGGGCCGACCATGTCACCGCAGGCTTTGTCGCGCGGAAAAATCGCCTTGTCTACCAGCGCCACCCGCGCTCCACCCCGTGCCAGCGTCAGCGCGGCCACGCTGCCAGCGGGGCCGCTTCCGATCACGACGACATCGAAGCGCGTCTCGCGCACGCTGCTCCTCCCGACCCCGTCCGACCTACAGTGAGATCTTCCCATTCTCGGAGGTAGCAGCGTTGCCGCACGTGACTGGCGATCGGAACCGGTTCGCTCAGGAACTCTTCACCTCCCTCCCCAGGCGCTACGACCGGTTGGCCGAAGTCCTCTCCATGGGCCAGAACGGTCGATGGCGCCGGGCCATGGTCGACCATATCGTGCCGTCGTCCCCGGGACGAGTACTCGACGTGGCGTCGGGGACGGCCGGCGTCGCATTGCAACTGGCGGCGCGCACGCTCGGCCGACGTCGTCGGCGTCGATCTGACGATCGGCATGCTGGCCCAGGGACGTCGAAACGTTGACGCGAGCCGGCATGGGTCAGCGGGTGCAGCTGCGTCGCCGGCCGGGCCGAGCAGCTGCCGTTCCCCGATGCGTCCTTCGACGCCCTCACATTCACCTACCTGCTGCGCTACGTCGACGACCCCCAGGCCACGCTGCGCGAGCTGGCCCGCGTCGTCAAGCCCGGCGGCGCCGTGGCCAGCCTCGAGTTCTTCGTTCCCCCGCAGCCGCTTCTGGCGATTCTGGTGGTTCCTGTACACGCGGCTCCTCCTCCCCGCTGGGGGATGGTTGACCGGCGGGCGCGAGTGGTTCAACGGTCGGCCAGTTCCTCGGCCCTAACATCTCGGGCCACTATCGGAAGTACCCACTGTCGTGGACCGAAGACGCGTGGCGGCGGGCCGGATTCGAGAATGTCGGCGTCCGCGTCATGAGCCTCGGTGGGGGTCTCGTGATGTGGGGAACGCGGAGCGGTGTGACCCGCCCGAGGCTGAGCGCCGTCCCGCCTTCTACGCGGCTCGGCCCGGCGGGTGGCGGGACTGGTGGACACTGCTCCACCCTCCCTACACGGCTTGGCACCTGTCCTACGTGGTGATCGGCGCTTCGCTGGCGCCGCATGTCAGTCTTAGCCGGCTGGTGGCGACACTCCTGGCTTTCCTCTTTGCGGTCGGGTCTTGCCGCGCATGCCCTCGACGAGCTGCACGGACGCCCCCTCGGAACCCGTATCTCGGCGGCCACTCTGATGTGCGTGACGGTCGCAGGCTTGGCCGGAGCGGTCGCGTTGGGGGTCATCGGGACTCTCCCGGGTCGGGTGGCCACTGATTCCCTTCATGGTGCTCGGCCCTCTGCTCGTGGTGGCCTACAACTGGGAGTTGTTCGGCGGGCTGGTGCATACCGACGCCGGGTTCGCGCTTCGCCTGGGGCTCATTCCCCGTACTCGTGGCGTACTGGCACAGACGGGTCGACTCGGCGTCTGAGCCCAGTCCTCGCGTGCCGCAGCTGCCTTCGCTCTGTCTGCTGCCCAGCGCCGCTTGAGCACTCCGGCCCGGATGATCCGTCGGCGAGCGGCTGGCGTCGAGGGGGGCATCAGGTTGGCCGATGGCGACAGCGATCCCGCTGGACGCGCAGACCCTGCTGGCTCCCCTCGAAACGGCACTCCACGCCATGTCGTGGGGTGTGGTTCTCGTGGCGGCCTCGCTGGCCGTGGCCCGGCTGGGCTGACGTTGGATTAACCGGGGGCCTCCAGGCGACGCCGAAAGCCAGCGACGGTCATCTCCACCACTCGGTCGTGACCCCACTGCAGCAGAGGAAGCCCGAACCGGCTGGCCAAGCGCATGGGCCGTTGCATCATCTCCACTGTCCATGCCACCTCAATAAGCGAGCCGTCGTCGTGAGGCTGCATTCTCAGCTGCGCCAGTCCCTCGAGGTCGCCGCCAATAAGGGCGTCGATGGCTGTGGGTGCCTCGCAGCCCGTAAGCATCACCCGGATGCGCATGCGATAGGGAAGTGGTGGCACGACCATTCCGTGCAAGACCGACCCCACTGCGAGTGACGCTCCCTCCATGCGGAACTCCTGCAACCACGGCCACCAGCGCTCGAACTGATCGACGCGCTCGATCGACGCCCACACCTCACTCGGAGTAAGTCCGAATTCGAACGCTTGCCGGTAGGCAATGGTCGGTCGCCGCGGCATTGGGCGCAAGACTAGGAGCCGCTCGGCCCGCTCCGCTCGTGGGTGCTCTCGGGTGTCACCGTCCGACAGCGTCGGACGGTGACTGAACCCGAGTGGCGTCCCTGCCACGTCACCAGCTTCGAAAGAAACGACTGATGCCCTGCCATTGTCCAGCCCATTTGGCCCAACGGCCAGAGTCAAAAGTCCCGGGCCGCGCCCCACGGGGTAGGGCCGAAAGTCCCAATATTTCGAGCCCAAACCTGGCAGAATCTGTTCTGCGATCTCCTCGAAGTCGGTCACGACAACCCGTGTGGAGACCTCACCCGACTCAAGGCCACGAACGAATGGTGCACATGCAGCTCCCCCGCTTACCAATAGTCGTCGCATCGTGGGGATGAGCAAATCCTCCGCGCCACTCATGGTGGTGGAAGACGTTGGCCTCGATGCGCTGTGCACGGAGGTGGCGAACGAGGAGTACTACGCAGTCGATACTGAGTTCCACACCGAACGCACCTACTTCCCCAGGCTGGCATTGATTCAGCTGGCGTGGGCCAACAAAGTGGCATTGATCGATCCACTCGCGGTGGACCCACGACCGTTGGCCCGGGTGTTCCGCGGGCCGGGTATCGCGGTGGCACACGCGGCCGAACAAGACATCGAGATTCTCATGACTGCGTGCGGAGCGGTGCCCTCGACTGTGTTTGACACCCAGATTGTCGCCGGGTTCTTAGGCATGTCGTCTCCGTCGCTTTCCCGGCTTGTCGATCAGGTGCTCGGAATTTCGCTACCGAAAGCGGACCAGCTGTCCGATTGGATGCAACGCCCCATCCCCGATCGGCAAGTCACCTATGCCGCGGGCGATGTCGCTTATCTCCTCGAGCTTCACGCGATCATCACACAACGGCTCGAAGAGCTAGGGCGGCTCACCTGGGCGCTCGAGGAGTGTGCGCAGATGTTATCCGTGCGCCATCGCCACAGCGTTCCCGAGGAGCTCTGGTGGAAGATGGGCGACATCCGCAAGTTGTCAGGACGCTCTCGTGGCGTGGCTCAAGAGATGGCGGCGTGGAGAGATCGTCGGGCCGCGACTGTCGATCGGCCGCGCCGCAACCGTTCTTTCGGATCTCGCACTGCTCGCCATCGCCCAACGGCCGCCGAGGAACCGCCACGAGCTCGAGCAGACACGCGGGGTCGACAGTCGTCATCTGGCACACGGTGGGGCGGCGGAGATCCTCGCCGCTGTGGCGCGTGGGCTGGCGCTCGCTCCTGGTGACGTGCGGCTCCCGCCTGACGGCAAGGAGGCGCAAGCGCCACCCGCCGCCGTTGCGGTCTGTACCGGCCTCGTGCGCCAGATCGCGGACGACCTCAGCTTCGACCAGGGCCTGCTGGCCACCCGCGCCGACATTGCGAACCTCCTGAGCGGTCAAGCCAGCCGGCTCGATACAGGGTGGCGCAGTTCGATTGCCGGCGATCCGCTCCGAAGCTTGATGGCGGGCGCCGTAGCTGCGGCCTTCGACGTGGATGGCGCGCTCGTCCTCGAAGAGAGGTCGTTTCGACCTCAGTTCACGGTGCGCTCACGCCCAGACCAGTAGGGCTGGCGCAATTTGTACTTCTGAAGTTTGCCGGTTGCCGTGCGGTCGAGGGCGCTTCGGAACTCTACGCTCGTCGGGGCCTTGAAGTGCGCCATGTTTTCTCGGCAGTGGACGATGAGGTCGTCTTCCGACGCTTCGACGTCGGGACGGAGTACCACAAGTGCCTTAATGGTCTCGCCCCATTTCTCATGCGGAACCCCGATAACCGCGACCTCGGCCACAGCGGGATGGCGGTACAGGCAGTCCTCCACCTCGATGGAGGAAACATTCTCCCCCCCAGTGATGATCACGTCCTTCTTACGGTCGGAGATGACGAGGTACGCGCCGTCGAGATACCCCCCGTCGCCGGTGTGAAACCAGCCGCCGTCGAGCGCCGTCTCTGTCTCTTCGGGCTGCTCCCAATACCCGGCGAAGACGTGGTTGGAGCGGGCTAGAACTTCGCCCTCGTTACTGAGAGCGATTTGGACACCAATGGCCGGCACCCCGGCGCGGCTCAACCGCTGCGAGCGCTCGACCGCACTCACCGCGTCCCATTCGGCGGGGGCTCGATTGATGGTGAGAAGGGGCGAGGTTTCCGTGAGCCCGTAGATCTGCAAGAACTCCCAACCGAGCTCGGTCTCGACCCGCTCGATCGCCCTCGAAGGCGGCGGCGCGCCCGCCACGACGATGCGCACGGTGCCCGCTCCCGGGATGGGCTGCCCTCGCGCGCGCGTGCTGCAGCCGCGTCGAGAATGGCGGCCACCACAGCGGGGGCCCCGCACAGAAGCGTGACTCCGTGATGCTCGATCAGCGAGAGGATTTGCTCGCCGTCAATCTTGCGCAGCACCACGTGCATCCCGCCCATCCCTGTCACGGCGTAGGGCATACCCCACCCGTTGCAATGGAACATGGGCAGGGTGTGCAGCAAGACATCGCGGTCATTTACGCCGGTATGCCAGCCGAACGTCACGGCGTTGATCCAACAGTTCCGCTGGGTGAGCTGAACCCCCTTTGGACGCGCCGTGGTCCCCGACGTGTAGTTGACCGAGCATGCTTCGTCTTCGTCGGCGGCCCAGGGCTGGGGATGCGCATCCACCGCCGCCGGCGCAAAGAGCTCTTCGTCGTCGACGCCATCCAGCTTGAATCGGTGCGCCACGGAGATGTCGGCTACCACGTCGGTGAGATCAGGGTCGTACAGAAGGACGGACGCCCCGGAGTGCTCGACGATGTAGGCGATCTCCGCGGCCGTGAGGCGAAAGTTGATGGGCACCAGGGTGCGCCCGAAACCACTCACACCGAAGTAGGAGGTCAGGAATCGGGCGGAGTTGGGGCTGACGATGGCCACCCGTTCCCCCAGGGCCACGTTCCGATGATCCAATGCCAGTGCCATGCCCCGGGCCCGTGCCTCCAGCTCCGCATAGGTCACGACCCCCAGCGAACCTGCGGCATCGGGTTCGTCGATCACGGCCGTACGCGAGCCAAAGACCTGTGCCCCGCGATTCAAGAAGTCCGCCACCGTAAGTGCGACCCGCATCTGTGCCCCCCTAACCGATCAATGCTCCCTCGAACGCTCTACGAGTGACCCAATACCGGGTGAGGGATATACGGCTTTTCCAAAGTAACCACTTCGTCCTCGGTTAACGCCAGCTGCTCGGCCGCCAGAGCGTCCTGCAGGTGCGCCAACTTGGTCGAGCCAACGATAGGGGCCGTGACACCACGCCGGCCCAACAGCCACGCCAGGGCTACCTGCGCCATGGGAGCGCCGCGAGCCGCGGCCACCTGCTGTGCGCCTTCCACCACGTCGAAGTCGGTCGGCTGATCGTAGAGATACTCGGTGAAAGCGTCGGTGTTGGCCCGGGTGGTGGTGCGTTCGCCGGTCCGCGTCCGGGTGCCGGCGAGCGTACCCCGAGCCAATGGACTCCATGGGATGACACCGACTCCCTGATCCAGACACAGGGGGATCATTTCCCTCTCCTCTTCTCGATAGATCAGGTTGTAGTGGTTCTGCATCGAGACGAACTTTGTCCACCCGTTCTTTTCGGCCGTGTACTGCGCCTTGGCGAATTGCCACGAGGCCATGCTGCTTGCTCCCAGATAACGGGCCTTTCCGGACAACACCACCTCGTGGAGCGCCCGCATGGTCTCTTCAATCGGAGTACGTGGATCCCAACGGTGAATCTGATAGAGGTCGACGTAGTCCAATCCAAGGCGACCGAGTGACGCGTCGATACCCGAAAGAATGTGTTTGCGTGACAGGCCGCCGCCATTCTCTCCGGGCGTCACCGGCATAAACACCTTGGTGGCAATGACCGCCTCGTCGCGACTCAGATACTTACCCACGAGCTTTCCCGTAGCGACCTCGCTCGCGCCCCCGTTGTAGGTGTCGGCCGTGTCGAAAAACGTGACTCCACCTTCGACCGCTGCCCGCACAATGGGCTCAGCCTCGTCCTCACCGATCGCCCATGGCCTGTCGGCGCTCTTTCCGAACCCCATCATGCCCAGGCAAACCCTGGAGACCCGGAGCCCCGACGTGCCCAGATTTGTGTACTGCATCGTTGACCTCCCTAGCGCGAAGTTCGCGTGAAGTATCTGCTCAATGTCTCTTCTTGTTGCTGATAGGACGACCCGATGTCAGATCCATACAGAGCCATCGGCTCTTCGAGCATCCGCTCGAACGTCAGCTTGCAGACCGCCTGCCCGTTCTCGACCATGAATGGCACGTCATGCGCCCTCACCTCCAATGCGGCCCGGGAGCCTCGAAATCGTCTGCTCGGATCAAAACCAAACCCGGGGTCGAAGAACCCGGCGTAGTGCGTGCGCAGCTCTCCGCTGGTCGGGTCGTACGCGGTCATTTCAGCAGCCAGATTCGGAGGGATGCTCACCGCCTCGTGGGACATGAGTAGATAGAAGCGCCTTGGTGAGAGCACCAGGCGATCACCTTCCTCCCGGTACACGGGGTCCCAGAACGCGGCCGGATCCACCTCACGGTCCGATGTCAGGTCGAGCAGAGGCGCACTATCCCTCGTGCTGTGGCCCACCCGGCCCTGGGCGTCCCCATGCAGGTCGAGTCCCAGAAAAAGACCATCGGAGAGCACCAGGCGATCACTCGGCACGGGTTCGCCGTCCCGGAAGAGGATCGGCTCCTCCTCGTGCGCCAATCGAACCTGGTCATCGGTCAGCCAAGGGCGGCCGATGGACAACCGCAATTGGTTCAGCGTGAGGTCCTCGCGGACTCGTACCGCGAAGGAAAGGGGTACGACCTCGAGGTACAACGGTCCCTGGTACCCCGGCGCGATCTCGTCGAAACGATCGCTGTGATCGGTGATGACGCGGGTGAAAACGTCGATGCGGCCTGTGGAGCTCTTCGGGATTCGCCTTGCCCCGGAGTCCGGCAGGAAGATCGAGCCGTTCCTTGAGCTCTATGAGGTAGGGGCAGCGGGCCTCGAGCATGGCGCCATCGCCACGCAGGTCGATCTCGTCGAGGATGTAATCCTTGAGCTTGCGTTCGACCGTGTCGTCACCCGGCAAGAAGCTGCAGCGGATGCGGAGGGCCCGTTCGCCCAGACGCAGGTCCAAGCTGGCCGGCTGCACGTTTGAGATCGGGATATTGAAGCGGCCCGCATCGACGTAGCCGGCCCGGATGGCCCGCTCGAGAAAGTGACCCGGAAGGACCCCCTCGGCGCTGGAAGGAAGGCTCAGCACCATCGGCTACGCCGAGCCGGAAACGTCATACAGGGTCACGCTATGAGCAAAGCACGTGTCGTGGCTCCGCGAAAGTCCGGTGGACGGAAAAGCCCAGGGGACTTTGTGGATGACTTGGGGAATAACTGCGAATTCCACTCGTCGCGTAGGCACCCAATGGTTATCCACAGGCAGCTGACGAAGCTCCGTCTCGTTGATTCGCCCCTCCCGAATAATGGGCCTGTGATCGAAAAACCCAGTTTGCCGCGAGTAGCCTGCGCCTACCGTGATGGCTGACCCCTCCGAATCGACGGTCGCCGAGGGGCCATCCAAGAGGTCGCATTGGCTGCGTGAGACCCTGATCGTCATCGTCGTGGCCCTGGTGGCCGCACTTCTTCTCCGCGCCTTCGTGGTGCAGACGTTTTTCATCCCTTCGGGCTCCATGGAGCCCACCCTCAAGGTCGGCGATCGCATACTCGTCGACAAGCTCAGCTATCACCTCCATGGTGTCGACCGGGGCAACATCGTCGTTTTCAAGCGGCCCGCCGATGAGAACTGCGGGGGTGAACCGGTCGCCGACCTGGTCAAGCGGGTAATAGGGCTCCCAGGCGAGACCATCTCGTTGGTGACCGAGGGCTCGAAGGGCTACGTCGATGTCAATGGGAAGCGTCTCAATGAGACGTGGCTCCCGGCTTCGGTGCAGGGAACGACATTCCCCGGTCCAGCCGGGAAGCCCTACAACTTGACGAAGCCCTACGTGATCCCGGCCAACCACTATTTCGTCATGGGCGACAACCGGACTGACTCCTGCGACAGTCGTTACTGGGGACCGATATCCCGCTCCCTCATCGTGGGGAAGGTCGACCTACGGGTGTGGCCCCTCACGAGCCTGCGAATCTTTTAGCAACCCGGGTTACATCCGCCCGGAACAGCCGATCCTCCCCTTATGGGCTCGAGGGTGGTGGCGCGGTTAAGAAGGTCCCACCACTCAGTACGATTGTGAACATCTTTTCGTGATCAGAAGGGACGAGATGGTGCCTAGCCGCGGCGAGAGCCCTGCGACGGGAGACGCCAACACCCTGCCGGCTTCCCTGCCGGACCTCGGGCGTTCGCTTCAGCTTGCCCGGCAGCAGGCCGAACTTACCGTCACGGAGGCAGCGGAACGGCTCGGGATCGGCAACACGGCGCTGATGGCCCTCGAAAACGGCAACGTTGGCCTGCAGCACGATCGGATTGAGACGCTACGCAACCTACGGTCCTATGCCAATTCACTTGGCTTGCCGGGTGATCATTACGTACTGGTCGCGGTCGAGCATTGGCCCGTAGGGGGGCAACCCTTTGCCACGACGGGCGACACCGCTCTCGTCCCGAGTGTCTCCATCTCATCAGCTCCGGCCGGAGGGCACTCCCCCGTCGGCGGAGGAGCGATTTGGTCCAGTGATGCGACAGGGGTGGCTGACGCCACCACGACCGGTGTCTTCGAGCCCGTGACCCGCCCCGTCGTGCTGAGTGACACCGGCTTGCTGAGTGACACCGGCCAGATCCCGATGGTGGACACCGGCGAGGTGCCCGCAGTGAAGCTTGGGGTACCGCGGTTCCTCAAGGTGCTCGTAGGACTCGTCACCTTTCTGGTTGTGGTGGGCAGCGTGGCCCTGATCGAGCACAACCACGTCGACCATTGGCTCCATGATGCGCGTTCCTCAACAGCCCACTGGTACGACAACGCCAAGGTTGCGGTCGGCATCTCGTCCAGCCCCAAGGGTCATTCCACGACGACCCACAAATCGTCGGGTGCCCGAGCCAAGGTCAGCATCGTCAAGGTCACTACGGACCCAACCGGGCGATCCGCCACGTTCAACGTCGCCTTAGCCTCCTTCGCGGTCGATATCAAAGCCGTCAATGGCCCTTGTTGGGTGCAGGCAGTAGCAGCGGGCAGTTCGCGCGCGGTTTTCGGACAGGTCATTCAGGCTGGCCAGAGCCACGTATTTACGGTCACCAGCTCGATGACGATCCAGACGGGCAGTGGCGCGGGGCGCGCCTACATCTTCAACGGGTTCAAACAGATCGGCTCGTATGTGCCGACTCAAGTTCCGTTCACCATGACATTTAACGCCACGAACTGACCACGGACCACTATTTCGCTTTGCGATTAGTCGTCTTCGCTCTCGGCTGTCACGCGCGCCACGGCGGCCACGGACTGACCGTCATCGAGATTCATGACTCGGACACCTGTTGCGTCACGACCCTGGGACGCGATCTCGCGGGCAGCCGTGCGAATCACCACACCACCCGAAGAGACGAGGAGAATCTCCTCATCTAGGGCGACCATGAAGGCAGCCACTACCGATCCACGCTTTCCGGTCAGGCGGATCCCGCGCACCCCCTGACCACCGCGAGCCTGTCGGTTGAAGCGCTCCAACTTCGTACGCTTGCCATAGCCGGCGTCGGTCACCAGCAGGATGTCGGTGTCATCGGCGGCGACGTCACACGAGACGACGGCGTCATCGGCCCGAAGTCGGATGCCACGCACACCGGCGGCGTCGCGACCCATGGCTCGCACGTCGGTCTCGTTGAAACGGATCGTCATGCCGCTGCGGGTTACCTCGAAGATGTCATCACTTCCCGACGTAGCTACGACCCGTACGAGCTCATCACCCTCCCGCAAGTTGATGGCGATGAAGCCCTCGCGACGGGACTTGTCGTATTCGCTGAGTGCGGTCTTCTTCACCTGGCCTTGGGCCGTGGCAAAGACCAGGTACTGCTCGGGCGAGAACTCGCGGGTCGTGATGATCGCCTGTACCGACTCACTGGGAGCGAGCGGAACGAGATTTACCGCTGCCGTGCCCTTGGCCGTTCGTTCCTTCAGCGGGATCTCGTGACCGCGAAGGCGGTACACCTTGCCGTGGTTTGAGAAGAGAAGCAGATAGGAGTGGGATGAGGAGTGCACAACCTGGTTGACCAGGTCCTCCTCCTTTAGTCGGGCCCCCTGCACTCCGCGCCCTCCCCGGCCCTGTGTCCGGAAGGCGGCGGCGGCCACCGACTTGATATAACCGCCCTTGGTCATAGTCACGACGATTTCCTCGTCGTCGATGAGGTCTTCGACTCCCATCTCGCCTGGGTCGTGGGTGATGATGCTGCGTCGCGGGTTGGCGAATTTGTCGCGGATTGCTGTCATCTCGGTGCCGATAACGCCCCGCAATTTGGCGTCATCGGCCAAAATCGACTCGAGCTCGGCGATCGTCTCGAGCAGCTTTGCCATCTCTTCCTGCAATTCGGTGCGTCCCAGGCGGGTGAGCCGCCCCAAGGTCATGTCCAGGATGTGCGTGGCCTGGATCTCGGTGAAGGCAAACGGATCGGCCATCAGGGAGGTCCGGGCCTCGGAGCGGTCGTCAGAGCCACGGATGGTTGCGATGACCGCATCGAGCATGTCAATTGCCCGTAGGAGACCCTCGACGATGTGGGCGCGATCGCGTGCCTTGCGGAGTCGGAATTCGGTCCGTCGGGTGATGACTTCGATCTGGTGGTCGATGTAATGCGAAAGTGCCTGGGCCAGGTTGAGCGTCCGAGGCACGGAGTCGACCAGGGCGAGCATGTTGACCCCGAAGCTGGTCTGCAGCGGCGTCTGCTTGTAAAGATTGTTGAGCACCACGTTCGCGTTGGCGTCGCGCTTGAGCTCAATGACCAGACGTGGTTTCTGATTGGCGGAGGAGTTCAGGACCTCACGGATGCCATCCAGCTCGCCGGCTCGAACCAGGTCGGAGATCTTCTGTTCGATTACTTCGACCGACGTCTGGTACGGGAACTCGGTAACCACGATGCGTTCGCCGCTTCGACCCTCTTCGATCTCGGCGACCGCCCGCATCTTGATGGACCCGCGCCCGGTCCGATAGGCGTCGAGAATTCCTTGTCGGCCCAGAATCAGTGCCCCCGTTGGGAAGTCCGGGCCTTTGACGAAGGCCATCAGTTCATCCGGTGTGGCCTCGGGGTTGTTAAGCACGTGGATGGCGGCGTCAATCACCTCGCCCATGTTGTGCGGTGGGATATTGGTGGCCATGCCCACCGCGATGCCTTGGGAACCGTTGATAAGCAGGTTGGGGAATCGGCCCGGCAAGACGACCGGCTCCTCATCGGAACCGTCATAGTTGGCGATCATGTCGACGGTTTCCTCGTCGATGTCGGCCATGAGTTCCAGTGCGAGTGGCGCCAACCGGCATTCGGTGTACCGCATCGCTGCCGGACCATCATCAGGCCCGCGCCCTCCGAAGTTCCCGTGGCCGTCGATCAGCGGATGACGAAGAGAGAATTCTTGCACCATCCGGGCCAAGGCCTCGTAGATGGCGGAGTCGCCATGAGGATGGTAGGTACCCATGACGTCGCCCACGACCTTGGCACACTTGTTGTGCGGCCGATCGGGCCGCAGGCCGCGGTCGAACATGGAGTAGAGGATCCTGCGGTGCACCGGCTTGAGGCCGTCGCGGACATCAGGCAGGGCTCGCGCCACGATGACCGACATGGAGTACTCGAGGAAGGATCGCTCCATCTCCTCTTGAATCTCGATCGGTTCAACCGAGCCGCCAACCGGCTCGTCGCCACTGGGAGGCGTGCCATCCCCGCCGCTACTGCCTCGCCCACCGCTCCCGCTGGTCGCCTGTCGTGCCATATGTTCTCCTCGTCCTATTGCTCAGATGTCGAGGAAACGGACGTCTTTAGCATTTGTCTGAATGAAGTGTCGACGGAGCTCGACGTCGTCGCCCATAAGGATGGAGCACACGTCGTCGGCCAATGCCGCCTGCTCCACGTTGATCTGGAGAAGCGAGCGCAAGGACGACGACATGGTCGTGTCCCTTAGTTCCGCGAAGTCCATCTCGCCGAGCCCCTTGAGCCGGTTGAAATCGTGCTTGTGGTCCGGATGTTCGGCCAAGAACGCCGCTTTGGCCGGGTCGTCCTTAAGGTAAATCTTCTCCTTGCCCACCAGCGTGGAGTAGAGCGGCGGCTGGGCTACGTAGACGAACCCACCCTCAACCAGTGGTTTCATCTGCCGGAAGAAGAATGTGAGAAGGAGCGTCCGGATGTGGCTGCCATCTACGTCGGCGTCGGCCAAAAGAATCACCTTGTGATAACGGATCTTTTCGACGTCGAAGTCATCAGCCAATCCCGCGCCGATGGCTGAGATAAGTGCCTGAATTTCGGCGTTCTTCAACATTTTGTCGATGCGGGCCCGCTCGACATTGAGGATCTTCCCCCGGATGGGCAGGATGGCCTGAGTCCGCGGGTCGCGCGCGTCCTTTGCTGAGCCGCCAGCCGAGTTCCCTTCAACGATGAAGAGTTCTGATTCGCGCGGATCGCGTGAAGAACAATCGGACAATTTCCCGGGCAATCCAGCGCCGTCGAGGGCGGACTTGCGGCGGGTGAGATCACGCGCTCCCTGGGCGGCCATTCGGGCCCGAGCGGCCTGCGTTGCCTTCGCCACGATCTGGTTGGCTTCTTTCGGGTTCTCCTCCAGCCATTCACTCAATTTCTTATTGGTGGCCTTCACCACCAGGGAACGAATGGATTGGTTCCCCAACTTCGCCTTGGTCTGCCCCTCAAACTGTGGGTCTCGTAAACGCACCGAAATAATTGCGGTGAGGCCTTCGCGAATGTCTTCGCCTTGAAGGTTGTCTTCCTTCTCCTTCAGGAGATTTCGAGCCCGTGCATACCGGTTGACGCTATTGGTCAGGGCGGCACGAAACCCTTCCTCGTGCATGCCACCCTCGATGGTCGAGATGCCATTGGCGAAGGAGAAGATCGACTCGTGGAAGCCGGTGTTCCACTGCATGGCGATTTCGACCTCTTGCCCCTCTTCAGCCTCCTCAAAGCCCGCCACTTTCCGGAACAGGGATTCCTTGGATGCATTGAGATGTTTGACGAAGTCGACGATCCCGCCGGCATACTTAAACGTCGTCTTCAGCTCGGGTGCTGGGCGCTCGTCGGTGAAACGGATCTCGAGACCCTTGTTTAAGAAGGCCATGATTTGCATACGTTCCGTAATGGTCTGGGAGCGGAACTCGGTTTCGTCCAAAATCGATCCGTCCGGCCAGAAGGTGACGGTCGTTCCGGTCCGTGGTTCTCCGGTGGCCCTGTCGATTGGGGAGGGCCCGGTCGCGGCGATTTTGCGCTTGACCTTTCCGCCTTTTTCGAACTCGGCTTCCCACCGCTGGCCATCGCGGTCAATCTCGAGAATTAATCGGGTTGAAAGGGCATTTACGACCGAGATGCCGACGCCATGAAGGCCCCCTGAGACTTGGTAACCCTTCCCGCCGAATTTGCCGCCGGCGTGGAGCGTGGTGAGCACGATCTCGGCCGTGGACATTTTGGGGTTCTTGGGGTGTGGTCCGACGGGAATTCCCGCACCGTCGTCCCGCACGCGGCACCCTCCGTCCGCCAACAGCGTCACGTCGATCCGTGTGGCGCGGCCGGCCATCGCTTCGTCGACTGAGTTGTCGACCACTTCCCACACGAGATGGTGCAGCCCTGTGGGACCCGTCGAACCGATGTACATGCCCGGGCGTTTGCGTACAGCCTCAAGACCTTCCAGAATCGTAATGTCACTCTCGCTATAGGAACTGTCCTGCGGAGTTGTAACTCCATCAACCTTTATCGCCACAGGCGCGCCCTTTCAAAACGGCAGTCTTCGCGGTGCGAATCGAATCCCCGAACCATGGTCCCTGGCATTCTGATGCGAACGACCCATCCTACCCGACAACGGCATCTTTTCAGCACCTTTTGAGGCAGTCCACCCGGTCGCTAGGAGCGCTGGACCACCACTTCGAGTCTCTCTATGGAAGTGTCTCCCAGCTCGTGCAATTGAGCCAGGATTCGCTCCGAGGCCATCCGTGCGCGCGTGGCCCAGATCGGGTGATCGGCTGCAACCACAAGAGCTGAGTTCTGTAGGCGCAGGGGGCGAACATGGGAAGATATTTCCGCTCCTGCCACCTCATCCCAACGAGTGAACACGAGCTCCATGGTCTGTGCCGAGGGGGAGGCTCCGATGCGACTCAGCACCTTCGCGATAGCCCGTCCGACCTGTTGAGGACCCGCATCGGGTCCCCGCGGGCGTCGGCGCCCCTCGCTCATGGCCCCCGCACAATCCGGTCGATATCCACGATCTGGGCGACATCAATTCCGGCCGGAAGGGGCGCGGCCGTGGTCAGGATCGATTGTCCTTTGGGGAGCTCAGCGACCAAGGCCCGGCTCCGGGCAGGGTCCAGCTCTGAGAACACATCATCGAGCAAGAGCGTAGGGGTGAGCTCCGTTTTGGCGACCACCAGTTGATGTACTGCGATGCGCAACGCCAAGGCTAGGCACCTTTGTTCTCCCTGAGACGCGTGCGTCCGCGCTTCACGCCCCTCCAGGGTCAAAAGAAGGTCGTCACGGTGCGGCCCCACAGTATTTACCCCCCGGCGAAGATCGTCGGTTCGACATGCCGCCAGTGCATCAAGAAGCTCACCGGTCCAGCTCCGTACGTAGTGCTGGCCGATCAACACCTTGTCGGGCAATCCGGCGAGACGGCCATACGCAGGCCCGACGTACCGCTCCAGATCGCCGGCGAGACGCTCTCTGGCCGTGACCAGGATTTTTCCGGCATGGGCCAGTCGCTCATCCCACACGTCGAGCGTGCTGGCCACGTCGGCACTGACGCGACCCGCGGCCTGGCGTAACAGCGCCGCCCTCTGGCGCAGGATTCGCTCGACTTCGTCGGCGGCACGTGCTCCCTCGGTGTCAAGAAGACCAAGCGCATCATCCAACAAGTCCCGGCGAATCTTCGGACCACCGCTCACAAGTGCGAGGTCTTCGGGGGAAAAGATCGTGCAGGGGGTGGCTCTCGTGAGGTCTCTACGGGCGTGGGCCACTTTACGGTTGACCTGGGTACGGCTACGACCCACCGGCACTATCTCGGCCTCTACCAGTGTGGGGCTGCCCTGTTGATGCAGTTGAGCCCGGACAATTCCCCGGATGGCACCGGTTCGGATCATTGCTTCCCGCGGCGCGCCCCGAAACGAGCGTTGGGTACCCAAATACACCATTGCTTCGAGCACGCTCGTTTTTCCCGTCCCATTGGGGCCGGTGATCACGGTCGTCCCCTCACTCTCAGGTGTAAACGCCGCGGCGGTGAAAATGCGGAAATCGATGAGTTCGATCTGCTCCAGACTCATCGAATTATTGCGAATTCGCTTTAGGAAACGCGTACGGGCATCAGTAAGTAACGAAAGTGGTCATCATCAGCACCGCGGACCGTGGCGGCGCGGGACGCATCGGCGGACTCGAGAATTACCTCGTCGCCCTGCACCGCCTCGGTGCCATCGATCAAGTAGGACGGGTTGAAAGCGATAACCAAATCCTCGCCGGTGAAATCACCATCCACCGACTCCGAGGCATCACCCACTTCCTGACTGACAACGGTGAGATCGACACCCCCTTGGCGCATCGAGAGGCGAACGGGCGTCGTGTTGTCACGCACAAGGAGTTGGACGCGGCGCAATGCGGCAAGAAAGGATTCCTTCCCAAGATGAAGCCGGTTCGGATAATGGTCAGGGATCAGCTGGTTGTAGTCGGGGTAGCGGCCCTCAAGAAGTCGCGTGCTTATTTGTACATTTCCCTGCCAAAAGGTGATTTCACTACTACTTGCAGCCACACCAACGTGATTACCGTCGCCCTCACCGCCATCGTGTCGGGATGGCAGACGCTGCAGTTCCGCCAAGGCTCGCGCTGGCACTAAGAGGTCCTCCTCTCCCGGCAACGCGCTGATTCCAGGGAGATCACGCATTGCCATCCGGTAGGAGTCAGTCGCCACCATACGGATGGATCCGTTGATACGCGACAACAACACGCCGGTGAGAAGGGGTCGCGCATCGTCGTGTGAAGCGGCGCGCACTACTTGGCGGACCGCCTCACCGAGTGCCGCTTCGGGCAGCTGCGTTGTGGCCTCGGTTGCTTTGCCTACTGCGGGGAACTCCACCACGGGGTACGTCCGTAACTTGAAGTTTGAACGAGCAGCGGAAATGGTGATGTGGTCTTCATCGTTGGCGAACGTGACCGCGCCGGGCTCTAGCCGGCGCACAATGTCGGTCGAGAGCCGGGCGGGAACGACACACGTTCCATCTTCGACCCCGATCACTTCTTCGGTGACCTGAATCGTGAGATCGAGATCTGTCCCTGTGACCGAAAGCACATTGCCGGTGCAGGAGAGGAGAAGCCCGGACAACACCGGAGAGGAGGTAGCGCGCGCACCAACGGCCCGCCCGGCCGTTGCCAGCATGTCGACGAGTGCATCTCGCTCGGATCTGAACTTCACCGGAGCTTGTCCTTTCGGCCGTGTCCCCAGTCACTGTTGAGTGAAGAGGAGAGAAATGTTTCTAGTAAAGGTAATAAGGGCTGTGGATTGTGGATGACGTCCGCCTGATGCTGGTGAGAGGCACTAAGCCCGTCCCCATGACGGTGTGGGTGACTCTCTCGGAGACCGCATGGGCTTCACGACGTATCCAGACGCCTGGGGACGGGCGACCACGCTATCCCCAGCACTGCACGGGTTGTCCACAGCTTCTCCGGCTTCTCGGCGAGGCATTTATGTACCCCCTCGAACCTGCTGAGTTAGCTCTGTGACCTGCTCATATATCTGTCGGCGCTGCTGCATCTGACCGCTGATCTTGTCCACAGCGTGAATGACGGTGGTGTGGTCGCGATTGCCGAAGACGCGGGCGATGGCCGGATAGCTGTAGTCCGTCAGATTTCGGACGAGGTACATCGCGACCTGGCGTGCGGTGACGAGAGGACGTGTCCGGCTCGGGCCGCAAATGGCATCAATAGTGAACCCGTAGCTGGTCGCTGTTGCCTCCAGGATCATCTGAGGCGTAATTCGGCGGGGCTCGCCGGCGAGAACGATGTCGGAGAGAACCCGCTCGGCCTGGGCCAGGGAGATTGCCTCCTTGTTCAGTTTGGCGAAGGCGCTGATACGTGTGAGAGCCCCTTCCAGCTCCCGGATGTTGTTCTTTACGTGGGTGGCGATGAATTCGAGGACGTCATCAGGGACCTCGTGGTTCTCGCTCTCGGACTTCGAACGGAGAATAGCCAGGCGGGTCTCGAGGTCAGGGGGGTCGATCTCGGTGATCAAACCCGATAGAAAACGGCTCCGGAGACGATCCTCCAGCGTCTCGATCGACTTGGGAGGTCGGTCGGATGTGAGGACGATCTGCTTCGAGGCACCCTTGAGGTCGTTATAGGTGTGGAAGAACTCCTCTTGCAGGCCTTCTTTGTTCTCCATGAACTGCACGTCATCGATGAGAAGGACGTCGCACTCCCGATACCGGCGCTTGAATGCCAAGGTGGTGGAGGTTCGGAGGGAATCCACGAAGTCGTTCATGAAGGTCTCCGTTGTGACGTAGAGCACCTTGCGACGGCTGAAATTCTCCGAGACGTAGTTGCCAATGGCATGGAGCAGGTGGGTCTTTCCCAGCCCGCTGTCACCGTAAATAAAGAGCGGATTGTATGATCTGCCAGGGGTTTCAGCTACGGCCTGAGCTGCGGCGTGAGCTAGACGGTTCGAGGAGGCGGCGACAAAAGTCTCGAAAACGAACTTCGGGTCGAGTTGGACTGCCGGCGACTCCCGACCATTCGTGGAGGGCTGGGGATTTGGACTGGGCCGATTGGCGATCTCGGTCTGTGCCGGGACCCCCAGAAATTCCTCCAACTCGGGTTCAATGGCTTCTTGCTGCTGCACTTCGAGACGTCCTCGCACAGGCGAACCGACCTCGTTGGCCAGGGTGTCTTCGATCATGGGGAGATAGCGGGTCTCGACCCGCTCGAGGATGAGGCCGTTGGGCACCGAGAGGACAAAGACGCCGTCGGCGAACTCCATCGGCTCAAGGCCGGAAAGCCAGAGTTGCCAAGTCGTCTCGGAAACCTGCTCGCGTAGCGACCCGGTGCACCGGTTCCATAGTTCTCCGGCTTGATTCACCGCGTCGTCCGATAGTCCTTCCTCCGTCCGTGGCGTCCTGGGCAGGTCTGAACGTTCCTCGGTGCGGGTAATTCATCGAAGGTACACCGTGCTGCACCGGTCGACTAGTGGGGATTGTCCAATCGCGCCTAACATGGACCAACTCGACTACCACTGGCCCATAAACCAGATGGTCATACGAACTCTGTTACGCCCCGGCCAGTGCCGTGCAAGCGTGGCGAAAGGCAGACTGACGTGAAGCGCACCTATCAACCGAATACCCGCAAGCGGGCGAAGACGCACGGCTTCCGCAAGCGCATGTCCACACGTGCAGGCCGGGCCATATTGAAGTCGCGGCGGCTCAAGGGGCGCCACCGTCTCACCGTCTGAGCCGCTCGTGCCCCCCAGGACGGTTGGAAGAATCCAAACCAGGGCAGCATTCGGCCAACTGCAACGTTCCCGTGCCCGGGCAACGAGCGGACCGGTTCGCGCCACATTCGCCCCGGTCGAAGCCGGGGTTGGTGGTGTATACCCCCAGGTGGGATACGCAATTGGGAAACACTGCGGGAATGCGGTCATTCGTAACTCCCTACGTCGACGGATGCGTGAATCGGCGCGGGAGGTCGCGAGCGAACTCCCGCGCGGGATCTACCTCCTCCGTGTCGACCAGGCGGCCGCACAGTGTGAGTCCGCGAAGTTCATGACATTTGTCCAGCAAGCTCTGTTGCAGGCACCGAAATCTTTCCGAGGTATTTCATGAAAAGTACGGAGATACCCTCGAACCGTGCGGCGCGAGCTGCGATCCGCATCCTGGAGGCGTATCAGGGGGCATCCTCAGGCCGCGTCTCGCCGTGCCGCTTCTACCCGAGTTGTTCGAACTACGCCATCGATGCGTTCACAGAACACGGGTTCTGGCAAGGCTTCATCTTGACGGTCAAGCGCTTGGCGCGCTGTCGCCCCTTCGGGCCGCATGGCGTTGACCTGGTTCCGCTGCACGTCCACACACGGGCGGTATCCAAGAACGGAAGCGGCCGATGCTGAGTCCGTTATTGGGTGAAAACGCCCTGTTCAAGTCCATCGGCGAAATTTTCCACCCACTCTTCGAACTTTTCGGCTTGATCCTGGCGGGCATTTACTCAGTAATTCCCAATTACGGCGTGGCGATCATCGGCCTCACCCTCGTGATCATGGCCGTGCTGACCCCGGTGACGATCAAGAGCACCAAGTCCATGCTGGCGATGCAGCGCCTACAGCCCGAAATGAAGAAGCTCCAGGTCAAATACAAGGGGCCGGAGAACCGCGAGCAACTCAACGCGGAAATGATGAAGCTCTACAAGGAAAACGGCACGGGTCCCTTCGGCGCCTGCCTCCCGAGTCTGTTGCAGATGCCGTTCCTCATCGTCCTGTATTCGCTTATTCGGGGCCTGTCATTTGGGGTACTGGATAAGGCCGGAAAAGTTACAAAGGCGACCCCGCGTTATATACCGACTAACTCCCGTATATATCACGATCTGGTGCAAAGTAAAGGTCAAATGCACTGGTGGTTCGGGATGGACCTTTCATCGGCTCCGTTCACGCATCATGGGGTAAATCAGACCTTACTTATTATCCCTTACCTGGTTTTAATTGGGATGGCGATTTTCCTTCAGTACTACCAAATGAAGCAGATGAACAGCCGCAATCCGCAGGCTGCAGCAGCGAATCCCCAAATGCAGCAAATGCAGAAATTCTTCCCCATAATTTTCGGTGTTATTTATTTGCGAGTCCCTGCTGGAGCAACCATCTACATGGTGGTGTCATCGGCGATGAGAATCGGAACGCAGGAGTTCATGTTCCGCACCGGAATGGTGACTCCGGTTGGCGCCCCACCCACGGAGAAGGCGTCTGAGCGCGAGATAGGCGGTACGGCGACAGGCCCAAAGGGTTCAGATAATCCGAAGGCGCTCGGACCGGGTGACGCTAAGCCAACTGCGGCCAACGGAAAGACCCCGGCCAAGGGCATTACCCCGCCGAAGGGCACGGCGACACCGAAGAGCGGTGCCGCAACCAATGGGAAGAGTGCGAGCAATGGCAAGCCGCCCGGCACGGTCCGCCGAACGACCAATGCCAGGACAACGAACAGAAGGGGCGCCGTCACCGGGAAATCCGGCGGTGCCAATGGGAAGAAACCATCACAGGACGCGGAAATCGAGCTAGTGCCGGTGCAGAAAGAGCATCCACGCTCGCGATCCAAGAGGACGAGAAAGGCTCGATAGAGCGTGGAGTGGGTTGAAGTCGCTGGTAAGACCATTGCAGAGGCAACCGAGCAGGCCCTGGATCAACTGGGCGTTGCCGAAGGTGATGCCGAAGTAGTCATCGTCACGGAGCCCAAGGTCGGGCTGTTTGGGCGCATGAGGGTTGAGGCACGCGTGCGTGCCCGCGTGCGACCGGTTGGAGCGCGCCCAAAGCGAGAACGGTCGCGGGACCGCAACCGGGGCGGTAAGAGTGGGCAGGGTGCGAATGGATCCGGAAGTCGGCCCGGAGCGCCTCGTAACGAGGCGAGAGCTCCGGTTAGCGCGACCTCCGAGGGAAATGGATCTGGTACCAGTCGGTCCGCTCGTCGCCGGCGCAACCGCAGTCAGGGAGGGGGAGGGGCGAATGGGAATAGCGAGAATGGAGCCGCTTCCTCCGCGAGTCGCCAACCCGCCAATGGAGCGCCGAAGAACACGCAACGCATTACAGAACCGAAGGAGACAGTTGACATGGCCGAAGGAATGACGCTCGAAGAACAAGGTGAGGTGGGCCGAGCGTTCCTGGCCGGGTTGCTCGCAGAGTACGGAGTGTCTGCCTCGGTGGAGACGCGACTTCTCGATGAAGAGACGGTGGAGATTGCCGCCGTGGGAGAGGATCTGGGCCTTCTTGTCGGTCCTCGCGGATCGACTCTGAGCGCCCTGCAGGATCTCACTCGCGCCGTCGTTCAGCGACAGTGTCCTTCCAGAACCGATCGTATTTTGGTCGACGTGGCCGGCTACCGCGAGAAGCGCTCGGCCGCATTGAAGAGGTTCAGCACACAGATCGCTGAGGAAGTCATCGCTTCAGGCCAGGAAAAGGCTCTTGAGGCTATGAGTCCAGCCGACCGCAAGGCCGTTCACGATGCGGTAAACGAAATCGAAGGGGTGTCCACCCGCTCCGAGGGTGAGGATCCCAACCGCTACATCGTCATCGCTCCCGCCAGCTGATCAAGTCGCCCGTCGATGTCGGAAGCCGACAACGACGGTTCCACCAGGTCCATCGAAGAAGTATTGCTGGCCGCTCGCGAAGCGGGTTTCTTAGGCCCCGGACCTATCGCTCGTCACCTGCGCCACGCTCAAGGCTTCGTGGATTTGGCTAAGCGGCAGCCACAAAGCACCTCAACGCCACACATCTTGGATCTGGGGTCCGGTGGAGGGTTACCGGGCCTTGTTGTTGCTGAGGAGTGGCCTGAAGCAACACTTGTATTGCTTGATGCCAATCGGCGGCGCGTGCATTTTCTCGAGCGTGCGGTTCTGTCCAGCGGCTTGCAAGGCCGGGTACAGGTCGTCCAGCGACGGGCCGAGGTGGGCGGACGGGACCCTGCATATCGGGGCCGATTCGACGGTGTTGTGGCCCGGTCGTTTGGAGCTCCCGCAGTTGTGGCCGAATGTGCAGCCCCTTTCCTTCGTAAAGGGGGCTGGATGATCGTCTCGGAGCCGCCCGCTGAGACGATCTCCGCATTTGACGATGAGGACCGCGAGGTGCACTCTCCGGTGGAACTCCCAGATGAATCCGGGCGGTGGCCGTCGGTGCCGCTAGCCTTGCTGGGGCTCACGCCGGCTGGGTTTGTCCGCCAAGACTTCGGCTACCAAGTCCTCTGCCAGACCGAACTTTGCCCCGAGAGGTTTCCCCGTCGCGACGGTGTGCCCAGCAGAAAGCCACTCTTCTAGATTTGTGGTTCGAGATGGCCATGAACATGCTGGCAAGAAACGGCGGCGTCTACTCCCCTTCCGATCTCGATAAGGATGTCGTTGGAGCCAAGACAGGGCATGGATCATCGGACGTTCAGGAGGCACTTGCCAGGCCACGCACTCGGGCGAGTCTTGGGGAGGCTGAACCATTCGGTAATGTTTCACGTGGAACGTTCAGTGCGACCCGTGCCTGTCGAGGTGAAGGATTGGTCTTCGTCAGCCCTTCGGTAGTGGACTTTCCCCGTGATCCCGATAAACATCGAATAGTCGCAAACGTGTGCTCAGGACCGCAAAAGAGCTCAGATCTGTGAGCGGTGGCCCAAGGTGGCCCAACCGCGGTTCCCTCGTGAGGTCCGTCCGGTCGCCATGCGTGATCGGCAGTGGGATGGCCGAATCACAAGAACAAGTCTTTCCGCCCGTTCCTAAAATGGACGGTATGAGCTATTCCACGTGGCATAGTTGCCTCCCGCCAGATCATTCAGGATCCGAGAGTTCAATCAGCCAATGGGGGGGAACTGATGCCGACGCCGCCCACTGGAAGTCAATCGAATCGGTTCGCATTCTGTTACGAAACTGGAAACGTCCGACGGACTGGGATTCCCCTGCCGGCGTGTCCCTGCCGTCCTTCGTCACCGACGGAGAAGCGAGCCGAATACCTGAGAGATGGGCACGGAGTCGGTCGCCTTGCTTCTACTCCATAGGAGTTGCCATCAGCTCTCGAAGGAACCTCACCATTGATCCGTGCGGGATCAGAAGGTCGGATGCACTCCCTGTGACAGGTAATACGGCGTTTATTATGCGCTCGGCGCGCAAGTTCCTGACAGTGGGGGCCTGAATGGATACGAGCCATATTCGGGGCCTTGCCTGAGTATTCGGCATCATCTCATCTTGGTCAGCCCCATCTTCCACGGACTAGCCAGTGGCAATCGAAGAACTAGGTCCTCTCCTTCAACGAGGGGCCGAGGCGCTCGAAACGGCTATGTCGACCAATGTTTCACGTGAAACGTCGAGCAAGGCTTGACCTAGGGACGATAGTCAGGCCAGGATAGGCAACGTGGTACGGCGCATTCAAGAGACTGCTTAATGCGGATCCGTCGTCGGGACAAAGGAGAACCGACCCCTCTCCCCCGAACACCAGCCTTTGATGCAGTAGAGCAGCCGGTTGTCCCCGAAGAGGATTTCGCTCCAGTAGGCCCTCCCGCGGTCTCGGTGAATCGGGCGCCTGAAGTAATTCCTCCTGTTCATCCGACTCCGCCCCCGTTTGATCAAGCACTTCTATCTCCGCCGCCGGCCTCAGACTTCGTGGCACCCGCGCCCGCCGAACAGGCCGTCTCAACTTCCTCGTTCCCTCCGTATCAGGAAGCCGGTCCGATGGAAACTCCGGCACCGACTCCCCCGGTCGATCTCCATCCCGATCCCCTCCGTCAGGTATCTCAACCAGTTTTTGAGGCAGAGCCCATAACCGCCCCCGATCCGTATCCAGGCGAGTACGCGGGGCCAGTCCAGGAAGTTGTGGTTGAGGAAGTTGTGGTTGAGGAAGTTGTCGTTGAGGAAGTTGTGTTCGAGGAGATCGTTGTGCAGCCGGCGGAACTTCCAGGAGAACCGAAACACGCCAGGGAACCCAGGCCCGCCCCGCCCGCCCCCTGCCGCCGACCCAAATGAGGACCCCCACGATCAGGGCCGAGGCCGACAGTCTGCTGGATGGCGAGCGACCGGCCCCGAGGGAACTGCCCCGGGTCATCGCTATTGCCAACCAGAAGGGTGGGGTCGGCAAGACGACCACGACGGTGAACCTGGGGGCTGCCTTGGCCGAGATCGGTTATCGGGTCCTCGTCATCGATCTCGACCCCCAAGGGAATGCAACCACTGGTTTGGGCATCGATGCCAGGAACTTCGAACTTTCCATGTACGACGTCATCATGAGGGACCAGTCACTGGAGGATTGCATCGAGCCCACCAGCGTCAAGAATCTATTCGTGGCGCCGGCGACAATCGACTTGGCCGGAATCGAGATTGAACTGGTTCCCGCCTTCAGCCGGGAGATGAAACTAAAGCGTGCCATCGATACGGTGGTCGACGATTTCGACTTCATCCTCATCGACTGTCCTCCGTCGCTTGGTCTCATCACCGTGAATGGCCTGGCTGCCGCAGGAGAGGTCATGGTGCCGATCCAGTGTGAGTACTACGCGCTGGAAGGTCTGAGCCAGCTCCTGCGCAACGTGAATCTGGTGTCGTCGAACCTCAACGAGTCGCTCGAGGTGACGACCATCGTGCTCACCATGTTCGATGCGCGGACCAGGTTGTCCATTGATGTCGCCAACGAGGTCCGTCTCCACTTCGCCGATCGTGTCTGCAAGAGCGTGATCCCGCGTACGGTCCGGTTATCCGAAGCCCCTTCGTTCGGGCAACCCATCACTGTGTTCGATCCGACTTCACGTGGGGCCGTGGCCTACCGTGAACTGGCCAAGGAGGTGAGCAATGGCGCGCCGCAGCGGACTCGGTAAAGGCCTGAGCGCACTGATTCCATCCGAAGCGACGGGGGAGATGGACTCGGCCCTTCGGGTGGTGCCCATCTCGCACATCAAGCCGAATGCCTTTCAGCCCCGGAGTCACTTCGACGAAGAGTCGATGTCGTCGTTGGCCGCCTCCATCCGAGAGGTGGGTCTGCTCCAGCCCGTTCTGGTGCGCGAGGTCGACGGCGAGGACGAGAGCTACGAGCTGATCGCAGGTGAGCGCCGTTGGCGGGCAGCACGGCGGGCCGGCCTGCAGACCATCCCGGTACTCGTCCAGCCCGATACCGGCGACGTCACGAGCCTGGAGCAGGCTCTGGTGGAGAACCTCCACCGGGAAGATCTCAACGCCCTGGAGGAAGCGGCGGCGTATCAGCAGCTCATCGACGAATTCGGTCTCACCCACGAGCAGGTGGCGACCCGGATGGGTAAGGGCCGGGCCACGGTCACCAATACCCTGCGCTTGCTTCAGCTACCTGCGGGGGCGCAACGGGCTCTGGCGGAGCGAACAATCTCGGCCGGCCACGCCCGGGCCTTGCTGGGAACGCCTGATCGCACGCTGCAGGAGAAGCTGGTCGAGCAAATCACATCCGAGGGATTAACGGTTCGAGCGGTCGAGGAGATCGTCCGCGGCGGCGCACCGCTGCCACCCCCCGTCATTTCGCTTCCAGAGGAAATTCCCGAGGAATTCGAAGAAGCGAGTCGGTACTACCACTGGTCCTACCGGTCTGGGCGTCCGGCGAACCCCACCGAAAAAGCTGCCAGAGCCTGGGGTTTTGGAGTTGGAGGATCTTCTCTCGACCTATTTGAACACCAGGGTGAAGGTGGATATCCAGAATCGACGAGGACGGCTGGTCGTCGAATTCGCCACGCTGGAGGATCTGGAACGCATCTACCGGGCGATGGTCGGTGACGGGTCCGTCTAGTTATTCACAGAACTGTCAAGTCACCATTCAGCTTCATCCACAACGTCATGCACAGGTTGTGGATTGTTGCCAAGCGTTCATCTCTGGGTGAGGTTGGTCACGCAACAATCACGCAACTTAGTCCCACGAAGCGTCCGCCCATTTGCCCAAGGCAGTGGAAAGAGCGGCGGCCAAGAGGGCGGCGCGCTCGACGACCAGGCTGGCCGGACCCAGCTCGACCAGGACCGATGGCATCCGAGTCTCGCGCAAGATGGCCAGCGACATGCCGTGTGCCCCTCCGTCCTCGATCCCCAGAATGCCGGGAACGATCTCCTGGATGAGTTCGGCCAGAAGCCGGCCGCCCTGTGACTCGTCGTGGATGCCGGCCCAATAGGAGGTGTGGCATTCGGCGCGAGTTGGGTTGAGCCGAAGGCCGAGGAAGACGTCGACGCTCGAGTTCGTTGGCCTGGTGGGCCTGGGTCGAGTCGTCGGGGTGGTGCAGGTCGGTGACCTGAGTGCCACCGAGTACGAGTCGGCGCCGGAGAGCGCCGGTCACGCTGCCCAGCCCGCCCCGCTCGCCGATGGCGACGTGGCGGCCGCTGAGGGTCGGGGGGGCGTCGCGCAACTGGGCGCCGGGCCCGCACCGACGAGATCAGCTCGGGCTCCTCGTGGCGGCTCTCGAGACGGATGAGCTCACGTAGCGTGGCGCCGCCAGCGATGCCGTCGACGGGAAGACCCACGTTGCGCTGGAACTCGGCCAGGGCCCGGGAGGTCCGGTCGCCGAAAATCCCGTCGACCCGGCCGGTGTCGAAACCCAGCGTGCTCAATCGCTGCTGGAGGTCGACCACATCGTCGCCGCGCAGCATGGGCGTGCGGCGGTAGAGGAACCGGTCGCCGATGCGAAAACTGGCCTCGACCAGGGTGTTCCAAGTCTGGGGCCCGCAGATGCCGTCGACCCGGAGTCCGCGCAGATGCTGGAACGCCTCGATGGCCGCCCGGGTGCCGTCGCCGAAGATCCCGTCAGCGTCGATGGGCGCGCCGCTGTGGAGAATGGCGGTCAGCCGGCGCTGGATATCGGAGACGGCTGCTCCCGTCGTCCCCGAGGGAGAGCGGGAGACCTACAGGTACTCCGCGATCTCCTGGAGCAGCTGACCCTTGGGCTTCGCCCCGATCAGGCGGACCTCCGGCTGCCCGTCCTTGAACAGGATCAACGTCGGGATGCTCATCACGTCGAATCTGCGCGTCACCTCGAGGTTGTCGTCGATGTTCAGTTTCCCGATCTGGATCTTGCCGGCCTGCTCCTCGGCGATCTCCTCCAGAACCGGTGAAATCATTTTGCACGGGCCACACCACTCGGCCCAGAAGTCCACCAGGACGGGGACATCCGAACTCTTGACATGCTCGTCAAAGGTAGCGTCGCTCAGGGTCACAATCTTCTCACTCATGCGTTCTCCTTGTCACAGTCGTGCAACGCCGCGGGTCGCGTTCTGTTCCCGCAGGGTGGCGGACGCTATTCGCCGCGCTCTTCGAGCCAATGCTCGGCGTCGATGGCGGCCATGCAGCCCGACCCGGCCGAGGTGACCGCCTGGCGGTAGTAGTCGTCCTGCACGTCGCCGCAGGCGAACACCCCCTCGACGCTGGTACGGGAGGACTTCCCGATGGTGCGGACGTAGCCGTTGGCCTCCAGCTCCAGCTGGCCCTTGACCAGGGTGCTGTTGGGCTCGTGGCCGATGGCCACGAAGAGCCCGCTCACGGGCAGCTCGAAGGTCTCCGACGAGGTGGTGTGCTGCACCTTGATGCCGCTGACCTTGGTGTCGCCCGAGCACGTCGACGATGACCGAGTCCCACAGGAAGTCGATCTTGGGGTTCTTGAAGGCCCGTTCCTGCATGATCTTGGAGGCTCGCAGCTCGTCACGGCGGTGCACCACGGTCACCTTGGAGGCGAAGCGGGTGAGGAAGATGGCCTCTTCGAGGGCGGAGTCGCCCCCGCCGGCCACGGCGATGTGCTGCTCGCGGAAGAAGAACCCGTCGCAGGTGGCGCAGGTCGAGACCCCGTAGCCGAGGAGGCGGCTCTCGTTGGGGCAGCCCAGCATGAGCGAGCGGGCGCCGGTGGCGATGATCAGGGCGTCGGCCTCGAACGCGGGTTCGTCGGCGTCCGGGTGGGTCAGCCACAAGGGGAAGGGCGAGGGGGAGGAGAGGTCAAGGCGGCTGACCTTGGCCGTCCGCAGCTCGGCTCCGAAGCGGATGGCCTGGGCCGCGCATGATCCCCATGAGCTCGGGGCCCATGACGCCGTCGACGAAGCCGGGGTAGTTCTCGACTTCGGTGGTGAGCATGAGCTGGCCGCCGGGTTGGTCGCTGTTCGACGAGGGCTCACCCTCTATGACCAGGGGTTCGAGCTGGGCGCGGGCGGCGTAGATGGCCGCCGTGAGGCCGGCCGGACCGGAGCCGATGATGACGACCTTGCGGCGTTCAGGCATCGCTATGGGGCGCGACGCCGCGCTTGGAGTAGGCGAACGTCCCGACGGTACAGAAAATGGCGCCGAGCACCAGATAGGAGACCCACACCCTGTAGTGGAAGAGGTAGTCGGTGGTCAGGCGGATGAACCCGACGCTCAGGAGCACGGTGACGGCGAGGGCGACGACGCCGATGATGACCCCGAAGACGATGGCGCGCGCGGCGACGATGGCAGGGCGAATGGCCTTGTCGTTGACGGTGGCTACGACCGAGTCGATGGTGTCGAGCGCCCGGTTGGACAGGTCGTCGGTGAAGTGTGATCGGCCACGGGCAGAGATTAGTCGTCGGGAGCCGAAGCCGAGGCCGGAACGATGTAGCAGACCCCCACCGTGTTGGGTCCGGTGTGCGAGCCCACCACGGGGCCGAGCTGGACCGACAGCAGCGGATGCTGACCCGGGACCGTCTCGAGGCCGGCGAGCACGTCGTCGATGTCGTCGCAGGCGCCGTCGGCGACGGCCAGGCGTTCGAGGGGCGCGTCGGCGGCCACCTTGGCGCTGCAGGTAGCTGAGCGCACGGGTCCGGGTCCGCTGCTTGGACTCCTCGGCCACCTCGCCGTCCTTGACCACGATGACCGGCTTGATGGAGAGCAGTGAGCCCATCAGGGCCTGGGCGCCGCCGATGCGGCCACCACGCTGGAGGAAGTCGAGTCCGCCCACGACGCCGAAGACCCGGGTCCGCGCGGTCCGGTCCTCGGATGCCGCCACGAGCTCGTCCAGGCCTGCTCCGGCGGCGGCTTCTTCGGCGGCGGCGATGACCATGAGGCCCTGTCCCATCGTCACCGAGCGGGTGTCGACCACACGAACGGGGATCTCGGTGAAGGTGTCGGCCGCCGTGACGGCCGAGGCGTACGTGGCGGAGAGCTTGGAGGAAATGGTGAGGCAGAGCACAGCGTCGGCCCCTTCGGCCGCGGCGCGCTGAAAGGCCGCGATGAACATGCCCGGCGGAGGAGCGGCCGTTTCGGGGAGGTCGCCCTTGCCCTTGCAGCGGTGCCAGAACTCGTCGGGTGTGAGCTCGCTCCGGTCCTCGAATTCCTCCGTGCCGAAACGGATGGTCAGGGGCACCACGATGACGTCGTGCGTCTTGACCAGTTCCTCGGTGAGGTCACAGGCGCTGTCGGTCACAATCCGCACACCGGGCATACGAGGAGTCTGCCACGGGTACCTGCCAGGCGCCCCCTAGGAGGGCGAGCGTTGGTGGGCTACGAGTCGTCGTGTCTCGTGACGCCGCGCCGCCCGGGCGCGTGCTGCGTAGCGCCGGCCGAGAAGGATGGCCACGCCGCCGTAGACCGCCCCGCCGGCGACCATCGAACCGGCGACCCGGCCCAAGAGGATAGGCCCATCGGTGGAACCGGAGACGTTGGACACGACCAGGACGACGACGCCCATGGCGAGCGATGCTGCCGCGACGCGGCGCAGCGGGTCCCAGGTCTCAGGGGTGCCCAGGCGACCGAACCAATGGCGCAGCAGGACGAGGCCGAGGATGGCGCCGACGGTGTAGGCCACGGAGAGGGACAGGGCCAGGCCACGCACGCCGAGCGGGCTGACCAAGAGCACGGCCAGTGCCACGTTGATGGCATTCTCGATCAGGTAGAGGTAGAAGGCGACCTTGGTGCGCTGCATCGATTGCAGCACGCGCACGACGTAGAGATAGGTGCAGAAGCCGGGCAGGCCGAGGGCGAACATGGCCAGGGCCGCGCCGGTGGCCGATGTCTCCGCCGGCGTGCTGTGCCCGTGGCCGAGGAGAAGGGCCACCGCGGGCTTGGCCAAGAGGAGCAGGCCCAGCGCGGCGGGGATGATGAGGGCCAACATGGCACGCAGCCCTCCGGAGAGGCGGGCCAGGAAGGCGGCGCGTTGACCGGTGGCCCACCGCTCGGCCAGGTCCGGTGCCACCACCGACATGACGGTGACGGCGACGATCCCGTAGGGCATCTGCAAGAAGGCGTAGGCGTAGGTGTACGAGGAGACCGGGTCGGATCCCCCGGCGGTGCCGGCGAGGAGGATGACCACGAACTGGGCGATCTGGTTGGCCACCACGAAGCCGAAGGTCCACCCGCTGAGGCGCACCACGGTGCGCAGCGCGGCGTCGTGGAGGTCCCAGTGCCATCGGATCGGACCGAGCCCCGCCGTGCGCAGACTCGGGATCAGGGCGACGCATTGCAGCACGACGCCGAGCGAGGTGCCCAGCCCCAGCAGGATCACATCGGAGTGGTTGGTCTCGAGGCTGGCCAGGGTGGCGCCACGCCCGGTCAAGAGGCCGAACCAGACCAGGACGCCGATGCAGACCACGTTGTTGACGATCGGGGCCCAGGCCACGGCGACGAAGCGGCGTTGCGTGTTGAGCAGGGCGGTGGCCAGCGCGAAGAAGCCGTAGGCGGCGATCTGGATCACGAACCAGCGCAACAAGCGTGGTGGCGTCGGCGCGCTCGGCCACGATCGTGTGGAGGAGTTGGGAGTGCGCTGACGTATCGAGCGCGGTCAGCCCGGTGATGAAGACAGGGGCCAGCACCAGCGCCGCCACCGTCGTGGTGACGAGGACGACCATGGACACCGAGAGCACGGCCGAGATCGAGCGTGAACGCCTCATCCTTGGTCCGGTTGGCCAGCTGATCGACGAAGACCGGGATGAACGTGGCCGACAGCACCCCGCCCGAGCACGATGTCGTAGAGCATGTTGGGGGTGGTGTTGGCCAGGTTGAAGGCGTCGGCCAGGTGGGACTGGCCGAGCGCCCAGGCCAGCGCCACGATCCGCAACACGCCAGTCAGGCGCGAGACCCCGGTACCGACGGCGACATAGGAGGCGGCGGTGGAGAGTGAGACGCCACGCTGAGCCGGGGCGGCCGTTGGGCCGGGGCGGAGGTCGGTCATGATCAGGCGGCCCGCGGACGGCGACGGCGGCCGCGGCGCCACGTCCGGGCCCACCACACCAGAAGGACGACTGCGGCCAAAGCGGTGAGGGCGACGCCGACCAGCGAGATGGAGGTGGAGTGCACGGTCAGGATCGGCCCGGGCGATGACCAGCGCCCGTCGGGCGTCGTCAGCGTGACCTCGACGGGGAGCCGGTCGCCCGAGGTGCGCGAGCGGGCCTGTATGCGCACCGGCGTGGTGGGGCGGTCGAGGGTGAGGGTGCGGGAGTTCCCATCGGGAAAGGTGAACTTGTCGCTGTTCAGCGAGACCACCACCTTGATCGGGAAGGGCGCCGAGGACAGGACCGAGACCGGGATGGCGGCCGTGCGCGAGGTGAAGGTGATGGTGCCCTGGTTCGCCAGCGAAATGAGGTCGAGCACGCCGCCGAAATGCTGGCTGAAGATGGCGAGGGCGCGTTGTACGTTGCGCCGGGTCGAACTGCCGGTTCTCCGTGGCCAGGAGGAGATCGGACAGCGTGGTGAGGACCGCGGGGTGACCGCTCACGGCGGCGCTGAGGGAAGTGAGTTGCACGCGGCGCGGTGGCCAGACGCTGGGCCTGGCCGGAGGGGATCTTCTCGGGGCGTCGACCCCGATTGGAGGTGTCGGGTCGCTGGCTCCTCGTTCCCGCCCTTGTGCACCTGGGTGAAGAACTGGTTGAGCGTCACGGGCTGTAAGCACGGGGTTACCGGACATGCTCTCCGAGGAGCGTGTTGAGAAAGGTCGTCGAGGGTCGCCACTGTGCCGGTGGCTCCAAGATCGACGCCGCGGGCGTCGGATTTGAAGGGGTTCTCGAAATGGATGAACTCGAGCGTGGCGAGAAGCTGGTTGGCGGCCAGGACGGGATTAGCCGGGTGCGGCGTCGAAGAAGGAGGCGAGCTGGCTGTCGGCCCCCGCTGCGGTGACACGGGTGCCGCGGTCGAGCGAGAGCGAGAAGGTCTGGGCGAAGGTGAGGGAGTCAGAGCCGGTCGGTGCGAGGTTGTCGTCCGCCAGGACGAGCCGGTCGGTGTGCGCCGCCTGCAAGCCCAACCCGAGATTGGCGGCACTGGTGCTCGTGAAGGTCGAGGACGTGTCGACCCATGGTCCAGCGGTCGGATGCAAACCGGCCTGGCGTAGAAGGGAGTCGCCCCGGAGCAGTTGGGTCTCGATCTCGTCACTCAACCCGCCGCCCGCCAGGGCGGCCACGTCGATAGGAACGTAGGGCTGGTCGATGAGCTCGTCGCCCGCGGGCGCTGTCGTCAAGGTCGCGAGCTGCTCCTTGGCCCGCTGGCCTGGCTTGGCGCCCTCGGTCACCAAGCTGACCATGGTGGCGGGGTTCACCGCCAAGGTGAGAGGGATGTTCCGATGCGCAAAGAGCGTCCCGGCGACTGCTTCTTGGAGGGTGAGCGAGGCCTTCGATGGTGTCGAGAGGGCGGGCGAGAAAGGCGCGGAGAGGGGCATGATCACACTCACCCGCAGCGCACCCCCCGTCCCGACGGAGCTGCTTAGCCCCGGTTCTTGGTAGGTGAGGAAGGTGGAGTAGCGGCCCGAGGGCGGTGTTGGCGCCTTGGCGGTAGAGCGCAACCGACACCGGGTAAACGCCACCGCAGGTCCCGTCGTCGGGCGTGCACCCGAGGATGAGTGTCGGCGCGCCGGCCGGGCAGGCCACGCTGCCCGGGGGCACGGTGGTCGGAGCCTTCGCCGTGCCATCGGGGAGCACGGTGGTGCAGGTTGTCGCCACCCGCCCGGTGGCGGTGATCGCTACGGAAGCGCTGAAGTGCCCGAGGACGGCTTGGTCCGGCACGGCGCTGGTGGCCTGGTCCAACTCCGTCTCGTTATTGATCCGGTTGTAGAAGGTCACGACGACATGGAGGTCGTTGACGGCACCGGCAGCGGGTCCCGCTCCCACGGTGAGACGAGAACCAGGGAGAGGCCGGGGTGACCCATGGTGTCTGGGCGCGCAGCGTCAGGGAGGGACTCGACGAGCCCGTGCCCGCAGTGATCGGCCTCGCGGCGCGCCACGGCGCTGGCCGGAACCGCCGGTGGCAAGGAGCCCGGTGGCCACGCCGAGAGCGCACAGGCAGACCATGGCCCAGCGCATCGACACAGGGACACGCTAGATGCCGCACTACCGTGGTCGGGTGCCATCTACGTCCGTGCCCGAACGCTTCCGTCCTCTGCAGGAGGCGACGGCGGAGCTGGCGGAGCGTTTCCGCCAGGCCGATCGCACTCTGTATCTGGTGGGAGGCTCGGTCCGGGACGCTCTCTTTCCGACCGGCGCCGAGGCGGATCCCGACTTCGATCTCACGACCGACGCGCGACCCGAGGAGATCGAGCGTTTGGTGCGGGGATGGGCGGACGACGTGTGGACCCAGGGGGCGCGGTTCGGGACCATCGGCTGTCGGCGCGCCGGCCAGCTCTTCGAGATCACTACACACCGGGCCGAGGTGTACGTGCCCGACTCACGCAAGCCGGAGGTCACCTTCGGGGACGATATCGAGCTCGACCTGTCGCGGCGCGACTTCACCATCAACGCGCTGGCCCTCCGCCTGCCCGACATGGAATTGGTCGATCCTTTCGACGGCTTGACCGATCTGGCCGCTGGACGCCTGCGCACGCCGCTTGACCCCGAGGTGTCCTTTGGCGACGACCCTTTGCGCATGTTGCGCGCCGCCCGCTTCATGGCTCGCTTCTCACTCAAGCCCGATCCGGCCCTCGAGGCCGCGGTCGAAGCGATGCACGAACGGCTTTCCATCGTGTCGCGCGAGCGCATCCGCGACGAACTCGACAAGATCGTGGTGCTCGCCCGTTCCTTCCGAGGCGTTGTGGTTCGTGGTGCGCACCGGATTGGCCGCCGAGTTCTTCCCCGAGCTGCCCGGTCTGGCCCTCGAGCAGGACCCCATTCACCGTCACAAGGACGTGCTGGCGCATACGCTGGCCGTGGTGGACAAGACCTCACCGGATCGCCTGCTTCGCTTGGCTGCTCTCTTCCACGATGTGGGCAAGCCCCGCACGCGGGCGATCACCGACGGCGGCGTGAGCTTTCATCATCATGAGGTAGTGGGGGCGCGCATGACGCGCACTCGCATGGAGGCGCTGCGCTACTCAGCCGACGACATCGACACCGTGGTGCGCTTGGTCGAGCTCCACTTGCGCTTCCATACGTACCGGCTGGGATGGACCGACAAGGCGGTGCGGCGCTACGTGCGCGACGCGGGCGAACACCTCGAACGACTGAACGAACTGACCCGGTGCGACTGCACGACGCGTAACGCCAGCAAGGCGCGCGCGCTGGCCCGGCGCATGGACGAGCTCGAGGAGCGCATCGTCGAACTCGGCAAAGAGGAGGAGCTGCGCGCCCTGCGCCCCGACCTGTCGGGCGATCAGGTCATGGAGCTGCTCGAGGTCGGACCGGGTCCTGTGATCGGGCGCGCCCTGGCGTTCCTCATGGAGCTACGACTCGACGAGGGTCCGCTCGGTGAGGAAGAAGCGGGCCGTCGTCTGCGGGAGTGGTGGCGGGACCAAGCCTGAGCCCGGCCCCCTGGGGGAGTGTGGACTGGGCCTAGAGCTGCGCCGGGTCAGTCGGCCGGCCAGGCGTCGCCGCGATCACCGGCGGCGAACGACTCCACCAGTTCCTGTGCCACGTCGTCGTGGTACTGCACCGGGGGGGACTTCATGAAGTAGGCGGACGGGCCGAGGAGCGGGCCACCGATGCCACGGTCGAGCGCCAGCTTGGCGCAGCGGACCGCGTCGATGATCACGCCGGCCGAGTTCGGGGAGTCCCACACTTCCAGCTTGAGCTCGAGGTTCAACGGCACGTCGCCGAAGTTGCGGCCTTCCATGCGGATGTAGGCCCACTTGCGGTCCTTGAGCCACGGCACGTGGTCCGAAGGCCCGATGTGGACATCGTCGGCTTCGAGCAGGCTGTCCTCTATCTGGCTGGTCACGGCTTGGGTCTTGGAGATCTTCTTGGATTCGAGGCGCTCGCGCTCGAGCATGTTCTTGAAGTCCATGTTGCCGCCGACGTTGAGCTGGTAGGTGTGGTCGAGGGCCAAGCCGCGGTCCTCGAAGAGACGGGTGAGGATGCGGTGGACGATGGTCGAGCCCACCTGGCTCTTGATGTCGTCACCGACGATCGGCACACCGGCGTCGCGGAACTTGCGCGCCCACTCGGGGTCGGAGGCGATGAACACGGGGATGGCGTTGACGAAGGCCACGCCGGCGTCGAGGCAGGCCTGGGCGTAGTGGCGCTGGGCCTGCTCGGATCCAACGGGGAGATACGAGACGAGCACGTCGGCCTTGGCGTCGCGCAAAGCCTGCGCCACGTCGACCGGTGCGGCCGGGGACTCCTCGACCACTTCGCGGTAGTACTTGCCCAGCCCGTCGAACGTCGGGCCCCGTTGGACCGTGACCCCGACCTCGCCCACTTCGGCGAAGCGGATGGTGTTGTTCAGCCCGGCGTACATGGCCTTGCCGAGATCGGTGCCCACCTTGGTCTGATCGACGTCGAATGCGGCCACCGGGACGATGTCACGCACGTGGTAGCCGCCCAGCTCGACGTGCATCAGCCCAGGCACGGTGTCTTCTGGCTGCGCGTCGCGGTAGTAGGTGATCCCTTGGATCAGCGAGCTGGCGCAGTTGCCGACGCCGGCGATGGCGAGGCGGATGGGACTGCTCATCGGATGTCTCCTTCATAGGTGAGGTCGGTGGGAACCGATCGTGCATAGGTGGGCCCGGTGGGAACCGAGGTGGGAACGGATTGGGCGGGCGCGCGTTCGCTCGCGATCAGCCGGTCGAGCCAGCTGATGTCCTGCGCCACGCTGTCGGCTGTGTGTTGCACGACCGAGCGGGCATAGACGTCGAGTACGACGTTGGTTCCCTCGGCCTCGGTCAGCCGCTGGACCAGTTGGGCCCGACGGCGCTCCAGCAGCGCGAGGCGGGCCTGGGGGGCGAGATGCCGAGCGAAAGCGAGCCGCAGACCGAAACTGCGGGCATCGTCGAGAGAGCTGCCGTCAGCCAGCAACTGGACGAAGAGCTGCCGACCCTTCTCGGTGATCCGATAGACCTTCTTGCCCCGCCGGGAATGCGAGGCTGAATAGCGCCGGGCCCGCAGCACGGCGAGCTCGCCGCTCAGCGAGCCGGTCGGCGGAGCCTTGGGCGTGTCCTCGGTTCTCTGGGGGATGTCCTGAGCGGACGGCCCTTCGGTCGCCATCACGGCGCCGCTCTTTTCCAGCCGGGTGAGGGCGGGGTAGATCGAACCGAAAGAGACGTTGGCCAGAATGCCAAGGTTGTCCCGCAATTGGCGCCTGATCTCGTAACCGTGCAGGTCCCGTTCTTCCAGGAGCCCCAGGATGGCCATGTCCAACATTGCGGTTCAGTATATCGAATCGATATAGCGAAGTACACCACCCTGTCACTCCGAGGTCACCAACCTGTCGCAAATTGCGCGAAGAGGTGTGATCGCGGTGCGTGGGGGGTAGCCTTGCGACCGTGTCCGTGACCTCGGAGCCGGGGGCGTCTGGGAGAGCTGTCAGTGCCGAAATTTCGGCCGGGGTGGAGTACCGCCTTGTGCGCAATCGGGTGATCCGTGACGTGGAGCGGGGCCGGAAACTGAAGGTCGATGTCTGTGACGCCCACCCTGAGCTGCTGCGAGCGGCCCGCAATGTGGGACGACCAACCAAGGAGTCCTGTCCTATTTGTCAGGACGGCCGTCTGGCCAAGGTGACCTTTGTTTTCGGGGCCAAATTGCCGGCGGGCGGTCGTTGCCCGGGGACCGCGGCCGAGCTCACTGCGCTGTGCCGTCGCCCCGAACCGGTGCTCTGCTACGAGGTGGAAGTGTGCCCGGAGTGCGCCTGGCACCATCTGATGCGGAAGTATCCAGCCGGCGGGCCCAAGGCGCGTGGACGGCGAAAAGTGGCCCAGTGAGCGACCCTGCCCTGAATCCTTCGATCGCACCGAGCCCTGTAACGGTTCCCTCGCTGCGCACCCGCAAACGGCGGACCGGAGCGGTCCCGATCGTGATGGTCACCGCGTACGACGAGCCAGGGGCACGGATCGTGTCCAATGCCGGTGTCGACATTTTGCTGGTGGGCGACTCCGTCTCGAACAACGTGCTGGGCCACAAGGACGCCTTGCACATCGATACCGACGTCATGGTGCATCACGTCACGGCCGTGGCGCAGGCCCACCCGCGTTGCCTGATTGTGGGGGACATGCCATGGATGAGCTACCACCTCTCCACCGACGACGCCGTCCGCAACGCGGCCAAGTTGATCCGGGCCGGGGCGCAGGCAGTGAAGCTCGAGGGGGGACGGGCCCGGCTCCCGGTCATTGATGCCATCATCCGCGCCGAAATCCCCGTCATGGGCCACCTTGGGCTCACGCCGCAGTCGGTTCTGGCCATGGGCGGTTTCAAAGTCCAGGCCCGTAACATCGCCGCCGCGGACGCCCTGCTGGACGCGGCCAAGTCGTTGGAGGCGGCCGGATGCTTCGCCTTCGTGATCGAAGGGGTTCCCGATGTGGTGGGCGCCGCCGCCACCGACGCCGTCAGCGTGCCGACGATCGGTATCGGCGCCGGACCCTCCTGTGACGGGCAGGTGATGGTCTTTCATGATCTACTCGGGTTGGGCGCGCACACCCCGCCCAAGTTCGTGCGCCAATACGCGGAGCTCGGGCGGATCGCCACCGAAGCCATCGCCGCCTTTGCTGATGACGTACGTGCCGGAAGCTTCCCCAGCGATGCCGAGAGCTATCACGGCACAGCAGAGCTGGGAGAGGCGCTGAGCTGAATTTACGGCGGGAGGCGCTTCCGGCGAGGAGTGCCTTCTCATGGGCGTTGCGGCCGGCGGCGAAAAGGCGAGCTCCGGCCTCGACTACTATGCATGCCCGCAACAGACCCTGCCCCTGACCGTCAGGGGCCCGGAGCGATTCGCCCGGTCCAGAGGGAGGTATGACCGCACATGCGGCCTTACGAAGTCATGGCCATCTTTGAGGCCACCACAGACCCCACCGTCATTCAAGGGGTGCTCGACCGCGTGCTCGAGCTGATCCGCAGCACCGGGGGCAACCCCGGCGCCATCGACCGCTGGGGTAAGCGCACGTTTGCCTATGAGGTGAACCACAAGCGCGAGGGCTACTACGTCGTCGTCGAATTCACGTCGGGCGTCCAGACAGTGGCTGACCTCGATCGCATGCTTGGACTGGCCGACGAGGTCGTACGCCACAAGATCGTCCGCTTGCCCGATTCTGTGGGCGGTCGCAAAGTGGCGGCTCAGCCGGCCGCCGGCTGATCCCGGCTACAGATCGCGGGACGAGAGGAGCACACAATGGCGACGGATAACAGCGTGGTCCTGGTTGGCAACATCACCCGGGACCCCGAGTTGCGTTTCACCAATACGGGGCAGCCGACCGCCTCCTTCGGGTTGGCCGTTAACCGGCGGTGGCAAAACCGACAAACCCAGGAGTGGGAAGAAGCCACTTCATTCTTCGATGTGGTGTGTTGGCGCGAGATGGCCGAGAACGTAAGCGAAACGCTTACCCGGGGAGCTCGCGTGATGGTGGCCGGCCGTTTGGAACAACGCAGTTGGGAAACGCAGGAGGGTGACAAGCGCTCGAAGGTCGAAGTCGTGGCCGACGAGATCGGCCCTTCCTTGCGCTGGGCCACCGCCCAAATAACCAAGAACGAGCGACGGGGCCCGAGTGACGGCCCCCCGCGCGGCGGGAATCGCCCCCCGCAATCGTCACCCCCACCAGCGGCCCCCAACAATGGCGGCGGCTACGGATTCGATGAGGAGCCCTTCTAATGGCACGGAACAATCAACGAGGAGGCACGACGACGCGTCGTGCGCCCAAGGACCTGGGGCGCCGGGTCAAGAAGAAGCCCTGTGCGTTGTGTCGCGACCAGACGGAATGGGTCGACTACAAGGACGTGCCCATGCTGCGCAAGTACATGAGCGACCGCGGGAAGATCCGCTCGCGCCGGGTCACGGGGAACTGCGCCCAGCACCAACGGGCATTGGCCCAGGCGATCAAGACCGCCCGCGAGTTGATCCTCCTTCCTTACACCCAACGCACCGTGACCGAACGCCCCGGCGGCCGTGGTGGCGGACGTGACCGCGGTGAACGCGGCGAACGTGGCGAGCGAGCCGAGCGGACGTTGAGCGACACCATCGGCGCTGACGCGCCGCGTGATCGTGACGCCAGCATTGAGATCCTCAGCGATGTCGAGGACTTCGACCGCCAGAGTGCGAACGGGATCGGGGAAGCTCGAGAGCGATGCGTTCGACGCCGCACCTGGTGCAGACGACTCCGATGCTGTTGGCGCTGCGGTGACCGATGGTTCCGCACAAGACGAGGATGACGAACGATGAAGGTGCTCTTGCGGGACGACGTGAATGGTGTCGGTCGCCGTGGCGACATCGTCAAGGTGGCCGGCGGCTTCGCTCGTAACTTCTTGTTGCCCGAGGGCCGGGCCATTTTGGCCAGTCCCGGCGTGGAGGGCCAAGCGGCCCAAATGCGCAAGGGCCGCGACCTGCGCGAGGCCAAGGACAGGGGTGCGGCTGAAAGCCAGGCGACGATCTTGGCCGGGGCGGTCATCCCCCTCTCCGCTCGGGCTGGTGGCGGCGGGCGACTCTTCGGCTCGGTCGGCCCAACCGACGTGGTCAAGGCGATCCGCGCTGCCAAGGGTGTGGAAATCGACAGCAAGCACATTTTGCTGACGGATCACATCAAGGAGGTGGGCTCCTACGACATCACGGTGGAGCTCTTCCCAGGCGTGGCCACCATCGTGACATTGGAGGTCACGGCGGCTTCTTGAGATAAGGGATGGCGAGGCGCCGCGGGGATCCGCGATGTCACAGCCCGCGGCGACCATTGTGGGATGCAGATGGAATCCCATGCTCCTCCACAGGTACGGACTGGTTGTCCACAGCGGCACCCAGTGTTTGACCGATCCAATCCCCAGCTTGTTGCTCTCGTTACCCACAGCTCATTGAGCGCAGAGTTGGGGGACCGTGGTCCAAGCCTTTGACGACACCCGCCCCCGTCAACTTCGGGCAGCTCCCGCCCCCTCGAGTAGCCGGGTCCCGCCGCACAACCTCGAAGCGGAGGAGTCGCTCCTCGGGGCAATGCTCCTCTCCAACGACGCGGCCTCGGTCGCCATCGAGAAGTGCTCGGCCGGTGACTTCTACAAGCCGGCGCACGGTCACATCTTTGGGGCGATCAGGGCCCTCATAGAGCGGGGTGAGCCGATCGACGCGGTAACGGTCACCGATGAGCTCCAGCGTTCTGGGCTTCTCGAGGCAGTGGGCGACCCTTCGGTGTTCATCTCGCTGCAGGCGAATACCCCGTCCATAGCAAACGCCCGACATTACGCCGCCATCGTTGAGGAGCACTCCCTCCTGCGCCGTCTCATCGGGGTGGCCGGCGAAATAGCCGACCTCGCTTACTCGGTGCCCGAAGACGTGGAAACCGCCGTCGACGAAGCCGAGCAAATGATGTTCAATGTGGCCGAGCGCCGGACGGCCGACACGATGTCGCCACTCCATGAGCTGCTCCTCAAGGGCCTGGATCGCATTGAGGAACTGGGCAAGCGTGGCTCGGCCATCACCGGTGTGGCAACGGGCTATCACGAGCTGGACAAGATCCTGCTCGGCCTGCAGCCTTCAACGCTGACGATTGTCGGGGCTCGCCCCGGTATGGGGAAGACCAGTTTCGCCCTGGGGATCCTGGCCCACGTCGGAGTCGTCGTCCAGCGGCCCGCCCTTCTGTTCTCACTGGAGATGGGCCATCTCGAGCTCACACAGCGCATGCTGGCCTCCGAAGCGGAAGTGAACGGGCAGAATCTCCAAACCGGTCAGATCCGCACGCAGGACTGGCCCAAGCTCGGCACCGCGGTCACGCGGTTGAGCAACGCCCCCATCTTCATCGACGACAATCCCAACGTGACGGTGATGGACATCCGGGCCCGGGCGCGACGTCTGAAGAAGTCCGAGGGCGATCTGGGATTGGTCGTGATCGACTACCTGCAGTTGATGACCGGACGGGGACGAGCGGAGAATCGGCAGACGGAGGTGGCCGAGATCAGCCGTGGGCTGAAGATCTTGGCTCGTGAGCTCGAAGTACCAGTAGTAGCGCTGTCGCAGTTGAGCCGAAACCTCGAGTCACGACAGGATAAGACCCCCATGCTCTCTGACCTCCGCGAGTCGGGCTCGCTCGAGCAGGACGCCGACGTTGTGCTGTTCTTGTACCGCGAGTCCGAGTACAACGACGAGGTGGCGATCGACCGGGCGGACGATGCCCTGGTGGATGTGGCTAAGCACCGTAACGGCCCGACCGGCAAGGCCAACCTGTTGTTCTTGAAGCAGTACGCCCGCTTCGAGAATGGGCGCAGTATTTAGAGGGCGCAGTATTTAGAGGGCGCAGTATTTAGAGGGCGCAGTATCTAGTCGTCGTTGTAGGGCCAGCGCCCGGCGGCCGACTCCGGTGGCAGGTCAGCCAGCGGAAATCTTGGGAAGCGTGCTCGATATGCGCTGCTGGGCGGCCACCAGGCGGGCAAAACGCCCACACACGAGATCTCGCGCTGGGGCCAGTGCGGCAACGGCGGCCGGCGTGATCGCCCGCACTGCCTCGGGGCCGCCCGGCACCCCCGCCACGTCTTCTGCGAAGGCGTCGAGGAATCCCTCGACCGCCTCAGTCGTGACTTCGAAGTGGAATTGCACTCCCCACGCCATAGCACCGACGCGATATGCCTGATTGGCGTAGGCCGTGTTGCTGATAAGACGTTGGCTTCCGGGCGGCATGTCGAGCGTCTCGCTGTGCCAGTGCAGCACGATGAGGGCGGCGGGGGAGCTCGGTAAACAGCGGATCGTCTTGGCACGCCGGGGCGAGGTGGACCGGCGCCCAACCGATCTCGGGGCCTTGCGGGTCGCGGTAGACCGAGCCGCCGCCGGCCGCCGCCAAGAGCTGCGCACCTAGGCAGACGCCCAGGGTGGGAATGCCCGCGTCCAAGGCCTCGACCAGAATGGCGATCTCTGCCTCTCTGGTTGGAAAGCCTTCGTCGGAGGTGGCCGACATGGGTCCGCCCATGACCACCAACCCGTCGAGCTCCGAGATGCCGTCGGGGATGTGCTCGCCGGCGAAGATGCGGCACGTGTCGATTGTGACTCCCGCCGCAAGGAGGGCATGGTCAACAGCGAACGCCGACTCGGGGGCCACATGTTGGACGACCAAGCAATTCGGCATAAGCGTGGTGGCGGGGGTGCGGGTCCGTCACCTACATGGCCAGCACCCCGTTCTCCTTTCCGGGAGTTGGGGTGGGGCACAGATTAGGAGATCCGGTGCTCCTCGCAACAAAGGACTACACGGCGACATCGTCGACCTCATCGGCGACGGCCAGGTGGGAGCGGAACCGGGGTAGGAGGAGGCCGATGACGACGGCCCCGGCGATGCAGGCCAGTCCACCGGAGACCACGGAGAACTCGATGCTGGTGGCGGTGGCCACCCCGCCCGACTCCATGTCGCCCAGACGGGGACCTCCCTGGACCACCGCCATCTGTATGGACGACATCCTGCTCCGGAAACGATCCGGAATGCTCGTCTGCAGGATCGTGTTGCGGAGCACGGCCGAGATCACGTCCGCCCACCCTGCGATGGCCAACATCACCAGACCTACCCAAAAGGTGCTGACCAGCCCGAACACGGTGATAGCGGCGCCCCAGGCAACGACGGCCATGATGACTCCCCAACCCTGCCGTTTGAGGTGGGCGACCCACCCGGTGGTCACCGCCCCGATGAGGGCACCTACGCCGGGGGCGGCATAGAGAAAGCCCAACGTGATGGTGCCGCCGCCGAAGACCGAACCGGCCATGGCCGGGAATAGGGCGCGTGGCATGCCGAAGACCATGGCATTGACGTCGATGATGTAGACGCCCTGCAGTCCCTGATGGCCGCGCAGGAAGCGCATTCCCTCCTTGACCGACTCCCATGGGCTGAGGCCGGGACCTTCCGCCCCGGGGATCGGGACCATCATGGCCGTGGCGACGATGGCAACCACGAAGGTGGCGGCGTCGATCCCGTAGACCAGCGGGAGGCCCAGTCCGAGCAGAAGTCCCGAAAGGGCGGGGCCAACGACGGTTCCGACCTGAAAGGACACCTGCATCATGGCGGCGGCCGCCGGAATGTGGCGGCGCTCCACCAGGCCGGGGACTGAAGCCATGCGCGCGGTGTTGGAAAAGCCGTTGACCGCCGCCGCAGCCGAGCTCACCAGGTAGAGCGCCACGAGTGATGGGTTGTTGACCGAGGCGTTGAAGGCCATTGCCGCACTGGTCAGGCATAGGGCGGCCGCTGTCCACAGCATGATTCGGCGCCGGTCGAGGGAGTCGCCCAATGGGCCGGCCACCAGCGCACCGGCGATGAACGGGAAGAGCTGGGCCAGGCTGATCGCACCCACCTGGAGCGAAGAATGCGTCATTCGATAGACCTGATAGGGGATGGCCACCACGGTCAGCTGCGTGCCGAGCATGGAGATCAGCTGGCCGATGAACAGCAACCTGAAATCCCGACTGACGCGCAGCGGGGTGATATCCACCAGGATCTTGCCCGGCATGAGCGTCAGCCTACGGGCTGCCCTGATGGGGCCCGGGCCGATAGCGAGGGCGGTTCGGGCGAGCCAGCATCCCTCAGGCAACCCGTGATCACCGTAGGTTCACTCTCCCGTCACACAATGCGACCCGCCTTTTCGTCGTCCCGGTATCGCCCCCTAGGATGGGCGTGGTGACGACCGCTGGCGAAGAGCGGCCTCTCGATGCCGCAGATCTGCTGTCCCAACAGCTCAAGCACGTGGCCGCCAACGTCGGCTCCGTGCTTTTCGGCAAGCGCGAGGTGGTGCGACTGACCCTCGCCTGCCTGGCCGCGGGCGGTCACCTCCTGATTGAGGACCTGCCCGGCGTTGGAAAAACCACGCTGGCCAAAGCGCTGGCCCAGACCTTGGGACTGCACTGTCGCCGGGTGCAGTTCACCGCCGACCTGTTGCCGTCCGACCTGATCGGCGCCACGATCCTCGACCGAGAGACCATGACCCCGGTCTTCCATCCGGGACCGGTGTTCACCAACATCTTGCTGGCAGACGAGTTGAACCGTGCCTCGCCCAAGGCACAATCGGCTTTGCTCGAGGCCATGGAAGAGGGGCAGGTGAGCGTCGACGGAGTGACCCACCCGTTGCCCAAGCCCTTTATGGTGATCGCCACCCAGAATCCCTACGATTCTTCGGGCACATACCCCCTGCCGTTCAGCCAGCGGGACAGGTTCTTGTTACGGACCAGCATCGGATACCCGGGCCGGCAGGCGGAGGACCGCCTCCTCGCCACCAGCGGCGCCCGGCCCCGGCCCGAGGACCTCCAGGTAATCGGCGGACTCCCGATGTTGGCCAACCTGGCCAGGGCGGTGGACAACGTCTTCGTCGCACCCGAGGTGCGGTCGTACGTGCTTGACCTGGTGGAAGCCACCCGTAATCATCCGAGCCTGCTCTTTGGCGCGTCTCCCCGGGCTGCCCTGGCTCTGTTGCGCACGGCCGCCGGGTATGCCGTGACCGCGGGACGCGACTACCTCACCCCCGACGATGTGAAGACGGTGGCAGGTGTGGTGCTCGGTCATCGGCTGGCCGTCACTTCCGCTGCGGAGTTGGGCGGCTCCTCGTCCTCGTTGCTCATCGCCGAGCTCCTCGCCAGCATTCCGGTGCCCGTACGTGCGCCAGTTCCCGCTGGGTAGACGTCCATTCGGATGGTGCAGCGTCGAGTGACACCGACACCGGCACTGAAACCGACACCGACACTGAAACCGACACTCACGAGGCGCGGGGCCATCGCTCTGTGTGCCATCCCTCTCAGCGCGGTGGCGGGCGCCCTCCTTGGAGCCGAAGAGCTGGTGCTTGTCGCCATCGGGCTGTTTGCGGTGCTGGCCAGCGGATTGGTGCAGAGCGCGTCTCGAGCAAATCGGGCCCCGAGCAACTGGAGGATCGCAGTGGGGCTGGCCACCAGCGATGCCGAAGTGGGCAGCGAGCTCGATATGACGGTCACCCTGGCCGCCGCCGGCGATGGTGGGGCCACGCCGGTATGGCTGGAGGATCCCCAGTACTGCTGGGAGCGTGTCCATCGGGGCACGCCCACCGGCGATTCCGATCGACGCCGGGGTCACCGGCTGCCGAATCCGTCGACGTCCTTGCGGATGGCGCACCTCGAAAGCGGGGGCACCTTGGACATTCGCTTTTCCTCTCCCACGAGCAGGCGCGGGGTTTTCAGCCTGCGGGGGATGCAGCTGTGGTGCTTCGACACCTTTGGCCTGGTGGCGCGGCGGGTAGCGATCGGTCCGCGCGCGACGATCACCGTGCACCCGGTGCCGCTCCTGGTGGAGCTGGGTGACGAACTGCTGCGGGGGGACCGCGGCACGGAGGACAGCCAGCCCACGACCCGGCCGGCACACCTGCGACGCGAGAGCTCTGGCGATTTTTCCGGTCTCCGCCCCTACGTGCCCGGGGACAGGCTCCGGTTGCTGTACTGGCCCGCTTTGGCGCGCAGCGGCGAATTGTCGGTGCGCGATTTCGAGGAGGCTGGGCCGCCGCGGGTGCACATAGTGGCTGACCTGCGTCCCCCTATCGGTGAAGCCGGATGCGAGAGCGTGTTGGCCACGGTGGCGGGCGTCGGGTTACAGGCATTGGCCCAGGATTCAGTTATCGAACTGGCGACTACCACGGGTGAGCGGATTGCCATCGGGCCTGGACCACTCGGACCGCTCGCACTGTTGCGCGCCGTCGCTTCATTCGAAACGACGGCGCCGTCTGGATCGGCGCGCTGGTTGGAGCGCCGCCGGCAACCCGAAGGCCCCGGCCTCGGCCACCGACGTGGCAAGAGGATGAGCAAGGGTCAGGGCGCGTGGACGCGCGCCACTGACCAGGGTCTTCAAGCGACGTCGGGATCGGCATTGGTGGTGACCACGGCCGAAGGGCTGCGCTCCCTGCCGGGGAGCCTCGGCTTTGCCCACGTGGTGATCGCCCCGTGACGACTGTGCATGCACCCCTCCCGGCTGCCGGCAGCGTTCCGCAGAGACGGCGCTACAGGAGATCGCGAAGGGTCAGCGTGAGCAGCCTCGCGCCCTTGATCCTGTCGGTCTCCGTCTCCGTTTCCCTGGCGCGGTTGATGGCCGATGAAATGAGTGTGCGCGTCCTGGTGCCCGTGACGGCGGCGATCCTCCTGGCGGACGCGGTCACGGCTGTGGCCGTGCGCCTGCAGATCCACGTCGTGCTGGCCGTCGCCGTTGGTTGGGCCATCGCACTGTGCGGACTTCTCGTCATGGTCGACCCTTCCGTATTCGTTCCGGGTTCATCCCACTTCCTCCACGCTTCGGTGACTTCGGACCAGCTCCGTGCGGCCCGTGCGGCTCTGGCAAACGACGGGACACCCTTGCCAGCCCTGAGTGGCATCGTCATAATTCTGGGTGGCATTGGAGCCGGCGCAGCCGCGGTGACCAGGGGATTCTGGGTTCACATGTGCGGCGGACCGTTCATCGACCAGGGCCGACGGCCGCTCGCTCCGTGTCTGGCACCCTCCGTCGCGATCTTTTTGTACACGACGCTCGTCAGCGCGGAGAGGAGTCGGGTACCCGCATTCGTCTCCTACTTTCTCGGCGTGCTGATCTTTGTCGCGCTGGCGGATCGCCTGACAAATACCGTCAGTCCGGCCGCGGCTGCGAGCGGTGTGCGCAGGCAACGCGTCCGCTTGTGGTCAGGTGGGGTGTCTACGTGCGTGCTCGTGGCGCTGATCATCATCGCCGCGGGCGCCGGCCTCTCCAATATGCGTCTTACCGTGTTCCATGTCACCCCACCCAGGTCGGCCGGTACCAGCCGATCACTGGCCATCAAAGGTGTCCCGTCGAATCTGATTACCGGCATCTCATTGGTCGATCATCTTCTGGCGACCGAGATCACGGAGTCGCACACGGTGATATTTCACGACACCTCGCCGGTGACGACCTACTGGCAGGTAGGTACTCTCTCGTCTTTCAATGGCACCGAATGGCTTCCCAGCGCACAGGTGCGCAGCGCTCTCTCGGGATCGGCCGGCGCATTGAAGGCCGCGCTGTCGTCCACCGCCCTGCCCACGCCGGCCCCGGCGCAGACCTTCATGACACGGGTCACGATCACCGACTTCGCCAGCCGGTTGTTGCCGGCGCCGCCGGGAACCCTGGCCGTACGCGGCCTGACCGGAGCGACGGCCATTAAACAAGAGGGCGTTCTCGCTAGTTCGGCCGATATCACCGGCACGAGCTATACCCTCACTGCGCCACTCGGCGCCGGACTCCCTACGGGGGGAAGGCAGTTGTCCTCCTCCGACCCGCGGCTCGCTCCCTACGTTGCCCTACCGGCCGAGCCTGCCGTGGTAGCTCAGTTGGCCCGTCAGGCGGTAGGGAACGCGTCGACGCCTGCGGCCAAGGCACAGGCCCTGGTGGACTGGTTTCGCTCCGGGCAGTTTCGCTACACGCTCTCGCCGCCGCCGACGACGGGTGCAAATCCATTGGTTCAGTTCCTGACGGTGACCAAGGCCGGTTTCTGCGAGCAGTTCGCCGGCGCCTATGGGGTCCTGGCGCGCGCGGTCGGGCTCCCGACCCGCTTGGTGGTCGGGTTCACGGCCGGACAGGCCGGACCTAACGGGACTTTTGCGGTGACCGGTGCGGATGCTCACGTATGGCCGCAGGTGTATCTCGGACCCGACGCGGGGTGGGTCTCCTTCGAGCCCACTCCTCCTTCGGTCGCAGGCACGCCCACGGCCGAAGGGGTGGTCGGAATTTCAGGGGCCACTGGTGCGCAATCCACCGGCACGACCCCGAGCACGGCCGTGACAGGGACGTCGACTGCGACGACACCGGCGAGCGCCAGCCCGACTACCGCAGCGCCCGGGGTCCGGCCACGGAGTAACCAACGCCGGGGTCACGCGCCGAGAGAGGGCTTCAACTGGTGGATGCTGCCTGCCGTGGCGGTGCTGCTGCTGCTTCTGGCAGGCCTGGTCATCAGGGCGCGACGTCGGCGGCGCGCGGCGCACCAGGCTGCGCTCGGCCCCGACCAGCGGGTCGTGCAGGCTTGGGAACGCGCTCTGGCGGCGTTACGCCGGCGGGGCGTGGCGCGCCGCCCCGCCGAAACCCCTGCAGAGTTCGCGTCCCGGATACGCCTTAGCGATACCGCGATCGACGCGCCTCTTGCGACACCGTCAAAGGCGGTGCAGGGCGATGCAGTTGCCAGTTTGGCCGGTCTCGTCGAGCTGGCGTGCTACACACCTCGTTCCTGCACGCCGGCCCAAGCCGCGCACGCCCATGTGCTGGCCTCGACGATCGTGGCCGCCAACCGGTCCCACCGGGGCCGCCGCTCGAGACAGCGGACCGCACCCCGGGAATGAGGCCGGTGAAACAAGAAGGCCCCTCCTACGTGTGAGGGGCCTTCTTGTTTCATTTCTCGTGTTGGTGGCCCGGCACGACGCTCGTTGAGGACGACCGGTCGGGCGCAATGCGCCTACAGGGTGGGCGCGAACCCAACCACGTTCTCTTCGTTTGGCCATCCGGAGGCGCCGATTTCGCCTGGCACCGACCCGAAGAACTTGGCCGTTCCGGTCGTCGACAAGGTGGCTGTCGATCCGGTTCCGACCGTCACGGATGCGTTGAAGTTGAAGATTCCGCCATCCGCGCCGGCGGCCCAGTAGCCGGTGCCATCGGGCGCGTAGTTAATGCTGACCAACGGCGCCGCAGGCGTGACCCCGCTCAGAGCCGGCGAGCCGAAGAACGGAGCGCCGCCGTAAGCCACGATCGCTCCTTGCGCCGTGGCGATCACATAGCCCGCACCGACCGGGTTGGCCGCGATACCGACGGCCGGACCGTCAGGTGAGGGACCGCCGAAAGTGCTCGAGAGCGTGCCGGCGAAGACCGCGTCGCCGTAGGTGAAGACGCCCCCGTCGGCACCGACGAGGTAGTAGCCGTTTCCGGTCGAAGTCGGGGAGATCCCGACGATCGGGGAGACCAGCTTGAGGTTGCCTGCCGAACCGAAGAACTTGGCGTCACCGAAGGTGAAGACGCCGCCGTCGGCCGCTACGAGGTAGTACCCCAGGCCATCCACTGTCGGGGCGATGCCGACGATGGGCGAGTTCAGCGTGATGGCCCCGAGCGAACCGTAAAACTTGGCGTCACCGAACGTGAACACGCCCCCATTAGAGGTGGCTACCCAGTAGCCCTTGCCATCTGACGTCGATGCGACGCCCACCGTGGGGGCGTTGGCCAGGCCGAGGGCACCGCCCAGGCTGGGGGCAGCACCGAATGAGAACGTACCGCCCTGGGAGGTGATGAGTGTGTAACCGCTGGCCGTCGGGGGGGTGACTGCTCCGGCGGGTGTGGTGGCCAGGGTCAGGGGCACGACGGCACCGAGGGCACCGACCAACAATGCCGAGGGTACCAAGCGTGCCCGGGCCCGCCGGGTCTTCCGGTTAGCTCGAACTGGGGATATAGCTACCTTGCCAGTGACATCGTGGGACACGAACCGCTCCTCTCGTGGGTGTCTGGCCTTGGCCAGACCGCCTTGCTTTCTCGGGTATTCCTATCGGGCGAAGCTGAACTCTTTTCGATCAAAGGGCGAACGTGGGGTGTCGCCAGCATGAACGTTCACCCCCCGTTTTGGCCTTTCTAGTGCTTTGCGGGTGCGCCCGAAGGACGACTGCGCAACGTAGCCCAACGAATCCCAGTTGTACACTTGGAATTATACGCGATGGGTCCAGCCCGCCCACCACGACGTCCACCCTGCGGGCGGCTCCGCCGAAGTTCAGCTGACCTGGCCGGTGACGTATTGCTCGGTGCGGGGATCCGAAGGTGCCGAGAAGATCTGCTGCGTGGCGCCGTACTCGACCAGCTCGCCGATGTGGTCGTCGTTGTCGAGGAGGAAAACGGCCGTGAGGTCGGCACAGCGCGTGGCCTGGAACATGTTGTGCGTCACGAGGGCGATGGTGACCTCCGAGGCCAGGTCAACGATCGTCTCCTCAATGGCCGAGGTCGAAATCGGATCGAGGGCCGAGCATGGTTCGTCCATGAGCAGCACCTCAGGCTCCACGGCGAGGGCCCGGGCGATGCAGAGCCGTTGCTGCTGGCCCCCTGAAAGCCGTACTGCCGGTTGATCCAGGCGATCCTTCACCGTGTCCCACAGAGCGGCTGATTTGAGGGCCGACTCCGCTGCGTCCTGAAGGACCTGCTTGTTGCGGATGCCGTTGAAGCGCAGACCTGATGTCACGTTGTCGATGATGCTCATGGTGGGGAACGGGTTAGGGCGTTGGAAGACCATGCCGATGCGGCTCCGGATGAGTTCTGGCTGGGCGTCGCGGCCGTAGATCTCCAAATCTCCCAGGCGGATGGAACCGCCTACCTTTCCCCCGGATCGATCGTGCATGCGGTTGATGGCTCTGAGCACCGTGGTCTTGCCGCAGCCCGATGGGCCGACGAGCGCCGTGACCCGGTTCTCGACCAAGGGGAAGCTCACACGACGCACGGCGTGGACCGCGCCGAAATCAACGGAGACATCGGTGAGGGTGACGGCAGCTGGAGCATGGTCGAGCAACCCCAAGGGCCCCGGACCTTGGGCCAGCACCTCCTGCTGAATGCGGGCGGCAACTGCAGATGTGGTGTCAGACATTTTCTTCTCCCCTGGACTGGGTCAACACTACCGAGATTTCCTGGTCAGCCGAGCTGCGAACATGCGTCCGATGATGCTGAGGACGAGCACACCGACCATGAGCACGAAAGCTGCGCCCCAGGCGTCCTGCTGCAGGTCCTTGAAGGCCGTCGTCCCATCCTGGAAGATCACGACCGGGATGGCGTTCATCGGCTGATTGAACGAGAGACTGAAGATCTGGCTTCCGACGGCGGTGAAGAGGAGAGGCGCCGTTTCACCTACGGCCCGGGCCAGGGCCAGCAGGTTGGCCGTGACCAGCCCGGGGATCGAGCCTCGTACGATGACTGATCGGACCACTCGGGATTGGCGGGCACCGAGGGCGAGGCCGGCCTCCCACAATTCGTTGGGCACCGTGCGCATGGCTTCCTCGTCGCCCCGGATCATGATCGGCAGCATGAGCACGGCCAGAGCGACGCTGCCCGAGTAGGCGGAAAAATGGGTGTGGACCACGATCACGGCGTAGGCGAAGAGGCCGATGAGGATCGAAGGGAGTCCAGAGAGGATGTCGGCCCCGAAGCGGATTGCGTTGGCCACCGGCCCCCGCCGTTCGATCAGGAACAGCGCCACCAGCAGGCCGACGGGCATGGCGATGACCAACGCCAGGCCGTTGATGAGGAGGCTGCCGATGATGGCGTTGGAGATACCGCCGCCGGGGATTCCCTCGGGCGTTGGGGTGTGCGTGAAGAAGGCGACGGAGAGCGCTCCGACGCCGCGCTTGGTCACGTACACAACCAGGAAGACCAGCGGCACCAGCACCAGGACCATGCAGGTCCCGAAGATGATGCGGATGGCAAGCGCAGTCCCTCGGCGCCGCCGGAGGGATTCCCGGGCCGAGGTCTGAATGAGCCGGCGCCTGTCGTGATACGACGCATCCTTGCCCGAGGGGGCTGGCGCCTCCAGCACGTCGATGCTCATAGCAGCCTGAATTGGCGGCTCTTGCGCACGATTAGGCGGCCGCCGATGTTGACGATGAGCGTCATGACAAGGAGGACGACAGCCAATGCCAGCAGCGTGCTGCGTAGGAGTGTGCCGGGTTGGGACTCACCGAAGTTCAGCACGATGACCGAGCCCAGTGTGGCGCCGGGGTTCAACAACGAGAAAGGGTGTCCGAGGATGAGGCTGTTCCCGATGAGCAGAGTGATGGCGATTGTCTCACCGACGGCCCGCCCGAGCGCGAGAGTGCTTGCGGCGAGAAGCCCCGAGTTCGCTCCGGGGACCACGATCTTGCGCACCACTTGCCAAGGCGTGGCTCCAAGGGCAAAGGCCGCTTCGCGGTCCATGTTGCCCACGCCGGAAAGTGCAGTGCGGGAGAGGGCGACCATGGTGGGCACGATCATGATCGAGAGCACGAACCCGGCCAGGAAGTAGCTGGCTCCTTCGGCGTTGCCCTTGAAGAGCAGCTCGATCACGGGGATCTTCTTCATAAAGGGCTCGACGTCGCGCAGGAAGACCGGTTGCATGACCGCCAGACCCCAGAGCCCGACCACAATGCTGGGAACGGCGGCGATGAGGTCGATGGCCACACCCAGTGGCGCGGCGATGCGCCGGGGGCACATCTCGGTCAAGAAGGCGGCCGTGGCCAGGCCCACAGGCACGGCGATGACCATGGCGATCACCGTGACCGTCACGGTGCCGATGATGAACTGGCCCGCCCCGTAGGTATTGGTGGCTTCGCTCCACGCCGTGGACCATAAGAACCCGAAGCCGAAGTGCCCGAAGGCCAGGGTCGATTGGCTGATGATCCCTTCGATGATCGCCGCCAGGACGACGACGAAGAGGGCCGCGGCGAGCCACAGGAGTGCGGCGTAGCCCCTGCCCGAGGACAGGGAGCTACGCCGCTTCTCCAGTAGCTTTCGCGGGGTGTTCTCCTTGGTCTCCACCTAGGAGAAGAGTGGCTGCCCGCTCGAGTTTTCCATCTTCATGATGGTGGAAATGGCCAACGCCTGAATGTTGGCCGGCAGCGACACGTAGCCGATGGCCGCAGAATCGGCCTGGCCGGCCGTGGCCATCCAGTCGAGCATTTTGCCCAGCGCGATCCCATTGTTCGTGTTGGACTGCTTTTGGTACACGATGACCCAGCTGTAGGTCGAGATCGGGTATGACCCGGCCCCTGATCCGTTCACGATCAGGTAGTTGTCGGCCGTCACGTTCGGGAAGGCAGCGGCGTCTGCGGCCACCGAAGTTCCGCTCGGAAGTACGTAGGCACCAGCGGAGTTCTGTACGGCGGCGTAGGGCAGACCGGATTGCAGGGCGTAGTCAAGTTCGACGTAGCCAACGGCACCGCCGCCGCCCTGAACGTCACCGGCCACGCCGGCGTTCCCGTTTCCACCCTCACCTTTCGGGAAGGTGGGCTGTTTGCCGACGAGGCTCGAGGGCCAGTCGGTTGGGTCGACCGAGTGAAGGTAGTTAGTGAAGGCGTTGGAGGTACCACTCGAGTCGGCCCGGTACACGGGCTCGATCGGGCCAGCGGTGCAGCCGGAGATGGAACTCCAGTTGGTGATAGCGCCGGTGTAGATCTGCGCGATCTGCGTGCCCGTGATGTGGAAGCCCTGGGGGCAGCTCTTGGTGACGATGGCGATGCCACCGAGGACCACGGGCACCTGCAAGATGGCGCCACCGGTACCGGTGGTCGCGCTCGGCTCGGGCACGTCAGAGGCGCCGAAGTTCACCGAACCGGCCAGAATGTCGCTCTCCCCTGTTCCTGACCCGACCGAGGCGTAGTTCACCGTCACCTTGGAGTCCGACTTGTTGAAGTCGTAGAACTGACGGGCGAACAGCGGCTGGTCGAACGTCGAGCCGGCGCCGGTCAGCGCAGCCGCTGGCGTGTTGAAATCAGCGGAACCGCCAATGGCGTTGCTTGCAGCAGGGGGAGCCGTGGTGGGAGTGGTCTTGGTTGTCGTCGGCGTGGTGGCGGCCTTCGTCGTCGTCCCGGTTGTGGCGCCGGCAGTGGTCGTTGTACTTCCGGCAGCCGTGGTTGTCGTCGTGCTGGAAGGCGCCGTGGTTGTGGTCGTCGAACTGCGCTTCTCGGTGGTCGTCGTCGTGTGGCTCGACGATTTCTTAGATGAGCTTGCGCTCGGTGAGCTCGATCCGCATGCTGCGGCGATCAGTCCTCCGGCAAGGACCAAGGTGCCGACGAGCCACCGTCGTCCGGTGCGCCGGGACACCGGGACTGTTTCCTCTGGGGTGACTCGTGTGAACACTTACTGCTCCTCTCCTAGGTGCGGTGCCAACGCCGCCGTATTCGAGGCGCGACCTTTTCGTCGCCATTCCTATAGAGCCAACCTGAACGGGACTCGACGGATTGGCAAACTTCTGGTGTCGCGGGGATGAATCATTGTCGAACGCGGATTCTTTTCACCGCCCGCCGGGTAAGCGACTCCCGAAATGTCGCAAGGAGCCGTGCTTTTCGACAAATAAAGTGCCGGCTCGGTTCCCCTCGGCAAGACTCCTTAGAGGCTCCTTAGGGCTGAAAGTGGCCTGGGGCGCTCAGTTCCGGGACATGGATTTGGAACAACCAACGGCGCGGTGTCGTTTTCTGAAGACAAGTCCCGGAACTCCGCCGGCCTGTCCTCCGCTTGCCATTCAGCGCAAGCGCTCAGGCAGCTTGGCGCGCCTTGAGGATCTCGAGGGCCTTGTCGGCATGGGCACCCATGGAGAATTCGGTGTGGATGACCTCAAGGAGCGTGCGGTCTGTGTCGATCACGTAGGTAATGCGCTTGTTGGGCAGGAAGCTTGGGCCGCGCTTGGCGCCCAACATCCCTGCGACCGCCCGATCGGCGTCCGAAAGGAGCGGATAGCCGAGGGATTCCTTATCGTCGAACTGCTTCTGTTTGTCGACCGAGTCAGCGCTGATGCCAATCCGTTGCGCACCGACGGCAGTGAATTCGGCCTCCATGTCGCGGAAATGGCAACTTTCTTTCGTGCAGCCGGGCGTCATGGCGGCGGGGTAGAAGAAGAGCACCACCGGTCCGTTTGCCAGGAGGTCGCTCAGCCTGCGGGGTGTGCCGGTTTGATCTGGAAGTTCGAAGTCGGGCACCACGTCACCTTTGCGCATTCGCCCAATGTAGGTGCAAATGGACCAGTGTGCCCCTCAGGCTTCGAAGCGGAACCCCACTCCGCGGACCGTGACAAGGTGCCGCGGGTTAGCCGGGTCGGGCTCGATCTTTCGTCGAAGCCGCTTTATATGGGTGTCCAACGTCCTGGTGTCGGTGAGTTCCTGATCCCACCACAGCCGGTCGATGCAGCCGTCGCGGGTGACGACTTGACCGCTGTGTGACATGAGGAGGGACAAGAGGTCGAACTCCTTGCGGGAGAGCTCGACCGGAACGTCATGCACCGTGACTTCACGCCGCCCTGCATCGAGCCGGACGGGTCCCACGTGGAGAACCTCTTCGTGGTGTTCGGCAACTGCGGCGCCACGCCGCAGCACGGCGCGCATGCGCGCCACCAGCTCGCGGAGCCGGAAGGGTTTGGGGACGTAGTCACTCGCGCCGAGCTCGAGGCCGAGGACCACGTCGACCTCGGAATCTCGCGCCGTGACCATGATGATCGGTACCGGTTTCAGGGCGCGCATCTGCTGGCACAGCTCGATTCCCGATTGATCGGGCAGCATGACGTCGAGCAACACCAGGTCAGGATGGACCCGATGGAAGAGGCGCAATGCCTCGTGGCCGTCGCCCGCGCACTCGACTGCAAATCCCTCCCGGGTCAGGCCAGAAGCCAAAGCCTGGCGATACGACTCCTCGTCGTCTACGACCAGTACGAGCGGCCGGTTGTCGCGAGGCTGTCCGCTGGAAGCCTGTCGACCGTTGGTCACCGCCGTGGTGACCATGTGGCGCAATCCATCAGGCCGCGTCGTCGGGCGCAGCAGCGTGCGTGCGTGAGAGAAGGACGAGAGGGGCAGGCGACGAAGGAGGATCGGGGGGTGAACCCTCCGACGTCGCCTGAGCACGCAGGGAGGCGACTACCTGCGCGAACTTGGACCTCCTACCGCTCGCTCCCGAATCTCGGGAGAGGTGATTCAGGAAGAGTGGCACGATCTCGGCCCCGTCCTGCTCGCCACGGCGACTCCCCGAGCACGGGCCAGAGAGCCCGCGCCCCAAAACCTGCGTGTCGTGGTGAGTCAGGGCCATGGTCTCTCACCGTAGGGATCCCAGATGAACGTCTCGCGAAACCGTTGCAACCGGGAAGTGTCACGCAGATGAACTCTTCACGATGGCGTGCACTCTGTGGCGTTACCCTTCGAGGAGAGCGGAGGTAAGTGCCATGAAGTTCTCTATCAGCCAGAGCGCCGCCGTGGCGCCTGATGCCGCGGTTGCGGCCTACGGCAATCCCAATTTCTATGAGAACCGGTCAACTCGCGGCGACATCTCTCTTGTCGAGGTGGTGGGACACCAGCAGGACGGAACCATCGGCCGCATTGGGGTCCGCTACAAGTTCACCGGGTCCGTGTCGCCGGCCGTCCGTGCCATCGTCGATCCGGAGAAGTTGTCTTGGGTCACCCGGACCGACATAGAGCGAGAAGCGCGCCGCAGCAGCTTCACTATTGCGCCCGACTACTACCCCGATCGGCTGGAGTGTCACGGGACATTCCGTTTCGACGAGGGTGAAGGCGGGACAAACTCGACGGTGATCACCATTGAGGGTGATCTCAGGGTGCATGTCTTCTTGGTCTCGCGCACGGTGGAGCAGATGATCGTCAACGGGCTCCGTACGTATCTGACGGCCGAAGTGGCGACGTTGCCGGACTTCACGGAGCGAGGCTGAGCGTCACTCCTTTGGTGGGTGCTTCGGAGCCGGCTCCCCGGCCAGCTCGATCAGCCGGCTCATTCCGTTCTCGATCCCCGCGGTGAGCACGTCAAGGTCCGGCGTGCTGTCGTAGTCGCCTGTGATGCCGAAATTCACCTCGCCGTTATAGGAGAAGATGGCGATGGAAATCCGGATCTGCCCACCCAGTGGTACATAGGGAAAGGCGCGGATCATCTTGCGTCCCACCGCGTAAAGCGGAAACTGCGGGCCGGGCACATTCGTCGTCACCGTGTTGACATTGCGCTGTGCGGCCCGGGTCGCCAGCCGCATGCCGAGTGCGAGCAGCATCGGTGGAGCGAAGCCCGACATGGATGTGAGCGCCTCCCCGGCCACGGCCTGTTTGGAGTCCTTGAGATCCTTCATCTGCTGGGTAATGGCGTGCAGTCGCTCGACCGGGTCCTCGAGATGGACGGGCAACGCGGCGAACATTGCCGACACCCTGTTCTCCAAGGTCCCGTCGCCCACCGCCTTGCCGCTGGCATCGCGCGGGCGAATAGAAACCGGGACCAAGGTGCGCACGACGCGGTCGACGGTCTCGCCCCGAGAGTGCAAGAGCTGGCGGAACCCATTGGTGATCGAAGCCAGCACGACATCGTTGAAGGTGCCCCCCAGGCTCCGTCTGACGAGCTTGATGTCCTCGACCGTGGTCGAGGCCCAGGCGTAACGACGGTGGGGTCCGATGGGCCCGTTCAGGCTCGACACCGGAGGTTGACGGACCAGTCCGGCCATGGCGACCACGCCCTGTCCGACCTCCCTGGCGTGGGAGAGCAGCTGGCGCACGCCTCGGGTCGATGCTTCGACGGCGCGGAGTTGCTCATAGGGCGACCGCACGATGTTGGTGATGGAGGAGAGTGCCAGATGGGTCCCGCTAGGGGCGCGTCGGGGTGACCACGGCGTCAGCTCTCGTCCGGGCGCGTCCGGGGAGAGATCCATGATCACGGCCAACAGGTCCGTTCCCGACACGCCGTCGACCATGGCGTGATGTGTCTTGGCCAGCATGGCCCAGTGCCCGCCCTCCAGGCCCTCGACTACCCAAATCTCCCAGAGCGACTTGGTCCGATCGAGCTGCTGGGACATGACGCGCCCCACCAGCTTGCGCAATTCGTCGTCGCTGCCCGGATGCGGCAGCGCAGTGTGCCGAAGGTGGTACTCAATATTGAAATGCGGATCGTCCACCCAGACCGGTCGTCCCAACTCAAATGGGACGAACTTCACTACCTGGCGGTAGCGCGGGACGAGGGCGAGTTTGGCCTCCACCATGGAAACGATGTCGGTGAAGGGCGGTTGGGGTCCCTCGAAGATCGCGACCGAGGCGATGTGCATGTGGCTGACGCCGTCCTCAATATGGAGGAACGAGGCGTCGAGCGGACTCAGCCGATCAGTGCTCACGACCTTCTCCCCTCACGAAGAGAATGAAGCCACGCCCGCAGCGGACCTCACGGAGCCCAGGCCGGAGAGGGAGGGGTTGGAGAGGATTCTTTGCCGGGTCTCTTCGTAGGCGACGTCGATCACCCGCGGGGCGCGATTCTCCGCCATGGCCCACAGGCCCATGGCGTGGCGTGCCTCGGGACCTGGTTCGAGCCGTAGCACCGACGTGCCGTGGGCTTCGAGTCGGGTGATCTCGCGTTCGAGCCGGCGGTGCACGGACCACCGCAGGAGCCAGTCGGCCCCGATGGCGCGCCCGTGGGTCGCTGACATGGACGAGATGACGACCACCGTGTCGAGCTCCTGCGTCCTGAGCACGTCGGTGTTGGTGCTCGAGTGCACACCCCCGTCGAAGTACTCCACGCCGCCGATGGTGATCGGTGCGAAGTACCCCGGGATGGCACAGGACGCCAACACGGCCGAGGCCAGGGAGGCGGTGGGTGAACCCTGGCGACCAAAGACGACACGCCCTCCGTCGGAGCGCCGCGCCGCACAGATCCATAGCCCGTCCGGCCAGTCGTCACCGATCAACTCGTTCAGCGCTTTCGCTCTTTCGCTGATGTTGATGCGGCCCCGGGGCAGCAACGTCATGGCGGCGACGTCGGGCCGGAAAGCCAGCGGCCGGCGGACGGTGCGCCTGATCAGGTCGGGGGAAGGGGTGTTCCACGGTCGCAAAAGCGATAGGACAGAGGGCACCGGGAGTGGGTTCTCGTCGGGAAGAATCCGCTTGAGGAGTGCCCCTCCCTGCGGTGACATCGGTTTGCCGTAGGCCGAGGCGGCGAGATCGGTCGCGGGGACGCCGACCCGGAGCGCGGCCCCAGTGACCGAACCGGCCGAGGTGCCGACAATGATGTCGGCCTCGCCGGCATCCCAGTGTGCTTCGCGCTCGAGCGCCGCCAACACGCCAGCCTGATACGCCTGCCCGACGACCCCGCCGGCACCGAGTACCAACCCGATCATGGGACGACCTTCGTCGTGGAGTAGCCGGGCAACAGTTTCATCTCCCCTGTCTACCCTTTGACCGGGTGCTCAAGCCGTCAACGAGGGGCAATGCCCCCGCCGTGCCGGCGTCGGCACAAACGGCATAATTGGCAGCCACCTCTTCTCATCCGATAGTGGTGATCCGAGATCGGAGAAGGCCGGCGGTAGGATCGACCGGAGGCGATGCGCTGATGACAGCCAAGGCGATGACAGCAGAAGCGAAGCCGGTCCTGTGGCGAATCGGCGAGGTGGCGAAGCTGACCGGGGTCACCACGCGGACCTTGCGTTACTGGGAAGAGCTCGAGCTTCTGCAGCCCAGTAGCTATCGCACGAGCGGGGAGCGGCTCTATTCCCCTGCCGATGTGGCGAGGGTGACCCGGATCCGCAATCTCCAGGAGCTACTGGGCTTCACCCTGGCCGAAGTCAGGACGGTCCTGGGCACCGAAGATGTCGACGTGCTGGATCGGGTGCGCTCAGAGCTCAATGCGGGTGACCTCTCCCCTGAGCGTCATCGTGAACTTCTCGACGAGGGCATCGTGGCCAACGACCAGTTATTGGCCAGACTGGACGAGATTCTGGGACGCATCCAGGCCTTTCGTGATGAGCGGGCGGGAACCGCGACGCGATTACGCGAGCGTCGTCGTCAACTGGACGAACCGCTGAGCGAGTAGGGATCGCGCAACGTTTCTGGTGGCGCCGCCAGCTGACGCTGTCTCACAAAGGGCCCTTTCTCGCCCTCTCTAAGCAAAAAATTAGAAAACACTGTCCTCCGGTACGGATGCTCTCTAAGATATTCTAAACAATCTTTTAGAATACTGAGCGAACCGATCGGGGAGCAGAGGAATGAACAAGCGCGAGAACCCGTATACGCCGGGCGCCGGAAGGAAACCCCGCACCCTGGCTGGGCGTGACCAGGATTTGGAGAATTTTCAATCGCTGGTTGAGCGCCTCGATGCCGGATCGTACGAGCGAAGCCTCATCTACACCGGCTTGCGCGGGGTGGGAAAGACGGTTCTGCTCATGGAGTTCGACGTCTTGGCCAGCGAAGCGGGATGGGCCACGACAGATGTGCAAGAAGTCGGCTCGAACGCGGACTTCCGCACCACGTTCGCCGGCATGGCCAACCGCCTCTTGATGAACATGAGCCGGCGACACCGGGCCAAGCAACGCATTGAGCGCGCCCTTTCGGTGGTCAAGGCATTCAGCATCGCCATCCCGGGAGGGGTGGAGATCAAGCTCGACATGGACACGTCGTCGGGAGTGGCTGATTCGGGTGATCCCGAACGGGATCTGGCCGACCTCTTCCGGGAGATCGGTGAGGTGGCCCAGGCCAACCAGATGGGCGCTCTTTTCCTGATCGATGAGATGCAGAACCTCGATGCCGGGTCTCTCGCCGCCATCTGCATGGGGTTCCAGGCCATCAGCCGCGCCGCCCTCCCTGTCGCCATGGTGGGTGCAGGACTACCGGACCTCCGCGTCCGGCTCTTGTCGGCCAAGCCTTATGCCGATCGCCTCTTTTCCTACGAAGAGCTGGGACGTCTCCCCGAGCCGGCGGCCCGGTCGGCTCTGATCGGACCGGCTGCTGCCGCCGGCGCCTCGTATGACGAAGAGGCGGCTCGTCAGATAGTGCAGGAAGCCGCCGGATTCCCGTACTTCATTCAAGAATACGGGCGCGAGCTGTGGAACTTCGCCGACACCACGCCCATCACTATTGAGGATCTCGATGGAGCACGCGAGATCGTCAACGACAGTTTGGCTCGCAACTTCTTCGGCACCCGTTTCGAGATGGCCACCGACACGGAGCAGCGTTATCTCTCCGCCATGGCCTCGCTTGGTGACGGCCCCTACCCGGTGGGGGAGGTGGCACATGCGTTTGGCGTGAGCGACCAGCGGCGAGCATCCATGCACCGCGAAGCGCTCATTCAAAAGGGCCTCATCTGGAGTCCACGCCGTGGACAGGTTGACTTCACGGTGCCGCTGTTCGCTGCCTTCCTCACGGAGAATCACCCAATCGGCTGACAGCTGCACGCAGGTCTGCCGCTGCGGTGCGCCATGCGAAGGGATGGCTCACCCGGACAAATCGGTAGTACACTCCCAGTTGCTTACCTTCAACAGCGAGGGTTCCGTGAGGACGGCCGACGCCGCCCACCGCAATTCAACGGGCGCCCTGCGCCCGGCTCTTCTCCTTTCAAGGTTTGGCGTTGCGTCCTGGGCATTCTCCGTCCTCGGCCGGCGACTTCCTCCGAGGATTGGCTGGTTGTTGTGGTGAGCGGCGCAGGCTGGCCTTTGAGTTCGAGGTCCACGTAGTGCGCTTGTTATGTCAATAGCCAATGAAGCGCCACGATTCGAAGTGGTCACCCATTTCGACGGGAGCGAAGCCACCGTAGTTTTGAGCGGCAGCGTCGAAAACGCCGCCGCCTTGGCCCTCGGTGCCGAACTCGACGCCGCGATCGACCGTCATCCCACTTCGATGATCCTCGATCTGGCCAAGCTCGACTTCATGGGACCGGCGGGCCTGATAGCAGTCACCAACGCCGAGAATCGACTGGCCTCTTTGGGTGTCATGTTGAAGGTCCAGTCCCCGTCGGCGCTGGTCAAGCGCTTGCTTGGCATCATGGAGCTGGCGGAGAGCGCCCGGCTCGACGAGTCCTCACCCGAGCACGGGCACCTCGGGCCCGAGCAGATGGCTGCGTTCAATGTGCCGACACAGCGGTTCGCGTCGAGTCTCTCCAGCAAGGACCTGCGGCGGCTCACCGGCATGCCGACGGATCCCGACGTTGTCGACGGCGCTCTGCGTCTCATTGTCGACCTGGCCCAGACCAGTATCGGAGCAGCCGACGGGGTGAGCGTGTCGCTCATGCGTCATGGCGCATTGTCCACCGTGGCGGCAAGCGATCAGACCATTATGGCGATGGACGCCAATCAGTACGCAACGGGCGAGGGACCGTGCGTCGACGCGTCCATTGAGGGTCATTGGTTTCACGCAGAGTCTCTGGACACCGAGGTGCGTTGGCCTTCGTTTACTCCTCGTGCTCGCTCGCTCGGGATCAAGGCGATCCTGTCCTCTCCACTCAAAGCGATGGATAAGCCGGTGGGCGCGCTCAACATTTACTCGCGCACGGCGGAAACATTCGAGGTTGGAGATCAGAAGGCTGCTGCCGTGTTCGCGGAGAAGGCGTCGGTGATCTTGAGCGACGCTCGGGCTGGCGTCAGCGATACACAAATGGCCATCCGATTTCAAGAGGCGCTTCGGAGCCGTGAGATCATCTCCCTGGCCAAGGGAATCATTATGGAGCGCGAAGGCGTCGATGCAGAGGGAGCGTTCAACAGTCTGCTGCACATGTCGCTCGCCGATGGCGTGCCGCTCTTGCAACGAGCCACGACGATGATCCACTCTGCGTTGCGACCCGAGATTGGTTCAGGTCCTGACCCTCAATGAGGGAGCGGCCGCTCGACGTTCTCGACGCGTATTGTCGCGAGGCTGGCCTCTCCCATGGCGAACTGTGGCTTCGTTACTTCGAGTTGGGTGGGATGTGCGCCGGATTCGAATTGGAGGCTTTTCTCCATGGCCTCCAGATTCCGGGTCAATATGATCACGACATCATCGCCTTGGCGATCAATGAGCGGCTGGTCGAGCTCGGTGGGTATCACACCATTCCGTATCTTCGCAACGTCTGAGCCAGGAGAGCTGGTCCCTCCGGGTCACGGATCCGTGAGCCAGGCCAGCGTGAGCGCGGCACTCCACGAGAACCGTTGCCCACCGATGCCAGTGGAGTCGCGTGGGTCGTAGTACTCCGCAAAGCTTCCCTCGACAAGTCTCAGGGTGTCGCGGCGGAGTGCGCCGGCCCGGTCAGTGAGACCACTCAGCGTGAGCCCTTCGGCCACCAGCCAGTTGGTGAGCACCCAGACCGGGCCTCGCCAGTAGCGGACCGGGTCGAATGATGGGTCGTCGGGTTGGGACGTGGGAATCGAGCAGAGCAACGAGGTGCGCCACGAGTCGACGCGCGCAATCATTCGCTGCACGCGCGAATCGGCCACGCCCGCCCAGAGCGCGACAAGGCCCGTTGAGGTGGCGGGTCCCACCGGGCGTCGCGCCAGAACATCGTACGGGCGGTACCAACCCAGTTCGTCGTCCCACAGAGCATCGAGACCCGCGCGCGTCGACTCGGCCATTCGCGCCGCTTGCGTACCATCGATTCCCGCGGCAATGGCGGCCGAGGCCAGGTCGGCTGCCGCACGCGCGGTGATGGCGGTGAATCCCGGGTCTTCGACCGAAAAGGGGCTGTCGGCGGGTTGCCGTTCGGTGTCCCACCCTGCGGTCTTCAGCGCGGCAACGATTCCGAGATACTGCCGGTATTCGCGCGAGGAGGGACGCTGAGTGGCGGCGACCGTGGCCACGTCTCGCCGCTCGATGTGCTCGTTGCTCACTTCGGGGACCGCGGCCAACGGATGGTCCCACGATGGAGAGTTGTCCATCCCTGACTCCCACGGATGCACGATCACGCACGCGCCGTGCGGCCCCTGTCTCGCCCGCTCGATCCACGACAGCCAAGCGACGAGGCGCGGCCACAACGAACGGAACGACGACAAGGCCCGCCCGCGATCAGGATCGCTGCGGAACAGCCGAGTTGCGGCGCTCACCGGGAGCGGGGGCTGGGTCAGGCCGGTCGTGGGTGGGGTGTGCCCCGTGGCCCATACCTCGGGTCCGGGAAAGTAGCCGTCGTCCTTCTCCCAGAACACGATGTGGGGCACCATGCCGGAGGTCCATTGGGCCGAGAACAGCCGCTCGAGTTCTGTCCACGCCGTGTCCCAACGGCCGAGAGCGGCCCACCCCAACGCGATCGGACCCGAATCCCAACACCATTGGAATGGATAGAGCCCCTGGGCGGGAACGGTGTAGCCATCCCGATGGTTGTCGTCCAGGACAGCTTCGGCCCGACGCCGCAAGTCCTCGTGGTCCGTCACAGCGAGCGCTTTTTCGCAATCATCCAGCAGCTTGGCCAGTCCCGGGATTCCCTATGGCTCGTTGATGATCACTCGCAGCCGCTCGGGAGTGGAGGAGCTGGAGCAGGCGCGTTATGAACTCGGAGGTACGACAGTTAGGTCGCCACAAATTGCCTTGCCATGAAGGGCGGGGATGTAGGACTTCCCCTTAATTTGGTAGAGCAACGAACACGACTTTTTGGGCAACGATGCAACCGTTCCAAAGTGAGTGAAATTCAGCCCCGGCGCCTGGATGAGTCCCCCGGCCGTGTAACCGGATACGGTACGTCCGTAGGAGATAAAGGACGCAGGTGTGGGATTCGACCCCGCATGCTCCAGCGCTTGGATGAAGAAGTCGGCGGACTCGTAGGCGTAGTCCTGGTCGAGAGTTGGAATGCCTCCGGCCCACGTCGTGTACTTGTTCAACCTACTGAGGTAGAGCTTGACCGGAGCGCTGATGTCGTTCCCCAGGACATTGATGGCCGCTGCGGTGTACACACCCTGCATGGCTGCCAACGCGGATGGCTCATCGAGAATATCTTGAGAGTACCCATCGGCACAGATATCAGCGACCTTAAGTCCGGCTTGCTTCACCGCGGTCTGCGCCGCGATGCAAGTCTGCGTGATACTCAGCACTTCTAGTCCGTTGCACCCCGCCCTCTTCATCTGTAGGGCAAACGTGGTGAAGGACACATCACCGTACGGGACGATGGTCTCGAGGCACTTGCTGACGCCTTCCTTCTTTGCCTCGGTGAACAGGTTCGTCGCCGCGTTGGTAGCGGAAGGAAGATTGACGACGATCTGTGCCAACTTGGTCACGCCGAGTTCCTTTAACTCATTGCTCCCGTAGGTGTAGTACTTGCCGTTGTACGGCGTAAGCGTCGTTCCCAACATGGTGAACATGTTGCTGTTGGGCTTTTGGCCCCACTCAGGCCCATCTTCGCCGTTGCCAACAACGGGCACCTTTTCTTTGTTCAAGTAGCTGGCTCCGCCGAAGGTGAACCCCGAGTTCTCGATGATGCCGAAAACGCCGTCACTCACCAGAATCTGGGAAGCGGTGAGGTTGCCGGCCGCGGTCGACTGGTCGTCCTCGATCACGAGCTTCAGCTTGTGCCCGTTCACCCCTCCCGCCGCGTTCTGGGCGTCGATGCGGGCCTCAGCTCCAGGGATCGAGGTGCCATAGGCGGAGGCACCGCCACCTGTTTCGTCCGTGATCATCCCGATGACGATCGGCGCCTTACTGCCCGCGGCTGAGGCGCCCACGTCTGACACGGCGACGAGCATTCCGACAATCGACAGCGTTGCCACGACAACGCTCACCATTCTTCGCATGGCCTGCCCCCCTTGTAACGAGAACGCCGCGCAAATGAAGCAATGCGGCCTTGTGCTGAAACATAACGCGCGTCCCCGCCGAAAGCAACGAGGACTACCGCCCATCATCTTGTCTGAGGGTTCGGAGGGACGAGTCGGCGGGCCAGGATCCCTGCGGGTGGCTACGCCACAATGGCGAGATGTCTGCAAAACCCTCCCTCCCGGCCGTCATCCGCCCCGCCATCTCTGACGATTTGGACAGAGTGATCGACCTCCTGTGGGCGGTCGCAGCGGAGGGGCAATGGCTGGGCACGCAGATTCCTTTTGACCGAGACCTCCGTCGTGCCGCCATGGCGGCCCTGGTGGAAGGCCGAGGCGGGGCGCTCTTCGTGGCCGACGCCGGTGATGTCGGCGCCACCCATGTCGTCGGGGACATCTCGGTGGGCTTGGCGAGCTATGGAGTGGCGGACATCGGGATGCTTCTGGCTCAAGGATGGCGCGCCAAAGGGCTGGGTACCGCACTCCTCGAAACCGGCTTGGAATGGGCCGCACGCGCCGGCGCCCACAAAGCGGCATTGGAGGTGTGGCCCCACAACGAAGCCGGGCTGGCCCTCTACCGCAAGATGGGGTTTGTGGAGGAAGGCCGCAAACGGCGCCACTATCGACGGTCCAACGGCGAGATCTGGGACGCCATCCTCATGGGCCGTCCACTTTGACCGAAGCGGCCATTGGCGGGCTGAACAATGTTGTGGGGCACGCGCCGCCTACTTTCTGACCGCCGTGACGGCTGGGGCGTGGCAAGCTGGCCGACGTGGTCGCGAGTTCCGGCGAAGTGGTCATCGACCCTTCGCTAGGACAAGAAGCCATCCGGCCGAGCGTGGGAAGACATGCGGCGCCACCCCCTCAGCGTCCGCGCGTCGTGCCACGCACCACCACCCTCCTCACCTTGACCGTCATCGTTCTGCAAATTGTCGGGGTGATCGTGTTCGCGGTCATCACGATCTTCCGCTATCCCCTCTGGTCTGTGGTCGACGAGGGCGCTCACTTTGACAACATTGTCTACATCGCCGAGCACGGTGGTTCGTATCCAGTCCTCGGCAAGGCATTAGCGAGCGAGCAGGAACTCGCAATCGGTCAGGGCGTGTATCCGAGACACACGACGATCAACCCCCGTACCGATGGTCTCGGCGGTCTCTCGTACGAAGCCTTTCAGCCCCCGCTCTACTACTACCTGGCTACCCCGGTGTTCTTCGTGAGTGGCAACTATCACACCAAGGCTATTGCGTTGCGGTTCTTCGGCCTATTCCTCCTTGTCTGTTCCATAGCGCTCTTTGCCCGTCTCAGCCGCCAAGTGCTCAAACGGCGCTGGTTGCTGGGCCTCTCCGGTGGGCTCCTGATCTTCCTCATGCCGGGAATCATCGTCCGCATGGTGACGATCTCAGATGTGAATCTGGCCATTCCGCTGGCCATCCTGATCATTACCGAGCTCTGGATCACGTGGGAACGGCGATCCTCAGCACGCCTGCTCATCTGCGGAGTGCTCGTCGGGTGCGGAGTTCTGACGGACCTGTACCTGGCGGAATTCATCCCCGTGTTCGCCCTCGTGGCACTCGCGGTGCTTTGGCGGAATCACCGACTACGGGATCTGTCCAGCGCAGTCGCAGGATTCGTCCTCGCGAGCGTGGTCGTCCTTCCTTGGCTGATTTTCAACGAAACCAAGTATCACGCGCTGACCGCTTCCGCTCTCGCAAAGCGAGAGCAACTGGGCACGGTCAACCCGCATCATGTCGTCGATACGCTCGTTCAGGTTCCGAATCTCACCGTGCAGAGCCTGTTTCAACCGTTGATGCCCCAAGAGTGGCAGTTTCGCCTGGACGGCCACAGTGCCTTGGCCTACCTGGCGACTCTCTTCCAAATCCTCCTGATTCCCGGGGCGGTGGTGTTGGCCATCGCTCTCGGCCGCCGCCTGATCACCACTGGATACTGGGTCCTCGGTGCCCCCTGGGTGTGCAACCTTGTCCTTTGCTGGTACATCGACATCGGACAACAATGGATGACCGGTTCGATGGTCGCTCGTTACACCTATCCCACACTCCCTTTTCTTGCTCTCTTTGTCGTGGCTTGCGCTCTGCTCCTGTTTCGCACCATACGACCCCTGCTTGTCCTGATTTGTACCTCCTCGGCGTTCCTTGTCGGGCTGTGGATCTTCTTGGTTCCGAACATGCACTCCTCGTGATCAGGCGCGTGCGCGCACATCAGGCTTAGGCATCTCCCGGTACGGCAAGCAGCCTGGCCATCTCGCCGCCGAGTTATTACAGAGGGCGCATCCGGGCACCGTCGAGTGGGTATTCGTCCGTCCTTCCCCATATGGTGGCGAAATGACTCGACTCGGCTACCAGATCCCCAACTTCACCTACCCGGGCATAGCTCCGGCCAGCCTCTTTCCCACGGTCGTGCGTCAGGCGCAGGAGGCCGAGGCGTCAGGCTTCGACACTGTCCTGGTGATGGACCACTTTTACCAGTTGACCCATTTGGGACCACCCGAGAACGAGATGCTCGAGTGCTACACCCTCCTTGCGGCACTTGCCCAGCACACACAACGGGTTCGACTGTCGGCACTTGTTACCGGCAATACCTACCGGAACCCGGCGTTGCTGGTGAAAGAAGTCACCACGCTCGATCACGTATCGGGCGGCCGCGGGCAGCTCGGCATCGGCGCCGGCTGGTTCCAGCTCGAACACGAGAGCCTCGGCTTCGAATTCGGGACATTCACGGACCGCTTCGAGCGGTTGGAGGAATCGCTGCAGATCATCAGGGGCATGCTGGCCGGCGACCGACCAACACTGCGCGGTCGTTGGTACACCGTGGTCGATGCCGTCAACTCACCGGCACCACTGTCTAAAGTCCCCCTGATGATCGGCGGCGGCGGCGAGAAGAAAACCCTTCGCATGGCGGCTCAATACGCCGACGAGTCGAACATCATCTGTCAACCGAGCGAGGTACCGCGAAAGCTCGATGCCTTGGCCAGACACTGTGAAGCTTTGGGACGCGACCGCAGCGAGATCACGGTCAGCGTGCAAGCCAACGCGTGCGTGGCGCCGACTCATGAGCAAGCCGAAGTCGAGGCGGATGCGTTTCTCAAAGCACGTGGCCTCGACTTGTCCTCCATGAGCTCCGAAGATGCCGCAGCCATCCGGTCGATGGTCGTCCTGGGTGACCCGGACGAGGTGGGCGAAATCTTCGCGGCACGCCTCATCGAGGGAGTCGACGGCTTTACCGTGAATGCGCCGGCCAACGGCCACATCGAGGGTCGAGTGGCCCTGCTCGGGGAGGTGCTCTCCAAGGTGGTGGGACTCTGAACCTGCACACCAACGTTGAGTAGGCTCGCCATGCTCTGAACCACAGATCAGGAAGGTAACGAACAATGGTGGAAGTGCCCGGTAGTGGAATCATCCTTGCGCTCACTAACGCGGTAGCCGGCCGAGATTCCGAATTCAATAAGTGGTATGACGAAGTCCACGTCAAGGATCTCGTCGCTGTCTCCGGAATTGGCGCGGCGCAGAGGTACAGAGTCGCTCCGACCGACAATATGCCAGCACCACCGTATGAGTATCTGACGATTTACCGGACCGACGTGTCGCCCGACTCCGTGTTCGCCACCCTGGCCGCCACCCGGGACACCCGAGTAATCAGCGATTCCCTGGCTCCCGGGGGAGGTCTGTGGGGATTCGAACCGATCGGTCCGCGTGTGACGAGATAGCGCACAATGCCGCACGCTGGCGTCGCGGAGTTGCGCGATGGACGCTCGTGACGCGATGGCCGAGTGTGCGGACCGGGCTAGAGGGCTTCGGGGTACGTACCTGCGCGATCGGTTACGACTGACGAGCGAGATGTGGCGTCGAGCCTGGTGGGTCGTTTACGTCCACAGGCGACATCACCGGAAAGCGGGGATGATCTAGGGGATCGCCCTCGACCGGCCCCGTCTCGTACATCCAGTCGTGGTAGTACTCGCGTGTCGGCCGCCACCTGATGTCGTCGCCCAGGAATCGAATGGTGAACGTCCGCCGAGGTTGCTCGGGCCAGGACCCGTACCCGGTATGGAGGGCCCAGGGGTGGAAGATGATGACGTCACCCGGCTCGCAGCCGAAAGCGAGCACCTGATGGGACGCATTGGCCTCGGTGATCGAACGGAGGCTCTCGCGGGGGTCAAGGTGCGACCCGGCGACCACGTGGATGGAGCCCTTGTAGGGCGTCACCGGCTCCAGGGTGAACCAGACATTGGTGGCCTGTCGTCCCGATACCGGCCAGTAGGGCATGTCGCGGTGCCAGCTCGGGTCACCGAGGCCCGGCGGGCGTAGCTGGAAGAGATCTTCGTAGAGCCGGGCTGTCCGCGATTGCATCAGGGCGGCCGAGGTGGCGGCGATCGGGGAGTCGAGGAGGAAACGCCGGAAGGTCTCGGACTCCTGCCACTTCCCGCTCGACTGCAGGATCGGGCTCGCCCCGCTCCCCATACGGAGTGCGGGGTCGTAGCTGCCGTCCAGCAATTCCTCCGCAGCGTTCCGCAGGGTCTCGATCCAGGTGGGATCGAGCAGGCCTCGAAGGGCGACTGCCCCGTCGATCTGGAACCGCTCGATGGCTTGCTCGTCGACGACGGGCTGCTGCACGCTCATAGGATCCACTCTCCCTCAGTTCGGGCGACGGAGCGACTCGGCCGACGACCGATGCTCGGAAGAGTAGCACCACCGACCAGCGTCTTTGCTGAAGCGAGCTTGTTTTCGTTCGTCACATTCTGCCCTTGATCTGGCGTTTCTCAATGGAAGTGGAGCGAGCGACTCGGCTCATGCGACGAGGTACTCAGCTCGTCAGATTCTTGAGTTCAGCTCTGATCGCGCTGGCCTTGATGCCGACTGCCTCCATGCTGCGTGCCGACTACATCTTTTCGCTCGGCCAATTCACGAAACTCTTCGGGAACCCGGTCCGCTTCGGAAAAAGCGACTGCGGCATAGCCGACAGCCGTCCGACCGTACTTCTCTCTGATTGCGTCAATCGATCGGTCTACTCCCCACCTGCCAGCTTCGATCACGGACTCGGGTCGGCCCCCCGTGCCCCGCTGATCGAGAGGTAGCTCGAGCTGCAATGAATGCTCCGGGCGCAGGTGAGAGACAGTCACCGCGAGAAGGGTGATTTCCCGTTCCTCCTGGTTGTCGGCCAAAGCGGAATGGGCGAGTTGATCCGCCACTTCGGTGAGCGTCAGGGTGGTCGAAGTGGCAACGGGCAGCGTGGCCGACCGTGTCACTGAGCGAAGTTGGGTGAAACGGACCCGCACCGTTACTGTCCGACCCGCTACGTTCGCCTTTCGGAGGCGGCCCGCTACTCGATCAACCAGATAGCCGAGTGTCTCGCGAATGAGATCCGGCGTGGCCTGCCGCCGCCCGAGGGCCGCTTGGGCCCCCATGGATTTGGACCGGGCCGACGTCGCAACGGGGCGGGGATCGCTGTTGACGGAGAGGGCCGCCAGCTTGGCACCAGCCTTGTCACCTAGCAGTCTGCTCAGGATCGGACTACCAGTTTCGGCCAACTGGCCAATGGTATGAATCCCGGCCTCATGGAGACGCCGTTCGGTCGTCGGTCCGACACCCCATATCAATCCAATGGGAAGTGGATCGAGAAAGTCACGCTCATTGGCTGGGTTGACGATCACCATGCCGTCCGGCTTGGCGACTTGTGACGCGACCTTGGCGAGGTGTTTGGTACGGGCCACGCCAACCGACAAGGGCAGCCCGATCTCATCGCGAACTCTTTGGCGCAGAGAGGCCGCGATCTGTTCCGGCGGTCCGAATACGTGGATAGCGCCGGCGACGTCGAGGAAGGCTTCATCTATTGAGACCCGCTCAACCAGAGGCGTGAAGTCATGAAACACCGACACGACCTCATCGCCAAGTTCCTGGTATCGGCGAAAGTGACCGCCAACGAAGAGGAGATCGCCGCAGAGCTGACGAGCCCGCCAACCCGACATGCCCGCCCGGACTCCGAAGCTCCTGGCCTCATAGGACGCCGCCAGTACGACCCCACCGCCCACAGCGATGGGACGGTTTCGCAGCGACGGATTCAATAGCTGCTCGACAGACGCGTAAAAGGCGTCCAGGTCCGCATGAAGGATCGTCGCCCCACTCCCTGGCGGTATCACCTGCACCAGCGTAATCGAACATATGTTCGCTCGCCTTCGTGGCGAGGGCAATGGTCCGGAGGCAACGCCGATGCCAGGCGACTTGGGTGAAAGTCCAGGTCCATGCCCATTTTGACTATCCGCCGCTACGCCTAGATATGTCCTATTGTCCGCTATTGATGCGCACTTGTGCGGAAAACTGGGCATGGCCCGCTGTTGCACGACCACAGCACACGCTCACCGCTACCAGCGGTGGAACCAAGCCAGGGGTTTGCCCGACCCGGAGTTTTCCTCCAGATCTGCCCCAGTGTGAGAGGGACTCTCAACCAGACGACCTCGCTGTTGCCAGACGAATCGACTGGATCACTGGGTGATGCGGTGAAGAAGGTCGTTGTCTTCGGGGCGACCGGTGTGGTCGGACTATCTGCCTCGAGGAATTTCCACGATATTGAGGGTGTCCCGGTTGTCGGCGTGTCACGCCGGGACCCGGGGATCGCCGGGATACGCCACGTGAAGCTGGACCTTTCTGATCGGGCGCAATGCGATGCCGTCTTGGCGGGCGCGACGTTTCGAGATACCACGCACGTTGTGTACGCCGCCTTGCAGGAGTCGAGCGACCTGGTAGGTGGATGGCGGGATCCCGAATTGATGAGGTACAACCTGCGCCTTTTCGAGAACGCGATCGAGCCTCTGCTCGGAGCGCACGGTTCCAGCCTGGTCCATGTGAGCCTCCTGCAGGGAGCTAAGGCTTATGGGCTGCACGTGGGCAAGTCACCGTTGCCGGCCAAGGAGAGTGGTCCACGAGACGAGCACGAGAACTTCTACTTCTTACAAGAGGATGCACTCAGGAATCTGTCCGAGGGAGCACGTTGGTCATGGACGATCTTGCGCCCACAGGTTGTGTACGGAGACTCAATTGGAAGCCCGATGAATCTCCTGCCGGCTCTCGGGGTGTATGCATCGCTGGAGAAGGCTCGGGGCCGTCCGCTCTGTTTCCCAGGGGGTCCGCCAGCCGTACAGGAGGCGGTGGACGCTCGCTTGTTGGCTCGGACGATCGGGTGGGCCGGCGAAAACCGTGAGGCACGCAACGAGATCTTCAACGTCACCAATGGCGATGTCTTCACTTGGTCCGGAGTGTGGCCGCAAATCGCTGCCGCCTTTGGGATGGAAGTCGGCGAGCCGCACTCGATGCGACTTGCAGAGGCGATGCCGCCTAGGGCAGCGGAGTGGGCCGAAATCGTCGATGGCAACGCGCTCAATGCTCCGCGGGACATGGCCACGTTCGTTGGCAATTCGTGGAGCTACGCCGACATTCTCTTCGGCACTTTGGGAGCTCGCCCTTTGCCAGCCCTCCTCAGCACGATCAAAATACGACAGGCCGGATTCCACGATTGCATCGACACTACGGATATGTTCCGGTACTGGTTTGCCGAACTGCAGGAGCAGGGGATGTTGCCACCTGGAACTCCGTGAGGGAGCGGGTGCCGAGGTCCGAGTCGTCTCGGACTCAGCAGTACTCGATGAACGAGCACAGCGTGGAGATCAGTCGCATTTCCTCGACCGACCGTGCCCTGCTGTTCAACAGGTCCTCTGTACAGACCAGATAGGCGAGACAACGGGCACGGCTGATGGCCACGTTCAAGCGGTTCCGTGAGAAGAGGAATTCTGCGCCCCGAGGCATGTCGTCGGGCGACGAGGTCGTCATCGTGAAGAACACGACTGCTGCCTCGCGGCCTTGGAACTTGTCGACGGTCCCCACGGCGGTCCCTCGGGTCCGGACATCTGCATCGAGTGTCTCGCGTAGGAGCGCTACCTGGTCGTTGTAGGGCGCCACGACCATGAAATCCGCTGCTGCCAGCGGGCTCGTATTCCCGTGCTGGTCGACCCACGGCGTGCCGAGGAGACGCCCGATCTCGGTCGCCACGAGTTGCGCCTCCTCGATCGACTCGGTGGACCTGCCGGCGTGCTGGGCCTCGAGCCACCGAAGCCCCGTTCCGAACTGGGTGTCCTGTCGGGCACAGTCCGGGTGGCTCTTGAGGCGTCCCTCGTAGATCTCCTCCGAAATGAACGTGCACACGTCGGGATGCATGCGTCTGGTCTGCGTGAGGAACACTCCTCTGTCCGGGGCAAGCGTCACGTCGTCCCCGAGCACGTGCTCCAGCACACTGGACCCACCAGACCCGGGGTGGACGGCCAGCGCGACCTGCGGGAGTTGGAGTGGATCGCCGAGGAGGACGATGTTCTTCGCCGATGTGGAAGCGGCGAGCGCATCAGCGAGGGCTAGCTGTCCCGCCTCGTCGACGATCAGCACATCGACTGGGGTTCCACGCATGTCACCACCGGCGAACAACCATGTGGTGCCGGCGACGAGGTTGTATGCACCCTTGGCACAAGGGGGGTTGGTGGTTGCATAGTCGACACCCGCAAGCTGCACGCGCGGTGGGCCGGGTACCCGGCGAACCGTCGCGAGATTGGAGAGGTCACCCTTCTTTTCGAACACCCGAAGGATCTCCTCGAGCAGGTTGTCGATGGCGTGGTGGCTCATCGCCGTGATGCCCACCCGCCGACCGGCGCAGATGAGGCTGTGGACGATGTGCGCCCCCCAATATGTCTTGCCTGTGCCCGGGGGACCCTGGATCGAGACGAAGCTCCCGTCAAGTTGCTTTGCCCATTCGCACATCGCGTCCAGGTCGTCGGAGAACGTTCCTCCGGGCGGACCGCCGCCCGGAATGAATGTTGGGCTTTCCCGGCGGAGAAGGCTCATCGACGCCGGGTTGGGCGTGCTCGAGTCCGACTCGTCGAGCACACACGTTGCGATATCGTCCAGGGCGGCGGGCTTCGGCTTCGGCGAGAACCAGTCGTGATAGGCGACGGCCCCCGGGTACACGCCTAACTCCACCGCCCGTTCATTCCAGATGAGCAGCACCTCGCCGTTTGCTTCGTCGATCTCGGCAACGGTGGCGTAGCCAGTCGGCCCGTCGGGAGTCCCGTACAGAACCGACGCGCCCTCCTGCCCGAAGTCCTCGGAGACCGTCTGCGTGGGCCACCTGAACCGTGCGCCATGAGACTTGAGCTCCTGACCCTTCTTGCCATACCTCGGTTCGATGCCGCGGAACTCGAGTCCTGCGATCACGTCCGGGTCGTCGAGCAGTTCCTCGGTCTCGAGGCTGACTCTCGCCAGTCTTCGGCGCCTTGTAGGCGCGGAATTCGCGCACCCAGTAACCCAGCAGATCCCCCAAAAGGTGTTCAGGGGTGTCGGGTCCGAAGGAATGGAGCGCGGCGACGCGCGCGTCGAGATCGGGATGTTCCTCCTCGGGGTCCAGCCGCGACGCCCGCCACGGCAGACCTCGTGGCCGATGAGCGACCAGCCAGTCCCGCAAAGCGCGCGTCGCCCGGACGTCATCTTCGTTGTACGCGGCGATGCGGTCGAGAGCAGAGCCATCAAGGGTGCAGCCATGTACTGCTCGTACTCGACGACGGCCCCTGAACCCTGGTCAATCTCGTGGCTGCGCTCGTAGCCTGTCAGGCGCTCAATGTCCTTGAGTCCATAGGACTCGGTCCCGACCTGGACTGCGTTGCGGGTCACCGTATAGAGGTCGATGAACATCCCGGTATCAACCATCTCGGTCAATGGCTGCTCTCCCACGCCGTGTTCCGTGGCGAGACGTTGGAGGGCCGAACGTTCAGTGTGGTTGTAGTGGTAGACGTGCATGTCCGGGTGGGAGTTCCGGCGAGTGGCCAGAAGCTTGATGAGCTGGCCCGTCGCTTGCTCTTCTCCGGCCCGGTCATGCGCCCAGCGGGCCTCGTAGATCCACCCGGCATCTGGATCGCGGAGGATGAACCCGAACAGAAAGAACAGTCCGCTATCCGTCTGTCCAGAACGGATCACCCTCGAAATCCAAGAAGACATCCCCGTCGTCCGGTTCGGGAAGCAGTTCTAGCCCGCGTCCCCAGGTCGGATCTTCGCCGAATGGGATCACCTGAAAGGGCGGAGTAGGGCCTGGTTCGTCTCTCGCCTCGATCTGCAGCGCCGCTTGGCTGACGAGCCGTTCGAGCCGCTCAGGTCGGATGAAGTCCACCGGACCGGAGTGAGTGGCCAGATTGGCGAGTGTTGCAACCCCCGATTCCTCCAGCTGGAGGCGCTCGGTGGCCCGGACGCCGGCCACGAAGACGAGCGAGTCCTCGTCGAGCCACTGGCTGTGGCATACGACTGCGAACTCGCAGAAATCGCAGTGGGCACACGGTTCTGGCCGGGTCGCTTGCGGGGGAGCGCCATCTTGGAGCAGGACTCGCAGCTGGGTGTGGAGTCGCCTCCAATAGGGATGGAAGCTTCTGGTTGCCAGCGACTCCATGTGCCCCGAACCCAGCCAGAGGTGAAGGTGCTTCGGCGATGCCCCAGTGGCGGCCGCGAGGGCGTCGGCGTAGAAACAGAGCTGGAGGATGTGTCCAGGTTTCGCCTCGACACGGGCGAGTTTGGCGTCGACTGGCTCATATGTACAGACACCCGGCTCGGGGTCATCGACCTTGATGAGGAAGTCGGCGACCCCCCGCATGCCGTCATGGACGAAGGGCATCTGGTAAATCACATCGAATCCGTCATCCCACGGGGTTCCCACCCGCTCTACCCAGTCGGCGAACAGTTCGCCAGGTTGGCGCGTCGGGACTTCGTAAATGGTGCGCCCTTCGCTCCGGTATTTCTCGAGGCATTCGAGTTCGTGCTGTGCTCCCTTTTCGACGAGGAGTTGCGCGAAGTCGCCGAAGTGCGAGCTCTCCACCTCGAGGAGACCGGCGTCTACACGCCCGCGTAGCGTCAGATAGTGAGCGCAGTCGAGCCATGCAGTGATCTTCGATGGCGTCAGTAGCTGCTCGGTCATTGCGTCGCTCTCCGCCAGCGTGGCTTCCACTGATGCGCCCACGGCGAACCACGCTACTAATTTCTGCCCGGTGTGATCTGCGTCCGAATAGGCCCACCGCGGACGAAACTGGCGATTCGAGTGGAGCGGGCGACGAGAATCGAACTCGCGTTCTCAGCTTGGGAAGCTGATGTTCTGCCTCTGAACTACGCCCGCGTAAGCCACGCACACTATCCTCTCCCAGGCGTGTGAATCCCAGGCGGCGCTCGCAGCTTCCGTCGCTGGGCTTGTTCGACAACTGAAGTATGCGAGGAGCATCCGTGCTGGTCAGGATCATTTTGGGGCTAGGCGTCACCGTGGTCGGGTTCGGCATTGCTGGCCGACGTTTTCATTGGCTGTCCAGACTCATACGGTCGGGGAAGCCTGACCCTTCTCGCACCCGGGGGAGCATTCTCCCCAAAGCAGAAGCCGAGGTCACAGAAGTAGCCGGGCAACGGAAGCTCCTCAAGTGGACCATTCCGGGCGTGGCCCACTTCTTCACCATGTGGGGCTTCACCATCCTTTTGCTCACCATTGTCGAGGCCTACGGGTCCCTATTCCAGAAGACGTTCCACTTCCCCGGAATCGGCCAGTGGGACTGGGTCGGGTTCGTCGAGGACTTCTTCGCCGTCATGGTCCTTGTGGCGCTCGTGGTGTTCACCATCATCCGGATAAAGAACGCACCAGCCAAGAAGGAGCGCCGGTCACGTTTCTACGGGTCGCACACAGGCGCCGCCTGGGCCGTGTTGGCCATGATCGCCGGTGTCATCATCACGTTGCTGCTCTACCGGGCAGCCCAGGTGAACACAACCGACCCTCATCAGTTCCCCTATGGCTGGGGTGCCTTCGCCTCGCACGCCATCGCCAAGATGCTTCACCCGGCGGGTCCGGGAATCAACAGTGACCTCGCCACCGTGTTCCTCATTTTGAACGTGGCCGTGATCTCGGGCTTCCTCGTCTTCGTCTCATATTCCAAGCACTTGCACATCTTCATGGCCCCCATCAACGTGGCCTTCTCCCGCCGGCCACGGGCGCTGGGCGCCCTGGACAAGACGCCCGACATGGACATGGAGAACGTCACCGAGGACACAGTGTTCGGCGTCGGCGAAGTTGGCCACTTCTCCTGGAAGCAGATGCTGGACTTCGCCACCTGTACCGAGTGCGGGCGTTGCCAGTCAGCCTGTCCCGCCTGGAACACCGAGAAGCCGCTCTCGCCCAAGCTGCTCATCATGGCGCTGCGGGATAACATGTTCGCCTCCGCCACGCCCCTTCTTGCCCATGAGGGCGAGTTCACCGCTCTCGTACCCAACGTCATCGACCCCGACGTGCTCTGGGCCTGCACCACGTGTGGGGCGTGTGTCGAGGAATGTCCGGTCGATATCGAGCACATCGACGCCATCGTGGACATGCGCCGCTATCAGGTTCTCATGGAGTCCGAGTTCCCTTCAGAAGCGGGCTTGATGCTCCGCAACGTGGAGAATCAGGGCGACCCTTGGGGATTGGGCCAAGGCAAGCGCACTGAATGGACGCAGAGCCTCGACTTCGAGATACCGGTGATCACAGGGACCATCCCCGATGACGTCGAGTACCTCTACTGGGTCGGTTGTGCCGGCGCGCTCGATGAGCGGGCCCGCAAGGGCGTCCAGGCCACAGCCCGCATGCTGCACCGGGCCGGCGTCACGTTCGGGATCCTCGGACCGAAGGAATCGTGCACGGGAGACCCGGTGCGCCGCCTAGGCAATGAGTACCTCTACCAGGAGCAGGGACGGGCCAACATCGCCACTTTGAACGAGGCGGGTGTCAAGAAGATCATTGCGAGCTGTCCGCATTGCTTCAACACCATCAAGAACGAGTACCCGTCGCTCGGTGGCAATTACGAGGTGATCCACCACGCCGAGCTGCTGGAGCACTTGGTACGTACGGGCAAGCTGACCCCGGGCACGGGGTACAAGGGCAAGGTGACGTACCACGATCCGTGTTACTTGGGGCGGCACAATCGCATTATCGAAGAGCCCCGCTCCGTGCTGAGTGCCATTCCCGGGGTGGAGCAGATCGAGATGCGACGATGCAAAGAACGCGGGTTTTGCTGTGGGGCTGGGGGCGCCCGCATGTGGCTCGAGGAGAACATCGGAAAACGCATCAATATGGAGCGGATGGACGAGGCGTTGGGAACCGGCGCCGACGTCGTCTCGACCGCTTGTCCCTACTGCATGATCATGTTGGACGACGCCGTGAGAGCCAATGCGAAGGAAGACGACGTCCGGGTGATGGATCTCTCCCAGCTCGTAGAGGAGTCGCTCGGATAGCCCACCCAGTCACGCCTTCAGGTCGGCATCGACGACCGCAGACTTGTGCGTGCCTGCTTGTATATCCTTCAAAAGGTCCAGAGTGGTCGTGAGGGGGAGTGCAATGCCGAAAGCTGCAGTTGAGGGCCTGTCCATCGGCTACGAGATCATCGGTGACGAGGGGGCACGACCGTGGGTGATCACTCCGGGCGGGCGCTACACCATGGAGACCGACGGCGTCCGCCAGCTGGCCGTCGCACTGGCTGAACTCGGCAATCGGGTCCTTATTTGGGACCGGCCCAACACTGGTACTTCCGACGTGTGCTTCACCGGTGAGGCTGAATCGATCATGCACGCCGACGTGTTGGCGGGACTTCTGACGGAACTCCATACGGGGCCGACGGTGGTCGCCGGGGGCTCTGCCGGCTCGCGCGTCTCGATGATCGCGGCCGCACGCCATCCCGACGTCGCGGCAGCCCTTGCGCTGTGGTGGATCAGCGGGGGTCCGTTCGGGCTAATGACGCTCGGCACCGTCTACTGCGCAGAGTCGATTCGCGCCGTGTGGAACGGCGGTATGGAGGCGGTGGTGGAGCTGCCCGAGTGGCAAGAGGTCCTGACCAACACCCCCTCCAACCGGCAGAAGTTTCTCGACCAGAATCCGAAGGAGTTTCTGGCCACGTTCGAGCGCTGGATGCTGGCGTACTATCCGCACGAGGGGGAGGTGGTGCCCGGGTTGTCCGACGCCGACGCCGCCGCCAAGCTGACGCTCCCAACCTTGGTGTTTCGCGGTGGCGCCAGCGACATGTACCACCCTCGACGCAACACCGAGCAAGTGGCTGCACTCCTCCCGAATGCCGACCTGCTCGAACCGCCATGGCCGGACACGGAGTGGATCGATCGGATGGCCGCGGGCATACGGGCCTTCCCACGATGGCCGCTGCTGGCCGAGCCCCTTCACGCCTGGGCGCAGAAGACCCTGCCCTGAGCCCTGCTCCGCGTTACGACCTCACCAGGCCGTAGGCCCGTTCCGGGCGCAACGCACAGATCAGTCGTTGATCGGCCACCATGGCCGCTCGGTATTCGTCCCAGTCCGCATGCTCGCCGTTGCCGGCCCGGTAGTAGGCGATGAGCTGCTCGACGGTGTCGTCGTGCGGATCGGCCGCCACCGGGGTGAGTTCGGCGGTTCCCTCGATCACCACGAATTGCCAGAAATTGTCGCCAGGCACGTAGAGGGAGACGCGGGGATCGCGGCGCATGTTCACCGTCTTGGCCCGGGTCTCCGTGATCGAGATACGAAAGCTCCCATCCTCCGCGGCCACATAGAGAATGTTGGACAGCTGGGGCCGGCCATTGGCCCGGATGGTGGTCAGCACCCCATTTTTGTGGGCACGAACGAAGTCGAGCGCCTCTGTGAGTTCCATTTATGAGACGGTAGCGGGCTCCGTGGTGACGATGTCCGCACGGCCGGAAATCAGCAGGTGTACGGCAGCGGCGATCACTGCGCCGACCAACGGCGCCAAAATGAAGAGCCAGACCTGGCTCAAAGAGGTCCCTCCCACTATGAGGGCGGGACCCAGGCTCCGGGCTGGGTTCACTGAGGTGCCGGTCAACGGGATGCCGATCAGGTGGACAACGACCAGCGACATGCCGATGGCCAGGCCGGCCGCGCCCTGAATGGCGGCCTTGTGGGTGGCGAAGAGGATGACGGTGACAAAGATGAACGTGAGGACCACCTCGGTCACGAACGCTCCGGTCTGGTTGAGGTGGACGAGAGAGGACGCGCCGTAGCCGTCGGTCCCCAGCCCCTGGGTCTTGCGGCTGTAGCCGGGCACATCGGAGAAGATCTGCCACAGCACGGCCGCCCCTGCAATCGCTCCCGCCACCTGAGCCACCACAGTACGCGACCCCCTCGGCCGCTTTCATCCGGCCGGCGGCCACGAACCCGAGGGTGACGGCCGGATTCACGTGGCAGCCCGAGATCGGTCCAATGGCGTACGCCAGGGCCATGAGGACCAGTCCGAAGGCGAAGGCCGTCGTCACGACGCCTGCGGCCACGCTCGCGCCGAACAATTTGAACCCGAAGTTCTCCGTCGCCACCCCGACGGCGATGAACACGAGTACCGCTGTTCCCACGAATTCAGCGGCCAGCTTCTTGGGGTTGAGCATTTCTGACTCCCTAGTCCATGCGAGGAACAGCGGACGCAGGCAGTTTGGCAGCGTGCCTGGACCCGGGCGCGGACCCTGGGCGAGCCCTTCTTGGGCACCACTCCAGGCGTGTCAGAAGAGTGCGATTAGTGGTACGCCTTTTCGTCGGCTTCACGCAGGCGGGTCGCCATCGCAGCCAGCAGCTTGCGAGAGAGGGCGGGCACGCTGTCAAGCACGTCGTTGAACTGGCGTTGGCCGAGCACGAGGAGCGTCATCTCAGTGTCGGAGATCACGCTGGCCGACCGGGGTCGGCGATCGAGCAGGGCGAGCTCGCCGAAGTACTGGTCCGGCCCGAGTATGGCGACCTTGCGGTTGTTCCGTCGCACCGATGCCTGTCCCGAGACGATGAGGAAGAACTCGCGCCCGACCGTGCCCTGTTCGGTGAGCATGCGTCCCGCAGGCACGGTCACCTCCTCGAGAGCCCGGCGGATCGTACGTAGCTCCTTGGCTGTGGAGGTGGAGAACAGCCATATTTTGGAGAGATCGAGCGAACCAGCAGGAGACACGCCCAACACGCTACCGGGGAGCGTGTCCACCACCACCATGTCGTCTCGACCGGCGATCAACAGATGGACCGCACGACGATGACGGCGCGACAAGGGATGCCACGAGGAATAGCGGGACCCTGGAGCGGTGGACTTCCAAGGACGATCCGAGCCGAATTAACGATGCGCCCCGGTCCATCTTGGTTCGTAGATTCGAGCTGCGCTCGGCCGTCGTCGACGTTTGATGACCTAATCTGATCGGGTGCAGCTGCCCGAAGATACCAAACGGGGTCTGATTCCGCGGCTACGTAGCCGGGTCGCCCAGTCGGCACTCCGTACGGCTGAGCGGATGGATGCTGAGCCGGAGGCGGCGCTTAAGTCAGCACAAACAACCCTGAGTTGGTCACTCCGTCACCATGGTGCCGACTCGGCTCTGACGGTGAATGCCAAACGTGAAGTTGCCGAGCTATTGGAACGCTTGGGTCGACTCGATGAAGCGCTTCAACTCAGAAGCGAGATCGCGACTTCTCTCCGACTGCAGTTGGGTGGGCAAGATCCGCGCGCGTTGAAGCCGAGGAGTTTCAAGGATTCCTCCTGGAACGACTTGGTCGACATGCTGAGGCCCTCCCTCATTTTGAGCATGTTCTGTCTGTTCGCATCGATGCCTTGGGGCGCGACGACGCGTCGACACTGCTGTCCCTGGATCGGATCGGATGTATTCAGAGAAGTCTTGGGAACCTTCAAGAGTCCCGTCGGTTACTCCAGGAAGCGGTGGATCGATATCAAAGCCACGGTGCCGGAGAGACCGAAGAGTGCATGAGAACGATGTCCCACTTGGCCACCACTCTTTTCCAACTTGAGCAGGTTTCAGAAGCGCGTGATCTGCGAAGACATATCTTCGAAGTGCGCAATCGAATTTTGGGCCCCGATGACCCGGCGACTTTGAGTTCACTCGAAAGCCTCGTCGCCATGCTTCGATGGATTGGTGAGCCCGATGAGTCCATGGAGATTTACCAGAATCTCCTGAACAAATCGGTTGATGAAGACCATGCCGACACCAGTGGACAAGCGAACGAAGATTCGGGGCCGAGCATGACCCCTCGTGTCGGCCCTTCGAGAGACGGACTCAGCGATTTGCTGATCGGCCGCCCGGGATGGCACCTAGAGACGAGTTTGACCCCAGGTGCCCCCCCTATCTGGTGCTTCCGATCAGGTGGCAAAATCGAATTCTCGGTGGCCGTGGACGGCAATTCGATACAACTCTATGTTCAGGACACCGGCGCCGAAATCGTGTTCAGTCACGCCGACGAACTCACGGCGTGGCTGAGCACCAACCGACCGGCGGCACTGCAAGATCCTGAGGTACCCCCTACCTGGAGATCACGGTTTCAAAAGTTTGGCGAGTGGAAGTGACGCTCCCAAGTGACCTCAGTCAGAAGTCATTGGCTGACAACACGTGGGCGAGGGTTTTTAGGATCTCGTCGGCGCCTTGTGCCAGACGAATGGTTTCGGGTTCTCGCTCCAGCACTCGACCCACGGGGTGATCGATACCTCGCGTTCGTTGGTCGACCGATGGGTGCCACGGCGCAGCCATTTGGTGGTGAGCCCGGCGATTTTCGACTCAGGTCACTCGTGATATCCGATCCCGCCTGGCCAGGCTGTTAACCCACCGGAAACACCCACGTAGCCCAGACGTGATCTTTCGGCTCCATACTCGGCGCCTAATGCCGCGAACTAGCATTCCAACCATGCCCCCGAACCACGATTTCGACGACTCCGAGGGCGACCCACCTTCAAAGCCGAGCCTCTGGATGCGCTTCCAGACCGCAATCGTCAAGCCGGACGATCTCGTGTCACCGAAGCGCAAGGCGACGGAGCCTGAGCAGTCAATCGAAGAGCTGCAAGCCGCTATCGCCCGGGCGGATGACAAGGAACGCAACATCGGGCTGATCGCTGCGTCCGATCGGCGCCATCATCGCGCTCCTCATCTCGGCCAACCTGATCAGCCATGCGAAGTCACTCGGCCAGAGCACAAGTGTCTATCAGACCCTGACCTTCGTCCTGCTGGGCATGGCGGTGCTTATGTTGGCGATGGCGTGGTTCCGCAAGCGCCTCTTCCTGGGCATCGTGCTCGCCATGTTCGGGTTGGGTATTTTCAATCTCCGTTTCTGGGGCTTCGGAATCCCATTCCTCCTCGCCGGAGCCTGGCTGTTGGTGCGGGCGTACCGGCTGCAAAAGAAGCTGCGGTTGGCCGGTGGCGGATCGGGTAGCACGTACGGGCCTCCGAATAGCCGCTTGCCTTCTGCTGGCGGTGTGCTGCCGCGGCCCAACAAGCGCTATACGCCTGCCACGGAGAAGGTCAAGCGGCCTTCGAAGGCCAAACCCCGGGGTTGAGCCTGAGGGAATTGCTTCGAGTTAGGGGGTCATCCCGGGCGTCGTAAGCTCTGCAGCGTCCCGCCGCCGCCGTCGTACGAGCGCGATGAGTGCCACCAGGAGAATGAGGACGACGAGCAGGATGAGGGGGAGCAAGAACACGCTCATCGACGCGTGCTCTGAGCGCAGGATCGTGTTGGGGGATACGAGGGCCGGATCGCTTGGCACCACGGTGGCCGCCACCGCGGAACCGACTCTGTGGAACCCCGTGCCGGGGAGACCTTCGGTGTAGCGGGTGCCGTGAATGGTGAAGCTGCCGGTGCACGAGTACCCGGCCGCATTGCTGCCGCTTCCTCCCATGAGGCCGAGACAGTTGGTGACGGTGACCGTCACCGGGACACCATCGTGGTGGAGTTCGTTGATCTGGCTGTTCTTGTGGACCCCGGCGACAGTGAACACAATGACGAGGACGGCCAGCGTCACCAGACAGAGGCCGACCACCACCTGACCGACTCGGCGGGCGTTGTAGTTGACGCCCGCCCCCCGCAGCGTCGTGAGAGGTTCGCTGGAGGACCTGGGTGCGCCAGAGGGAGCCGGTGCTTCCGGAGCGGTCATCGGCCTGTGGGTCTCCCTGGTCGGTCGTGCGCCATGCGGCGAGTGCCTATGCGACCCGATGATGGTAGCGGTGATGCCGCCTCGTTGCCTTTTAGCCCCGGGTGACGTCCAAACGGACAGAAATTCTGGGAAAGTATGGGGAAGCGAAGAATCGCCGCGTCGGGAGTCCGAAGCGGATCCCGCCTGCGAATGACCGCTCTCCGCGCCGAATGTCGATGGTTTAACGCACTGGAAACACGGGCGTGACCGTGACGAAACTCGTGCCCTTCATTCTTTCCGTGGCGGAACAACCATCCGCATGCTGTGGCCTTGCCGTACCTGGTGCTCTGTGACGCTCTGGTCACAGAGCGGGGCACCGGGACACACAGATAGGAGAGCTGAGTGATCCACCTCGTAGGTGCCGCAACGGCCTATGTGCCGTATCCAAGCTGGTTAAATCCAGCAGACAATACGTGGCAGATAACTGCTGCCACGTTTGTCGGCCTGATGAGCCTTCCCGGCCTGGCGGTGCTCTACGCGTCGATCGTGCCCAAAAAATGGGCCGTCAACGTGTTGGCAATGATGTTCGCCGGCTTCTCCCTTGTGCTGGTCGCCTGGGTGTTGTGGGGGTACAAACTGGGCTTCGGCTCGACCTCCCTCGGAGGAGGTGTCCACAACGGTTTGTGGACCCAGCAACCCACGTCGGGGGTGAACCCGACGGGAACGTTCAAGCACTTCTTCGAGAACCTCTGGGGTAAGCCGGGTCAGATTCTCAACAGCGTGGGTGAACAGGGCCAGGCGGTGTCGGCGGCTAATACCGACGTGCCCTTCCACTTCCCGACCTCGACACTGGCCTACTTCCAGTTCGTGTTCGCCGCGATCACGCCGCTGCTGTTCATGGGAAGCGTGCTGGGCCGGATCAAGTTCAGCGCCTGGTGCCTCCTGGTCCCGCTGTGGTCGACCTTCGTCTACACGATCGACGCCTTCTTGCTCTGGGGCGGCGGCTACTTCGCCCAGGAAGGTGCGCTCGACTTCTCCGGTGGGTACGTCATCCACATGTCGGCCGGTGTGTCCGGCTTCGTCGCCGCATGGGTCCTCGGGCCCCGGCTCCTACGAGATAGACAGCACGCCTTGCCCAACAACTTGGTCATGGCGGCGGTCGGTGCCGGCATCCTGTGGCTCGGTTGGAACGGCTTCAACGGTGGTGACCCGTACTACGCCGGTGCGAGTGCGGCTGGTGCGGTGGTCAACACCAACCTGGCCACCGCGGTCGGCGTGCTGACGTGGATCGCCATGGACGCCTGGCTCTCCAAGGAGCGCAAGCCCACCTTCCTCGGTGGCGTGAACGGCATGATCTGCGGTCTGGTCGGCATCACGCCGTGCGCCGGCTGGGTCAATGGCTGGGGCGCCATCATCGTGGGTGCCACGTGCACGGTCGTGGTGTGGTTCGCCTGGAACTACCTCTCCAAGGTGCGTCCGTTCTCCAAGGTGGACGATGCCCTGGGTGTCATCTACACCCACGGCATCGCCGGCCTCCTCGGCGGATTGTTGCTGGGTATCTTCGGTGACCCGAACATGATCGAGTACGGGTGCGGACACCTGAACGCCGCCGGGCAGGTGGTGAACACCACGGCGACGACCTACGTGACAGCGAAGGGCAGCGTGCGTACCCTTCGGTGTGGGAGGCCTGGTGTACACCGGCTCGGCCCACCAGCTGTGGGAGCAGTTCCGAGCGGCCATCTTCGTCATCTTCTGGTCGGCCCTGGTCACCTTCATCCTCATGAAGCTCATCGGTCTGGTTCTCGGCGGACTTCGCTACAAGGACGAGATCCTCGAGGTCGGTGACCTGGCCATCCACGGCGAGGAAGCCTTCCCGGAGGAGACCTTCGCCACCCGCAGCGACGGTGCGTTCGCTCTGGCCGGCATCGGGGAGCGCAGACTCCGCCACCGATAGCGTCGGAGACGTCGCCCCCACCCGATGCTGGGTCTTAGGGCCACCAGGACGAAAGGAACTCAATAATGAAGCTGATTGTGGCAGTCCTCAAGCCGTTCAAGCTCGATGACGTCAAAGAGACGCTGAAGAACCTCGGGGTGCAGGGGATGACCCTGACCGAGGCGCAGGGTTTCGGACGCCAGAGAGGTCACACCGAGGTGTACCGAGGTGCGGAGTACGAAGTCGACTTCGTGCCGAAGATCCGCATCGAGGTATTGGTGGACGACGCACAGACCGAAGAGGTGGTCGACGCCATCGTTACTTCGGCCGCCACCGGCAAGATCGGTGACGGCAAGGTCTGGGTCATCCCGGTGGAGACCGTGGTGCGGGTGCGCACCGGAGAACGCGGGGTCGGACGCCCTCTAAGGGGCGCGGCCTGGCGCAAGTGGTCGGGTTGGGTCGGGGTGCGGCGAGGCGCCCCGACCCCCGGCCGCAGGCGTCGGAACCCAGTCGTCCTTTGAACGGAGTCGCCGACGCTGGCTAGACAGCCCAACCTTGTTGGTTCCCCTGGCGAGGTCTTGGGGTCCGTGGCTCTCGCAGGAGGCCCGGACCCCGGGACGGGGACGTACTTTTGCCGTCGGTCGTACTCGCGCTCGTGCTCGAGGACGCGGCTAGCCGGCCTGACGACCCACGGCGGCGGCAGCGGCTTGGGCGGCCTCCGCGTCGCCCAGGAACTCCGAGGATTGCACCGTGAGATCGTCATTGAGGAGAAGCCGGAAGGGAATTCCCGTCGGCACCTCAAGCTCGGTGATCTCATCGTCGGTGATTCCCTCGAGGTGTTTGCGTAGGGCGCGGATGCTGTTGCCGTGCGCGACCACCAAGACGGCGCCACCCCGCTCCGCCGTCTGGCGCAGGTCGGGGACGATGGCCGATTCCCAATAGGGCAACACCCGTCGGACGACATCGGCCAGGCATTCTGTTATCGGGATCAGAGCTGGGTCGATGTCGCGGTAGCGCGGATCATCTGCGGTCGACGTGGGGTTGCCCGCGCTCAGTGGCGGCGGCGGCGTGTCGTAACTCCGGCGCCACAGCAACACCTGATCCTTGCCGAACTTCTCCGCAGTCTGGACTTTGTTCTGACCTTGCAGGTCCCCGTAGTGGCGTTCGTTGAGCCGCCAGTCGCGTCGCACCGGCAACCAGCTGCGCCTGGCTGCTCCGAGGGCTAGCTCGGCGGTGTGAATGGCTCGGGTCAGCACGGACGTGTGCAGAATGCGAAGGTCCAGACCGGCTTCTTCGGCCAGGAGCTTGCCTCCGGCGCGCGCTTCAGCTTCGCCAAGCTCGGTCAGATCGACGTCGACCCAACCAGTGAACAGGTTCTCGGCGTTCCAGGTGGACTGCCCATGGCGAAGGAGAACTAAGTCGAGCACCCTCCGATGGTATGCCACCAGATCGAAAGGTCGTCAATCTTCCATTGATAGGAGGTACGCGCCACAGGGTCAGCGCCTTGCTACCGCCGCTGCGGCTGTTCGTTGACGGCCGTGCTCATTCGGCGAAGATCGCAGGCTCGGATCCTTGTCCATCGGGCGGAACGGTGCCACGAGCTGTGCCGCGAAGACGGAGAAGTGGTGGGGACGCCCGCCGGTTTGTTCGACGATGAGAGGGCGGCCAGGCAACCCGGTGTCGGTCCTGATCGTGTCGGTCGTTGGAAATACCGCTCGATGAAAGAGTTGGTCCCAGATCGACAACGCGAACCCGAGGTTCACATCCTGTGGACCATCTAGTTGATGGTGGATGCGGTGGAAGTTCGGGCTGACGAAGAGCCGACCGAGAGGGCCAAAGCCCATATTGGTATTGGAGTGGGCGAACGCGACGACCCCACCGTAAATGACGAGGAGCGTGATCGGGAGGGAGCCATTGGCCAGCAGCACGATCCCGGGTATCAGTGCAATGAGATACGAAACGTGGATGAGCGGATGTGTGCGAAAGACCGTCAGCACGTTCATGTCCTCTTGTGAGTGGTGAAGCTCGTGGAAGCGCCAGAGCATGCGCACCCGGTGGTTCGCCAGATGGGCGAACCAGTTGAGCCCATCCATGGCCACGAAGATGAGGGCAATCGCTCCCCAGCGTGGCACGGTGCCGATCTTCGGCAAGACGAGCCAGGGAAAGGCGCGTTGAGCGAGCACGGAGAACGAGATGGTGAGCGCGGTTACCAGCGGCACCACGAGTGTCGCGTTGAGTACCGTGAAAAGGAGATCTTGACGATAGCCGCGAGCGAAAATCGGTCTCCTCTGGGCTGGGTGCAGCCGTTCAACGATAAGAAGTGCCCCGATGATCGCCAAGGTCAGAGGACCGACCAGGACGACACGAAGACTTGTCATGGAGGCCGCGAAGTTGTTTCCCCCCCAATGATCGGCCCAACCGATTGCAACGAGGGCCGCGGCTAGCGCAACAATGGAGAACGCGGGCCAGTAGACGCGCGAGAACTGGGTTTGGCGCGCCTCGTTGGCTTCAATATCCGTTCCTTCGACCGAAACAGCTGCTGCTCCCGCCGCGGTCGCAGCTGGCGCATCGAGGATGATCACCATGTCGATTTCCTAGTTCAGAACGGCGTCGTTAGAACGCGGTTCCGCCGTTGCCGGCGGTGGACGACGTGGAACTCGACCCGCCGCTAGACCCCGATGTCGCCTTTGCGGTCACGACAGCGGTCCAGGTGCCCCACGTGTCGGTCACATCTCCGTGAACCTGCCCGGGGCCGGTGTCTCCGACAAACCGATAGAGGGGCTTGCCGCCGTAGGTCACCTGACGCACACCTCCGGCGCGCGCAACGGTGCCCAGCTTCGAGCTAGTCACACCGGAGCCGGCCGTCGCCTTCGTCACGCCCTTCGGCAGGACGAGCTCGGGCCAGAGCTTCAGGCACGCTGATGTGCAGGCGGTGCCGCTGGGCTGCAGGGTGTAGAGCGTCTTCCCACTGGCCAGGACCTTGCCGAACTTGCCCACTTTGACGGTATTGACGACCACGCTTTTGGCAACGCGGTTGGTTGACGCACCAGCAGCGGAGGCCGCGATGGCCGAGAAGGAGAGCCCAGCAATTGAGAGGGCAAGGGCGGCCGTGCGTCCGGTTCGGAACTCTTTTGTCCTCCGTCGGGGTGGGTTGTACATATCGTTCGTCTCCTCAAAGCTGGAAGGTGCTGCCTCTCCAAGGAGTACGAATGAGCCCGCTCAAGGGATTGTCCGGCATCGGAACCGTGGAACTCTTTCGGCCAGTCCCTTCCGAGCGATCAGGGCCGGCATGATCGATCTTCGACCCAACGGATTTGTGTGGAAGTCCTCTAACCTAACTATACCGTTCGGTTGGTTATTCGCGCGAGAAGTATCGGAACTCCCGGGTCGGGTCACTCCCAGTTTGGCCACTCCGACCACAGCAAAGCCGTGCCTGCGGCCACAATTCTTGTCTAGCCAACAGAAAAGTTGACACAAGGACACTCAGATTTGCTACACTTGCCATAAGCGAAAAAGCAGCAACGACACGAATGGAAGGACTGCAGATGGCTAAGGCCGTGGGAATCGACTTGGGGACCACCAACTCGGTGGTCAGCGTGATGGAGGCGGGCGAGCCCGTCGTGATCCCTAATGCGGAGGGTGGACGGACAACCCCGTCGGTCGTCGGCTTCTCGAAGACGGGAGAGGTGCTCGTCGGCGAGGTGGCCAAGCGCCAGGCCATCACCAACCCGGACCGGACCATCCGTTCGGTCAAGCGCCACATGGGCACGAACTGGACCGTCGACATCGACGGCAAGAAGTACAAGGCTCAGGAGATCTCCGCCCGCATTCTGGGCAAGCTGAAGAGGGACGCCGAGGCGTACCTGGGCGACACGGTGGATCAGGCGGTCATCACCGTGCCGGCCTACTTCGACGACGCGCAGCGGACGGCGACCAAGGAAGCGGGAGCAATCGCGGGGCTCGAGGTCCTGCGGATCATCAACGAGCCGACGGCCGCCGCGCTGGCCTACGGCTTGGACAAGGAAGACTCCGATCGCACCGTGCTGGTATTCGACCTCGGCGGTGGGACCTTTGACGTCTCCGTGCTCGAGATCGGGGAAGGCGTTTTCGAGGTGAAGTCCACCTCGGGGAACACCAAGCTCGGTGGGGACGACTGGGACGAGAAGGTCATGGACTGGCTCGTCAAGTCCTTCAAGGACACTGAAGGCGTCGACCTCTCGACCGACAAAATGGCCATGCAGCGCCTGAAGGAAGCGGCGGAGAAGGCCAAGATCGAGCTGTCCAGCGTGCAGGAGACTCAGATCAACCTGCCCTTCATCACTGCGACCAGCGATGGTCCGAAGCACCTCGACCTCAAACTCACGCGGTCCAAGTTCAACGAGCTGACGGCGGACCTGGTTGCAGCATGCACCGGGCCGTTCGAGGCTGCCATCAAAGATGCCGGGCTCAAGACGTCCGACATCGACCACGTCGTGATGGTCGGTGGGTCCACCCGGATCCCCGCCGTCCAGGACCTGGTGCAGTCCCTCTCGGGCAAGGAGCCCCACAAGGGCGTTAACCCGGACGAGGTCGTGGCCATTGGTGCCGCTGTGCAAGCAGGCGTGCTCAAGGGCGAGGTGAAAGACGTCCTCCTCCTCGACGTGACGCCACTGTCTCTCGGTATCGAGACCAAGGGTCAGGTCATGCACCGCCTCATTGAGCGGAACACGACCATCCCGACCAAGCGGTCCGAGATCTTCACGACAGCGGAGGACAGCCAACCTTCGGTGGAGATCCACGTGCTCCAAGGCGAGCGCGAGATGGCGATGTACAACAAGACCCTGGGCAAGTTCCAGCTGGTCGATCTGCCTCCGGCGCCACGTGGCGTCCCGCAGATTGAGGTCACCTTCGACATCGACGCCAACGGGATCGTGCACGTCTCGGCCCAGGACAAGGCCACCGGCAAGGAGCAGTCGATGACGATCACCGGCCAGTCCTCATTGGCCAAGGACGACATCGAGCGCATGGTGCGCGACGCCGAGGCTCACGCTGAGGACGACCGGGCCCGCCGCGAGGAAGCCGAGGTACGCAACTCTGCGGACACTCTCGTGTACCAGACGGAGAAGTTGCTCAAGGACCAGGGTGAGAAGTTCGAGGGCACGGAGAAGGACGATGTCCAAACCGCCGTGGCCAACCTGAAGGACGCTCTCGCCGGGACCAATGTCGAAGCGATCAAGGACGCCACCGAAAAGTTGATGGGAGTGAGCCAGAGCTTCAGCCAGCGGCTGTACGAGCAGGCCTCGCAAACTCAGAGCGCGCCGAGTGGCAGCGACGGGAGCGGTGACGCCGGAGGTGCCTCCGACGACGAGATCGTCGACGCCGAAATCGTTGACGAACAATGAGCTTCTCCGACGAGGCCGTCCCTATCAAGGAGGTCACGCCGGAGCCCGAACTGGTCACCGACGAGAGCGCCGATGACGGGGTGGTGGAAGGCGAAATAGTGGTCGAGGAAGAGCGCGACCCGATGCTGGTGTTGAAGAGCGAGCGGGACGAGTTCCTGCTCGCTCTTCAACGGACCCAGGCCGACTTCGAGAACTACCGCAAGCGTATTCAGCGCATGCAAGAGGAGCAGTCGGCTCGCGCCGCATCGGCGCTGGTCACCAAGTTGCTCCCGGTACTCGACACGCTTGATTTGGCACAGGCCCATCAGACCGAGGCGAGCACGGTCAGCGACGATGCCAAGGCGTTGAGCGCGGCGCGTGCCATGCTGCTTGACGCACTTGGCAAGGAAGGACTGGAGCGGGTCGACGAGGCTGCCGTGCCATTCGATCCGGCTGTGCACGACGCGGTCGCCCGGACGGACGGAGACGGTGGCGAAGAAGTGATCGACGAGGTCCTCCGATCGGGCTATCGCTGGCGAGGCCAGGTGCTGCGGCCGGCGATGGTCAGCGTACGGGGGTGAGCTGATACATGGCGCCCCAGCGGGAGTGGTTCGAAAAGGACTACTACAAGGTGCTCGGAGTCGTTTCGACGGCCACCGACAAGGAGATCACACGCGCCTATCGGAAGCTGGCCAAGCAGTATCACCCCGACGCCAATCCGGGTTCCGAGGATCGCTTCAAGGAGATCAGCGCGGCCTATGACGTATTGGGCGATGCGGACAAGCGCAAGGAATATGACGAGGTTCGCAAGCAGGGACCACTTGCCGGCGGCTTCGGAGGCGGAGCGCCCGGGGGCGGGACGTTCCGTATGGAGGACATGGGGAATTTGGGTGACCTGTTCGGTGGCCTGTTCGGCAACCGCGGGCGGACCACCACGACGGCGCGGGGACCAGCGCGCGGCGCCGACATGGAAGCGGCGTTGCACCTGTCGTTCTCCGATGCCGTGCATGGCGTCACCACATCGGTCAACGTGCCCGAGGATGTCCGTTGCTCTAATTGCCGCGGAACCGGGGCGGCCCCAGGGACGGCGACGCACACCTGTCCGCGCTGCGGAGGCTCGGGAACGCTCAACGACGACCAGGGATTGTTCTCCCTCAGCACGGTCTGTCCCGATTGCGTAGGGCGCGGCACCCTGTTCGACACGCCATGCCCGGTTTGCAAGGGGTCGGGTACCGAGCGCAAGGTGCGTTCGGTCAAGGTGCGCATCCCGCCCGGAGTAGAAGACGGCCAACGCATCAGAGTGAAGGGTCGGGGTGCGCCCGGGCAAGGCATGGCGCCCCCGGGTGACCTTTACGTGGTGGTCCACGTGGGCAGCCACCCCGTGTTCGGGCGCAACGGACGCAATCTGACCATCACGGTGCCGGTCACGTTCCCCGAAGCGGCGCTCGGTACCACCATCACCGTGCCGACCTTGGAGTCGAAGGTGACGCTCAAGGTACCGCCGGGAACGGCGTCGGGCACCGTGCTGCGTGTGCGAGGTCGTGGGGTGCCAGCAGGGACGGGTCGCAATGCCGGCAAGCCGGGCGATCTCCTGGTCAAGGTAGAGGTCATTGTGCCGACCGAGCTCACAGACGAGCAACGGGCGGCGGTGGAATCACTGGCTGCGGTGACAGATGACGCACCGCGGGTGGCGGTTGAAGGCTGAGGTGGAGGACTGACATGGCAGACAGCGATGCCAACAACAACCGGGCCGTCTATGTGATCTCGGTGGCGGCCGAGCTCACCGGCGTGCACCCGCAGACGTTGCGTATCTACGAGCGCAAGGGCCTCTTGGACCCCTCGCGCACGAGTGGGGGGAGCCGGCGCTTCTCCGACGCCGACCTTTCTCGCCTGCGACACATTCAACAACTCACGGCAACCGGATTGAATCTCGAAGGTGTACGCCGGGTGCTCGAACTCGAAAACGAGCTCGAGCGGTTGCGGACCGAGCTCAAAGAAGCACGCGCCCAGTCGCGCGACGCAGTGGCGGCAACGCATCGGCACTATCGGCGGGACCTGGTCCCGCTGCGTCAATCACCGGTTGCGTATACGAGGAGGTGACGGGTAATGGCCATTGATCCCGAGCGTTGGACTAATAACACCAAGGCCGCGTTCAGCGCGGCCACGGCGCACGCGGCGTCGTCCAATAATCCCGAGCTGACGCCGGCCCATCTGCTCGACGCCCTTCTGGCGCAGGACGAGACTATGACCCGGCCCTTGTTGACCCAGGTTGGGGTGGACACCGATGTGCTGGGCGAGAAGGTCCGAGCCCAGCTGTCCCGGTTGCCGCGGGCCCAAGGGGGAGCCGAGCCGGGGATCTCCCGTGAGGCCCGGGCCATCCTCGAGGCGGCCGATGAGAACCGGCGCGATCTCGGTGACGACTACGTCTCGGTCGAGCACCTCCTGCTGGCTCTGGCCGACGAAATCGGGGTGACCAAGGACGCGCTGCTTACGGGACTCCGTGCGGTGCGCGGGAACCATCGCGTCACGACGGCCGATCCTGAGCAGACGTATCAAGCGCTGGCCAAGTACGGTCGCGATCTCACCGAGGCGGCGCGCCTGGGCAAGCTCGATCCCGTCATCGGTCGTGACGAGGAGATTCGGCGCGTCATTCAGGTCCTGTCACGCCGCACGAAGAACAATCCGGTGTTGATCGGGGAGCCCGGTGTGGGCAAGACGGCCATCGTCGAAGGCTTGGCCAACCGGATCATCGAGGGCGATGTGCCCGAAGGGCTCAAAGGCAAGCGCGTCATCGCACTTGATCTCGGCTCCATGGTGGCCGGAGCCAAATACCGGGGCGAATTCGAAGAGCGGCTCAAGGCCGTTCTCAAGGAGATCACCGATGCCGAGGGCGAGGTGGTCACCTTCATCGACGAGGTGCACACCATCGTCGGAGCCGGCGCGGCCGAGGGGGCCATGGACGCCGGGCAGATGATCAAGCCCATGTTGGCCCGCGGCGAGCTCCGCCTCATCGGCGCCACCACGCTCGATGAGTACCGGACCTCGATAGAAAAGGATGCAGCGTTGGAGCGTCGGTTCCAGCCGGTGTTCGTGGGTGAGCCCTCGGTCGAGGACACCATCGCCATCTTGCGGGGGTTGTCCGAGCGCTACGAGGTGCACCATGGCGTACGCATCCAAGATGCTGCGCTGGTCTCCGCCGCGGTGCTCTCGGACCGCTACGTCACGGGCCGCTTCCTGCCGGATAAGGCCATTGACCTGATCGATGAGGCGGCCAGCAAGCTGCGCATCGAGATCGATTCCCTGCCGACCGAGCTGGACCAGGTGATCCGGCGCATCCGCCAGCTCGAGATCGAGAAGGTGGCATTGGAGAAGGAGACCGACGAGGCTTCCAGGGAGCGCCTGGCCAGGTTGGAGGCGGAGCTGGCCGACCTGGCCGAGCAGCGCGATGGGATGACGGCACACTGGCAGCAGGAGAAGGCCTTCATCGATACCATCCGCCTGCTCAAGGAGGAGCAGACGGCGCGCGGCGACGATGCGGTCCGGTTGGAACGCGAAGGCGATCTCGCCGGTGCATCTGCGATCCGTTACGGCGAGCTACCCGACATCGAGCGCCGCATCGTCGAGGCCACCAATGACCTTTCCAAGTTGCAGTCCGGCACTCGCTTCTTAAAGGAAGAGGTCGACCCCGAGGACATCGCCGAGGTGGTCAGTCGCTGGACGGGCGTGCCCGTTTCCCGCCTCATGGAAGGTGAGATTCAGAAGCTGGTACGCCTCGAGCAGACACTGCACGAACGGGTGGTCGGACAGGACGAGGCGGTTTCTGCAGTTTCCAACGCCATCCGGCGAAGCCGGGCCGGGCTGTCCGACCCGAATCGTCCCATCGGGTCGTTCCTGTTTCTCGGACCGACCGGAGTGGGCAAGACCGAGCTGGCGCGAGCGCTGGCCGAGTTCCTCTTCGACGATGAGCGGGCCATCACTCGTATCGACATGAGTGAATACATGGAGAAACACTCGGTGAGCCGGTTGGTGGGGGCTCCTCCGGGATATGTCGGTTATGACGAGGGTGGGCAGCTGACCGAAGCGGTCCGGCGCCGGCCCTATGCCGTGGTCCTGCTCGATGAGTTGGAAAAGGCCCATCCCGACGTGTTCAATATCCTCCTGCAGGTGCTCGAGGACGGGAGGTTGACCGACGGTCAGGGCCGCACCGTCGATTTCACCAATACCGTGCTGATCATGACGTCGAACCTGGTCGGCGAGCCGGCGCAGTATTTCAAACCCGAGTTCATCAACCGCATCGACGAGATCGTGCGCTTCCGGCCTCTGAGCCAGGCCGACCTCACGGTGATCGTTGGGATACAACTCGACGAGTTGCGAGGCCGTTTGGCCGAACGCCGCCTCTCATTGGTGGTCGAACCCGACGCCGAAGCCTGGTTGGCTCGTACCGGCTATGACCCCGACTACGGGGCCCGGCCTTTGCGCAGGGTGTTGCAACGCCAGATTGAGGATCCCTTGGCGTTGGCGCTCCTCGAGGGTCGCTATCTCGAGGGATCCGCCATCACGGTGAAGTTGGTCGACGACAAGATCGTCCTGGACTGATCCCTCGCGAGGATTCTCCGCACTGACCTTTCCGCTCAACCGTGGCGGGCTTGCCGCGTTGCGGCAACGTCGTGGCGCGCCGCAGGAAAATCGTCTGCCGCTTGGGCCGTGGGCGGTCCATCCCCGGCGATGGTCACGTACTTCGCACCCGACGTGGTGGCCGAGCTGCCGTCAAACGGCGCATCGCCGAACGTGAAGATGCCACCGTCGGAGGCCATCAGCCAATAGCCCTGGCCATCTGGCGTGGCCGCCATGCCGACGATCGGCTTGTTCAGATGAATATTTCCGGTGGAACCGAAGTAGCCGGCATCGCCGAAGGTGAAGATGCCACCGTCGGAGGCCACCAGCCAATAACCCTGCCCGTCTGGGGTGGCCGCCATGCCGACGATCGGCTGATTGAGATGAATGTCCCCGGTCGAACCGAAGAAGCCGGCGTCGCCGAAGGTGAAGATGCCACCGTCGGAGGCCACCAGCCAATAACCCTGCCCGTCTGGGGTGGTCGCCATGCCGACGATCGGCTTGTTCAGATGAATGTCCCCGGTCGAACCGAAGAAACCGGCATCGCCGAAGGTGAAGATGCCACCGTCGGAGGCCACGAGCCAGTAACCCAGCGCGTCGATGGTGGCCGCCATGCCGACGATCGGCTTGTTCAGGTGAATGTTCCCGGTCGAACCAAAGTAGCCGGCGTCGCCGAAGGCGAAGATGCCACCGTCGGACGCGGCGAGCCAATAGCCCTGATCAACACCAGTGGCGGCGGAGGCGACAATGGGTTGGGTGAGATGGATCGCTGAAGTATCGCCGAAGGTTGCGGCGTCGCCATGTGCCGAGATGGCGCCCTGAGCAGTGGTCTCGTAGTAGCCCTCGGTGCCCGTGCCGCTCAGCGTCAGTTCTGGAGGAGTAGTCGTGCCGGTGATGGGAACAAGCGTGGCCTGCCGAAGGCCGAGCGCACCGGGGTAGAAGGAGACATCGACGTTACAGGACTGGCCCGGCGCCAACGGGGTGCAGGTGTCCGCTTCGATGAAGTCGTAGGGGTCAGCACCGGCGGCGACGAAACCGGTCACTGTGGTGGTCCCGCTGTTCGTGATGGTCACGGTTGTGGGGCCGGAATAGTCCCCCAGGGTCGTGGGCTCGAAGGTGATACTGCTGACGGCATGAGATCCCGAGCTGGCGCTCGGGGGCGTGCTGGAAGCTGTGCTCGCTCCGGCTCCGGCTCCGGCTCCGGCTGCGGCGGCGGTACCGATGATCGGCAGCGCCGCCAGCATGAGCAGGCTGGCCACGGCTGCGAAGACAAGAGGGCGCCTCAGGGGATTGGTCACCTGCCCACGCTAGACGGCTCGCGGAACCTCACGCTTGTGTAGGAGAAGCGTCGGAACCGGGGAGGACGCGCCCTTTCGGCCCCCCGGGCTAAGGGCGCTACAATTGTGCGTAATCCGACGGAGTGAACGGAGATGACGCGTGCCCGCAACCGTGGTGGTGGGGACCCAGTGGGGCGATGAGGGGAAGGGCAAGCTCACCGACCTCCTGGCCCGCGAAATGAACATGGTGGTGCGTTACCAGGGTGGTCACAACGCTGGCCATCGGATAGTCGTCAACGGCGAGGCGTTCGCACTTCAGCTGGTGCCGAGCGGCATTTTGTACGAGCACATCACGCCGATGATCGGCAACGGCGTGGTCGTGGACCCTGCCGTCCTGCTGGCCGAGCTCGACAGCCTCACTTCCAAGGGCGTCGACACCAGTCGCATGGTGGTGAGTGGCAACGCGCACCTGATAATGCCCTACCACCAGGAGCTGGACCGGGTGACGGAGCGATTCTTGGGGAAGAACGCCCTCGGGACCACCAAGCGGGGTATCGGGCCGGCCTATGCCGACAAGGCCACCCGGGTCGGCCTGCGCGTGCAGGACCTCTTCGATCCCAAGATCTTTCGCCAGAAGCTCGATGTCGTGCTCAAAGAGAAGAACGCAATTTTGGCCAAGGTCTACAACCGCCTTCCGCTTTCGGCCGAAGACATCGCCAACCGGTATCTCGACGAGTACGCGCCGAGGATCGAGCCCATGGTGGGGGACACGGTCGGCTTGATTCACGATGCACTCGATGCGGGTCAGTCGGTCCTCCTCGAGGGGGCCCAGGCCACCTTCCTCGATCTCGACCATGGCACCTATCCGTTCGTGACGTCGTCCAACCCGGTGGCCGGTGGCGCCTGCACCGGTTCGGGCCTCGGGCCGCGTGACATCGACCGGGTCATCGGCATCGCCAAGGCCTACGTCACGCGGGTCGGTGCGGGACCGTTCCCGACCGAGCAGGACAATGACACCGGGAACCTGTTGGTCGAGCGCGGTCACGAGTTCGGGACCAACACGGGCCGCCGCCGCCGCTGCGGATGGTTCGATGCCGTCATGTTGCGTCAGGCGGTGCGTCTCAACTCACTGACCGAGGTGGCGCTCACCAAGTTGGACGTGCTCGATACGTTCGAGACCGTCAAGGTCTGTGTCGCCTACGAGTCCGATGGCGTGCGTTACACCCACCTGCCGTATCACCAGTCGACGTTCCACAACGTGACGCCGATCTATGAGGAGCTTCCGGGTTGGCGCACCGATCTGACTTTGGCCACCGCGCTGGCGGACGTACCCGAGGCTGCCCGCAACTACGTGTCGTTTCTCTCCGAGCAGATCGGCGTCCCGGTGCGCCTCGTCGGGGTCGGGCCGGGCCGCGAGCAGTTCGTGTCGTTCGCGACGGCGTGAACGCCTGTCGTCCGATGAAGGTCTGCGTCCGATGAAGGTCTGCGTCCGATGAAGGTCTGTGTCCGATGAGAGTCTGTGTCCGATGAGAGTCTGTGTCCGATGAGAGTCTGCGTCGTCGGCAGCGGCGGACGCGAGCATGCGCTCGCCTATGTACTGTCGCGTACGGCCGACGTGATCGTTACCCCCGGTAATCCCGGGATGGCCGACCCGATTCGTGTCACGGCGCAACCCGTCGAGGAGATCGAGGCCGACCTCGTGGTCATCGGACCCGAGGCGCCCTTGGTCGATGGGCTGGCGGATCGTTTGCGTGCCGATGGGCGCGCCGTGATGGGTCCGGGTGCCGATGGCGCGCTCTTGGAGGGATCCAAGGGATTCATGAAGCAGATGCTGGCTCAGGCGTGCGTTCCTACGGCCCGCTTCGCCGCTTTCGGGGCGGCCCAGCGCAACGAGGCCTTGGCCTACCTGCACCAACTGCCCGGACCCTGGGTTGTCAAGACCGATGGGTTGGCAGCCGGCAAGGGAGTGCTGGTGGCCAGCACCATTGAGGAAGCACGGGCTGACGTGGAGGCCAAGCTCTCGGGCGAAGCCTTCGGCGAAGCGGGGCATCGCATCGTCATTGAAGAGGGTCTCGAGGGTGAGGAGTGCTCGCTCCTGGTGCTCTTCGATGGGACGACGGCGATGCCGCTATTGCCGGCGCAGGACTTCAAACGCATCGGCGACGAAGATCGCGGCCCGAACACGGGAGGTATGGGCTCGTACGCGCCGATGCCGCATGTCTCCTCTGCACAGATCGACACGATCATGGCGACGGCGGTGGAGCCGCTGCTCGCCACCTTGCGCAACCGAGGTATCGACTACCGCGGCGTGCTCTATGCCGGGCTGATGCTCGGTGACGACGGGCCCAAGGTGATTGAGTACAACGTCCGCTTCGGCGATCCCGAAGCGCAGGTACTACTCCCGCTTCTTTCCTGCGACGCAGCCGAATTGTTCATGGCTGTCGCCACCGGCACGCTGGCGAGTTTCCCTCGACCCACCTTTTCGTCTGATGCCGCGGTGTGTGTGGTCCTGGCCTCGCCCGGCTACCCCGAGTCGCCCCGGACCGGTGATGCCATCGCAGGGTTGGATGCATCGGGACAATTGATCGCTCCCGTCGATGGAGTGACGGTATTTCATGCGGGCACGAGGCGCCCCGATCCCCATGGGCCCTTTCTCACCTCGGGAGGACGCGTCCTCGGGGTGACGGCGCTGGCGCCGACGCTCTCTGCGGCGCGCACCAAGGCCTACGCCGCGCTCGAGCCCATTCGATGGGACGGCATGCTGGTCCGCAGCGACATCGCCGCCCGGGCAGCCGCTGCCGCATCGGCACCCGCTGCGTCGGCTCCCGACGAAACCAACGATGATGTGGAGGAGTTCGTTCGATGATTCCCCGTTATTCGCCTCCCGACATGGCGGCTCTGTTCACCGATGCCGCCCGGTTCGGCCTGTGGCTCGAGGTCGAGCTATTGGCCACTGAGGCGCAAGCTTCCGTCGGGGTCGTACCGGCCGAAGATGCGGCGACCTGTCGGGCCAAGGCACCCACGGTGGACGACGTCTTCGTCGCCGACGTGCTCGAACGGGAGAGGGTCACTGACCACGACGTGGCAGCCTTCGTCGACATCGTCCAGGACCGTATCGGTGCGCCAGCCGGCTCCTTCATCCACTACGGGCTGACCTCGTCGGACGTGGTGGACACCGCATTGAGCGCCACTCTTACCCGTGCCGCGGATCTCCTCTTGGCCGAACTCGATCTCTTTGTCGAAGCCTTACGTTCCCGCGCCCTCGAACTGATGGACGTCCCCGTGACCGGCCGCACCCACGGCATGCATGCCGAACCCACCACCTTCGGGGCGAAATTCGCGTTGTGGGCGCTGCAGGCCGATCGTGATCGTCGCCGCATGCGTCAGGCCCGCGAGGGAATTGCCGTCGGCAAGTTATCCGGTGCGGTGGGCACCTATTCAAATATCGATCCTGCGGTCGAGGATCACGTGTGCACCGCGCTCGGACTGCTTCCGGTCCCGGCGACCCAGGTGATCGCCCGCGATCGTCATGCCGAGTTCCTGTGGGCTTGCGCCTCCATCGGGGCCACGGTGGAGCTGATGTGCACGGAGATCCGGCACTTGGCGCGTAGCGAACTGGGGGAGGCTGAAGAGCCGTTCGGGGCCGGCCAAAAAGGCAGTTCAGCCATGCCGCACAAGCGCAATCCCATTCTTTCGGAGCGCCTGTGCGGCCTGGCCCGCCTGCTGCGGGGCTATCTCGGAGCCGGCCTTGAAGACGTCGCACTTTGGCACGAACGCGACATTTCGCACAGCTCGGTGGAACGGGTGGCGTTACCCGACGCGTCGCTTCTGGCGTGCTACGTCCTGCGCAAGGCCACTGGCCTCGCATCTGGTCTCGTCGTGCATGCCGACCGTGCCCTCGACAACCTCACCAACGGCAGCTTCGGCCTCGTCTTCAGCCAGTCCGTCCTTCTTGCGTTGGTGTCGTCCGGGCTGACCCGCGACGGGGCTTACCGCATCGTCCAGCGCGACGCCCGCGCCGCCTGGTCCGAGCGCCGCCATTTTCGCCAGGTCTTGACGGCTGACCCGGATGTCAGCCTCAGCGAGGCGCAACTCGACGAAGCCTTCGACCTCACACGGACCTTGCGCCACGTGGACCGTTTCGCGGACGCGCTCACCGCGCTGGCGTGATGGAGACGGCGTGATGATCGACCTGCCGCAGATCCACTCGGGAAAGGTGCGCGAGCTCTACGACGCCGGGGAGGACCGATTGCTCATGGTGGCGTCGGACCGGGTGAGTGCCTTCGATGTGATCATGGCGGAGCCGATCCGTCATAAGGGCCGCGTACTGACGGCTATGACGGTGTTCTGGTGTGACGAAATGTCCGATGTGGTCCCCGGGACTTTGCTCGCCGCCGACCCCGTGCAGATTGAGGCGGCGCTACCAGAGATCAGCCTTCCTTTGGATTGGGCCGGCCGCGCCGTGCTGGTGCGGCGAGCCAAGATGCTCCAGATCGAGTGCATTGTGCGGGGGTACCTGGCTGGCCAAGCGCACGAGGAGTACGTGAAGTCCGGCACCGTACATGGAACCGCGATGCCGCCCGGCCTCAAGCTGGCTGACCGCTTGGCGGAGCCCATCTTCACTCCGTCGACCAAGGCAGCTGAAGGGCACGACATCAACATCGATTTCGCCCAGGCGGTCAACCTGGTGGGTATGGAAGCGGCGCAGGCGGCCCGGGACATCTGCCTCGAGCTCTACGACCGCGCCGCGGCGCGGGCCGCCGACGTCGGGTTCATTCTGGCTGACACCAAATTCGAGCTGGGCTATGTCGACGGCGTCCTTTCGCTTTGCGACGAGGTGTGCACGCCGGACTCCTCTCGGCTGTGGCCAGCCGATCAGGTGATTCCGGGGCATACCCCTCCGGCCTTTGACAAACAGCCCTTGCGTGATTGGTTGGCCGCCCAACCCTGGGATCGCACGCCGCCGCCGCCCCCTCTCCCCCCAAGTGTGACGACGGCGCTGTCCGAGCGTTATGTGGCGGCGTACGAGCGAGTCACCGGACAAGCCCTGGACGACTGGTACGGTGCGACACCATGAGGTTCCAGGCGCGGGTGGAGGTGCAATTGCGACCCGGCATCGCCGATCCTGAAGGTGCCACCATCGAGCGGGCTTTGCCCGCCTTGGGCTTTGACGGGGTCGACCATGTGCGAGCCGGCCGTTCGTTCAGCTTCGAAGTGGATGCGCTCGATGAGAACGCAGCGCGCACCAAGGCCACCGAGCTGGCCGACCGCCTGTTGGCGAATCCGGTGATCGAAGAGAGCCGGCTCGAGCTCGAGTACCTCGGGAGCTGAATGGCACCGCACATCGGCGTCGTTGTCTTCCCCGGAACGAATTGCGAGTATGACGTGGTCCAGGCGGCCGAGCGGCTCGGGGCGACAGGCAAACTGCTGTGGCACGGCGACACGAGCATCGGTTCGGTCGATGCGGTCGTTCTGCCGGGCGGCTTCGCGCACGGCGACTATCTGCGGCCGGGAGCGCTGGCCCGTTTCTCTCCCATCATGGAGGCGGTCACGCGCTTTGCGCATGAGGGCGGCCCGGTGGTCGGCATTTGCAACGGGTTCCAAGTCCTGACAGAGGCGGGATTGCTCCCGGGTGCACTGCAGAAGAACGGTCACCTGCGTTTCTTGTGCCAGCCCGCGCGCCTGCAGGTCACCTCCACCGCCTCGGCCCTGACGGGGTTGGCGGAGGTCGGCGAGCAGTTGGTGATCCCGATCAATCACTTCTCGGGGAGCTACGCGTGCGACGAGGAGACGCTGCGCCGACTGCACGAAGAGGATCGCATCGTGTTGCGCTACCTGGACAATCCGAATGGGTCAATCGATGACATCGCCGGGATTGCCAACGAGGCAGGCAATGTCGTCGGGTTGATGCCGCACCCCGAGAGGGCCTCCCATGTCCTCTTGGGCTCCGAGGACGGGCTCGTTCTCCTGCGGTCGCTGCTCGCAGCCGCAACGTCGCGGGCCGCAGCCTGAACCACACCGGTGCGGAGCGGACCTAACTGCGCGAGCGTGAGATCCCAGCAGCCTGCAGCACGTTCGCGCTCACGCCGGCCGCTCTCCACGTGCCATAGGAGATCCCCTTGCGCTTGCCGTAGGCCTCGGCGACCTTAATGAACTGCTTTTCCAATGCGCTCAGGTCCTTGACCTTGGCCACCCGTAACCGCTCGTCTGTCAGATCCTTCTGCTCCTGCAAGAGATGCAGCTTCGTCAGGGCATCCGCGTTGGCGAGCTGATTCTCGATGGCAGCCAAGCGCTTGTCAATGGAGGCCGGCGTTCGTTTCCGCCCGCGCTTGGGCTTGGATGTCTCCAACGCCTCGAGGTAGTGGCGGACCGATGCACTCTCCGCCCGCCCCCGCGCCAATGCCGCTTTGTGCCCGTTACTCATTGGCTTGCGAGGTGCCGGGGTCTTTGCTTTTACCATGTCTCCATTGTGACTCGCCCGGGGTCACCACGCCCTCACTTTTGTGAAGATTTCGGAGTGCATTGAGGTAATTCCTCGTGGGCTATTTGGCCAAATGTGCGACCTCCATCCACGTGTTGTCGACCGACTCTGACTACATTTCGGGACCTGAGGTGGTGCCGCACCCAGCCTGCAACCAGACCACACCGGTCTTGCCACGGCGAGGGATAAGGCTGATGACATGGTGAAGGATCCGGGAAGCGACGTCACGGAGGGCGACACGGACTGCGCTGACCCGTTGCCGCACCTCTTAGCGGGTCGCCAGGTGGGTTGGATCTTCAAACACGGTGAAGCCGTGGCCATCGAACGCCATGAGAGCGAGAGCGGTATCAGTGAGGATGCCAGCTGACCTTTTCGATCAACGGCCGTCGGCGCCCGGGTAGTGGACATCGACGGACGACGAAGAAAAGCTGGTGGTATGAGCCAACTGCACTTCGATCCGGCGACGTATGCCCAATTCATCAGGCGGGAGATCCCGCAGTACGACTCGTTGCAGGAGTCGATCGCGGCCGCCACGGCGTCTGTCACGGTCACGTCCATTCTCGACCTGGGCACCGGTACCGGCGAGACGTTGGGGCGCGTCTTGGCGCTGCACCCCTGGGCTGACGTGATCGGGCTCGATGAGAGCGAGGGAATGCTCGAAATCGCTCGCACCCGTTTGAACGCCTATGACGTAACCCTCCTGCGGGCGGACCTGCTCGACGAACTCCCCCCAGGCCCGTTCGACGTCGTGGTTTCGGCTCTGGCCGTGCACCATCTCGACGGAGAGGGCAAAGCGACATTGTTCGAGAGGGTGGCGGCCGTCCTTCGCCCCGGAGGGCGATTCATTCTGGGTGACGTGATCCTCCCTGAGGACCCGTCCACCGCAGCCATCCCCTTGAGCGATGGCTGGGACAAGCCCAGCCCAGTGGTCGATCTGGTGCGCTGGTTGGAGGAGGCTGGACTGATCGCAACCGTGGTGTGGGCGGAGGATGATCTGGCGTTGTTCGTGGCCGAGCGCCCCTCGGGCTGACTGAACGGGCGGTCAACTTCGGCATCGACCGGATGGTGCGTTTTTGGCCGCTAAGTTGGGAGGCATCATGACTCCCGCCGCCGAGGAGCCCTTGCCTGAGGTTCCGCTTCACCGGGCGCTAGGCCTGACCGACGACGAGTTCGAAGCCGTGGGCAAGATCCTCGGCCGCTCCCCGAACCACCTGGAGCTTGCACTGTACGCGGTCATGTGGAGCGAGCACTGCTCCTACAAATCATCGCGGATGCACCTGAAGCGGTTGCCGACCGAGGGTTCCAATGTTCTGGTCGGTCCCGGGGAGAACGCGGGCGTGATCGATGCGGGGGACGGCATCGCCATCGCCATTCGTATCGAGAGCCACAACCATCCTTCGGCGATCGAGCCGTATCAGGGAGCGGCCACCGGTGTGGGGGGCATTTTGCGGGACATCTTCACCATGGGCGCCCGCCCGCTGGCGATCATGGACCCGCTGTTCTTTGGTCTACCCGATGACGCCCGCCAGCGTTGGTTGATGGAGGGCGTGGTGAGCGGCATCTCCGGCTACGGCAATTCGGTCGGCGTGCCCACCGTCGGTGGCGAGCTGACTTTCGACCCGTGTTACGCACAGAACCCATTGGTCAACGTTCTGTGCATGGGTGCCCTCCCGACCGACCGCCTCGTGCTGGGCATTGCCTCGGGACCCGGCAACCTGGCGGTATTGCTCGGCAGTAGCACCGGCCGCGACGGTATCGGTGGGGTGAGCGTGCTGGCCTCAGCCGGTTTCAGCGGCACCGAAGAAGGCGGCGACGGCGCGAAGAAGGCCGACGACACCAAGCGTCCGAGCGTGCAAGTTGGGGATCCCTTCGAGGAGAAGCGTCTCATTGAGGCCTGTCTCGAGCTTCTGGACAAGAAGCTCGTGGTGGGGATTCAGGATCTCGGCGGAGCTGGTCTGGCTTGCGCCACGAGCGAGACTGCCGGCCGTGGTGGTGTCGGCATGGACGTCGACGTAACCGCCGTCCCGCTGCGCGAGGAAGGCATGGAGCCCTGGGAGGTGATGACCAGCGAGAGCCAGGAGCGCATGCTGGCCATCGTCACTCCCGCATCCTGGGCGGCCGTCGCCGACATCTGTGCCAAGTGGGAGGTGAGGGCAACGGTCATTGGCAAGGTGACCGCCCCCGATCCCGCCGAGGGCGGACGCTTGCGAATCCGGGACGGCTTCGACGGGGCGATACTGGCTGACGTTCCCGCCGCGTCACTCTCCGACGACGCTCCGCTCTACGATCGCCCGCGTCAACATCCTGCGAGGCCCATTTCGCCCGCGGTAGCTCCCCCCGACGACTGCGGGACAGACCTCCTGCGCCTCTTGCGCTCGCCTCGCTGGGTCTTCCGCCAGTACGACCATCAACTGTTCTTGAACACCGTGGTCGGTCCGGGCGGGGACGCAGCCCTGTTGCGGTTAGCGGGTCCCGGTCTTCCCCCATCCGAACGGGGCGTGGCTGTGACGACCGACTCCAACCCGCGTTCTTGCGCGCTCGACCCACGGCTCGGCACGGTGCTGACCTTGGCCGAAGGGGTGGCCAACTTGGCCTGCGTCGGCGCAACCGCCGTGGCCGTCGTCAACTGCCTCAACTTCGGGAATCCCGAGCATCCCGAAGTGATGTGGCAGCTTTCAGAGTGCATCGACGGCATGGCGGAAGCGTGTCGCGCCCTGTCGCTCCCGGTGATCGGCGGAAACGTGAGCCTCTACAACGAGAGTGGCGGCGCGGACATCGACCCGACGCCGGTGCTCGGCGTCCTCGGCCTGGTCGATGTGCTGGTTGCCCCACCGCCGGGATTGACCTGGGCGGAAGGGGACACCCTCGTTCTCCTCGGCACCCGTGGAGCTTCCGACGGGTCGTTTCCCTTGGACGGCTCTCGTTGGGCCACAGAACTCCGTGATCACCGCGGGGGGACGCTGTCCGCCGTCGATTTGGACGGCCACGCCGCGGTGTGCGCCTTCGTGGCGGAGTTGGTCAGCACCATCGTCTCGGGCGACCCTCAGCCACCATTGCTCAATGCCGTGCACGACGTCTCGTCTGGCGGGTTGGCCGTGGCATTGGGAGAGATGGCGGTGGCCAGCGGCTCGGGCTGTGCCGTGGCGCTCGAGGACCCGTCCGAGCTCTTCACGGAGCTGGCATCGCGCTTCGTCGTGGCCACGACCATGCCCGACGAATTGCGCTCGCGGGCGGAAGGCCTCGGCATTGCCACCTTCGTTCTGGGACGGGCCGGGGGAGACCGGATGGTGGCGGGAGATGTGCTCGACCTTCCGCTCGGGGCCCTACGGGAGGCTTATGAGGGGAATTTGGCCCAGTTGTTAGGAGATTCATGAGGGCATTCGCCTGTGGGAGAATGGGCACACCGTGAAGGAAGCCTGCGGTGTCTTCGGTGTCTATGCCCCCGGGCGCAAGGTGGCCAACCTCACCTTCGACGGCCTCTTCGCGCTCCAGCATCGTGGCCAGGAGTCAGCCGGCATGGCGGTCAGTGACGGCAACACGGTTACCGTCGTGCGGGACATGGGCCTGGTGGCCACCGTCTTCGATGAGCGAACGCTCTCGGGCCTGCAGGGCCATATGGCCATTGGCCATACGCGGTACTCCACTCATGGCGCCTCGGATTGGGACGGCGCGCAGCCGGTGTACCGGCCCGTCGGGCGAGCTGGATTCGCGCTCGGTCATAACGGCAACCTGACCAACACCACTGAGCTGGCGGAGAAGGTGGGCATGTTCCCGGGCTCAATCGTGTCGGACAGCGACGTGGTGGCCGAGCTGTTGGCCCACGCCTTCCCCGAGACCGAGGAGCTCTCGGCCGCGCTGCAGGCCGTCCTGCCTATTGTCGAAGGTGCGTTCTCTTTCGTTCTCATGAACACGCAAAAGCTTTTCGGCGTGCGCGATCCCTACGGCTTCCGCCCTCTGTGCCTGGGACGCCTGGGTCCTGCGGAGGCGCCACAAGGTTGGGTACTCGCATCGGAGTCACCCGCCCTCAGCGTGATCGGCGCCACGTTCGTCCGTGAGATCGCCCCGGGGGAGTTGGTGGTGATTGACGAGGACGGGCCACGCAGCTTGATCATCCCGTGGCTCAAGGAAGTGGCACCGCGACTGTGCATTTTCGAGTTCGCCTACATCGCCCGTCCCGACAGCAAGCTCTACGGGCGCGAGGTTCACGCCACGCGATGTCGCATGGGAGAGCTGCTGGCGGCCCAGGCGCCGGCCGAGGCCGACCTGGTGATGGGCGTGCCTGAGTCAGGTGTCCCTGCCGCCGAGGGGTTCGCGCGGGCCAGTGGCATCCCCTACGGGCAGGGTCTGGTCAAGAACCGCTACATCGGTCGCAGCTTCATCGCCCCCGACCAGCAGGCGCGTGGCGATGCGGTGCGACGCAAGCTCAATCCGCTGCCCGAAACCATCAACGGGAAGCGCCTGGTCGTGGTCGACGACTCCATCGTGCGCGGGACCACGCAGCGCTCGGTGGTGCGCATGTTGCGCGAGGCCGGGGCCACCGAGGTCCATCTGCGGATCTCGTCGCCGCCATGGCGTTGGCCCTGCTTCTACGGTATCGACACGCCGTCGACCGACGAGTTGCTCGCAACGAATCACAGCATTGAGGAGATCGCCGAGCTGCTCGGAGTGGACTCCCTGGCCTATATCAGCGTGGAGAACCTGAAGGAGGCCATCGGGGCTGACGGTGGATTCTGCGACGCGTGCTTCACGGGTGACTATCCCACCGCGGTGCCGACCTCGACGCCGGTGACGTTCAGCGTCCGCGAAAACTCGGTGGCGTATCAAGCTGCGCTTCCCGGAGTCTGACCGGCGTGGCTGACGGGGAGGTCCGCGAGTCCGGGCCGCCGCCGTTGAGTGCGGGTGCCACCACGGCCGGTGCCCCTGCCGCCGCTGCGACCTATGCCGGCGCCGGCGTCGACATCGGGGCAGGCGACCTGGCCGTCGAGAGGATGAAGGGATTGGTGCCCGGAATCGGCGGCTTCGGAGCCCAATTCCCGCTCGATACGACACGATTCACCAACCCGGTGCTCGTCTCGTCGACCGACGGCGTGGGCACCAAGCTCACGGTGGCTCAGGCCACCGGCCGCTATGAGACAATCGGCCTCGACCTGGTGGCCATGTGCGTCGACGATCTGGTCTGTCTGGGGGCCGAGCCCCTCTTCATGCTCGACTACATCGCCACCGGCAAAGTGGATCCCGATCGGATCGCCACCGTGGTGGAGGGCGTCCAAGACGGCTGCCGTCAGGCCGGATGCGTGCTCATCGGGGGCGAGACCGCCGAGCATCCCGGAGTGATGGCGCCCGACGACCTCGACATCGCCGGTTTCGCCGTCGGCGCCGTGGAGAGAGCGAGGATGCTCGGCCCTCATCGGGTCAGCGCGGGCGACGTCATCATCGGGATCCCGTCCCCGGGCTTGCGTTCCAACGGCTACACGCTGGCGCGGCATGTGCTGTTGGAGCGGGCCGAGCGCAGCCTGGGTGACCCGGCGTGGGCCGGCGCCGTGCACACTTTGGCTGACGAACTATTGCTCCCCTCGGTCATCTATACGCCGGCCGTGCTTGCGGTGCGGGCCGCACTCGATGCAGGAAGTGCGGGCGGTGGCGACGGCGACTCTCGCGACGGGCTGCATGCGTGCGCCCACATCACAGGCGGGGGCATCATTGGCAACCTGCCGCGCGTCCTCCCCAACGGTTTGGGCGCCGTGCTCGAGCGTGCGACGTGGGTCGAGCCGCGTATCTTCGTCGAGATCCAACGGTTGGGGTCTGTCGAAGAGGCCGAGATGGATCGGGTCTTCAACCGCGGGGTGGGCATGGCCCTCGTCGTGGCCGCAGCCGCGGCCGATGCGACGCTTGCCGCGCTCACCGCGGCGGGATTGCCATCAACGGTGATTGGTGCAGTGGTCGAGGGGCACGAGGATGTGGTGATCCGATGAGCGGAGCCGGCGACTTCCCCGAGTTGCGTGCCCATCTTTTGAAGCACTCCGTACGGAGGGGCGACTTCGTGCTCAAGTCCGGGCGTCACAGCAGCTGGTTCATCGACTCCAAGCAGACGGTATGCCGACCCGAGGCAATGTTGCTGGTGGCGGATGCCGTGCTCTCGGTCACGCCCGACGACGCAACGGCGATCGGGGGATTGACCATGGGCGCCGATCCGGTGGCCTTCGTCACGGCCGGGGTGGCGGCCACCCGGGGACGATTGCTCAAGGCGTTCAGCGTGCGCAAGGAAGTGAAGGACCACGGCGGCGGCGGCCGAATCGCCGGCGCACTGGACCCCGGTGACAAGGTCATCGTGACCGAGGACACCGTGACCCGCGGCACGTCGTTACTCGAGGCCGCCTTGGCCGTCCGCGAAGCCGGTGCCGAACCGATCCTCTTGGTGGCCGTGGTCGATCGTGGCGGTACGGCAAAGGCGATGGCGGCCGCCGAGGGATTGGCGTTTCGCGCCATCCTGACCGCTCCCGATTTGGGCTTCGACTACGAAGGGGCGTGAACGGCCCGCACCTCAGGTCTTCGTCGAGCCCCGGCGTCGCACCAGGGAGTCGACGGTGACCGCGGCGAGCAGGACCACGGCGGTGGCGATCTCCTCGCCGGCCGTGCCGACCCCGATCAGGGCCAACCCGTTGACAACCGCGGCGATGAGGACGCCGCCCAGGAGGGCGTGCACCGCCTTGCCGTAGCCCCCGAAGAGGCTGGCCCCGCCGATGACCGCGGCCGCGATGGCATAGAGGACATAGCTCGAGCCGTCGTAGCCGACGGAGATCGAACCGAGGCGCGAGGCGAACACCAGCCCGCCGAGGCCGGCGGTGAAGGCCGACAAGGTGAAGGCGACGGTGCGGATCCACTGCACGCGGATCCCGGCCCGGCGCGCCGCCTCGGGGCTGGCCCCAATGGCGTACATGTAGCGGCCCGTCCGCGTCTTGCCCAGCAACAGGGTCCAGGCGACCGCGAGGAGGAGCACGAGGGGGAGAACCCACGGCACTCCTCTGAGGGGCACCAGGTTGCCGCGGTTGATGTTGCACACGATGACGAGCAGGGCCCCGGCCACCCCGGCCACCACAATGGTGAGCACCGTGATGCTGAGCGGGGGCGCGCTGAGGTTGCGGGCGCGGCGCCGGGCATTGCGCGAGATGGTGACGAGGGCGTAGAGGCCGACGGCCGCCACGAGGACGATCCAGCTGGCAGCGGCACTCATGTTGCCGTTGACCAGGTTGTAGAGGGGACCGCTGGTGGGGAGGCTGATCACGCCACCCACGGCGCCGTGGAACGAGTCGAAGAGGAAGATCAGCACCCCGCCGAGGCCGAGGAGGCTGGCCAGCGTCACCACGAACGACGGCAGATGCAGACGGGTGATCAAAAGGCCCTGGAACGCCCCGATGGCGGCACAGGCCAGCAGGCCGACGATCACTGCCGCCCACCAGGGCCAGCCATAGGAAGGGGAGAGGAGGGCCAGGGTGATGGTGGCGCCGATGCCGGCCACGAAGCCGGTCGAGAGGTCGATCTCGCTCAGAATCAGTACGAAGATCTCGCCCAGGCCCAGCGTCACGAAGAAGGCGGCCTGCACCAGCAGGTTGACGATGTTGCCGGCCGAGAGGAACCTGGACTGCTGGACCTGGAAGATGATGACGATGAGGACGAGGCCGAGGATGATCGGCAGGGCCCCGCTCTCGCCGTTGCGGATCCGCTTCACCCACGCTTTGACGTACTCCCCAAGCGAGTCGGCCAGGAGCTCGGGTGCGGCGGCAACGACGTCGAGTGCCGGCGCGTCGTCGTCGTGGTGGTCGTCGTCGTGGGGAAGGGCCGGAGCCGGCTCGGATGTCGTGTCCGCCCCCGACGTCTGATTGTCCACGTTCCCCCCGCTCTCACTGGTCACTGTCCGCTCCCATTCCCACTTCCGCCGACGAGGGATCTCTCCGAACGACCCGTCGTCATGTAGTCAACGACCCTGGAGCTATCGAACTCCGAGATGGGACCGGCGGCCACGACGCGCCCGAGGTGCAGGATGGCGATCCGATCGGCCACCGAGAAGACGTCGTTGAGGTTGTGCGAGATCATCAACACGCCGACGCCGTTGGAGGCCAGCCGCTTGATGAGGGCGAGCACCTGGGCCGTCTGGGACACCCCGAGGGCGGCCGTCGGCTCGTCCATGATCACTAGCTTGGCGTGGGACATCACGGCCTTGGCCACCGCCACCGACTGGCGCTGGCCGCCCGAGAGCGAGGCGACGGGCTGGCGGATGGAGCGGATGGTGGTGACCGAGAGCTCCTTGAGCGTGTCCCGCGCCGTGATCTCCATGGAGCCCTCGTCCAAGACACCGTGACGGAGCACCTCGTGCCCGAGGAACATGTTCTGCACGATGTCGAGGTTGTCGCACAGCGCGAGGTCCTGGTAGATGGTGGTGATGCCCAGCGCCTCGGCGTCCTTGGGGGAGTGGAGGTGGACCGGGCGGCCCTCCCAGAGCACCTCCCCCCCGTCGGGCTCCCAGAGTCCCGAGATCGTCTTGACCGTGACCGATTTTCCTGCGCCGTTGTCACCGGCGAACGCGGTGACCTGACCGGCGTAGATGTCGAGGTTGACGTCCCGCAACGCCTGCACGGCCCCGAAGTTCTTCGAGATGCCCTTCAACTGCAGCAGGATCGCGCTCTCGGCACCCGAGCCCCCTGTCGTCATCAGCCCCTCCTCCGGTTCGCGCCACCCCCTCCCGCTTGGCGGGAGGGGGTGGCTCCACGACGAGACCGGCTGCTGGTGCAGCCGAACGAGCAAATCCGCCTAGGGAGTTATACCCGCTGCGGTGCAGTCGGCGGCGTAGGAACCGGTGCAAAGCTGTGACGCAGGAACGAATTTGTCCGCGATCACGGTTGAGTTCATGTTCTTGGTGGTCACCCATTCCGGGGTCAGGAGGGACGACTTCACCTTTCTGCCGGAGGTGGGGTCGACGGTCGTCCCGTTGGCCAGGCTGGCCGGTGGCTTCTTGCCCGCCCGCAGGTAGATGGCGATCGCAGTCGCCGCGGAGGCCTCAATGAAGATGGGCTTGTACACGGTTCCGCACTGGTAGCCGGCGAGCACGTCGTCGAGCCCAGTCGCCGTCGCGTCCTGTCCGGTGGTCGGGAACGTCTTGGGCGCCACGTGCTGTGCCTGCAGGTACGAGATGATCGGCGACCCGGTCTCGTCGTTGGGGATCAACGCGGCATTGATGTTCGGATGCGCCGTGTAGGCCTCCTGGAACTCCGTCTCGGCCGTCGGTGGATCCCACGTGTCGGCCGTGTTGACGACATCGACGTATTTGCCCGAGCTGAAGTACGGCTTCAGCACCGCGTTGTAGCCCTGGGCGAACTGGGTAGCGTTGTTGTCGGTCGCCGCGCCGTGCATGACCACCACCTGCGGCTTGGCGACCTTCCACGCTGAGATACAGCTCACCAGGCCCTGGCCGATCAGCTTTCCGACCTGCACGTTGTTGAAGCTCACGTAGTACTGGGCGCTGCCACCCAGAGTGAGACGGTCGTAGTCGATGACGTCGACGCCGTGTGCCTTGGCGTAGGTCTCGATCGATTTGCCGACTCCCGAGTCGAAGGGGTCGATCAGGAGCACGGTGGCACCGTTGGTGATGTCCGTCTGCGCATCGGTGAGCTGTGTGGCATCACTGCCGAGGGCGTTCTGCACGATGATGTCAGAACTGGGAAGCCCGGCGGCCAGCAGTGCCTTCCTGATGTCCGGCTGGTCGAACTCGACATAACGCGTCGAACTCACGGTGTCGGGCATGATCGCCGCCACCTTTCCTTTGCCGGATTTGGCCAAGGTCTTGAGCTGTTTCATGGCCGAGAAGTTGTTGGTGAACGACTTCGTCGTCAACTTCGGAGTGCTGGCGGCTGATGTCGAAATCGTCAGCCCTGCCGCGCTCATCGCTAAGACTGCGGTCAGGCTCCCGAGCTTGCTCAATTTTTTCGTGCGCACGCTATCTACCCCTATCCGGACCCGGAGGCCGTCTCACTGCATCGGTCCGACCCCAAGCGGGCCGGTCACGGCACATTCTTTGGGTTTGGAATCCGTCCGAGCAGGGCCAAAGGTCCCTGCTGTTATTTGGCTGTTATTTGCAGGTTCATGAAATCTTCATGAACTTGTCGATGACCCTACCCAAACAATGTGACAAATATGTCGGAATCTTTGCGAAATAGAGGTTGTATAACGACTGTCCCAGGCGGCCATCCCTTGGACGGAGAATCTGATGCCCTCTGAGCCGTCCCAGGGTGATCAGCGTGGCCGTGGTGAGCTAGCGCCGAACGTGTCGACCATGGCGGCCTGCCACACGTTCAGGTCCTGTTTGTGGGCGGCAGGCGTCTTGCCGAGGCGGACGATGACATGGTTGAGGGCTGGGCAGATGGTGAAGCCCGAAGCCCGAAGCCCGAAGCCCGAAGCGCGAAACGCGAAACGAGCCGAATGTGTCGCTTTCGACGCCCACCAGTGTGCGCCATAAGGGCCTTCCACGAGATCGACGGACTCCATGGTGCGGCCATAGTCGGAGTCATCGGCCTGCACTTTGGGGCCGCACCGAGAGGGCTGCACGCGCCCGCTCACTTTCAATCACCGCGACGAGCGTGCAGTAACGCGTCGACCGTCACCCCTTCGGGCATCGGGAGCAGGTTTCCTAGGACCGAGCGCAGTATGCCTTCCCACGGTGGATGCGACGCCACCAGCTTCTGCGCTTCTGCCGCCGCCTCGTCCGCCCGCCCTACGGCAATCAGCGCGGCGATATAGCTCAGGAGGAGATTGCCCTCACTGGGAAGAAGGCTCAGCCCCGCTTCGGCACCGGCCAAGGCGCCGGCTCCATCGCCCTCCACCAGTGCTCCCTCCGCCACATCGCACAGATGGTATGCCTCGGCGACCCTAGCCAAGCGGGCCAGCTCGGTCAGCGGGTCATGGTGATGATCGACCCGCACATCGGTCAGCACGCCTTGCCACGGATGGTCGTGCGGCGTGCCGTCGACCACGATCAGGGCGGCCGACATCTGACCGCGCGCGTCGCCCCCCATGGACTCGGCCGCCACTAGGGCGGCCAGCAAGCGGTCAGCCATTGAGCCCGTCGTCGACTCGAATGCAGCGGCCATGGCCTCGCACACACCCTGGCCGGCCATCATGTTGGCCTGGGCCGAGTAGCCCTCACCAGCGGCATGTCCGACGTGGTCGATACATTGGACACCGGTGAAGGACGCAACCTCACCAGATGCGCTGACGACGCCAACCTGGCGCACCTCGTGTCCTTCGTCGGCTTCCCGGACGCGCGTCAGAGCGTCGACCACACCGATTCCTTGCGCCAACAGATGGAGGCAGCGTGGTCCGTAACCAGGATCCACCATCGACTGGGTGGCGACGGCCCCTACGCCGGCACGGGCCCAGGGCACCACTGAACCCAGAGCGAAATAGCACCTCTGCGCAGCCACACCCAGCTGGCCGGTCGTGGCATCGCGGGCGACGATGGAATAGGTCATGCGGACATCATGCGCCGCCATTCAAGCTGTGGCCACCGCTGGTCGCCGACCAACACCGCGGCGAGCGCTTCTGCCTCCAGATTGGGCAGCACCCCGTCGCTATTTGCCGCCTGCCAACACCAGGGCATTGCGCTCCTCGACGAAAACGTCGACGCTCGTGTGGTGGACCCGCGCCTTGCGGGGGATTCCCTGCAGGATGAGTCCCGCCGTCAAGCTGCACGCGGCCATGAAGATCCATGCGTGGTGGAAGGCATGCACCGCGTTGAGCCCGGTGGCGGTGCCGAGCACGGCGACGAGGCACGAGATGCCAAGGGCCAACCCGATTTGGCGGCACATGGCGTAGAGGGCGGTACCGGTGGCTGACCGCTCGGCGGGCAGGGGTGCGGTGGCTGCGCCTCCCAGCGCTGGAAGCATGAGGCCCACCCCGATCCCACTCACCAGGCCTCCGGGGAGATAGGCCCCGACGTAATCGGCCGTCCCTCCTATCCGGGTGATCCACCACAGCGCTGCCGCGGCGAAGAGCAGGCTGCCCACCGTGCCCACGGCCCGATGGCTGAACCGCGATCCGAGCAATCCTCCGGGGAAGGCTGCCATCGATGCCACGAGTGGTCCGGGGGCGATCATGAACCCGGCCCGCAACACGGACTCGTGCCAGACGCCGGTCAGGAAGAGGACACCGCCGAGCACCATGGCCCCAAAGCCGGCAAAGAAAACAAGGGAACTGGCGTCGGCCAGAGCCACGGCCCGATGGCGGATGACGGCCGGCTCAATGATCGGGTTGGGGTGCCGTCCTGAGCGCACCACGAGCATCACGGTGGCGAGGACCGCCAAGGTGAACGCCCCCAGTATCGGCGCGCTGCTCCAGCCCCAGTTCGAGCCCTCCACGATGGCCGCAGCTACGGCGGCCACCGCGATGGAGAGCAACCCGGCGCCCAAAAGGTCCGCCTTATGAGCCACCGGGTCTTTGATCTCACGAAGCACGCGGGCGCCGACGACGAGCGCCACCAGGCTGAAGGGCAAGTTCACGAGAAAGACCCAACGCCAGCTGGCCTGCACCAGAAGGCCACCTATGGGCGGCCCGAAGGCAGCGGCGGCACCGCCAACGGCGGACCACAGACCGATGGCGGCACCTTTGCGGGTCGGGCCGAAGGCGGGGAGGAGAAGACCGAGGGAGGTAGGCAGCATGAGCGCACCCCCACTGGCCTGCAGGATGCGGGCCGCCACGAGGAGATCGAGTGAAGGCGCCACGGCGCACAGAGCCGAGGAGGCAGTAAATATCCCGAGCCCCAGCAGAAATGCCTTCTTGCGACCGGTCCGGTCAGCCCACCTCCCGGCCGGGACGAGCAATGAGGCGAAGATGATGGTGTACGCGCTCAGCACCCAGGACATTGACCGGAGCGACTCCCCGTGGAAGCTGTGCGAAATGCTCGGGAAGGCGATATTCACGATGAAAAGGTCGAGAGATGACAAGAAGACGCCGGTGAGCACCACCAATGCCGTCAAGGTTGGTCGGACCGCTGACTCCGTCTCAGTATCGCCACGCAACGTAATGAGTTGTGTCATAAAACGAAGGCTAACTGACATAGTAGTATGATGCAATGCAGTGACCGAAAAAAGACGCTATCCTGGGTGCGTGTTGAAACGGGACTACCCAACGCAGTACTGCTCGATGGCCTCCACCCTCGAGATCATCGGAGAGCGGTGGACGATATTGGTCGTGCGGGACATCTTTCTGGGGATTCGCCGCTTCGACGATCTGCAGCGGAATTTGGGAGTGGCGCGCAATATCCTCCAGAGCCGGTTAGAGCGATTGGTCGAACACGGCATCGTGGTGAAACGCCCCTATCAGGACCGGCCTGTTCGCTACGAATATCGCCTCACCACCAAAGGGGCCGATTTGTGGCCCGTTCTGGTTTCGCTCTTGCACTGGGGTGATCGTTACGCCATTGAGGGCGACCGGCCCATCGTGATCGAACATCGTGGCTGTGGGGGCGAGCTCGACGATCGTCGACGCTGCAGGGCGTGCGGAGCTGATGTGTCGGTCACCGAGGCAATTGCGGTCCGTACTGGGGCCAGCCGGCCGGTGGTGGAGGATGACACGGTGGATGACGACAGGGCTCCGAGGGGTGGACGGGAGGCAGGCGTTTCAGCCTGAACATTTCTGCGGGTGGGGATTTGTGCCATCCCATCTCGGCTCTTTGCTAGCAGACACCCAGTCGGGCCAGAACCAGCGGTGTCAGCATAATGAGGGGAGTCCGTCGGGCGACTCACAGCCCCGTCCCGACGTAGTGGCAGAAATATGACTAAACTCATCGGATATAGCGATCAGAAATCTGCAGGGACGTGACCAGCTCGGAGGGCTCACGATGACGATCACCCAGGTACTTCCGATTCGGACGAGGACGGACGGCCCGCGCGGCCCTCTTCCCTCGGGCCGTGTCGAGGAGCACGCAGGGTTGGGTCCGCTGGAGCTACTCGACGTGCTGCAGGACTACGTCACAGAAATGGCGGGATTGCTGCCCGTGGCCAATCCCGATCTGACCGAGCGCCAGTACGAGTTGTTGGAGCTCACTGACGAATTGGAGATCTGGGCCATCCACTGGCCGCAGGGACGGGGTCTCGAATTGCACGACCACGGGGGTTCGGTCGGCGCATTATGGGTGGTGTCGGGCACTCTCGAGGAGCACTACATCGAGACCCAGCGCACCGTCGCCCGTCGAACCCTCGCTGCCGGCGGCGGGGCGGCGTTCGGCCCGGCTTACATTCACGATGTGGTGAACGCGCAATCGGCCCCGGCCACCAGCGTGCACGCCTACTCCCCCCCTATGCCGTCGATGACCTTCTACCGCCGAGAAGCACAGGGCCTGATCGTCGATCGAGCCGAATACCGCGATGATCCCTCGTGGGCCCCTTGAGCGCAGTTGATCAATTGCTGGCGCAGGCGCGTCGGGGTCTTCGCCGCGTGGATGCAGAGCAGGCCAAGCAACTCCATGACGACGGCGGCTTGTTGATCGACATCCGGCCGGCCGCCCAGCGGGCAGAGTTCGGGGAGATCCCCGGGGCGCTCATCGTCGAACGCAACAACCTCGAGTGGCGACTCGACCCGGGCGGTTCGCATCGTATCCCCGAAGCCGAAGACGCCAATCGACCGGTTGTCATCATTTGCCAGGAGGGGTACGCCTCTAGCCTGGCTGCCGCCAGCCTTCTCCAAATGGGGCGCACGGCGGTGACCGATCTGGCCGGCGGATTCATGGCGTGGAAAAGCGCGGGGCTCCCGACCACTCCTGCTTCGGGAGGCTGAGAATGAGGTCCAGGTCCCACTGTTCAGGTGCCCGGCCCAGCAGTCTTCGCCACGCTTTCGGGTTGGAGTGGAGTGCCGTCGAGGGCGCAGTAGAACTTCCGTAGATGTCGGTGGAGGAGTGGGTGCGCCTGCGGCGGGTTGCGAATGGTGGTCGCAGCCAGCAGACCTCCGGCCGCGCAGGTGAGTCCGGCAATGACCATGGCGCTACGAAAGCCAACGGCGAAATGGTGCGGATCAAGGGCGGCGGCACCGCTAATCCCAGCCAGAAGCGGAAGGATGGAAACCGCCAGAAGGCCGGCGGCCCGTGCCACGACGTTGTTGACGGCAGATGCCACTCCGGCATGCTCGGCCGGAGCCGCGCCCATCGCCGTGGAAGTGAGCGGGGCCACGGTGATGGCCAGACCGGTTCCGAAGAGGGCCACCGCGGGCAAGACCTGCACCAGGTAGCTCCCGTCATGCGTGGCGCGGGTCAGGAGCAGAAGGCCGGCTCCGACCACGAGCGGACCTACCGACATCTGCAAGCGAGGGCCGATGCGGGCCGCCAACTGACCCGAACCGGCCGAGAAGAGCAGCATGATCATGGTCACCGGAAGCAGGGCCAGTCCCGACTCCAGCGGGCTGTAGTGAACGACGAGTTGGAGTTCGACCGGGAGGAGAAAGAGGGCTCCGCCCAGAGCGCCGTAGACGACGAAGGTCACGGCGTTCGCTCCACTGAACTGCCGGGTGCGGAAGACTCCGAGCGGGAGCATCGGATGAGCGCTCACGTGTTCGACTACGAGAAACGCCGGTGCGGTCAAGGCGGCGACGAGCAAACTGACGACCACGGCTGGGGTCGTCCAGCCGAGGCTCGGTGCCTCAATGAGCCCGTAGGTGAGTCCGGCCAGAAAGACGACGGCCAACCCGGCCCCGAGGAAGTCCAAGTGACCAGCAGTCGAGGGGTCCCGCGTCTCGGGTACGTGCCGCGCCGTCACGATGAGCACGACGACCGCCACCGGGAGGTTGATGAAGAACACCCATCGCCATGAACCTGCTGCGATCAGGTAGCCGCCCAGTAGCGGTCCAGCGGCTGTAGCCACGCCCCCGAGGCCCGACCAGGCCCCAATGGCCCGCGACCGATCGTCGGGGCGGAACGAGGCCTGCAGGATGGCCAGGCTGGCGGGAGCTAAAAGCGCGCCTCCGATGCCCTGGAGGATACGGGCCGCGATCAGCGCCGCCGCGTTGGGAGCGAGCCCGCAACACATGGAGGCGAGGGCGAACCAGACCACCCCGATCGAGAACATGCGCTTGCGTCCCAGGCGGTCACCCAGCGACCCACCGAGGAGGAGGAACGAGGCAAGTGTCAGCGAGTACCCCGAGACAACCCACTGCAGGGTGCCGACGCCACTATGAAAGTTCCGGCCGATAGTGGGGAGCGCGATGCCGACCACTGTCGCATCGAGGGCGGCGATACCCGAGCCGAGCACGGAGGCCGCGATGACCCATCGCCCCTGAGCGGTTCCGAACGCAAGCTGGTTTGGCGCGGCAGCGTTGCCTGCGGGGACTTCAGCTCTCGCCAACGGGTCGTACCTCCGGGCCGGAGTCTGGCATGCGGTGGGATGTCAACTCGGCACCACGGCGACCTGCACCGAGGGTCGCGCGTTTTGGACCGCAAAGCCTTTGGGTAGTTGCATGCCATGACCATTTCCCGAGATCCGACTCCCACGGGGCCGGAGGCAGAGTTGAGTGCCAGGGAGAATCAGGCCGAAAACGAGTTGATCGCAGAGAAGTACGAGGAGGAGGCCGCCATGCCCGGTGGTCCTGCCGACCCCGAGGAACTCGTGATTCGGATCAGGAAGATTGAAGAGCGACTTGCCGCCATCGAGGATTACCTGGGCGGACCACCATCGAAGGAGACGCTCGAGGACCGGTTGGAGAAGCTCGAAGCCTCGGACTGACGCTCACCAGATCGAGGTCAGAACATCGGCTCCGGTCTCGGTCACCAGAATCGTGTGCTCGAACTGTGCCGTACGACGCCCATCGGCCGTGACCGCTGTCCAGCCGTCATCCCACATCAGGTGCCTCCAGGTGCCCGCTGTGATCATGGGCTCAATCGTGAAGGTCATCCCCGGCTCCATAATGGTATTGGCAGAAGGTTCGTAATAATGGGGAATTTGCGGCCGCGAGTGGAACACTTCGCCGATTCCGTGGCCGCAGTAGTTGCGCACCACGCCGAAGCCGGCCGGCTCGGCATGTCGTTGGATCGCTCGACCGATGTCACTGATGGGCCGGCCCGGACTGACGGCCTCGATCGCTTTATCAAGGCATTCCCGGGTGACGACGATGAGCCTCTGCGACTCCTCGTCGATGTTCCCGACGCCGAAGGTCGCATTTGTGTCGCCGTGCACCCCATCGAAGTAGACCGTGACGTCGAGGTTCACGATGTCGCCCTCACCGAGTGGTCGGGAGTCGGGTATCCCGTGACAGATGACCTCATTGACTGAGGTGCAGAGCGACTTTTGATAGCCGTGATAGTTGAGAGGACTCGGGTACGCACCCGACAGAATCGTCGCCTCGTGGCAGACCGCATCAAGCTCGTCGGTGGTGACCCCCACCCTGATGGCGCGCGCCGTCGTCTGCAGCACGTCGGCGGCCATTCGACTGGCTTTGCGTATCCGATCGATAACGTCCGCGCTCTTGATCATGGGCTCGTCGACCTTGAGGGGCCGGCCTGCCTCGGCGTAATCAGGGCCGGGGATCGCCGGTGGCACCTCTCGTCGCGGCGACACCGCGCCCGGACGCACCCTCTCCTGGCTCGCCTGATGACATCGCTTGTACTTTCGTCCGCTGCCGCACCAACACGGATCGTTGGACTTGAGTGGTGGCGTCAACGGCTGATCACTGCGTTCACCTGCCTCACGGTACCCGTTTGATCCTTCGGACAGCGCACGGATCCTTCGGACAACGCACGGTGCGAGATCCCGGGTAGGTCACGGTCTCCCAACGCCACCAGAGAATATGTCAACGTATTGCGGTGTCACGCCCGTCGATCTACGAAAGTGCCGGTGGCCAGACGGCGTTCTTCGAGCTCGCGACTGCCCATCACGCACGGTGTCTTCAAGACCCGGTGCTGGAGCACCCGTTCTCACATCCCGGACATCCCGATCATGTCGAAAGGTTGGGAAACTATTGGGCCGAGGTGTTCGGCGGCCCTCCGCTCTACACCCAAGCGTCTGATGGGCAGTCCGGCATGCTCGACCTCCATGCGGGGATGCAGGCCGATGACGACTTGGGCTCTCGCTTCCTTGCATGCTTCCTGATGGCAATCGACGATGCCGGCCTGCCGCAGGACCCAGAATTGCGCGCCGCGTTGCGCTCCTATATGGAGTGGGCGACCGACGATGTCCACGCCTACAACTCGAAGGGATCGGTTGTGCCGGGAAACCTTGGAATTCCTCGTTGGGGCTGGGACGCTCTCGAAGGTGATTCGCCGGCGCCATGAGACGGCGCATCCGTTGGTTGGGTGTCTTCATGGTTATGTGTTTCGGGCTCATCGCCGTCCAGCTCGTGAACATTCAATTCGTTAAAGCACACCAGCTGGCTGAGTCACCCAACAATCCGAGAGTTACCGTCCTGAAATACGACAATCCTCGGGGGACTATCTATGCCGCTGATGGCACGACGGTGCTGGCCCAGTCGGTGGCGACCACACCGGGCAAGTACAAGTATCCGTACCACTACATCCGTCAGTATCCGCAGGGACCGCTCTATGCCGGCATTACCGGCTACGACTCCCCCTTGTATTACGGGACCGCGGGCATCGAAGAGGAGTACAACTCCGAGCTGAGCGCCCACAGCCAGGGCGCGCAAAATCTGAGTCAGCTAATTTTCGGGGAGAAAATCCCGTCGATCACCGACGACGTCACCTTGACCGTTCAACCGAGCTTGCAACAGGCAGCCTGGAAAGCCCTGACCACCCTCCCGCCCGGCGTAAATAAGGATGGAGCGGTCGTCGTACTTCAGCCCTCGACCGGCGACGTCGAAGCAATGGTGTCGAACCCGACGTATGACCCCAACGCGTTAGTGAGCCCCGACCTCGCGGCAGAGCAATTGGCGTATCTGAGCTACAACACCAAGGATCACGAGGGGTTCTTTCCCTTGCAGCCCATTGCGACGGGGTACAGCTTCGCACCCGGATCGACGTTCAAGGTCATCACCAGCACGGCGGCTTACAACCTGGTACCAACGCTGGCGAATTTCGACTATCCCGTACAGATGTGCCAGACGTTCACTGACTCGAATAAGCCTCTATGCGACCAGAGCGGTCCGTGCGGAGGAACCATGGTTTCCATGCTCCCCGCATCATGCGACCCTGGCTACGGCGAGTTGGGAGTCAAAGAGGGCGCACCAGTGCTCCAGAAGCAGGCCCAGTTGTTCGGATACAACTCGGTTCCGGGCATCGACCTGCCCAATGTGGTTACCTCGGTCTTCCCTACGATTCCAGCGAACTCGGATGCCCTGCTGGCGTACAGCGCCATCGGCCAGTACAACGTGGCGGCGACGGCACTTCAGAACGCCATGGTGGCGTCGGGTATCGCGGACGGTGGCATCGTCATGACCCCACATCTCATGTCACAGATTCGTGATTCTCAGGGCGATCTCGTCGAGAAGTACACACCCAAGGCGCTGCCCCGCACCGCCACGGAGCAGGCAGCATTGCAGGTCACGACTCTGATGGAGGGCGTGGTCAGAGACGGCACGGCCGCCGGAGTTGGGTTTCCCTCATACCTTTGCGCCGCGGTCAAGACCGGGACGGCACAGACGAGCCCGACCCAGAAGCTGACCGAGACCTGGATGATCGGGTTTGCGCCGGCGAATGATCCGCAAGTTGCGGTTGCCGTGGTGGTCCCTGAGCAATCCATCGCCTCAGACGGTGCATCGGTAGCGGGTCCGATCATGAAGGCAGTCCTTGAGGCGGCGCTGCCGCCTGGCTCGACCGGCCCAAACTGTTCCGTACCCGTCGCTTCGGGTGCACCGACGCCGAACGCCTGAAACCGCCAATCGTTAACCTCCTCATAGAGAGCAACCTTTCGTCGGTTGCCCTGCGCACCGATGATCCAGTGAACTGAGGAAGAGGAGAGAGACATGGGCGTATTCACAGATCTTGAAATGGAATATTTGGGCTCTCAGCGATTGTCGCGTCTGAGCTACCGCGTCCGCCGCCGGCCAACCCGACGTGTCTGCCGTCGGATATGCCCTTGACGGAGATTCCATCGTGAGCGGTGGAATCGACCTGACGAAGACGGTCCGTTTCCGGCACCTTCAGGAGAACCCGCGCGCCACTATCGTCGTTGACGACCTGGTCTCGACCGATCCGTGGAGCCCACGTGGCGTCAAGGTCCGTGGCTCGGCCAGCATTGAGGAGCACGAAGGAAGTCTGCGCATCCGCATAGAGCCCGAAGTCATCTGGAGCTGGAACATCAACGCCGACGCAAAGAAGAGATTCGCTTCGATCGAGCGGCGGCGCGTGTCGAAAGACTGAGCAACCGCAGCCGCGACGACGCCCGTCAAGGTAACGTTGCGATCGTGGCGGAGTCGGCGAATGAACTGGACCCGGTCGATGCCGGTGCCGGCATTAACCGGCGACTGGCCGATCTCTTCGTAGTCTCGGGTGCGGGTACGGAGTACTACGCCGACACCAATGTCATCTCCAGTGCTTCCGTTTACGGAGGACAACTGTTTGGATTGGCGGTGGTCGCTGCGGCGAAGTCAGCGGAAGGCACCTGGGTCCCCGTGTCGCTGCAGGCGCAGATGCTCGACCGGGGGGAAGCCGGATCCGGGATCGACATTTCGGTAACCAACCTTCGGGACGGCCGTTCAACCCTGCATCGAAACGTTGCCATGAGCGAAGGTGGGCGTCCTGTCGCTGCGTTTCAAATTGCGCTCGAGCATGTCCCGCTTGAGGACATATCCTCGGCGCCTGCCGACGTGGAGCTCGCGACGACTTTGCCGGTGGGCTCGGACCGAAATTCGCCCTTCGAGGAGCAATGGGGTTTTGACCAGATAGAAGTCATTCATCAAGATCCCGAGGCGATCCATCCCTTGTGGGTCAGGCCGCGGGTCGATCTGCCCGATGACCCGGCGCTGCATGCGGCGGCGATCGCCTTCGTCTCTGACATGGCGATTGTCATGGTGGCCCACAAAGACGTCGGCGACGTCCACGCCCGGCCACTGACCGTCGATCACACCCTGTGGTTTTACGGGGTGCCGCGGTTCGACGATTGGCTGTATCTCGACGCGAGGTTGAGCACCCGCCATGGTGAACACGCCCTGGTTCTCGCCACGCTCACGGACACCCGGGGGAACCTCGTGGCGTCGGTAGGCCAGGGCGTCCGTGTGAAGCGTTCCCGCTCTTCCAGTCCCGGCTGAGCACAGCGGCCCTGTTCAGGGGCCTGGAGAGCCCTTTTTCATCCAGCGCCGCCTCGGTGCCGAATACCTCCGTGACGGTCGTGTGGGAGCCATTCTCTCTTGCATCGAAGTCGCAACTACCTTAACTTTCAAGTAGGGAAAATCGCCAGGAAGGGCCCTATGGCTGACGTCGTGATCTACGGAGCAATGTCGCAGTCCCGGCTGGCGAAGCTTCGTGATGGACTCACCCCGAAAGAGTGGTTGCGGGTCGGGGGCATGATTGCTGCCGTCGTGAGTCTCAACGTCATGGGGTGGGGGTTACTTGCGGCGGCGGCGGGGCACCACTATCACATCTCGAAGACTGGGCTCTTCGGATTCGGGACCGGTGCGTTGGCCTACACCCTCGGGATGCGGCACGCATTCGACGCCGACCACATCGCTGCCATCGACAACACCACGAGGAAACTCGTCAATGAGGGGAAGCGTCCCTTGAGCGTTGGTTTCTTCTTTTCCCTCGGACATTCGACGATCGTGTTCCTAGTAGCCGTCTGCTTGAACTTCGGCATACGGGCTCTCGACAACCAAGTAGGGACCAACTCGTCCGGGCTCCACAAGACGACCAACATCATCGGCACGTCGGTTTCGGGTGGGTTCCTCTACCTCATCGCTGCTCTCAACCTTGTCGTCATGATCGGCATCGTCAAGGTCTACCGCGAGATGAAGTCAGGGCGATACGACAACGAGGAACTCGAGCGGCAACTGAACAATCGCGGGCTCATGAACAGGTTCTTCGGCGGCTACGCCAAGAGGATCGACACACCCTGGAAGATATACCCGATAGGGGTGCTCTTCGGGCTGGGGTTCGATACCGCCTCGGAGGTAGCACTTTTGGTGCTGGCAGGAACAGCTGTGGCCGGAGGGCTGCCGTTCTATGCCATCTTGTCGTTACCGATTCTCTTTGCCGCCGGCATGAGCCTCTTCGACACCATTGACGGATGCTTCATGAACTTCGCCTATGACTGGGCGTTCGCCAAGCCCATCCGCAAGGTGTTCTACAACCTGACCATCACCGGGCTATCGGTCTTCGTTGCGTTCTTCATCGGCACCGTCGAAATTGTTGGTCTCATCGGACAGCAAGCTGGCATGAACGATCCCTTCTTCAATTTCTTCCAGAACTTCAATATCAACACAGCCGGCTTCGTGATCGTTGGCGCATTCGTGCTGACGTGGCTCGGAGCGTTGCTGTACTGGCGCCTAGCCAATGTCGAGGCGAAGTGGGACGCCAAAATGATCAAGAAAGAGAACGCGGAGCCCGCTATGGCGGCCTGACCTTGCTTCGTTGCACCCCGCTGCCAAACGTTCAGCCCGCAGCGCAGGTGTGAGATTGTGGGGGCATGGAAGTGCGAGCCCGAGTCGCGACTGACCTCGGGGGCTGCAGGCGCCTCGCCGAAGACGTCCATACTCACGACGGCTATCCGGTCTATGTGCCGGAGGATCTGCTGTCATTCATTGCAGCGCCCGACGCACTGGCAGCTTGGGTCGCCGTTGAGGACGGCGAAGTCGTCGGTCATGTTGTCCTACGACCGGGTACGTTTGGTGCCGTGATTGACCTCGCAATGAAAAAGACTGGTCTTCCGGCGGCGCGATTAGGCGTAGTAGCCCGGCTTTTGGTCTCCCCGAGCGCCCGCCGATTGGGTATCGGTCGATCCCTCTTCGAGGTCGCGGGCAGCCATGCCGTTCAGCTCGGTCTACGCCCGATCCTCGATGTGGTGGACCGCCATAAGGCGGCAATAGAGCTGTATGAGAGCAGCGGATGGACGCGAGCCGGAGAGGTAACCGTCACTTTTGGCCCGGACGTCGTCATCAACGAATTCGTGTTCATCGGACCGGAGCTCGCTCGATGAGTTCGCAGCGTTCGGGGTGTCTAATTCCCTAATTGTCCTATCACCCACGAGGAGCGAAACGACCGCGATGAAAATTCTGACGCGGATGTGCACGAGTCTCGACGGTTATGTGACAATCGCCGACGGTTTGCCCGTCCAACTGTCCTTCAGCCGGTGGGACGCCGGGGCGTTGGGATTCTACGAGCTCCAGGCAAGGTGCGACGCAGTCCTCATGGGCCGCACCACGTTCGAGCCCGCGCTTCATGCACCGTTCTGGCCGTGGGGAGACCTGCCTGTCTACGTTGTCGGCTCGTCCAGTAGGAACCCCTGACACCGTCCTCGTCGACGACGATCCATCCCGGTTGCTGGAGGAACTCCGCGCCTCGAACACGGGGGGAGACGTTCACCTGGTAGGTGGACCGACCACGATCGAGACCTATCGGACCCTCGGTGCGCTCGATGAGATTCGCCTACCGGTACTCCCGATCTTCACTGGTGCAGGCCGCCGGGTCACCCCAGAGCTCGGTGCGGATACCTCCCTGACATTCGTGGACGCGCTCACCTGGCCGTTCGGTGTTTTCGAACTCACGTACCGCGTCGAAAGGAGTGCCATGGCCTAACGGCTCCGGCCACAACACACTGCTGCCTTGGGCGTCGGGATCCTGCGCGACGACGACCCGGAGACATGGCGCCCCACCACGCTGTGTTCTCTACGTTGCCGATCGGTTTTCGGGTGCGCCGAAGGGGTTAGGAGTCATCCGAAGGGTCAGGGGGGCGGTCAGTTGGGCTGTCCCGGTGGACCTCAATCGCGCCTCGACTCCGAACCTGAGCTCCCCGAGCTCGACGGTGCAGCTCACAATCGTGCGACCGGAGGTTCCGCTGGGAAGGACGGAAACTTCTCCAAGGGTTTCCTGACTTGCCACTACTTCCATGACGCCGATTGGACGGGACTCGTCCACGCAGTCGGCCCATTCCAGCTCCATCGACAACTCGTAGACCCCGGGCCGCAGAGCCAAGTACGGCCCGAAGAGGAGGTAGCCCAGACTGCCCTTCTCGAGCCGGACGCCGTCCCGGTGGTCGCCGAGCATAACTGGCGAGCCTTCATTCGAGCGCATACGCCCGACTCGCTCCTCCCAGTGGTCGGCGAAGATCGAACCTACGGAGCGCTCCAAGGCCGCGACATCTGGTTCGGTCACCTTGCGGGCTTCGGCCCACCAGAGAAAGGAGTCTTCGGGCCGGTTGGTCGCCAGCATCATGCGCTCGAGCACTTGGGGGGCGCCCTTCACCGTCCCGGGCGGCTCGAGGTCCATGAGCTTCCCGGACTGCCGGCAGAGCCATATTCCCTTCATGGTGACGACCTCGAACCCGGCGGAGGCCAGCAGACCGGAGGCGTCGTCAGGTGTGAGCTCTACGGTGTGCTCCCCCATCGTCCAGTGGTAGGAGGCGGTGACGTCCCGGTTCGGGCTGTCGACCACCAGCCAGCCCCCGTCGCGTAGCACCCGGTTCGACTCGACCAGGAAGGCAACTACCTGCTCCGGCCAGAGGTGCTCGATGTTTTGACCGGAGAAGACGAGATCGACGCTGCTCGAATCGACGGAGGCGACACCATTGGGACCGGCCAGGTCGGCGGCCACCCATTCGACATTCTTCGGCAACTCGGCAGGTTGGTCGAGGAATGCTTCAACTCCGATGTGACGCTTCACCTCACCGTAGGCCTGAGCGAACCACTCGAAGTACCAGTTTCCACTGGCCCCCACGCTGAGGACCGTGTGAGCCCCCGACGGCATGGCAGCCAAGCAGAAGGTCCGCGCCTGGTGTAGCGCTTCTAAGTAGTCGCTGAAGACGGGAGACAGCTCGGGGCTCGGTGCTGGGGGAACCTGATAGTTCACGTCCGGCGGATCGATCCATCGTGCAGCGCGGTGGACCAGCGCCCAGATGGTTCGGCGAGCCCTGGCGGAGAGTTCCCTCGTTGTCTGGGTGCCCACCATGATCAAGCTACAGGGAGCTTTGAGGTGATGGCGGATCGACATGCACCTCGCGGGGCTGGCCGGCTTCCCAGATCATCCACTAACAGGTGAAGCTGTCACCACATAAGGGAGCAGTTCAACTTTGGGTCCGAATACCTCGGCGACCCGGCGGCAGCACAAGCCTGCTGCCGCCGCCGTGGACCGCTCCGACCGGCGCAGGCAACTTCGGGGTGACGAGCGCGCCGCCGCCCGGGTGGACCGATGTCGAGTAGATGTCGACGAAGAGCGCGTCGAGGTCAGTGGGCGTCGTGTGTCCTTCGTGCCGAATGCCGTCACGAATTCGCCGACTGTCACACCGGTGGCCGCCGTCTTGCCGCTGAAGTACAGCGTGCTCGACGAAATGACCGCATCTCGCGTCGTGCCCTTTGGTCCCCCGAGGGTGATGCTCGTGCTGTTGACATTCAGCACATTGCCGCTGACGCGGTCGAGGATCACGGTCACATGCACCGCGGTAGGAGTCGCATCGCACGGATCCAGCGCGACGACTACATCTTGTCCCACGCTCACTCCAGTGGGCGCAACCGTAGTTCCGATCTCAGCGAAGCTCGTGGTCGACGTGGTGTCGATCGTCTTGGTCGCCCCTTTGTGCGTGGTGACGGTGAAGCTGTTCACGCCCAGTGTGGCGACGACACCTTGTAGTGCGTGATGCTGTGCCGGCGTCGAAGCATCGGTTGCGTCATGCGCATCTGCCGTGCCTTCAGCGAGCAACGCGCCGCCGCCCAGTACGGATAGTGATACTCCTGTGTTCAAGATCCTACGTTTCCACTGTTGCATGTGTACCTCCTGGTAAGCCTCGGACATGCGGGAATCGGCCGTGTGTCGTTCGAAGCCTGGGTCCGTCGACCGAGCGTTCTTTCTGCTCTGTCATAAGTAACATCGCCCCTGGCGTCCGACCGTTACCGGAAATATGTGAATTCATTGACCGATCCTCTGCGCCAAAATTTTGTAACAGCGGTGGTGGTCGAGCGAAGTGAGGATCGTGTCATCTCTGCACCTTCTGACTCTGCCCTCGCCGAGCTGCGGCTTCGGTTCAGTGCCGCGTGCGATGGCGACGGTGCGGCGTGGGAAGCGCTTTACCGGTCCATCTATCCGCGCTTGCGGGCCTACTTCGTCCGCCGCGTCGGGGCCGAGCACGCCGACGACGGCGTCAGTGAGACCATGACGAGGGCAGTGGCCTCCATCCATCGGTTCCAATGGAGCGACGCCGGCTTCGACGGTTGGGTATTCGGCATTGCGCGGCACGTCTCGGTCGACCACCACCGCCGACTCGACCGGGTGCGCCGCTATCGCCACGTCGGGCGTCTGTTCCCCGGAGGAAAATTCGACGGGAGGGAGCCCGTCGATCATGACCTGATCGTCGGCGACGATCAGACACGTATCCGTCAGCTCTTCATGCAATTGAGCCCCGCAGAGCAAGAAGTGCTTGAGTTGCGCGTCATCGCTGGTTTGTCCGCCGAGCAAGTCGGTGAAGTGCTCGGGCGCACCCAAGGCGCAGTGCGTAAGGCCCAATCGCGCGCGCTGGCGCATCTGCGTGAGCTTATGGAGAAGCACGATGGATAGGCCCGACAGTGGCGGAAGCGACGAGGAGCTCATGAGGCGGCTGGCGGCGTCGTTCCCCGTTGAGCAGATCGAACCGGATTCCTCCTCACTCCGCCACCTGTCGGTCGCCGTGGGACAGCTGCACCGACCGGCGACGCACGCGCTCGCAGGGATCACCCGACGTCGGACCGATCGCACACCGCTCCCGCGGCGGCTCAGCCCTGTGGTGGCCATCGGCTCGGTGGTCGGAGCACTCGCCCTCGGGACAGGAATCTCTTACGCGATCGGCGTCCCCATCCCGGCCGCCGTGCGTTCGGTGGCGCGTACCGTGGGACTGGCCCCGGCCGCACCGACGCCGGCAACTCTCGGTCCAGCCGTGACGGCGGCAGGACAGGCGGAGGTCACGCTGCATCAGGCGCTGACGAACGCGAATTCGTCGCCGGCCGAGATATCCCGCGACACGTCGGAGCTCGCCCATCGGCTGGCACAGGTCGGCGGCGACCATTCCTCCGGCGCCCAACGCGTCAGTGCGCGTGGGCATCATCTCTTAATCGAGCCTTGCCCGTTGTTGACGGGGACGTCGCCGACGGGCGACAACTCGCCCTCGACGCAAAACGTCTGTGCCGCTCTCGGGCGCCGGGGCGCGTCTGGCAATGCCAGCAACTCACAAAGTGGTGCGTCCGGTGGGCAGCCCACGAGCACCGACACGACGACGCCGTCCGGCGGACTCGGAGATGCGGGCAAGGGCGAAGGTGAAGGTGGAGCTACGAACGGCGGGACGGCTCACACGGAGCCAGGTGGAGGCAGTACGCAGGGAAGCTCCCGTGGCGGAGTCCCATCGGGAGCATCCAAGGGAACATCGGGCAGCTCGTCTGACCAGGGCCACACGACTGACGGCGGGACGTCTGGTCAACCCCACTCCACCTCAACTGGGACATCGGTAGCTGGCTCGGGCTCCAACGGCAACGCCACATCCTCTAAGAGCGGCTCCGTAGACGGTCGAGAATAACGAACGTCCCGGGGCCAGGCTGGGGGTCCGACCTCGAGATGACGCGACAGCCCTGTGGAGAGCTCGTGGGCAACGTCAGCCGAAGTACGCCACAAGATTGGGATGTCGCCTCCGTAGTCCCTAGCACCTGATTGTTTGAGTTGCTCTTTGGCGAGGGGGGGTTTCGTCGGTCACATTCGGGCTAACGTTCTCTGCGGTGGGTGATGAAGTTCGCCGGGCAGACCGCATGTCCCTCTTGGTGCTCGTCTCGGGCCTCCCTGGAACAGGAAAGTCATCAGTGGCCGACGTGATCTCCAAAGAGCTTCAGGTCCCTGTCCTCGCGCACGATTGGACCATGAGCGCTCTGAGGCCGTACCCAGAAATCCAAACGGTCCTCGACGAGATGGAGCCATCGGGCCACAGGGTCGTGGGATGGTCCATTTTGACCGCTCTGGCTCAATCCCAGCTCAGAGCAGGCAGATCGGTTGTACTTGATGGGGTGGCGCGGAACACGGAGATAGCTCGGTGTCGAGAGATTGCAATGGAAGAGAGAGGGACCTTTGTCCTGATCGCGACTCACTGCAGCGACAAGGAAATACATCGGTCTCGTGTCGAGGGGAGACAGCGGTCCATCCCAAACTGGTATGAGCTTACCTGGGACTCTGTTCTGCAATCACGAGAGTCATGGGATGATCCCGAAGGAGCTGATCTCAGGGTCGACGGTGCTGACCAGTGGGATCACAACCTCACCGAAGTCCTCGCCCTCTTGTCGTCACTTTTCGATCACGACTGAAGGGCAACGTCGTCCACCCGTCCTTTTCCAACCTGATGGCGGCGATTTTGGGTGCGAGCTCGTATTGCCCAATAATTCCGTCTGGGGCCATCGGCAATGCCGATCCTGTGTGGCCTCAGCGGGATCGAAGTGCTCAAAGCTGCCCTGTATTGCCCTTTCCCG
>CAVWJS010000003.1:0-165495 GCA_963755495.1 uncultured Acidimicrobiaceae bacterium
GAAACCGGTCGTCTCCCCGACCACCACGCGGATCCCGGCGCCACGCGAACGGCCCGAGGAGAGCTCTTCGACACGACGATCGTCCAGCATCGCACTCGACGTCATGCTGTCCTCGGCGAACACCTCGGCCAGATCGCCACCGTGTGAAAGCGCCGCCCCGAGGACGTTTTGGAGAACATCGCGTTCGATCAAAGAAGTGTCAGTCACGAGCGGTATCGTAATCGTCGTGCCCAGTTCCTCCTTCGGCAGTAGCACCCCACCCGCAGGACACGGGCCGCATTCGGGCCTCACGGCTCAGGTGGAGTTGACGGTCGGGCCGGAGGATACGGCGCAGTACTTCCGCTCGGGAGACGTCCCCGTACTGGCCACGCCCCGGCTCATCGCCATTTGCGAAGAGGCGGCGCTACGCGCCACCGACGGACACCTGACCCCTGAACAGTCGAGCGTCGCCACGCGCGTGCAGTTCGACCACCTGGCCCCGGTGGGAATGGGCAAGGTCGTGCTGGCCGAGGCCACATTGGTCAAGGTTGAGGGTCGTCGCCTCATCTTCACCGTTTCGGCTGCACGCCTCGAACGCGACGGGGGCGGCCTCGTGGGAGCCGGCCGAGTCACGCGTGTGCTGGTCAATGAGGCCACCTTCTTGGCCAAGGCCGGCGCCGCCGGCGAGCCCTGATCACGAAGCCCAGACGGAGCCACTGAGGCGACGGGGCGGGCTAGCGTGGTACGAGAGCCATGATCCTTCACAGCATCGAGTCGCCGTCGGACATAAAGGACCTCACCCAGGATCAACTCGTAGACCTGGCCGAAGAGATGCGGTCCTTCATCATCGAGTCGGTGACTACCACCGGCGGGCACCTGGGCTCGAACCTCGGCGCGGTCGAACTGACGCTGGCAGTCCACCGAGTTTTCGACTCACCGCGCGACGTCATCTTGTGGGACACGGGTCACCAGGCCTACGTGCACAAGCTCCTCACCGGACGGCGCTTCGGGTTCAAGTCCCTGAAGCAGGCCGGTGGAATGTCGGGCTACCCGAACCGAGCGGAATCCGAGCACGACTGGATAGAGAACAGCCACGCCTCCACCGCCCTCTCGTACGCCCATGGCCTCGCCAAGGCCTTCACGTTGCGGGGCGAAGGGAGCCACCGCAAGGTCATTGCCGTGGTCGGCGACGGGGCGCTGACGGGCGGCATGACCTACGAGGCGCTTAACAACCTCGGACACTCGGGTTGCCGCGTGGTGATCATCCTCAATGACAATGGTCGCTCCTATGCCCCGACGGTGTCGCAACTGTCGCAGAGCCTGACCAGCTTGCGGCTGAATCCGACCTATACCCAGACTCGCGAACGACTGCGGAATCGCCTCCGAGGTCTCCCCGCCTTCGGCCCGTTGGCATACTCCGGTGTGCACTCGGTTGCCAGCGCCCTCCGGGAGATGGTGGCCCCCCATACCTTCTTCGAAGCCCTTGGCGTCCGCTATGCCGGGCCGATCGACGGCCATGACATCGATCTGATGGAACAGGCTTTCGCCCATGCAGCCGAATGGGACGGCCCGATTGTGGTGCACGTGCTCACGCAAAAAGGGCGCGGTTACGGGCCGGCAGAGCAAGATGACATCCAGCGCCTCCACGACGTAAAGGCCACGAGTGGCATCACCCTCGAGAACACCGTCGGGAGCTCAGCGGGTGCTGCTGTCGGGAGCTCGGCCGGTGCCGATGGAGGCGGAGTGGCATCACCGGGCTCGATGCCCGATGCCGAAGCCCATCATTCACCGGAGCGCGCCACCACCTATACCGATGCTTTCTCCCGCGCCCTACTCCAGGTGGCCCAGGACGATGGGCGCGTCGTGGCCATGACCGCAGCCATGCCCGGACCGACCGGACTCCTGCCCTTTCAGGCCCGCTTTCCCACGCGATTCTTCGATGTCGGCATCGCCGAGCAGCACGAGGTCACCGCGGCCGCCGGCATGGCCATGGGTGGGCTTCGACCCGTCGTCGCCGTCTACTCGACCTTCTTCAGCCGCGCCTTTGACCAGGCCAACCTTGATGTGGGCCTGCACGGCTGCCCGGTCGTCTTCGTCCTCGATCGAGCCGGCGTCACCGGCGACGACGGTCCGAGCCACCACGGGATCCTCGACATGGCCCTGGCCCTCTCCATACCCGGCATGACCGTATTCGCACCGTCGGCGGCCGAAGAGGTGGCGCCGATGCTGCGCACCGCGCTCGAACTTCCCGGGCCCTCAACAATTCGGTTCCCGAAGACGGCGCCCCGCCACGTCGAGAGCAGCGAGGTCGGCGCCGGGCTTGCGGCGCGCAAGGTGCGCAACGGCGACGGCTCGGTCTGCCTCCTCGGGGTGGGCAAGCTCGTCGCGGCATGCATCGCCGCGGCGGACCAGCTGGCCATCGAGGGCGTGGCGGCGACGGTATGGGACGTGCGGGTCGTCTCGCCGCCCGACGCCGACATGCTGGCCGATGCGGGACGTCATGCCTTGGTGGTCACCGCCGAAGACGGGGTTCGCCACGGCGGCGCAGGCGCCTTCATCCTTGACGCCATGGAATCCTCTCTCGAAGCGCAGGGCCTGGCGAACCCGGTCACCCGGGCTCTCGGTGTGCCGCGTCAGTACCTCGCACAGGGGAAGGCGGATGACATCTTGGACAGTCTCGGCCTGAACGGGGCCGGCATCGCCGAGAGCGTGCGACGGGCCCGCCAATTCGTGCTGGACCCGGACCCGACTCCCTCCCATGCCCCGGCTCGCCAGCCACAGAGCTGAGGTCGCAGCCGCCTAGGCCCCCTGGTCTGACGGGCGAGCGCCGGCCATATCGAAAAAAAATATTAGGACCGACCAGTATGGTTAATGGGCGTTAGGCCCGGTTGGCTCCGTTGGCCCGGACAAAGTCATTGACGGCGTAATACGCCTCGATCGACTCCCCGGCGTCGCCCCAGAATCCCTCGAGCACGTCGTAGGCCATCCGCCCTTCCTCGATGTAGTGGTTGTTGACGTCGGTGATCTCGAGTTCGCCCCGGCCGGAGGCCGTCAACGTGGGGATAATGCTAAAGACGTCGGGGTCATAGCAGTAGATCCCCGTGACACCGAAGCTGCTTGCCGGCACCTCAGGCTTCTCTTCGATCCGTTCGATCTGGCCTTCGGGCGAGAGCACCGGCACACCCAGATGCCGCAGGTGTTCGGGCTCGCTCACCGCGGTTAGGAGAAGACGGGCGCCTGTGGGGTCGGCCCGAAAGGCGTCCACCATGGGCTTGATGGAACGCTCCATCACGTTGTCGGCCAGCATCACCAGGACGGGATCGCCGTCGACGAAGCGCTCGGCCAGCCCGAGCGCCTCGGCTATGCCTCCCGCCTGCTCCTGGTAGCCGTAGGAGAGGCGTTCGATCCCGAACTCGTGCCCGTTTCCCAGCAGGGGGAGGAAAGAGCCCGCGTGCGGCCCGCCGGTCACCAGCATGATCTCGTCAATACCTGCGCTGACCAGCGCCTCGATGGACCAGGCGATCATCGGCCGATCCCAGATCGGGAGCAGGTGCTTGTTCGTGATGCGAGTGAGCGGATACAGGCGCGAGCCCGTTCCGCCCGCCAGGAGCACACCTTTCATCGCGTTTGCCCGTGGTGGCTGATCATTTGCATCCCGCGTGCTTAGTCGAAGCAGAGGACCCCCCGCGCCATCCGGCTGGCATACCTGCCACCACCGCGCCGAAATACATCAGGGTTCCGGATCGTTGGACTGAGAAAGGAGAATTGACGATCATGTTCACACGGAAGCGGGAGAAGAGGGACCTCGTCGAGTACGAGATCAAGAAGACGGAGGACGAGTGGAACGCGGAGTTGACGCCGGCACGCTACGCCGTTCTGCGTCGGGCCGGTACGGAGCCCGCTTGGTCCGGTGAGCTCCTCCATGTCGACGGCGAGGGGATATTTCGTTGCGCGGGGTGCAACGCCGAGCTCTTCGACACCGGGTCCAAATTCGAGTCCGGCACCGGGTGGCCCAGCTTCGATCGAGCCAGGGCGACCGGCACCATAGTCGAGCACCGCGACCGCGCCTTTGGCATGCTCCGCACGGAAATTTTGTGCGCCCGCTGCGGCGGTCACCTCGGGCACGTGTTCCCCGATGGGCCCACCGACACCGGACTGCGCTACTGCGTCAACTCATTGTCGTTGACCTACGAACAGGAGCCCCGCTCTACCCCGTCGTAGTGGGTGGCAAGTTCTCCGCCAGGTGCCCTTCAACCGCCTCGAAGACGGTGGCCAGGTAAGCGGCCTCGTTGGGCAGGCCGAGCCGATTGAAAAGCGATTCCGCCAAAGCGAGGGCGCCACAGATATCGAAGACCTCGCCCTTCAGGAAGTGGATCCGCGGCGCAAAATGCGTCGCTCTTGCACTGCGAGCAGGGTCCACGAGACGGCAACCGTGATCGAGGTCGCGGCCTCGAAGGTCGCCATGCCGGGAGGATTCCGCCAAAGGGCGTGCAAGAAGAGAGTCATCAGCCTGCCCGTGGTCGTCACCACGGGCAGGCTGAACGAAGTGAGCAACCAGATCGGCACTCACGCCTCGGCCGAGATGGTGCCGAGCGGTGCGCCGTCAGCCTCGACGACACCGTCGACGACCGACAGGTCAACAGGCACGTGCCGTTCCGTGCGTTGCACGTCAGCCGTGGCGAAGCGCAGGCTGGGACCGACCTCATCGGCAGTGATCTCGATCTTCGAACGGTGCTCGCCCTCTTCGGTTTCCCAACTGCGCTGTTCCAGTCGACCCGTCACCACGACGCGCATGCCCTTGGACAGGCTCAGGGCCACATTCTCCGCCAAGTCCCGCCAGCAGACCACGTCGAAGAATGAGGTCGTCTCTTGCCATTCCTGCGTCGTCCGGTCCTGCCAACGTCGATTGACGGCCACTCCCAGCTGGGCCGTGGCCTGACCCTCCCTGGTGTAGCGAATCTCGGGTTCACGGGTCAGATTGCCGGTGATCGTCGTGGTATTGGCCATGAGGTGCTCCTCGCTCTCGTGTGTCCCTCCCGCTATGGCGGGACGGTGAGGACGAGCATGGGGTGACCACCTTGCCGAAAACCTTGCCCGATACCTTGCACAAAAGGAATCCGTGTTCGAGCCAATTACGTGTTCGGGTTACGTGTTCGGGTCTGGTCCTTCGGGCGCGACGATCCGAACGGGTCGGCGGGGGTCGCAGACCGCCGCGCCGGCGCGGTCAGACGTCCAGGAAGCGTCGGATGGCGATGGCCGAGCCGAGTGACCCGATCAGCACCCCGACGAAGACCACGACGATGTCCGTCGAGAACACCTCCCACCCCGTCATATGCATGGCGCTGAAGACGTTGCTGGTGTTGTTGCCGCCGCCGGCATGGTTGATGGCGAGATACAGGATGTAGACCGCTCCCGCGGAAATGGCCGATCCGAGAAGGCCTTGAATCAGACCCTCGGACATGTAGGGCACTCGGATGAACCAGTTCGTGGCCCCGACCAGCTTCATGACCGAGACCTCGCGTCGCCGGGCGAAGATGGCCATGCGGATGGAGTTCAGGATCAGGACGGCCGCCGAGACGATGAGGACGACGGCAACGCCCAGAAGCACCCACTTGAGGACGTTGATCACCTTCTCTTCGGTGTGGATCTGCTGCAGCGGCGCCGTCACCGTCAAAACGCCCGGGGGTGCCCTTGAAGCGCGCCGATGACTTGGTTGGCATCGGAAAGCACTACCGGGGTGCACCAGAACGAGGTCGGCATCTCGGACCCGCGTGGTGGCCTGGAGCACGTCGGACGGCAGGAGCTTGCGGGCCTCGGTGAAGTTGCGCGCCTTGTCCCAGTAGACACAGGGCTGGCGGACGTAGTTGAGCTGGGTCAGCTGCGTCGACACCGCGCTGATCTCTTGATGATCGGCGCTGCGGGCTCCATCCACACGGTGACCTGGGTGCCACGCTCCCACTGGCCCGATGCGTTGGCCGCTCCCTGCCGGAGAAGTAGCGCCGCACCCACCAAGGTGAGCGAGACCGCCACGGTGAGCACGGCGGCGATGGTCATCAGGCGGTTTCGCCAAAGGTTCGATGCGGTCTCGCGTGCGACATAGTCGACGGAAACCGGCATCAGCCCACCCCTTCCATCGGCATGCTCGAGGTGCCGTCGATGCCATACACGCCGCGTGCCTGGTCACGCACCAGGATGCCATTGCTCAACTCGATGACGCGCCGTCGCATTTTGTCGACCAGCACCTCGTCGTGCGTGGCGATCACGACCGTGGTGCCGGTGCGGTTGATGCGATCGAGGAGCTGCATGATGCCCTGGCTCGTCTGCGGGTCGAGGTTTCCTGTGGGCTCGTCGGCCAGCAGGATGAGCGGCCGGTTGACGAAGGCGCGGGCGACCGCCACGCGCTGCTGCTCACCGCCGGAGAGCTCGCCTGGCAGGTTGTCGGTCTTCTTGGCCAGTCCGACCAACTCGAGGACCTGGGGCACCTGGTTGGCCACCACGTGTCGGGGACGGCCGATCACCTCGAGGGCGAAGGCCACGTTCTCGAACACCGTCTTGTTCGGGAGAAGACGGAAGTCCTGAAAGACACAACCGATATTGCGACGGAGGTAGGGCACCCGCCATTTGGGGAGGTCGACGATGTTGCGTCCCGCCTCCCAAATCTGGCCCGCTGTCGGGCAGCTCCTCGCGGAGTAACAGGCGGATGAACGTGGTCTTGCCCGAGCCCGAGGATCCGACAAGGAAGACGAATTCACCCTTGTCGATCTCGACCGATATGTCGCGCAGTGCGACCGTCGATCCCTTGTAGGTCTTCGTGACGTTGTCGAATCGGATCATGGTTTGTGGGTGGTGAGAACCTGAGTGCGCAGAGACCCTGCACAGAGCATCAATTCAATGCTGGCGATACTACCGGCCCCACATTGCAGTTTGGGGTCATACTCTCCGCCGCTGGTCAGCGGGTCAGCCTTCGACGCTCCCGCGTTGGCGGCGCAGCTCGGCTTCCATGAACGCGATCGAGGTCACCGTCGAGCACGGCGGCGACATTGCCCGTCTCGTACCCCGTGCGCAGATCCTTGACCTGTTGATAGGGCGCCATGACGTACGACCGGATCTGATTGCCCCACGCGTTGTCGCCCCGGTCGCCGCTCAGCGCGTTCATCTCGGCCTTGCGCTCGTTGCGGGCCCGGTCGGCCAACTTCGCCCCGAGGATCTGCATCGCCTTCGCCTTGTTCTGATGTTGGCTGCGCTCGTTCTGGCACGACACGACCAATCCGGTCGGAAGATGGGTGAGGCGCACGGCGGAGTCGGTCTTGTTGACGTGCTGGCCACCGGCCCCCGACGATCGGTACGTGTCGATGCGCAGATCCTTCTCGTCGATCTCCACCTCGCTCGAGACGTCCTCGAGGAACGGGGTGACGTCCAGGGAGGCGAAGCTGGTCTGGCGTCGCTTCTGCGAGTCGAACGGCGACATGCGCACCAACCGGTGCACGCCGCGCTCGGTGGCCAGCAAGCCGTAGGCGAAGCGCCCGCGCACGATGAAGGTGGCCGAGAGGAGCCCGGCCTCCTGGCCCTCGGTCTCCTCGTCCAGCTCGACCTTGAATCCCCGCCGCTCTGCCCAGCGTTGGTACATGCGCAACATCATTTCGGTCCAGTCCTGCGCGTCGGTGCCGCCGGCTCCGGCGTGCAGATCGACCACGGCATCGCGCTCGTCGTACTCACCCGAGAAGAGCGACTGCAGTTCGAGCGCGCCCAAGCGCTTGCGCAGCGCGTCGACCGTCTCGACCAATTCCTTCTCGAGCGCGGCATCGGAGCGCGCCCTCCGCGCGCGGACTCGTCGATCAACTCCAACAGCGCGCGGGCGTCGCTGAGCTCGGCCGCGCAAGCCGCTCAACTGCTTCGAGGTCGGCCGTCACCTGACCCAGTTCGGTGGTGACGGCACGCGCGTGGTCGGCGTCGTCCCACAGATCGGGGTCGGCGGCCTCGGTCTCAAGCTCGGCCCGCCGGGCCAGCAGGCGGTCCAGACCCAGGTAGCGCTCGGCCTCGGCCAGCCGGTTCTCGGAATCCTCGAACTCGGCCGCGAAGTCCCGGGGTGCCTCGGCCGAACCGGCCTCAGGCGGCGCCATGGCACAACTTGAATTTCTTCCCGCTCCCGCACCAGCAGGGGTCGTTGCGGCCCACCTTTTCGTCGTTGGGCCTTGACGATGGGCACCAGGGCCTCGGGGTCGGGGGCGTTCGGCCGCTTGATCAGCGCCTTGGCGCCGTTGGGTGAGCCGTTGGCGTGGCCGCCGGGGGCAGGGCCTGCTCCACCGGCGCCACGTTGGCCCCCATCTCGGCCGCCATCATGCCGGCGAGCGCACTCGTCTCGGCCACCGGGTCTTCCGCCGCCACGTAGACGGCCCGGTCGAGGTTGGGCTCGACGGAGGGCTCTTGGATCGCCTCGACGTGGAGGATGTAGCGGAGGTAATCGTTGTCGATCACCTCGACGAGCTGACCGAACATGTTGTAGCCCTCGGACTGCCAGGCGTTGAGGGGATCGGCCTGCACGGTCCAGCGCAAGTGGATGCCGTCCTTGAGGTTGTCCATCTCGGCCAGGTGGTCCCGCCAGCGCTGGTCGATGATCTGCAGCATCACGTCGCGCTCGATCTGGCGCATGGTCTCGGCCCCGCCCGGCATGGACTCGGAGTGCTTCTCGTAGTACTCGAGCGCCTCCTCGACGATGCTCTCCACCAGATCGTCGGTGGTGGCCGCCTGCGAGAGATCCTCCACCGAGAACTTGGTCGGGTAGTACTGCGTCAACCCGTCGATCAGTCCCTTGAGATCCCACTCCTCGTGGATACTCGCTGGGGCAGAACTCGGCCACCTGCTTCTCCGACGGCGCCGGCCAGGAGATCCTCGGTGCGCTCCTCGAGGTCGTCGCCGTCGATGATCTGCAGACGCCGCTCGTAGATCACCTTGCGCTGCTGGTCCATCACCTCGTCGTACTTGAGGTTGTCCTTGCGCATTTCCGCGTTGCGCGCCTCGACCGTGTTCTGGGCCCGCTCGATCGCCTTGGCCACCGTCTTGCTCTCGATCGGGCACGTCGTCGGGCAGGGTCCGGCCCATGACCCAGCTCATGGCGCCGGTGGCGAAGAGGCGCAGGAGCTCGTCGTCGAGGCTCAGGTAGAAGCGGCTCTCCCCGGGATCGCCCTGACGTCCGGAGCGACCCCGGAGCTGGTTGTCGATGCGGCGGCTCTCGTGCCGCTCGCTGCCGAGCACGTAGAGACCACCGAGCTTGCGCACCTCTTCGCCCTCGGCGCGGCAGCGCGCCTCGAGCGAAGCCTGCCGCCGCTTCAGTTCGGCCGCCCCCTCCTCGGTGGTCAGGTCCACGCCCTCGGCCTGCAGTTCGTGTTGGGCCAGGAGCTCGGCGTTGCCGCCCAGGATGATGTCGACTCCTCGACCGGCCATGTTGGTGGCGACGGTGACCCCGCCTTTGCGACCGGCCTGGGCCACCACCTCGGCCTCCCTGAAGTGCTGCTTGGCGTTGAGGACGTTGTGCGGCACGCCCCTGCTTTTTCAAGCAGCCGGGAGAGCAGCTCGGACTTGGCCACCGACGCCGTGCCGACCAGGACGGGCTGCCCCTTCTCGTGGCGCTCGACGAGGTCCTCGACCACGGCGTTGAACTTGGCCTCCTCGGTCTTGAACACGAGGTCGGGCTGATCGGCCCGGACCATGTCCTTGTTGGTCGGGATGGGAACCACCGAGAGGCCGTAGGTGCCGGCGAACTCGCCCGCCTCGGTCTCGGCCGTTCCGGTCATGCCGGACAACTTCTCGTACATGCGGAAGTAGTTCTGCAGCGTCACCGTGGCCCAGGTGTGGTTCTCCTCTTTGATGGCCACCCGCTCCTTGGCCTCGACCGCCTGGTGGAGACCGTCGGACCACCGCCGGCCTTCGAGCGTGCGCCCGGTGAACTCGTCGATGATCTTCACTTCGCCGCCGGCGACCAGGTAGTCCTTGTCCCGCTTGTAGAGGTCCTTGGCCGTGAGCGCCTTCGTCAGCTGATGGACGTAGTTGGTGGAGACCGCGTCGTAGATGTTGTCGACCCCGACCGCCTTCTCCACCTTCTCGATGCCCGACTCGAGAGGGACGACCGTCTTCTTCTCCTCGTCGACCTCGTAGTCGACGTCACGGGTCAGGGTGCGGGCGATGGAGGCGAACTGGTAGTACAGCTGGGCCGCTTCGTCGGCCGGTCCCGAGATGATGAGGGGGGTCCGCGCCTCGTCGATCAGGATGGAGTCGACCTCGTCGACGATGGCGAAGACGTGCCCCCGCTGAGCCATGTGCTCACGGGAACGGGCCATGTTGTCGCGCAGGTAGTCGAAGCCGAACTCGTTGTTGGTCCCGTAGGTGAGGTCGGCCGCATAGGCGGCCCGCTTCAACGCCGGATCGTCGATGTCGGCACCGATCCGCCCGACCGTCAGCCCCAGCCATCTGTGCAGCCGCCCCATCCATTCCGAGTCGCGGGTGGCCAGGTAGTCGTTGACGGTCACCACGTGCACGCCCCGCTGGTCCAGCGCATTGAGATAGACGGGCAAGGTGGAGACCAGGGTCTTGCCCTCTCCGGTCTTCATTTCGGCGATCCAGCCGAAGTGCAGCGCCATGCCGCCCATGAGCTGCACGTCGAAGTGGCGCTGCCCGAGCACCCTCCAGGCAGCCTTCACGCACCACGGCGTAGGCCTCGATCAACAGGTCATCGAGCGTCTCGCCCTGGTCCAGGCGCTCCCGGAACTCCACCGTCTTGTGCGCCAGCTCGGCGTCGCTGAGGGCCTGCATCTCGGGCTCCAGCGCGGAGATCGGCTCGACGAGCTCGGCCAGCCGCCGGACCTTCTTGCCCTCGCCCGCCTTGAGAACCTTGGTGAACACACTCATGAGACAGACGATCCTACCGGTCTGCTGGGTGTCTCGGGCGTCGTAGCGGTTCGGATGTGGAAGTGGGCTGCGTGCGGCTGACCTGGTCTTTGACCCCACACTCGCCTGCTGCAAGGTTGACGTGCCGGCACCGGCGGCCCGATGGCGTCTCCGGCCCATGGACCCAACGGCGCCTTTGTGGCACGCATCGCCTCGTCGCCACCGGCCCCGAGGATCGGGGACTCGCTGGGCAGGGCTTACCTCTAAGCCGCACCATGCTCAGCAACCACAAGTTGCCTTACGTGGGTCGTTTTGCCTGCGACTGGCCTCGACTTGCAACCACAGACCCGCACGCAGCCCGGGGCAAGTGTAGGTCTCACCCGGTCCGGGCGTCGTCCCGCAGGACGCAAAGTTCCCGCAAAGAAAAGCGCCGCCCGAGGCCGGATGATCGGGCAGCGGGCGGCGCTTCTCCTTGTTGTTCAGATGCTCAGAGTTCCTCTGTCAGGTGCTTAACTCCCTGCGGCGTCGCCGCAGACGGTCTCGACCAGAAGCCGGCTCACCACGTAGGGGTCCATGTTGGCGTTGGGACGCCGGTCCTCCAGCCAGCCCTTCTTGGCCTTGGCCGTGGCCCAGGGAATCCGGATCGACGCACCACGGTCCGAGGTCCCGTAGCTGAACTTGCTGTAGTGCGCCGTCTCGTGCGCGCCGGTGAGACCGGGACTCGATGCCGACGCCGTAGTTCGAGACGTGCTCGTCGACGCGGCTGTCCGATGGCCTCGCAGCCGGCGATGATGGCATCCCAGCCGCCGTCCTCCCGCATGGCCTTGGTCGAGAAGTTGGTGTGCGCGCCGGCCCCGTTCCAGTCACCCAGCACCGGCTTAGGCTCGAGCGTGGCGTAGACGTCGAAGTCCTCTGCGATGCGGAAGAGCAGCCAGCGTGCGACCCAGAGGTGGTCACCGATGAGCGGTGGCGGGAGCACGCCGATCTGGAACTCCCACTGCCCCATCATCACCTCGGCGTTCGTGCCCTCGATGCCCAACCCCGCCTTCAGGCACGCCGCCGTGTGGCGCTCGACGATGTCACGACCCGGCATTTTGTCGCCGCCCACTCCGCAGTAGTACGGACCCTGGGGGGCGGGGAATCCCAGACTCGGGCCACCCCATCGGCCGTCCGTACTGGAAGAACGTGTATTCCTGCTCGATACCGAACACCGGCTCCTGGTCGGCGTACTTCTCCGCCGCCTCGGCACACGCCCGCCGTGTGTTGGTGACGTGCGGGGTCATGTCGGTGAGCAGGACCTCGCACATCACCAGCTTGTCGCCTTCGGCCCGGAGCGGGTCCGGGCAGACGAAGACCGGCTGCAGCACGCAGTCGGAGTCGTGCCCCACCGCCTGATTCGTGCTCGAGCCGTCGAACCCCCAGATCGGAGGCTCCTTGCCGTCCTCTACGATTTTGGTCTTGCTCCGGAGAAGAGGCGAAGGCTCCGTTCCGTCGATCCATATGTATTCGGCCTGGTAACTCATGAATCTCCTGCTCTCCAATTCCTCGAGTGGATGATTTGTCTGTGCGTGGGACCAAGTAGCCCATCAACGTAGAACACGGGGGTTCCCCGCGCAGATCAGTCTTATTCTCACCTGTTTCCCAGCAATATCTGACATGTGAAGTCTTGATGAAATCTTGAACTGCCGCCTATGGCGACACATCGGGCCGGACCAGCCCGGCGATGAGGGCAAGCATCACCGTGCGGAACCGCAAACGCTCGACCACGGGCTCAGGGGAACGGACCATGCCGAGGACGCCTGCCGTCACGGCCCCGAAGAGGACATGGGCCAGCATGTCGAGGTCCTCGACGACCAGAACCCCTGCGTCGGCTGCCCGGTCGAGCAGACGGCGGATCACCTCGATCTCATAACGCTCCCCACAGGCCCACCAGTCCTCGAATCCCAGCGCGGACGGCCCCTCCACCCAACACAACCGCTGGTAGATCGGATCCGAGATCGTCTCCAAGAACACGTCGATGGCCGCAACGATCCCACTCCAGGCGTCGGCTGCAGTCTCGCCCGCTTGGGTGATCGAACCCACGCTGTGTTCCTGCTGACGCTCCAGCACGGCCAGGAACAGTTCCCGTTTGGAAGTGAAGTGGTGGTAGATCGCCCCCTTCGTCACCCGGGCCTGCTGAGCCACGTGGTCAAGGGAGGTTGCCGGCGAATCCGTTCTCGAAGAAGCAGGCCGCCGCGCTGTCCAGCAGGGCCTCGTAAGTGGCCTCGGCGTACTCTTCCCGACGGGACCGGACGGTCTCCCTCATGTGCATAGTCCCGGCCCCCTTGTCGTGGGCCCATGTCCGCTTATCTTGACTTATTCGGACACTCTCAGGATACTACATACCGTGAGTAGGTTGCCGCGGCATGCGAAGCCGACTCCACCCCCGACCGAGCGTGCCCTCCGCTGCCTGGCGCGTGCCGCCATCAGGCGACGAAAAGCGATCGTGGTCGTCACCGGGCTCTTCGTCGTCGTGGCCGCCGTGCTTCGGGCGGCAACGTCGCCTCGAAGTCTCTCCCGGGGAGGGTTCGACGCCCCTTCGGAACAATCGGTGCACGCCGCGAACGTACTCGCCTCGGAGTTTCACGACGGCTCGGACAACCTTCTCATTTTGGTGCACGCCACATCGGGCACCGTCGAACAGCCGGGCGGTGGTGGCCGCCGGCACCGCTCTGACCCAAGCAGCTGGCGGCGCAACCCCACATGGCCAACGTCATGTCCTACTGGAGCTTGCAGTCCCCTGCGCTCTTGCGCACGGCCAACCTTCAGGATGCGCTGATCGTCGGCCGTATCACGGGGACACAAAACCAGATATCCCGCCGAGAACCACACATCGCTGACGCGTTGTCACAAACGCACGGCGCCATCATCTTCACGGTCGGTGGATTCGGTCGCTGCGTTCCATGAGGTGGACACGGTGGTGGAGCACGACCTCGTGCACGCCGAGGAGTTCGCCATCCCACTTGACGCTGCTCCTGCTCTTATTCGTGTTCGGCTCGCTCGTCGCCGCCGCCATGCCCCTCATTATCGGTGCCGTGGCGGTCGTCGGCACGCTGCTCGAGCTCCGGATCCTCAACGGCATCACCCCGGTCTCCATCTACGCGGTGAACCTCGCCACCGTCTTGGGATTGGGGCTGGCCATCGACTACAGCCTGTTCATCGTCAACCGATTCCGGGAGGAATTGACGGCCGGGCGCGACACGCGCTGCCGCGCTGGAAGAGACGATGGCTCACGCCGGACGCACCGTGGCCGGCAGCGCGCTCACCATGGCTGCTGCCGCGGGCGCCTTGCTCGTCTTCCCACTCGTCTTCCTCCGATCCTTCGCCTACTCGGGCATCGCCGTCGTCTTGCTGGCCGGGGCGGCGGCTCTCGTCGTGCTCCCCGCCGTGCTGGCTCTCCTCGGCCCACGGATCAACTCTCTGACCGTGTGGCGTCGCTCGGTCCGACCACCCGACGACGGGTTCTGGTCCAAGACGGCCCGTCGTGTCATGCGTCGCCCCGTACTCGTCATCTTGGCCGTTGCAGTCGTCCTGGCCGTCATGGCCGCGCCCATTCGTGCACATCCGACTGGGCTACCTCGACGACCGCGTACTGGCACCTTCTGATCAGGTCAGGCAGGTCGACGACACGGTGCGCGCCGAATTCGGGCAGGGCCAGACGGACGCCCTCCAGGTCGTCGTGCCGCACGTCGGCAGCGCCACCACCGCACAGCAAACGGCGTATGCCGTCCACCTCTCGAAGCTTCCCGACGTGCAAAGCGTTGACGGCTCTAGTGGCATCTATCGTCAACGGAACTGCGGTCGCCGGACCGGCCAGCTATCTGGCCCAATTCAGCGACGGCGACGGCATCTGGTATTCGGTCGTCCCCAAAGGCGACGGCCTGTCGCCGGCGGGAGAGAAACTCGTTCATGCCATCCGTGACGGCCCCGCGCCCTTCACCATCTTGGTCGGTGGAACCCCGGCCAGCTTGGTGGACTCGACCTCGATCATCAGCCACTACCTGCCGCTGGCGGTGCTGCTCGTGGTCGGTGCCACGTTTCTGATCCTTCTCCTCCTGTTTCGCACGCTGTTCATACCGGTGAAGGCCCTGGTGCTCAGCGTCATCAGCCTGTCGGCCATGTTCGGAGTCATGGTATGGGTCTTCCAAGAAGGCCACCTTTCGAGGTGGCTCGATTTCACTGCCGACGGGCACGCTGATCGACACCATGCCCATCCTGATGTTCTGCGTCGCCTTCGGCCTGTCCATGGACTACGAGGTGTTTCTCGTTTCGCGCATGAAGGAATTCCACGACAACGGAGCGGACAACGATGCCGCTATAGCGGGCGGCATGCAACAAACGGGCAGGATCATCACCGCCGCTGCCCTTCTGATGAGCATCATCTTCCTGAGCCTGGTGACCAGCAGCATCTCCTTCATCAAGCTGTTCGCGGTGGGGCTGGCGCTCGCCGTCTTGATGGATGCCTTCATCATCAGAGGGATGTTGGTCCCCGCCATCATGAAGTTGGCCGGGGACGCTCAACTGGTGGGCCCCACCGTTCATGCGCCGGGTGGCACCTCGCCCGCGACCAGCCGATCGGTATGCCAGTCCAAGGCCAAGCGAGCTGCGCTTAGAACTTCTCGACGACGTCACTTCTTCTTCGCCTAATGGGCGCAGTCGTCTGAATCGAGAGGCGCTGAATTGACAGGGGCCGGATCGGTTGCGCCGATCCGGCCCTCCTGTCATCTCATTCGGGAAAGGGGGGTTTCCCTAATGAAGCCTTATGGTCTAGGTGCCGAGCAATCCCTTCAAGCCCGCACCGAACGCACCGAACGCACCGACGAGAAGGGCCACTACCAAGGCGAGGAGGGCAACGTTGGACCAGTTCGATCACTGCCATTCCCTCACCCCCATTGACCATTTGTCGATCTCTGCTACCTCGCTTTCCGAGGGCACTGCAGTCCGCTCACGTAGGGGGCAACGTCTCCGGCGCAAATCTTTGGAATCCGAGAGTCCCCCATCCCCCTTCCCCGCTACGACCGCTGCGCGCACCCCCCGCTCCTGCCACCGATTGACTAACTCGGTTGGACCTTACCCGCCTCATCCGCAGAATTAACTTGCATGGAGAGATGCAACCTTCTTGCCACCGCATTGCAATGGAACTGCAGCAGTGGCTCAACGTCAGTGCCACATTGCTTCGGTGGGCACCGAGAATGGACGCTGAGGAGGGGACGAAGCCCCCTCTAGTTGACGGTGACGATCGACCCCAGGGTCATGTACGGCCAGGTGGCCGAGCCCCCGCGTAACGGAAGCTCGACACAGCCAAGGCTCTGCGGATCGCCATAGGAAGTTCGAGGCATGTAGTGCAGTGCATCCCCACCGTTGAAGTAGGCCACGAACTGCACCGGATCGGCATAGGTCGAGCCGCTCGGGGACGTGCCCCGCATGACTTGATTGCGCAAGCGCTCGTAAACCGGGAACGATCCGAGCGCCGTCGGCGTGCCCGCCCCACCCGTGTTGGCCGGAGTAGTCACGACGACGACCCCGTTGTGCCACACCGTGAGGGACTCCGGAGGTTTCTCACTCGCCACGGCATAGGAGTAGCCGTTCGGATTCGCATCCGGACCCGTAGGATCATTCGCCGCGGCCTGCCAGTGCGGCGATCTCACCGCTCGAGATGGCGCCGTTGGTCGGTCAGCCCGGCCACTGACTCAAACGCCATGATGGCCCCCTTGGCGATCACCCCGTCTTGCCCGGGCGCCCACAGGGCCTGCAAGGTCGGTGGAGGGGCCCACAGCCACTGGAATCCGCCGGGCGACCAACTCAGCGGCAAGTAACCCAGACCGGCCAGCACCTCTTCTTGACCCAGCACGGTAGTGAGTGGATCCGTGGCCCCGTAGGCGATCCAATACCCTCCCGGCCGGGCGGCCATGCCCACGACTGGCGCCGTCAAGGGCGCGCCGGTCCCTGACCCGTAGAACGCCGCGTCACCAAAGTCGAAGATGCCACCGTCGGAGGCCACCATGCGGTATCCCCCATCGTCGCGCCGTGGCGGTCATGCCGACGACCGGCTTGTTCAAGACGATGTTGCCCGTGGACCCGAAGAATGGGGCGTCGCCGAAGGTGAACACTCCGCCGTCGGACGCAACCAACCAGTAGCCCCTGCCATCACTGGTCGGCGCCATGCCGACGACCGGCTTGTTCAACCGCATGCCGCCCGTTGATCCGAAGAACTGGGCGTCGCCGAAGCTGAAGATGCCACCGTCGGACGCCACCAACCAGTAGCCGTTGCCGTCGGGGGTCGACGCCATGCCAACGACCGGCTTGTTCAGCACCATGGCGCCCGGTTGAGCCGAAGAACTGGGCGTCGCCGAAGCTGAAGACGCCGCCGTCGGACGCCACCAACCAGTAGCCGCCGCCCGCTGGGAGTGGCGGCGATACCGACGATCGGCGCCCGCAGGGGGGACGTGAGGGAGCCGAAGTTTGCTGCATCTCCCTCATCGATGACTTGACCACTTGCTGTCGTGGCCCAGTAGCCATTTCCGTCAGGTGTCGACGCGATACCGGTCAAAGGGCCGGCCAAGCCCGTTTGGTTGGCGACCGTAGCCGACGCGGCGCCAAACCCGAGGACGGAGATCGCCCGCGGGCGTAGCGGCGCTCGCCGGCGAGAAGACCCCCGGCGAGAAGAACCAGTCCAGGTACGAGCAATCCCCGCCATCACCGCGGTCACCCGACGAAGCAAGAATGATCGTAGATCTGACATGGTGCTCCCGTGGGACAAGTGAACGTGGCGGAACGAGAAGTTCGCCAGAAACGATACCTGGCCATCCCGTCTCGACGCCTACGCGCCGATCCGGTGCGAGTGACCTGCGTTAGGCGGCCACGACCCTGACGTTACGGGCTTCTTCGCCCTTGCGCCCCGGGGCCACGGTGAACTCGACCGTGAGCCCCTCGGCGAGACCCTGGCGCTCGTCCCCCTCGATCTGGGAATGATGCACGAAGAGGTCCTCACCACCGTCGCGGGCCAGGAATCCGTAACCTCGGGCACCGTTGAAGAACTTCACGGTTCCCGTCATGGTGGACGGACCAACCTTGGCGACGGCGCGAAGCTGGCGTGGGTGTAGGCGAGGAGAAGGGGGCAAGAAGACCCTGTTCCATGCCGAGCGCTCGTTGCACGCTCTGGATCTCCTTGCGCTGTTCGTCGGTCACCAACGACACCACGGTGCCCGTCCGCCCCGCTCGTCCGGTACGGCCCGAACGGTGGACATAGTCGGTATGGTCCGCTGGCGGATCGAAGTGGACGACACACGGGAGGTCGTCCACATGAATGCCCCGTGCCACGACATCGGTGGCGACGAGAGCATCGGTCCTTCCCTTGGCAAAGGAATCGAGCGCACGCTCACGCTGCCCCTGGGTCCGATCGCCATGCATCGGGACCGCACGAACGCCTTGTGCCTGAAGCTGGCGGACGACCCGGTCGGCGCCCTCTCTTTGTACGACAGAACACGAAGGCCTGGCCGTGCTGTGCCACGAGCTTGGCCGTGATGGCGACGCGCTCGGCCCGATCGACTTTCCAGAAGTGATGGGTGACGTCGCTCTTCTCTTCCTCGGCCGTCTCGATGTTGACCCGAACAGGGTCATGCTGATAGCTGCGAATGATCGCTTCGACTTCACGGCCGATAGTCGCCGAGAACAGGAGAACCTGGCGATCGGCCGACGTTTGGTCCAACAGGCGGCGCACGGCGGGAAGGAAGCCCATGTCGGACATGCGATCCGCCTCATCGAGTACGACGGTCGTGACGTCGTCCAGCATGACGTCGCCGCGTTCGATGAGGTCCTCGAGGCGTCCCGGGCAGGCGACGACGACGTTGACCCCCTTGTGGAGGGCCCGGACCTGGTCGCGGTAGCCGGTTCCTCCAAAGATCGAGACCACCCGCTGGCTGTCGCGTCCCAGGAGCGAACCCAACACGGCATGCACTTGGGAGGCCAGCTCACGAGTCGGTACGAGGATGAGAGCCCTCGGGCGACGTGGTCGCGATTGGGTCATGTTGGCCGCGATCGGCATGCCAAAGGCAAGCGTCTTGCCAGAACCGGTCGGCGCCTTGCCGCAGATGTCGCGGCCGGCGAGAGCGGCGGGAATTGTGGCAGTTTGAATGGGAAGTGGGCTGGTGATGCCCAGCTTCGTCAAGCGCGCGTTGATGTCCGCGGAAACGCCAAGGTCAGTAAAGGAAGTAATGATGAAACTCCAGTCGAGTGATGAACGGCCTACTCGAATGAAGTTTCGAACGGGCCACGCTGAACGATGGTTCAACGGCGAAATAGATGTTAGCAGAGTGCGCGCTACTCCATGACACCGGTTCCTGGACGACCGCGGGCTCTATGTGCCCTATGTGCCGAGTTCAGATATTCCCACCGGGCGGGCACAGTCCAAGCACCCTCTGCGCCAGGCTCGGACCATCAAGACCGAGACCGGCGAGGATGTCGTCCGCCTTTCCCTGCGAAAAGTAGCCGAGAGGAAGCCCGCACGAAACGATGGCCGGAAGTGGACCGGGTTGGACCGTGGAGCGAAGCGTGCTCGCGATGGAGGCACCGACACCGCCGGCCACGACACCGTCCTCGACCGTGATGACCAGGTGATGGCGAAGCGCATCAGCCAGCATGAGCGGGTCCAACGGGGTTGCCACCCGAATGTCCCACACCGTGGCCTCCAAGCCGTGCCGCGCGAGCTCCTCCGCCGCTCGCTCGCAGACCTCCAGCATTTTGCCGAGCCCCAGGAAGCACACCGTGCGGCCGGCGCGCACCTGCCGGGCCGAGAGTCCGGAGCCTGTGCTTGCGCTATGCCGGGCTTCAGTCTTGGGCCAGCGCAGAGCCACGGGCCCGCTCGTGATCGCAATGGCTTGCGCCAGCATCACCGGAATCTCTTCGTAACTCGAAGGTGCCAACACGGTCATGCCCGGCACCTTGGTCAACAGGGCCAGATCCATCACACCGTTATGACTCGGGCCGTCATCGCCGGTGATTCCGGCTCGGTCTACGCAGAAGATGACCGGCAATCCGTGAAGACCGACGTCGTGGTAGAGCTGATCCCAAGCCCGGTTGAGAAAGGTTGAGTAGATGGCGACCACGGGTCGAAACCCCCCCATGGCCAGACCGGCTGCCGCGGCCACGGCGTGTTGCTCGGCGATGCCGACGTCGATGAACCGTTCGGGATAGCGACGGGAGAACTCGGTCAAACCACAGGAACCTGGCATGGCCGCCGTGATGGCCATCAGCTCGGGATGAATCGCCGCCTCTCGTACCAGTGCCGCACCGAAGCCCTCCGTAAAACTCGCGTTCCCGTGGCGCGCATGCGCCACGCCGGTCGCCGGGTCGAACGGTCCGATGTCATGCAGCCGCTTCTCATCGTCGCTCTCGGCCGGAAGGTAGCCGTGTCCCTTCTCGGTGTGCACATGGAGCACCACCGGTCCCCGAACGTGCGCCACGCGTGCCAGTGCCTCCTCCAGCTCCGAGAAGTCGTGACCGTCCACCGGCCCTTCGTACGCGATCCCCAGGGCGCGGAAGAAGGCAGCGGGCGCACCCGCCTCCACGTCGGAATTCCCGGCGGTGCTCAGGGTGGAAACGGTCGGGGCATAGGACCGCCCGTTGTCGTTGAGTATGACGATCACCCGAGCACCATGGGCGCCGATATTGGAAAGTGCCTCGTAGGCCAGACCACCGGTGAGAGCCCCGTCACCGACGACGGCGACCACGTGGTGCGTTGCCTCCGCCAGATCTCGGGCCCGGGCCAATCCGTAGGCGTACGACAACGCAGTCGAGGCATGGCTGTTCTCCACGAGGTCATGGACGGACTCGCCGCGGTTGGCATAGCCCGAAAGTCCGTGCGCTCGTCGCAGCGTGGGAAAGTCACCAGCTCGTCCGGTGAGGATCTTGTGGATATACGTCTGGTGCCCGGTGTCCCAAACGATCTGATCACGAGGCGACTCGAATCGCCGGTGCAGTGCCAGCGTCAGCTCCACTACGCCCAAGTTGGAACCGAGGTGCCCGCCGCTCTCCGAGACGGCCGAAACAAGGAACGATCGGATGTCGGCAGCCAGCGGCCCTAACGCATGAGCACCGAGTGCACGAACCCTCGATGGACTCAGCCCCAGGAGATCTGTCGTTGCATCGCATCGGGCCTGCCGCGCTTCGTCCGTCGGCCAATCCAATGTCTCCGCCGAGAGGAAAGGCGACGCGGAGGAGCCGATGTCAAGGGCAGCCACCGGGCTCAGTGCGTGGAGATGAGGGCGCGAAGCGACTGGCGGAGCGAGCCCATCGTGGCAATCACCGCGCTTGGCTCGTACCCGCAATGGGCCATGCAATTGGCGCAGCGCTCGTCCTTGCCCCGCCCGTAGGCATCCCAGTCCGTGGTCTCGATCAACTCCTTATAACTGCTGGCATATCCGTCGGCCATCAGATAGCAGGGCCGTTGCCAACCGAGCACGGAGTAACTCGGAATGCCCCAAGCCGTGCACTGGAAGTCCGACTTCCCCTCGAGGAAGTCGAGAAAAAGAGGTGAGTGATTCAGCCGCCACTTCTTACGGTGCTTCTGCCCGAATGCATCCGCAAAGAGCTTCTGTGTCTGCTCGACGCCGAGGAAGTGCTCCTGGTCAGGTGCCTTTTCGTAGGCGAACGCGGGTGAGATCATCATGGCGTCGACACCGAGGTCGTCGTTGAGGAAGTTCAACACGTCACGCACCGTCTTCGGGGAGTCCGTGTTAAAGAACGTCGAGTTAGTCGTGACGCGGAATCCCTTCTCCTTGGCCAGGCGGATGGCGGCGACAGCCTCGTCGAAGACACCCTCACGATCAACTGCCGCATCGTGCCGCTCGCGCAACCCGTCCACGTGTACCACCCACGAGAAGAAGTGGGAGGGGGTGAACTTGTCAATGCGCCGTTGGAGAAGCACGGCATTCGTGCAGAGGTAGACGTAGACCTTGCGGCGTACAAGCTCTTGGACCATGGCGGCGATGTCGGGGTGCAGCAGGGGCTCACCACCGGCTATGGAGACCATGGGCGTGCCGCACTCTTCAACCGCGTTCACCACGTCCTCCACCGACAAGCGCTTGCGCAGGATGTCCGTCGGGTGCTGGATTTTGCCGCAACCCGGACACGAGAGATTGCAGGCAAAGAGCGGCTCGATCTCGGTGATGAAGGGGAACCGAGGATCGCGCTGGAGCTTCTTCTTCAAGAAGTACGTACCGACTCGGAGATTTTGTCGCAACGGAATGGGCATCAGCGCACCTGCCTTGGTAGAGAGAATTGGACGTTTTCTTCAGTTGTTCGGTGTTCGGTGATCGATATCGGCCCCAGTGTCGTCAACATGTCGATGACCTCGGCGACCAGTGCTTCGGGCGCGGATGCGCCGGCTGTCAACCCCACTCGGCCCACGTTGTCGAGCCAATCGAGGCGAATTTCTGAGGCGTCCTCAATGAGCTCAGCTCTACATCCCTCGCGGCGCGCCACTTCGACCAGCCGGGCGGTGTTCGAGGAATTGGTCGAACCGACCACCAACATCAGATCACATTGATGAGCGATGGCGCGTACGGCGTCCTGGCGATTCTGCGTGGCGTAACAAATGTCGTTGGACGTCGGGCCAACGAGTTGGGGGAAACGCTGGCGCAATGCGCTCACGACTTCGGCCGCCTCGTCGATGGAAAGGGTCGTCTGCGTGAGGTACGCCACACGTTCGTGATCATCGAAGTTGAGATCCGCGACATCCTCTTTACGTTGCACCAGCTGTATCCGGTCGGGAGCTTCGCCTCGCGTTCCCACCACTTCCTCGTGGTCAGCGTGACCTACGAGGACGATCTGATAGTCCTGCGCGAGATAGCGCCGGGCTTCGTGATGCACCTTCGCCACTAACGGGCATGTCGCATCGATCACGGTGAGATCGTGGCGTTCGGCCGCAGCAGCACGGACGGTGGGCGAGACCCCATGCGCGGCCAGGACGACAGTTGCTCCGTCGGGCACTTCCTCGAGCTCAGCGACGAATATCGCTCCCTTGGCCTCCAAGTCGGCCACGACATGGACGTTATGAACGATCTGTCTGCGCACGAACACCGGTCCGCCGAATCGCTCCAGCGCACGCTCGACAATTTCGATCGCCCGTTCGACGCCGGCACAAAACGAGCGCGGACTGGCGAGGATCACATCGTGCGAACGGCTGGCGCGAGCCCAACGTTCAAGCGAGGTGCGGACGCCGAAGAGCGACCCGAGTGCGGCGAGTGCCTGACCCTCCTGCGGATCGGCGATCACCCGCACCGCGGCGACGGGGTAGTCAGCTAAGTGGAGCGCCACCCACGCCGATTCAGTGTCCCAGGCGATGGCACCGTCCGCTCCAAGTCGTGTTGCCTCTTCGACCGAGAGGGCACCTGAGGATGACACGAGCGGTCCCGTGCGCACCGTCAGTCCGAGCCTCTCCAGATCCCTGGCCACGAGTGCTGATGCCGGGAGCCGACGCGTGGGCGTCCCGTCCGTAGCCCACAGCTCGGTGGCCACGACAAGCTCGCCTGGTCGGATCGTCGGATCAAGTGTGTGTGCGACGCCGGACAGTGCCACCGGTGTACCAACCGCGAGAGATTCCCGCATCCGGGCCCCGCTCATGTGGGCCTGCGCCATGCCTGCACCCGTGACCATGACGCCCCCGCCAAGGGCCTCGGCCTGGACCCGCTCGGCTGTTAGCACGGCGAGATCAACCATGGTCCCACCCATAGACGTAGCGGCCGAGGGCCATCACTGGAAAGACCAGGTGGTAGAGGTGGTAGTTGATGTAGAAGTCGCCGGGAAATCCGGTGCCCGTGAACCACGTCTCGTCCCAGGTCCCATCGGGAAGCTGATTGTCGACGAGAAAGCCGGCGCCCCGCTCACACGACGGGCCACGTTCGTCCGCCGCGAGAAGGGCGAGAAGGGCCCACGCGGTTTGGCTGGCGTTGGACACGCCTCGACCGCGAAATTCCGGGTCACGATAGGAGCGAAGATCTTCGCCCCAACCACCATCTTCGTTCTGGTGCTCCTCAAGCCAGACCACGGCCCGCCGGATGGCGGGATGGCGAGGTGAGACACCCGCTGCGACCAGCGCCGGCACGACAGCCCCGGTGCCATAGATGTGGTTTGAGCCCCAACGGCCGAACCACGAACCATCGGACTCCTGCGCATCGAACAGCCAGAGGATCCCCCGCTCGGTCGCCCGACCAGCCTGTCCCAAGATGGAGAGCATCTCGATGACGTGCGCCGTAACGTCGGCGCTTGGTGGATCGATGAGCTCGCCGAAATCACAGAATGGAAGGTCCCGACAAAGGGCCCGCGTATTGTCCACGTCGAACGCGGCCCATCCACCGTCTCGACATTGCATTCCCTCAGTCCAGGCGATCCCACGTGTTACCGCGTCGCTTTCGAGGTCGCCGGTGCGGCGGAGTGCGAGAACCACCTCCGCCGTGTCGTCGATATCGGGATAGTTGTCGTTGGCAAATTCGAAGGCCCAGCCACCGGGAGCCAGATCAGGCCGGCGAATGGCCCAGTCCCCACGAACTGCGATCTCCTCGTCCAGAAGCCATCTTCCGGCCTTGCGCATCGACGGATCGTCCGGAGCTACTCCGGCATCGGCCAATGCCACTACCGCCAACGCTGTATCCCATACGGGGGATTGGCACGCCTCGATACGGCGGCCGTCCTCATCTTCCATGGTGAATCCATCGAGGCCGTCGAGGGCGGCTTGCATGACTGGGTGGTCGAGTGCATAGCCCTGCAGATGGAGTGCCATCAGCGAGTACACCCAGGGCGGTTGGATACCACCCCACGAGCCGTCGGCCTCCTGCCGCTTGACGATCCAACGCTCGGCCTTCCCCAAACAGAACTGACGAAGGGGCCCGATCGGTCTGCGCTCGTAGAGGTGCAGCGCGCGATCAAGGAGATCGAACCAACCGGCCCAGGTGTCAAGGGGACGCCGGACGACGGGAGCTGGTCCGACGTCGAGCTCATCGATGTCGATGGAGAGGTCGCGTACCGGTCGATAGGCGTTGACCACCGTCAGCGCGACGACGGTCTGACGGGCCCAACACCCGAAGTCGTAGATGTTCAAGGGGACCCAAGGCGGGAGCAGCATGAGCTCCGGCGGAAGAATGGGCAAACTCTCCCAGGACCACTTTCCAAAAAGCGCCAGCCAGATACGCGTGAAGACCCGGCTCGCCCCTATCCCCCCCTCTCCCCGAATGTACTCAACGGCCAGGCGCATATGAGGAAGGTCGGGGTTGTCGCCGGCAAGCTTGAGGGCTACGTAGGCCTCGATCGTGGTCGAGAGGTCGGGAGGGCCGCCGTAGTACGTCGCCCAGGTACCGTCATCGCGCTGACGAGAGCGGATCCAGCGAGCTGCACCGGCGGTCTGTTCCTCCGTACGAATCCCGAGGAACTGGCGCAAAAGGAGATCCTCGGCATCCATGGTGACGTTCGTCTCCAGCTCGCCCTTCCACCAGCCGTCTTCGTGCTGGCGTTCCTTGAGTGCGGCCACCGATCGTTCAAGGCTCTCGGCGACAGCGATCGAGGAATCGACCTCCGGCCCCTCGCCGTCTTCCTCTGGGACGTCAGACTGGAAAAGAGAGGAGATCGCCATCAGCTGTCCCGCTCGGTCACAAACTTGGCAATTGCGACGAGCTCGCTCTTCGGCCCGGGCACGAGAGAAATCCGCTCGAGTGCGGTCAAGGCCATGGTGAGGTGCGCATCCGCCAGGACGACCGTCTCTTCTCTGGCGCCGCATTCTTCGAGCAGGATCCGCGCCCGTTCCACGTCCTCGGGCGAAAGTTCGGTCTCGAGCAACCGGCGCAACTCTTCGGTCCGGTCGTCCGTGCGCGCCAACGCGAAGGAAACGGGAAGCGTCTTCTTATGTTGGGACAGGTCGCTTCCCACGGGTTTTCCCGTTCGTGCCGGCTCACCCCAAACCCCAAGCAGATCATCGACGGCTTGAAAGGCTGTGCCGAGATGGGACCCGAATTCGCCGAGCGCTTGGACGGTCGCATCGGGAGCCCCCGCGAGGATCGCCCCGAGGGAGACGGCGCATGAGAGAAGCGCTGACGTCTTGCCGCTCTCCATGGCCAAACACTCCTCCACGGTGACCGAGGGCCGAGTCTCGAATGCCATGTCGTCGGCCTGTCCCGCGATCATGAGCTGCGTGGCCTCGACCAGACAGCGGGCGGCGAGCACTCGCTCCGGTGTCGGCTCGTCAAGCAGGATCTGAAGAGCCAGTGTGGCGAGGGCGTCGCCGGCGATGATGGCAGATCCGACGCCGTATTCGCTCCACACCGTCGAGCGATGACGGCGTTCGGTGTCTTCGTCGATGATGTCGTCGTGGATCAGAGAGAAGTTGTGCACCAGCTCGATGGCGACCGCTCCGAGCACCCCGACCTCCTCCACGGCGCCGGCCGCGGCTGCCGAGACCAAGGAAAGTGCGGCGCGTACCCGCTTCCCGCCACCGGCCAGATGGTGGTGCACAGGAGTCTGCAAGGAGGGACTGAGTCGCGCGATGGCCTTGTCAAGGGCCGGAGCCACCATAAGGGCAGCGCGGGCAAGAGTGGCTGACACGATCTCACTGGAGTTCGGCTCATTGGAGTTCGGCTCATTGGAGTTCGTGTCGTTGGTATTGGGAGACAGTGCAGACGCGGTCACGGGGCGACCCTTTGCAACTGCCGGTCTGCCAGTTCTGCATCCTCAAACACGGCGCGGGCTGCGTTCTCGCCGCTCAGCACCGCGCCTTCCATGGTCGCCGGCCATCCCGTATCGCACCATGCGCCAGCGAGAAACAACCCCGGCACAGCAGTGCGGGTAGGGGGGCGACGTGCAGCGGTGCCGGGAGTCCCTCGAAATGTGGCGGCACGCTCGCGGGTGACCACGCCGTCGACGAGACGCGCCGTGCGGGCGATCGGCAGCAGAGCCTGGAGGGCGGCGAAGAAGGTCCGGACGAGTTGCGATGAGGATTGGCTGATGTAGTCATCAGCGGCCGACAGCGAGATGGAAAGGCATTGGCCCGACCGCAAACCACTTGACGAAGTGCGATCGAAGAAGAACTGGATCGGCGAGTTCACGACGGCCGCCATCGTGAGGTCGGTGACCTGCCGGTCGAGCACCAGATGCACGTTGACAATCGGAGATTGGCCGAGCCCGAGTTCGGTCGGGAGCACACCCTCAGGCAGGACCCGTTGCGTCACCTCGGGCGGCGTCGTCACGACCACTGCGTCGGCGCGGTGGCGGTGCTCTTCGGTCACCACCTCGAGTCCGCGGTCACTGTGCTCCACCACGTGCTGCACCCTGGCGCCGAGCAAGGCTTCTACTCCCGCGGCGTCCAAGGCACGAGCGGCGTAATCACCGTGCAGCTCAGTAAGCGGCACGGTCGACCAGCCGACGTCTCCGGCATCGGCCTGATCGAGCAGACCGGTCCTGAAGACCTTGACGGCTAATGCAAGCGAGGCTTCCGAAGCCTGCACGTTGAGGGTAGGCAGGGCGATGAGATTCCACAATCGGTCGATCGCCACGTCACTCTGACCGTGCCGCGAAAGCCAGCTGCCAAAGGTAACCGTGTCGAGCCACGGATCCTCGGGATTGAGGCGACTCAGAGCAACCGCAGGCCAGACCAGACGCAGTCGCTGCTCCAACGTCAGGTGACGGTAACGAGCCAGCGCCGACGCAAGGTGAAGGGGGGCACGCAACGAAGAACGCTTGAGGGACGCTCGCGTGCCGTCCGGCGAGAGCACCGGGATGTCGAGACGGGGCTGGAGGTAGACGGCGTCACGAGCACCGATACGATCGAGAAACCCCAGGTAGGCAGTGCAGCATCGCAAGAATACGTGCTGGCCATTGTCGAAGGAGAGGCCGTTGCGCTGGAACGACCAGGTGAGCCCGCCCAGCCTCAGACGTCGCTCCAGCAGGGTCACCTGCGCACCCGCGTCCGCCAGCGACAATGCCGCGCGCACACCGGCCAAGCCGCCGCCGACGACGACGACGCGGGGACCGCTCATCGCTGTGCCCCGACGATGGACCGGCCGGCGATCCACACTTTTTCGGCCGCCGGCAAGGAGAGTCGACCCTGCGTTACGGCGTAGGGATCGCGTTCGATGTGCTCCAACAGACGGTAATAGATGCCGGCCATGGCCCCGACGCAGGCGCGGCTTCGACGATCCAGTAACGGGAGCAGCTCCAATCCACGTTCAAACCATTCGTGTGCCCGCGCACATTCGAAGGCGACCAGATCCGTCAGGGCAGCATCGTCGCCCGAGAGGTCCGGGGGACAGCCAACGGCGATCGCATCGGCGGCGGGGAGATAGACCCGTCCATTGGTACGGTCTTCGACGACATCGCGCAGAATATTGGTGAGCTGGAGAGCGACACCCAGATCATCGGCGAGTTCCGCTGCAGTGGGGTCGGTCGCGCCGAAGACGGCAAGGGAAAGTCGGCCGATGGATCCGGCGACCAGCCGACAGTATGCAACGAGATCGCCGAACGTGGCGTAGGAAGTCCCCCGCACGTCGTTTTCGCAACCCTCGATCAATTCGTCGAAGGCGCTAAGGGGCAACTGATACCGACGGGTGGCAGCGGCCACGGCCACGAGCACGGGATCGTCACTCTCCGTGTCGATTGGGTGCAGGCTGGTACGCACGTGTTCGAGTTCGGTGAGCTTCTGAACTGGCGGCGCAGTGCCGTCGCCGATGTCATCGATTCTTCGCGCCAGGGCGTAGACAGAGGAGAGGGCGTGGCGCTCAGGGACGCGAAGCAATCGGATGCCATAGCCGAAGTTCTTGGCTTCGCGGCGGGTGATCTCCTCGCAGGCCCGGTAGGCGGATTCGGTGTTCATGCCGATTTCCCCATCGACGCCGACGCCAGTGCGCTAGCAAAGCGCACGCCCAAGCGCAGGGGCCGCGGCCGACACGACCGGCCGAGCACCTCGTAATTCGCAGACTCGATCGCATCGAGGGCAGCCATCCCTCCCGCAGCAAATCCGCACACCGCAAGGCGCGGCTGGAGAGGGAGTTGACGGGTCAACGGGGCAGCCGACGCGAGGAGACGGCGCGCCCGACTCGCTTCGTAGCGCAAAACGGCCCGCAATGGCCCACTGGTGCGAGGTGCTCGCACGTCAGCTTCGGCACATCCGAGAGCGCGCAGGTCGCTCTGTGGGAGATAGATCCGATCCCGAGCGGCGTCCTCCCCCACATCCTGAAGGTGCTCGACGATCTGCAATGCAATGCACACATCGTCGGAAAGCGCGATGCGAGCAGGCGAGCTCACCTCGAAGATCCGCAGGACGAGTTCTCCGACCGGTGTCGCGGACAGCCTGCAATAGGCGACCAAATCCTCGAATGTCTCATAGCGAAGCGTCACCTGGTCACGCCGATTGGCCTCGATAAGGCGGAGGAACGGGTCGAGGGGAAGATGGAATCGCCGAATCGTCGGGGTCAGGCGTTGAAGGAGTGGATGCGCCGCCCGGCCCGCGGCCGCGAGCTCGAGCTCGGCAGCCAGCCAGTCCAATTGGAGCACGCGGTCGCCCCCCGCTTCGTCACCAATGTCGTCAGCCAACCGGGCGAATCCATACACAGCCAGAAGATGGTCCCGCACCACGCGTGGCAAAAGTCGCGAAGCCACCGGAAAATTCTCAGCACCCGCCTGCCCAAGCACCGTCTCGGTGCCGGGTAGGGATTCTGGCGTCAACGTTGGTGTGCGCTCTGGCGCGAGTAGTTTTTCGTTCATTGAGAGTAAATCGCTACTGGTTCATGATTGATTTGTGTGGACCGAATTCACCGTGAAATCGAATCTCTGCGATGTGAAACTATCCGTCAATTCCTTGTCGTGAAACACAACGTTCAAGCAAACGATTGATCGCTCGCCTCGCGCTCGAACAGTTCTGACCGTAGTCGCACATGACTCGTCGCGTGAGGAATGAACACGATGTCGGCTCACCGCAACTTCGGACGCACAAAGCCGCCGGCGCAAGCACCGATCTGCTTTTCGCACAAACGTTTGCTCGGCCGCCATTTCTCCGCACCGCATCTCAGGGACGCCGTATCCTGAGCGGGTATGAGGCGACGCCTGCTGCAGGTCGAACAATGATCACACCCTCGACACGACCGTCGGTGCACTTGGCCTCCCTCTGGAGGGCATGGGTTGTCCCCGTGGCCCTCGCTGTCGGCATCTTGGGGCTTTCGGGCTGTTCGGTCATCAACAAGGTGAAGACCACGGTGCACGAGATCAGAGGGAACAAGGCAACCATCGACGCCTTCAGCGCAAAACTGCAATCCGGCGCGGCCACTCCGTTCGAAGTGACCTACGTAACGACCGGAACGGCGCCGGCAACGATCGTCTACGCCGTCGCGCCGCCTACGGGCCTGGCGTTCGATGAGACCCCGTCGGGAGGTTCGGGCGACACGACGCCCGTGCACTTGGTCGTAAACGCGTCGGGGGAGTTCGCCTGCACCCAACCGGGCTCGAACGTCCAGTGGAGCTGTCAGAAGCTGGGTACCGCCGATGCGACCGACCAGAACAAGATCTTCGACTTCTACACACCCTCGCACTGGGTCAACTTCCTCAAAGAATTCGCACTGGCAGCCGGTCTCGCGGGCGACAAGGTCTCCTCTTCGACCATGACCGTCAACGGGTTTGCCATGAACTGCGTCGACTTCGTGGCTACGGGCGAACCGGGGGCCAGCACGATCTGTACTACCGCCCAGGGCATCCTCGGATATGTCAAGGTCGCCACCGACTCGACAAGCTTTGAGATCCAGAGCTTCTCCGCTTCCCCCGCCCCCTCGATGTTCGAGCTTCCTCCGGGCGCGACCGTCACGACGGTCACCGCCGGAGCCTCGTAACCCTGCCGAACGCCTCGCGATGCGGCTGGTGCGGCACAGCAGCGATACTCAGTGCATGACCAAGCAAGGGCTTGACGTGAGCCCTGAGGTCCGATGAACGTCGTTGCATTCGTTGCCGGCCTCATTGTGGTCGTCTTCACGTCAGCCAGCGTGCTGTTCACGATCGTGCTCCCGCGCGAGCCACGTGGGTTCGAACGCCTGTCGTCGATGGTAAATCGGGCGGTTCTGTTGGCGTTCATCGGCATTGCACGCTCCGCGCGCACCTACGAAAGAAAAGACGCTTTCCTCGCGCCTGTCGCGCCGGTCGCCCTGGTCGGCCAGCTGGCGGTATGGGCCGGCTGCTTCATCGTCGGTTACGCCCTCATGCTCGAGGACACCACCCACAATTTCGCCTCGGCCCTGGCGCAGGCCTCGGGGGCTCTCTTCACGGTCGGGACCATCGACCTCAGCGGCCGCGCCAACTTCGCGCTGGACATCGCGGCCGGCGCCACATGGGTCGTCATTGTTGCCCTACAGATCGCGTACTTGCCTGCCCTCTACCAGGCCTTCAATCGGAGGGAGAGCTTGGTGGCCATGCTCGAGAGCCGAGCGGGCGTCCCCGCATGGGGCCCCGAACTACTGGCGCGTCACCAGTTAGTGGGCATCATCGACACGTTGCCGCAGTTCTACTCAGATTGGGAACAGTGGTCAGCGGAGCTGGCCGAAAGCCACACCACCTACCCGGTGATGTTGCTGTTTCGATCTCCGGATCCTTGGTTCTCTTGGCTGGTCGGTCTGTTGGCCGTCCTCGATGGTGCGGCGATGCACCTGGCCCTCGCGCCTGCAACCGCCTCGTCGCAGTCGAGATTATGCCTGCGGATGGGATTCACCGCGCTCAATCGGATAGCCAAGGTCTTGGGGTGGAAAGTTGACCCTGATCCCAATCCGGAGGGACCGATCGACCTGACCTTCGAGGAATTCGAAGAGGCGGTCGCCATGCTGGACCACGTCGGATTCCCCATGGAACGCACGGCACAGCAAGCATGGCCTGACTTTCGAGGTTGGCGGGTCAACTATGAGGCTGTCGCCTACCGGCTCTGTGACCACCTGACCGCTCCGCCTGCGCCGTGGTCTGGTAGTCGTCGCCACTTGCGCTCGGGCGTCGTCGCACCATTACGACCCCCACAACGGAGCCCCGTCCTGGACGAACACCGACCCGCGGTGATCATCCCACCCGCCCCTCATTGGCGGGACGCCCACCCAAGAAGCTGAATGCGCAACGGACCACGATTTGAAAGAACTTCAATGCTCGACGGCTTGACCACCTACTGATCGACGCATTGCGGCGTGAAGCCGGTTGGGGGTCATCACTCCGAGGTAGCGCTCACCGTCAACCACCGGGAGCCAACGCACATCGTGCTGCAGCATTTCCGCCAGGGCGGCCCGCAGCGACGCACCGAGAGGGAGCTGCACCTCGAAAGACACGAGATGGTCCGCCACCGGACCTACCTGCAACGGGTCCAGTTCGACCCAGCCCACAAGATGGTCATTGTCGTCGACTACCACCGCCCACCGACTCTCCGATTCCGCTCCAATCGCAGAGGCGTCGGTCATGGATAATTGCGGATTGACGCGTGGCGGCTGCGACAGATCGTCGGGCTCAATGGTGGTGACGGCCAATCGTCGAACTCCGCGATCCGTGCCGACGAAGTCGGCCACGAACGCCGTCGCCGGACGGCCGAGGATCTGAGCGGGTGTGTCGTACTGCTCGAGCACGCCACCTTTGGAGAATACGGCGATCCGATCGCCCAATTTGGCGGCCTCTTCGATGTCATGAGTGACAAAGACGATCGTCTTCTTCAGATCTCCTTGTAGGTCGAGAAACTGTTGCTGAAGCCGCTGCCGAGTGACCGGGTCGACCGCACCGAAGGGCTCGTCCATGAGGAGAACGGGCGGATCACCCCCCAAGGCCCTCGCCACGCCAACCCGCTGGCGCTCGCCCCCGGAGAGCTCGTGAGGAAAGCGCCGCGCATAGCGCTGAGGATCGAGTCCGACGAGTTCGAGCAACTTTTGGACCCGGGTCTCCACCCGATCCTTGTCCCAACCGAGGAGGCGAGGGACGGTGGCAATGTTGTCGGCTACCCGCCGGTGCGGGAACAGGCCTCCCTGCTGGATCACGTAACCGATGCCGCGGCGCAACTCCACCGGGTCCATCGCCAACACGTCGATCCCATCAATCAGGATGCGCCCGCCCGAGGGTTCGATCAGACGATTGATCATCCGCAGTGTGGTGGTCTTGCCGCATCCCGAGGGTCCGACGAGAACGCAGAGCTCACCGTCAGGCACGGTAAGGCTCAATTCGGCCACTGCGACGGAGTCGGCTCCATAGCGCTTCGACACCCCGTCGAGCGTGATCATTGCAGGAGACATTACCCACCTCTTCGGTGGGAAATGCTCGTCATCGCACTTCCTTGCTCACATGGTGCCCGATATTGTGAGCGTCGTGCTGCTCGGGACGAACCCGTTCTTCCGATGGAGTTATGTCACCAGCGAGTGGAGCCAGATTCAAGGGGACCTGATCCAGCACATCAAATTGAGCCTCCTGGCGGTGGCGATCGGCATCGTCATTTCGATCCCCTTGGCCGTCTTGGCGTGGCGCTTCCGCGTAGTCCGGGCGCCGGTGTTCGGCGTGGCCAGCGCCCTCTACGTCATCCCTTCGTTGGCTCTCTTCGTCATCCTCGGGCCCCTCACAGGTTTCGTCGCTTCCTACACGACGGCCGAGATCGCACTGGTCGGGTACACCCTTCTCATCCTGACCTGGAACACCGTGGCCGGCCTCGATGCCGTCCCGGCCGACGCCCGGGAGGCGGCGATCGCTCTCGGCTACTCGCCCATGGCCGCCCTGTTACGGGTCGATCTCCCGCTGGCGTTGCCCTATATCTTCGCCGGCGTACGTGTGGCCATGGCGACCGTCATCGGCCTGGTGACGGTAACCGCGCTCATCGGTCTGGGTGGGCTGGGGCAGCAGATCACGTACGGCTTCACCATCGCCTACAACACGCCCATCATCGTGGGGCTCGTCCTTTCCATCGCCCTGGCCGCGGTGGCGGACCTGTTGTTGGTCGGCGCCCAAAGAATCGCCGTGCCCTGGGCCCGCACCCGTAGACCGGCCAGGGGCGCTGGCTGACGTGCATTTTCTCAGCCAGGTGTTCGACTGGTTCACCACGTCGTCGAACTGGAGCGGTTCGCAGGGAATCCCCCGGCTCTTCTGGCACCAGCTCGAGCTGTCCCTGACCGTGGTGCTCTCGGCCCTCCTGCTCGGGGGCGGCCTCGGGGTGATCCTCGGCCACACCGGCAGGGGTGGGTTGGTCGCTGTCAACGCCGCCAATGCCTTCCGAGCCGTGCCGACGCTGGCCCTCCTCACCCTCCTGGCCATTCAGCCGTCCATCTCGCTCAAAGGCAATGGGTTCCTCGCTGCCTGGATAGCGCTTACCGCCTTGGCCATCCCTCCCATATTGACCAACACCTACGTCGGCATGCGAGAGGTGGATGCCGACGTACGCGACGCCGCGAAAGCGATGGGTCTCACGGGGGGGCAAGTCCTGCGTCGGGTTGAGGCGCCCCTGGCCGCCCCGTTCGTCATGGCTGGTGTTCGCACCGCTGCCATAGAGGTGGTGGCGACATCGACCCTGGCGGCCTATGTGAGTTTCACCGACCTCGGCACCTACGTGATCAGTGGGCTCAGTACCAATAATTCCGTACTCTCGTTCAGCGGTGCCATTCTCGTGGCGGTGATGGCCGGGCTGGTAGCGGTCGCACTCAGCCTCCTGACCAGGGCGCTCACACCGCTGCCCATGCGCCGCCGCGCCCCCCGGCTCGTCTCGGCTCGTCCGGGCGTGGTCGGAACTTAAGTTGACAAAGACGATCGGACAAGTAAGTATTTCGCCCACGCGACGGTTGCATGACGATCAGGTCGCGCCACGCCGAGGGCTTTCGCCCCTCCCAACTGGGAAAGGTATCCCCATGCGTTTCAAACGTTCGCTGTTTTTTGGCGCACTGGCTGCGTTGTCCGTCGTGGTGGCCGCGCCGAGCGTGGCCCTGGCCTCGGTGAGCGCCACGAGCAAGCCGACCATTCTCATTGGTCCGGCCAACTTCGAGGAGCAGGCCATCGTCGCCAACATCTGGGCCGACGTTCTCGAGAAAGCCGGCTACACGGTCACAGTCGAGCCGACGTTGGGAGCCCGCGCGATCGTGGTACCGGCCATCGAGAAGGGCCAGATCAATCTGGAGCCGGACTACGCGGCCTCGCTGCTCGATTACCTCAGCAATGGGGCTACTCCCGCAGCCGGGGACAACATCGCCACAGCCATCCCAGCTGACAAGAAGATCCTTTCGAAATACGGGGTGACCGTGCTTCCGGCGTCCAAAGCACTGGACACCAATGTCTTCGCCGTCACCAAGGCGACCGCCAAGAAGTACCACCTGACGACTATCTCGAGCCTGAAGCCCTATGCCTCGAAGTTGACCCTGGGCGGTCCTCCCGAATGCCCAAGCAACGCCGGATGTGAGCTCGGGCTCGAGAAGGTCTACGGCCTCAAGTTTGCGGGCTTCAAGAGTCTCGACGAAGCAGGACCCCTCAGCGTCGCTGCCCTCAAGAATGGTGAAGTCCAGGTGGTCGAGCTCTATTCGAGCGATGGCAATGTGGTTTCGAACAATTTCGTCGCCCTCACCGACAATAAACACCTTGAGGGAGCGGACTACATCGTCCCGGTCATCCGCACGTCGGTGGACACCCCGGGTGTCGCCAAAGCCCTCAACAGCATCGATGCCAAGTTGACCACCAACGCCATCTCGAAGCTCAATCTCGACGTGACCGCCAAGCAGGAGCAGCCGGCCGCCGTAGCCCAGACCTGGTTGAGCTCCGTCGGAGGCTGACAAATTCTCAATCAGTCGCGATAGCGGTCAACACGTCGAGTTTTCCTGCTCGGCGCGCGGGCCAGCTTGCGGCACCAAGACCAAGTAGGGCCGCGAGAACCAAAAAGACGACCAGGCTGGCGGCCGGGATGACGATGTCGGTGACACCCTGATTCTTTAACGCGGCCGAGAAGGCAATGCCGAGAGCGGTACCCACCACGATGCCGATGATGGCGCCGAATACGGAAAGAATGACCGATTCCGATCGAATCATGGCTCGCACCTGCCGTCTCTTCATGCCGACCGCCCGCAGGAGTCCGATCTCGTGCGTACGCTCGAATACCGAGAGCATCAGCGTATTGACGATGCCAATCAGCGCAATCACGACAGCTAAGGCCAAGAGGGCATAGACCAGTGCCAAGAGTTGGTCGACTTGTCCTTGCTGCGATTTTTCGAACCCAGCTCGGGTCTGGATCTTGAGATTCGGGTATGCCCGCAGTCCCCGGTCCACCACCTGCGTCGTCAGGTGGCCTCCCGCGTTCGTTTGCAAAAGCACGGCGACAGGCAATGGATTGTTGAAGTGATTGAGGAAGTACCGGCCTCCCACCAGGTAGCTTCCGATGAGGGCATTGGGCTGAAAAATGCCCCCCACCCGCAAATGGGACGATCCCGTCTGCGCAAACTTCACGGGTACGGTCGATCCGACGGACAGGTGCATCGTGGATGCCGTATTGGTGTCGATGAGCAGCTTCCCCGATCCAAGCGCGGCAGCACCACGTCCACTCTGCATGCGCAGGATGACCGTGTGCGAGAGATTCTTCGTGGAGACCGCCGTCAAGTTCGCCAAGGACTGCCGGATCTCAAAGGTTCCTTGATACACCGTAGAGACGGACGACACACCGGGCAGAGTGGTTGCCACAGTGGACACTGAGCTGCTGAATCCTCCGGCGCCGCCCTGGGCCGAACTCGTCACGATATAGCTCGCACTTATCGCGTTGTCGACGCTGCTCGTGACCGACTTCGAGAGCGAGGCGCCGAACACGGCGATGGTCGAGACCAGGGCAAGCCCCACCATGAGCGCGGAGGCCGTCTGCGCCGTGCGGCGGGGACTACGCATGGAATTCTCCCGGCCGAGCTTTCCCGAGATCCCGAACATTCCCGAAAGTGGCCTTCCGATCACGCTTGCCATCGGCCGGGCCACCACCGGCGCCAGCATTCCGATTCCGATGAACAGGGCGACCGCGCCGAGCCCGACGAGCGCGATCGCCGGTTTGGTCAGCCCGAACACCAAGAGGGCAACGCCGACAACGGCGAACACCATCCCAATGGTGATCCTTCGTCGCGACGACTCCTGTCCTGCGGCACGAAAGTCGGCTAACGCCGCCACCGGAGGGATCCGCACGGCACGCCGGGCCGGACTTATAGCGGATATCAGCGTCACCCCGATGCCCACAAGCAGCCCCACAACGACGGTGCGGCCTTCGAAGATCAAGGACCCCGAAGGCAACGTAAACCCGAGGGCCTTGAAGAGAGCCTCAATGCCCACTGCGGCCAATACTCCGAGACCGAGCCCTATGAGCGAGGCGACAGTGCCCACAATGAGCGCCTCAGCCAGAACGGAGCGAAATACCTGGCGTCGACTCGCTCCCACGATCCGCAGTAGCGCGAGCTCCCGGGTTCGTTGGCCCACGGTGATCGAGAACGTGTTGAAGATGGTGAAGCCTCCAACGAAGAGCGAGATGAACGCGAAGACCAAGAGCGCGGTAGAGAAGAAGGACAGCGCCTGATTGATGTCGTTGGATTGCTCATTCGCCACAGTTTGGCCCGTCACTACTTCCACACCCTTGGGCAGGGCGGCCGCAATCGCGTGCTCCACTGTGGATTTGTCGGCTCCGGAGGAGGTCAATATGTCGATCGCTTGGTAGTGCCCGACCTGCCCGAAGAGACGCTGCGCCGTGGGCAGCTCGAAGGCGGCGATCGTCGCTCCAGCCAGATTATTTGCCGTGCCGAACGTCACGATCCCGCTGATCGTGAATGATTGAGGCAGACCGGCAAGCAGCACGCGGACATGGTCTCCAACGACAAAGTCATATTTCTGCGCCGTCCCGGCGTCCATCACCACATCATGCGGTGACGTCGGGGCATTTCCCGAAGCGATCTTGAGCGCCGAGAGCTGCGGATTGGCGTCGTACGACAGACCGAGTGTCGGCGCTCCGCCGTTGCTGATCGCCTTCCCATCTGGGGCCACGAACTGGGCGTACCCGGCGACAGTCCCATCGGCGAATGCCACGCCGGGGATTCGTCGCACCGTGGCTGCAATCGACTGAGGGATGGGTTTACGGACTGCGTTCGTGCCGGCACTGTTATCGGAGAACGCCGCCTTACCCCGGATTTCGAAATCGACATTCTGATAGATGTGACCGAACAGAGTATTGAAGGTGTTGTGCAACGTGTCCGTAAGGACCAACGTTCCTGAAATGAACGTGACCCCTAAGACGATCGCCAACGCGGTCAACGCCAGACGGAGCTTGTGGGCCAACAAACCCCTCAGAACAACTCTCCTCACCTCAACCGCCTAGCAGCTTCATGTGGTCGAGCACCGAATCTGCGGTGGGTGCAACCAGATCGTCGACCACCGACCCATCAGCGAGAAACACGACGCGGTCAGCGTAGGCAGCTCCCCTTGCGTCATGGGTGACCATGACGATGGATTGATGCATGTCGGTCACCGAGCGCCGCAGGAACTCCAGCATTTCCGCCGACGCATTTGAGTCGAGGTTGCCCGTCGGTTCGTCGGCGAAGATCAGATCAGGCCGTGCGATGAGCGCCCTGGCACACGCCACGCGCTGTTGTTGTCCTCCTGACATCTCACTCGGGCGATGAGAAAGGCGATTGGCAATGCCGAGCTGTTCGACCAGGTAGTCGAACCAACCCTGATCGAACTTGGTCTTTGCCAGGTCACAAGGAAGAGTGATGTTCTCCCGTGCCGTGAGTGTTGGAATCAGATTGAAGGACTGGAAGACGAACCCGATTTGCTCGCGTCGCATCTGCGTCAGCCCGTCATCGTCGAGGTGCCCGATTTCCCGCTCCCCTACGTAGGTGCGACCCGAGGTCGGCGTGTCGAGTCCGGCCATGCAATGCATCAACGTCGACTTTCCTGAACCCGATGGGCCCATGACGGCGGTGAATCGTCCGCTCTCGAACTCGACGTTTATCCCGTCGAGGGCACGAACCTCGGCGTCTCCCTTGCCATAAATTTTGGTGAGGTCGATGGCCCGGGCCGCAGGAGATCGCGGCGATATCGCTCCCGTCGGCTCACTGGCGGCGTCGTCCGTGAAGGGTCTGTCGGCACTCATGGCCCCATCATCGGGCATCGATGACCTTGGCACAATCAGGGATGTCCCTGATGACACTGCCGGAAACGACGGCGGGGCGGGTTACCCAGGCCCTATCGGTCCCGGACCGGTCCCGGTGCCGACAGGTGGCGGGAAGACTTTTGGTTGGCATCGGTGGCAGACTAGGAGGAGTCCGATCTAGCGGAGTTCGCGCATGAAGCATTTCCAGCGCCATAGAGGCACGGTCACCATTGCCGCTGCGGTCCTTGCCCCCCTTGGGGTCGTCGGGATACTGGTGCCCTTCCGCACAACGTTCGCCGACGCTGCTTCGAGCCTCGTGATTGTGGCTGTCATCGTCGCTGTCGCCGTCGTAGGGAATCGGACAGCAGGAATTCTCGCCACGATCTCTTCGACATTGTGGTTCGACCTCTTCTTGACCCGTCCGTACGAACGATTGACGATCACCCACCGTACCGATATTGAAACGGCGCTCAGCCTTTTGGTCGTCGGCGTGGTCGTCACTGAACTCGCCGCACGAAATCGCCATCACCACTCCATCGCGACCAAGGAGTCGGTCTACGTCGCGCTCATGTATCGATTCTCCGAATTCGTGACCTCGGGTGCTCCAGCGGCTGAAGTACTGGCGCGAGCCGAGCACGAGCTCACCAACCTTTTGGGTCTGAGGAGCTGTCGCTTTGAGTATGGAGCTGGTCCACACCCGCGACTGACCATGGAACACGATGCCCGTGTCTTCCTGGGAGGGAATCTTTGGGCGGTTGAGGATGTGGGTCTACCCGGGCCCGAAATAGAGCTGCTCGTCCATGGGCGCGGAAATTTGCTTGGCCGTTTCGTCCTCACGCCCACTCCAGGGTTGCCGGTCCCGATCCAGCCACGAGTCGTCGCAGTCGCACTAGTCGACCAAGTCGGTGCGGCTTTGTCTCCCCAGTTGCGTTCCGCCTAGCCCGGACGCGCCTCCATCCCGGTCTGCAGGAGTGCCGGGCCGGGGTGGCCGGGCCCTCCTCCTAGAAAATGGCGTGCTTAGGCGCCACGTCGCTCTCGCCGCGCCGGATGAAGAGCCCCATCCCTGCGCCGATGAAAGCCACGCAGAAGGGCCAGGGTGTTGGGGAGAAGCAGAGCACCAAAGGCACCCTGCACGCCTCGCACGAGGATTACGCCATTTATGGTCCCCACCAATCCAATGGCCAGAGAAGAGGTCGAAAAGCCGATCACACCGATGAGGAACACGCGACGTCGGCCGAAGTGATCCCCCAGCTTGCCGCCAAGGATCAGCGCTACCGCGATTACCAACAAGTACGCATTGGTGACCCACTGGAGGTCCGCCAGGGACGCATGCAGATCTCGTCCAATGAAGGGATTGGCTACCGCAACCACCGACCCGTCGTTGCCGACCATGATCACACCCATCGCAAGAATCACCAGGGTCATCCAAGGTCGGTCGCGCCACCGAGAAGATGACGATGTCGCCGGCTCAATGTCGATCAACTGGTCGTCCCCACTCCTAAAGCTGATGGTCCAGATTCACTATGGCAGAAACTGTCATTGATGGGCAATGCAGTGATCACACGCACGGGAACGAGTGTTCGCAGCAGACCAAGAGCGGCACGCGGCGGTCTATGACCTCAATTGGGTGGTAGTTGATACCTCGTTGGGCCACCTGAGACTCAGCTATTCCATCCTTGGTGCCCATGGCGACGATGATGCCCGGGGACCGGGGCGAGCAGTACCTTCGACGGGTGCTCGAGCATGTGCCCGATGCGGTCATTGCCACGGACACTTATGGCCAGGTTACTTTTGCCAATTCCGCCGCCCAAGAGCTTTACGGCATCGCGGGCGAGGACGCGCTCGGACATAACATCGCAGAGCTGCTCGCCAAGTTCGACACGGAAGGGCGCACTGATGTCGATGACATCACGGCCATGGTCGCCCCCGATGGTCAGTGGCGTGGCGAACTCACGCAGCGTTCCCTCGATGGCCGGGACCTCCTCGTAGAGGTATCGGTATCGCGATTGCAGAACGACGACGCAACGGTTCTGGGCTCGGTCAGCATCGTGCGCGAAATAAGCGATCGCAAAGCCGCGGAACGTCAGATCTCCTACCAGGCCACCCACGACGGCTTGACGGGACTCCTTAATCGGACGGCGTTCCTCGCGGAGCTGGACAGCTCAGTCACCTCAGGACGGAATCCCACGCTTGTCTTCTTGGATCTCAACGGGTTCAAGGCCATTAATGATCTCCATGGCCATCATCAGGGGGACGAGATACTCCGAGTGATCGGGGGCCGACTCTCTGGAGCGATCCGCCCGGGCGACGCGGCCGGACGTTTTGGCGGCGACGAGTTCGTGCTCCTGGTGCACGATCTCACCGAACAAGCCGCAACAGAGTCGTACCTCGAGCGCATCATGACCATCCTCACCGATCCCGTCCGCCGCGGGGGCGCATTGCACATCGTGGGTGTAAGCGTCGGCGTGGCGCATTTCAGGCCGGAGGACAACCCGGACACCCTTATCCGACGTGCGGACAAGGCAATGTACGACGCCAAACGGTCTACTGAAGTGGCGTCCGCGTACCGGACGGCTGGCAACGGGGCATAGCGAGTTTGCCCTGATCGTCTCCCGACGAGAAACAGAGAACTCTTGACGCACTTGCGAGTACTCCCAGCAGGCAGCACCCACAACATTTAACAGGTTACCCTTGACCGAAAGATTCGGTTAGCCTAACTTTTCAGTATGCCTGGTGATGGACTTGGGAGCATACGGAGCAGTGGTGCAGGCACTGACAGCGCGAGCCGCACTGGCCTGCGCAGGGTCGACTGGGTGCGCCTGACTGAAGACGGAGGCACCTGCCGGGCTGAAGCGGTCGGAATCAGTTTTCGACTCCCTGCGACGCGTGCCATTCCGCTGGCGCTGGCAGCCGATCTGATCGCCTCGGGAGTTCCGCATGTGCGGATCACGGAGCACTCTCCGTGTCCGACGGTGGCGCGGAGCGCCTACGATCTGTTGGTCAGTTGGCCACCGGTGAGGAGACCATGAGGCGAGAAGAACAGGTGCAACTGACGTGGACGGGCCAGATCGGAGAGGCCCACTACCTGGCCCAGCAGATTCGTGGTTAGCCCAACCCTTCATCCCGAGAGCTCGCAACCGGTCGAGCATCATCCTCCAGTCGAGGAGTACCTACAGACCATCGAGTCTTTGATCGAGGAAGGAACCCCGGTCCTTCAGGCCAGGATTGCCGAGCGCCTGGGTAAGTCAGCCCCCTCGGTCTCCGAGATGCTTGATCGCCTCCGCTCCGACGGATACGTCAGGCGAAGTGGGCGGAACATCACGTTGACAAAGCAGGGGCGGGCTGTCGCGCAGAGTGTTATCCGTAAGCATCGACTCGCTGAGCGGCTGCTCGTCGACATCATCGGCCTCCCTTGGCACCTCGTGCATGAAGAGGCGGGTCGCTGGGAGCACGTGATGTCAGACGAGGTCGAGACTCGGCTCGTTGCATTGCTCGGGGACCCTGGCACGTGCCCGCACGGTAATCCGATCCCGGGGAGCGCAAATCGAGGCTCCGTCCCCACCCCGCAACTGCGCCTCGCCGAGGCGATGCCGGGCCAGACGGTTCGATTCGAGAGGCTGACCGAAGCAGTCGAGCAAGACGGCGCTTCCTTGCGCTACCTCGACGAGGCTGGATTCATTCCAGGTACGACAGCAACCGTCACCACGCGCAGCCCAGACGGAACGCTGATGCTCGACGTTGACGGGCGGATGCTCGCTCTGGGCAGCGAACTCTGTCAGCGGTTATTCGTCGTTGCCGCGTAGACCTCGGGAGCAATAGGGCGTCGAAGAGGCGCCGTCAAGGAGCGCCAGCGGTCAGCGTTATCCCCCGATATTGACCTGCTCCGACTGCGCGAGCAACGCCGCTCGATCTGCGGGCAAGATGTAGCCGGCGGCGATCGCCCGGTTCAAGCTGACCTTGTAGGCGGCGACGTACGCCGTGTTTGACCCATAAAGCGATTGGAGCTGGATAGGCGAAAAAGGAGTGGTCGAACCAAAGAGTGAGCACGTGACGCTCGATCCCGGTGGTGTGACATTGCTCAACGTCGCTATCGGCACATCGACGGCCGGCGTCCGTACCCCGCCGATGACATTGCCGTGCGAGTCGGTGTCAAAAACGGTTGGGTTGAGGCTCTTCAACTGGATGCGTGGTGGTGAGGGAGGTTGGACGCCTTTCGTCACCCATCGGTCGAAGGCAGCAAATGCCGCTTGAACGACAAGGTGCTGGGGACCATCGTTAATTGACCAGGTGCATCCGAGACTTGAGGCATACCCCCCCACGATCCACGCGTCGGCGTGCGACGTTCCCGCTATCTCCCACGTGCGGATCATCTTCGTATCCGGCTGTTGCGCCAGTGCATAACCGAGCGCGAGGTCTGTTTGCGTCTCAGACATAAACACCGGCACGGAAGTATCCGTACGTATGTGCACAGGTTTCGACGCTTGGGCCGACGTAATCCCTGATCCATTCAGCGGTGCCGCGCCACCCCCCCGGCTATGAATGAATATCCCATCGAAGGTATGGGTGCGAGGTTGAATGGCATCCGCGAAGGTGGTCAGATACGCGGCTGACTGCGACTCTCCAACGGCAACCACGTAATGCGGGCGGAGAGTCCCGAGCACTGGCACCTTCGGTGAACGCAGTCCGGCTCCGATCTGAGCGAAGATATCTTCTGCATACTGATCTCCGGGTTGGTGGAGTGAGCCGTAGCGGGACGGCTCCTGGTTCACAAACCCGACCGCGTTGTCACCCAGGAGCGAAGTGCCGCCATTCACCCCGAGGGACTGGGCCGACACGGCCACGTAGGCGTAACCGGCGCTCATCAGATAGGGATTGAGGTAGTCCCAGTCCGGAGCGGACTCCCCTCCGGATTCGTTCATCCACTCGACGACGACCGTACCGTTGAACTTGCTGGCTTTAGCGGGGCGGCGCACGATGATCCGAGTCCGGTAGGCAGCCGAGGTTCCAGGCTTAATCGACCACCTTCCGTTGCTCGGTGATGCGGTGGCGACGAGGGCACGAGCAGTGCCCGCAGCAATGAACTCCTGCTCGACGTAGTCATAGGTGGCCAGACCCGTAGGAAGCGCCGTCTCCGGTTCGATGATCTTGCCGGCCACCAGAGGACCCGAGAAAGTGGCACGAGCGGTGTAGACACTCGGGGTTGTGGCCGCCGCCTGTGCGCCCGCGAGGAGGGCAATGCCTGGAGTGACCAAGGCGAAGGGGGCGATCCAAGCCCAAAACCGGCCGAAACGTGAGCCACGTCGCGTCATTCTCATGCCCCCTCGATTGCACCGGACTGGCGCCCATCAACGACGTTTCTGACGTCCCCATTAATTTCGGACGTCACCATAACTTAGAACGCCGGCCAGGCGCGAGGGCCGGGCGGGGTGACGACCACCGAAATTGCCTGCAATCGCGTTACCAAGCGCTGTACTTTGTGACGCCTCGGCTCGGCTCGGGGTTTCCCCAAAGGAAAACGTCTCGCTCGAAACGGATTTAAGATCAGCCGTTGCGCGTGCTCTGCGCAGACGCCAGACACGCCGATGCTCGAGCATTTTCACGAGGCGCATGCCGACGGACTGAGCAAGACGGTAATTTAGGTTTCGTCTTCCATGTTTATTTCACTGCGAAGGGACACAGATGGAACGAAGGTCACGAGTAGGCCGAGGCGTGTTGGCAGCAGCCGTGCTGATTCCTCTGTTGCTACTGGGCCAATCGCTTTTCGTCGCTAGTTCCGGTGCGACGACCAAGGTCAAGTTGCCGGCCGGTGCGCAGTACGTGGCCATGGGGAGTTCGTACGGGGCGGGATTCGACATTCAGCCCCAAGAACCAGGCGACCCGGGAAGTTGCGGGCGTTCGGAAGTCGACTATCCCCACCTCGTCGCGGCGAAACTGCACCTGCAACTCGACGATGTGACCTGCGGCGGAGCGACGACCGCCAACGCTCTGACGACACCGCAAGGTTCAAATCCTCCTCAGATTGACGCCGTCACTTCGCAGACGCGCCTGGTGACGATGACCATCGGAGGGAACGACGTTAACTACATCGTCACCGCCATTGAGTGCGGAATACCGAGTTTGCACTGTGCCAGGACAGCCAACACGGCCCAGATTGACGCCGCCTTTACGGCACTCCCAAATTCTTTGAGCCAACTCATTCAGGCCATTCGGGCCAAGGCTCCAAAGGTCACCGTTGTCCTCGTCACCTACCTCCGGCTCGTGCCTCCCACGCCGTGCGCGGCCCTGGAGTACACACCGGCCGCAACCCGTCTGGTCGCATCCATAGGCCAACGACTCGAGCACGTCTTTGTCAGCGTGGCCAAGGCGGACCACATCATTCTGGTGGATCCATATGCCATCGGGGCGAAGCATGGGCCGTGTGCCAAGGGCAGTCAGAAGTGGATAGCCGGTCTCACCCCAACCAACGGGTTTGAATACCACCCAACAGCGGCTGGCCATCGACAGATGGCGTACATGGTGGAACAGGTGTTAGGAGGATCGTGACGCGCAACTCCGGTCGACCTAGGCGCCGGTGGCAACCACCTCGCCCTCGGCGACCTCCTCGAAGTCGGGAGTAACCCGAAGCTTGTAGCCGTGCTCGCCTCGACCGAGGTCGATCAGTGCGACGGCGCGTTTGGCCGCTTCGCCAATCAGGTCCAGCAAAAGAATGAGACCCGGCGAGTATCGACTGAAGTCGGGATCGTAGGTGGGAAACCACCACGACAACCGGTCTGAGCTCAGGAGACCGAGATGGGCTGCCACAAGCTGATCGCCTGCGCGCAGGACGCCCAGAGCACCAGCGCAATCCGGGTCGGAAGACTGCGCCAAGTTGGCCAACGTCTCGACAATCCACGGTTCGGCGAACCGGTCCCAGGCACCGGTCCGGGCGTACTGTTCAGACTTCCAGCGACTCAGGTGTTCGATGTCACGGCTGCGCTGCGTGCTCTGCCACTCAACAACCACGGGACCTCTCTCGCGCTCGAGCTTGCGGCGGCGGCGGCCTACCTGGGCCAGAAGGTCCCTGGAGTGGGTCCGGAGGCGATCCAGGAACTGCTCGTGCCCAGCTCGCAAGTCGACGAAGGGAGCCCGGTGGCGCTGCCGGTGGTAGCTGACGAACGGTTGCTGGCTTACGAGGAGGTGGTCGAACTGCCACGAGTCCAGACCGGCCGCGACGATGAGTTCGCGGGCATTGAAGGCCAAGTCGGGCGCACAGATCACGGCTTGGGCATCCGCAATGGTCGCCCCGATGGGTCTACCGACCCGGTCGGGGCCGACCTGGAAGGCCAGAAATCCACATATCCCCGAACCGCCATCGAGCACTGCCACGCGCGCGTCGTCTCGCGTCTGACCGATGACCTGAGTGAACTCCCACGAGAGGAACGGGCTGCTGAGCGAAGACTGCCGCGCGAAGGACTCCCAAAGCCGTCGTTCGTCAGGTCCGAGCTCGCTGGGGCGAACCACCGTCACCTTCACATCGACGTCCCGATACGGACGAGCACTCAGCCAGCCCAGGTCGTAAGGACGCGCCGGAAGGTCGCCTCTACCGTCACCACGGAAGCGCCGTAACGCCCGAAACCCAACTCTTCATCGTAAAAGCAGGGCAGATCGGCCAACACGTGCCACCGGCCGGGCAGCCGAGCAAACTGTTCCTGAGCTGGGCGGTGCAACCAGAGGTCGAGGGCCGAGCCTGGCCATACCTGGCTGGTGAACTGGCGCAGCGCACACCCTTTGGTAGCGAGCATCGGCTCACTGATCGACACCGGATCGACCGGGTCGTAGATCTCAGGCGTCAACCAACCGAACCGAAGCTCACGAGCCCGGTCGAATCCGTACAGGCCGTACACCCACCATTCCAAACTGGCGTCATCGATCATCCGCTCCCGCGCCATGGCCCCGGCCAGATACGTGGCGTCGTGATCAGGATGACCCCGTTGGTATGCGGGTAGGTAGATCCGGGCGGGCCCAAGAGACGAGATGACGGTACGCAGCGATTCGCAAATGTCCTCCATGGACCGCCAGGCCACCAAATCCTCGAATCCGAGGTCGATGCATTCGACATCGCTCGACAACGACTCCCATGCTTGCGTGCACTCGGCTCTGCGGGTGGCGCGAAGCCCATCCCGGGCGTTACTGGCGGTCCACGGTGGGACACCGTCGGTAACGTGGATCACCGTTGTCGACGAATCAAAGAGCACGGCTGAGCATCCGAGGACCTCGTCGTCTGGATGAGGAGCCACCACCACTGTCCGAGTCATGACACGGCCAGTGCCAGCCGGTCACCAAGGTCGGTTACGTACGCTTCGGCGGAGTCCAAGTCGACGTTGAGACGTCGACGGAACTCGGCGTGGACCAAGAAGGGGTAGACAAGAGGTCCGACGAGTTCTGGTATCGGGTCTCCCCTACGAGCACCTCGCAGCGCGTCTGATAGTCGATCGCACCACAGATCGCGTAGCACCTCGGGCGGAGCGTCGAATAGTTCGCGCCATCGGCTCTCCTCGTCCTCGGGCACAAACTGTCCAATGAGGTCTTCCAAGCTCCTCGATGACCGAGGCGGAGGCGGCAGCTGATCCCAGTAGTTTTCCGACCAGCGAACGTCAGAGCGGTCGATCCCCACTCCCGACGCAATCCGACGTAACAGCGGAGCGGCTACCTCGGCCATTATGCGGTGGCTCCCTCCCCCACCCTCGTGCTCGGGAAACGGCGTTACGACCTGCGTAACCGGCAGCCCCTGGTCGAGAGCGTGCATTGTGATTGCAATATCGATGCCGTAGTCGTCGGGCAGACCGTCGACGTCAATGGTGGCAAGGAGCTCCCTGCTCAGCAGCATCTGCCCGGCCAGAGGCTGACGTACCCGAGCGCCGAAGGCGGCGAACAGCAAAGGACAAGCCAAAAAGTCGGTCGAATTTCCTTGTCCCCTCGGTCGGCACCACAAGGGTAGGACAAGACCAGCCCGATCGAGCCGTTCGGCACGAACGAATTGACTCACGTTCGACGCTGGGTAGGAACGCAGATCAGCGTCGACCAGGAGCAGGTGGGCGCCGGTCTCCAAGGCGTGCTGGATCAGCAGCTTGACGTTGCGGCCCTTGCCGACCAGGCCATCCGGGCAATGCAGAACACGACGAGGTATCCCGGGTCGACGTGAATGCCATCGCGCCAACGTGTCGTCACCGCCGTTTTGGTAAGCCATGACCAGCTCGCACCTTGCGGCTTCGCCCAGCTGGACCGAACCTAACTCCAGCGCGTCGGCCAATCCGACGATAGACGCTGCTTCGTCGCGGGCAGGAACTCCAATGACTAGCTCCTCCACGCATCCTCCCCCTCTCTCACCTGCGCCGGCCGCCAGCAACGCCAAGCCCAGGCATCATCGGACCTGCCCAAGCCACCATATCGGGGTCCGACCGAGAACCGACCACCCCGATGCCGGGAATGCCTTGCTCTCCCTGACAAGCATGGAGAATCATGATCGACGACAGACTCGAAAACCTCGGGGCGAATCGGCGTGCAAACAATCATCGACCTGGCTGGGCCTTGGATTAGTGTGCGTCGCCGAAGGAGTGGAGAGCGAAGATCTGTACGTCGACATGGTCGAGTTGGGATTCGATCTACTGCAAGGCTATTTCGTGGCGAAACCCTTGAGCGAGAAGGAGTTGCTTGAGTTTGCGCGCACAACCGCCGTTCGTCCGAGGCGCACGGCCGTCCGTGCCGGGTCGGGCGCGCAACATTCGAACTGATTTGGCCCCGCAATCGACACCGTCGCAATACCGGATCCGACCTACAGCGGAGATGATGATCCGGTCCGCGAAGAGCTACGTAGCGCTCAGCCTGGCTGTCAATCCGACGCTTTGATGGACGCTTGCCGTGGGGGCAGCGCAAATCGTTCGCGGATGGTGGTCTGCACCTGATCTATCGACAGCGTGGCATCAATCGTGGCGACGAACTCCTTGCGCTCAAAGATGGCAATGAGTGGCTTAGTCTCCTCGTGGTAGTCGGCGAGTCGAATAGCCAGGGCTTCTGGATTGTCGTCAGCACGTGTCGTCAGCTTCCCCTGGCAGACGTCACAAGTGCCCTCCTCCTGAGGACGATGGGCAATGAGGTTGTAATCCGTGCCGCAGCCAGAGCACAAACGTCTGGCGAGAACTCGACGCATCACCTCCTCATCAGGAAGGTGCAGGTTGATCACCCCGTCGATGTCATAACTTTCGAGGAAGAACTCAGCTTGACGGGCATTTCGAGGGAACCCGTCAATGATGAACCCGAAATTCCAGTCATGGGCGTTCAGGCAGTTCCTGACCACCGATTCGACCATATCGTCGTCCACAAGGTTTCCGCTGGCCATGATCCGTTTGACTTGCGCACCAAGCTTGGTGTGGTGCTGCACATTCCAACGGAAGATGTCGCCCACGCTGAAGTGCTCGAGGTCCAAATCTTTGGCCAGTAGTTGGGCCTGGGTCCCCTTGCCACTCCCTTGGATCCCCATGATGATGAACTTGCGCATCGCTCCCCGCTACTGCTGTGCCGCTGTAGGGAGGCCCAGCCCGCTTGCCGGATGGCTCGTCAAGGTGAGCTCACATCCGGCTCTCAACCCCGGCCGGACGACGGGGTGACACCTTGCTGTGCCGGCGCATTTTCCCACCATGTTTGAGCGTAATGACCGTATCCTCGTCAGTGATTGCGAGAAGATGAATTCACGAGCGCCTCACGCCTGGCGACCTCTCGGGCACCCTCTATCGGGTTCATACCCCGGCCGGTTCGGGCATCCGACCGCTGGCTACGTTGGGCCATGGAACCTTGCGGGTGGGTCAGACCCGCCGACGGGAGGGGCAATGGAGTGCCGACGATTGATATCCAGTTGGCTCGTGGCGTCCGCTGGACCGTCAATCTGGACGGAGGTGCGACGACCGAGGACGTCACTATGGCAAAAGGCCCCCTCTCCTCCCTCACTTTCGGCGCCGGCGTCTCGATGGCCACGGTCAGGCTGCCTGTTCCCGTAAGGACCCTCACCCTGACACTGGCCGGTGGAGCAACACAGCTTCTCGTCGTGGCCCCGTTGGGAGCGCCAACCGAAGTGAAAGTCGGGGTTGCAGCGAGCCAAGTGGACCTCGATGGCACTCGTCACTCTGGCGTCGCCGGGGGTTCGGTCCTCGCTGAACCGACATGGGGCAGCACAGACAATCGTTATGCCATCGATCTTTTGGCACGAGGGTCAGATTTCGAAATGAGCAGGAGCTCGCTCGGTTGGTGTTCTGACTCGTCATGGACCGAGGCGGCGAAGATGTCCGCCACGGCACTAGCTACATCAACCAGACCACGGGGTGCGTGCCCTCAGGAGGCGTACTGGCCGACTTTCATCGCCTTTTCGAGGGCGCCGCCCATCAGCAGCGCCTGCGTCTCTTGGGGAAGGCCGGACACCACCTCTGAGTACGCGAGCGGGTCCGCCATCCCCTCTGGGTGGGGGAAGTCGGAGCCGAACATCAGGCGGTCGGCGGGTATCCCCAATTTGAGCAGCCCCTCTGGGTCCGGCTCGTGGAAGATGTGCACGTAAATGTTGCGCTTGAACACCTCGAACGGATCCTCATCGAAGAGCACCGAGGAGGCTTCGTAGGCATCCTGCATGCGCTGCACGAACGGCCGCACCCACGTGGCCGCGAATTCGACAGGCATGAACTTGAGCTCAGGGAATCGGGTAGCCAGCCCGTGACCGATGATGGAGGCCACACCGTCTTGGACAAGGCTCTTGTCGACGGAGAGGCGGGCGAAGGCCGGACTGCCCTGTGCCTTGAAAGGCAACGGGTCGGCGTTGATGCCATCCCAATCGTTCTGGTAGCGACGGGGGTCGTCACCGTCACCGGAGTGCATGCCCACAACCAGGCCAAGCTCCTGGACGCGTGCCCAGAACGGGTCGAACTCGGGCAACGCAAAGGACTTACGACCCTTCCAGGTGGGAACGGGCGCAATCCGCATGAGAAAAATTTTGGCGCCGCGCTCGTTGACGTACTCAAGCTCTTCGATGGCTCTGTCCGAGCCTGCGGCCAGGCTGATGATGGGCGTGGCGTAAATCGAGTCCGAGTACACATACGACCAGTGCTCGTGCATCCACTCGTTGAGGGCGTGGATCACGGCTACGGCGACGTCGGGATCGTCGGCGACCCGCCCCTCCAGCACACTGGCCAGGGTCGGCCAGAGCAGGGTGCGGTCGATACCCATGTCCTTCATAAGTGCGTAGCGAGGCTCGGGATCGAAGAAAGCGTCCATGCCGGGCATGGCGCGTACCTTCGGCAGGCCCTGTGTCGGGTCACCTGCGGTGGCCTTGCCGCTGCCCTTGGTGACGTCGCGACCGAACCCACCAGGCACTGCGACCCTGGCAAAGGTCGGGTTCGGGATGTACTCACTGATCTTGTCCCGGATGGCGAGCTTGGTCCGACCATTGACGTCGATGTACTTGATGACTCCCTGGTATTCCTTGGGTAGGAATTTCGTCAGGGCATCCTGGGTCTCGTACAGGTGGTTGTCGGCGTCGAACGTCGAATACGGAAGACGCCGCTCCCGCACGTAGATGAAATCTTCAGTGGCTTCGCTCACGGCAATTTCCCTTCCCACCCGCGACCCGTTGTGATATCGCGTTCCAATGATTACCACCAGTTTTCGGCTATGACAAGCCGGCGCGTCGGGGCCGACCTATCCTCACTCGGGGGCCGTCCAGCAGGGTCAGTTCACGAGGTCCGCCCGCCGCCCCTCGGTTTCGAACCCCAGTTGCAATTCCGAGGCCACCGAGAGGGCGGCGAGTTCCCAATCGCTCAGCGGGCGGAGAAGTTCGGGCAATCAAGATCGTCTTCCAGCGAGAGCTGCTCCGCTTCTTCGACGACCCTCGTCCACCTCAGGCTATGAGTTTCGTCACGCACCTTCTTGTATCCCGGGGTCCTCGGTCTGTCGATATTGATGACTGCCCTGATGGCCGCGGCGTCGGTGGTGTGGGACAGGGAATACGGATTTCTTCGGGAGATGCTCGTCGCCCCGGTACCCTGCGGATCGTTGGTCCTCGGCAAGTGCCTGGGCGGAGCAGCGATTACTCGTTTCCGGTTCCTTATTCTCGTCCCGCAACTTGCCAACATGGCTGACCGCCCTGAACCGGATCGACCCGTCCTACGCCATCGACCCGTTGCGCCGGCTGGTGTTCGATCACCTTCGCGTCCGGCCAGAGTCCGGCCCAGCCTCGATGCCGGCCTCGGCTGGAATGGTGCTGTCTCGAGGGCGGGGACACGGCGGCGACCACGGAGATTCTCTAGGATGCTCTCATCCAAAGGAGGCACCATGAGCGAATACGATGTGCGCATGGTCGTGTTGTCGACTGACGACCTAGATGAGTCGATCCGGTTCTACACCGAGACCCTCGGGATGTCGCTGAAATTTCGTGACGGGGCACACTACGCGGCCCTCGACGGTGGATCGATCACACTCGCACTTGCGACCGCCGTGGACCACCCAATGCCCGGCCAGGTGGTCGTCGGCATCAAGACCGCCGATGTCGATGCGGCGGCGCAGGCGATCGAGGACAACGGCGGTGCCATCGCAAAAGGACCCTACAACGACGCGCACGAGCGCCGTGCCGTTGTCTACGACAATAAGGGTAACGGCCTGGTCTTCTACAGCCCGCTCGCTCAGTGAAGAAGGCAGCTCTACGACGAGGTGATATCTGGCGTTCACTTTTGGCGCCACCGTCCATCCGGTCCCAAGATTCGGACCCAACGGGCGTACTGGACACACCGCACGCTCAGCGCGAGGCTTAGGGACTTCTCGGGCTGTCAAGTAGGGACGTAACCCCCGAACTTCATTTCAATCATTCGCGTCTGTTCGAAGCGGGGGGATCGTGCTGCTACTGCAATTCATGATTGCAGGATTGGTCTTAGGCGGTATCTATGCCATTTCCTCCGCTGGACTGGTTATCACCTACCAGTCATGTGGCATCCTCAACTTCAGCTTCGGGGCTATGGCCTACACCGTCGCCCGCTTCTACTACTTCTTGAACAGCCAACATTTCTGGCCCATCGTGCCGGCTGCGGTGCTGTCGATACTCGGGCTGGGGCCGGCTCTCGGACTGTTCCTCTATCTGGCGGTGTTCCGACAGCTGAGCACCACTTCGACGCCAGTTAAGGTTCTGGCGACGATCGGGATATCGGTGGCGTTGCCGTCACTCGACACCGTGATCTTTGGGACTCAGCAGATCCTCGACGCTCCGGGTCTCGCCCCTGAGCCCGTGCACGTCTACCGTTTTCTCGGAGTCCCGGTCACGTTGGATCAGATCATCGTCTATTCCGTCGTCGTGGTCTTGATGTTCGCTGGGTTCTTCGTTCTCAGGTACACCGACATCGGCCTACAAATTCGTGCCCTGGTGGATTCTCCCGCTATGACGTCTTTGGTAGGAACCAACGTCGGCCGGATTTCCATGGCGGTATGGGCTATCGGCAGCACCTTGGCCGGATTGACCGGCGTGCTTGTCGCACCCATTGTGGGCCTCGATTCCGGCCAAATGACGTTTGTAATGGTGGCCGCCTTCGCCGCGGTGATCGCCGGCCGACTGGTGAGCCTGCCGGTTGCGGTGTTCGTTGGGTTGGGCATGGGCGTTGTAAGCGCGCTGTGCCAATACTTCCTCCCGCCTGGCAGTACCTATACCGCCGACCTCCTCTATGCCATTCCGTTTCTCACGATGATCGCCTTTCTTGCCTACTTCATCATCCGTGTGGGGTCCATCGCCGAGAGCCCGGGCCTCGGGGGTGCGATAGACCGCGCCATCAAGCCCCACGAAACAGAGACGACCCAGGCCGTCGGGGGGGCGGGTGCAACCAGGGCGGGGTGGCAAACGCCACTCTTCGCGTTCGCCTGCCTCTTAGGATTTCCTCTCCTTCTCCACGGCCTGTGGATCGGCCTCGTCGCCCAGGGCGTCGCCTACGGCATTGTCTTTTTGTCCTTCAGCCTGGTCACCGGTGACGGTGGGATGATCTGGCTGTGTCAGGCCACGTTCGCCGGAGCAGGAGGAATGGCCGCCACGTTGCTCAGCGTCAACGAAGGGATCCCGATCTTGCTGGCGGTGCTGATAGGCGGATTCATCGCGGTTCCATTTGGCCTGCTGATCGGATGGATCTCCATCCGCATGGGCGATCTCTACGTGGCGATCGTCACACTCTCCTTCGCTCTGTTTATTGAGAACGTCATCTTCATACAACAGATTTTCAGCAACAACGGCCTCGGCATCACCGTGCACCCACCCCAATTCGCCCTCGGACCTCGGGCCCTCGTCTATCTGACTATCGGCGCCTTCGCACTGGTGGCGCTCATTATCGTCAACCTTCGTCGCTCGACTATCGGGCTCGCACTCGCGGCGGTCCGCTCCAGCACGAACGCATCAAAGTCAGTAGGCATCAGCGTGGTGCAGATGAAGGTGCTCCTCGCCGGCCTGGCCGCTTTCGTTGCGGGCATCGGAGGTGGCTTGCTGGCCATCACGCTCGGTGCGGGTAGTACGACAAATTATGAGACCCTGGCGGCCGAAGTCTGGCTCGTGGTGTTGGTGACCATGGGCATCCGCTCCAACACTTCTGCTCTTTGTGCCGGATTGACCCTGATCCTGGCCAGCGGGCTGTCCTTCGTCTATCTACCCAAGATCTATGGCAACTTCATCGCCATCGTCTTCGGCTTAGGTGCCGTTGCGCTGATCAAGTTCCCTGAAGGTCTCGTCACCGCACAGGCTCGGGAATTCCGCTCGCTGCTGGCCCGGTTCCGCATGTCCAAACCTAAAGCCTACGCGGTGTTGAAGATCGCAGCTGCTCTCTACTTTATGATCTTTGTGGTGCTCGTCGCCGCGGTCTCCCACTTCTGGTGGCTGTGGCTGGTGGCCACCTTGGCTCTCCAAGGCATGGTTGCCGGCTACATGCTCGCGAAGGCAGGGAACGCCCAGTCACTGGCTGCCGTCGCCACCGCGCCCGACGGAGTGATTGTGCCCTCGCAGACCGCCTCGTGGTCGAAGAACGTCACCACCTAGGGCTTCGACGAAGCCGAGGATCGCTTCCAGGAAGGTTAGTGGGCGGTCCGCAGTAGGATAGGTAACGGCATCCGAAAATGGTTCAGTCCGATCGCAGCCCCATCAGTTTCACGTGTGGACGATCGCTCGGAGGATTGTCTGACCTCATTCGCGGTGCGAGCACGCCGAGCACAGATGGATGGGCAATGGATCTATGCAGTGTTCCCCGTAGTGGCTCACGAAGGCGGGCGGGAAAGTGAGCTCGCCGCCACCGACGGGCCTGTCCGGCGTTCACGGCACTGCCTTTTCAGCCGCCGCCTTACGGGCCTGGCACACGCTGGCAGGGGAGGAGCCGAAGATCTTCCGTGACGAGTTCGCCCTTGCCCTAACGGGCATGGCAGAAGCCGAGGTCGTCGCGCTTGGGCAAGGCGTGGCGGCAGCGAGCGCATCGACATGTATCTTGCGCAGCCGCTTCACGGAAGACCGCCTGGCTACAGCGCGCGAACGACTGAGGCAGTATGTCGTCCTCGGGGCTGGCCTCGATTCTTATGCACTACGGATGGGTGATGGGCTCGGCTCCCTTACCGTCTTCGAAGTTGACGATCCCCCGTTCCAAGCATGGAAGCGGCAACGTATTCACGAGCTGGGCCTGACACCACCCCCGCAGCTCCGCTTCGTACCGTGCGATTTTGAGAACGAGTCAATTGCGGAGGCACTAGCCCGGGGCGGGTTCGCAGCCGAGGAAGCTTGCTTCATCTCTTGGCTCGGTGTGACGCAATACTTGACCCGCGAGGCCGTCACCGACACTCTGCGTTGGGCGGGTGGGCGTCCCGCGGGGTCCGAACTTGTCTTGACGTACCTGGAATCCAACGCCCAGGCGGCGAATCTGAGGAAGAGGATGGCCCAGAGCGGCATTGCCGTTCTCTCGGACTTCGCGACGGACGAAATGACGGCAATGGTGCAAGCAGCAGGCTTTTCGCTGGTTGAGAACCTCTCGGCCGACGAAGCCGAGGAACGATACTTCCACGGCCGGACCGACGGCCTCAAAGCTCCCGAGATCCAGCGCCTGCTGCGCGCCACGGTGTGACACAAGACATCGGATGGACCACTCCCCGAGAGGCTCGCGCACCCTCACAACGACCGACATGATCGGGTTCACTCATGCGACACTGGTCTGAGCCGTTGTTTGTCTCAGCGGCTACTCGGCACCGACGACCTTGAAGTCCTGGTTCACGAAGACGTGGTGGGGCCAGTTGACGCCGATTTGATGGACCTCGTACTCGCCGTCACTCAGCTTGACGACGCGGTCGACGACTCCCCCAGGGTAGGCGGCCAGGGCGGCTTCCGTGGCCTTCGTCGCGGTCGTTCCGCTTTGGATCGTTCCCGATCCCTCGGCGTAGCTGGTCGGGATGGCACCGACCTGCTTGGACGTAGTGGGTGAACCCTTCTGGAAAGGAACCACCGTGGCCGCCGTGAAAACGACAGATCCACTCCCGGTGGTCTGCACGATGACCTGGGTGGCCTTGATGGTCGTCGAGCTCACCGTCCCGAGAACGAGAACATGTGTGCTCTTTTTGATGGCACTGGCCGAGATCGACCTCGACCCTTTCTTGTACTTCGTGGAAGATGACTCGTCGATGGTTACTTTTTGACCGGCCGAGGTCATGATGGTGAAGCCCGATTTAGACACACTGCTGACCGTGCCCGATGAACCTCCTGCGGCCGGACCAGAGCGGGCGTTGGATCCCCCGCCGACCAATCGAGGACCGCCAGCGGGGACACTGCTGGACGTGGACGGCGCCGCTGATGCGGGAGAGGACTCCACGAGGCCGAGAGAGAGTCCGATGATGGGAACCAACAGTGTGGCGGCCACGATGGTTCGGCACTTCTTCTTTGTCAGCAATGGCCGAACCCTCGCGCGGGGTACCAACTTGGTCGTGGGCATTGAAGCCGACAGGTCTGCCAAAGACGAAGGTGGCGAATCTGCGTCGGCGCCGGCCTTGCTTGCAGCGGCCGAGGGTCCTGACGTCGTGTTCGGTGCGGGGCGCTTGGGAAGGTGGTCATGGTTTGTCGCATCGAGATCGTCATAGTGGTGCTCCTCTTGCTCGTCAGCTACTTAGAGGATGCAAGGCGCAAATGTGAGATCCCCACTGACGCCTGTGAGGCCGGTAGGTCTTTAGTGAGGCGCAGTCCCGTGATGACGATGACCAAGATGAATGAATCTCAGGCGGCCATCTACCATTGCTTGCCATGGCCGTGGTGTGCACTTGCTGCTCAACCTCAGTGGACTGGTGGGTGAGATTGCGCTCGCACCCAGACCAGCCGATCTGCCACAATTGCCTGGCCGGGCTGAATGGCCAACGGGACGGCCAACTGCAGCTCATGGCGGGAAAGTGGTTGGCCACGGGGTTTGAGCCTATTTTCAAGGTCGCCGATGTGGCTCGAGCCGTCGCCTGGTTCGAGCGGGCGGGCTTCGAAGTGTCGTTCCACGATGACACCTATGCCTTCGTTCACCGGGATCGGGATCTCACCATCCACCTTGCCCATGCTGGCAGCGACGAACTCCCCGGTCACAGTTCTCTCTACCTCCACTGTCAAGAAGCCGACCGGGTGGCCGAGGAGTGGAGACAAGCGGGGATCGAAGTAGAAGGCCCGTGCGACGAGGACTACGGAAAGCGGGAGGGCTCAGTCACGGACCCCGATGGAAACATCATTCGCTTCGGGAGCCCCATTCGCTGAGACTGCTACCCAAAGCGAACAGCGATCCGCTTCAACCTGGGACGAATATTACCCTCACCTCCGCGAATGCGCTACCGCTCCGACTCCCTTGCCGGTCACCTCCGCTCTGCGTAACCTGTCCTGCCGGCAGTCACACTCATCATCTACGCCCGATCGGAGCGTGGTTATGAAATCGATATCGAGCGACCATGGGCCACCGACTTCCACTGTCATGTGGTCGAGGACGTTCGCGCCGAGATGAACCGGAGACCCGAGGTGGTCGTCGATGGCCTTCGCTTCCCGGAGGGACCGTTATGGTGCTCTGACGGGACCGTCGTCTGCACGTCCGTCGCCGAAGGCGCGCTCTATCGTGTGTGGCCGAGCGAGGGCCGCAAGGAGCGCATCGCAGTCGTCGGGGGCGGGGCCAACGCAGCCGCACCGGCAGACGATGGCGGATTCTTGGTGACCCAGAACGGCGGGATCGACTTCAGCGCGATAGGGCTCTACGAGGAGCCCCCGCCGTATCGCCCGGTTACACCGGGTGTGCAACGGGTCGCCGGTGACGGTTCAGTGAGCTACTTGCTCGACGACGGGTTCCTTGCCCCGAATGACCTGGTAGTTGAAGCTGACGGCACGCTGTACTTCACCGACCCTCCGCACCATCCTCCGCCCCCCGAACCGATGGGTCGGGTGCATGCCTACCGGAACGGGCAACTGCGCACGCTGGCGGCCGGCTTCGCGTACTGCAACGGCATCGCACTTGATCCTGGTGGGACAGTAGTGGTCGTTGAAGGAAACGGTTTGATGCGGGTTGAGGAGGATGGCTCAAAGGAATGGGTTTGCCAGCTCCCCGGTGCCGCCGGCGACGGATTCTGCTTCGATCTGGACGGGAACTTCTACGTCGCGACTGCAGCAGACCATGGGATATTGATCGTCGACCCTCACGGCGTCGTCGTCGAGTTCCTCCCCATCGCGGAGAGCGAGGCCGGCAGGGGGATCGTTACGAACTGCTGCTTTGGTGGCGAAGACGGCCGCACGTTGTTCGCGACGGATGGCATTCCGGGACAGCTCGTTGCCTGGGAGGGCCTTCCCGTGCCCGGGCGCGAGATCTACCCATGGCCAACGGCCAGCGAGTGAGGCGGAGAGCGACTCGTCAGGTCGAATGGTGAAGCGATGACGGGAACGCTTCGATTCCGCGCGGCGGCAGCGCTCCCCGGCCAAGTGGGCCTTAGCGTCCAGGAGGTCGACGTCTCGCCACCCGAGACGGGTGAGGTGCTCGTCGAGGTGCTGGCCAGCGGCGTCTGTGCCAGCGATCGCCACGTGATGGCGTCGGGAATGAATTTCGGGGGCAGCATTGGGCTGGTGGGTCCGCCGATTGTGCTCGGCCACGAATTGGCAGGAAGGGTGGCTGAGGTTGGGCCGGGCGTGGGGTCCCTGCGGATCGGGGATCGGGTGGTTGGGGCTTCCACTCCGGCATGCGGTCGCTGCAGCCGTTGCGCAGGCGGATTCACGAATATGTGTGAGACCTTCGCTGATGTCGTCGTCAAACAGCGCTACCGCACCGCCGATTGGTCGGCGACGGCCATGTGTGGGCTGGGGAGTTTCGCCGAGATGGCGGTGGTCCACGAGAGCCAGCTCGTGCGGGTCGACACCGCCCTACCCAACAGCGAACTGGCACTGATCGGCTGTGCAGTAGTCAGCGGCGCCGGCGCCGTCTTTAACCTCGGCCGGATCGTTCCCGGATCGACCGTTGCAGTTATCGGCTGTGGAGGCGTCGGCCTGGCCGCCCTACAAGCAGCTCGCATAGCGGGGGCCGTGCGCATCGTGGCGGTCGATCCCTCCGAGCACAAGCGGACTCTGGCCGCCAAGCTGGGTGCCACCGATCTCGTTGACCCCGCGACGGCGCCGGTGGTTTCCCAGGTTTTGGATCTGACGTCGGGCCGGGGTGTGGACGCTGCAGTCGAAGCCTACGGGAGCGCAGCGACGACCGAACAGGCGCTCGCCATAACCGGCATGGGCGGCATCTGTGTACAGGTGGGCACCTCCCGACGCGGCGAGCAGGTCCGGCTCCCGCCGGGGTTCGGCGAGCGGGCCTTCATCAGCAGTGTTTACGGGTCGGGGGACGTACGTCGAGACATCCCGCGCCTCGTGGCCCTCGCCGAGGCAAAGAGGTTCGATCTTGCCAGCCTGGTGTCAACGATTATCCCCCTCATGCCCGGCCCGGTGACTGCTGCGGTCACAGCTCCCGACCCCCACGCCGTACGCACCGTCATCCTGCCGAAATCGAGCTGATCGCCATCCCATCGGAGCCGGGGAGCTAACGCCCAGCCTTCGTGGGCCTTGGCCCCGCTAAGTTTGAGGACATGAGCGACATCCGGATTTATCACAACCCTGCTTGCAGCCACTCGCGGGACGCCCTTGAGATCCTCGAGCAGCGGAGTGCTGACGTCGAGGTTGTGCTGTACCTGCAGACGCCTCCGTCGAACGAGGAACTGGAGCGATTGCTTACGTTGTTAGAGGATCCCGCGGCCGACCTTGTCCGCAAGGACAAGCGCTTCGAAGAGCTCGGACTGGTGGAATCGGACTATCAGACCCCTGAACAGGTCATCGCCGTCCTCATGGAGCATCCCGAGCTCATGCAACGCCCCATCATCGTGAAGAACGATAAGGCGGTATTGGCACGACCGGCCGAGAAAGTTCGTTCTCTACTGGAGGGTTGAGTTCGGCTCACCGCAACTGCGCCGAGATTGCCCTACGTCGTGGTCCGCTGAGGAGTTCTGGCGCTTCTCAGGCCTTCCGCTTGCGATTCCGCAACCGGTTGATTCGGGTGATCAACAGTCAAGACGATGCCGAGACGGGTTGGCGAACGTCCGACACCACCCGATCCAAGGTGCTCCACCCGGGCCGACGATTGCTCGGGTTAGCCGAAGCGGCCGACCCGAGGCCTCGCCGAGCAACACTCACGTCGAGTCCGCTGGAGCCGTCGAGCACGAGTCCCCGCCACCGCTCCGCAATGGCGGATGCGACCGGGGTTACCTCGGCGCTGGCTTCCTTGGCGACCAGGTCGAGGTCCTTCAAGGCCCAATCCAAAGCGAAGTCGGCGTGGTAATCCTGCGCGAGCATCCGGGTGAGCTTGCCGATCGCGTAGGGCGACGCGAGGGGGTTGTCGCGGAAGGCGCCGAGCAGGGCCGAATCGGGCACGCCCAGCCGCTCAGCAAGGGCGGCCGCCTCGGCCGCCCCTTCGGTCTGGAAGGCCAACCACGTGTTGAGGACGAGCTTCATCGCGCTACCAGCACCAGCCGGACCGAGCCAGAGCGTGGCTCTGCCCAACGCCCCGAAGACTGACTCAAGCAAGGGGGCCGCCGCATGCGGGCCTGACCCCAGGATGAGGAGCTGACCCTTCTCTGCCGGTTCTCGGCTCCCTGATACCGGCGCGTCGACGAAAACCACGACCGGTCGCCGTAACAAAGTCGCCGCGACGAGCTTCTCCGTGTCCTCGACGCCGATGGTGGCCATCTGGACCCAGACAGACCCCGGTTTCATGGCCTCGAGAGCGTGCCCGTCGAGCATGACGTCGGCCGTCGCTTCGGCCGTCGCCAACATGGTGATGACCACGTCCGCCTCCCTCACGGCGTCCGCAGGCGCATCAAAGGCGGTGGCGCCGAGATCGACCAGCGGCATCGTTGAGGCCGGATGCCGCGACCACACGTGCACGTCCATTGCGGCGGCGAGGAGCCGGCCGGCCATGGCCGTTCCCATGGTGCCCGTCCCGATCACTGCAACCTTGGGCATTGGCCCTTTCTGAATATTCGAGTCGGTCATTTTAGTGTCCTTTCTTTGTGTTCAGCTCTGAACCTTCCGGCGACATGACTAGGCCATCTCTCGTTCGATCTGCTCGAGGGTCAGCCCCTCGGTCTCTGGCACCTTCTTCCAGAAGTACGCCACGGCCAAGAGACTCAAGAACCCCAGCAAGAAAAAGGTTCCAGCGTTGGAGATGGCGCTGAGCAAGGTGAGGAACGACACCGCCACGACGAAGTTCGCCCCCCAGTTGGCGATGGTGGCGATGCTCATGGACTTGCCGCGGATGCGCGCCGGATAGATCTCGCTGATCAGCAACCAAAAGACCGGACCGAGGCCTATGGCGAAGGACCCCGTGTAGACCACAAGACACACCACGGCCACGATGGACGCGGCGTGCCCGAGCGTGTTGCCCCCGAGGGCGAACGTGGAGGCCAGGACAAGCATCGCGACGGCCATCCCGATGGTGCCACTGAGCAACAGGACCCGCCGCCCCACCTTGTCGATGAGACGAATGGCGAGCACGGTCATTCCCACGTTGACGATGCCGTTGCCCACATTGGCCAAGAGCGAGGCCGAGTTTCCGAATCCCGCCTGGTGAAGCAGGGTCGGTGCGTAGTAGATGACGGTGTTGATCCCGGTGATCTGCTGGAACACGGCCAAGAGGACGCCGATCACGATCAACTTGCGCACACCGGGCTCGAGGAGCTCGCGGTAGCTCACCTGGTCATTGCTGAGCGAGCTGATCTCTTCGATCTCGCCTTCTACGTCATGGTCCGCACTGCGCACGCGGGTGAGCACCTGGCGTGCCTCGGCGATGCGCCCATGGGTGACCAACCAGACAGGACTCTCGGCCTGGGTCAACATGCCGACGAAGAGCAAGACAGCCGGTATGGCGGCCAATGCGAACATGAGCCTCCAGGCCGCGCTCGCACTCAGGGCGTAATCCACCAAAAAGGCGACGAGGATCCCCGACGTGAGCGCCAGCTGGTTGAAACTGACGAGCGCACCGCGGACCCGTGGTGGCGCCACCTCGCTGATGTAGAGCGGTACCGCCATGGACGCCGAACCGACGGCCAGCCCGATCACGAAGCGCATGACGATGAGGAACCACAGGGCCGGCGAGAAGGCGGCGCCCAGCACGCCGAGCACGAAAATGCCGGCCGTGATCAAAATGACCGGCCGCCGGCCGATGGTGTCGCAAAGCCTTCCCGAGACGAATGCTCCCACCGCGGCGCCGACCAAGAGCAGTCCGGTGACCAGCTCCTTGTCGAACGAGCTCACGTTCCCAAAGCTCGTATGCAAGAACAGCAGCGCACCCGAGACGACGCCGGTGTCGTACCCGAAGAGCAGGCCACCAAGTGCGGTGATGGCGGCCGTCCACACGACAGCACGGCCGACTGGTTCCTGGCGCTCGTGCGGAGCGGCCCCACTCGAAGATGTGTCCGGTCCAGCGTGTGGCCGCAGACTCACGACTCCCTCCTTCACATCATCTCGGGCGAAGGTCCAGACACCGGCGTGGCGTCGGCCATGATCAGGTCGATGCGCCCCATCACCTCGTCCGTAAGGTCGATCTCGGCGGCCGCCAAGGCCTCGTCGACGTGCTCGGCGTTGCGGGTGCCGACAATGGCAACATCGACCGCCGGGTTGGCCAGAGTCCATGCGGTCGCCAACTGGGCCACGGTGATCCCCAACTCTTGGGTGGCCAGTTTCTCCAACTGCGCCACCACCCTGAAGATTGCGGGCAAAGGTCGCGCCAGAGAACATCGGGCTCTTCGCCCGCCAGTCCCCCGGCGCGAACTTGGGTCGGCCGTGCCGAGGCGCCCGCCCAGCAAGCCGTGGGCCAAGGGTCCATAAACCAAGACGCCTATGTCGTTCGCCGCCGTGTAGGCCAGCACGTCGGCCTCGATGTCTCGCCGGAACAGATGGTAGGGGGGCTGCAATGTTTGGACCGGAAGCGTGGCGCTGAATGCCTGCATCTGCTCGACATCGAAGTTCGAGACCCCAACGTGGCGGATCTTTCCATCGGCCATCAGCTTGGCCAACGCCTCCGCCGTCTCCTCGAACGGCGTCTTGGGGTCGGGCCAGTGCATCTGGAACAGATCGATGTAGTCGGTGCCAAGGGCCCCCAGACTGGACTCGACGCCCTTTTGGATCCACTCCGGGCTGGCGTCACGTACGACGCCGTTGCCGGCCGGTCGCAAGCCGCCCTTGGTGGCAATGACGAGGTCTTTACGAGGCAGCTGGCGCAATGCCGTCGCCAAGAGCCGTTCCGATTCGCCGAAGCCATAGCCCTGGGCCGTGTCGAAGAAGGTGACGCCTTTGTCGGCGGCCCGTCGAATGGCTTCCATCGCCGCTACGGTGTCCGTGGCTCCCCAGTCGCCACCGAGCTGCCAGGTGCCGAAGGCGATCCGAGAGACCTCGAGGCCGCTCTTGCCCAAAATGGTGTGTTTCATTAGGTCCTCCTGTTCGAGTTGGGAGTGTTCGTTGATGTCGTTGAGAGACGCAAAGGCGACGCTGGTCGGGCCCCGAACCAGGCGACGATGGTTCCGCCGAGTCCCGCGCATGCCGCCACCAACATGGCCGTGCGGTCGCCGGCAACCGTGGCGATACCGGCCCGTGCATGCGTGCCCTCGGCAATGGCGACCAGAGTGGCTACGCCCACGGCGGCGCCAACTTGTCGGGCAGTGTTCACCACGCCGCCGACCAGACCCTGATCGGCGGCGGCCATCCCGCTGGCCGCCATGACCGTCGTTCCGAACACGGTGCCCACAGTCCCGAATCCCACCAGCACGACCGCGGCAAACAGCGGGCTGTAGTGACCACCTATCGGCAGGTGGGCCAGGATCAGAAACCCGACGCCGGTGGACCCCGTGGCTACCACCAACAGGGAGCGCATCCCGAAACGACGGACCACGCGGGACCCGAAAAGGGCGGTGACGAATCCGACCACCCCTTGGGGCGCGATCACCAGTCCGGCTTCCAATGGCGAGTCGTGAAGAGTTTGCTGCAAGTAAACCGAGAGGACCACCAATTCTCCGGCATTCCAGGCACCCAGAAGGAAGGTGAGGATGCCTGCCGTCCTGAGCCCTCGTTGCCGAAGCAGACCGAGATCAACGAGCGGTTGCACCTGCACGTGCTCCACCACGACAAAGCCGGACAGCGCTATTGCGGCGATGACGAGGGCCCCCGTCACGACCGGTTGCACCCACCCCAAGACCGGGCCTTCGGATATGGCGAAAACGAGGGCAGCCACTCCGAGGGTGACCAAGATGCCGCCCCTCACGTCCAGGTGGGCCAACCTCGAGTTCCGCCGGTCAGGCGTAATGAGCCCAGGTGCTAGTAGGGCAGCAGCGATACCCACCGGCACATTGAGGAGGAATATCAATCTCCAACTCGTGAATTGCACCAGCACGCCACCCAAAACCTGCCCCGCCACGAACCCAATCGAAGCCGTCGCACCGTACAAGCCCAGGGCGTGGGTACGCCGAGGCCCTTCAGCAAAGCGTGCCGTGATCAGGGATAGCGACGCTGGCGCCACAATCGCTGCTCCGACTCCTTGGATAGCGCGGGCAGTCACTAAGAGTACGGCGTCATCGGTCAATCCCGCCGCCAGCGACGAGCCAGCGAACATCAGCAGTCCGACGATAAACAAGAATCGTCGACCCAGCGTGTCGGCAATGCGACCGCCCAGTATTAAGAGACCACCGAAGGTGATGGCGTATGCCGTCACGACCCATTGCACCGAATCGCCTCCAAAGCCCAAGGCTTGGCGGATGGAGGGCAGCGCGACATTCACGATGCTGAAATCCAGAACGACCATGAATGACGCCACCAGGACCAGGGCAAGCGCTGCCTTGGACAGTTCGGTCGCTCGCGCCGTCCCGCCGGCAACGACCGGAGCCAACGTCCCAGGAGAAACCGAAGTCTGCGAGGGGGCATCTCTCAATTCGGCGATGTCCATCGGGCCGGAGCGGGCGTGCCACCGGCGGGCTTCTCGCTCGATCTGCACTGAAGTCATGACACCTTCCTCATTACGGTACGATACGTATCGTATTCTTATAGAGCTACGATGTCAACCATGAATGACCCCACGATTTCGGCTTCGGCTCCTCGGGGGCGGCCCCGCAGTGAACGCTCCCATCGCGCCATCCTCGAAGCCGCCAACGCGATCCTTGAAGAGCGGGGCTTTGTCGACCTGACAATGGACGAGGTAGCGCAACGAGCCGGGGTAAGCAAAGCCACCATTTACCGTTGGTGGCCGACGAAGGGCACGTTGGTCTTCGAAGCTTTTTCAGCGAGCTTCCTCGCTCGCCAGCCGCTCCCTGACACGGGAACTCTGCGCGGAGACCTCCTCGCTGCGCTTCGCGGCTGGATCAGGACGGTGAGGGGAACTGTGACGGGTCGCACGCTGGTCGGACTAATCGCCGAAGTCCAGCGGGATCCCGACTTGGCCGAGATCTGGCGAGAGAGATTCGTCACCCGCGTCCGGGCACAGCACCGCCTCATATTCGATCGGGCGCTCGGGCGAGGAGAGACCTCAGCTGATGTGGACCCGGACGTCATGCTCGACTTGGTCTTCGGATCTGCCTATCACCGGCTCCTGCAGTCCCATCTTCCCTTGACCGATCGCTTCGCTCAGGACGTTGTTGACACCGTGGTCGCCGGTGTGCAGCCGCGCCACGCAATGACCAACGGCAATGTCAAGTAGATCTGAGCAGGCCAGGCGCCTCGAACGCCCGTCAGCCATTCACTACAAGGATGCAAGCGCGATAGCCGCCACCCGCGTCAGCGCCTTTTTAATGAGAATTTACGAAGTTCTGACGGTGCTCAGATATTTGGCAATAAGACTGCGTACATGAACGAAGTGAATTTCGCCCGTAAGAACGGTCTGCACTTCGCTAGGAAGAGGAAGCATGTTGGTCTTCGTTAGTTTTGCGTCGCTCGCGCTGGTTATCTGGGGAATCATCGACGTGGCACGACGCCCGGCGGTGATCCTCGCCCCGAAATGGAAGGCACTTTGGATTGCTGGGATGCTCGGCGGGTGGTTCCTCTTCGGGATCATCGGGGCAATAGTCTCAGTCTTCTACTTGGCCGGACCGCGGAGGCGAATAAACGCTGGTCGATACTCCAATCGGTACTAGAGCGCACGACCTAGGTCGACGCAATACCGGCTCAGGCGCGGAGCATTCACCGCGTAGTGCCTATCACTCAGGTGAGTCTTCATATCGAAGTGCCTGAGGGTAGCCGGCTCCGAAATATCCGGGCGGCGCGTCGGGAAGCAGCAACGACTTCTACGACTCCCATGCAGATGGTCGGCGGCACAAATTCCGGATTTATCGACTTTGGGATGAGGCCACTCCCCTTCCACCTATTCATTCCGCACGCCAGGAGTACGGTTCCCAACAAGGTCGACGCCGACCCTTATTAAGGACTGACTCAATTGGTGGCGCCGATCTCGTGGCATACACATCGGAATGTGACCATGACCCCTCGGAGGAGAGACGGTTCCGCTCCCTTACAGCCCGGGTGACCGGCGAAAATATGAACAGTTACACACGCAACCGGAATCTCCAAGGTGGGGCGTCCAGTGCGGCGGTTCTCGGAGCAGGCGATGGGTTGATCATTACTGCGTCCTTGACCCTCGAGCCAGTTCGGCGGCGTTTCCAGTGCGCTTGGCCTTCTCAGCCACGAAGGGGTTTCGCATCAAAGACTGTTCCTTCATGTTCATGTCACCTTTGATTCGTAGGGTGAAGAAGGTCGCCACGGGACCAACTGCCGTGGGTCACTGACGCGAAGTGAACTTCGTCGTCATACGGAGGGTCGGCAACTATGGGACACGGTTTTCGGTCATCCCCTCGTCAAGAGGACGCCATCGGTCCTTGGGTCCGTGGCTCCCACAGCAAATCTCGTCGGCTCTTCGATGTTGCTCGTTTCTGGGCCGGCACCGTGGCGCTGATATCGGCTCTCGTCGTGCTTGGCGTAATCGTGCATTGGTCCGCTTGACGCGATATGGATTTCAGATATCCAGCCCATCCCGATACGCCCAGTTATTCTCCCGTGACGACGTTGGCAATCCTTGAGTCCGTCAGAGTCAGGTAGTAGCCACCCACATCCCCCCTAAAGCTGGTTCTCGGCGGTTGCTTCCTTTGGCGCACAGTTCGTGGTGACTGGGAAGCGTGCGGAAAGAGCATCGTCGACTTGGCGGGCCACGGGGGCAACCTCGAAAGGTGCCGTCGCCCAAGGGCCGGGACAAGCTATGGCAAGCCGCCGCCTCTCCTGTTGAACCGGCAACGCTCCCGTCGCTTCATGAACTGGCCGCGGCCGCTGATGGACGTGCCTACCTCGCGAAGGATGCACGGTTGCGCCCTGAGCCCATGGCAGTCATGTACCCGAGGCTGAGTGACCTGGCAACGTGACGGCTCCGGCTTTTCCCGCCGGCGCTGGGTGATGGATAGGCGACCCGCCGCCCGATTTCCAAGGTCCGACCTTTGGCGCTACGGCCACCGCGAGCAGAAGTCCGAGGCAGAGCGCTCCGACCAGTGACCACTGTCGCTTACTGGCTCCTCGGACCTGCCGCCGGGTCCGCCAGTAGAAGTCCTTTGGTGCGAGGCGTGCGGTGTCCACCACGTGTCCGAGAACATGGACCACCATGGCGGCTATCCAAAGAATAAAGGTCGCCTTGTGGATCAGCAGCAGTTCGCTTCGCGCACTCGAAGGACCCAGCAAAAGGGCGATCCCACTGCCGAATACGGCGAGGGTGAGTACCACCACGAACGGACCAAGGAGCCGCAGAACTGCAGGCGGAGGTCCCTTCCGTCGGTATTCGGGTGATCCGAGATAGTAGCGGGCGAAGCGCCAGGTGGTGCTGCCGATCTTGAGGAGTACGAGAGGCACCAATACCATGCCGATCACGACATGAAGAGTGAGTAGCCTGCCGACCCGCAAGATGGTGAATCCCTCGACAGCCAAGAGCACCAGTAATACGGCCGCGGTCATCCCAGTCAGCCGGGCGTTGGCCTCCACGCCCTCGTCGGCACCGAATCCGTCCTCATCGGGCGCGTCCTGCTCGATAGGTGCCTGCCGTTGGAATTCGGATCTTCCGCGAGTCACGGCGGCTTCCCAGGCCGAAACCGGTGATCCTGGGAATTCGGTTCGATACGGCTGTTCAGTCGGCTCGCGCCCGGTGGAACTCGCAATCCATCGAATGGTTCCTGTTTCCGAATCCGTGGCCTGCTCACGTGCTGAGCCACGCCGACGGTGGCCGCCTTCCTGTTCCATCAATTCATCCGACGACGTGCTTGCCGGGCCCAAGGCTGGCCCGAGGGAGCGACAGAGATCCACTTTCTCCCTCGTTCGCAGGCTCTCGGATCGGCAGTTTCAGGGCCACGAGAAATTGTACCGATCAGTGCCTCGCCCCACATCAGACTTGAGGCTGATTAGAGAGCCCGATAGGGATATCACAATCGCGCTAAAGACGGCGACGAGATCGACCCGGGGCGCAGGACGTGCCTCGGCATCTCGGCTTGCTAGCCAGTCGTGGACTGGGTGGGCGCAAAGTACTTCTCGACAGAGGATGCGATTCCTTTGGCGACCACTTGCTGCGCGCCTGCAGTAATAGCGATCGATCCCTCGAAGGGGTCCGTAAGGAAGAAGGGCTCGATGACTGCACCAGGCATCTGGCTCGGCGTTGAGAAGTAGCCTGGCGCCGCCGGTCCAAGCAACAACAGATGGTCATAGTTGGCGGACTCGGCGGCCAGACCTCCAGCAGCGGGGTCACCAGCAGAAGAACCTTCGTTCGCGTCGGAGACAACCCCGTCGTTGGGTATGCCCCAACCCTGTGCGTTCATCGCCGAGAGGACGTCGCTTTGCAGGAGAGTGGCGAACTTGAGGTTCGCTGCGGAGAAGGGCCGGACGGTGTCGTAGGTACTGACGCTTCCGGCGTTCTGCGGACTTCCTCCAGCATCCATGTAGATCCCAACCAAGAGGTCTGCATTGGCCATGTTCGCGCAGACATCCCGTGCCGCTACGTCGTCGTGGGAGCCCAACAGGCTGAGCAGCCGCCCGTCGGTATCTCCTGGGCCGAGCTTGAGAACGGTCGTATTCTTGGTTCTCGAGACGACGACCCGGAACCCTTTGGCGCGCAGGATCGCCATGGTGTCGAGCTCTATCGGGAGGTTGATGGTGGATTCTTGGATCTCCTGGCCTGTCTCGGTCATGCCTACGCCGCCAGGGTCGAGTCCACCGTGACCGGCGTCGAGAAAGACGGTGATGTGACGGTCGCCGCTGGTCGGTTGGTAGCTCACACAGGCACCAGAAGCGAAATAGGACGGGTCGAGTGCCGTCGGTGTATTCGAGTGGGTCAAGTTCGTGGCATTGGATATTGCGGTCCTTGTATAGCGGGCCACTCTCCCTCGGATTGCGAAACCCGCTACCAGCAACACCAAAACGACTCCAAGGACGCAGATCAATCGCCGCTTGATGTGAGGGCCAGGTGATCGAGACACCGTCTACGGCATCGCTATGCCGAAGCCGCCGTGGATCGTGGACATCTCAATCCCTTATTGGAGTGGCCCTGGATAGGCGGCCTCGGCTGCCGCTCCCAGACGGTTCATGTGACGTCCGACCGCAAGCAGCACAATCGTGATGCCGAAGATCGCCACGCCACCAATGATAAGGCCGATCATGCCCGACAGATGAGGGCTTTCCGCGCCAACGAGAATGAATACGGCCAAATAGCCATGGACCTCAACGAGGTGACCGATATTCACTGGTCACATTATTCGACCGGGTGAGGGTCTCATTGCATCGCACCCGGTTGTCATCTCGAGATCATGATCCCCGAAGATGAAGGGAGCATGACGACGCACGACCTCGTTGAGCCGAGGCGGCGAATTGTCAGGCCGGTGTGGGAGCGTGTCGCCCCCCAGCTCTATACATTCGACCAGCCTTGGTCCGGACGTACACCAAGGAGAGGTCACGATGTGCCGCAGACGCGGGTGCCAACTTCATGGAGCCGTAAGGTCCAACTCGTAGGCTCACCACCATGACCTGGACACGGCGGCGCTGACAGTGAGCACACAGCCAGTGCACCGCGCACTCTCACTCCGGCCCGTGAGAATCGCGTCATGACGGGTGTCACTCAGGTCGCTCCATCCGGCCGGAATGATCTACGGATGACCGACGTCCAGGAATCTCGCTCTCGCCCCGGACACATACCCCGGCGTCGGGTCGCCGATGCGCTGGCAGCCCTCGCCGGCCTTGGTCTTGGCGTCACGATCGGTCTCGTGGTCACCGGCGAGACACGCGGTGCGCTCGCCGCCCCGGGTGGCTGGTTCATCGCTGGGGGGCGCCTTGCTGGGTTCACCGCGGCGTATCTCATGTTGATAATGGTTGTGCTCATCGGCCGCCTTCCCTGGCTGGAGCGAGCAGTCGGCCAAGACCGACTCGTCCGTTGGCACCGGAACATCGGTCCGTGGCCACTCGGGCTCATCACGGTCCATGTCGTGCTCATCACGCTTGGCTATGCCCAACTGGCAAAGGTGGGAGCGCTCCGCCAGCTTTGGATTTTCCTCAGCTCCTATCCCGATCTCCTTGCCGCGGCAGTTGGCTTCTGCCTGCTCGTGATGGCCGGAATAACTTCGATCAAGATCGCCCGCCGTCACCTCAAGTACGAGACCTGGTGGTTCGTCCATCTCTACACCTACCTCGCCCTGGCACTCGCATTCGCCCATCAGATCACCACCGGGGGATCGTTCATTGGTCACCCGCTCACCAAGGCAGTATGGATTGCGATCTGGATCATGACCGCAGGGGTGGTCATTCTGTTTCGGGTGGCCCAGCCCGATCATACGTAGCCTTCGCCACCAGTTGCGGATCGCGGCCGTGTGCGAAGAGGCACCGGGCGTATACTCGGTCATCTGCTCGGGCCGTCGGCTCGATCGCCTTGCGGTGTCAGGCGGCCAGTTCTTCAAGTGGCGGTTCCTCACGAAAGAGCTCTGGTGGCACGCACACCCTTACTCTCTCTCCGCACTCCCGCAACCACCGTACCTCCGGGTGACAATCAAGGGGCTAGGGCGATCAGAGCCGCGCCATTGCGGCCCTCAAGCCCGGAACCCGAGTCGCTATTGAGGGACCGTACGGCGCATTTACCCAGCATGCGCGCGAAACCGACCATGTCGCGCTCATCGGCGCTGGGGTCGGCATCACCCCGTTGCGCGCCCTTCTCGAGGATCTACCCGCGTCAGTTGACGTGTCGGTCATCGTCCGTTCGTCCACCCCAGAGGACATTGTCCACCGTGACGAAGTCGCCGCTCTGGTCGAACAGCGTGGCGGGGAGTTCCACGAGGTCATCGGCTCACGCCACGAGGTTCGTTTCGATGCGAGCAGCACTGAAACGCCTGGTGCCCGACCTTGCAGATCGTGATCTCTACATCTGTGGTCCGGCTGCGTTCAGCGAGAGCATCGTCGGTGCCGCGTTGAAGCTTGGGGTGCGGCGCGACCGGATCCACGAAGAGAGATTCGCGTTCTAACTCACGAAGGAGACGAACACCTATGCCTATTAAAGAACGGGAGGGTTCGATGAGGCGCGCACCGGTTGTGATCGGTGCGACGGTCGTCGGACTAGTCGGCGTGTTGACCTTCCACACAAAGTCCGCACCCGTGACGCTTGGCTCTCTGCCCGGGACCTCGGCCACTCAGGGCTCGACGACCACGACCACGGCCCCCGGCTCGTCAACACGCAACAGTTCAAGTGGCGCGAGTTCTCCGCCCAAATCGAGCTCGAATGCGAGCACTTCGACGGTGCCTTCGACGACCACGGTTACCTCGAACCCCTCGGCGACCCGAAGCGTCACTGGTTCTGCAGTCAATTACCACTTCGGGGTACTGTCAGTTTCAGTCACGGCTTCAGGCAAAAGGATCACGAAAGTCAGCATCGGTTCTCTCAACGACGGTGGGAACTTTCGCTCCCAATCGATCGATCAGCAGTCGATCCCCATCCTCGAGAAACAGGCTGTTCAGGCTCAGAGCGCCAACATTCAAGGCGTGTCAGGCGCGAGCTATACCAGCGCTGGTTTTGAGCAGTCCCTTCAATCCGCGCTCGGAAAGCTCGGTATCTCGTGACCTCCTCACCGCTGACCGCGACACAGCAGAATGAGCAGCAGAGACATCTCCATTGCCTCGAACAGGTTATGGGAACCGTAGTGACGATCGATATCTACTCCGAGAATGGGCAGCCCAGCGACCACACCTATCTGCAGATCGCGCGTGCGCGCGATATTCTCCAGCGCGCCGACGCCGTTTTCAGCACGTGGAAAATGAACAGCCCTATGAGCCGTTTACGCCGAGGGGAGATCACCACAGAGCAAGCCCCGCCCGAGGTAGCTGAAGTCCTCGAAGAATGTGCCAAGGCTCGTGAGCTCACTGACGGATGGTTCGATCCGTGGGCCATGCCTGGTGGCGTCGATCCGACGGGGTATGTGAAGGGATGGGCCGCGCAACGCGCTCTGGGCGCACTGGTCTCAACTGAGACCTGGGGAGCCATCGTCAATGCTGCAGGCGATATCGCAAGTTACGGCAGCATGGGACATACGGAGGCATTCCGGATCGGCATTGTCGATCCGTTCACCCCGCGCCGACTGGCCTGCGTCGTCGAGCTCACTGGAGCCATCGCAACTTCAGGTACGGCCGAACGCGGCAACCACTTGATCGACCCTTACTCTGGGCGTCGAACGGCACGGGTCGCCTCCGCCAGCGTGAGCGGCCCAGACCTCGGTCTTGCCGATGCACTGGCGACGGCGGTCGCGGTCGCGGGAGAAGCGGGACTCAGCCTGGTCGAGACGCTCGAGGACTATGAGGCCCTGGTAATCGGCCACGATGGAACTTTGCAATGGACGGAGAGCTTTCCGTTCGCTCCGCCTCTTGTATCTTAGGGACACGACCGCTCTACGCCGTATACACGCGCTCGGTCCGTTCGCTGATTTCGAGTGTGCCGTGTGCGCGATGCCATCGCACTTCCATTCGAGCCCCGCCCATCTCGGCGGTCTCGACACGCCACTCTCCGCCGGTAGCCTGCACCACCGCGTCAGCTATGGCCAAACCGAGTCCAGCGCCATTACCCTCGTCGGTAGCCCGATGGAACCGCTCAAATAGAGCAGCCCGCTCCTCGGCCGCTATGCCTGGCCCATCGTCCTCGACGGCCAAGCTCACCCAGTTCCTCTGCGCGCTAACGATGATCACTACCGTTCCCCCGTATCCGGCATAGCGGCACGCGTTGTCCATGAGGACGGCGGTGAGGCGGTCGATCCATTCAGGAGGAGCATTGATCCAGGGTTGCCCCTGACCCTGCGTGAGCACCGAAAGCGAAAGACGCCGCTGCTGCGCTATGCCGAAAAATCGGTCGGCACAAGCGACGGCGATCGCCGATACTTCGAGTGGTTCGTTTCCCGGCGGCGGGGGTTCCGCGTCAAAGCGGGATAGCCAAAGTAGGTCCTCGACTATGCGACGGAGACGCAGGGCTTCCCGGCTCACCCGTCCCAACGTGTCGCGATAGTCATCGACCGAGCGCCGACCGCTGAGGCCGAGACTGATCTCGGCTTCGATGACGCTAAGCGGTGTTCGGAGCTCATGGGAAGCATCAGCCGTGAACTCAAGCTGACGACGACGAGACAGCTCCACCGGGCCGACCGCCTTCACCCCGATGCCAATGGTGCCCAAAAAAACAGCGAGGGCGAGCACCGGACCGGCGATCAACTCCAGGGCGATCAAGTCAGATCCCACGTGATCTGTTTCAGCCAGACTCTGTCCAGCAACGATCCAGGTGCCGCCAACGCGCTTTGCCTCCAGCTCGAAGTCGCGACCTCCGAGACGGGCCGCCGCCACGGGATGCCTGGGCGACCAGGCAGACGCTGACATCCTGGGCGCCCCGGGTGTGAGGGTCCGAGAGGATCCCGACCCATCGACGTTCCACACGAACACCGGGGCATCGTCCGCTTCATACGTGTTCTCATAGGTGGCGAGGGAGCCGGCCGCAGACGGATTGGTGACCACCTCATCCAGGCGCTGATGGAGTTTGGTGTCGATCTGCGCGATCAGCCGGTGCCGGTCAATGATGTCAAACCCGGCACAGACGCAGACGTACACGACCATGATGATCACCGTGGCGACACCGGCTACACGGGCGGCATGAGCCACGAAAGGACTACGCCACCAGCGCGTGGCACCCACTGGGAAGCGATCCGATCCCCCAGCGCCCTTACTTCGCACGCTGTTTGTCTTACATGTCGAACGTGACGCGGAGATGACGCGGCGCGTCTTGGCCGCCCAGAGTGACGACTGGGGTTGCATGACATGACAAAGCGTCCGTTGAGATTCTGGTCTCCTTCATGCTGGCGTAATTTTCAGTTCATAGGGTCAAGGAGTGTCCCGAATCTCGATTCTGCCGGTCTCGTCGTGGATAAGGCTCCTTGGGCCTGCGCTCCGGCACCCTCAGCCCCTTCGATGGAGACGTGTCGACTGCACAGTGCCAGCGACACAGGTCAAGCAACCCAGAAACCTCCATTCCCCCGAGACGAGACGACGCACCCATGCGCGGGTACGTCTGACCCCTGCATCCCTCATCGCGGCTTCCGGTGCCGCGGCGCTCATCGGGGTTGTGGTAGCCAAGGAGTACCCCGCCGCGAAAAGTACATCGGCCTTGCTGCCGTTGACGTCACCCATAATCCCTTCTCCGTCGGCCTCATGACCTACGACGGAAACCATGACATCGACTACCTCATCGGCCGACGTGGCGTCAGCCCGAGCTACCAGCACCACGTAACCGACTCCCGTCCCGATTTTGCCGACTACGACCACGACGACTTCTCCGCCGACCACGACCCATCCCGTCGTTACGTAAGGGGGCATGCCCCACCTTCTCGCAACCTCATCTGTAAAGGGATCTCATCGTGAGCACCAACGTGACCGAGGTTCCTCCTCGAAGTGACCTCCATCGCCTCCTCGGTCATCCGACCGACCTGGCCCGACATGTCGCCACCCATGGTGCCCTCGCTGTAAGCCTCGGCGACCACACCTCGTGGCAAGGCGCATTCACGGCTAGCCTCAAAGCCTCGGGGCTGGCCGGTCGAGGAGGCGGAGGGTTTCCGTCCTCCATCAAACTCGCCGTGGCCAATTCCCACGGGCCCCGAGGAACGCTCGTCGTCAACGGGATGGAGGGCGAACCGGCCAGCGACAAGGATAAGGTCCTACTGACCAGAGCACCTCATCTTGTTCTCGACGGAGCCCAATTCTTGGCCGCCATGTGCAGAGCGCGCGAGATCGTGGTGTGCATACCAAGAAGCCGAAACGGCGTCGCGGCTGCCGTCCGTCATGCCATTCGCGAGCGCAGCACGGCGCGCTATGCCCGAGTGAGCGAAGTGGTCGTCCTCCCACCCGATCGCTTCGTGGCCGGCGAGGAGTCTGCTCTCGTCAGTTGGATTGATGGTCGAAGCGGCCTCCCGGCCTTCCGCCCGGACAAGGGAACGCCTCTGCGCATCGGGAAGCACACAGCCCTCGTCCACAACACAGAAACCCTCGCCCACATCGCGCTCATCGCCAGGTACGGTCCGCAGCCATTCTTGGCCCGAGGGATGGCCGAAGAACGCGGTACGTGTCTCATAACCGTGAGCGGTGACGTGACCTATCCCGGGGTGGTCGAGGTGGACCGCGGAACTCCACTGTGGGACGTCGCGCTGCGTGGGACGCCGACCGAAGCGCCCCAGGCGCTGCTCGTCGGCGGTTACGGCGGAAACTGGGTCGGATCAGATCACTTCAACGCGCCCTATGCGTCCGTTTCGCTCCGTTCCATAGGCGCTTCCGCCGGAGTTGGGGTGATCGCCGTGCTCGGAAAGGCTGCCTGCGGGGTTGCAGAAACCGCACGGATCGCCCGCTATCTGGCGGGACAGAGCGCCGGACAGTGCGGACCATGCGCTTTCGGGCTTCCGGCCATTGCCGAAGACATGGCCAGCCTCGCTCGGGGTCGGCGTGATCAGGGCCTTGTGACACGACTCCAGGCTCGACTCAGCCAGATCAACGGGCGCGGCGCGTGCGGGCACCCCGACGGCGCCGTCAGCCTCGTACGCAGTGCGCTCAACGTCTTTGGTGAAGACGTGTTGGCACACGAACGGGGTGAGCCATGTCGGCATTGGCGCAAGCCCTCATCTCTGCCTTTCCCCCGACCGATTTCCCTGTGAGATGCTCCTACGGAGCTATCCGATCATCGACGGGGCAACCGATGTCGGCGGACCTCATCACCACGGCCAAAGGGGGGCCACGGGACTGTCCCAGGCCAGCGATCACGCTGACCGTAAGGAGGGGCACACCGACCCAAAAACACGGTCACCACCACATAGCTCCTAGGGCTGACTAGTATCAGCTCCATCGCGGTTGATGGCTAGGACCAATGGCCCTATTGACTCGCAGGTGGATGGCACAGGCTGACACCAGTCGAGAGAAGGAGGGCCGGAGCAGGTGTTCTCGGAATCGCTCATTGCCACTGCTGTCAACCTGAATGGACCAGGTCGGTACCTTCACTGGTCGATCTTCACTGTCTCCGAGGCCAACCTGGTCCTCATCGCAGTGATGGTCGTTATCTTCGGTGCCGCCCTCCTCATCCCGTTTCCTGGTCACACCCGTCGAAGAGCGAGGTCCCAAGCCGAGATCGCACATACCGACCGGGCCGACGAACTCGACGTTGACGCGGCGCCCGCCCCGTCTTCAGCTGATCTGGGAGATGACGCTGACGCCGCCATGTGGACGTCGCGGGTGCGACGGGCGGTGCTGCGTCGGCTGCCGCCGGGCAAGCTGTTGCCGGATCGCCAGCCTGCCTATGTAGCGTCGTGGGTCTACGTCTTCGGCGTGGCCAGTATGGCCACGCTCGGGCTCGTCATTGCCTCGGGCGTCGTCATCGCCATCGGTGGCCCCGACTGGTGGCACACCAACTCCGTCGGCCATTTCTGCAACAGCCTGCACATGTGGAGCGTCGAAGCGTTCATGGCGTTCTTGGTCATCCATCTGTGGGGAAAGTTCTGGATGGCGGCATGGCGGGGCAAGCGCTCACTCACCTGGGTCACCGGAGTCGTGGCCTTCGTGGCCTCGGTCGTGGAGTGCTTCACCGGATACCTCTCCCAGCAAAACTTCGACTCCCAGTGGATCTCCACCAGTGGCAAGGATGCCTTCGTTGCCGTCGGCGTCGGCTCGTTCTTCAACGTCATGAACTTCGGCCAGATGCTGATGTGGCACATCGTCTTAATACCGCTCGTCCTCGTCGCCTTGGTCGGCGCCCACATTCTGGCGGTACGCGTGCGCGGAGTGGCGCACCCTCTGCCGTTGCAACGCGTGCGGGGGCGAACCGCGCGACAGGCTGCGGCCGCAGCAGACCGGGCCGAATGGCGGGGACCCACGCGCCGTTATGACATCCTTAAGGAGGCCACCGTGGCCACCGGGATCGCCCTCATCCTCGTCTTCGCTCTGTCCGCGCTGCTCTCCTCCCCTGACGATCCGCCGGTGACGATCGCCACCTGGGCCAAGATCGCGCCCGCGGACTTCGTCGCTACCGCAGCGACCGAGCTGGCCGGAACCAGCGAAACCGCCACCTACGGGCCGCCTTACAACTCGCAGAACGGGAGCACGCAGCGGCTCCTCTTCTCCCCCGAAGACATCATCGGGGTGCGCCAACCGATCGACGCCGCGCAGATCTTCGTGCTCTCCCCGCTCGAGAAGATCGCCCCCACCGACGTCGCTCTGGCGGCGCAAATTGCGCGCTACCGTGCCGCCTCGTCCGTCACCCGGGCTTCGTGGAACAAGGCCTACGCTCAGGCCGTGACCAAGGTCACCTTCCATGGCGGTACCGCCGTTGTTCCACGGGCTGACGACGGCCCTATACCTGAGTTGCTCGCCACCGAACTGACCCTGGCCCGCAGCGGAGCGCTGGACGCCGACCTCATCTCTAACCAGGAGTTCTACGGAACGGACTTCACCAAACCTCTCCTCTTCCTCGAAGATGGGCAGTACTTCTCCAACCTGGCGAGTGCCGACCACCTCACTGGAGCCCAATGGGGTGTCATGAACGAGACCGGGAGTTATCCGGGACAGCCGTGGTTGTGGCTGTACACCCTGTGGTACCAGGTCCCGGGCTTCGATAACTCGGCCAATGTCGATCTCATTGCCATCTACCTGACGGGGGCGGCCACGATCCTCCTCCTTGCCGTGCCCTTTATTCCCGGACTTCGCGACATCCCGCGAGTCGTACCCGTCCACCGTCTCATCTGGCGCGACTGGTACCGGCGCGGTTCGACAACCGCCGGGGGTAGCCCGGCCAAGAAGGACGGCCCGCGCATACCTGTTGGATAGAGAACTGCCCTTTGATTCCCGGAGGGTTACTTTCACCCTGCCGTCGGAGTTGAGCGCGCATGCGCCTGGAATTCGCTCACCGGGAAACCTGTGACAACCGTTGGACCGACAGCACGCGCCATTGCTGAACGCGGCAGGCCGAACATTGGAGCGAGCTCACCGAAGTACGCTCCTACGGCGACCTCGCTAACGACCTCTTCAGCCCTATTGTCTCGATACCGAATGAGCTGAATCAGCCCTGATTCGACGGTGTAGACCAACGCTCCTGCATCACCTTGCTGAAACAGAACCTCCCCGTCCTCCAGACTTCGACTCTGCTCGACCGTCGCCGCATCGGCGACCCGAGGACTAAGATTGACGATGCGATCGGCGAGCGGAAGTAGTCGCTCATCGTGCGTCGCGATGATGACGGTACGGTCAGCGTCGGAAGGTCCCGGAGAGTCTTGAGCACGCCCTCCACCTGAACACTATCCCGCCGAGTAGCGGCGCCGAAGCTGTCCCTCACATCGACCGTTTCGTTTTCAAGCTCAGTCAGCCCACACCAGGGCCGGTTGCCCCCACCGGGACGGCGACGAGCGCGTGGCCTGCTTTATGGGCGGCGAGGGAATCCGTGGGCCGTTCCTCACCCGCCTTAGATCGTGGCGTAAGGAACAGGGTGGTCCCCGCCGAGCTCCGCGAAGCGTTCGTTGAGGGCAACGGCGATGATGTCGTGGTCGTGGCCACTGGGTGCGAGCACTCCGTAGAGGAATGCCTCTACGTCGAATCCGGTGCTCATTCCCCCCAGTTCGAAGTAGCGCAGCCACAGCTCACCGTGGGTGAGTCCGGCTTCTTGGCGGTATGCATCGAGTACGTCAAGCGCGTCATGTTCGTCCTCAGTCATCCTGTCCACCTTTCGATCCGAAAGCAGGATGTTCGACCGAACGCACCATGGATTCGGCCCGTTCGCGTAGTGGCAATCCTTGAGAGAGAGCCAAGCGCAACAAGGCCTTGAAAGCACTCTCATCATCGATTCCCTCGCGTCCCATGATGATGCCCTTGGCCAAGGTGATCACCTCTCGACTGCGGAGCGCCTCTTGGAACCGGACCGCCATCTTGGTGTCGCTCACGCCGGCGCGGGCGTCGCTCAGTATCACCGAGGCCTGGTGGGCGAAGACAGCTGCCGATTCCTGATCCTTTACCTCAAAGCTCTCCGCCGTGCGGGAATAGATGTTGAGGGCACCGACTGGTTTCTCGAATGCCCGCAGCGGGGAAGACAGGATGGCCTTGATGCCAAGGCCTCGGGCCTGTGGCGTGAAGGCCGGCCAACGAGTCTCAGTGTCGAGCGATTCGGCATGGAACCAATGCCCCTTGATCGAGGCATCGACACACGGGCCCTCACCGGTCGAGTATTGGTCGGCATCCATCGCCATAATGGTCTGGTCGCTGGCTGCCACCGTGGAGAGCACTCCGTGGCGCAGCAGTGAGACGCTGACGCCGTCGGCTCCGTCAATACTGAGGCGAGCCAATTCCACGATCAGACGTAGGGCGCCGTCTATCACGTCGGGATCAGCCGGCAACGCTGTCATCCTTCGCAGATCCTCTGCTGGGAGACTCGAGGCGAATCGCTGAGTCCCGGCACCTATTTCTCCCAGCTGTTCCGGCCCAAGGTGGACGTGTCCAGGGCGTTCCCGCTCGCGGCGCGACACCTCCGCCAGCTCAATTGCGCCGAGAAGACGGCTCGCCAGCGTAGAGGGCGATTGGATCGTGAGCGTGATACCCAATACGGCGAGCCGCCTCTCCGCGTTGGAGACGGCGAGCAATCCGGTGGGGCCCAAGTAGTCCAACTCGGATGCATCGAGGACCATCGATACCGGTCTACGATCGATGGCCGCATCGAGGATCGCTCCGAGTTGGAATGCCGCCCCGTTCTCGACCCTCCCTCGCAGGGCGATAGTTGCCGTATCTCCCACGAAGTGGGTAACTGCCCCGAACTCAGGGCTGTCTTTGGTCAAAGGCATGGCGAAAACACGGAGTGGCACCTCATGGTCTAAGGCCAGCCTGCGCCACCCACTACCGCCATCGGTCGAAACTCGAAAGGGAGGGTCGGCGACGCGGGCGGGGGGATGCCCAAACACGCAACAACACACCTTCAAAGAAACAAGAGTGAGGCGCGGAACGCCTCTTTGGATGCAATGGGCGGCGTAGGCCGTCCTCACGGAACCCTCGCTGTAGAAGGTAGGCAAACACATGCTACTCCCATTGGGCCGAACCCAAGCGCTCTCCATTTGAAAACCCCAGGAATCGACTCGACTTCACCCCGAGTCAGCATGCGTCCAAACCCTTGATCGGGAACACGTGAACGCGCGCTCAAAATCGCGGCGAAGGCGACTCGAACAGCAGTGCCCGAAAGGCCCGGGAGTACCTCTCCTGTAATGGTGCTCCCGTTGTGGTGCCCACTGACGTCCTCGCGCCCAATCTTCTGGTCTGTGCACGCCATACATCCATGCACAAGCGGACGTGCAGATAGCCGAACGTGCGTCTGACCTGGGCTACCTGGAATATATGGATGCTGGCACGACGGCAATCCGGATGCTGCCACCCTTGGCCTCTCACCGAGTTTCAACAAAACTCTCTTTGGTGACACTGCAGGCGAAGACGTCGATCAAAGATCGGCGGCGCATGAGAACGCGACTTCGATACGGTGCCTCCGCGGGGGCTGAGGGGTGCTGACTGTGGCCTGGTACCGGTTCCAGGCCACCTTCCGTCGTCGATGGCCGGGCTACTTGGCCATCGTGCTGCTCATTGGCTTGGTGGGGGGCCTGGCCATGGGATCGATCGCGGCAGGACGACGGACCGGATCCTCATTTTCCGTCTATTTGGCCAGCACAAATCCGTCCAACCTCGACGTCGAGACCATCCTCGACTCCGGGGCGAATGTTTACTCGGCCGCCTTGACGAACAAGATCGCCCACCTGCCACACGTAAAGCGAGTGGAGAGTGGCACGCTCGGACTAGACGCGATGCCGGTGAAGACAGACGGCACACTCGACGTGACACCGACACAGCTGAAGGCGCTCGAACTGACCCAAGTGGTTGAGGTCGGGAGTATTACGGGGCTCTACTTCGACCAGGATCGGGTTACCGTTGTAGAAGGCAAAATGGCTAACCCACGTCGCGCCGATGAGGTGGTCATGACGCAGGAGGCCGCGCACCTTCTCGGCGTCCACGTCGGCGAAGTGATCCCGATCGGTTTGTACACGAACGCCCAGTCACAGTCGCAGGAACGCAGTAAGCCTCGCCTGCAGCTCAACATGAAGATCGTCGGGCTGGTCGCGTTCAATGACGCGGTGATCCAAGACCAAGTCAATCGATATCCGACCGACGTGCTCTTCACGCCAGCCCTTACTCGCAAAATCATCTCCACTGGCGCAGGCGTTTCGCTGTACGGACTCCAGCTCTACGATGGCGACCGCTACGTATCCAAAGTTGAGGAGGAGATCAACCAAGTTGTCCCTCCTTCGCTCGTGGAGTTCCACGTCAACTCGCAGGTTGAGTCCGAGGCGGAGCAAACCATTCGACCCGATGCCGTGGCACTCGACGCATTCGGGGGGATCGCGGCTTTAGCTGCCCTCTTGATTGCCGGCCAGGCGATTGGACGCCAACTGCGCGAGCGTGATGAAGACCTCCGTATATTGCGGGCTCTCGGCGGCGATCCAAAGACGACGACAAGCGACGGGCTGATAGGAATCTTTGGCGCCACCGTTCTTGGTTCCCTTGTCGCCGTGGGAGTGGCGGTCTCGCTCTCTCCGCTTGCGCCTATCGGACCGGTGCGGTCGGTTTTCCCCACGCCAGGGATCGCATTCGACTGGCCAGTACTCGGGATCGGGCTCGCGGGTCTCATCGGAGGACTTGGCGGGCTCACTGTGGCTCTCGCCATTCGAGGGACACCGCATCGTGTCGCTCGTCAGCGTGACACTGCCACACCGCGGAGCTCGGGCGTTGCCCGTTTCGCCGCGACTTCGGGGCTGCCGGCTCCAGCGGTCGCAGGGGTGCGCTTCGCCCTCGAAACAGGACGTGGTCGTGCCGCCGTGCCGGTGCGATCGGCCCTGTTGGGAACCGGGGTCGCTGTCGTATTGGCAGTGGCCGCGCTCACGTTTGGGAGCAGTCTCAGCACGCTGGTATCGCATCCTTCCCTCTACGGATGGAACTGGAACTACGCCATACAGGCATCAGGCGGCTATGGCGATGTGCCCTTGAGCGAAACCCAGGCGCTCCTCGACCGCAACCATCTCGTGGCTGCCGCGAGTGGGGTCTCCTTCATCAGCATCGAACTCAACGGTCAGACGGTGCCCGTTCTGCTCGCAAGGCCGCATGCAACGGTAGCGCCGCCAATCGTCTCCGGTCATGCGCTCGACTCTGCCCACCAGATCGTCCTTGGAAGTGCGACCATGGCGGAATTACATGTGGCAGTCGGTGACTGGATCATCGCCTCCTATGGGATTCCGGCGAACGCGCCGGCATATCTCGCCCCGACACGACTGCAGATCGTGGGAACGGCAACTATGCCGGCGATCGGAACGCCCCAAGGCCTCCACACGTCAATGGGCACGGGTGCCCTGATGTCCAGCGGGCTGTTCGGGGGGCAAGGTTGTCTCGGCCCATCATCCGTGGTTCTCGTACGAATGAAGAACGGAGTGTCTTCCGGTGCCAGTCTCACATCGATGCAAGCAACGACGACGGCTCTTCAGAAGGAATTCATCTCCCTGCCTTCGACCAATGCTTGCTCCGGCGAATCCATCGCCTTGCTCGGTGTGCAACTCCCGGCTGAGATTGTTAACTACCGCTCCATAGGCGCCACTCCAGCAGTCCTGGCATCGGGAGTGGGCGCCGCGGCTGTAGTTGCTCTCGGCCTGACCTTGGCGGCTTCGGTCCGGCGCCGCCGCCGGGATCTGGCCCTGTTGAAGACCTTCGGGTTCACACAGCGCCAGTTGGCCGCAACGGTTGCTTGGCAGTCAAGCGTTGCCGTCTCGATGGGGATGGTGGTTGGGTTACCTCTCGGCATTGTCCTCGGGCGTTACCTGTGGGACCTGTTCGCTCGGGAGATCGATGCGGTGCCCGCGCCGAGCGTTCCTGTAGTGAGCATCGTCCTCATTGCGGTTGGGGCGCTGATCCTCGCTAACGTCGTGGCGGCGATCCCCGGGCGGATCGCCGCTCGCACCCCGACGGCGCTGGTGCTGAGAGCCGACTAGGACCGGTCCATCCAAGACCTTCGACAGCGGCTGACCAAAAAGATACGTCGATGCGGGCCGGGGCCGAACAGTCCGTGATCGCACGGTTTGATCGGTCAGTCCTTCCCGAGTATGACGACCTTGGTCTCCAAGAATTGGTGGAGACCTTCGCTGCTGCTCCCCTCGCGGCCGATGCCTGACTGCTTGTAGCCCCCGAACGCGATGCTGAAGTCACCGCGCTTGGCATTGACCCCGACCGTTCCAGAGCGGAGGCGCCGCGCCACCTCGAGTGCCCGGTGCTCGTCCTCGGTGAACACTGACGCATTGAGGCCATAGATTGTGTCGTTGGCGATCCTGATGGCGTCCTCTTCGTTTTCGGCAGGAATGACGCTGAGCACCGGACCGAAAATCTCCTCCTGCGCGATGGTGGCAGAGTTGTCGACGTTGCCGAACACCGTTGGTTCTACGAACCAGCCGCGGTCGAGATGACCGGGACGGTTCCCACCGGTGGCGAGCCTTGCGCCACCGGCAATGCCCTTGGCGATATACCCCTCGACGCGATCGCGCTGGCGATCGGTCGAGAGCGGACCCATCTGGCTTAGCGTGTCGAACGGGTTGCCCACCTGCAGCCCCGAGAAGATGCTCGCGAGCGCTTCAACCATCTCGTCGTGACGATCACGGGTCACGACGACACGGGTCAGTGAGTTGCATGCCTGACCTGTGAGGAAGACCTCTTGGGTAGCGACAACGTCGGCCACATTGCCAATGTCGGCGTCGTCAAGTACCACCGCGGCCGACTTTCCGCCCAACTCGAGACTGCACCGGGCGATCCGCTCGCCGCACAGCGACGCGATGCGCCGACCCGCTGCGGTCGACCCGGTGAACGTGATCTTGTCAACACGAGGGTCGCGGACCAGCAGCTCGGAGGCCTCGCGATCAGCCGTGACGACGTTGAGCACTCCCGGCGGCAGGCCGACCTGTGCCGCGGCCGCGGCGATCACGTACCCCTCACCCGGTGCTTCCGGCGACGACTTGAGAACGACCGTGCAGCCTGCGAGCAACGCTGGAGCGATCTTGTGACAGGCAAGCGTCAGCGGCCCGTTCCAAGGGATGATTGCACCGACCACACCGACGGGCTCACGCACCAGCAGCGCACGCTCACCGCCCCCACCGGGCGTGACCTCTTCCTCGAAGACGTACGTGTCGGCGAGGTCGGCGTACGCGTTCAACGTCATGGCCGCACCGGTACCCGCACCGCTCGCGACACCGAACAGGACGCCGGACTCCCGAGGCCACAGCTGGCCCAATAGGTCGGAGCGCTCCTCGATCGCTGCCCCGAGCGCACGCAATACGGACGCTCGCTCTGCGTGGGAGAGTCGCGGCCAAGGACCATCGTCGAAAGCTCGGCGTGCCGCGGTCACGGCCCGATCAATATCGGGACCCTGCGCTTCAGCGACCTCGAAGAAGAACTCCTCGGTAGCGGAGTCGATCACCTGGATCTTTGAGTCGGAGCTCGCCTCGACCCACTCTCCTCCAATAAATAGCCGATCAGCGTTCTCAATCGGCACGTGGATTGTATCGGTGGATGACATGCGACTCTCCTTTTGCCCATAAGAACCCTCTGTGGAAAGACTAGCGTTCCGCTTCACCACGCGCCGATGGCATGCACGGCTCCCAGGGTTGTTCCGAAATCGGCGCCGTTGCCCGACGGATAGTTATTTCCGTCCTCACCTGCATCCTGGGCTCTGCCGTCTCTCATGGCGCCGAGGAACGACTCATCCGCCTCGCCCCGGCCCCGGATTCTCGGTGCTGGACTGGAGACCTCCCATAATCTGCGCAGGTCAGCTGCCCAACGTCACCTCGGTGGCGGATCGCCCACCGCCGCCGCATCGTGGCCGATGGCCTCAGTGACCCGACGGAGGACGAGCGGCCGGAAGTTTCGGCTCCCGGGGGAGCCCGAGACCCTGCTCGCCGATGGTGTTGCGCTGGATCTCGTCGGTACCGCCGCCGATGCGCAGAGCGGGTGCGAACAGCAGGCGCTCGATCCACGGGGCGCCCTCCTCGTCGTCGAGGACCGTGGCGCGCATGCCCAGCAGATTCGTCACGTCGTCGGCGGTGCGGCGCGCGTGGTCGGAGTACATGAGCTTCGACAACGAGCCGCCGGCGGGAACCACGCCGGGGAGGGCGACGCGTTCACCGAGCAGATCGAGCACCCGCTCGCGGATGACGGTGCGCGCCACCATCTGGCGCACGGCCGGATCCTTCCCGCGGTCGAGTCGCTTCACCAGGCTGATCAGCTGGTTGGCGCCCCGCCCACTGGTGCCGCCGCCGATGGCGGCCCGCTCGCTCCGGAGCATCGTGCGCAACACGGTCCAGCCGTCCCCGAGCCCGCCGATCAGATCGCCCTCGGGGACGAAAACGTCGTCGAGGAACACCTCGTTGAAGTGATAGGCGCCCGACATCTGCCGGAGCGGGCGGACATCGACGCCGGGATCGTGCATGTCGAGGGCAAAGCACGAGAGCCCCGCCTGACGGCTGGACTCCGGGTCGCTCCGGGCGATGAGCAGGGCGTAGCGGGAAAACCCGGCGTTCGACGTCCAGACCTTCTGGCCCGTGACCGACCAGCCCTCATCGACGGGCGACGCCACGGTGCGGACACTGCCGAGGTCGGACCCTGCGCCCGGCTCAGACAACAGCTGGCACCACGCCTCGTCGCCGCGGGCGACGGCCGGCAGGTGTCGGAGGCGCAGTTCGTGAGTCCCGTGGGCAAACAGGACAGCCGGGAGCATCTCGAGTGCGACGGCGAACGCCTTCGTCGAGACGCCATAGCGGAGGGACACCTCGGCAACCACGTCGTCCTGCCACTCCGGCGCCCCGCCGCCGCCGCAGTCCTCCGGCCACGATCTCGCGGCGAGCCCCGCGTCGAACAACTTCCGCTGCCACGAGCGCGTGACCTCGGCGACGTGCTCCTCACGTGACCGGTACTCCTCGGGCGTCGCCGCGCTGACCAGATGGATGGCGGAGAAGTCGCCCGGCGAGCCCTTCCGAGGGGCGTTGGCCTCGAACCAGCCGACTACGTGCGCCTCGAAAGCGGGACGATCGAGCCTTGCGTGAGCGTCGCTCACGCCCGCTCCAGTCCGAGCACCCTCTCCGCGTTGTGGCGCAGGAACTTTGGCCACACCTCGTCCTTGAAGCCTACGTTCGGTAGCTCGCCGAAGATCCGCTCGAGCGAGAGACCCATGGGGAAGTAGCCGCCATAGAGGATCCGCTCCGCGCCGCGTGTGTTGGCGTAGTCGACGATTTCCTGCGGGTAGTAGCGGGGGGCGAAGGCCGAAGTCGAATAGAACAGGTTGGGCCACTTGATCATCAGCTTGATCGCGAGGTCGACCCACGGCTCGGCACCGTGCCGCATCACAAACACCAGGTCCGGGAAGTCATACATGACCCGGTCGACCAGCTCGACATGCTGCACCAGCGACGGCACTCGAGGACCGGCCACGCCCACGGTGACGAATACCGGTATGCCGAGCTCGACGCACTTGGCATAGAGAACATAGGCCAGCGGCGCATCGATCGGGACCTGGGGCACGACACCATGCGGCATGAACGCCGCTGCCCGAACCCCCCACTCCTGGTGGGCCGCCACGAGCTTGCGGATACCGTCCATGCCCTCGTTCGGGTCGACCGTCCACGCCCCGACGAACCGGTCGGGATATTCACGCAAGGCCCGCTCCGTGACCGTGGGGTTGGCCGTCAGGCTGACCAGACCAACGTCGATACCGTGGCGGTCCATCTCCGAGAGTGTGGCCACCACCGGGTCGGCGACCTCGCGGAGCTCGTGCTCGGGTATCTCCTTGAACATGTACTCCGCCGGCATGGAGAACCGCTCGACCGAGTCGCGGTCGCGAAACAGCTTTCGCATGCTCCCATAGAGCTGTTCGGGGTCAGTCGGGAAGCCGATGAGTGTGTCGATAGCTCTGACGCTGAACATCAGGCAAGCAACCTTAGGCGAGCCTCAGCTCGGGCGCGTTCTCCGCCATCAAACTGCGCCGATCCTTGATCGGGAGCTCCTCGACGTTCTTGAAGAAGTCTCCAAGATGGACTTCCCCGTCTGGGGAGCCCGTGGGATTCCGTCCCGAACACGTATGCTGAGCCGCTCTTACACAGTTTGCTTAGGTCCGACTCGAGGGAGGATGGGGCTCTTGGCGGCACTGCGCCACCTTTTGCGCTCTTGACGTTCAACCATTGGCGCAATGTCAGTTACCAGATGTTGCGTGAGCTCGAAGTCATGGTCGTCTCTTAGGGGATCTACGGAAAGCATCTCATGAGAGATGTCAGCTAGGTCTCCATCGTCCCGATGTACCGCCATGATCCGCGCACCACGTTTCTTCGCATCTGTAACACGCTCGAGCAGCTGGGGCGAGTGGGAGGATGAGGAGACGATAAGCAGCGTCTGATGCCGAGTGAGTTGGCTGAGCTCCCTCAGTGTGAAGGCGAGATGTGCCGGCGCTCCTTGCGGCACTTCCCACCGCACCAGGGTCGGAATCAGATCAGCGCGATCGTCCCTCTTCGCCTCTTCTGCCAAATGCGCGACGAAATGCCAGGGCTCGAACTCGGGCGTGCCCATTACCAAAAGACGATCCGACATGCTGCGACGTCCGCCCAACGCATGAGCGAATTGAAGTGTGTCAATACCCAGAGCTCCCAAGTGTCTGACCCATCTCTTGACGCTCTGAGGTTGCCCAGAAATAGTGGACACGGTTTTAAGCGGCTTGTTGCTTGGGGGCCAACGTTAACTCGTAGCGGATGGGGCTGAGGTTGTCGGCCTTGGCGCAGCGACGTTGGTGGTTGTAGAAGTTGATGTAGCGGGCGATGCCGGCTCGGAGTTCGTCGATGGTGGCGAAGGTGTGCCGGTAGAAGTACTCGTGTTTGAAGATCGACCAGAAGCTCTCGGCGCTGGCGTGGTCGAAGCAGCTACCCGTCGCTCCCATGGAGCGAACGAGGCCGACGCTGTCGCAGAAGCTCCACGACCTTTTGATCTGAGAATTGACTGCCCCGGTCGGTGTGAAACACCGTTCCCTTCACCTGGCCGAAACGGGTTGCCGCCGCTTGCTCCAACGCCTCGAGGACGATCTCGGTGCGCATGTGATCAGCGACCGAGAAGCCGAGCACCCGAGAGGATCCCTCGTCGCGGATGGCGCACAGGTAGGCCTCGCCGTCGCCGACGGTGAGGTAGGTGATGTCCGAGGTCCACAGCTCGTCGATCCCGTCGGGATGGAAGTCCCGGTTCACCAGGTCCGCCGGGTAGGTGGCGGTCGGATCGGCGGTGGTGGTGACCTTGAACAGCCGGGGCTGACGCCCACGATGCCGAGGCTGGCCATGCGGGCCGCCACGGTGTTGTGGCTCACCCGCTCCCCGGCCTCGTGCAGGTCAGGGTGATCCGAGGCGCGCCGTAGGTGCCGTTCGAGCTCTTGTGGAAGCTGATGATCTTGGCGTCGAGATCGGCCCGGCGGACCTCGCTCGGCAGCGCTGGGCGGTCCTGGGCCGCCCTCCAGCGGTAGTAGCCGGCCGTGGAGACCTCCAAGAGGCGGGCCATGCGGGTGATCTCGAAGTTCGCGCACTCGGCGGCCATCAACGCAAATCTCTCTGCTTTGGTGGATTCGAAGCGAAGTACGCGGCAGCTTTTCCCAAGAAGGCCAGGTCCTTGTCCTGCTCGGCCACCTGGCGGCGCAGCCGCAACAGCTCGGTCCGCTCCGCCGCACTCAACGGCTCATCGGACGCTCCGGCCACCGTCTCCATGCCGGCGACGCTCATCGCGCACCCACCGGGCCAACGAGCTGTCCACCACCGACAGCTCGGCGGCCACCTCGGCCACCGTTCTGCCCGTGTCGATCACGCGGTGAGCAGCCTCGGTCTTGAACTCCAGCGTGAACTTCCGCCTCGTAGTTCCCATGATCGAACATCCTTCCAGCCGACCCAAAGGTCAGCCTGTCAGGTGTCCACTAAATTCTGGGGAACCTCACTCCTTGTCGATGTCTCCACGGTATCTTCCTACTTTCAGTTGTGAGTGCCCAGGACAGACGGTGTCATGTTCTCAGTCGGCCCTTCGTGCTCGCAGCGCCCGCCTGCTTCCATCATTTAGAAGTGTTCCGCGCTCGGGCTGGAGAGTGTGCCGGTATAGCCCAGTGATGGGTCGGCCGCATAGATGGCGACACTTGGCGCACCTTGCGTCGGATTGGCGACGCTGGCCGCACCCAGCGTTATCGTCAACGTGTTGGCACCATCCCATTGAATCGAACTGCAGGAGGCGTCAATGATAAGAATGCAACCGAGGCTCAGACCACCGAACGTGACAGTGCCAGTGAAGTAGCCGCCTTGACCGAGGTCGATTGAACCGAAATGAAATCCCCCCGCACAGTCACTTGAATCGCTGACCGAAGTGATGATTCCATCGCCGCCGGCAGTCTCCGTGGCGGTCACGACGACATTGGGTCCACCGAGCTCTGGATGACTCGACGATGTCCAACCTGAACAAAAGCTGCCCAAGCCGGGTGGGTTCGTGTACGTCACGACTATCGTGTCACCTTGATCGGCCCGACCAATGTTTCCGGAGCCGTTGTTAATGGCGAGAGAACCCGCAATCAGCGACGTGGTGATAACGGTGATCGGCTCAGCACTGCATCCGCTCACCGCAGCGGCATTATTGGCGTCACCCGAATACGATGCCACGAAGTAGTACGCTCCAGCGGCCACGGTGGCTGTCCAGTCCGGCGAATTGGGCACGGTTCCGCTCGCAACCGTCACGGGTCCGAGTGTGGAGATCAGGCCGCCGCCCGTACTGGTGCAAGTCGCGTTGTCGTAGACGTCGTAGGTGACGGATCCTCCCGCATTGGCGCTCGCCCCCGACAGGGTGGCCGTGTCGTATGCGGTCCCCGCAATGGGCACGGACGTAGCCGAGAGCTGCGTGGAGATCGTGGGCATATTTTGAGTGACCACAATCGGCTCAGCACCACACCCGCTCGACGCAGCAGTGTTATTCCCATCACCCGAATACGATGCAGCAAAGAAGTACGTTCCGGCGGCACCGGTGGCCGTCCAGCTCGGGGAATCGGGGACGGTTCCGCTTGCGACCGTAACTGGACCCAAAGTGGTGATGAGTCCTCCGCCTCCACTGGTGCAGGTGGCGTTGTTATAGACGCTATAGATGACAGAACCCCCCGCATTGGCGCTCGCCCCGGAGAGAGTCGCGGTGTCATAGACCGAACCCCCTATGGCTACCGAGGGGGCGGAGAGCTGCGTGGTGATCGAGGGGGAGCTCGGGCTCACGGTTAAGGGCTCGGCGATGCAACCACTGGCCGATGCGATGTTGTTTACATCACCCGAGTACGACGCCACGAAGTAGTCCGTCCCGGCCGCGTTCGGCGTCCAGGCCGGTGAATCCGGAACCGCTCCATTTGTGACGGTCACCGGACCGAGAGTGGAAATCAGGCCGCCGCCCGTACTGGTGCAGGTGGCGTTGTTATAGACGTTGTAGGTAACGGAGCCACCGGCATTGGCGCTCGCCCCGGAGAGGGTCGCGGTGTCATAGACCGAACCCCCTATGGCCACGCTCGTGACCGAAAGCTGCGTGGAGAGGGACGCAGCGTTTTGAACAACGGTGACGGACTCAGTACTGCACCCAGTCGTCGCTGCCGTGTTGTTGGCGTCACCCGAGTACGACGCCACGAAGTAGTCCATCCCGGCCGCGTTCGGCGTCCAGGCCGGTGAATCCGGAACCGCTCCATTTGTGACGGTCACCGGACCGAGAGTGGAAATCAGGCCGCCGCCCGTACTGGTGCAGGTGGCGTTGTTATAGACGTTGTAGGTAACGGAGCCACCGGCATTGGCGCTCGCCCCGGAGAGGGTCGCGGTGTCATAGACCGAACCCCCTATGGCCACGCTCGTGACCGAAAGCTGCGTGGAGAGGGACGCAGCGTTTTGAACAACGGTGACGGACTCAGTACTGCACCCAGTCGTCGCTGCCGTGTTGTTGGCGTCACCCGAGTACGACGCCACGAAGTAGTCCATCCCTGCCGCATCAGGTGTCCATGTCGGCGAGTCTGGAATGGTGCCGTTGGTGACCGCGAGGGGCCCGAGGGTTGCGATCAGACCCCCACCGCCAATGGTACATGTGGCGTTGTCATAGACACTGTAGGTAACGATGCCACTCGCTGCGGCGGTTGCGCCTGAAAGGGTCGCCGTGTCATAGGCCGCACCCCCAATGGCCACGCTGGTGGCTGAGAGCTGGGTTGAGATGGACGGTGCGTTCTTCCTTACGCTGATCGGCTCTGCACCACAACCACTCACCGCAGTGGCGTCATTCGCGTCACCCGAGTAGGAGGCCACGAAGTAGTACGTCCCGGCGGTACCGATGGCCGTCCAGTTCGGCGAGTCGGGAACGCTGCCTTCGCTGACGCTCACCGGACCGAGGGTCGTGACCAGACCCCCGCCTCCACTTGTGCAGTTGGCGTTGTCGTAGACACTGTAGGTAACGGAGCCACTGGCATTGGCGCCGGCGCCGGAAAGGAGAGCGGTGTCGTGGGCCGTACCCCCGATGGCCACGCTCGTGGCCGATAGCTGAGTGGAGATGGTCGGGGCATTTTGACTGACAGTCATCGGCTCTGCGCTGCATGCACTCACTGCAGTGGCGTTGCTGGCGTCGCCCGAGTATGACGCCACGAAGTAGTACGTCCCGGCTGTACCGGTGGCCGTCCAATTCGGCGAGTCGGGAACGCTGCCGTCGTTGACCGTCACCGGACCCAACGTCGTGACCAGGCCTCCACTGCCGCTGCTGCAGGTGGCGTTGTCGTAGACACTGTAGGTGACGGTTCCTCCGGCATCGTCAGTGGCACCAGAGAGCGTTGCCGTATCAAAGAGCGAACCCCCTATCGCCACCGAGGGGACAGACAGGTCAGTGGAGAGGGTAGGAGTGCTTTGACTTACCGTGACGGGTGGAGAGGGCAGGGTCGGAGAACTCGGACGAGTCGGGGCGGGGGCAGTGGGGGAAGTCGGGTGGGGCGGCGAAGTGGGAGATGTGGGAGAAGCCCCATCTGGACCTTTGGGGTTTGTCTCCGCCGGTGCCGGAGTTGAGGTAGCAACACTCACCGTGATCGGCTCAGCCGCGCATCCACTGGTTGCCGCGCTATTGCTGATATCACCGGAATAAAAGGCGACGAAGTAGTAAGTGCCGGTCGATTTCGGCGTCCACCTAGGTGAGTCAGGCACATCACCGCTGGTGACGGTCACCGGGGCCAGAGAAGCGATCAGACCATCGCCGTTCCCACAGTTTCTATTGTCAAAGACGGCGTAGGTGACCGAGCCGCCCGCCGTGGCGCTCGTTCCTGAGAAGTACGGCCGTATCATGAACCGCATCGCCTGGCGAGGTGGAGGTCGCCGAGAGCTGGGTGACGATTGTCGGTGTTTCTGGATTGACCGTGACCGGGCCAGCGGCGCACGCACTCATCGTTGCGCTGTTGTTGGCGTCACCCGAATACGAGGCAACAAAGTAGTAGGTGCCGGCTGCCGCCGTTGGCGTCCATGCCGGCGAGTTGGCAACGTTGCCGTTAGTGACAGCGACGGGACCCAATCTCGCCACCAGACCCCCGTTATCGCTTGCGCAGGTCGCGTTGTCGTAGACGGTGTAGGTCACGGTGCCGCCAGCGGTGGCGCTGACCCCTGAAAGCAGAGCTGTGTCATAGACGGAACCACCAAGCGCCACGGCACTGGACGAAAGCTGCATCGAGATGCCTGGTCCGTTGTGACCACCAACGGGCTTCTTGATAGCCGACGGAGTCGTCGCTACCGCAAGGATGCCATTCCCGTGAGATTGAACCGGGACCTGCGTCCCAGCCACCAACGCGCCCGCGGCGAGCGTCCCGGTCAGAGCGCTGGCCTGTGTGGCCAAGACTGCGACGCGGCCCAGGTTTCCGATCTGGCTCACGAAGGGGAAGTCGAACAGCCAAGACACCGGCCCGATGACCCAACGCAGTCGACCCAAGGAGACGTTGAGAAACGCTCGGACCACAACCGGATCAAACTGGGTCCCGGCGCAACGGGTTAGTTCGTTGCGCGCATCCGCCGGGCTGGAAGCGCTCTTATACGAACGCACAGCCGTCATAACCTCGAAGGTGTCAGCGACAGCCACGATACGTGCCCCGAGGGAAATGTCATTGCCCCCGAGCCCGTAGGGGTAGCCGGTCCCATCGAAACTCTCGTGATGCTGCTCAACTGTCAGCGCCCAATCCCCAAGCCATGCTTGGAGCGGCGCGATGAGACGACGGCCCTCCAAAGGATGTCGACGGAGCGTGGCCCACTCTTCGTCGGTCGGCCTTCCGGCCTTGTTCAAGATGTCGGGATGGACGGTCATCTTGCCGATGTCGTGGAGAAGGGCAGACCAACGCAACCGGTCACGATCGTCTTGGGAGAGCCTCATCTCATCGGCGATGAGGTCTGCGAAGGATCGGACTCGTTCAGAGTGGCCGCGAGTTCGGCGGTCGTGTTGGCCCAGTGCGGTCGCCAGCGCCAGAATCTCGATGGCCGCATTGTTGAGGTCACTGTCAGGTGAGACCTCACCGGATTGCACTTGTCGATCCAGGCTGCGCGTCGATCCAATCCTTCTGAGTACGGCCAGACGCGATGGTGCCTTATCGGGAAACAACATCGACATGTTCAACAACGCCGCGAGCGGCAAGAGTCGTCGAGAGAGCCGACCGGCGCCGATGGCAGCGAGCCCCGCGGTGCCGAGAACGCCGATCCACCACAGGACCTCGGACAAAACCGCATGTGGTCGAGGCAATAGGTGAGACAACGCGAAGGCGACGGTCGCTGATACGGCGATGGGAATCGCTACGACGGTGGCAGAAACCAAGAGGCTCGTTCTGGAAAAAGACTTCCAGCGGCGGCCAGAATCGCTACTTGGTTGAGCCACTAACAAGCCTCTTTAAGGCTTCGGGACTCGATTTTTTGAGGACGCACTACGAGCGCGGAGAGGATTTTTACGTGCGGTGAACCCGTCACCCGTAGGGGATGCCCCAAATTTTCAGAGCTGACGTAGAACATCTTTCGCACACCCGTTTCGATCCCATTGACGCTGGTCAAGGGCGCTGGGCCTTCCCAACCGCCTCTCAGATAAAGCCTGACTGCAAAGCCTCTCCGGAATAACCACCCGCGCCCAACAGGAACCCAACATGAAGGCTAAAGAGGCAGCGTCGAAAATGCCGGCAACGAAACTGCGATCGCTCTCCCATCAACCAACTTGCCCATTCATTGAGGAACGCAAATTCGCGCGGGTCACGCGTCCCTGCTGATCGCCAGATCCCATCCCAACCACGCCGATGGCAGCTTCTGCCCCAGGTGGGGGAACACCCCCCGGGATTCAAGGGGCCGATGCGCGAGTATTACATTTTCGGGAGTGACGAGACCGCCTGCCAGCGATGCTGTCACGCACGAAGATCGGCTGGCGATCTTCCACCCGGCCAGATCCTTTATCGACGAATTTGAAACGACATCTCCTCACGACCTTAGGATCGTGCCTCGACAATTATGCGTTAGGAGCATCAAGACCCAATGGCATCACTTACCAATCGCACGATCACAGCCCTCCGTTACCTTCACGATGAGCTAGCAGCTCTTGTCCCAACTCTCACCGAGGCCCAGCTAACCGGACCATCAGGCGCGTCGGAGTGGACCGTCGCCCAAGTTCTATCTCACCTGGGCAGCGGATCCGAGATCTCCCTCGCGAGCTATCGAGCTGCTTTGACAGGCACACCCGAACCAGAAGGCGGATTTAACCAAAGCATCTGGGACCGTTGGAATGCTCTCGAACCTCAGGATCAGGCCATTGGCTTTCTCGACCACGACGCGAGGCTGGTCGAGACTGCGGAGGCTCTGACGCCTGAGCAACGTGAGAACCTAAAGATCAAGCTTGGATTCCTCCCGGCCCCGCTCGGGATCGCCACGATTTTAGGGATGCGCCTCAACGAGGTCGTACTGCACAGCTGGGATGTGCGCGTCGCTGTCGATCCCACCGCGACACTGAGTGGGGAGTCCGCCGAAGTACTGGCGGATCAGTTTTCCGGAGAGATGAGCTTCATGCTTGGCTTCCTCGGCCACGCCGAAACCCTCGCTCAGACGACGGTTGTGGACGCACACGGTTACGGCCTGGCCATTTCCGACGCCGTGAGTCTCATGCCTAATGTTGAAAATGCCACCGCCAACTTCGTCGGACCGCTCGAAGCCTTTGTCCGCCTGATCGGCGGCCGACTCACACCCGCTCGCACGCCGGCCAGCGTCCGCGTCCTTGGCAACGTCAACCTCGACGATCTGCGCCGGGTCTTTCCGGGTTTCTGATCATCGAGGCGGCTCAGATGAGTCCGAAACTCAGGGACGAGCTTCTGCCCGATCGCCATGGAAGTAGCGCCGGCGGCGGCGAATTCCCGAGAGCCGAACTTCAGGATGACGCCCGGGTCGATGGTTGGGTTGTCGCTAGCAGGGGGCATCGACAGTAGAAAACTGAGCCCTCATCACCAAAAAACTCATCAAAACAGTTGATGGATCCAAGTCGCGTTTCCGCAAGTCGAAAGCCCGTCACTGAACCTGAACGGTAAATCAAGCGTGTGACCATCCGCCCGACCTAACGAGGGGTGAGCAGACCATCGATGATGGTGCCGTCTTTGATCAAGATGTCGTAAGTAGCCATGGCTCCGATTTCAGTTAAGGGGTGAGTCAGCTAAACGTGACTCAGGTAAAGGTGAGTTCGTGGGCGTTTTCGTACATGATCCGATGCTGGTCCGCAGCCGAGAAACTGGCCACGTTGTCGAGGAAGTCCTTGGGCTCGGGGAAGCCCTCGCCATGGGGCCAGTCCGAGCCGAAGAGAATCCGATCAACTGGGAAGTGCCGGGCCAACTCGGCCACGTCCTGCTCGACAAAGGGCGCCACCCAGCAGTGCTCGATGAACTGATCCTTCGGATTGCTCGAGAACGTGCCCCCGTGGCCGAGATACTCGAGGGCCTCTAAGAGCGGTGGCACCCAGGCGCAGCCGAACTCGATAAAGGCCACCTTGAGGCGCGGGAAGCGCTCGAAGAGCCCGTGGGCGGTCATCACATAGGCGAAGTCATGGATGATGCGGTTCTTGAGCAGGCCCGAGAAGGTGCCCATGGCGCCCATGTGGTCGGTGTTGCCATGGCGCAGGTCGCCCATGTGCTCATCGCCCCAGGCCTCGGAGAGGAACTTAGGGAGCTTGGCGTAGGTGGCATCGGCGCCGTCGTGCGGCGTCAAGACGACCCCGGCCTCTTGGAAGAGCCCCCAGAACTTGTCGAACATGGGATCGGCGGGCGAGCGGATGCCGTCGCGGGTCACCGCGGCACCATGGCGCAGGCACGCCACCCGGGCCCCGTGGTCGATGCACCACTGCAGTTCCTTGACGGCCTCGTCGGGGTCGCTCAGCGTGAGGAAGGGCACCCCGAAGATGCGCTCTTTGTAGGCGAAGCCCCATTCCTCTTCGATCCAGCGGTTGAAGGCGTGCACGGTGGCGACCGTCGCCTCGAGGTCGGCGTGCATCGAAGGCTCGAGCACCACGCCTTGTGAGGGGAACATCCACGTGCCTTCGACACCCTGGTCGTCCATCACCTTGAGCCGGGCGTCTCGGTTGGTCCACTCGGGGTGTTCCGAGAGCGGCTCGGTCATCTTCGAGGTGAAGACGTCACGGCTCGTAGCTCCCTTGAAGTAGTCCATGAAGGCACCCGGTAGCGGCCGCGGGTGGTGATCGGCCGGGCCGGGGAGGAAGGCAAAGACCTCACCGTTGAGCACGTAGCGCATCACGCCATCGACCTCTTGGACCTGCAGACCGCGCTCTTTCAACTTGGGGTCGCGGTAACGCGTGAAGGCGTCGCTCGTCTCCCAGTAGTGGTTGTCCGCATCGAACAGCTTCGATTCGCCCATCGCTGGCCTGCTCCCCCGATGCCTTCGAGTCACGGCATCCTTGACTTATTGGTCGACTGTACAGCAAGTGTAATGCGGGCCACCCGCGTATCAGTACGTGCGATAACTTGCTGGTTAGCCAACTAGAGGCTTTACTCACCACGACACCGATTCGAGCAGCCGCGACGGTGAAGTCGCAGCATGGGTCCTCGAACATGAAGCGAACCGAGGGGTACATGGCAGACCAGGAGATCGAGATCAACGGCGGTATCGTCGTCTATGAGTGGGTGGGACCAGAGAACGGCCAGAAGGTCGTCATCACCCCCGGGGGGCGCTTCAGTAAGGATTACGGCGGCATCCACGAGCTCGCGAACGCGCTCGCCGCTGGCGGCAAACGCGTGTTGCTTTGGGATCGCCCCAACTGCGGGCGCTCTGACATCCAGCTCTACGGGCGCTCCGAGTCCCACATGCGCGCCGAGACCTTGGGGCTCATGTGCAAGGAGCTCGGCATCGATGAAATCGTCGCCGTCGCCGGCTCCGGCGGGGCGCGGGACTCAATCATTTTTACGTTGATGTGGCCCGAGTTCGTATCGAGACTCGCGGTGTGGCACATCGTCGGGGGCAACTACAGCTCGTTGGCCCTCGCTGGCGTGTACACCATGGGAGAGCTTCGCGTCATTCGCAGTGAGGGCATCGAAGGAATCGTGCAGATGGCGTCGGGACCATTCGGCTGGGCGGCGCTCTGTGAGGCGAACCAGCGGAACCGCGATCGGCTCCTCGCTATTGGCACCGAGGAGTTCGAGCGGGTCATGAACCGGTGGCTCGACGCGTACATCCCCAAACCGAACGAGGCCATTCCTGGCGTAGCTGACTGGGAGTTCGAACAGATCAGGGTTCCGACGCTGATTATCCGCGGCGGGGAAAAGGACTACGACCACCCCAAGCGCACGTCGTTCGAGGTGCATGCGCTCATCAAGGGGTCGCGCCTTATTCAGCCACCCTGGCCCGAGGACGCGTGGGAGCAGGCCGGCGCCGCGACCACACGAGGTGATGGGAGCCTCTTCGATCCCTGGGTGCTGGCCGCGCCTGCGCTTCTGGACTTTATGGACGGCAAGGAAGCAGGCACGCCATATACCTCTCCATGATCTCGGCTCGAGAGACGACCCATCACCGTCGGTCCGTGCCGGCCATGCCTCGCCCGAGTCACCCATGACATCGACACCAACGACCAGCGCGGCGCAAATGGCACCGAGGACGCAGGCGGAACGTACCGCGACCTCCGAGAGCGCATTGCTACGGGCGGCCGCCGAGCTCATTGCTGAGCGCGGGATCGAGAGCACAACGCTGGCTCGGATCGGCGAACGGGCGGGAATCAGCCGGAGCCTCGCCAGCTACCACTTCGGTTCGAAGGATGCTCTCATCGACCGCCTCGCACGCCGAGCGCAAGACCGAATAGCCGAAGCCACCGCCGCCGCTTTCGAGAAACAGGATCGGAGCGTCACCGATGCCTCCGCCCTCGAGCAGGTGCGCACGATGGTCGGTGCCTATCTGCGGCTGTTCGCGGTTCCCACCGCCGAGGATCGGGCGCTCGTCGTGCTGTGGGGGGCTGGCTTCCCCACCATGGCAGCCGTGGAAGGCATGGTCGAGGCCGACCGCCGTAGTTACGACGGATGGAGCAGCATAATCCGGAGCGGCCAGGTCGACGGCTCCATCCGTGAGGATCTCGATCCCGAGGCAGCCGCCGTGTTCTTACTCGGCCTGACCCGTGGCATTGCCGCATTACTCGCAACAGACAGTGACAGGACCGACATGGACAACGTGCAAGACACGACCGATGCGCTGATCAGTGCTGCGCTCGCTCCAGAACATCCATCTCGGCCTGGCAAGTGACGGCCTCTGTCCAACGTCAAACGACGATGCGGCATGAGTAGCAACGTCGAAATCACCGAACTCGGTTCAGGCGTCCCGCTCGTCGTCTTCGTCCATGGTGCCCTTGGTTCGGGCCGTTCTTTCGCCCGGATCGCTTCTCGCCTCGACGCCCAGTGTCGGATCCTTCACTCTGACCGGCGCGGTTACGAACAGAACGCATCGGCCGACGGCTCGACAGTGGCGGTCGATCGCCACATCGAAGACGTGTCCAACATCCTTGACGGTCGTCGCGCCGTTGTCGTCGGACACTCGTTCGGCGGGGTGACAGCGATCGGCACCGCGGTTCGTACGCCCGGCCAGGTGCTCGCCGCAGTAGCTGTCCCGCAGATCGACTTTGTCACCGTGCCAGGGGCCGGACACCATGCGCACCGCACCGCGCCGGACGCCTTCGCTGGCCTCGTCCGACGCTCCATCGGCCGCTCAGCGGAGAAGGAGCTCAGAGCATGACTCAAGCAGAGGCGACCACGCCTGGGATCATTTTGGGTGAGCGTCTGGGGCCGTTCCCGGGCCGGATCGACAGTGAACTGGTTCGCGCGTACGCCACCGCAACCAAGGATCCCAACCCCGGTCCTCGCGCGGGCTCCGCTGTCCCGCCAGTTGCAATCGTAACCCAGATCTGGGAGGCACAGCAGGCGGCATTCACCGGCCTCGTCCCCGAGCCGGTCCGCGCGTCGATGACCGGAGGAGTGCACGGTGAACATGACGTCGTCCTGCATCGTCCAATCGCCTTGGGTGAGGAATTGGAGACGTGGGTCGAGGGTTGGGGGTCACGGCGCGGTGGACGCCACAACCTCGTGACGATGCGCTACGAGACCCGGGACGCGCACGGCGACGTCATCGCAGAACAATGGTGGACCACCGTGCTCCTCAACGCGGTCGGGGATCCACTCGGAGAAGCGGCACCCGGTCACTCCTTCCAGCAGGACACCACCGATCACCCATTGGGAACCTACGCCTGCCGGATCGACGAGGATATGCCGAGACGCTACGCGGAGGTCTCACAGGACTGGTCCGGTCACCACTTCACGGCGGACGCTGCTCGCGCCAGCGGGTTCGACCGCACCTTTCTGCACGGTCTGTGCACGATGGGCATCTGTGCCCAGGGCGTGGTGTCCCTGGTTGCCGACGGCAATCCCGATCATGTGCGACGGATCGCGGTCCGCTTCGCGTCGCCCGCCTATGTCGGAGATGATGTCGAATTGGTGCTTCTCGACTGCGCCGAAAGCGCCTATGCCTTCGAGGCGCACTCCAACGGTGCCACCGTCGTGCGCAACGGCTTGGTGGAGCTGCGCACATGAGTGGAGCCCCAAAGGTTTTGGGGAATCTTCCTGCTCGGGGGCTTTCGATCCCCTCAGGTTCCCTCACGATCCCTCCCTATCCTCTCGGTAAGGTCACGTTTCTTAGGCCGTCCAGCTGATTTGGTTTTCCCGGGTATGGAGTTGGTTTTGTCCCTATTCCGACCTCAGGAGGGATCCGGGTCGGGATCGGGCGGCAACGACTGCGGGACCGATGGCGAGCGCACTGGCGACGACGAAAGTCCCGGCCGCCACGGCCACGATGACCCAGGTGACAACGACCGCCTCAGGCAGCACGCCAAGAGAACGGGCGAACTCCTGCCAGATGGCCCGTCCAACGGCGATTCCGACTGGCACACCGACGACGAGGCCGACGAGTGCGATCGTTGTCGTTTGCCACCACACCGAATAGGCGATCTGCCGGCGTACGAAACCCAAAGCCCTGAGGAGGCCGGCTTCCCGCCGCCGCCGGGCCACGCTCACCACGAGGACGTGCACCAGGGTTGTGATGCCGAACACGATGAGCACCAGGCCAAAAATCAGCGGGAAGTTCACCGCCTCGCCGAAGTTGACCAGATTGGCCGGCGTGACGGGATAGCTGATGGAGGCGGCGTACTCCTTGGCGACTGTGGTGGCAGCGGCTCGACCATCGGGTCCTCTGGCAAATCGCAGGAGATAGGAGCCTCCACCGCCCTCGTACGCCTCCCGCCCGCAGGCTGTTTGCGACGGTCCCGGAGGACACTGGGCCTCCAGGAAACCGCCGAGGGTGAAGACTGCACCGGTGCCCAGCCCACCAGCACCAAAGTCGGGCGGGAACACCGTCGTCCCGACGACCCGATACGACGATGTACGAGTACCCCCGCCCGGCCTCGGAGCGGAGACCGCAACTGTCGAGCCAACGTGGGCGTGCACCGCTCGCATCGTGGTGGCACCGAGCGCGATCTCGTGGTCGGAGTGGGGAGAATGTCCGTTGACGGTGGTCAACAGCAAGGATCCTCGTACGGGACCTCCGGCCAGGGCGTCGACCGTCTTGCCGTTTATCTTTACGTCGTCGCCGATTCCACCCGTAATTCCCGTGATCCCCCGCATCCGCTCCAGATGCTCGAGCATCGGCGTGGGAACATCGGGCGGCCCGTTGAGATTGAGCCACACATCGAATGGCTGTCCGTAGAGAGCAGGACTCGTGATCAGGTGGGTGAGACTGGCCCCGAAGACCGAAGTTGCGCAGAGCGCGGTAACCGCGAGGATCGAACCGAGCATCGCTGATCCCACGGGGACAGCGTTACGCCCGGCTCCCCGTTCGACGGCGCGCCGGACTCCTATTAAGACGCTGGGGGGAACTCCTGCACTGGCGAGCCATCCGACGACGCGAGGTGGTCGGGCAACGCGTGTCGTTCCTGGCGACTCGGTCCGCGTGGTGCGCAGATCTGACAACAGACCGATGCCCAGCAGGAGGACGAGAGCCGCCAGCCCGCCGACTGTGGCCACAAGAGGGTCGAAGACGAAGCCGCGGGAGGGCTCGGCCAACCGAGCTTCCCCCACCGGAGTGAGCGGGGACAGGAGAAAGCTCAACGCGACGCCACCGAATAGGCCGACAATGCCGATTGCCAGCGTCCTGGTCACACCCAAGAGGACTATCTGACGTTGCGCCAGACCCAGCGCCCGCAGTACGCCATGCGTCTCCGACTCGACAAGTGACTGCCGTGCCAGCGCCTGAGCCAAGACGACCAGGCCGACCAAGGCGGAGAGCGCCGCCAGGATCCACCAACCAACTGCCTGAGGATGAATCGACGAAGCTACCGAAGTGGCGGGCGTAACTTGGTCTGCACTTCCCAACGCTCCGAGAGCCTGCGTGTCCGTCTCGAATTTCGGGAGGTCGTCCGCACCGTGGACAAGTCGCACGTAGTAGATCGAGAAGGCGATCGTCTTGCCCGAGAGCGCCCGCCCTAGGGCCGCCGTTGCGTAGAGATCTTTTTCCGGCGAGCCATTATCGCTCGGGAACTCGCCTTCAGACGCTTCGATTCCGACCACACGGAGGTCGAGCGTCGGTCCACGCGGGGTTATGTGGCCGTTCCCGTATGTGGCCCGCTGCGAGGGTGCGTAGAAGGACACCCGCAGCACCGACCCGACGTGGACGCCGTAGTCCTGCAGGTCGAACGACGCCAGGATCTGGTGGGGATCCGATGGATCCGGCATCTTGCCCGCCACCAGATTGGCGAACTGCGTCAAGCTTTTCGTCGGCGCGACGTACAGATTGAACTCCTCCTGGCTGAGCGGGTGAGAACACGCGCAGGAGGGAACAGCAGTCGCGGGAGCGCTGAGCGCCGTTATTGACGTGACTTCGGGCAGTCGAGCAATCTTAGGCAACGGCTTGTTGCTGTAGGTGACGGCATCGTAACCGTAGGTCGCAACGAACCGGGGGAATGCAGCTGCGGTCCGACGGCCCGCGCTGACCCCGGCCAGGACGAGACCGGTGGTCAGGGCGACCAGCACAGCCAGCAACAACCACGACCTCCACCGTTGGCGAGCCTCTGTAGAGAAAAGCATTCTGACGACGGCCAACACGACCTCCCCTTCGCAGTGTGGTGAAAGCGTCGTTGTCACACAAGGGGGTTAACCAGCCGAAGAGGCATAGTAGTAGCAACACCAACCCGTCGAACGATGCAGAGACTCAGGTTCCCTTCAGGTTCCGACTCTCGCCAGCAGGCACGTCCCACGATGTGGTGGGGATTGAGGCAGGGAGCCCGGTGGCGATCACTCAGTGGGCACGAGCCCTCCGCATGTCGCGTCATTGTCATCGAGCGGGAGGTAAAGATCTGCAATAGCTTCTGAGAAGTTCGGCTGACGCCCACTCGTCGTATATGTCGAGCGCCACGGCACCACAGACCTGGAGGACGGATCTCTTTTCCCGCTGTGAGCGTCACCTCTTGACGATCGGCCTCTCATTCCGGTCACTCAGGAAGTGAGGAATTCGGTTTCTGACAACTCCCCATAGCTAATGGCATAGCGCGCCGCGCCATTGGTGCCACCACTACCCCCTGACACGAGATAACCCCCTTTCGGTCAGGAGTGTTTGCGCCTACCGTTTGCTGATGGTGGCGGGAAGCGGCGCAAAGGCCGCGGCATTTTGGGCGCGGCGAGACATTCGGAGGCGCTGGCGGTCACTCGTCCTTCTTGGGGTCTTGATCGGCCTCACGGTCGGATTCGCACTTTCGGCATGGGCGGGCGCCCGTCGGACGGACACTGCGCTCGAACGCCTGCGCGTGCAGACCAACGCAGCCGATGCCATCGCCTTCCCCAGCCAAGTCGGCGTGGCTCATCCGCACTGGGATCGCCTCAGGGCCCGTCCCGAGGTGAAAACGGTGGCCGTCTGGGACCTCTTGTTCGGCATCTATAACGGCCATGAGCCCGCCGTCATCTTCGGTTCGGCTGACGGCACGTACCTGGGCAAGGTTGACAGGCCCGTCGTGGTGAAGGGAAGGATGTTCAATCCTCACTCGCCCAACGAGGTGGTGGTCGACGAGAACAACGGCAATCAGGTTCCGCCAGTTGGGGGCACCTTCACGTACCGGTTCTACAACTCGAAGCAGGTCGACGAAACCGGTGCGCCCCTTGGGCCCACGGTCACGATGCACGTCGTGGGGGTGGTAAAAGAGGTGCCGCAGTTCGTCTTCGTGTCAGACGGACAGGTACTGGTGTCACCTGGCTTCATGGCCCGTTACGGATCCCGCATAAGCGTGGCCGAGAATGCCGACATCGTGCTCCGGCACGGGGAAGCCGATATGGGAAAGTTGCGACACGACGTGAACTCGCTCGTCGCCCGCGGGGCGCCGGTGCTCGATGCCCATGCGACGGCACGACGGGTGAATACGACGTTGGACGTCGAGACGACCGCGTTGCTGCTCCTCGCTGCCGCCATCCTCCTCGGTGGCGGCATTCTGGTAGCCCAAGTCTTGGGGCGCTCCGCCTCGACGATCGCCGACGACGCGGGGACCTTGCGCGCCTTGGGCATGTCCCGAGACCACCTCGGATTGGCCACCGGTCTCTCCCACCTCATCCCGGCCGTGATCGCGGCACCAGTCGCCTTCGGGGTGGCCCTCGTGGCCTCGGCTCGTTTTCCGGTTGGACTCGGCCGGCTTATCGACCCCGACGTGGGCTACCACGTGGATTGGACCATCATCGGGCCGGGCATGTCACTCGTCGTCGTGCTGGTGCTCCTCGCATCGGTACTCATCGGGCGAGGTTCTCGCGATGGACGCCTGCGGCGACTCGGCCCGGCAAAGTCACCCGAAGCCATACGTCGATTGGCGCCGGTCGCCATCGGCTTGGGGACCACGATGGCCTTTGAGACCGGCCGAGGCCGACGTCGCATACCCGTGGTCCCGGCTCTGTTGGCCGCGGTGGTGGCGGTCACGGGAGTTGTAGCCAGCCTCACCATTGACCGCGGCATCACCAACGCGTTGCATCATCCCGAACTCGCCGGCGTCACCTGGGACGCCAGCGTGACACCCGCCAATCGTGCGCAGACCGGGCGCAATATCTCGCTCGATCTGGCGCGCCGCGTGACGGACGCAAAAGGCGTTCGGGCCACCGCCGTCGTCGACCGCGATGTAATCAATGTGGGAAGTGTCGGAGTACCTGTATTCTCGGTGCGTCCCATCGCCGGAGCGTCCACCACGCCCATCACATTCACCTTGATCTCCGGACGCGCCCCGAGGGGGCGAGGTGAAGCGGCCATCGGCCCGGCCACCGCCAAGGACCTCCACGTTGGCATCGGCGACACCGTCTCGGTGGGTACGTCACACACGCGGGTCAAGATCGTGGGCGAGGCACTCTTCCCTAGCGATGTGCACTCCGAATTCGACGAAGGCCTCTGGTTGGCACCCGGACAGTTCGATGCCCTCGTCCCGACGATCGGCCCAGCGGGGTCTATCACCGACGGACGAGCGGTGGCGGTGCGGTTCGCACCGGGCACCTCCTCGAACAACGGGATTGAACATCTACAATCCGAACTGGGGCCACTTGCCACTGACATCGAGCCTTCGAATGTCCCCGACGAGTTGGAAAATCTGCGGAATGTGCACACCCTGCCCGAGGTGCTGGCCGCGTTCCTCGGGTTGATTGCGATCACCGCCTTGGGCTCGGTTCTCTTGAGCTGTGCCCGCCGTCGAAGTCTTGAGTTCGCCGTGCTGCGCGCCCTCGGCATGACCCGGGGCAATATCCGGACGGTCCTCAGTTCGCAGGGTACGGCAATTGGCCTCTTCGGGCTCGTGGTCGGAATCCCACTCGGAAGTGCGGTGGGACGCTTGGGCTGGCGAGCCATCGCGGAACGGGTTCCTCTCTCGGAGATCCCGCCGCTGGCCTTGGTCGCGGCCCTGATCCTCATTCCGGCGACCGTTATTGCCGCGAACGTATTGGCACTGTGGCCGGGACGCGTCGCGCTTTCGCACCTTCCGGCGGAAGAATTACGGGCCGAGTGAAGGGCCTCTCGACCTCGTGGCCGGTTGGCCCTGGTGAAGCCGCCGATAGCGGGTGGAGCCACCAACTTTGACCATCGGTAGCTCGCCCCGAAAGACGAGGCGTTCGACGGTCGCTCGGGACACGCCGAGGTACTCCGCTGCGGCGCCAATGGAGAGTAGGCGCTGACGCCTCACTTCACCTGCTTCACAGAGTCTTCCGTCTAAATGGGCCGATCTATTTCCGCCAAGGTCTGGCGAACTCCGTCCCGCTGAATTGCCATTACCAGACCACCCTCGTTCACGAGTCGCACGCCACTCATGTGGATCACTCGCAGCCTCTTGGTATAGGGCCTGCCCCACCGCCTCAATCGCGCCACTATCAACCCGTACCAGTGCCCCATGCACGGTCCGCTGACTAGCGCTTGGTGCGACTGCGCAATCCAAATCGCGGCGGGCCCCAAGCATGGAATTTCTCTGCATCTCCAACCGACTACTCAAGGAACCCTGGCCGCCCATCGGAGCGGGGCGGAGGCGCCGGCCCTGGCGGAACCGAGCGATGTGACCGTTTCGAGGTTGCAGCTGCTGCGAGCGAATCAGCCTCCTCCGCTCGCCGAAGCGATCTGACAACGGGTTCCGGAGCTACGAGTCTCTCACCAACGCTGAGAATTTCATCCGGCGGCGGGGCCCTACCAAGTACAGAATGGCAACGACCGCACCAACGATTCCGAAGAGCAACCAGCCGATGACCGAACCGATGATCCATGCAGCTTTTCGCCGAGGTGGCAAGTCACTAGAGGGACGCCTGGCTACGTCGACGACGGCCCACATCACCAAAATGAATGATGCGGCGTAAAGCAAGACGGTCGGAAAACTCGGGCTGATGAGCGCTGTATTCATGGTTCCTCCAATTACGTTGCGGTACGAAGTTCAACCTGCACTGATTGCAACCGCCGAAATGACCTCAGCTCGGTAGTCATTGTGGTGATGTGTTCTCAGGCATCTGGGATTCGCCGTGCTCCAATTTGAACACGAGCCCAAGACCGGTGGCGGTGTGCAAGTAACGGGGATGGGCGGGATCGGGTTCAAGTTTCTGGCGGACCCTGTTGACGAACACCCGTAGGTAGTGCGGGCTGATGGAGCCCCCGTGGCTCCCCAGATCTCCTCAAGAATCTGCTCGCGCGAGACAACGTGACCCGGGTGGCGAAGGAGAATCTCGACCATTCGAAATTCGACGCCAGTGAGATAGATCTCAGAACCGTCGGAGTGAAAGGCTCTCCGTGCCGCAATGTCAATAGTGAAATCCTCGGTCACGATGGCGGCGGCTGGTACTTCCACTCTGCGCACCCGACGAAGCGCAGCTCGCATCCGAGCCAAAAGCACCTCTACGACAAACGGCTTGGAGATGTAGTCGTCGGCGCCGGCGTCGAGTGCAGACACTAGATTCACGTCGCCCTCACCCTCTGAGACCACGATGATCGGCAACTCGGTCCGGGCTCTCAGCTCTCCCATCAGCTGTCCGATATCAAGTTGAGCAGGATCGACGAGCACCGCATCGGTTCGGTGAGTCCGCACATGTGTGATGGCCTGTTCGACAGTGTGCGCGGTCGAAACTTCGTATCCCCCGTAGCGCAGTGCGGCCGCTTCGATTCGTCGCGAGCCTTGATCGAGATCCAGCAGCACGACGTTCATCACTGGGTCTCCACGGGTTTGCCCAAGATCACGAACTCGTAGAGCGGATTGAGCATGATCAGGGTGCCACCTTCCATCCACGGCGTTCCTTCGACACGCAGACGACACCCAGGAACCATGCCTGGAATCTCGGCTCGGCCCATGAAGCGGAGGGTGATCGTGCCTGTCCCGTCACACAACTCGACATTGAACCGTACCCAGGGACGAACATGGGCCGCGACCGCGACGACTTGTCCCGCCAGCATGGTGCGTCTGCGGGGCACCACCGCCGAGATGGCGGTGGTGCTCATTTTTCCAGCTTGGCCAGCGCCTCATTGAGCTGGAGCACGTCGATGTACGAGGAGCCCAGGAAGCCGAGCTCGGCACCTTGCGTCTCCTGGTTGATCAGGTGCGTGAGCACCGAGGCGGAGAGCCCGGTGGCCTTGGACACCATCGGGATCTGGACCAGGGCGTCCTGCTGGCTGATGTCGGGGTCGAGGCCGCTACCCGAGGTGGTGACGAGGTCGGGTGTCGGGTCGACACCGCGCGCGTGCCAGTAGGCCACGAGCATCTTGGTGTACGCCAACAGTTCTGCCGAGCGCGGCCCCAGGTTGGTGGCCCCTGATCCTCCGGCGGCGCCGTTGGCCACCAGGGGGTCATCGCCGGGGTGCCCGACCGGACTCGGTGTCTTCTTGTTGGTGTCCGCGTAAGGCCCAAGATCGTCGGGGCGACCCTGGAAGACGCAGCTGCCGAGGGGGTGCCCCGGGCACTTCGTGTCCGACCAGTTCTGGCCGATGAGTGTCGATCCGTTGGCGGTGATCGACCCGTCGGCCTGGTGCTTGAAGAGAAGCTGGGAGACGCCGGTGCCGGCGTAGGCGTACACGAACCCGAAGAAGACCGTGACGATAATGACCAGGATGACCGATCGGCGGAGGTGGGCGAGCATCAGAGGGTCTCCATCAGTAGGCGTGCAGCGCGACGAGGATGAGATCGATGAGCTTGATGAAGATGAAGGGGACGATGACCCCGCCCACGCCGTAGATCCAGACGTTGCGGCGCAAAATGGCCGCAGAGCCGGCGGCGCGGAACTTGACTCCCCGCAGGGCCAGCGGGATCAGCGCCACGATCACCAGGGCATTGAAGATGACGGCCGACAGCACCGCGCTCTGGGGGTTGTGCAGGTGCATGATGTTCAAGGGCCCTGAGCTGGGGGTAGGTCACCACGAAGAGGGCGGGGATGATGGCGAAGTACTTGGCCACGTCGTTGGCGATGGAGAAGGTGGTGAGCGAGCCCCGGGTGATGAGGAGCTGCTTGCCGATCTCGACCACGTCGATCAGCTTGGTCGGGTTGGAGTCGAGGTCGACCATGTTGCCGGCTTCCTTGGCCGCCGTGGTCCCCGTGTTCATGGCCACTCCGACGTCGGCCTGGGCCAGGGCGGGGGCGTCGTTGGTCCCGTCGCCGGTCATGGCGACCAGCTTCCCGCCCTCCTGCTCGGACCGGATGAGGGCCAGCTTGGCCTCGGGCGTGGCCTCGGCCAGGAAGTCGTCGACGCCGGCCTCCTTGGCGATGGCCGCCGCGGTGAGGGGGTTGTCACCGGTGATCATCACGGTGCGGATGCCCATCGAGCGCATCTCGGCGAACTTCTCCTTGATCCCCTGCTTGACCACGTCCTTGAGCTCGATGACCCCGAGGATCTCCGGGCCATCGGCCACGACCAGTGGCGTGGACCCCGCACGCGAGATCCGCTCGACGATGTCGTCGAGACCGGCGGGCACGGTGCCCCCCTGCTCGGCGACCCACTGCTTCACCGACTCGGCGGCCCCCTTGCGGATCTGGCGACCCTCGAAGTCGAGCCCGGACATCCGGGTCGTGGCCGAGAACGGCACGAAGACGTGCGGCCACCTTCGAGATGGCGCTCCCGGATGTCGAAGCGCTCCTTGGCCAGCACGACGATGGAACGGCCCTCGGGCGTCTCGTCGGCCAGCGAGGCCAGCTGGGCTGCGTCGGCGACCTCCCGTTCGGAGTGGCCACCGGCCGGATAGAACTCGGACGCCATCCGGTTGCCCATGGTGATCGTGCCGGTCTTGTCCAGCAGCAGCGTCTGCACGTCGCCGGCTGCTTCGACCGCCCGGCCGCTCATGGCGAGGACGTTCTTCTGGACCAGCCGGTCCATGCCGGCGATCCCGATGGCCGAGAGCAGGGCCCCGATGGTGGTCGGGATCAGGCACACCAGCGAGCGAGACCAGGACCACCACCGAGACCGTCGCCCCCGAGTAGTGACCGAACGTCTGGAGGGAGACGACCACCGGGATGAAGATGATGGTGAGCACGGCCAACAGGATCGTCAGCGCGATCTCATTGGGGGTCTTCTGCCGGTTGGCCCCCTCGACCAAGGTGATCATGCGGTCGAGGAAGGTGTGGCCGCGCTCAGCCGTGATGCGGACCACGATCCGGTCGGACAGGACCTTGGTGCCGCCGGTGACGGCCGAGCGGTCGCCTCCCGACTCGCGGATGACCGGGGCCGACTCGCCGGTGATCGCCGATTCGTCGACCGAGGCGATGCCCTCGACGATCTCACCGTCGGAGGGGATGAGGTCGTTGGCCTCGCAGACGACGAGGTCACCCATGGCCAGCTCGGCCGCCGGCACCAGTTCCTCTGTCCCGTCGGCCTTCAGGCGCCGGGCCTCGGTCTCCGAGCGCATCTTGCGCAGCGTTTCGGCCTGTGCCTTGCCCCGCCCTTCGGCCATGGCTTCGGCGAAGTTGGCGAAGATGACCGTCAAAAAGAGCCAGATGGTGATGAACCAGGTGAATTTCCCGGGATGGGCGATGGCCTCGATCAAGGTGATGATCGAGCCCACGAGCACCACGAACATGACGGGATTGCGGATCTGGACCGCCGGGTTCAGCTTGGTGATCGAATCGATCGAGGCTTGGCGGAGGATCTCGCGGTCGAAGAGGCTGCGGGCCTCGGCCACGCCATGGGCAGTGGTCCCTGACCCAGGTTGGCCCGGTTGGGTGGTCGTCATGGTCATTAGAAGAACTTTCCGTGAGAGAGCTGCTCGACGATGGGGCCGAGCGATACGGCGGGGAAGAAGGTGAGGCCACCGATGATGATGATCACACCGATGGTGAGGCCGACGAACATGGCGTTGTCGGTGCGGAAGGTGCCCAGCGAGGCCGGGACCACGTTCTTGGCCGCCAGCACACCACCGAGGGCCAGGGCCGGGATCATGATGCCGAACCGGCCGATCAGCATGTCGATGGCGCCGATGACGTTGTAGAAGGTGGTGTTGCCGGTCAGGCCGGCCATGGCCGAGCCGTTGTTGTTGGCTTGAGAGGTGAGCCCGTAGAGGATCTCGCTGAACCCGTGCGGCCCGGCGTTGAGCGGACCGGCCCGCCCGGCGTGGATCGACACGGCAATGGCGGTGAGGACGAGCACGATGAGCGGCATGACCAGGGCCCCGAGCCCCGCGAGTTTGATCTCCTTGGCCTGGATCTTCTTCCCCAGGTACTCCGGCGTTCGCCCGATCATCAGGCCCCCGATGAACACGGCGATGATGGCGTAGATGAGGATGGTGTAGAGACCGCTGCCGGTACCTCCCGGAGTCACCTCACCGAGCATCATGCCCGTCATCGGGCCGAAGCCGCCCATCGGGTTGTACGAATCGGTTGCACTGTCGACGGCACCATCGGAGGTCTGAGTCATAGACACGTTGAACAGGGCGCTGCTGGTGTCGCCGAAGCGCACCTCCTTGCCCTCGGTGTTGCCGGTGGCGGTCTGGGTCACGCCTGCGGCCGCGACCGCCGGGTTGCCCTGGTGCTCGGCAATAGCTGGTGAAGGTCACCCATGATGCGAAAATGATCACCATGGCCGCCAGCAGAGCGGCGCCGTGGCGGATACTCCCCACCATCTTGCCGAAGGTGTAGGTGAGCGCGAACGGGATGGACAGGGTGAGCCAGATGTAGAGCAGGTTGGTGAACGCTGTTGGGTTCTCAAAGGGGTGGGCCAGATCGACGTTGAAGAACCCGCCGCCGTTGGTTCCCAGCTGCATGATGGAGCCCATAAATCCCGCCGGGCCACGGGCGATGGTCTGAGTGACGCCGTTCAAAGAGTCGTGGATGGTCACGGTTCCAGCCAGGGTCTGCACCGCGCCCTGGCCGACGATCACGATGCCGGCGACGAAGGCGATCGGGAGGAGGATGTAGAGCAGGCAACGGGTGATATCCACCCAGAAGTTGCCGATGGTGGGAGAGTTCCGGCGAGCGAAGCCCCGCGTCATGGCGATGGCCACGGCGATCCCGACGGCCGCGCTCACGAACTGCTGCACCGTGAGCACGCCGATCTGGGAGAAGTACGACATGGTCGTCTCGCCGCCGTAGTTCTGCCAGTTCGTGTTGGTCAAAAACGAGGCAGCGGTGTTGAAGCTGAGCGCCGGGGAGACGGCCCCCAGATGCTGAGGGTTGAGGGGAAGCGACCCTTGAATCCTCATCAGCAGATAGCCGACGCCGAGGAACACCGAGGAGAAGATCACCAATGAGCCGGCGTAGCGCTTCCAGGTCTGCTCATGCTCGGGGCTGGTCCCCAGCGCCCGGTAGACCGGGCGCTCAGCCCAGGCCAGGTAGTGCACCCGGCCGTCGAAGACGGCCGCCATGTACGATCCGAGATAGCGCCAGGTCAGGCCGAGGGCAATGACCAGGACGATGATGGTCCAGGTGAAGCCCATATCAGAACTTCTCGGGCTTGAACATGGCGAAACCCAGATAGAAGAACATCACGATCGATATGGCGAGAAGGACGCCCTGGACCCAGGTCATACCCGGTCCAGAGCCCAGATGAGGCCGAGCATCACCACGATGAAGCCCACGATGCCGAGAACGGCGAGGAAGTCAGCCATGGAGTCAAGTGTGCACGATGCCTCATTTAACCGATATCAATTGACGGGCCATTCGCATCAAAAAGTTGTGAACGATGGTGTTTCGGTGCTCACCGTTCCGCTGACTGACTGTCTCCTTTTTGTATCCACCCTGTCCCACTTGCACATCCGCGGTAAACGTCGGGAGCAACTACGGTGAAGCGACGCACCACAATAGGTGCTGACATGGCTACGGGAACCGGACCTCGATAGTCGTTCGATTAGAGGTCACAGTGTTGACACGACTGTCGTGCGCGGCCAAGGCGAGAACGGTTGACGGAGCAAGGAGCCGAGTCAATGGTCAACTCGTAATTTTGGAGGAGGGGATCGTGTCGGTAAGCGGTGGGATGCCTATGACGACCGGCTCGCCCCACTGTGAAAGTGTTGTCGTCACTTTGGTTCCGCCCGAGACGATCCCCGTCTCCGTGACCGGCAGAGTTATCGCCCCTGTCGAAATGGTGAGGCTGTTTGTCACTTTGGGTAGCGACGTTGTGGCCGGAATCGTCCACTTCAGCACGTGATATGTGATTGTCCCGTCAACAACGGTGGACAGCTTCGTTCCCTTCGCTTTCGGAAGCAGAGCGACGACTGAGGACATGGTGAGATCCGATTTGAGATTGGCGTACTGGCTCGTGCCAGCTCTCCAGGACTCCCATTCCGTGCCAACCTTCTTTGCGTCCGTAGAGCTCATGCCGAAGAGCGTGGTGAGCCCAGAGCTGTTACCGCTGACATATGCATCGGTGGACGAGAGTCTGATGGCCAGAGCCGCCTTGCCTTCAACAAGGGACTCGGTGCCGCTGACGCGTCCCACGTCCGCAACGATTTTTTCCGTTTTCACGGGAGAGCTCGAATGGGCGACGAATACGACGTGTGCGCTCGCCTGCTTGCCTATGGCCAATTTGGCGCTCCTGATCACCGAGTCCGTTGTCACGACTCCAGCCCATGCTGTAGCGCCAAGAGAGGCGAATACCACACAGGTTGTGAATCCCGATAAGAACAAGCCTAGGAAGACACTGACATGCTTACGTAATGAAAACTCCACCATCTCAACCTACCTTCTCGCCGCCGCCTGACTTTGTACCGCTCCTCCGTAAATCCGCCGAACGTTGTGGATGGATTGATGCCGATCACGTGGGCATGAAGCGACGATGAGCGCCGTCTGTGTGGCGATCCGGCTAGTACAGTCGCGCATTGATGCGGCTGCTTGGTCAAACCAGATGATGGCGACAGATGGTCTGACGACGTCGCATAGGACTTCCGCAGTTCGATCCGCCCCCGGTACCGTTCAGAGTGCTCGCACGGGGAATTGCGTAGAGTGGATCAGAGATCGTCAATGAACGAAACTGACTCGGCATATGTGGCAGTCCGTGGTGTCCGCGACGAGCAAACGGAACTCCCCAGCTGGCGTTGGGAAGCGCTGCGCACCACCTTTTGGTTGGTTCCAACCGTTCTTGTCGTGGTTGCCACCCTTCTTTTTTTGGTGACCTTTCGCATCGACTTAGCGGCATATGATCACCGACTCACTCTGCCCTTTTGGATCCGAACCGGAAGTGCTGATGCTGGCCGTCAGGTCCTCATCGCCATTGCAGCCGCGGTCATCACCGTTATCGGCGTGGTGTTCTCCATCACCATCTTGGCCCTCACTCTCGCATCGCAGCAGTTCGGACCCAGGATGATGCGGAATTTCGTCCGAGATTGGGGAAACCAGCTGACGCTTGGGGTCTTTGTCGGTACATTTGTCTACTCCGTACTCGCGCTTGGCTTCATGTCCGGCGATTTCGTGCCTCACCTTTCGATCACGGTCGCCGAGGCGTTCCTTCTGGTCGATTTGGGCGTCCTTATTTACTTCATCCACCACATCGCCAAGTCAATTCAGCTGCCCGAGGTGATCGCAGGGATCGCGCGAGATCTCACACGGGCTATTGATGCTGAATACCCCTTGCCGAATCCCGACGGGGAAGCGCTCACGGGAAAGGGGATCGGTCGGTCCATAGCAGAATTGTCGCAACTCCTTGACGAGCGAGGGGTTGCAGTTCCTTCCAGTACCAGCGGCTATTTGCAGTTCGTCGGATATGCCCAGCTGGTCGAGATCGCCGTTCGGACCGATTCGGTGATCCGCCTCGTTCATCGGCCCGGCCATTTCATCGCGAAGGGACAGCCATTGGCCACCGTCTGGCCCGGAGGCGGGGGGGACTAGTCGCATTGGCGCTCTCCAAGGCACACGTGAGCGGTCCCCATCGGACCCTCATGCAAGATCCCGTATTCGCCATCGATCAGCTTGTTGAAATCGCCATCCGTGCTCTTTCCCCTGCTGTTAACGATACGTTTACGGCCCTCACGTGCATCGATTGGCTGTCGGCCGGGCTCAGCCAGGTTTCGAATCGACCACTGACCGAAGGCATCTACCGGGATCGATTCGGGAGGGTGCGGCTCATCGAAACCGATCCCTCCTATGCCCGTATGGTCAACCGCTCCTTCGACAAGATCCGTCAGTCTTCCGCTGGCATGCCCGCAGTGATAATTCGGATGCTAGACGCCCTCAGTTCAGTTGCCTCTAGCACTGTCAGCCTTGAACAGCGACACGTCCTGACGCGTCAGGCGGAAATGATTCTCCGTAAGGCCGAGGAGTCCGTTCCTGAGGAAAACGACCTCGAAGAAATACGCATCCGTCATCGCAGCATGGTCTTGGGCGCTCTAGGCACAGAAGGGAACGGCGGGCAGACTCCAGCGTAGAATAAGGTCTGGACTTGATGATACGGATTCGTCTGCTGCGAGCGTTATACCTCGGTAATCGCTTCCTGTTTAAAGGAGGAGCGCCACCGGTTCTTGTGCCCACTGCCAAGTAGGCAGGTTCAATGACCGCTACGGGACACTCCCCAATGCTGGTGAACACCGAGTCCGCGGTGCTTGAGAATGATGCCGACGGGGTCGAAGCGGCCGGCCACTTCCGTATATACCTGGGCGCCGCGGCGGGAGTCGGGAAGACCTACGCCATGCTCAACGAGGGCCACCGGCGAAGCCAGCGGGGATCTGATGTCGTCATTGGGCTCCTGGAGTGTCATACGAGGCCGCATACCGAGGGGCTGTGCGCGGATCTCGAAGTAATTCCACGCCGGATTGTCGAGTACAGGGGAACGGCCTTTGAGGAGATGGATCTCGCCGCTCTCCTCCAACGTCGCCCCAAGGTGGCACTCGTTGACGAGCTCGCCCACACGAACGTCCCTGGATCGAGTCACAACCCGAAACGCTGGCAAGGGAATCGACGCCATCACCACCGTTAATATTCAGCACCTCGAAAGCATCGACGACGCGGTGGAGCAGATCACCGGGGTCCCAATAAATGAACGGGTTCCTGATTGGGTCCTTCGCAAAGCAGACCAAATCGAACTTGTCGACTCGTCCCCCGAACAGCTCCGTCGCCGAATGCTGCACGGCAATATCTATCCACCCGAGAAAGTCCCCCAAGCCCTTAGATTTTTTTCCGGGAAGACAATCTGATGGCCCTACGAGAGCTTGCCCTCCGCTTCCTTGCCGATGAGACCGAAGAAGAGCTCCTCGAACATCTCAATGCACACCACACAGGAGTCCTTTGGGAGACCAGTGAGCGCATCCTTGTTGGCGTGACAGCAGCACCGGGCACCAATGCCATTGTCCGAAGGGGCCTCCCGAATGGCAACACGGATCAAGGCGGAGCTTCACGTCTTGCACATCATCTCCGGCGAAGGCAACAACGGGGGGACGAAAAGCAATTGGAGAGGCTACGGCAGCGGACCACCGATGTCGGCGCTCACTGGAACGAGATCCAAGCCGAAGATTCCACACAAGCCCTCTTTGAGTTCGCTCGCACGCATCAGATCACCCAGATCGTCGTGTGGCTCAAGTGCACGAAGCCGTTGGCAGGAGCTGAAGAGTGGGGGCTCAATAGTCAGGAAGATATCCATGTTGGCTGCGCCTGCCGGCATCGATGTGCACATCATCGCGAGGCGTGATCAGGGCGAAACCACCGCTGCAATCCATGACATGCCGGAATAGTTGCAACTCCCACCAAGCAGGTGTCGGCGAGGATCTCCCAAATTGTTCGGCGCTTTGGACGATCATTTCCGGGAGCATACAGCCAGCCTAACGGAGCTGGTTCATATTCTTTTATGTGGAAAGAAGAGAATGTTTACAGCCTATTGATGCCTTCATCGATCACAATGAATGATGATGGAGGTGCGGTGATGTGGGATCGCCTACTGCTAGCAATCGACCAATATGAATCAGGGCAGACCGCCCTGAAATTCACAGCAGAACTGGCCTCGTTGACTTCTGCCGACGTACGGGTCCTCCATGTGCGTGAACTCTCAGGGCTGGCGAGGGTTCCGCCACTCGAGACTCCGGCCGAAGCAGATTCCCTCGTAGAGGAAGCGGTGTTCTCGTTGCGCCTGGTCGGCGTCGGTGCGGAAGGTCGAGCATGTTCTTTTCCCGAGGACCAAGTTCCACTTCGAATCGTCGAGGAATCGTTGTACGGGACATGTGACGCCATAGTGCTTGGGACCCGTCGACTTCGCGGCGTCAGTCGTCTTTCCGGTCGGGGCGTACGAGATCGCGTTCTCCGCCTCAGCATATTGCCGGTGCTGGCTGCGCCAACTCCGCTCCACAATGGGATTTACAGCCCGGGCAGAATCAGATCTGTACCAAGGAACGACAGTGGGCCTCGGACCTCGCATCCAAAAGGCGACTGGTGATGAGACCCTGCTCGGATCGCCCTATGGGCCCGAACAATGCAGAATGCCTGGTCGCTGCGTTATCGAAGGTTCATCAACAATGCGCTATGTCTATGGCAGAGCTCGAACCATCTCGATTGTCTTTGCGGTGAGATTTTTTGGTTGTTGCTTATAGGCATCGTTCACATTCATAGTGGAGCCAGCAAAGGGCTCTTGGCCGTGATGGCATCTCTTGTACTCACCACCACCATTCGATCTGGTATCTCATTTGTGTTGATCCTTGAACCGGACCGGATTACCACGAGAACGTTGATCCGTACGCGGTCATGGGCATATTCTGAACTTCAGTCGGCAGAAGGGGTCGTCTCATCCGAAAAGATGGGCCGTCGCTCCACAATCGTATTGCGCCCGAAGATTGGGAAGCCGTTCGCATTCAAGACGCTCGGCGAGGCTTCAGACGCAACGCCTCTCACCCATTCCGCAGTCCAACAAATCAATGGTCGTATCTTTTATTCGGCTCTCATCCACCCGATGACGCGTGCCAGGGCATGATTCACGCACGGTGATGTCCTGCTGCGCGAGGGCGTTCAGCACCCCCGAACGCTCTCCTCGTTCACGAGTCGACTTCCCTTTGCAACTCCGCGGACGCGCGCCGCGGTTCGAGCGTCAGCTGTCCGGTGTTGGCGTCGAAGTCGAACAGCTCCCCGTAGCGGCCCCATTGAATGGCAATGTCAAGTTGTCGTCGTACCTCTTCTTCGGAGAAACCACGACGGAGCAGATCGACGAAGAATCCTTCACCAAGCGTGCCGTCCTTGGTCGAACGAAGACTCCGACAGATGGCGCGTACGAGGGGTGCCCGTTCTTCCGCCTGGCGAGCGAAGATATCCTTAGAGCGCTGGATGTCAGCGGCGACGAAACCGCGGCCCTCATTGGTGATCTCCATGTCGGCATCGGCAACCGTCGCCAGACCGAGAAGTTGAGCGGCGTCAACCAGTGGGAGGAGGGCGTCCACCTCGAAGGTGAGATCATGGGCCAGCTTGGGTAGATCATCTCGACCTCCTCGCGCCTCGAGGATCTCCAATAGACCCGACATCCCACCCACGGTCGCCTCGGGTAAGGGCACCTCCGTCGGGGAACCTTCTCCGGGCGAGGCTGTAGTCCAGATGTGCGCCGGCACCCCGGTCGAGCTCTCAGTCATGATTCCGTAGATTTCATCCACCAATGCCCCGAAGGCCTCATCGTGCCGATTGCGAGGTTGGGGAAAGATGCAGGTGATCTCCGAGCGGATACGTCCTGGGTTCGATCCAAGCACGAAGATTCGGTCGGCCAACACGACCGCCTCTTCAATATTGTGGGTCACGATGAGCATGGCCTTGGTCGGAAAATCAGGCTCCTTCCAAAGTCGTAAGAGCTCCGCTCGCAGGTTCAAGGCGGTAAGCACGTCCAGCGCAGAAAAGGGCTCGTCCATGAGCAGTGCGTCGGGTTCGACCACCAAGGCGCGGGCGAAGCCCACCCGTTGGCGCATTCCCCCGGATAGCTCTTTGGGGAAAGCGGACTCGAAACCGTCCAATCCGATGCGATCGATGGCGGCTTCTGCCCGTTCCTTGCGTTCAGCCGCTCCTACGCCCTGGGCCTCTAACCCGAGCTCGACATTCTGGGCCACAGTCAGCCACGGCAGAAGGGCAAAGCTCTGGAAGACCATGGAGACGCCCGGATTAGCGCCGTTAAGCGGCGTGCCCCGATAGCTCACTTCGCCCGAGGTAGGGGCGATAAGGCCGGCGATACAGCGAAGCAACGTGCTCTTCCCTGAGCCCGACCGTCCGAGCAGGGCCACGATCTCCCCTTCGTGTAGGGATAAGGAGATGTCGTCGAGTACCGGTAGAGGGCTGCCGTCGGGTGAGGTGAAGGTCTTGGTCACATGAGACACTTCGATGATCGAAGAACCCTCAGGGATCGGTGACCGGTCGGCCGCGGATGGTGCGATTGATGTCACAACGAGTACCTGCTTTCGGCCAGGCGGTACAGCCGACGCCAGAAGATTCGGTTGACCACGACGACAAAAATGCTCATAACCACGCCGGCACCAAGTAGGAAGGCGAACTTTCCCTCCGTCGACTTGACGGCGATGTAGTGGCCCAACCCGACTGAGTGCAGTGTCGTGCGATGCCAGGTCACTATCTCGGCCACGATCGAAGCGTTCCAGGCCCCGCCGGCCGCGGTGATCCCACCGGTCACGTAGTAGGGGAAGATGGCCGGCAGTATGACACGCCGCCATCGAAGGCGTCGGGTCAGATGCATGTTTGTGGCCATCTCTCGTAAGTCGTTGGGAATAGAACTAGCCCCGGCGATGACATTGAAGAGGATGTACCACTGCGCTCCTAGCATCATCAACAAGATCGCTCCAATGTTGAGCGAGATGTGCAGGTCGATGAATACCAATGTGATGAGAGGAAAGAGCAAGATGGCGGGAAAGCTGGCTAGCACCTGGACCACAGGCTGGGCGTAGCGAGCCAGTTTCGGATCCATGCCGATCTTGACCCCGACCGGTACCCAGATAAGGGTCGAAAGGGTTATCAGCACGACGACTCGGGAAAAGGTGACAAAGCCCAGCCCGAACAGGTAAGGGAAGCGCCCGAAGCCGACCACACGGCCGAGATAGGCCAGCCCGGCGTAGGCACCCCACAGCGATATCCCCCCGACGAACGCCCAAAATGCGACGTCGCCGAAGCGTTTTCGGTGAGTATCAACGGCCAACGGATACTCGGCCAGACCGAACGGACGGGTGACTCGATCGAGACCACGACCGATCGGGCGGGTGACCTTGCCGAGCACCTTCGGAATCGACGAGCGCCGTAGCAGGTTGAGCACCGTGGAACGCGGTGTATCCGACGAGGTGGATGTCTCAATCCGGAACTTCTCGGCCCAGGCCACCAACGGACGAAAGACGAAGAAGTTGGTCCCGACGACCAAGACGACCATGGCCAGAATCGCCACCACCACTTTGCCGTAGGAACCCTCCTGGACGGCCGCTCCCATGAAGCTGCCAATACCCGGCAGGTCAATTGGCTGTCCCTTGCCGTGTATGAAAACGGTCACGGCCTCCGACGCGGTGAGAAAGAACCACCCGCCGCCCATGGACATCATGGCGTTCCACACCAAGCCAATCATCGAGGAGGGCACGTCAAGCTTCCAGAATCGCTGCCACTTGGTCAGTCGGTACATACGAGCGGCCTCGTCCAATTCGACCGGCTGTGCGATGAGTGAGTGATAGAAGCTAAACGTCATGTTCCAGGCCTGTGATGTGAAGATGACAAAGATCGAAGCCGCTTCGAGACCAAATTGGCTGCCGGGAAACAGGTTAATGAAGATAGTGAGCGCAACTGGCAAGAAAACGAGAATCGGGATTGATTGCAGGATGTCAAGAATCGGTACGAGTACTTTTCTCGCTCGCTGGAGCCTGGCCGCCGCCGTCCCGTAGGCGAACGTGAATGCCGTTGAGAGCGCGAGAGCAACGAACATGCGCGTTAAAGAGCGGGCCGCGTAGTACGGCAGTTCACTGAGACTGGTCGAGATCCTTTCCGATGAATGCCCCGGAATGAAGTTGACGGTCATCGAGCGGCCAAGACGCACTGCCGCGTAGAGCAACGCCAAGAGCATGGCGCCAACAAGGAGGTCAGCGGGGCTCAAAGCGGGTCGCCGAAGCACCGCTCGCGCCGGTATGGATCGTCGGGTAACCACGTGTATTCACCTCCTCAGCGATATTTCGGGGCGATTGCCAGCGGCGGACGGTCAGTGCGGCATGTGCATTTCGTCAGGTGTCCGCGCTACGGATCCTAAGCTCCCCACAGCACGGTCACGAAGGTGGATGGAGACGTCGACAACTCTGGCCTCCTCAACCGCACACTGCATTCCTCTTGGCGTCTTGAGCCAACCGCCAATGGCTGTCCCAACCTTGTACTTCGCCAACCCGCCACCAGAGTGCTCGGGTGGCGCTTCATAAGGCCCCGTCTCCGAAATTACTGCGATCGGTACAGATGTAGATGGGATGTCGATAGTTCCCATACTTGAGTAAATGGAACGTAAATCAACCGAAGCAATAGGATCTCAACAAAGGCCGTCCCGTCATTAATAATTTGTTCGTGGCTGGTCACGCACCAACCATTCCCGATTAGATGTGTAAGTGATCGCTCCAGAAGCCGAACACCGATGCGTCTGGCCGCAGTCGATCCCCGTTACCCTCTCGGCGCAACTGAAATCCAGGAGCGTCACAACATGAGCAGGGGCGCACTTGCTGACCGGTGGGGATCGTGAGAAATGTGATCGCCGTCGTTGTGACGTTCGCCTTCTGCCGCGATTTCGGTGATCGTCGCCCTCTGGGTGATCAATCGTTGGGAGCGTCGGCATAAGTCAGAATCTCAAGCCACAGATTTGAAGCGTTAAGACCATGAAAGCTGAGCCCGGTCGGAGTGAACTCCCTCGCACTGCCGCGGGTCAACGAGGCTTCCATAGGATTCGATGCCTGATGCGACAGCGTCAACTCAACTGTGCGACGGCTCATCACTCGTTAGACCGACGTACCGAGGTCGAGGAATGGCACTCTCCTGAAAGCACGGACCATCAACCTCTGTTCACCAAGGCTCCAGATTGGGGTGTCCAATCCAGCAAATGAGCGCCGAGGGTTCCATTATCACGTTGGTTCATGGTACGTAGTGCCGCGCTTGTCCCGTGTAGCTGCCTTGCCCTCAACGGCGCTTGGCGGCACAACGCTGTCTCGTGGATCCTGCAGCGGCATGGCAACACGGGCCACCACCAGGTCGGTACGGGTACGCAGCGCAGACGAAAGGACGTGGTCGATCTGGTTATGCAGTATGCGGTAACGGAAACGGTCGGGTATGACGACGGGGATCAGGACCACAATCTGTTGGTCGCTGCGCCCTCGCAATTCGTCGATGAACGCGACAATGGGCTCGACCACCGACGAGTATTCGGTATGAAGGATCCGGAGTGGTACGCCGGGGTCCCATTGCGTCCATTCCTGCTCCAACGTCTGTGTGGCATCCTGCCCGTCGTCGCCCTGGTCGATCACGACGGAGACCGCCATCACCTCTTGACCGAGAGACAGTGCTTCGGAGATGGCGTAGCGGGACAGCCGGGACACGCTGGTTATCGGAACAATCACGAGTGTTCGCTTGCCGGTGGGTTTTTCGGGCACGGTACCCACACCGAGCTCAATGCCGGCGCGCTTGTAGTACGCATGGATGCGGGTGAAGAGGAAAACGAACGTCGGGACGGCCACCACCACCACCCATGCGCCCTGGGCGAACTTCGATACGAGGAAGATGATGGTGGCCAGCGCGGTGACCACTGCGCCGAAGCCATTTATCGAAGCGCGTTGGGACCACCGCGGCGGACGGGTCCGCCACCAGTGGACGACCAATCCGGCTTGGCAGAGGGTGAAGCCGGTGAAGACGCCGATGGCGAACAACGGGATCATCTCGTTAGTGTTCCCCCCGACGGCGATCAGTAGTCCGGCGGACAAGGCCGCCAGCACCCATATGCCGTTGGCGAAGACCTGCCGATCGCCGCGCAGCGAAAAGAGATGAGGCAGATAGTTGTCGCGCGCCAACAGGCTGGCCAGGATCGGTAGGCCTCCGAAAGAGGTGTTCGCCGCCAGTGCCAGGACGATGGTGATAGTGAGGGAGACGATGTAATACGCCCAATGGCGACCGACCGCTTCGCCCATGATCTGGCTGAGGACGGTCTGGTTCGATCGTGGGCCAATTTGCCAGCGGCGGGCCAAAACTGCCAGGCCCAGCAGCATGAGGCCAAGAATGACCCCGAGCATGAGCTCGGTGCGTTTGGCCCGAACCACCCGGGGTTCCTTGAAGAGGGGCACTCCGTTGGCGATGGCCTCGACCCCTGTCGAGCGCGCTGCACCCCGAGGAGAACGCCTTAAGGATCAGCAGCAGGCTGACCGCCTGCAGACCGTGGGTGCTCAGAAGCGAATGACCAGGTTGGGGAACGTGGTGCGCGAGAGGGTGGATCAACCCGACGGCGATGATGGCCAGCAGGCCGAAGATGAAGAGCATCGTTGGCAGGAGAAATGCGCGCGCCGCCTCGCCGAGCCCGCGCAGATTCATGAGGGTGATGAGGGCGAGGAACCCGAGGCATAGCGGAACTGTCGCCGAAGCCAGGCTCGGAAAAGCCGAAGTCAATGCTCCGACTCCGGCTGCGATGGAGACCGCAACGGTGAGCGTGTAGTCCACGATCAATGACGCACCGGCGACCAGGCTGGCCCGAGGGCCAAGGTTGGCCCGGGACACCGCATAGGCGCCACCCCCTCCCGGATAGGCGTCGATGACCTGTCGGTAGGAGAAGACAAGGATTGCCAACAGGACCACGATGGCCACGGTTATCGGCAGGACGATGTGAAGGGCTCCGCCTCCGGCCACCGCCAGTACGACAATGATCGCTTCGGGGCCATAGGCCACCGAAGTCAGAGCATCGAGCGATAGCGCCGAGAGGCCCTCGACCGGAGTGATCTGCTCTTTGGACGCCTCGCTGGATCTCAGCGGCCTCCCGATGAGCACATTCCAGGCAGATCGACCAGGCGTTTCACGACTCTCCTTTCGAACCTGCACGCCTGCATCGTAAGGGACCCAAGATGAACGCTCTCGGACTTGAAGGAGGTACTGCAATATCAGGCTCCGAGAGGAGGAGACCTCCTTCCTGTCGCCACCGCTCGGGTTGCAGCTCTCGTCGGCGTTCTCGAGTAAGAACGGAGTAAGACACGTGACGTGACCGCCTCAGGGGAGGGCACGCCAACGGAAGCCCCTTTGCTTGAAGCGACGGTCTGGAATGTCGGGTCTTTTGGAGATCCTGGAAGCTCGTGGTGGTCGAGGGGGCCTCCCTCGGCCGGCCCACCAAACCAAAGTACCGGTAGGGCTCTCATCATTGTCTGAGCCGACACGGTTCACATCTCGTTAATACGGATTGGCGGCTATTAATTTCGCGTTGATACGCCCGGTATCACAGTTAGCAATATGGCTGACTTTGTCCAAGGCGACTGGACTGTTCGACGTGCTTTCCCACCTGATCCACCGGGAACCTCAAGATGCTCAGTTGGGATTCCTCGGCTCGACGCAGATCGACGTGCTCTGGCCCAACAAGGCAGTCGCCCACCCGGGGAGGTGAACTCCACCCCGATCTCCATGCTGGTCCCGCGAGCGCATTCCACGCTGCGGGGACGAATTGTCACGGCTGCCCTTCACTTGTGGCCAGCGACCTCATACAAGGTTGAGCTGACCGATGGGACGGGAACTGTATTCCTCCGCTTCGTGGGGCGAAAGTCCCTCCCCGGTTTTGAACCTGGCCGCTGGCTCAGCGTGGAAGGTACGCCAGCCGAGATCTTGGGACAACTGGTAATCCTCAACCCGAGCTATTCCTTCCCTTCTGACGACCCTCACGCAATCTGAATGTGTGCAACGTCGGGGGAAGCGGACCGAGTGCCCCAAAATCCGCGAGCCACATCACGTAGGACTGCCACCGAACAGTCGCCGGGTAGTCGGGAAGTTCTCAGTGGGGCAACTAATCCTGGGTTGCAACCGTCAGCTCAAAGGCATAGGCGTCAGCATCCGGCACGTCGTCTTCGGTTGAACCCACACGGAGACCGAGACCAGGGCCTTCGTTGGTCATTTGATGCCATTCGATTCCCACCAGTCGGCCATGGACTGTCATGTGTGCCCCAGGCCACATCTCGACGACGTGCAGCCGTCCATCCCGGCCGTGTGCCACCCCCAACACACAGTCCTCGCCAACCGCCAGCTTTGCCCAGCGGGTCCGGTTGTCGAGGTGTTCAACATCATCTAACCAAATCTTCGCCTTCGGCATTAGGACAAGGCTACCTAGGATGCCCCAGTGCGCTCGGTGAGGCACTTTGGGTCCAGCTAGGGAGCGACCTCTCGGCCAGAAATCAGGCGTGCGTTATGGGTCACCCGATGACACCGGGATTTGCCCGTAGAAGCACCCTCGGCCTGGTCTTGCTTCCGATCGCAGTGAGGTGTTCCAACCGTACGATCTCGTCGAAGGAATCAACGACGATCCGACCGACCCCAATGGTGAGGGCCATTGCCAACTCTCCCAAGGACTTATTGGTTCCGTGAAGAATCATCCGCTCAGGTGGAAAGCCAGCACTTAGCGCCACAAATAGTTCGCCTCCCGACGCGACGTCGATCATGAGGCCCTCTTCACTAACAAGCGCAGCCATGCTTCGGCAGAGAAATGCCTTGGATGCATATGCGACGCCCGAACCGAAGGCTTGCGCGACTTGCCGGCAGCGCTGGGCGTGGCATCTAACGGCCACCTGACCGTTGGGGGAGTCGATCTTGTCGCCTTAGCCGAGACAGTAGGCACGCCGGTGTTCGCCTACGACGAAACCCACCTGCGCCGGATGCTCCGTAGCGTTGCCACGACTGTTCTGTTTCGGGGTCGACCCCGATAATCCGATAGATAGGCCGCTCCAGGGAGGAAAGCCAGCGGGTGCGGTTTTCGTACACAGACACCATGTAGGCACTCAAGAACCGCCCCACGATCACCATGACCACGACCATCGCGACGATCGTCCAAGTGAATCCCATTAGAACCGCTCAGCCTTGAACAGCGCGAACCCGAGATAGAAGAACACGACGATCGATGTCGCGAGCAGCAGCCCGTTGGCGACCGTCACACCCGCTCCAGCGCCCAGATCAGCGCCAGCATCCCCGCCACGAAGGCAACGATGCCAACAACCACAAGGAAATCAGCCATGAACTGAGCATGATCTGCCCGGCGGTAACGGCGCGGTGGACATAGAGCCGATCGCGGTGAAGGAATGGTGGACGGCAGCCAGATATCTCAGGTCACTGCTCGATCCGGGAGCGAGCCTCGGCCGCTCGACGGCACTTACACCCGAGCCGCGTCCATTGGACTCGAATGGGGTCGTGGTCGCGCCGTCCAGACCAATGACAGAGTCGTAGAGTGAGGTCTGTAGCCCCAATTGGGCGACTCCCTCGCGTGACCAACGGGGTATCGGATCCGCCACCTCGACGCGTCTCTCGTTGGGCGGCGCTATTCGCCGAAGAGCTCACAGAAGTTCACCGACTTGCTGCTGGCAATCAGCCACTGAGCGACATGGAACTCCGAGAGTGCTCTATCTGGCGGGTCGGTTCCTTTCGACCGTAACGGACTGGCCCGTCGACAGGGTCGACGACTTCACGGTCGCATGAGTTCAAATCAGGAAGCCGAAGTGACCGGTCACCCCCACCTTTTCGAGCAACTCTGCCGTATGGCTCCGCGTGACCCTGGTGTCTCGGCTCTTCGTGCCCTTATCTCTACGAAGATGAGAGAAGCTCCCCAGTGACTGCGGGACTCCGCTTTGCCATTGTCACGGCATTTTGCAACTCGGTTGGGAGTGCAGTGCACGCGTGAATACCGACCATGCCCGCGAAGAGCTCTGCAGCGCGAGGAATCTCAGATCCGCTTCTGGGGATTCCACTTTTAAGCCCCCGACCAGGGCTTTAAGTGGAGGCGATGGGATTCGAACCCGCGGCCTCTACATTGCGAACGTGTAGGTCCCGACCTTTTGACCTGGCTCACTACTTAGACTGTCCTGATAGCAGCATTGCTATACCCTCAGGCCCCCTCACAATCCTTCCCCTTCCCTCTCGATAAGGTCACGTAAGGTCACGCTCAAACAGAATTGGGGCGTCTCCAACAAATCGGTGTCCGGCGGGCAGACTCTCGCAGTGCGCAGCGAATGGCGCTCGTTCCCTTGGCGGCGATCGGGTTCCTCGGCGAGCGACAGGACATCGTCGACCTGGAAGCTGCTGTCGATCACAGGTGGACTGCGACTACCTCAGTCAGCTCGTTCGCGGGATGAACGGGCCGGCGAGCGCGCCAAGGAAAGCCACCACGCTGCCGATCAGGAGTGCCAGGTGGAATCCCGAGATGAACGCCGCGTGACTGGCCTGAGTGACCGCCGACGCCGGGCTCACAGAGAGACCTTGACCCACGAGTGCTGCGTTGGCCAGCGCGTGATACGTCATGGCGGGGCCGACATGGGCCGATGCGAGGAGAGCGGGTAGCACGCTTGTGGCCCGTGCCGCCAGCACCGAGCCGAGCACCGATGCCCCGAGTACTCCGCCCAGCTGTGCCGCCGTCGCCTGCAGCCCTCCCGCCAACCCGGCGTCGTCAACGGGCACGCTGCCAACAATGGCCTCGGCGGACGCCACGACTACAAGACCGAGACCAACCCCGAGACCGGCGAGGGGCGGGAACAGGACTGGGTAGCCGGAGTTTGGCTCGAGCAAGGTCATGCCGAGTAGCGCCCCGGCGACCAACAACAGGCCGATGGTAATGGTGGGGCCGGGACCGAGCCTGGTGGTAATCCGGGCGGCCCGGATGCTCGTGAGCGCAAACGCCAGCGTGAGGGCAAGGGTGCGTGTGCCGGTCGCCACTGCGCTTAGCCCTTGCACGTTCTGGAAGAACAGGCTCACGAAGAACAGCACCGCGAAGAGAGCGAAGAAACTGAGGATCACCGTGGTGCACCCTAGAGATACTGACCGGATCCGGAAAAACCGGGGCGGCACGAGCGGGGCAGTCGCTCGCAGCTCGACCGCAGACGAACACGGCCATGATCGCGAGGCCCCCGCCCACGAACCCGAGCGTGCTCGGGTTTCCCCATCCCCACGACTGTGCCTTCACGATCCCAAAGACGATGGCGAAGAGCGAGATCGAAAGCGTCACGACGCCGGTCAAGTCGACTCGTTCCCTCACGCTCTCGCGACTCTCGCTCAGCGCCAACGCGCCGACCGCGCAGGTGATGATGGCGACGGGGACGTTGAGATAGAAGACGCTCTGCCACGAGACATGCTCGACCAGGAGCCCGCCGACGATCGGCGCGCCGGCGGTGGCCAGTGCGGACGTCGAGCTCCAGATGCCGATGGCGCTGTTGAGCTTGTCGTCGGGAAACGCCACCCGCATGAGGGCAAGCGTGTTCGGCAGAAGGAGCGCGCCGAAGGCTCCCTGGACGCCGCGCAGGACTATGACGCCGGTGATCGAATCGGCCAACCCCACGCCAACCGAGGCGATGGTGAACCCGACGACGCCCGTGAGGAAGATGCGGCGGCGCCCGTACCGGTCACCTAACCGCCCACCCATGACCAAGAGGACAGCCAACACCAACAGGTAGGCGTTAGTGATCCACTGCAGGTCCGACAGCGAGGCATGGAGGCTGCGCCCGATGTATGGGTTGGCGATCGCTACCACGGTAGCGTCGAGGCCTACCATCACGATTCCGAGGGCGACTGTGACAAGGGTCCACCACGGATTGCCCCGCATGCGCGCGCTGGCGCTTGGGGCGATGAGACGTTCGTCTGCTGCGGTCATGTTCTCCCACGATGGCCCAGGGCGGTCTCCGGGGGTCCAGGCTGTCCTGGTCAGGTCGCAATCAACGGGTGGCCCAGACGCGAGCGGATCGGCCGGCGCAGCCCTCGCTTGCCGCGGGCGGGCACGGTTGGTCAGCTGTCACGCTCGTCCTCGACGGTGATTCCCTGGGCACCGGCGCCTTGAACCATCGCGGCGGCGTGTCCTTGATTGAACGCCAGCATCATATCCATGCCCATGAACGTGTCTTCGATCTTCGAGACCAGCACGATCACCGTTACCCAGCCGCACCCGCTCGCTCAACCACGTCCTCGGCTGGATGCGTGACCATAGCTTTGTCATTGGGCCATGTTCCCACCTCGGATCGTGGATCGGCCAAACGCGCTCTCCCCGCGGATGTCGGGCGGACGCGGCACTCGTCCTCTGACCGGAGCCGTTGCCGCCCAGGAGCCGGGACCTGACAACGCGAGGGCCGGTGGACCGTGGAGGTCATATCGGTATCTTCGAAGCCCTCTGTCCCTCTCAGCATCCTGCTGACTCTGTGATCAAGAAGGGATCAAGAAGGGATCCACGGACCAATGGACACCAGCGGACACGCGTGGAAAAACAGCCGGAGTCCGCAGACTTCGGGTTCGGATCGTTCCGGCTCGCGCTCGAGTGGACGTATGAATCTAGGCGTCGCTATTGGTTGACTCGGCTACGCGATACGTGCCTCCATAGCCAAGGGAATCCCATATGTCTCGCAAGCGTGGGCCAAAGGGGGTGACGCGGTGGCCAGTCGAGTGCTGCCGCCACACAAGAGCTCCACAGCACCGGCGTCGGCGGTAAGGAGGTTCGGGCGCGCGGCTCGCCGACAGGTCCGTCGCGGTGGCGAGGTCGGCCATGCGCAGCTCTCGGTTGGGAGCTTCGGAAAGGTGCATGATCGTCGTGTAGTCGCTCGCCGTGAGACCAGCATCCCTGATCAGGTCGCTGTCGAGATCTCGCGGGATAACTTTGACAATCCGCATGACGGCTCGCCAAAGCTCTTCCTCGGTCGGTGAGAGTGGCTCGACGGTGGCCATGCCTCATACAATAACTTGCTTCTCCAAGCAATCATTGGACCTTACCGCGACCCGGGCTTTAGATGTGCGCCCTCGGGGGCTCGAACTCCCCCGGCTTCGAATCGAGGACCTTCTCGAACATGGCTCCAAGAGCCTGCCCAACGAATTGCGTCTCGCTTCCCTACACACCCCTCGGTCGCCCTTGCCCCCATGGCGGAAATCACTCGTGGTGCCCCGTGCGGATGGGATCAGAGCCCCAGAGGTTGATTCACCAAGATTGCAGTGATCCGACCTAAGGCGACCTCCCCTCTTCGGTCGATGATGCAAAGAACTGCCTCGACATGAAGACCTCTGGATCGAAGGTCCGCCGTTGACAAGGCCACCTGGCCCGTGGTGATCACATCCTCGACTATCAGGGTCCGCCTACCCAGCGAGAATGTTCCGCTCCCGCCGCCTCACGCCTTGACCTTCAAATAGAGAGCTCCTTTCTCCTCAATTCTATCGAGACAATTATCGACTCTCGCTCCCCGACGCTCGCAGTTGAGCGCTCTGCTCTTGTTGGGCCCTTTGCATATCTCGAAAAGTCATCGTGTCTCCCTCAAAGCCCATCTGTTGGCGCATCCGACTTGCGACCTCATCGCCGTCGGGCATGGCCGAGATGTCGAGATCTGCGGCAACGAGCGCAGTCGAGTGTTGGGTTGTGAACACGGTGAATATGTGGGCGATTTCGGCCGACATGTCAATGTCGGCGGCCACACGAGCGATAGCTCCGCTCAAGTAGACCATTCCTTTCATGTAGAGGAACAGTTCCTTGGGCAGCTTGCCGCCGCTCTCCACTAGCCGACGAAGAATTTCACGCATCTCAACCGCTTGGTCCTGCATTGTGACCTCACCGGGTGATCGCTTCATGAGTTCGTCAATGTTCAGCTCGTCTGCGATCCGTTCGACGTCCACTTGGGCCGGCAAGCCTCCCAGGTCACGGAAGTGCCTCAAGAGAGCTACGCCGTCTTGGGCAGCACTACTGAACATAAGACCCAGGAGGGCTCGGCGCTTACCCTCGTCAAAACGGCCAGTGATACCGAAGTCGAAGATCGCCGGACGCCCACCTGTCCCGACAAACATATTCCCGGCATGAAGATCGCCGTGGAAGACCCCGTGAATCATGGCGCCTTCGAGAAAACTGACCATGAGCGTCCGAAAGACCGGTGCGGGGTCGATCCCAGCGGCGGCAAGCCCACTCTCATCGTCAATCGAGATGCCCTCGAGTCGCTCCATCACCAAAACGCGACGTGTCACCAGTTCGGGATGAGGCCGCGGCACAACGATCAAACGAGGTTCTACCGTCGCCAGAACAGCCGCCACATCGAGCATGTTTTGAGCCTCGAGTCTGAAGTCGAGTTCTTCGACGATCGTCTCGGCGAACATCTCGACGTAAGCGGCCAGATTGGAGAACGAAGCTTGGGGGCTTCGTCGAGCGATGATTGGTGCAATCCAGGCCATGGTCGCGATGTCGTCTGCGACGAGGCGTTGGATTCCCGGTCGTTGCACCTTGACTACCACATCCTGACCGCCGGCCAAACGGGCCCGATGGACCTGCGCGATCGAAGCCGCCGCGACCGGGACGGGGTCGAATGACGAGAAGACTGACTCGAGCGGACGTCCAAGGTCCTCCTCGATCACCACCCGTACATGGTCGAAGCTCTCGGGTGGTACCCGGTCACGGCAGCTTTTGAATTCCTCGACCCACGAATCGGGGATCATCCCTTCCCCGGAAGCCACGAGTTGGCCAAGCTTGATGAAGGTGCAGCCCAACCGCTCGAAGGTGACCCGAAGAAGTCCAGCCAGTTCGGCTTGTGCTTCCGGATCGGACATCTTTCGCCTATGCCGGGCGATCCAGGGGATCGTGGCCCAGGCAAGCCGAGCCACGACAGTCACGCTACGAAGCGGCGGTATTTTGCGGGGTCGCACGAGGGCCGGCACCTGTGACGCTGCGCCTTGGCGCAATCCATCGATTCCAACCCGCCAAGTCGCGCTATCGGGATCTACGACCCAGGGTGCGTCATTAGTAAACGATCCGACCGTGTAATCGTCAGGCCCAGACTCCCCAAACTCCTGCATCTCAAACCTCCACTAGGGAGCCAAGCTGGCTCCCAGTCAGCCGCATGACGCACCTTCTGCCTCCGCAGTTCTCAGCCCATCCCAAGCTGGCAAGGAGCGCTTGAGTTTCGATCCCCCCGACCCCCGTCACCCCTTTGAAGGGTCGTCGGCGAGGTGCTGGCACGTCATTCCATGAGCACTTCGGCGATGCCACCACAGCCACCACTACGACTCTTCGCAGTTGCCAGGCCTGCGGAGCGGACGAGCACCTGTGTCGCGTACTTCGGTTCGGGCGGGGAGTCATGGGATTCAGGAGCCCTTGAGGAACGAGCTGGCTTCGCTCATGAGCTGTACCCCCTCGCGGCGGGGTATCGGCCCGAATGGCGATCCGTCCGGCGGGCAGGTCGGTCCCTCGCCCAGGTTGGCGACCATGTCCCGGGCGACATCGTCAGGGTCGGCCATGCCGTCGAATTCCTGTCCGTTCAGCACCCGGCGGAACGCGGGCGTGTCGGTCGGACCGAGGACCATGGACAACACGTCTACTCCGTGCGGCTTGAACTCGGCCCAGAGCGCTTCGCCCAGGACGAGGTCGAACGCCTTCGACGCCCCGTAGGCGGCAAGGTGAGCCCCGCCAACCCATGCCGCACCCGAGGTGAACAACACAATGCCGCCTCGGCCTCGATTGACCATCCCGGCGCCATAGTGGTACGACGTCTCGAGCACCGTGTTGACATTGCGCCGGACCAGCCCGGACCACGAGTCGAGTGGCTGGTCGAGGAATGCTGACGTGTAGGGGTCAGCTCCTGCGTTGTAGACAAGGGTTCCTACTTCGAGATCCTCGGTCGCCTGGGCGAGGCGGCTCCCAGCATCCGCCAGGCTTAGATCGAGGGCGACCGTGCGGGTCTCAGTCTTGATCGTGCCCGCCACCTCTTCGAGGGTGGCTTGTCGGCGAGAAACCAGCACGACGTTGACCCCCCGCTCGCCGAGCAGTCGCGCCACGGACGAACCGACGCCTTCGGATGCACAGGCCACCACAGCCCAGGGCCCATATTTGTCCGAGAAACCCATTACAGTCCCCTCTCTCGTCTCGGCGGCCATCACGCGGCCATGATCCGTAGCAATCCTGGCTTACTACGCCGGCGCCTCTGCCGCCCGTTCGAGGTCTTGGAAGAACCGGGCGTGCTCCCGAATCTCCTCCGAGATATCGTTGATGCGAACTCTCCCTTGATCAACGCTCTCAAAGGTCTTCCTTTCGCTCGGCAATCTCACTCCGAACGAATTCGAAGACTTACACTCAACCGCCACCCAGCCACCCACTTTGTCCTAAAAATGGTCCACTGAATGGGGTACACCCCAGTCGGTGGAGGTGATCGCGATGTTTTCGAACCCGTCGGTCAACCCCAAGTTCGAGGCACTTTTACACTTTGGCCAGGACATTTCCAGTGAGGGGAAGAGCCGACCGGTTGACACTCGTCGCAAGGCCAGCAGCCCAATCCGGTACTTCAAGCGGCACCTCAGCCCTGAAGACATCGAGACGATCTTGGCCGGCTACAAAGCCGGAATCACCGCCAAAGAGCTGGGGGCTCAGTTCGAGATCAACCGGAATACTGTTTCGGCCCTTTTGAAGCGAGAGGGGGTGAAGATGCGAAACACTCCCATTAGTCCAAGTGAGATCGAAGAGGCCAAGGTGCTCTATGCGAGTGGGCTGTCGACAGATGCCGTCGGGACCCAGCTTGGGCGTAATGCCGGAACGATCTGGCGAGGTCTCAGCCAGGCGGGGGTCATGCTGAGAGACAGTCACGGAAAGGAGCGCTGAGTACCCCTATGCCCCAGAGAGAGAAGCATTGCCGTTCTTGATCACGTCAACGAAAGTCGATTTATTGCCTGGCATCGACACCAAATAGGCCTTCTTCTTGGCTCGGCTCAGGGCAACCAAGATGTTGTAGATGTCCTTCTCGGCTACCTTCAGCCGATTCTCCAAGAAGAATCGATCATCTAGATGTGTAATAAAGACGTAGTCAGCAGAAAGACCCTTAGACCTAAGGACATTCGTCACCTTTATTGGAACGTTCCGTATTCCAACATGAATACCAGGATGCTCAAGCGAAGCGAGATCCTTCACAAGGGTTCGATCAACTACCTCGACCGGATCGATACCTAAGAATTCCCACAGGCAAACGGACTCTTCCTTCGACAGCGGGTTTCCAGTGCCCGTTAATCTGCGAAGAAGTGCGACTGCGCTCCTGACCTTCTTGACGAGATCCGCATCAAGCAGCTTGTAGAAGGGCTCGCTCGATCGAGTGGACTTCTCAAGTATCACGTTGAACTCTTCATCCGCGAGAAGCACCTCGGCCACTATCCGCCAACCGAGGTTGGTGTATTGCTGATTTGTCTCGCGTATCAAACTCAATCCTTCGAGCAGCGGGGTTACTGTTGGGCGCTCTCTCGGTTCTACATTGACAAACCCCTTCTTCCGAAATTGAGTCAACAGTCTGACTCTGAAAAGAGACGCACTGTATGGCGAGATTACGAGGACGTTGAAGTTGTCGTCCTCTGCTTGAACTATCTTCTTGAGCTCATTTTCGATGTAGCTGCAAATTGCGTTCTCGTTTCGAACAGCGTGGATGATGCTGGGAAATCTCGCACTAATTGCATCTTTCTTTAGGTTCGCTGCGTATTTGTAGTCCTTAACGATCCGGCCCGGTAGCAGACTCTCAGATTTCGCATAATCCAGAATGTCGTTCACGGCTTCGATCACGACTTCGGGGCAACGGAAGCAATACGGCAGTGTGAATGACTCGTAATCACTACCTTCCGCGTACCTGGTACGCAGGTACGTGTGTGTCGAGTCGCGCCACCCATAGAGTGATTGGTCATCGTCTCCGGCCATCAACACGGGATTCTTCGAAGCCACGTGGTCAATGAGAGCTACTTCGAGGGGGTTGAAATCCTGGAACTCATCGATGAGAACCTGGTCGTACTTGGCAATATCTGACGGATGATCGTCATAATGTTTGACAACTGCGTAGATCAAATCGTCGTGGCTAAAGTAGCTTCCGTAGTAGTTCTTGCGGTCAAAGTAGAACTTCAACTCAGCAGGAGTGGCGAGGTTCCGGATCTTGGACGCATAGCCTCGATCATCCTTGGAAGTATCCATAACCTCGGCATCTCGTTCAATTACATCTGACAGCCCGTTATAAACCAGAGGGGCCGTTCCATGAGTTGCGAGTACCGACCTCGCAAAGCCATGGAGAGTACGCACATCGGCGCAGTCGGGAAGCTGGACGTGTAGGTCCTCTACGAGTGCGTTGATGAACGTGAGGACAAGCGCTTTTCTTTTTCCTTCGAGGATGGCCTTGAACAAGTGCGTCTTCCCCGTACCTGGCCCAGCTGCGACGATCTTGTACCTACTTGTAGAAGCCGTAACCAGATCAGTGTGATGCTTGGCATCCGCCGCCACCTGTGCGTGAAGCTCGGTTCGATCTTGCTCCCGGCTCACGCAGCCTCCTTCACATCCAACTTGAGAGCTGTCGCAATCCTCTCGCCTTCCACCATGTATCTCTCACGCTCTTCCGGACTTAGGCGATCTACCAACCTGTTTTCCATGATCACGCCCTGACCTAACTTGAGCAGTTCTTGGCCAGGCCTCCAGAGTCGATTCTCCAGTTGTACACGCCTCTGTTCGTCGTAATAGTCGATGCCTAGATCATGCTTCCATTCATCGGGGCTGAGGCGCACAGCCGACACTTCGATCGAGAGTTGCTTGGCGAGTCTCGTCCTTCCCGAACCTGGCAAGCCACAGATGAGAATCAATCGAGCTTCACTCATGACTCTGAAATTGTCTCATGAATACCGCAATTAACAAACCGTCGTGGAGTTCAGCTCAATCCGGCCTTGTTGTCAGCGCAATACTTCCGGACGTGGTCTAACCATTTCTCGTACCAGTACCACTGGTTCCCGATTTGGACGCCAAATCCCCTGTGTGCTGCCTTGGCGTTCTCCGACTTCCACAGATCTGTGTGGTGTTGCATTCCGAACTTGAGGAAGCCCTCATCCTTCATGAGGTTGACGATTGCCTTCGGAAGGTACTTGGGTCGCTCAACCTCTCTCGTAACCCAATATTCCTTCTCGATAGTTTGACCGAGTTCAGACTTGGGATCGATGAATTCGATGACCTTGTCAGCCTGATTCGGTTTTGCGGCAAGCTTTCTAGTGAAGATCAACCGGTACGAATATCGCTCGTTGTTGAACTCCTTCTCACTGAGTTGGCTGTCGAACTCGGAGATGTAAGTCCGAACGCCAGAGGGGATGGTGCTCATCTGCCCCGGTCCGGGAGTTTCGGGAACAAGATCCACAAACTGCAAGCTGTAGCCCAGATGGCTCTCGATACCTTGATCCGAGCCAAACAACTTCTTTATGTAGTAGTTGTAGTTGAGTGCGCAGGCCTGATACCGACCGCTCAGAACCGAATCCAGGCTGTGAGTCATCTGATGCTCAATCTCGTGACGAAGGCCGATCAGGAAGCGTAAGTTATTAGCGGTATAACGATCGATCGGGCTTTCGGGCGCGTTCAGACAGCGCTCCAGTTCCCAATACTTGTAAGCACCCCGCTGGGTCCGATGAAACCGTCTTCGGTTGGGTCCTTGATCAAAGTAGCGATACTCAACATCGTTCGCCCGGTAGTGGGCGTGGAGCATGTAGGTCCACGCAACGACCATCAGCATAATGAAGGTTTCTGACTTGAACTGGATCAGTGGATTGTTGAATACCTGTATCGCCGTCAATGCCGACTCGCGTGACTTAGCAATCAGCTCTCTCTTAATCGAATGCGTTTTCCGTCCCGAGGAGGGTGTTGCGCTCTTGCTAGTCATGCCGCCTTCTTCTTCCGTTTCTAATCGTCATCGTCGCATCCGGTGGATTGGTGCGTGCAGTCACGCCAGGCCCTTGGAATTGAGTTTTATGCTCTAAGTGAACTGCAGTCAGTTCCAACTGACCAAGGCATCTAGAAGTTGGGATCGCCGACCCACTCGGCTTTGACAAGGGTCATTGCTGGAGTATTGATCAGGTATCGTCGCCACTCGGCTCGGTTCAACTTCTCCGTCCAGCGCAGCCTTTCCGGTATGGCGAGAAATCTCGCCAATTCCGACGTTGTAAGAATGGCAAGCTGCAAGATGCAGCTAATTGCGTTCGATGCGTGGTGAGAGTTGACGTTCCATTTTCCGTCTACGCCGGGAAGTGCCAAGCCTGGTAGCGGGGTCGTGGGATTTCCAGAGTTCGAGACGCCGAGTTCGTCCTGATGTGCGAAGCCGTGCCGGATCGCCGCCACTCCATTGAGAAATTCAGAAGCATCTCGTCCCGAATAGGTCACCGAGTCAACGCGCCACTTCGACCCCGAACCGCTCTTTTCCCAGGGCGAAGCTGTCACATTTATCTCCCAATGGGGCAACGGATCGAACTGAAATAGTGACCAATACAAACGGCGCACATTTCTGGAGTTGGGCGTCTGAATCTGCCCGGCCCTGCCGGAGATTGGATACCAGTCAAGGTACTCCTTCCAAGTTCCGAATTTTGTAGTCGCCGCGATGGTCGCAAGGCGCTCATTAAACGCTTCCCACGCCCCGACGGCTGCTACCGCAACTGCTCTATTCAAAGTCTTGTGGAAAATGTCAGGTGCGCCGCGACCATGTCCCCCGGCCTGGCGCCGCCCGCTTGTATTGCGGTCAATTCGCTCCTGAATCACGTAGTGCAGCCGACACACGTCAACAATGAACCTGTCGAGGTCATCTATCGCATCCTGATAGGGATGTCGTTTACCCCCATTTGTCATGGCGAGTTACTACCAGATGAGCGGGGAGCGACGCGAGCTGCGGGTCTATCCGCGAAGCCTTCTCAGTAGATCGCTCAGGCTTTCAGCGCCTTGAGTTCTCAAAATGTCGCCGAGTGTGGCGTCATCAGGGAAGCGATTCAGGACAGGATAGGTTGTCTTCAGGGTACCGATTTTCGTGTCGCTGCGCTTCCGTTCAATTTACCATCCTTGTCGCGGTGACGATCGTCAAGTCCTTCCATTGATATCTCCTATTCTTGTTGACAATTCGATTATTGTCAGGCGGCCAACAAGGCATCAACAGCCAGTTGCGAGAGGAACGTGAGGGTCTCATCGTTCAACGTGATTCCAATGTCGGACGCAGCATCCCTGAGGGCGGACTTCACAATCCACACCGCCAACGGCTTTACGATTTGAGCTGCGAGGGCAACCCAGAAGCTCTTCGGGAAAAGCTCTTCAGCTCGTTGGCTGCACGGGCAAAATCCGTATGGAATGAACGATTCTGTTGCTGAACCACTGCCGCTAACCAGTTGCGGACGTTGAGCCTCCAACCGGTCAGTTGGGTTTGCTGTTGCATAGTCACTCCCCTCAGAACTTTCCAGTGGTCTGCTTGCGTGCGCAGAAGTCACAGAGCCGATAGTCACCGGTGCCCTGGATTGCATTGCCGTCTTCGATGACGCGTTCTCCCGCCGGGCAATCATCGTAAATGTGATACACCGGGTCCTCAGAGTCCGTGTCAGTGTGATAGGCGTTGACTAGGCCCATTTGGCCCTCCCTATTCTTGAAAACCGAACGTATGTTCGATATTACCAGCGACTGTCGCCAGAGCCGCGACATTGACATTGGGCTGTGACATCACCGCTGTCGATTGGCCTTATTAGGCCGCTGAACAGCCTGAATGGGCGCAGTCGCCACCCCCAGTCGTAGGGTTAAGCGTGGATCAATATTACAGCGATGAGCTACTGGGGCCCCGACCTCGCTCTAGCGAGGAGATAACAGATGGCGTCTGGGGCGGAATCATTGCGCTCTTCAATTCGGCGATCACGACTGGGGCTTTTGGCATCGACTTCGCGCAAACTTGTGCCGACCCAAATGGTCAGCCCATCGGAAGCGATGTTGAGTCCATCGGACTGGCACTTCGAGCTGACATTCCGATTGTTGGGAGATGGCCAGATGCTGGAACGACTCCGGACGCTCTAAGCGCGCTCGACTTCGTTCAGTTCATTCATGCCCACGTCGGCAAGCCGGATCAGCTCGGCTACCACCAATACTTCGGTCACCATCACCTCAGCTTTGATCGCGCCGAAGGGCAGAACGAATTCAGAAGCCAGGTCAATCGAATTTTTGCTCGCAACGGAGTTGCGTACGAGCTCGAACACAACGGGAGCATCAAGAGGATTGCAGCACCAGTTCTGGATGAGCAACTTCAGCACCGATTGACGGCAACTGGTGACAACCTGCTTGATGACCTGATGGAAACAGCTCGAGTGAAGTTTCTGAGTCCTGACCCCGCCCTGCGACGAGAAGCAGTCGAACACGTGTGGGATGCCTTTGAGCGAATAAAGACTGTCCTGGACCCTGACAAAAGAGCGGGCACCCACCAGCTGGCTCAAGCCGCGGGCGTGGGCATCGACGAAGCGACTGCCTTTGAGACTGAAATGAGAGCCCTCACAAGTCTTGGCAATAGCTTTCGAATTCGCCACCACGAGACGACAAGGGCCGAGCCCAGCCCCGAGTTCTTGGAATATCTGTTCGCTCGGATGTATGCCCTCTTGTACCACGTGCACCCGAGAGTTGTCGGCAAGTTCGTTGATCATTCCACGTCGAGCTGATTTGGCTACGCTTTGTATCCGTGCCCAGTGAGTCGAATGAGGACGCCGGTGTAGTCGCTGCCGCTGGTAGCGTGGGCGACCCCACCATCGGCGGCTTGCCACCTGGCTACGTATACGGCATCACTCGTTACGCCGATGTAATTCTTGAGGCATCCTTCCCGGATCGCCTGGCAAACATCGTCACCGCCTTAGATGCGTATCACCCACATCTTGACGAGCTAATAGCTGGCGGAGGTGGTCGCACGGAGTTCACGCGGCGATTTGACGAATCACTCGCTTCGCAGACCTTCGACGGCCAGAAAGTCTGGGGCAAACGCAACATCACTATCTCCAAATCAATTGGCTTCGATCGGGAGGAATCCACCGCCATTAGAGTCCGAGGCCATGAAATAGATATGTTCGGTGTGCGCTCAATTGACGTTCCGTTTCCTGGAGTTGCTGTCGAGATGGAATGGAACAATAAGGATCCGTTCTATGACCGCGACCTCAACAATTTTCAAGCACTGCACCGGGAGGGGGCGATTGCTGTTGGCGTGATTGTTACCCGAGGACCTAACCTGCAACGCCTTTTGGCGGTGGCACTCGACAAGTACGGGCCGTCAAGTACACATTGGGACAAACTCATACCAAAGGTGAATCTTGGAGGCGGTGGCGAGTGTCCACTCTTGCTGGTGGGGATAGAGCCTGATCGCATCACCGACGTCGGTCGCACCGTCGACCGAGTGGCTGATCTGGAACAAGCCGAGGACTTCAAGCGGACCTGGCGGGACAGAGGCTATGCCCGATGGTCGGATGCAAAGCCCACCTATGACCAGATGGTCGCCGACGCTCGTCCGTTATAGTCAGGGTCTCCCAGCGTTCAGCAGGTAACTGCCCTTGTTCTCGGAAGCTGACCTGTCAAGCGCCCGAGGGTCCCCGCATCCGTCGAACTTTCGTGGTAAGATCTACAGATCTAAGGATCCAAGCGACTGGAGGTACCATGGCGAGAACTACGGGGACAGTGTCTTTGGCGGACCTAATCAATTCCGGAAAGTTGCTTGGAGGCGAAAAGATCGTCCTCCACAGGCGATCAGCCCCGCCGATCGAGGGCCTGATACAACCTGATGGTTCAATCAAGATTGGCAAGGCCACTTACAAATCTCCTTCCGCTGCAGCCAAAGATGCGCTCCGCGTTGGACAATTTCTGGATGGCTGCGATGGCATGTAGAACGACTTGGCGATCGCACATTGGCCGACGTTCGAGACAATGGATAGCAGGGAGAACCGAGAGTGACACTGACGCAAGAATCGGTTGACGTATGGGACACGTTGACTTTGGACCACATCGGAGCAAAGAAGCGATTCGGAACTTTGCTTGCCGATCCTCCATGGCGTTTTCAGAATCGCACTGGCAAGGTTGCGCCTGAGCACAAGCGCCTTTCGCGCTACGACACACTGTCGGTCAGCGAGATCGCTTCTGCGCCCGTGTCGGAACTCATGGCAGAACAGAGCCACTGCTACCTCTGGGTGCCCAATGCACTTCTAGCTGAGGGCTTGGAGGTGATGGAGGCCTGGGGCTTTACTTACAAGGCGATGATCGTGTGGGCAAAGCGTCGAAAGGACGGCGGTCCCGATGGTCGAGGCGTGGGGTTCTACTTCCGAAATGTTACCGAGCCCATTCTTTTTGGTGTCAAAGGCAAACTTCGGACGCTTGACGCCGGCCGTCGGCAAGTCAACATGATTGAAACCCGGAAGCGTGAACACTCAAGGAAACCAGACGAACTCTATCCAATCATCACGGCTTGCAGTCCCGGACCTCGACTGGAACTGTTCGCTCGTTACCCCCAACCGGGTTGGTCGGTTTGGGGCAATGAAGCCGCCGCAGATATCGTACCTCGCGGTGTGCAACACCGCGCATATGGAAGCTAGATGGTCCTATCGCAAATACTGACGATGAGGATCGGGCAACCGCCGCCATCACCGCGCTGAAGCTTCGGTGACACTTTTTCCAAGCTGGTGACCGTTGCCGTCCCAAACTTCTTCGTCGCTGGATCGAGCCTCAGCGCCCATGCCCGCATCGATCCTCGGGTCATTGTCACCATGGCGGCGCCATCAATCACGCCGGAGTCATAGAGCGTCCTGTACACGGCTATGTCTCTATCGAGATTTCCATCCTTGGCTTGCCACTCGACGTCTATGGCAACCCGTCCCTTAACGTTGTCAACGAGGTAGCTCGCTGCACTCGAATCCGTGGTGATGGCCTCAGTCGGCGAGCCCGGAGCCCTGAGAATAAGTTCGGCGGAAAGCGATACATTGTAGGCCGCCTCCCGCCAACCTCGACTCCGCAGCGCGGTATTGAGGCGCTTTGCAGTTCCGGATTCGTTGCCACCTGCGGGAATGATGTCTGCATCCTCTGTGAGTCTGAAATCCTCCAAGGCACTAACGAAATCCCCAAATTCCTCGGGGTTGGTGGCGGCGAGGATGGTGCAAGCATTGCGGGTCTCGAAAAAGTCGTAACGGTCCAAGACCTCTGACGGCAACGTGTTTAGGTAGCTGCTTGTTACTGGCACGATCACAGACTATGAAATCGGAGCCGCCGCCGCTTGGATGGCTTAAAATATGCGCCGAGCAAGGCAATGTACCTTGTGCCCAAGGCTGCTATCGAGACGTAGGAACCAAGAAAGGCGGCGCACATGCTTGAAGGGTTGGTCATTGACATTGACGGCGTCCTTTGGATCGACGGGCAAGTTTCTCCTGGTGCTGTCGAATTCTTGGAGGACATCGTTAGATCCGGAATACCCTTCTGCCTCTTGACGAATGACTCAACGACGGCGCGACAAACGAGACTCTCGACCCTGATCGATTCAGGACTGCCACTACGAGACACTCAGCTGATAACACCCGCCATGATCGCTACTGATCTGATGGAGAGACTTGGGATTCACCGAATAGACTACCTAGGGACAAGCGGAGTCGCCCAAGACCTGGCTGAAAAAATCACGATTGCGAACCAGGGCCCAATCGAGGCAGTCGGATTCATACGAGATGGTGCAAAGCTGATGGCGCTGCAGCGAAATCGTTATTGCTATGATGGAAAAAATGATCACGTGGACAACGGCTTCTGGGTCGCCGGTTTCGAATACGTGACTGGGGTGGATTCGATTGTTGCCGGGAAGCCAAGTTCAGAGGCTTATTTCTTCGCAGCCAGAACCCTGGGCATCGATCGTAACCACATCACCTCAATCGCAATGATCAGTGATTCAGTGGATTTCGACTTGTCTGGCGCCCATCAGTGTGGGATGAAAACCATTCATCTGTGCAACCGAGATGAGCTAGAACCAACTTGGCTTACTCATCGAACAGGTGCACTGCATCAGGCAGCAGAACTGGTTATGGGAATGTGAGGGGACGGGGATGGACAGATACGGGAGTAGTGAGACTACCCAGGGCAGAAACACGCTTTGAACAATTCACTTGAAGGTAAAGGTACGCGTGCCCTCGTGCTTTCTTGGTCTTGACTGCGGAACCAGTTGGATCAAGGCTTCGCTAGTAGATATAAGAGGCAACGTTCGGTGGCAACGTACTGTTCGATCACCTCGTTTCGACTCCTGGCGTGAGGGTGACGCCGATCAAATGGGACCCTGGCTCACCGCGGCGATGGATTCGATCGAAGCCGCGGTTGCCCAGGATGGGCACATCGAAGCTATCTGCATCAGTGCCATCAATCCCGCAATCGTTGCTTTCGACGCTGCGGACGTCCTCAATAGTTGGGGGCTCCCCTATTGGAGAATTCCTCGGATCGATCACAATCAGGTGAGCGACGAGGAGCGAACGGAAATTCGCGCAGCGAGATTATGCGACGAGGTAGATCGCCGAGGTCTCCAGTCTCCGATTATCTCCGATCTGATCGGCTACTTGAACTACAACCTCACTGGTGTGATCAGTCTAAACACGATCACAGCGAGCGAAATGGGACTGGTCGGACAAAGTGCCTGGAACCCACCGGGACGGTTCCCGGTAGTGGAGATCGGTCCTCCAATTGCCCACTGCGGCATCTTTACGACTAGTCACGACCGAGGTATTCCCGTTTCATATGGAGCGTCTGACGGACTCTCCGCCGCGGTAGGCGCAGGAGTTCGTGACACTAACGACCTCATGATCTATTTGGGCACCTTCGGAAGTCTCTTTCGATTGACGGCTCCCCTCACTGAACTCCTTGGTAACGCCACCCCAATGAAGAGCCCCTACCGATGGCTCGTCTCAGTACCCGGACTCGGACCAGAACTCGATAGCTGGGCGAGGAGGTCATTTTCGGCGCTAACGGAAGCGGAACGGATCACAGCTGCCGTGTCGGAGGCCCTCCGCGTTCCTCCTGGGGCAAACGGTGTATGTTTATTGCTTCCTTATTGGGACCAGAGCAAGCGTACCAACGGAGCATTCGAACTAGTCACGCCACGTGCTACAATCAGTGGAGAGCGTTTTCGTGCCCTTTTAGAGAGCCTCGGCTACTTGATCTGCATTCAACAGCCCGATTTAGTCAACTCCAATCTTCGGACTGTGGTAGCCGGCGGTGGGGCTCGATCCCTTAGTTGGCCAGAGGCGCTAGCACCAGTCCTCGGAATTGCGCTCCATCGAAATAATCTGGCCGGCGGAGCTGGAGGCGCAGCACAAATTGCGGCGCTCTCAGTCAGCCGAACCATAGATAATCGATCACAGGAGATAGCCCCTTTGGTTGCTCCCGAAGACGACATTCAGATCTCTCGCAACCGGGAAACGTTGCGAACAAGGTACGCGGAACGTCTTACTGGTCAGTGACAAGAGGCTTGACCACAAACTCCGCTGAATCGAGGTGGCTGCGAACAGCCTCCAGACCCTCCCTTGCAAGAAGATTTAGGTAGGAAATATCTCTCCAACTCGAGATTTGCGGCCAAGAGCCTATTGAGGGCTCGCGCCATTGCTGCCATACGACGGGGATCTCGCCGAAATCTTCCAGGTCCAAGTAGTTCATCGCTCCGCTGTCAGCAAGATACTGAGTGGCCCCAACTTCGCGACAGATTGCGGCCATCCACTTAGAACCCTTGCCCGCCACACTTAATTCCGAGGACAGAACGATCTTCGGTCGAAAGCCACAGACATTGAGTATCTCCTCGGCGGTACGGACACCCGCCGTCGTTAAGCTAATCAAACTCCGTGCCAGTTCGATCTTCTTGATTAACTCCTCCACATCCGCCCAGAAGGGCGATTTGTGAAACGCGTGACGAATGGAATCGGAAACACGAGTCTCGACTGTTGGACGATCAGCCAACTGCATTTCGTTGATCTTGGATTGTGCATAGATCCCTCGACGGACCGGCAGCGTAAGCCAGAACGGCCCCTGTTGGCCATGCACAGGAACTAACGCCGTTCTATTCTGATATTCACGAGGCACGTATTGTGCGTCGTCTAGGACCACCCATATATCTGCGTTGCCGATCTTTTGCAGCACCTTAAGACGAGCAAAGAAGTTGGGTTGATGAATAGCGACCCTCATGGTCGAACCGAAGCGTTGCGCGGAAAAGAGAAGCTCCTGGAGTCAAGCGCGGGGTATGCCGAACTGCTCATCCAGAGGTGGGTGAGAGAAATATGCGATCACATCAAACGTGGGATCTACGAGTTCAACCATCTCGAAGGCATCGCGTTCTATAAGGTTAAATCCGGGATTACCCAGATACTGTTGTTTGAATGCCTCGAACGTTGAGACGGTGAAGTCAGCATCTCCGCGCTCTTTTCTTTTCGGGTCAGGCTTGCGTAGTTTTAGCAGCTGAGCCTTACCAGCAACAGTATCGAGCGGCTGAATCTGTATTACTGGACCGGTAGGCGTGTCGTCTCGCATCGTTCCTAGTTCGGGAATCAAGGTCAGAAGACCTTCATATTCGGAGTCAGACTGCGCGAATATGCAAACATAATTAACTGGTGCGGCCGCCTCGTTCGTGTGCTTGTCTTTGAGAAATTTTGCGTCTCGGACGATCTCTTGCGATGATTTTAATACCTCTTGCGCTGTTGTCATACCATTCTCCCTTTTAATTGTACACCTATCGTAAAATTTCATGCGCCTGATTTTGAAGTGGATGTGTCCAACGTGGGAGCAATCGACAATCGTTTAAGAACGACATGAGCATCTTCAGTACTTGAATGATTCCAGAGATCCTCAAAGGTTCTGTTAAAAAAGCCCACATAGTGGCCATAGTCGTCGCTGGAAGCCTCTACGAGAATGCTTGGATTGTTGTGGCCATAAGTAGTCTCTCTCGGAACATCTGGTGTCAGCCATCCGATCTCGAGTAGTTGATCGCCGAACTTTCTTCCTCTGAGCGAATACGGGAGCCGATAGCACCGGCATTCAAAGTTCTCCGGGTAGTCATTGAAAATCAGTGTGTAGAGAGTATCCAGAGTCGTCAGGTTCCGGCCAAGCTGGTGTCCGGTGACTGTCTCAGGATGCTTCACAAGAATTTGAACGTGAGCTCCGCTGGCTCTCAATGCCCTAATCAGGGGCAAGGTCGTCTGACCTGCGTACTCAAGCAAGTCAGCATTGATGTGTCGACATCTTTTCGCTTGAGCCAGAAGAATCGGCATAGCCGTATCCTGGTTCTCCTGCGTTCGTAGAGATGGTTTTCTCTCAATGCTCCCGATGCTCGATGAGATATCGAGAATTATGAGCAAGGTCGTATAGGCAATGACGTTCTTGCTCAGTAGAAAGCTCTGAACTCCACTAAAAAATTGGGCCAGTATGAACAGGATTGTGGCGGCGACAGCCAAAACCGCGAGAAACCAAGGTTGATATCGCCTCTGTAATTCTCGGAACTTGTCGACTCTGGTTTGTGCCATCTAACTTCCAATTCACTCACTAAAGCTTGGTGCTCACACGCCAGATTTCTACGGCGACGTCAGCAATGATCCAGTTCTCGTACGTTTTACGAAACGTTGAAGGAAGCACATCGAGCTCCGCAGATGCGAGTCGCCGGCGATCCTTCAGCAAGAGTCCACACGTCATTTGATCGGCGCCGAACAGCAAAGCCGCTGCGCGACCATAGGGTCCGTCACCAAGACCGTTGATGCCGGCTCGCAGAATCTTCTCGACGGCCAGTGCACGCCTGTACGGATCCTCATCCGATTCATCTGCCTCCGCCACCAGCTCAAGTACCTCGGGGCAATCAACTAACCAAGCAAGGCGGACTCCGCCACGCAGGACCTCAATGAGACCTCGTTGTATCTCCTCGACCTGATGAGGCCGCGGAATCTTCGTAACCACTTTCGGCCGGAGGACTGGCGGACACCGGGTTTCGCCTCCGGAGGTGCATCCCTTCCTGACCCACAAATTCAGTCACTTTTATGCTCGTCCGATGCAACGTTCGTTCCAGCACGGAGGCGCAGGCTTTCCTTGGAGCCTCGGGAAGTACCCGCAGGCTCCGAAAGGAGCATCATGTCGAACATCGTCCCTGCTAGGAGCACTGGAGTTGCCCGCCGGGAGTCCCGCTATTCCGGCCGAGCCCTGGCCCGAATCGACAGCCAGACCGAACTCGGTCTGGCCGAAATCGAGTCCCAGGCCGAGCTCCAGGCAGCTCGGGTCATGGCGGTCGGCTACGTCGGCAAGCGGGCCATGCACGAAGTGGCCATGATCAGCCAGCTGGAGCAGCAGCTGGCGACGTTGGTGCCCGATGGCGACGAGCTCGGCTCCAGGCCATCGGCGACATGGTTGCCCTGGAGGCAGCCGACGTGGTGGCCGACACCGTCCGGCGGGTCAGCCGATGATCGGCCTGATCATCGTGCTGGTGCTGCTCGCAGCTGTGGTCGCCCTCCTTGCGGTAGTCGCTTGGCGGGAGGCCTGCTTGAGGTGGGAACGAGCGGGCCGAGAGGGCCAGGATCGATGCCGACAGTTCGGCGGGCCGAGCATCGGCTGCACAGCATGGCCAGGAACGCCTTCGGCACGATGCTGGAGGTGGCACGCCAGCGAGCGAGATCCTGGCGATTCGATCCGTCCATGAGCTGGCGATCCAAAGCCGTCGAGGCGTTGGCCTTGACGATCGCCATTGCAGTGGTGGCCCGGGTGGTCTGGGGGCTGCTCGGGCCCCTGCTGCCGGCGCTCCTGGTCATGGTGGCAGTGTCGGTGCGCCTGCTGCTTCGGGGTCATCCGTGGTCCCCATGCCCGCCACTGATCACAGCGCTGAACAGGACTTTTCCACACATTTCGCTATTGACGCGGGTCAATGGCTGTGAGATATCGGAGATAGGGGCGCGGTCAAACAGATACGACTGCTTGACGTCGCGCCCCGACAGCCCTTGACGGCTGTCTAACCAATGAAAAGGAGGTGCCATGGCCGACAAGCAAATCCGGATCTATCCCGAAGCGACGAGAAGTCGATCACGGAGCGGCTGGCTAGGCGCTCCTTGACCTCGTCGACCAAGCTCGACCCGGAAGAACAGCGTTCGCTTCCTGGCGGCGGGTGAGCGGCTGCGAAGAAGTTGAGGGCTCGGTACCGAAAGCGAAGGGATCGGCAGCATGACGCGATCATCACCTTCGCCATCTGCGGGCTCAGCTCTGATCGCCGGTATCGCCGTACTGAAATCAGCTGAACAGCGACGCCTGCGTGCGCATCTGTCGGCCTGCCGTCTGTCTTTCCCCGGGACCTGGAAGCGGAAGCGGTGGCCCGCACCATGGCGGGATTCTCGGGCCTGCTGTTGCCGTGGTGGAGGCGCTGGCTTAGCATCGCCGTTCGTGTCACTGGAGATCCACGCCAGCAGCACCGGCATCCAGCACTACCTCGTAGTTCCGGAAGCCTGGAGCCAGGCCGTCCGCAACATCCTCCAGGCCAGCGTTCCGGCAGTGCGTTTCGAGCCAGTCGAGACTACCCATGGTGGACGTCCGCACGGCGGCCGAATATCGGTTGTCGATCGCACGACCGGCCGCTGCTCATCGACGCTGCCGGGTTATCGGCCAAGTTGTTGGCCAGCCTGCAACCGCTGGAGCCCGAGCGAACGGATCGTCGTGCAGTGGTTAGTAACACCGCACGCCCCGGTGGCTCCGGCCAAGGTTGCCAGCGACCCAAGCGACCTTCGGCTGGGCCGACGGCTCGTCACCACGCGGATGGCGAAGCCGTCGGGGCACTCCGTAAGAAGCACAGCTCTGCCTCTGCTGCTGGCGACAGGACGAATCGGCGTGCGGGCCAGAACCGGATGGGCCGAGCTACGCTACCTGCGCCAAGTGGAGGCGGCCTGGCATGAAACCCGCGCGCCTGGAGTCCACCTGACGCAGCGGATGATCCCGGGTTCATGGGTGCGTCGTTCGATGGCATCGCGGCGGGCACCGTTATCAGCCTGGCCGGCCACCCTCAACACCGAGGAACTGACCGGCCTCATCGGCTGGCCGATCGGGATCGTGGCCATGCCGGGGCTGGCGCTCGGCGGCAGCCGCCAGGTCCCGGCGTCGCCGCTGATCCCCATTAACGGGGACCGTCCTGGCCGACAGCACCTATCCCGGCGACGACCGCCCCTTGGCAATGGACGTCGAGAGCCGACTGCGTCACCTACACGTCCTCGGTCCGACCGGTACCGGCAAAAGCACCCTGCTCGGTGCAGATGGCCATCTCGGACCTCGAGGCCGGGTCACGGCCTGGTGCTGCTCGACCCCAAAGGCGATCTCGTGCAAGCGGTCTTGGAGCGGGTGCCCGAACACCGGCGGCGTGACGTCGTCGTACTCGACCCGGCAGACACCTCTCGGCCGGTAGGGCTCAACCCGCTCCGGTCGGCCCACGGCGCGAGCGGCGAGGTCGTGGTCGAGAATCTGGTTGGGTTGTTCAAGAGCCTGTATCGGCATTCATGGGGACCGCGGCTGGATGACATCTTGCGGGCTGCGCTGCTGACCTTGGCTGGCGCCGAGGGGACGACCCTCTGCGAAGTGCCGCTCATCCTGACCGATCCGAACTACCGCCGACGGCTGGTGGGGTCCCTGGATGACCCCGTCGGGCTGGAGAGTTTCTGGGGCTGGTACGAGGCTCTGTCCGACGCCGAACGGCTGACAGTGGTCGGGCCGGTGCTCAACAAGGTCAGGGCCTTCACCATGCGCCCCACCGTCCGGTCGATCATCGGGCAAAGCGCCCCACTATTGGACCTGAGGGATGTTCTAGGCAGTCGGCAAAGTTTTGCTCTGCTCGCTGGCTTCGGGACTCTTAGGCGAGGAGGCCGCCTCCTTGCTCGGGGCCCTGATCGTGGCCGAGCTGTGGCACGCCACGACCGCACGCTCCGGCATGGCGGCAAATCGTCGGCATCCGGTCATGGCCTACCTCGACGAGTTCCAGCATTTCGTCCACCTACCGACCCCGATGCCCTCGATGCTGGCCGAGGCTCGGGGCTTGGGGCTGGGTATGACACTGGCCCACCAACACCTCGACCAGTTGGGCGATGAGGCCAAGCACGCCGTCCTGGCCAACGCCCGCTCACGCGTGGTCTTCCAACTGCCAGCTGCCGACGCCCGGGTTATGTCCCGCGAGATGGGCACCATCCTGTCGGCTGATGATCTCCAGGGTCTGGGCGCCTTCGAGGTTGCCTGTCAGCTGTTCGCCGGTGGCACTACCCAGGCTCCGGCTACCGGCAGGACCCGACCACTCACGCCGCCCAGTGCCGATTCGGCCGCGATCCGGGTCACCTCACGGGAGCGCTACGGCGTCGATCGCCCCGACGTGGAACGGGCCATTCGGGAGCGGCAATCCGGAGGGTCGGGGGGATCGGTCGGTCGGCGAGAGCGGCCGCGGAAGGCGTCATGAGCGCCGCGGTCCCCCGTTCCGGTCGGGTTGAGCGGCAATCCGCATCGCACCTGATGGCGACAGGTAAAGGGGGCAAATCTGCCAACGACTCTATAGAGCATTTCGGTTTCAGGAGTCAGGGCCAGCGGGCCAAGCGGGGGTACGTCACCCGTCGACAGGTGGAGGCCATATCCACTCGCTTGTCTGATCGGCAGTGGTCCGTCCTCCGGGACACCGGGCGCCTGGGAGTCGTCTCCGGCAAGCAGCTGCAGCGCCTGCATTACGGTCCATCTCCAGCCGGAGGGCGACTGGCTCGAAAGCACCTTGGCGAACTGGTTCGCTTAGAAGTCCTGGCCCGCCTGGATCGCCGCGTCGGTGGTGTCCGTGCCGGTTCCGCTGGCTATGTCTATGCACTTGGTGTCACCGGCCAACGACTGCTCGACCCACGGCGCTGGAGGTCCCGACCTCCATGGACGCCAGGAGCCAGCCATCTCCGTCACGCCCTGTCAGTCAGCGAGCTCTACGTCCAGCTGCGCGAGGCAGAGAAAGCGGATGGAGTGGAACTGCTGTCCTTTGACACTGAACCCGCCTGTTGGCGTCGCTACTTCGGACCTGGCGGCGCTCGAGCCACCCTAAAGCCTGATGCCCTGGCCATTATCGGGATCGGTGACTATGAAGACCGGTACTTCGTTGAAGTAGATCTCGGAACCGAATCGGGCCCACGCATCACCACCAAAGGCAAGGCCTACATCAGATATTTCGGAAGCGGTCGAGAGCAGGCTGAGACGGGAGTCTTCCCCTTCGTCCTCTGGATAGCACCCGATGCCAACCGTGCTGGGCAGCTGGCGGATGCGTTGAGTCGTGTCCCCCCGGAGCATTGGCAGTTGTTCCAGGTGACAACCGCCGACAGCGCCGTACAGCGAATAACCAGCGGATCAAGCAACACCATCAGTAACCGAAAGGAGGTGACATGAACACCATTACGACAAACAACAATCAGGGCTGGCAGCGGCTACGACCGAGAGGCTACTGCCGTCGTCCCTCACGGGTCGGCCTCGGCACGCCAACGCCGCCCGTGGAGGTTCCCAGACGATCAATACTGCTGGGAGACTCTACGGAACGCCTTCGACAACTGCCCAACGATGCCATCGACTGTGTCGTTACCAGCCCGCCGTACTACGCCCTCCGTGACTACGGCACCGACGGGCAGATCGGGCTGGAGGAGACCGTTGACGACTGGGTTGAAAGCCTCCGTCTCGTGCTCCATGAAGTCGCCCGAGTTCTCAAACCTGGTGGCAGCCTCTGGCTGAACCTTGGGGACTCCTTCTCCCGCCATGCCCACTACGGCGCGCCGCCTAAAGGAATGCTGGCGGCTCCGGAACGGCTGCTTCTGGCGCTCATGGGCGACGGCTGGATCGTTCGGGGCAAGGTCATCTGGAGCAAGCCGAACGGCTTGCCCAACTCGGTTGTCGACCGGCTGAACCTCAACTACGAGGTGGTCTACTTCCTGGTACGGGAGCCGAACTACTTCTTCGACCTCGACGCCATCCGCGAACCGCACCGCTCACGCGGTGCCACGCGAGCAAGCAGCGGAAAGGCCGCGACTCCGGGTTGGGCCGGTCCGCTTGCCTCTGGTGCCCAGGACGGTCTACGCCGGGGGCGGCCAGCTGATCAGCCAGGCCATCCCCTGGGCAAGAACCCCGGCTCCGTCTGGGAGATTTCGACCTACGGTTTCCGGGGCCAGCATTTCGCCACTTTCCCGCCTCGGCTGGTGCGGCGCCCCATCCTGGCCACCTGTCCAGAGGCCGTCTGCACCCGCTGCGGTACACCATGGAAGCGACAGGTAACGGTTGAGAGAGTGCCGGTTGGCCCGGCGTCCAAATCGCCTCAAGCGCGGGACAAGCAGGTGATGCGATTCAAGGACCGCTGGCACACCGTTCGGCGGGTCGGTGAACTCGTTGCTTGCGGCTGCGGGGCGCCGACACTGCCTGGCGTGGTGCTCGACCCCTTCATGGGCGCTGGGACTGTCGGGCTGGTCGCCGAGGAACTCGGTCGTGACTGGCTTGGAATAGAGATCTCACCCGAATACCGCGAGATGGCGCTCAAGCGGATCCAAGGAGCCAGGCGTGGGGGGTGAAACGGCTCAGGACGCGGATGCCTCATTGGTGTCATGCGGTTCATTCAGGCGATTCCAACCGGGAATGGTCGACCGCACAGCACCAAGGAGGTACAGCAATGACATTGCTGTTCATCATCCGCTACCGCCGGTCGTGGCTTCCACGACATGGCGCCAATGGAAGGCAGGTGGCATGAAAACCATCGCCATCCGCCTCGAAGACGAGGTTTCCGAACTGCTCGGTCTGGTCGCCCAACTTGAGGGCACAACCCAGATCGATCAGATCCGTGAAGCCATCGCTTCGCATCTCGAGCGCAAGGTCGCCGGTGGCGATCTGACCGCCCGGGCCCAAGCGGCTCTCGATGAAGTCGAGCGCGAGGCTGACGCCAAGCGCAAGGCCATCGAGCAGTTGGTGGGCGACGTCTCCGACAAGGTTCGGAGTACGAAGGCCACTGGGCGCCGCCAACGATCATCGGCCAAGGCCGAGGAAGCTGGCGAGCAGTAGACGGTGCAACAAAGGGATGGGAGGGGACCATTACAAAAGTGGACCTCCACTTCAAAAATGACTCCCCCTCCCATCCCGCTTCACCTGCACAGATAGCAAAAGATTGACTAAAAATGGATTTGACGATTGGAAATAGATTTGAGAAAATAAGGGTAAAGGATTTTTGGTAAATACAATGAATACAGATAAGAAGAATCAATCTTTAGGGAACTTTATAAGGGAAAGACGCACGTCGCGAGGCTGGTCCCTAAACGACGTTGCGGGTATGTCCGGGCTTCATTTATCCTATTGGAGCAAATTAGAAGCCGGACAATATGAGTCGCCTTCACCAAAGCATTTGCAGATTATTGCAAGAACACTAGGCATTCGGTTTGAGGATCTCTATGGACTGGCGGGCTATGAAAGCCCCGAGCGGCTGCCTAGCTTCACGCCCTATCTGCGGGCCAAGTACGAATTGCCACCGGAGGCGGTGGCTGATCTAGAGCGCTACTTCGAACTACTCCGGGCCTACTACGGGATTCCTAAGGACCAGCCGGTATTTCCGCCGAAGCCGGATAGCAAGCCACAAAGCCAGCAGGGCGACGACAAGACAGAGCGGAGGGCAGCATGACTCCCTCGGCCGTCACCACACTGCGGGACATGGTGCCGCTAAGGCCGCTGCGTTACTCCGAAGCACTGCGGTTGGCGGAGCTTCAGGCGCAAAAGTTCTTGGCCCTGTCGGGCATAACGGAGCCTGCAGTCCCGGAACGGATTATCACCGAACTCCCAAAGCTGCATGTTGCCCGGTTGAGCCCCTTCCCGACATCGGGGGCTTCACACTGGAGTCAAGGGCTATGGCTGGTGGCGATCAACGGTTCAGAGCCGACCACCCGACAGCGCTTCAGTCTTGCGCACGAGTTCAAGCACATTGTCGATCATCGTTTTGTGCGTTTGACCTACAGTGATTTTCCGGAGAACGAACGGCATGAGATGGTGGAACGCCTCTGCGACTACTTCGCCGGTTGCCTATTGATGCCACGGCCGTGGTTGAAGCGGGTGTATTGCTCGGGGCTACAGCACCTACCCGATTTGGCCGAGGCCTTTGGTGTCTCTCAGGCGGCAGTGACCGTTCGACTGAATCAGATCGGACTAGTGCCATCAACGCCCCGCTGTCTGCCGATATCCAGTGACTGGACTATCAAGGCTCTTCGAGACCTCAGTGACAGGCCGACATATCAACGAGTTGCGAGCTACGCGACGTAAGACGAAAGGAATTCCCATGAGCGGCACAACGACAAAGACATCAAAGAAAGGAGCCGCTCGCGAGACGGCGGACTTGGCAACGCACTATGACCGGCGGGCCGTGATCTACCTACGCGTGTCATCTATCGGCCAGGTCAACACCGATCGGGACGGCGAGGGCTTCTCTATTGCAGCGCAGCGTGACGCCTGCATCCGCAAGGCGGCATCGTTGGGAGCACAGGTGATCGATGAATACATCGACGCGGGTGAGTCGGCGCGCAAGTCGGATCGCCCACAACTCCAGGCGATGCTCGAACGACTAAAGGCCGAACGAGACATTGACTACGTCGTGGTACACAAGGTTGATCGTCTGGCCCGGAACCGAGGTGACGACGTGGCCATTACCATGGCGATCCGCCAAGCTGGTGCGCAGCTGGTGTCCGTAACTGAGAACATCGACGAGACGCCGTCGGGGATGCTGTTGCACGGCATCATGTCATCGATCGCCGAGTTCTATTCGGCGAACCTAGCAACGGAGATTTCGAAGGGAACCAAGAAGAAGGCTGAACGTGGCACCTATCCGGGTTGTGCACCCATCGGATATCTCAACCGCCAGGATCTTTCCGGAGGCAACGAGCTTCGCTGGATACAGACAGATCCCGAGCGAGCACCCCATGTGAAGTGGGCGTTCCAGGCGTACTCGTCTGGCGACTACTCCCTTAGCCAGCTGACCGAAGCGTTGGCTGATCGAGGGCTCAAAACACGGGGAACACCCAAGAATCCGTCAAAGACTCTGGTGATCAGGCATGTCCATAACATTCTTCGTGGCCGTTTCTATCTCGGACTGTTTACATGGGGTGGTGTCGAATACCAGGGATCACACGAGCCCCTCGTTGACATCGAAACCTTTGCCACGGTGCAGGCGATTATGGCCAGCCGGCGGCATGGAGGCGACAAACAACGGAAACACCCGCATTACCTGAAGGGCACAATCTTCTGTGCCCGCTGCGGAGCAAGTTTGATGTTCAGCCGCAACCGAGGTCAGGGTGGGATCGAATACGACTACTTCTGCTGCATTGGCCGACACACGCACCGTACCGATTGTGATCTTCCGTACCTGCCAGCCGAAGCGGTCGAGGCAGCCATTACCGATTATTACGACACGCTGACCTTGGGACCTGCGACGATGAAGTCGGTTGGGGAGAGCATTCTCACCCTGGCTCGTCGGCAAAGCGACCCGCTTCAGCGTCGCGGCAAAGCGGGAACGACAACGAGTTCTCGATCTTGAAAAGGAACGCCGCACGCTGCTACAGGCACACCTTGCCGATGCGGTGCCACTGGAGCTGCTCAAGGAGGAGCAGGACCGGATCACGCGTGAATTGGTAAATGCTGGTGCCGTCCTGGCCAACACCGATGTGCGCTGGGAGACGGTTGAAACCAATCTCAAGATAGCCCTTGGGCTGATCTCGCAACTGGGCCAGGCTTATCGGGTTGCGTCGGCTACAGAGCGACGCTGGTTCAATCAGGCGATCTTTGAAAGGGTCGATATCGATCTGGGCGAGCACGTGGGCAAAGTGACCCTGGCCGAACCTTTCAGGACGCTCCTTGATCAGGACCTGCTGGGACGGTTGAACGCCGAATTGGAAAACCGCCGCCCCTCTCGGGACGGCGGTTCGACAACCACCAGATTGGTGGAGGTGATGGGATTCGAACCCACGGCCTCTAATTAGGAATGTCTAGTTCACGCCCTTTTGAGCAGGTTGTTTATTCAGGATCCGCTGGTAGCGGGCTTCCGATCCCCTCAGGTTGCCTCAGGGCCCGTCCCCATCCCTCTCGATAAGGTCACGCTCGGACATAGCTGCGCCCGCTGGCTTGACCACACAGTCGGAACCGTCAGCCCTCAACCGCCAGCGACCTTCACCCGGTCAGGAGCGGCCCGATCCAGCGCTCGCTGCCCATCAGCCCGTCGGGATGGTCGTGCAGCACCTTCTCGATGGCGCCCGCGAGCGCGGTGACGGCAGCGCGACTGCGGGTCCGCGTCGAGGGTACCAAGATCAAGCCCCCATGCGTCCGTCCCTGCGCAAGCCGCTCGGCGGCGAGTGGCCGAAAGTCCTTGACGTTGTTGGTGACTAGGGCGCGCCCTTCGCCGGTCGCGACCTCGAGGATGGTCGAGTCGATACTTCCGACGAGGTCAACGCGTTCAGCGACAGCGACGGCGTCATAGCCCGCTTCGCGCAACAGCACCGCGATCTGCGGCGAGAGCTGCTCATCCAGGAGAGCCTTCACACACGGAGTGCTTGCTCACCTGCGGCGGCCGCGGCGCGACCCCGTTCGTACTCGGACTCATTGCTTTCAATTTCAGTGTCGATCTCACCGCGGTACTCGCCGTAGTAGGCCGCGGCGGCTTCCACCAGTCCCGCTGGGACCTGTAGGTACTGTGCTGCCAGTGGGATCGACCCATCGTTGTCTCGGACGGTGGCGATGACCTCCCACACATCCAGCCCGCGGCCGATCAGGCTGGCGCGTCGCCCGCTGGGTCCATCGAGAAAATGAATCAGCGGATGCATGTCGTGCCGGAGCCCTTCCTCGACGTAGCGCTGCGCCAAGGTCCGTTCCGGTAGATGGGCGCGGTAAGCCCGCTCGGTGAGGCGCTGTTTCGTGCCGGGTGCGAGCCGCAAGGTGTAGTGATCGGCCATGTGACTCAGCGTACCACACTGTGTCACAGCGTGGTACGAACAGAAGGGCAACGTCGTGAACGGTGGGGACCCGACACGACGTGCGGAGACAGAATCTTTCCGGCTCGATCTACTGGCAAAGGACAAACAGCACATATTGGACGGCCCTCGAGTATCTGGCGCCCAACGAATCACCCCGTCCACGTTGAAGTTGTGATGAACCCCTGATCTGGGCTTCGGAGATGGAGCGGCACAACGTGTCATTTTGCATTAGAGGAAACTATGAATTGCAGAATAAATAAAACCATGGTTATTGTTGTTCCGTGGCAGCTTCGGAGATTGCTCAGCCGCTCTATGTAGCGAAGGCCGAGTTGTTCCGAGCTCTCGGGCACCCCGCCCGTATCAGGATCCTCGAGCTGCTCGTCGAGGCAGATCAGCCGGTGAGCCAACTGCTCCTCCAGTCGGGACTTGAGCCTTCGTCACTCTCTCAGCACTTGGCCATACTCAAGAACACTGGACTCGTGGAATCCAGTCGGAAGGCCAACTCGGTGACCTACAAGGTCACCGACCCCTCTATTGGTGCCTTCCTCCTTGCGGCACGGTCCGTCCTCGTATCGACACTTAATCGCGCTCGACAGACTCTCGAAGAGCTCGAAGGTCCCGGGCCCGGTCCATCTCGTAGTCAAGCCGAACCACCATCGGGTCTCGCATGACTCGACATGGTGAGCCATGACGTCATGGTCGCGGAAATGGAAGCGATCGGTAGTTCGCTCAATGGTCTCGGCACCAGACACGGAACCCGCCGAGACCACGCCCGAGAGATTCCCCAAGGCCCGTTTCCGAGGGTCCCTCCAGCTTCGCCATGTCGACGTCGGATCGTGCAACGGCTGCGAGATTGAGATTGCTTCTTCCTTCGGTCCGGTCTATGACGCTGCTCGATTCGGGGCTCGGCTTGTTGCCTCCCCGCGCCACGCAGACGGCCTCTTGGTCACCGGCGTCGTGACGAAGAACATGTCTGCGCCTCTTCAGAAGACGCTCGATGCCGTCCCCAAGCCAGCGGTGATCATCGCCTGCGGAGACTGCGCCATCAACGGCGGGATCTTCAGAGAGTCCTATGCCGTCGAGGGAACCTTGGATGACTTCGTGGAGCCAGACGTCCGCGTCCCAGGCTGCCCGCCACACCCCGATCAGATTATGCAGGCACTCCGAACGCTCACCGGTCGCTGACGTGGACCTCTACCTCGCCGCACTCGCTCTCGGCCTGGCCGGAATCCTCGCAGCGATCGCGGTGCCGCGAGCAGTCCGGGTGCCAGCTGCAGCGTCGTTTGGCGCAGCGACCTGTGTCTGTTCGCTGGTTGCGTCGTTTCAAGTGTTGACAAATGGGCGCATCGAGGTGTTCCATTCGACTTCGATCCTCCCGCTCACAGGGATCAACCTGAGAATCGACCCCCTTGGGGCGACATTCATCGCGACGGCAGCAACGGTCGGCTTAGCAGCCTGCATCTTCCTCGTCGGATATGCGAAGGATGGAATGCAATCACGCACGGCGGTCGCTCTCTTTGTGCTGTTCCTTCTCTCTCTGCTCGCCGTACCGGCCGCTTCGAGCATTGCGACCCTTATGTTCTTCTGGGAGCTGATGGCGCTCAGCTCGATGCTCCTCATCATGGTGGAGCACCCCCATCGCAACGCGGCGCGCGAAGCCGCACAGTGGTACGGCGCGATGACGCAACTCGGCGCAGCGTCGATTCTTCTCGGGCTGCTCCTGCTCACCGTTCACGGCGGCGGACAGACCTTTGCCCAGATTGCGGCTCACGCCAAGTCTCTCTCGCCAACCGTTCGGTCCGCTGGGTTCCTCTTCGTCCTCATTGGCTTCGCTTCTAAGGCCGGAGCCGTGCCCTTCCACGTGTGGCTCCCCAAGGCGCACCCCGAGGCCCCAGGACCTGTCTCTGCATTGATGTCCGGTGCGATGGTGGCGATGGGCATCTACGGGATCATCAGGGTGGGAGGCGACCTGCTCGGTGGGGGCACGCTGTGGTGGTGGATCGCCGTGGTCGCTCTTGGGGTTGTCTCAGCGCTCTATGGCGCGCTCCATGCGACCGCGAGCTCAGACCTCAAGCGCCTTCTTGCCTACTCCACGATCGACATCATGGGGCTCGTCCTCGTGGGGGTCGGCGCTGCCGGCGCACTCTCGACCACCGGGCACCCTGAGGTCGCTCAGCTCGCGCTGATCGCCGCTTTGCTACTCATTGTCGCTCACGCCGCCTTCAAGGGATGTCTATTCCTCGCCGCAGGATCCATCGAGCGCTCGGCTGGCACGCGTGACCTCGACAGCCTCGGAGGTCTGATTCGTCGGCTGCCGATCACCGCGGCCTGCTTCGCCATTTCCGCATTCTCGATCATCGCGATCCCTACGCTGAGCGGCTTCTCCAGCGAGTGGCTGCTACTACAGGGGCTGCTCCACGGCTTCGTGGACCACAACACCCCGACATTGATCGCCCTTCTTCTCGGTGTAGTCACGTTGGCCTTGACGGGCGGGCTCACAGCCGTTGCGTTCGTGAAGGCATTCGGGATCGGATTCCTTGGCCAAGCACGCACGGAGAGGGCTGCGAGCGCCATCGAGGTTGTCCCGACGATGCAGTTCGCCATGGGCCTGCTGTGCATACCGACGGTCGTCTTGGGCGTAGTTCCCGGAATCGTCATGCCGCTCCTCGTCCGAGCCGCCAGAACAGCGCTCGGGCTCAGGGCAGGGTCGTCGCTGGCTTCCGGCACGGGCCTCGCACTGAGAGGATTTCGCGGCGCTATCGAACCCGCTCTCCTGCTCGCCGCGCTCGCCACCGCATGTGTCATTGCCTGGGGCGTGTCCTCACTCGTGGCTCGCCGGGGGACTCGACGGGTCGAGGCGTGGGGGTGCGGGCGTGAGCTGCAGACGGCCCGAATGCAGTACACGGCGACGTCGTTCGGCGAGCCGCTGCAGCGTGTCTTCACCGACGTGCTCCGCCCAGACATCGACGTCGAGGTCACCCATGAGAGCGAGTCCAAGTACTACGAGCAGGCGCTCGCATACCAGAACCGAGTCGATGACGCGCTGGAGCGGAGCTTCTACCGACCCGTCATCGCAGTCACCCGACGCGCTGGGGTCGAAGCACGCCGCATCCAAAGCGGCAGCATCCACCGCTATCTCGCATTCGGCTTCGTAGCACTGCTCATCGTCTTGGTAGTGCTGGCGTGATCGCCGTTGGATCGAACTCCATCGGCTACTCGATCAGCGCGTCGGTCCTCCAGGTCGCGCTGATCGTGATCGGCGGCCCTGTCCTGATCGGCCTGATGTCCAAGCTCAGGGCCAGGGCAGAGGGACGGGTGGGCGCGCCTGTCCTTCAGCCGCTCAAGGACCTTCGCAAACTCATGTCGAAAGAGCGGCTCCACGCGAGGCACTCGAGCGTGGTTCTTCCAGTGGCCCCCTTCGTCGTCATGGCTGCGACGGCCGTCGCCATCGCGATCGCACCGCTGGTGACGACCCATCCCGCGCTTGGCTCGAGCGCCGACATCTTCGTCATCGTCTACCTCCTGCTCACCGGTTCGGTGGCGATGGCGCTCGCCGGGCTGGACGCCGGCACGGCGTTCGGAGGCATGGGATCCAGTAGAGCGATGACGATCGGCGCTCTGGCCGAACCGGCGCTTCTCGTGGCGGTCATCTCTCTCTCCATCCAGGCCGGCACCTCGAACCTCCCCGCCATCGTCATGAAGACGCTCGAGAACCCAACGTTGGCCTTCGGCCCGACGAGGCTGCTGGCGCTTGTCGCCTTCATGGTCGTCGCGATCGCTGAGACGGGTCGCCTCCCGGTCGACAACCCGACCACACACCTCGAGCTGACGATGATCCACGAGGCGATGATCCTCGAGTACTCGGGTCCCGAGCTCGGACTTGTGACTCTGGGTGCGTCCATGCGCCTCGGCCTCCTCTTCGCCCTCGCCGCCAACCTCTTCTTTCCCTGGGGGGTGGACCAGGGCGCGTCCGTAGTCGGACTCATCATTGCCGTGGCTGCGTTAGCGGCCAAGACGTCGATCATCGCCGTTGGTGTGTCGGTGATGGAGGTGCACAGCGCGAAGCTCCGCCTCTTTCGCGTGCCCGAGCTCCTGGCCGGCGGCTTCGTGCTCTCTGTGCTTGCCGTTGTGACAGGTCTGGCGACGCGATGAGCACCAGCACTTACATCGGAACACTCGAGCTCGCATCGGGAGCCGTCCTCGTCTGCGCAGTCATGACGCTGTGGCGTCGAAGCGTCCGGGCGATCGTGGCCATGCTCCGTCTCCAGGGCATCTCGCTCGCCGTGGTGGCGGGCGTCCTTGCCGCGCGCCAGCACGACGCCGGGCTTGCAGCCACCGCCTTCTTAGTGTTAGCCGTCAAGGGCTTCGTCGTGCCGGGGCTCCTGCGCCGAGTTGTCCGAGAGGATCCTCGAAGTAGGGAAACTGCGCCGCTCGTCAACGTGCCGGCATCGCTCGTCTTCGCGGCGGTGCTGATCGTCCTGTCCTATGTCGTAAGTGCCAGCATCACCGCTCTCGCCCCGTCTGCTGCGACTCGACTCGTTCCGATCGGTATAGCGACCGTGCTGGTGGGGTATTTCATGTTGGTCACGCGACGGCGTGCGGTCTCGCAGATCGTAGGGCTCCTACTGGTTGACAACGGCATCGCGCTCGTCACCTTCCTGCTGACCGCAGGCGTCCCCCTCGTCGTGGAGCTCGGCGCCGCCCTCGACGTCCTCTTGATCGTCGTCGTCCTCCAGGTCCTTGTGGTCAATATCCGCAATGAGGTCGGATCCTCGGAGCTCGACCAGCTCAAGGAGCTTCACGACTGATGCTCTGCTACCTCGTCCTGGGCGCACCCCTGCTGATGGGTATCATCACCCTGGTCTTCCCATGGAGAGACTGTATCGGCTGGGCCATGGCCGCATCGGCTGCCGTCGTGCTCGGAGCCGGCATCGCCCTGTCGATCCGCACCTCCTCACAAGCTGCCATCGTCACCCTCCACGGTGCACTTCGAGCCGATGCGCTCAGCTCTTTCATGGTGGTGGTCATCGGCGCCGTCTCGCTGCTCGCAGCCCTCCAGACCTCACGGACGCTCGGCCAAGAAATCGACGAAAAGGTCGCGACGCCTCGACAGGCCACACAGTACGCAATCCTCTTCCAGGTCTTCGTGACCTGCATGCTCGGTGCGGTCCTGGCCGCCAACCTCGGCGTGCTCTGGGTGGCCATCGAAGCGACGACGATCGCCACGACCTTCCTCGTCGGCCACCGCCGCACCAACCGGTCCTTCGAGGCATCTTGGAAGTACGTCGTACTCTGCTCGGTCGGAATCGCCCTCGCCTTCCTCGGCACCGTACTCTTCTACTTCGCCGCCATCCACACGAGAGGCGCCACCGCGAAGCACAGTGTCAGCACCTTGGACTGGACATCGCTGATGGCGGTCTCGCACGACCTTAATCCGGGGGTGATCCGACTGGCGATGGCGCTCCTCGTCCTTGGATACGGCACCAAGGTGGGGCTCGCCCCCATGCACAGCTGGCTCCCCGACGCCCACAGCCAGGCCCCGGCGCCCATCTCCGCGCTCATGTCGGGGGTGCTCTTGACGGTCGCGTTCTACGCTCTTCTGCGGTTCAAGGCGGTCGCCGATGCCGCGCTAGGTCCCGCCTTTCCACGCTCGCTCTTCATCGTTGTCGGGCTGGGATCGCTCCTCGTGGCGGCCGCGCTGCTTATCGCACAGCGCGACTACAAGCGGATGCTCGCCTACTCCAGCGTCGAGCACATGGGATTGCTGGCTCTCGGCGCGGCGGCAGGGAGTCCGCTGGCGATCGCCGCCGTCCTGCTGCACATCCTGGGCCACGGCATCACGAAGTCCGTGCTTTTCCTCTCTTCGGGCGAAATCCACCACGCTGAGGGGACGACTGAGATCGAGAAGGTGACGGCCCTCTTGGAGAAACGACCAATGCTCGGCGGCATCTTCGGGTTCGGCCTCCTGGCCCTGCTCGGCTTCCCACCATTCAGTCTCTTCGCGAGCGAGCTCAATATGGCACGGGCAGAAGTCGACGTCGGGCTCTGGTGGGTGGTGGCGATCTCCTTTGTCTGCCTTTCGGTCATTTTCGCGTCGCTTTTCGCTCATGGCCGCCAGATGCTCTTGGGGTCCACGCCGGCGGCTGGGCCCGCGGCGACCTCGAAGTCGGTGGCCATTCCGTTGGTGGGCGCCCTCGTTGTCTGCGCAGCCATCGGGGTCTCGGCGTGGCCTCTGCAATCGCTCCTCCACGGCGCCGCGCATGTGGTATCGCCATAGTGGGTGCGACCCGCCAGAGCATCGACCTTTCCACGTCCGAGCTCCATGAAGCGGCGAAGGCGCTCTTAGACCGCGGACACCGACTTGCGACCGTCGCCGCGCACGATGACGGCGCCTTCCTCCGAGTCGTCTACGTCTTCGTCGCCGGACCACCTGACGTGCGGGTCGAGCTCGTGATCCGTCTTGATCCAGCAGATGCCTCGGTGCCCACCCTGAGCGACATCTCGTTTCCCGCCAGCAGGTTCGAACGGGAGATCCATGACATGTTCGGCATTCGTCCCGTCGGTCATCCCTTCCTGCGACCCCTCGTGCTCCACCAACACTGGCCTGAGGGATTCAACCCGATGCGTCGCAACTCCGGGAAGATGCCGCCGATGCGAAGCGTCGCCGTGCCGTATCCGTTCGTCGAGGTTGAAGGCTCTGGTGTCTATGAGATCCCAGTCGGCCCCGTCCATGCTGGGCTGATCGAGCCGGGCCACTTCCGATTCTCCGTCGTCGGCGAGACGATCCTCAAGATGACGGCGCGACTTTGGTTCGTCCACCGCGGGATCGAGAAGCTCTTTGAGGGCCGCGACGCGCTGGAAGCGGTGGATATTGCCGAACGGATTTCTGGCGACACGGCGGTGGGTCACACGCTTGCTTACTGCATGGCCGTAGAAGAAGCCCAGGGTCTCGAGGTCTCGAGAGATGTGCTGATCCTGCGCGGTGTGCTCTTGGAACTGGAGCGGATCTACAACCACATCTCGGATCTTGGGGCTCTCTGCAACGATGTGGGTTTTGGCGTCGCCAACGCGCGCGCACTCACGGTTCGAGAGCGGCTGCTAAGGATCAACGAAGAGGTTACGGGCCATCGCCTCCTTCGCGGGTCGATCCGCCCTGGCACGACCACAGTGCACCAGCTCCCTTCGCCGGTCGCACTCGCGGAGATCGCCAGCGAGGTTGAATCACTCGTCGACCTCGCCATGTCCAACGGCGTCGTGGTGGACCGCTTCGACGGCACCGCGCGCCTCGCCGCCGCCGACGCCGGCGCGATCGGGACGCTCGGCGTCGTGGCCAGGGCTTCGGGCCAGGCCTCCGATGCACGGGAAGCGCACCCCTTCCTTCCGCCCCTCAAAAGCATGCGCGTCGTTACGCAGACAGGAGGGGATGTGCTGGCGCGATTCAACCAGCGTGTCGAGGAGTTGCGTGTGTCTTTCGCATTGCTCGGCGATCTAAGGGAGGCACTGCTGGATCTACCGGAAATGGACACTCCGCGCTTGACTGGTGGGCCCTCAGGACTCGGAATCGTCGAGGGTTGGCGTGGGACGATCGTCAACCGGGTCGAACTCGGCGCCACCGGAACCGTGACCCGCTGCCGGGTTGTCGATCCTTCGTTTAACAACTGGCCCGCGCTGTCGATCTCACTTGTTGACACAATCGTGCCGGACTTCCCCCTAGCCAACAAGAGCTTCAATCTTTCGTACGCCGGCAACGATCTGTAGCCAGGGTCGTCTATTCAATCTCCCGTCCAACATTCGGCCATAAAGACACGTCAGCCCATCTTCGGGGAGCGGGTCGTTGGGGATTCCACTTTTAGCCCCCGACCAGGACTTTGAGTGGAGGTG
>CAVWJS010000004.1:0-376466 GCA_963755495.1 uncultured Acidimicrobiaceae bacterium
GCGCAGTGCTTCGTAAAATATAGAGTTGAAGTGCTGCGCTGGCGAAGACGGAGACTGGAATGAGCAAGGTTGGCGGCGGCGACTCCAAGAACACGCTCTATTGCTCGTTCTGCGGCAAGAGCCAGCACGAGGTGCGCAAGCTCATCGCCGGGCCGACCGTGTTCATCTGCGACGAATGCGTCGAACTGTGCATGGACATCATCCGCGAGGAGAACAAATCCTCGCTGGTGAAGTCGCGCGACGGCATTCCGACGCCGCGGGAGATCCGCAAGGTGCTCGACGACTATGTCATCGGCCAGGATCACGCCAAGAAGGTGCTCTCGGTCGCGGTCCACAATCACTACAAGCGGCTCAATCACCAGAGCAAGCACAACGACGTCGAGCTGGCGAAGTCGAACATTCTGCTGATCGGCCCGACCGGCTCCGGCAAGACGCTGCTGGCGCAGACGCTGGCGCGCATCCTCGACGTGCCGTTCACGATGGCGGACGCGACGACGCTGACCGAAGCCGGCTATGTCGGCGAGGACGTCGAGAACATCATCCTGAAGCTGCTGCAGTCGGCCGACTACAATGTCGAGCGCGCGCAGCGCGGCATCGTCTATATCGACGAAATCGACAAGATCTCGCGCAAGTCCGACAATCCCTCGATCACCCGCGACGTGTCGGGCGAGGGCGTGCAGCAGGCGCTGCTCAAGATCATGGAAGGCACCATCGCCAGCGTGCCGCCGCAGGGCGGCCGCAAGCATCCGCAGCAGGAATTCCTGCAGGTCGACACCACGAACATCCTGTTCGTCTGCGGCGGCGCCTTCGCCGGCCTCGAAAAGATCATCTCCGCGCGCGGCCGCTCCACCTCGATCGGCTTCGGCGCCAGGGTGGCGGCGCCGGAGGATCGCAAGCAGGGCGAGATCTTCCGCGAGGTCGAGCCGGAGGATCTGCTGAAGTACGGCCTGATCCCGGAATTCGTCGGCCGGCTTGCCGGTCGTCGCGACGCTGGAAGACCTCGACGAGCCGTCGCTCAAGCGCATCCTCACCGAGCCGAAGAACGCGCTGGTGAAGCAGTACCAGCGCATGTTCGAGATGGAGACGGTCGACCTGACGCTCGCCGACGAGGCGCTGTCGGCGATCGCCCGCAAGGCGATCGACCGCAAGACCGGCGCGCGCGGCTTGCGCTCGATCATGGAGAGCATCCTGCTCGACACCATGTTCGATCTGCCGAGCCTCGAAGGCGTCGAGGAGGTCGTGATCTCGCGAGAAGTGGTCGAAGGCAGCGCCCGGCCGCTCTACATCTACGCCGACCGCTCGGATCGCGCCGGCGAGACCGGCGGAGCGAGCGCCTGACGGGTGCGCGGAACCCGCACCCGCGATTCGGTGCGCGGCACTCGCTCCGCGCTCGCGCAGCGCGCGGTTTTGCTGCGAAAAATCCGGCCTTTCTTGACACGCTGGCGTGCAACGCCACCTATAGTGCGACGGCGACGAGAATCGCGTACTCCGGGCAGGGTCTCGTATGACGCGCATGCTCTCCGGCAGTCGGCATCCGTCGCGACAGCGCATCCTGCGGGTCGTCGACGGACGTGCACAACAATAAGGAAGTGGGGCCATGACAAGCGCCGCCAAACCAAAGCCGACTCCTGACGGCCGGCGAAAGCCGGGCCTATCCGGTGCTGCCGCTGCGGGACATCGTTGTCTTCCCGCACATGATCGTTCCGCTGTTCGTCGGCCGCGAGAAGTCGATCAAGGCGCTCGAAGAGGTGATGCGTTCGGATACGTTCATTCTGCTGGCGACGCAGAAGAACGCCTCCGACGACGATCCGGCGACCGACGCCATCTACAGCGTCGGCACGCTGGCGAGCGTGCTGCAGCTGCTCAAGCTGCCCGACGGCACCGTGAAGGTGCTGGTCGAAGGCGCCGCGCGCGCGCAGGTCAAGCAATACACCGACCGCGAGGAATATTACGAAGCCGAAGCGGTGGTGATCGCGGATTCTGCCGGGCGATCAGGTCGAGGCCGAGGCGCTGGCGCGCTCGGTCGTCAACGAATTCGAAGGCTATGTGAAGCTCAACAAGAAAGTGTCGCCGGAAGTGGTCGGCGTCGTCCAGCAGATCGAGGACTACGCCAAGCTCGCCGACACGGTGGCTTCGCATCTCGCGGTCAAGATTCCCGACAAGCAGATGATCCTGGAGACGCCGAGCGTCACCGAGCGCCTGGAAAAGGTGCTCGGCCTGATGGAGAGCGAAATCTCGGTGCTGCAGGTCGAGAAGCGCATCCGCACGCGCGTCAAGCGCCAGATGGAGAAGACGCAGCGCGAGTACTATCTCAACGAGCAGATGAAGGCGATCCAGAAGGAGCTGGGCGACGAGGACGGCAAGGACGAACTCGCCGAGCTCGAAGAGAAGATCAAGCGCACCAAGCTCTCGAAGGAAGCGCGCGAGAAGGCGCAGCACGAGCTCAAGAAGCTGCGGCAGATGTCGCCGATGTCGGCGGAAGCCACCGTCGTGCGCAACTATCTCGACTGGCTGCTGTCGATCCCGTGGAACAAGAAGTCCAAGATCAAGAAGGACCTGACGCTCGCCGAGCAGATCCTCGACGCCGATCACTTCGGCCTGGAGAAGGTCAAGGAGCGCATCGTCGAATATCTCGCGGTGCAGCAGCGCGCCAACAAGCTGACCGGACCGATCCTGTGCCTGGTCGGCCCGCCCGGCGTCGGCAAGACCTCGCTCGGCAAGTCGATCGCGAAGGCGACCGGCCGCGAGTTCGTGCGCGTCTCGCTCGGCGGCGTGCGCGACGAGGCCGAGATTCGCGGCCATCGGCGGACCTATATCGGCTCGATGCCGGGCAAGGTCATCCAGTCGATGCGCAAGGCGAAGACCTCGAACCCGCTGTTCCTGCTCGACGAGGTCGACAAGATGGGCGCCGATTTCCGCGGCGATCCGTCGTCGGCGCTGCTCGAAGTGCTCGATCCCGAGCAGAACCACGCCTTCAACGACCACTATCTCGAGGTCGACTACGATCTGTCCAACGTGATGTTCATCACCACGGCGAATACGCTCAATATTCCGCCGCCGCTGATGGACCGCATGGAGATCATCCGCATCGCCGGCTACACCGAGGACGAGAAGGTCGAGATCGCGCGCAAGCACCTGATTCCGCACGCGATCGTCAAGCACGGCCTCGAGCCGAAGGAATGGTCGATCGACGACGAGGCGCTTGCTCACGATCATTCGCCGCTACACGCGCGAAGCGGGCGTGCGCAATCTCGAGCGCGAGCTTTCGACGCTGATCCGCAAGGCGGTGAAGGAGCTCACGATCTCGAAGAAGGCAGTCGGTCGCAGTCACCGACAAGACGCTGCCCGATTATCTCGGCGTGCCGAAGTTCCGCTACGGCGAAGTCGAGGACGAGGATCAGGTCGGCGTCGTCACCGGGCTCGCCTGGACCGATGTCGGCGGCGAACTGCTCACCATCGAGGCGGCCATGATGCCCGGCAAGGGCAAGATGACCGTCACCGGCAATCTGCGCGATGTGATGAAGGAATCGATCTCGGCGGCGGCATCCTATGTGCGCATGCGCTCGGTCGCCTTCGGCATCGAGCCGCCGGCGTTCGACAAGCGCGACATCCACGTGCACGTGCCGGAAGGCGCGACGCCGAAGGACGGTCCGTCGGCGGGCGTCGCCATGGTCACCGCGATCGTTTCGGTGATGACCGGCATTCCGGTGCATCGCGACGTCGCCATGACCGGCGAGATCACGCTGCGCGGCCGCGTGCTGCCGATCGGCGGCTTGAAGGAGAAGCTGCTTGCCGCGCATCGCGGCGGCATCAAGACCGTGCTCATTCCGGAAGAGAACGCCAAGGATCTTGTCGAGATCAACGACAGCATCAAGAGCGGGCTCGACATCATTCCGGTCTCGCGCATGGACGAGGTGCTGGCGCGCGCGCTGGTGCGCAAGCCCGAGCCGATCGTGTGGGAAGAGGCGACGGCGAAGCCGGTCGATGTTCCCGAGGCGGCGGTGGAGGAAGATTCCTCCGGCCTTACCGCGCACTAAAACGGGTCATTATAATTGCAAACGGCGCCCTTGCGGCGGCAGCCCTCACGCTAATCGCCCTCGGGGTGGCCTGGCGACGCCCACGGGGGGTGTGGTTGACGGGACTACCCGGCCGCGGGAGACTGGTGGCAATATGTACCTCTCCGAGCACTCTGTAGGCATTATTCACTAGGCGCGCCAGACACCCGCGCGCCGCTCAACCGTCCACTGCGTGGGCGGTTTTTCAATTCCAGGCCCAACAACCAGAAGCCAGAACCAGAACCGAAGAAGAAGGACGAAAGATCAGTGAGCACAGGCACGACCAATCGGCGAATTGCGGTCATCGGAGGCGACGGTATCGGCCCTGAAGTCTGCGCGGAGGCGCTCAGGGTGGTGGCGGGGGCCGGCGTGGAGCTCGATACGACGGATTTCGACTTGGGGGCAGCCCGCTACCTACGAGACGGCACGGTCCTGCCCGACGAGGTGCTCGAGGAGCTCCGAGGCTACGACGCCATTCTCCTCGGAGCAGTGGGGCCGCCGGTTGACGACACCTCGGTGCCGCTCGGGACGCTCGAGCGCGGGCTCCTGCTGCGGTTGCGGTTCGCCCTCGACCTCTACGTCAACCTCCGTCCGTTCACGGGCGTGCCGGGCTCCATCGCGCACGGGGCCGACTTCGTGGTCATCCGGGAGAACACGGAAGGGAGCTACGCCGGTGAGGGCGGGTTCCTGCGCAAGGGGACGTCGGCCGAGGTGGCGACCCAGGGCTCGGTCAACACCCGCATGGGGGTCGAGCGGTGCGTGCGCTTTGCCTTCGCCCTGGCGGCCCAACGCCCGCGACACCACTTGACGCTGGTGCACAAGACGAACGTGCTGACATTCGCCGGGGATCTGTGGCAGCGCACGGTGAGCGAGGTCTCATCCGAGTTTCCCGAGATCACTTGGGACTACAACCATGCCGACGCTGCCTGCATCTACATGGTGGAGCAACCGGGCCGTTACGACGTCATCGTCACCGACAACCTCTTCGGGGACATCTTGACGGACTTGGCCGGCGCGGTCAGTGGAGGGATCGGCTTCGCAGCATCAGCGAACCTCAACCCTGATCGCACGGGACCGTCGCTCTTTGAGCCCGTCCACGGCGCGGCGCACGACATCGCCGGCAAGGGGATTGCCAACCCGTTGGCGGCCATCCACTCCGCCGCCCTCATGCTCGAGCACCTCGGTGAGCATGACGCGGCGCAGCGCATCCTCAAAGCGCTGTCGGAGCAGTCAATCGCCATGTCGGCCCCATCAACCGCACAACTGTCCACGACGGCCGTGAGTGACGCCGTTCTAGAAAGGCTCTGAGAATGCCCATTACCCCGACCGAGAAGATCTGGATGGACGGCGAGCTCGTCGACTGGGCCGACGCCAAGGTGCACGTGCTCACCCACACCATGCACTACGGCTCGGGTGTCTTCGAGGGGATCCGGGCTTACCCCACCTCGAGCGGGGTCGCCGTGTTTCGCCTGGGCGACCATATCCGCCGACTTTTCGCCTCGGCCAAGATCTTCATGATCGATATTCCGTACACGGTCGACGAGATCGTGGACGCCATCCGCCAGTTGGTCCGGATCAACGGGCTGACCGATGGCTGCTACATCCGCCCTCTCGTCTACCTGGGCTACGGCGAAATGGGGTTGAACCCGTTGCCGTGCCCGACCAATGTCTCCATTGCCGCGTGGCCTTGGGGCACCTACCTCGGCGACGAGGGTGTGGCGAACGGCGTGACGTGCAAGGTGAGCTCGTGGCGGCGTCATGACCCCAACGCGGTGCCCACTGCCGCCAAGGGTACGGGGATGTACGTGAATTCCTCACTGGCCAAGGTGGAAGCGATCAAGGCCGGGTACGACGAGGCGATCCTGCTGGCACCCAACGGGACCGTGAGCGAGTGCACGGGCGAGAACATCTTCATCGTCCGCGACGGCGTCATCTTGACCCCGCCGACCTCGGATGCCGGCGCGCTGGACGGCATCACCCAGAGCTCCGTCATCACCATCGCCAACGACCTGGGCTACGAGGTGCGCCACGAGCCGATCATCCGGACCGATCTCTACCTGGCCGATGAGGCATTCCTCAGCGGGACAGCGGCCGAAGTGGTGCCCATCCGCGCTGTCGACGACCGTCCGGTCGGTGCGGGGAAGCCAGGCCCCATCACCCTCGAGGTGCAGCAGACCTACTTTGCCACGGTGCGGGGCGAAGTCGACCGTTACAAGAACTGGCTAGACCATGTCGACTGACAGACATACGTCGACTGACGGGCATACGTCGACTGACGGACATACGTCGACTGACAGACATACGTCGACTGACGGGCATACGTCGACTGACAGACATACGCACGACTCTGAGGACGCGCCTACGCACTCCCATGGTGTGTCACATGGGCACTCGCACCAGGCACACGACTACGAGGTACCGGATCTCCCCGAGTCTGTCGACATCTTCGACACGATCTTGCGGGACGGGAGCCAGCAAGAGGGGCTCTCCCTCACCGTGGCCGACAAACTTCGGGTGGCCGAGCAGTTGGACCATTTGGGAGTGACCTTCATCGAAGGCGGATGGCCCGGTGCCAATCCCAAGGACATTGAATTCTTTGCCCGGGCCCGCCAGGAGTTGAAACTTTCGACGGCCACCCTGGTGGCATTCGGGTCGACCCGCCGCGCCGGGGTTCGGCCGGAGGATGACGTCGTCCTGGCCAACCTCATAGAAGCGGGTGCACCGGTCGCCTGCATTGTGGCCAAAGCCTGGGACCGCCACGTGGTCGAGGCACTCCGCACTTCGCTGGATGAGGCGGTCGAGATGGTGCGCGACTCGGTGCGCTACCTCGTCGCCCACGACCTGCGCGTGTTCCTCGACGCCGAGCACTTCTTTGACGGCTACCGGAATAACCCCGAATTCGCGCTTTCCGTGCTGGCAGCAGCCGAAGAGGAGGGGGCCGAGGCCCTCGTGCTCTGCGACACCAATGGCGGATCGTTGCCCGACGCCGTGGGGCGCGCGGTCGCGCAAGTGCGAGCCCGCACCAGCGCCCAGCTCGGGATTCACTGTCACAACGACGCCGGATGTGCCGTTGCCAATTCGCTCGTGGCCGTCCAGGCCGGTGTGACGCAGGTCCAGGGCTGCATCAACGGGTACGGCGAACGGGCCGGCAACACGGACCTCTCCGCCGCCATCCCCAACCTCTCGCTCAAGTTGCGCATCCGGACGATTCCCGCTGACCGCCTGGAGCGCTTGACTCCTGTGTCCCATCACATCGCGGAGTTGGTGAACATCGCGCCGAACCCTCAGCAGCCGTATGTTGGCAACTCGGTCTTCGCTCACAAGGGCGGTCTCCACGCCAGCGCCGTGGCCCGGAGCGCCGATCTCTACGAGCATGTCGTGCCGAGCTCGGTGGGCAACGGCACCCGTGTCGTGGTTTCGGAGATGGCAGGTCGCTCGACCTTGGCCATGAAAGCGGCGGAGCTCGGTCTCGAGCTGGACAGCGAGGTTCTCGGTCGGGTGCTCGACGAGCTCAAACGGCTGGAGCACGAGGGCTTTCACTTCGAGGTGGCCGACGGCTCCCTCGAGTTGCTGCTGCGGCGGGCCACAGGTTGGACACCGGACTTCTTTACGGTCGAGTCCTTCCGCATCATCACTGATCATGGCGAACGGGCCGAGAGGGCTACCAGCGCCGCCTTCGGCGTCACGACCGAGGCCACGGTCAAGGTCCACGTGGGGGGCGAACGGATTGTAGCGACCGCTGAGGGCAATGGCCCCGTGAACGCCCTCGATGCCGCGTTGCGCGGTGCCATTGGATCCAAGTTCCCGGTGCTCTCGACCATCCATTTGACCGATTACCGGGTGCGGGTGCTCGATACGGGCAAGGGCACCGGAGCGGTCACCCGCGTGTTGGTGGACACGACCGATGGAGAACGGGTCTGGACGACCATAGGAGTGTCCGAGAACATCATCGAGGCCAGTTGGCAGGCGCTGTACGACTCCGTGGTCTTCGGACTCGTTCACGGGTCCTGACCCCGAGTAGCCTGCCCCGTTATGACCCAGCCGACCTTCGTGCCCATCACCGAGGCGGACCAGGTGCGGCCAGCCCGTCATCTTCACGTGCCCGAGGCCTGGACGACCAACCGCCCCGCGGAGCTCAAGACGCCGACTGCGCCCAGGGGACGGAGCATCGGCACGCCCGGTCCTGACGCCGGGTTTGCGCTGCGGCTATCCCGACGTTTTGCCCACGATCTCAAGCTCACCGACGGCGAGCACGAGGAGGACGTCCTCCTGGGATGCGCCCTGATCGCGGCGCGGCGAGCAGCCCTCTACGGCCGGGCCCCCAGCATCTATGACGTCCAAGTGGCCCTGGCTCTTTGGGGGTTCCTGGTCGGTGACGCAAGCGAAGGGCTCGTGGCGGCCCGGCGGCAAGCCTTTTCCTCGGTCTCGCATGACTACGTGGCGCAACGCCGCTTGGTCGATGCCATCCCCGAAGAGAGCCTGCGACTGACGCCAGCGGAGACGCAGGCCAGATTGCAGCCGGAGACTGTTCCCGTGGTCACCGTACCGCTTGCCCCTCTTTGAGGGATCCCCGAGCCTGCGTGGGCGAGCACCTGTGACCCAATCACTGCCACCACCGATCAACGACGTTCCCCGGCAGAACGAGAGCCCCACTTCGACCGAGGAGAACGCACGCTATCGACTGGCCGCGGCGATCCGGCGCCTCGAGCGCGGTGGCTGTGGGCCTCCCGCTGCCCGACGAGGAGGTCGCGAAGGCATCAGAGCAACTGGTCCAGATCGCGGAGGAGTTGGAGAGCAGCGCCACGGCCACGCGGCGTGGCCGGACCGTGCCGAACCTGGCGGGCCTGGCAGGCCTGGCAGGCCTGGCAGGCCTGGAGGGGAGCTTGCGGGACATCTTGCCGGCGAGCCCCATCATCGGTTTTGCCAACCCGATTGCGCCGCCAGTCGAGTTGTGGACGGTGGAGGGAGAAGACGGCCACCCCGAGATTCGTGGCCGCGTCACCTACAACCACCTGTACGAGGGACCGCCGAACCATGTGCATGGCGGCGTGGTCGCCCAGCTCTTCGATGAGCTGATGGGGATCGCCACGGTCATTGCCGAGAGGCCGGCGATGACCGGAACCCTGACGGTGCGCTATCGCAAGCCGACACCACTCTTGGTTCCCTTGGATTTGGTGGGCCGTTTCGTGAGCAGCAACGGTCGCAAAGTGCAGGCCTGGGCCGCCATTTACCACGATGGTGTGCTCGTGGCGGAGGCCGATGGTCTGTTCATCGAGGGGCGACGCGCCACCGCCGCACCCGTAGTTGACCCGGACACCGCTTAGGCTTCAGCGCGGGCAGCGAAGGGGCAAGCGACCGTCATTCAACATCCCACTGCTCCGTCGACGAGTTCGCGTAACAGGTCAGCATGCCCGTTGTGGCGGGCGTACTCTTCGATCATGTGCAGGTAAATCCACCGGAGCGAACACGGTGCCCCTTGACGGAGACCAGTGGCGTCAAGGGGGAGGGTGGCCGCGGTAAAACGACTCGCTTCGCACTCGGCCTGCCACGCCTTCAGGTCGGCGTCCCAATCCGCGTCGTCGAGTGGCACGAGCTCACTGTCTTCGACGGCAGGGTCTGACCACAGGGAGGGTGCATCCGGCTCGCGCAAAAGCGTGCGGAGGAACCAACTTCGTTCCACTTCAGCCATGTGGCGCAGCAGTCCGTGCAGCGAGAGCTTGGAGCTGGCCACCGGTCGGCTTTTGCGTTCTTCGTCGGAGAGTCCCTCGCACTTGAGGAGCAACGTGGTGCGGTGATAGTCGAGCCACGCCTCGAGCATGTCCCGCTCACCGAGTACGAAAGACGGCTCTTGGCGCCGTGGATCATCGATGTCGTCGACCATGGTCTTCTCTACAGCCTTACTGGGCTCGGAACACTTAGGGTGCGCGTAGCTCTCGCAAACGATCTATTTGCAATTGCCGGGATTGCGCGGTCAGCCAGTCGCTTGAGCGGCCGATTTGGCTGGGATGTGGCACGTGCTGCAAGCCCACGGGGCTGTCGGTCAGAGCGCCGCACTTCCGGCAGACCGACATCCGCCCGTTCGTCTCCGGGGCGTGATGCTCATCGAGTTGCGCACCGACATGTGAAGTTTCATCTGAGGCCATGATCCTCCGATCCATCGGCGAGCCCGCGTGGCGGGTCTTGCCGAACCCGAATGACGCCAACGGGCCCGAGATGAGCGGGGTGGTCCTTCGGTTTGGCCAGCTTACGCGCCTACGGGGGCGATTGCCGGTGGTCCGGGCTAGAGAGCCTGGGTGGAGATCGGAGACGCCGACGACTGGTCCGGTGTTGGCGCGGCCGCAGAGAGCGGAAGGGCGTCGCTCTCGTGCGGACTGTGGCCCGATGTCCGTTGGGTCGCGAGCCACACCTGCCAGTGCTTGCGGGCCTTCCACAACACGGCGGCCCCGCCGACGACGAGCAGGACCCCCGCGATCTGGACGAGGAGCGAGCCGAGTCGGCCGTCTTCGCCGAGCCACAGATGCTCGTCGAGGGTCCGTTCGATTCCCCAGAGCACCATGGCCGTGCCGATGACCGTGCCGGTCGGATATCCGGTGCGGATCGACCCATCGGGCCATCGGGCCAGGCGACGCTCTATGAAGATCAGTACCAAGAAGACACCGAAGTCTTCAGCCGCTTGAAAAAGAGGCACGGGGAGGCGCCGCCCTTGCTGGCCGGCGTAATACATGCCGAACCACTGGTGCGTCGGGTGCCCTCCACCGGCCACCATGAGCTGGGGGCCCAGGAGGCGTCCCATGGCCCACGCGGCCAAGAGCACCGGGGCGATGAGGTCGAGGGCCCGGCCGATCGGCAACTCCGGGCAGCGCCGCCGCGTGAGAAGGAGACCGGTCGGGACAGCAAAGAGGAGTCCCCCGAACGAGGAGAGTCCGCCGTGCCAGATGGCAAACACCTGGTCCGGGTTTTGATCGTAATAGTGCAAATTGGACAGCACGTGGAGCGCCCGAGCCCCGACGACGGCAGACAGAATGATCCACAGAAAGACGCTGACGAACCAATCGGTGCGATAGCCGTTCTTTCTCAGCCTTCGCTCGAAATAGGTAAAGGCGAACCAGAAGGTGAGAGCCAGACCGATGCCGTAGGTATGGACCTGGATCGGCCCGATGTGAAAAACGACAGGGATCGGTTTCATGGCTGGCTGACCGCCAGGTTACGACAGCGAAACGAACGTGCGCTCGCGGCCGACGTCAGGGGCGGCCGGCGCCGACGAATCCGCCGCCGAGTCTCAGGCCGGTCAGATGGACCGACTCGCCCGTCTCGGGGGCTTCGATCATCGTGCCGGCCGAGACGTACATCGCCACATGTGTCGAGCCGCCGGGGCCGTAGAAGAGAAGATCGCCCGGTTGCAGGTCGCTGAGTGGGACGGGAGTTGTGTCACTCATTTGGGCGCCCGAGTAATGCGGGAGGCCCACCCCCACTTGACCCCACGAATACGCAGTGAGCCCTGAGCAGTCGAATCCCGGATCCGCTGATCCTCGCGGGGACTGGCCACCCCAGACGTAGGGAACCCCGAGTTGGCTCTCAGCCGCCTGCACGGCCCCGGCCCCACCGGCTGCCGTCGGCGGGGGGGCGAAGTTGTTGAGGTTCGGCGACACGCTCGTTTGGGCTCTCGACGACGCAAGGCGAGATTGCACGAGCGCCGCCGCCGCTTGCGCCTCTTCGTTCTCCTGTTGGGCTACGAGCGTTGCGATCTTGCCGTTTTCCTGCGCCAGGGCATTCTTCTGAAGCTGGACCTCCTGCGCGTTCTGTGCCACCGCGGCTTGCTCTGTGGCGACAGCCTGCTCGGCCTGCCCTTGTTGCGCTTGGAGCTGCACCTGCTGCGCGTTGAGCGTATTCTGCGCCGCGTGCAGGTTGGATACGGCCAGATTGATGTCACCCTGGGCGATGACGTTGTACTCCGTGGCCGCACCCACCGTCTTTTGGTTGCCGCTGAAAATCGGGTTGTCACTCGATGCCGCGCCGTCGGAGACGTAGTTGGCGATGGCGGCCTTCGAGAGCCGGGCGCGGTCCGACGACACCTGCTTCTGGTCGGATGCGATAGTGGCCTTGGTCGTGGCAATGCTGCTGTTGACCTGTTGGAGATGGTAGGCCGCGGCGTCGTATTGCTGGCTCAGCGCGGACATCTTGTCCTGCGCTGCGTTCAATTGGGACTCGATCGCCGCGGCCTCGGCTTTGGCACTCGTAATGGAGTCACCGGCGGCTGGGCGCGTCGCCAGAAGCACAGTGCCGGGAAGCACTGTGACAATGGCCATAACGGGCAACATTGCCCGCCGGAGCACCCGAGAGCTCCGAGCTGACCTGGGCGTGGAGTGGCTCCGGGGCCCCTCTACGTCAGTCACGATGGGGGACATTCTTACTTCCCCATTGCGTAAGTTTCAAACGCATCGGTGCCAACATGGCCGTTTTCATTCCTACCAGTGGTAGTAAATTGCTGGCCACAGCCTTTTATTAAGAAAGTACGATCCTGCGCACCGTAGCTCTTCCAGGCACGACCGTTGGAGACTACGGTCAGCCTGGTGGGCGAAATGATCGAATTCCCGAGCAACGGGTCCAAGGGCGTCGGCTACCTGGCCAAGCCCGAGGGCGGCACAGGTCCCGGCCTCATCGTGATTCAAGAGTGGTGGGGCCTGGTTGATCACATCCGCGACGTCTGTGACCGCTTTGCCGCAGCGGGTTTCGTGGCACTGGCGCCGGATCTTTACCACGGGGTGACGGTGGCGGAGCCCGACGAGGCGGCCAAGGCGATGATGGCGCTGAAGATGGACAAGGCGGCGCGCGACATGAGTGGTGCGGTCGATGAAGTGGCGCGGCAGAGCGGCCGACCCCACATCGGCGTCATCGGCTTTTGCATGGGAGGCGGGCTGGCTCTGGTGTTGGCCACGCAGCGGCCGGATGCCGTCCGCGCCGTGGTGCCGTGCTACGGCGTTATCCCTTGGCCTGATGCGCAACCCGACTACTCCTCACTCTCGGCTGCGGTATTGGGGCACTACGCCAGCGACGACGACTTCTTCACCCCCGCGGCCGCCGAAGCTCTGGGCGACCAGCTGCGGGAACTGGGCAAGGACGTCGAGATCATCGTGTACCCGGGCACCGATCATGCCTTCTTCAATGACACCCGTCCCGAGGTCTACAACGCTGAAGCGGCCAGTTTGTTATGGGAACGTAGCTTGGCGTTCTTCCGTACACACTTGAAGTAGTCCCTGGGAACTGGTGACCGGGACCCCCTGAGAGGGGGTTTGTTAGCATCGTCCCATGTCCGCACGCTCTCGCGACCTTCCCCGACGCTCTTGCCTCTCCACCCCGGGGTCGAATGAGAAGTTCCTGGCCAAGGCTCCAACGGTCCCGGCTGACATGACCTTCCTCGATCTAGAGGACGCCGTGGCCCCGCTGGAGAAAGAAGGCGCACGGGGCAAAGTGGTCGACGCCATAAAAAATCTGGCCTGGGACGAGCGTGTGCTGTGCGTCCGCGTCAACGCGTGGGACACCGAGTGGACGTATGGCGACGTCATCGAGGTGGTGGGGAGCGCCGGGGAACGGTTGGACGAGGTCATGTTGCCCAAGGTCCAATCGGCAGCCGAGGTCGTGGCGCTGGACCTCTTGTTGACCCAGGTGGAAAAGAAGTCAGGACTTCCCGTGGGCCACGTCGGGATTGAGGCGCAGATCGAGACGGCACGTGGTCTTATCAACGTCGACGAGATCTGCGCCGCCTCGCCCCGTCTCGAGACGATCATCTTTGGCCCGGCGGACTTCGCGGCCAGTATCGAGATGCCCGTGCTCACCGGAGGGATCGAGATCCCCGAGTACCCGGGCGACCATTTCAACTACGTCTTCAGTCGAATCTTGATGGCCGGACGTGCCAACGGGCTGCAGGTCATCGACGGCCCTTTCCTCAAAGTCCGCGAGCTCGATGCGCTTCGCCAGTACTCGCTCCGCAGTCGCATGCTCGGTTACGACGGCAAATGGGCACTCACACCGGACCAGGCCGCCGTCCTCAATGAGGTCTACTCGCCCACCCAGGAGCAATTCGACCGAGCCTTTGACATCCTTGACGCTTACCATCAGGCCACCGAAGGGGACCGCAAGGGAGCGGTCATGTTCGGCGACGAGATGATCGACGAAGCCAGTCGCAAAATGGCCATCAAGTTCGTCAGCCGCGGCGAACGGGCCGGGCTGACACGCAGTTCTGACTGATCAGCCCATCAGCCGGCGGGCGATTACCTTGAGGGCCAACGTCTCGTCGGCACCTTCGAAGATCGACAGCACCCGGGCGTCCACGAAGTAACGGCTGACGGGGAATTCCTCGGCGTAGCCCATCCCTCCGTGGATCTGCATAGCCTCACGGGTGACCCATTCTGCGGCCCGGCACACGTATGCCTTGATCATGGACGCTTCCAGGGCGCCCTGCCCCTGGGCCATGAGCCGCGCCACGTGATAGGCCGACTGGCGGGTGGCCGCAATGATCACGACCATACGACCGAGCTTGGCTTGGGTGAGCTGATAGTCGCCGATCGGCGAGCCGAAGACATGGCGATTGGCGGCATAGGACGCGGCGGCCTCGTAGGCCGCCGCCATGACGCCCACGGCGCGCGCCGCCGTTTGCAACCGTCCGTTTTCGAAGCCCTGCATCTGGAGATAGAAGCCCTTTCCGAGCCCGTCCGTGCCTCCGACCAAGTTGGCCGCGGGTACGAACCAGTCCTCGAAGGACAGTTCGTACGAGTGCATCCCTCGGTAGCCGAGCGTGTCGATCGGACGACCCTCGAGACGTCCTGACCCCGTATCCCCCGGCCGCACCCGTGAGTCCTGGGTGAACACGAAACCGTGCCCGTCTCCCTGGGGTTTCTCCACGATGAACATCGAGAGTCCCCTGTGCGAAAGAGAGCGGTCGGGGTCAGTGCGGGCCAACAGCATGAGGACATCAGCGCGGGCGGCGAAGGTGCACCACGTCTTGACGCCGTTGATCAGCCAACCACCTTCGGTTGGCGTGGCCGAGGTCACGATGCCGGCCACATCCGAGCCGAAATCGGGTTCGGTCACCGCCACCGCAGCGAGCACTTCGGCCGAGGCCAGCTTCGGAAGCCAATGCTGCTTCTGCGCATCGGTGCCGCCGTAGACAAGGGCCCGCGTGAGGATCTCGGGACGGGTGATCAACGATCCGCCGATTCCGAGCGAGCCCCAGCTCAACTCCTCGGTGGCAACGACCATGCCGAGATAGTCGCTTTCCCCCCCGGTGGCGAAACCCTCGTACTCCTGGGGAACCGAGAGTCCAAAGCCGCCGAGTTCCGCCAGGCCGCTGATGATCTCTTCGGGGATATCGCCATTGGTCCGGTGGACGTGTTCTGCATGGGGACGCACCTTGTCCTCGGCGAAGCGATGGAACGTCTCTCGCACCAGCTCGAAGTCGGTGCCCAGATGGCGCGGCGCCTCGACGTTGGCCAGGGAGGCCAACACGGCGGGGTCGCGGCCCGCCCGCAAGAACTCAGCCGCCGGAGCGACCCAGTCGGTCTGCGTTCCCCACGCCGCTTCTCTCCCCGTCACGCGACCGATGAGATCGGCCAGGACATCGGCCACGAAGGCGGTGGCCAGGCGCTCTTCGACTGCGCCGTGCGCGCCATAGGCAAGAGCGGATCGAGCAGTCGCTACCGCTGCCGCGCCATGTGCCACGTCGTAGGCCACGACCTGATTGGCGTCGACCCCACCCGCGTCTCGTACCGCGGCAGAGGCGCCATCCACCAGATTCTGGGCCAGCGCAACCGCCTCGGATGCGCTGGCGAGGCCCGGGGAGCTTGACTCCGTCACGGATCCGACCCTACCGGTTTCGAACTTGATCCTCCGGAGCCTGATCCCCAAAAGCCTGATCCCCAGAAAATGGCCTGCGCCCGATGACGGTAACCAAGGGAGGAAGGACCACGGGATCGTCCTCGGGGTCGACGCCGGTCAACGACTCGAGGTAACGGGCCACGGGCCCCTTGCCCACGCCCGCGGGGGCCTCGGCCCAGGCATCGATAACGTCGAGTCCGGCCTCTCGAACCAAGGATGGGAGCAGCGCGCCGATGTCGGGGTGAGGAGCGTCGGGCATCGACAAGGGCGTGCCTGCGATGCGGCCGGCCGAAGTGATCGGCTCTTGAGCCACCACCCAACCGCCCGGCCTCACCACGGCGGCCATGCGCCGTACCACGACAGCAGGGTCATGTACGTGGAGGAGCAAAAAGCGACAGAAGGCCAGGTCCACCTGTTCGGGGAGCATCAGATCCTCGCCCGCCTGGGTGAGTGCAATGACCTGGGCGTGGGCTGCTGCCGTGCGCGCCACCTCGTCGCGAGACAAGGGGTCACTGTCCACGGCGTAGACGCGGCCATCGCGTCCGACCATCTCAGCCAAGGCGACCGACACGTCGCCACCTCCGGCGCCCACATCGAGGCAACGCCAGCCCGGGCCTAGGCCGAGTCGTTCCAACGCGGTTGCCAGAGGACGGCGGTAGACGTCATCGCGGAGGCCCGTGAGCTCACTCACGGCAGGAATCCGAGCCCAGCCGGCAGTCGATCATGACCCCGCACTCTAGGACCGACTCTTTGGCGCGAGGCAGAGGGGTAAATCGCAAGAGCCCGGGATCGCAAGTCGCGTGCCTCGCCCGGCCTATATCCTCGGGTGGGTGAAGGTAACCATGTTGCTCTGCGACGCCGCGCAAGTCTCTGACGGAAAGCTCTACATACTCGGTGGGGGATGGAGCATGACCGGGCCGGATCCCGTTCCCTCGGCCGTTGCCCTGAAGATCGATGTCGACTGGCACGAAGCGGAGACATCTCACCACTGGGAGCTCTTCTTGGAAGATGCTGACGGGCAACCAGTCCTCATGGAGACCCCCGACGGCACCCAGCCGGTCGAAGTGCGGGGTGAATTCGCTGTAAGCCAGCCCCCGGAGATCCCCGAGGGCTCGCCCATCGATGTCGCGCTCGCCGTAAACCTGGGGCCAATTCCCTTGGCCCCCGCCACCCGATTCGCCTGGAGGTTGACCATCGACGGAGAGTCCCTTCCCGGGGCGTCGCTCGGCTTCACCACACGGCCTCGCCAAGGCGCGGCGGAATAAGGCGCGGCGTGACGATCCACGACCGGCCATTCGGTCGTTATCTCGAAGACTTCATTCCGGGGGACGTGTACCGGCATTGGCCCGGCAAGACGATCACCGAGGCGGACGATCATCTGTTCTGCATGATCACCATGAATCATCATCCGCTGCATACGAACGCGTGGTTCGCCGAGCACGAGACGGTGCAAGGCAAGAACGTGGTGGTTGGCAACCTCGTCTACTCATTGGCTCTCGGCATGAGCGTGCCCGACGTGAGCGGGTCGTGCATCGCCAACCTCGAGGTCGAATCGCTGCGTCACCATTCGCCGACATTTCACGGCGACACCATTTACGCCGAGACACGGGTCCTCGCGGCCGAGCCGTCGAAGTCCAAGGACGACCGGGGCATTGTCACCGTCGAGACCAAGGCCTTCAACCAGCGCGGCGAAGAGGTCTGTTACTTCCGGCGCAAACTGATGGTGTGGAAAAAAGAGAAGGCGCCGGCGCGCCGTTTTCCCTACGACGACGTCTGGGACTGACCGACTCCCGATAGCCCGGGTCCGGCGGTTCCAATCGCGCGTGCTCGAGTGGGGGGCTGCAAACCGCCGTGACCTCCCGTGGCGCACCACGCGTGATCCGTGGTGCGTTCTGGTCAGCGAGGTCATGCTCCAGCAGACGCAGGTGGACCGCGTGAGTGGCTACTACGAGGCGTTCTTGGCGAGGTTCCCCACCGCGACCCACTGCGCCCAGGCGCGGCCGGGCGATGTGGTCCGCCTGTGGTCGGGGTTGGGCTACAACCGACGAGCGCTCAACCTGCACCGCGCGGCGCGGGCCATCGCCGACGAGCACGGAGGCGACCTCCCCGATGAGGAGCGGGCCCTCCGCGCTCTGGCGGGTGTGGGGCCCTATACGGCCCGGGCCATCCTGGCGTTCGCGTTCGAGCGCGACGTGGCCCCCGTTGACACCAATGTGATCCGAGTGCTGGCCCGGTGTGTGGCCGGCGAGGGAGTGACCCTGGCACAGGCCCAGGCGTTGGCGGACCGACTGTTGCCGGCCGGACAATCATGGGGATTCAACCAAGCGATGTTCGATCTCGGCGCTACGATTTGCCGGGCGGCCCAGCCCGCATGCGATGCCTGCCCTCTGCGGCATCAATGTCACTGGAAGCGTCGAGGTCTGTCCGATCCTGATCCCTGGCGGGCCAGTCCATCGGTGCGCCCCCAGTCCTCTTTCGCCGGTTCGGATCGGCAAGGGCGTGGGCGTCTCGTGCACGCGCTGGGCCGGGGCGGGATCTCGGCCGAGACATTGTCCGCAGCCTGTGGCTGGCCGGATGATGCGCCGCGGGCCCAGAGGATCGCCGATTCTCTTGTCACCGAAGGTTTTGCGCAATGGTCTACGGGCCCAAGGCCACAGCTGCGGTTGCGATGAGGACCGCAAACAGCATCCACTAGCCCTCACCTGCAGTATTTCGATGGCGACTTAGCGCTTGCGCCGCAGCACGGGTATCGTTTGAGCGGTGAATGTGACGTTTTACGGCGTCCGGGGGTCTTGTCCTTGTTCGGGGGAGAGCTACCGGCGATACGGGGGGAACACCTCATGCCTCTTGATCGGCATTGAGGGAGACGAGCCCCTGATTGTCGATATGGGCACCGGACTACGCGCTCTCGGCGACGTCCTTCTCAAAGAAGGAAGGGCCGTCGGGGCACCGCCACTGCGGGCAACTGCCCTCTTGAGCCATCTGCACTTCGATCACATCCTCGGTCTCCCATTCTTTGGTCCCCTGCAGGATCCGGATGCACGTCTTACGGTGCATGGTCCGGCGCAGTCCACGGGGAGTCTCAAGGACGCGTTGCATGCGGCCGTGCAGCCGCCGGTGTTTCCGATCCACATGGACGAGTTCGGGGGGGAGATCGTCATGATCGACACCTGGGACGAAGACTTCTCGATCGGTTCGGCCAAGATCATGGCGCGCTCGATTCCGCACTCGGGCGCCACCTTGGGCTATCGCATCGAAGCGGAAGGCCGGACGATGGCGTACTTACCGGACCACCAGGGGCCTCTGGATCATCACACGATCTCCGATGCCGTTCTCGAGCTCTGCCACGACGTGGACCTCTTGGTGCACGACGGGCAGTACACCGAGGATGAGTTCTCGAGCAAGGCCGATTGGGGCCATTCGACGGCGGCGTTCGCAGTGCATGTGGCGGCGGAGTCAGGTGCCAGAAGGCTCGTGCTCACCCATCACGACCCCTCACACGACGACGACACCCTCGATCAGATCCTCTCGGAGGCTCGACTTCTGCCCGAGGCCAAGGCTCTCGATGACGTCTCATTGGCGCACGAGTCGCAGTCCATAGACCTCGGGCGGGCGTGAGTGTCGGGCCTCGATCAGGCCCGGTTCCGCGAGGTTCTCGGACACTTCGCCACCGGCATCACCATCGTGACGGCCATGGAAGAGGGGGAGCCGGTCGGCTTCTCGTGCCAGTCCTTCTCCGCTCTCTCCCTCGACCCCCCAATGGTGATCCTGGCTCCAGCCAAATCCTCCACCAGTTGGCCGCGCATCGCTCGGGCTGGCGCATTCTGCGTCAACATCCTCAGTGAGCATCAAGAAGCCCTCTGTCGAGCCTTTGCCGTCTCGGGCGGCGACAAATTCGACGGGGTGGAGTGGACTCCCGGGATCACGGGAGCCCCTCTCATCGCAGGCTCTCTCGCCGTCGTCGAGTGCACACTCGGCGCCATTTACGAGGGTGGCGATCACGAGTTGGTCACGGGGAACGTAGTGATGATGGAGATCGGCGAGGGTTCGCCTCTGCTCTTCTACCGCTCCGGGTTCGGTCGCTTCGTGGCATAGGACAGGCACTGCTACCGTGCTTCGATGCCGCAACTGATTGCCTCTTCGACCATCGATGACGTCCTCCTGGTGCGACCGGACGTGCACGGGGACGAGCGGGGTCGCTTCGTCGAGACGTACCGGCGTAGCTGGTTCCCGCTCGGCCGGGAGATGATCCAGTCCAACCGGTCGGAGAAAGAGGCCGGAGCAGTGGTGGGACTGCACTATCACCTCCACCAGGCTGACTATTGGTACGTCCTGCGCGGTCGGGCCCGCGTTGTGTTGCATGACCTGCGCCAAGGCTCATCCACCGACGGGGCGACCGAGCTGATGGACCTCGACGGCGAGATCGACCAGGGACTCTTCATTCCTCCTGGTGTCGCTCATGGATTCGCCGCCCTGACCGATCTCCTGCTGTGGTATCTCGTCGACGGCTACTACAACGATTCGGACGAGCTCGGGTTGGCGTGGGATGACCCTGTCGTGGACGCCGACTGGGGGTTGCGCGACCCCATTCTCTCGAATCGCGACAAGACCAATCCCCGGCGTCATGAAATTGTGGATGGGTTGCGGCCCAGAGTGGCTATGCGCACGTAACAAACGCCAACCGATCTGCACGCGGACCGGTTACGGGCTCCGCGGCAATGGGCGTTTAAGGGCGTTGATTCCAGGGTCTGGATGCCGTCCGGAATTTGTTTGTCGCTGCGGTTCCTTGGCATGGCCGCGTCCTGTTGAATAGGAGGTGATGCTCATCGGTGAGATCGTGGCGGCCGTTGTGGTGGTGGCACTGACAGCGACCCTCCTCACCAGGAGGATGCGCCGCGACGATGTGCATTCGGTAGAGGGATATCACCGCTCGATTCATACGCTCGAGACGATCAATACGCATCCCGTCGTCCCGACCGCAGTCGTTGAGCCGGGTCTCGGCATGACATCGGCATTCCCCGAGAGCGCCTTGCGGGCAGGGGGCTCGCCGTCCGTCCGCGTCACCGATGCCCCACCTACTGCGGTGCCGCCCGTCCCACCGCCAGCGGTGCCACAGCCCGAGACACCTGTCGTCTTCGACGATGCCGGACCGGCGAAGCTGCCGATGCACGAGCCAGTCGGTAATCGGGACAAGGCGATGGGCTCCATCAACCATCGACCGCGGCGCCTGGCTGCACCAGCTACGGCCGTGGCGGTCGTCATCGTCCTCGTTGTTGTCCTCCTCGTGACGGGATCGCACACCGTGGCACCGCAGCCTCGGCACCACTCCGGGTCGAGCAGCGAGCACGTCAAATCGCCGAAGGGGAACTCGGGCGAGACGACGGCGACGACCACGACGCCGACCACGTCGCCGCCGGTGGTCGTACCGCAATCAGGCACGGCGCGTACCGCGACGTACGACGTTGCGGGGAGCAACTTCACCCTTGACTTTTCGGCCACCTCGGGTGCCTGCTGGGTCGATGTCACGAGCTCTACGACCGGCGCCACGCTGTTCACGCAAACCCTGCAGCCCGGTCAGCAAGATTCGCTCGCCGTATCGGGACCAGCCACAGTCGTGATCGGGGCGCCCACGCTGCTCGGGGTCTTGCTCAATGGAAGCGCGGTTGCCCTTCCTTCTGGGTTTCAGACGCCGTTCACCATGAAGTTCGTCACCGCCCCCTGAGCCGTCGACAGCTCGCCTGGCGTTTATTGCGGCGTCTTCTCGAGCTTTTGCAGCATGCCTAAGGCCTCGATGAGGAATGCGAAGACAAGTGCTTCTTCCTTCCAACTGTCATAGCGACCCGAAGGGCCCCCATGACCGGCACCCATTTCCGTGCGCAAAAGGACCTTGGTCGATGGCGACAACGAGCGGATTTTTGCCACCCACTTCGCCGGCTCCCAGTAGCTGACGCGCGGATCATTGAGGCCGGCGGTGACGAGAAGCTGGGGGTAGGTGCGGGACGAGCCGTCAGGATTGTGCCCGGTGACGTTGTCATAGGGCGAATAGGACAACATCCGGTCGTAGGCCGACTTGTCCGCCAGCGGATTGCCCCACTCTTCCCATTCGCCGACCGTGAGAGGAAGGTCTGCATCGAGCATCGTGGTCAGGACGTCGACGAAGGGGACCTGGGCCACCAGAGCCGCGAACAGGTCCGGCGCCCCGTTGGCGACAGCGCCCACCAAGAGCCCACCGGCGGATCCGCCCCGACCCGCCACCGCATTGGATCTGGCGATGCCCTGCGCCACCAGGTGCTTGGCGCAGGCAATGAAGTCGCTGAAGGTGTTGGCCTTGTGCTCCATCCTTCCGTCCTCGTACCAGGCCCGACCCATCTCTCCACCGCCGCGTACATGGGCCACGGCGAAGACAATGCCGCGGTCGAGCAGGGAGAGCCGGTGCGGTGAGAACGTCGGGTCGATTGAGATCTCGTAGGCGCCATAGCCATAGAGGAGGCACGGCGCTGGCAGAGCCAGGCCGCGAAGATGCACAAGCGATATGGGCACACGCGTTCCGTCGTTGGCCTCAGCCCAGACGCGCCGCGTGATGTAGTTGGAAGTATCGAAGTCCCCGAGAACCGGCTCTTGTTTGAGGAGCGTCTCTTCCCGAGTGTCGAGTGCGATCTGCAAGACCGAGGTCGGCGTCACCATCGACGTGCGGCCGAACCGCAGGGTCGTCACGTCAGGCTCGGGATTGGGACCCAACCACGACGAGGAGGGGCTCTCCGTCGAAGGGACGATCCAGCTGCCGGACAGGAGATCACCAACCAACGGGCTCATCCCCGGCTTGGAGCGGCACCACTCTGACCAAGGTCTCGGCTTCTGATCGTTCGCTGAGGACCAGGACCGTTGAGAACGTATCGACGTCTTCGATGCGCACCCCGGGACGGTGGGGGATGATCTCATGCCATTCGTCCTCTCCCTCCGTCGCATTGTCCGCGGCGGCCAGGACGCGAAAGTCCTGCGCGTCCTGATTGGTCAGGACGACAAACCAGCCTCGTTGACCTTTTCCTCTCACGTGGTCGACGGAGTACTCTCGCCCTTCACTTCGGGGCATGACGATGCGAGGTTCGGCCGTAGGGTCATCGGCGGGGATGGCCAGCCACTCGGTGGTGTTCGTGCTGTGGGCGGCCACCAGTATGAAGGCACCGTCCCGGGTGCGCCCGGTCCCTAGCGAATACCGGCGATCCGCCTCCTCGAACACCAAGACGTCCCTCGATGGATCGCCGCCGAGTACGTGGCGCCACACCTGATATGGGCGCATGGCCTCATCGAGGCGCGTGTAGAAGACCACGTCGGACCGACTCGACCAGGCCAACCCGTATCCCGTGTCTGCCACCACCTCAGGCGCCCAGTCCGAGTGTCCATCGGGAGCAAGTGACCGGAAGCGCAGCTCGTACCGTTCGTCGCCGTTGATATCGGTGCCGTAGGCGATCATGCTGTGGTCGGGGCTGACCACGGCGGTGCCCAACGCAAAGTAGTCGTGCCCTTCGGCCAATATGTTCTCGTCCAGGAGGATCTGTTCGTCCTCGCCCGGTTCGCCCGCCGGCGGGAGCTCGTCCGCTGCTCGGGCCGGACGCCGGCAGTGAATGGCGTAGTTCTTGCCCTCTTCGGTGCGCCCGTAGTACCACCAGGGTCCTCGGCGGGTAGGCACTGACATATCCGTTTCGAGGATGCGGGCCTTCATTTCCTCGAAAAGGGAGTTGCGGAGGCCCTCGAGGGGGGCGAGCACGGTTTCGGTGTACGCGTTCTCGGCCTCCAGGTAGGACAGGACCTCGGGATTGTCCCGTTCGCGCAGCCAAAACCACGGATCCACCCGATCGTGACCAAAGGTACTGAGGATGTGGGGTCGCTGCGCGGCCTGGGGTGGAGTTTGCATGGTCGGAGCCTGCCACGGCGAGGTTGCGGGCGTGTCCAGATTGAGCGTTTCGGCTGGCCCAGGTAGTTGTTACTATCTACATAGGGGAAATTTCCCCTCGTGAGCTCAGGAGCCCTATGGCTACAACAGATCTCGATCTCGGTCGTTACCAGCTCGGATGGAGCGATGCCGAGGACTACATCTTCAAGCCCAAGAAGGGCTTGAACGAGTCCATCGTGCGCGAGATGTCGGAAATGAAGAACGAGCCCGAGTGGATGAGGGACTTCCGGCTGAAGTCGCTCAAGTACTTCGAGCGCAAGCCGATGGCCCCGTGGTTCGCGAAGAGCATGCCCGACTTCGACTTCAACGACATCTACTACTACATCAAGCCCACGGGCGGGCAGGTGGACGACTGGGAAGACCTGCCGGACGCCATCAAGAACACCTATGAGAAGTTGGGGATCCCCGAAGCGGAGCGCAAGTACCTGTCGGGGGTAACCGCCCAATACGAGAGTGAGGTCGTCTTTCACCGCAACCGGGCCGACCTCGAAGAGCAGGGCGTCCTGTTCTGCGACATGGACACGGCCGTGCGCGAGTACCCCGAGCACGTCCGCCGCTGGTTCGGAACGCTCATCCCCCCCAACGACAACAAGTTCGCCGCGCTCAACTCGGCCGTGTGGTCGGGCGGGTTCGTTCATCTACGTGCCACCCGGCGTCAAGGTCGAAATGCCCCTGCAGGCGTACTTTCGCATTAACGCGGAGAACATGGGTCAATTCGAGCGGACGCTGATCATCGCCGACGAGGGTTCCCAGGTGCACTACATCGAAGGATGTTCGGCCCCGGTCTACTCGACCGACTCCCTCCACTCGGCCGTGGTGGAGCTCGTAGCTCTCCAGGGCGCGCGGATTACCTATACGACCATCCAGAACTGGTCCACCAACGTGTACAACCTCGTCACCAAGCGGGCCCGCTGCGAAGCGGAGGCCCACGTCGAATGGATCGACGGCAACATCGGCTCTCGACTCACCATCAAGTACCCATCGGTCTACCTCATGGGGCCCAAGGCCTCGGGCGAGGTTCTCTCGGTCGCCTACGCCGGCGCGGGTCAGCACCAGGATGCTGGGGCGAAGATGTTCCACGTCGCGCCCGAGACACGTCGACCATCGTCTCCAAGTCGATCTCCAAGGACGGTGGCATCACCACCTATCGTGGAAAGGTGCACGTCGACCCAGGTGCCACCGGCGCCAAGTCCTTCGTTCGCTGCGATGCGCTCCTCCTCGACGATCTGTCGACGTCGGAGACCAAGCCCTATATGGAAGTGGGCGAGCGGGACGCACGCATCGGACATGAGGCCACGGTCTCGAAGGTCGGTGACGACCAGCTCTTCTATCTGATGAGCCGCGGTCTCTCCGAGAGCCAGGCCATGGGGATGATCGTGAACGGGTTCATCGAGCCGGTGACGAGGACCCTGCCCATGGAATACGCAGTGGAATGGAGCCGTCTGATCGAGCTCCAGATGGAAGGCTCTGTCGGCTGATCGCACCCACTTATGGGCGACGTGGCACCATAGAGCTGTGCCGATGCGTGAGGAATGCACCCATTTTCAGAGCAGGACGTATGCCTCAGGCGAGGCGGCGCGCTTTTGCATGCTCGACCTGGCGCCGGAGGCGCCGTGGCGTTGCCCGGAGAACTGCCCGTCGTACCATCGGCGGCTGGCCGATGTCGGCTGGGTGCACGGCAGTCTGGTCGAGCCGGCGCTCGAGGACGAGCCGGGGGCCGGAGGGCCCGAGGCGGCCGCTTTCTTGAATTCGGTCGAGGAGATCGTCAACGAGGTGGCACCAGGGATATTGGCCGAGGTCCGGGCCGAGGACGCCCGCAAGGAGCGGGCGGAAAATCGGTGGTGGCGCCGGAAGCGCTAACCGCTAGCGCCCCGTGAACGAGGGCGGGCGACGCTCCACGAACGCGGTCATGGCTTCGATGAGGTCGTCAGAGCCCAACATCCCGGCGTTCCACGTGGCGACGTAGTCCAGGCCTTCGGCCACGGTCCGGCCGTCGTTGGAGGCCAAAATAGCCTTGGTCCCTTGCACGGCGAGAGGGGAGTTGGCGCCGATCTCGAGGGCCATGGCGAGGGCTGCCTTTTGCACCGAGTCTGCGTCGGGGGCCACGTCATTGACCAGGCCGATCTCCTTGGCCCTGGTGGCGCTGATGTCCTTGCCGGTGAAGGCCAGTTCTGCCACGTGCCCAGCACCGATGATCGAGGGCAACCGCTGCAAGCTTCCGAGGTCGGCCACGATCGCCACCTTGGCCTCACGCACCGAAAAGATTGCGTCGGCCGAGGCCAGCCTGATGTCGCAGGCCGCAATCAGATCCACGCCACCGCCGATGCAATAACCGTGGACGGCCGCGATGACCGGCTTGGGGCATTGCGCCACCGCATTGATGGAGGCCTGCAGGCGGAGGATGTCCCGACGGGCATGAAGCGCCCTGGCCGCCCCCGACGAACCCTGAGCCGCTCCTTCTCCACTCAGTAGACCGCCCATGGCCACAAGATCGAGCCCCACAGAGAAATGATGGCCCCGGGCGGCCACGATGACGGCACGCACCTCGGGGTCCTGGGTCACCGCCTCCATGGCTCGTGGCAGGTCGCGCCAGAAATCCTCGCCCATTGCGTTCCGTGCCTCGGGCCGGTCGAGCCATACCGTGGCCACGCCGCCCGCGTCGCGCGATGGTCAGAACCGGAGACTCAAAAGCCGGGGGATTGCCCATAGAGGAGCAGGCTAATGCGCCGGAAACAACTGTCCAGGGGGCCACTAGAGTGAGGGGGCGGTAGATCCACCCCCGCTGCCGGTGCCGTAGGGATCCGCTGCAGGGTCCCCTCGCCGGACTCCGTACAAACCTACGCCGCGCCGCACCAGTCTCTGAAAGAGGTTCATCCTGCACACGTTCAACGCCGAGGGTTCTGCCGCCTTAGCAGGCCCGGCATGGCTTCGTGACCGGCGCTCGGCCGGCGTGGTGGCCTTCGAGTCCTCTGCCCTGCCCTCAGAGAGCGAAGAAGTTTGGCGCTACACCCCGATCGACGAGCTCAAGCTCGAGAATTTCTCTCCCGTCCTGACTTCACCAGGCCCCTTGCCGCAAGAGGGTGAGATCTTCCGCCGGCTGGTGGCGTCAAGCATCGGCGGGTCCCTGTCGGGTGAGGCCGTGGTGCACAACGGCTACCCCGTTTCGTTGCACAACGCCCACGCCGAGAGCGGGCTCATCATGGGCGGCAGCGACGGCGCCGCCGCAGGCCTTGGCGCCGAAATGGTTGGGGCAGTCCAGGTCGGAGGGGATGCGCTGGTCCTCTTGAACGATGCCTTCGCGCCCGACGCCGTTCTCATCGACGTGCCGGCCGGCGTGGTCGTCGCCGACCCCATCCTCATCGTGCACTGGTGTGGGGGAGCGCCCGACGCCGCGGCGGGGTCCGCGATTTTCCCACGCACCGCCATTCGACTGGGTGATGGCGCCAGCGTCGCGGTGGTTGAGGTCTATGCCGGTCCCATGAACCCAGAGCGCGTGCTGGTGGTGCCCGTTACCGAGCTGTCGGCGGGCGACGGAGCCACGCTTTCCTATGTCTCATTGCAGATCTTGAACGATGCTGCCTGGTCCATCGCTCGCCTGGCGGCGCGCGGCGGGAAGGACTCGGTGATGCGCACCTTCACCGTCGGTTTGGGTGGTGACTACGACCGAGTGCGGGCTGACGTATCAGGTGAAGGTCGCGGCGCACGTAGCGAGATACTTTCGACCTACGTTGGTAATGGAACGCAAGTGCACGACATTCGGACGCTGCAGGACCATGTGGCGCCGCGCACGAACAGTGAGCTCCTGTGCCAGGGCGCCGTCGCGGGTACCTCGCACTCGGTCTACAGCGGTCTTATCCGGGTGCACCGTGGGGCAGTCCGCTCTGACGCGCGACAGACCAACCACAACCTGGTCCTCGATGAAGGTGCGCATGCGGACTCGGTCCCCAACTTGGACATACTGGAGAACGATGTGAAGTGCTCGCATGCGTCGACCGTCGGTCCAATTGACGAGGATCAGCGCTACTACATCGAATCACGGGGCGTGGCACCCGACGTCGCTGAGGGTCTGATCGTGCAGGGGTTCTTCGACCACATCATCGACCGCGGCCCGATCCCTGCGGTGACACCGCTCCTGAAACGGGAAGTCCACGCCCGGCTCGATGTCGCCTTCGGCAATCGCCGGGCGGTCAGGGGGGCCGACGATGTCTGAGACGGTCATCCTCTGTCGCATCGACGAGCTTTCTTCCGGTCAAGCCAGGCGATTCGATGTCGCCGGTCACCGCATCGCGCTCGTGCGCACTGACGACGAGTTCCATGCGGTGGGTGACCGCTGCAGCCACGAGAACTACTCACTGGCCGAGGGCGAGGTTTGGATCGAAGAACGCGAGATCGAGTGCCCGCGACACGGCAGCACGTTCAGCTTGCTGACCGGTAGCCCCTGTTCACTCCCGGCCACACACGCCGTACCGGTCTACGAGGTGGAGATCGCAAACGGCAATGTCTCGGTCGTGCTGCCGTGACGGCGCACAGTTTTGTGGTGGAGGGACTTCACGCGTCCGTCGGGGGACGTGACGTGCTGCATGGGATCGATCTAGAAATGAAGAGCGGGGAAGTCCATGTCGTCATGGGTCCCAACGGCTCGGGCAAGAGCACGCTGGCGCACGCCCTGATGGGTCGCCCCGGCACCACGGTCACGTCGGGCTCCATCCGGATGGATGGTGAGGAGCTGGTTGACCTGCCGGCGTGGCAGCGCGCCCGCGCCGGATTATTCCTTGCACTGCAGAACCCGGTCGAGGTGCCAGGTGTCGGCCTGCGGGCATTGCTCAACGCCGCCACGGAAGGCAAAGACGAAGCCACCCTCGACGAGAGGTTGGTCGCCGAAGCCAGGGCAGTGGGCCTCGACCGTGCCCTTCTCACGAGACCACTCAATGTCGACCTGTCGGGAGGGGAGAAGAAGCGGACCGAAATGGTGCAGCTCGGGGTTCTCCACCCTGCATTGTGCATCCTCGACGAGATCGATTCGGGTCTCGACGTTGACGCCCTCGGGGAGGTGGCCCGTCGCTTGCAGCGAGCCACAGTGGAGTGGGAAGTCGGGATCCTCGCCATTACGCACTTTCATCGCTTCTTAGTGGAACTGGAAGCAGACATGGTGCACGTCGTGGTCGACGGGCGCATTGTGGCGCGCGGGGATGCCGATCTCGCCCTGCAACTGGAGCAGACCGGTTATGCCGGCTATGGCAAGTGAGCCGATCTTCTGAACCCGGTCCGGAATCTCGGCTCTTCCTTGTTCACGAAGGGGATTTCACCCGCACCCCCCGTTGATCGTCTCGGCCGCGAAAAGCAACCAAATCGCACCCTTACCTGACCCAACGTAGGGAGCCAAGACGTCGTAGGCTGGAGTCAGCTCATGCTGAGCGAAAGCGCCTTCGCTCACCGGGGGCAACGATCGGCGGTCCCCATGGGACGCAAGGGGAACGTTGTGGAGAACAGGGTCTCGTGCCGTGGGCAGTTGCCGAAGCTAACCATCGCCGCCCACGAGTGCGGGAAGAGCGGTGGGATCCTGAAGATGCCTGCCCCCCGGGCCGCGCTGCGTCATGCCCTTCCGGTCGTCCTCGAGGCCATACTCGCTCCCCTGGCGTTGTTCTACCTCGTGTTGACCTTGTGGGGCTTTCGTGGCGCATTGATCGCGGCACTCGCGTGGTCCTTCTTGGCCTTGGCCCGCCGGGTGCACCGGGGTGAGCGTATCTCCATGTTGCTCTTGTTGGGCACGGTGCTCCTGACGCTTCGTACAACCGTGTCCTTCATCACCGGAAGTGCGTTCATCTACTTTGCCCAGCCGACTGCGGGCACCATTGTGATTGCTCTTGTTCTTTTTGGCTCGGCCCTGTTGAGGCGCCCATTTACCCAGCGCTTTGCCGGTGATTTTTGCCCAATTGACGCTGAGATACTGGCCCGACCTCTCGTCCACCGATTCTTCGTAAGGATCTCCGTCATGTGGGCCACGGTGCTACTGCTCAATGCTGGCTTCGTGCTGTGGTTGCTCTTGACCTCTTCGCTCCATGCGTTCGTACTCGAGCGGGCCGGCGTGACCTACGGGCTGACGGCCTTGGCCATTTATTTGTCGATACGTCAGTTCGTGGTGATGATGCGAGGGGACGGCATCACCGTGCAGTGGGGCGCCAATGTCGAAGGCGCTCTCCTGCCCGTCACCGCCTAAGAGTTGCCCCCGGGGCTCAGCCCGTCCACGAGGACTGTCGCTCGGTCCCCGTGTCAAAGAAATTATCCAGGTAATCGTCGGCTGCGAGCTCGCTGTCGCGGATGAGCGAGAAGACCTCGGCGCCACTTGTCGGGTGACCGGGGAGCAGGCACACCTGCGCCAGATCGAGGTAGTCGACCTTGGCCGCCGCGGCGTAGGTCGCCGCTTCCTTTTCGGCCAGCGCGATGGCATTGTCAAAGCTTTCCGTGTACCACAGCGTCATGCGCTCTTCGTAGGAGAAGCCCTCCCCGCGCGCTGATCCGAATAGGCACCTCACCGTGTACCACTGGGATGCGGGCGATTCTTGGGGCATGTGGCCAAGGGTAGATCGAGTTGCACCCCCCCAATCACGAGCTGGACCCGCCCACTAAATTGAGTATATAGTTTGAGCATACGCTCAACATGATCTGAGGTGACATGGCCAAGGCGGGTAGTGCCAGCAAGGTGGCCCGAGGAGCCAGTGCTCGCTCGGTCCAGACCCGCCACGTTTTGGTCGAGGCCGCCATCACGACCCTTAGGGAAGATGGCTATGCAGGTGCCAGCGCCAGGTCCATCGCTCAGCGCGCCGGGTCTCCTCAGGGGCTGATCTTCTACCACTTTGGGTCTGTGGCCAACCTGCTCTTGGCGGCGCTCGATGCCGTGAGCGCGGAAAGGTTGGCGCAGTACGGGGCAGCGGTGGACCGCGCCGCGTCGCTGCAGGACCTCGTAAAGGCAGCCACCTCCATATTCCGGGAAGACCTCGATGCCGGCTACGTCACCGTCCTGGCCGAAATGATCGCCGGCGCATCCGCCACACCAGACCTAGGGACAGAAGTGGCGGCGCGGATCGAGCCGTGGATCGGGTTTACCCAAAGAGCCATAGAGGGGGCATTGCGCGATTCCCCGCTCGGGCAAGTGCTGCCCGCGCCGGATGTGGCCTATGGGATCGTCGCGCTGTACCTCGGCCTCGAGATGCTCAGCCATCTCGACGGAGATCGAGCCCCCGCCATGGCTCTCTTTGCCCACGCAAGGCAACTCGCGGCGCTTCTCTCGGGCCTGCGCGGTGACCAATCCCAGAAGGATCCGAAATGACTCCAACCTCTTTGTCGGTGCCGCCGCAGGCGAACCCGAAGAACGACACCGGACTCGACGTCGTGACCGGGGCATTCAGTTACTCCGGACGAGCCATCGCCAGTGCATTGCTGCAGGAGGGGCGCCACGTGCGCACCCTCACCGGGCATCGGGGTCGCGGACCACTCGGCTCGCCTCTCGATGTGCGTCCCCTTGATTTCGAGGACCAGCTCGGTCTGGTCGAGTCGCTTCGCGGTGTCACCACGCTCTACAACACCTACTGGGTCCGCTTCGCCCATGGGCGCGCCAATCACCAGGTGGCCGCGGCCAACTCGAGGACCCTGTTCCACGCGGCCAAGCGTGCCGGTGTTGCGCGAATTGTGCATGTCAGCATCACGCATCCGAGCGTGGAATCACCGTCGCCGTATTTCAGCGGGAAGGCAGTGGTGGAACGAGCGCTTGCCGAGGCGGAGATCTCGTACGCGGTCCTTCGGCCGGCCATTCTCTTCGGAGGTGATGGAGTCCTCTTGAACAACATCGCGTGGCTCTTACGCCATCTCCCCGTCTTCGCCGTCGGTGGGGGCGGGGCCTACCGGATCCGCGGCATCCATGTGGATGATCTGGCCCAACTCTGCGTGGCCAAGGGAAGGGAGCAACACGACAGCGTGACCGATGCGGTCGGGCCCGAACGCCCGACATTCCTCGAGCTGGTCTCTACGGTCCGCGACGTGATCGGAAGCCGGGCCCGGATCGTGCGAGTGCCCGGAGCCATGGTGCCTCCGCTTTCACGTCTGGTCGGCCTGGCGCTGCACGACGTTCTTTTGACATCCGATGAGTATTGGGCCATGGCCAACGGGTTGGCCGACACGGATGGTCCAGCCACCGGCAATGCCCTACTTTCTGCGTGGCTGTATGAACACCGTCAAGATTTGGGGTTGCATTACGCCAACGAGCTGCGTCGGCATTTCTGATGTCGGTACAGCTCGTCAGCCCACAGTTGGCGAGCTCGGGCGGTTGACCCGACGTCGGTCAGTCAGGACGCTTCTGCCGCCACTTCGTCGAGTCCTTGTGCCAGGGCGACCCAGCTGAGCGTGGCGCACTTGATACGCACCGGAAACTTGACGACACCTTGCAGGGCCGCCAGCTCACCGAGTTTGCCGAGATCGATGACTTCGGGCTCTTCGTTCTCGCCGTCCTTGCCCAGATGGGCTTCGTGGATCGACATCATTCCCTTGAAGGTGTGGATGAGCTGGCGCACCTCGTCCAGCGACTTTCCCTTGACTGCGGACGACATGAGGGAGGCTGACGACTGGCTGATCGAGCACCCCGAGCCGTCGATCTTAAGATCCGACAGCTTGCCGTCTTCGACCAGAAGGCTGATGACGACCTCATCGCCGCACAGAGGGTTGAAGCCCTCCACGCGATGGGCCGGGGGGACGCGAGCTCACCCCGGTTACGAGGAGAGCGGTAGTGGTCGAGGATGATCTCCCGGTAGAGGTCGTCGAAGTCCTGGGGAAGTCACCCGAACAATCTACCGGCTTCCACCAATCCTTCAATCAACACTTCGATGTCATGTTCGTCGCTGAACAGGGACAATGAGGCACGAGCGGTCGCCTGGACACCGAGTTTGCGCATAAGTGGCTTGGCGCAATGGTGCCCGGGGCGCACGCAGACTCCGAACTGGTCGAGCACCTGCGCCAGGTCATGGGCGTGCACGTCACGGTAGGCAAGGGAGATCACGCCGCCCCGGTCCTCCCCGGCCGGAGGCCCGAAGATCCGGCAATCGCTGCCCAGCTTCTCGTCCAGGCGCGCCAGCGCGTAGTTGGTGAGTTCGAGCTCATGGGCGCGGATGCGGTCCATGCCGATATCGCTCAGGTAGTCGACGGCGGTCGAAAGCCCGACCGCTTCGGCGATCGGCGGCGTTCCCGCCTCGAAGCGACCCGGAGGGGGCGCAGGGCGGAAGGAGTCGAGCTTGACGTCGAGGATCATGCCGCCGCCACCGAGGAACGGCGGCATGGCGTTGAGGAGCTCGCGGTGGGCCCAGAGCACGCCGATCCCGGTCGGGCCCCATCATCTTGTGTCCGGAGAAGGCGACGAAGTCGGCCCCGAGCGCGGCGACGTCGACCGGGGCGTGGGGTACCAACTGCGCCCCGTCGACCAGCACGAGCGCTCCGGCGCTGTGTGCCACGGCCGCGATCTCGGCAATCGGGTTGATAGTGCCGAGGACATTCGACATGGCGGAGACGCCCACCAGCTTTACCCCGGCCACCAAGGTGGCGAGGTCGCTCAGGTCGAGGCGACCCTCTCCGTCGACGGGTATGTAGCGCAACTCGAGGCCAACCTCTTCGGCGAGCATGAGCCAGGGAACGATATTGGCGTGGTGCTCCATCTCGGTGAGCAGGATGCGAGTCGCCGGTCTTCAGGTTGGTGCGGGCCCAGGTGTGGGCCACCAGGTTGATCGATTCGGTCGTGTTCTTGGTGAACACGATCTCGTCGGCCGGCGCCGGCGCGCCGATGAAGCGACCCACCACCACGCGGGCCTGCTCGTAAAGGTGCGTCGATTCCTCGGCGGTGGCGTAGACCCCTCGGTGCACGTTGGCGTGCGTCGTCTCGTAATAGCGCGCCATGGCGTTGATGACCGCGTGAGGCTGTAAGGCAGAGGAGGCCGAATCGAGGTAGACGATCGGGCGGTCGTGCACCGTCCGGGTGAGAAGCGGGAAGTCCTTGCGGAGTGCTTCGACATTGAGCGGGGTTGTCGTCATCGCCACGCCTCGTACCCTTCGACTCTCCACCCGCTTGGCCAGTTCGGCGCCGCCGCTCAGCACGATCCGGCCGTCGACGAGGAGATGCACGACATCGGGGATCAACTCATCGAGCAGGCGCTGGTAGTGAGTGATGGCCAACACGCCGAGCTCGGGACGCTCCTCACGCACCGCATGCACGCCTCGGCCCACCACCCGCAAGGCGTCGATATCGAGGCCGGAGTCGGTCTCGTCCAGCACGGCCACCCGGGGTTTGAGGAGCGCCATCTGCAGGATCTCGTTGCGCTTCTTCTCGCCTCCGCTGAAGCCCTGGTTGAGGTGCCGACTGGCGAATGACGAGTCCATGCCGAGACGTTGCATCCACTCGGTCATGAGGAAGCGCACTTCGAGTGCCGAGACATCGTCGTCGGTACGCGCCGCCATGGCCTGGCGCAGGAACTGGGTCACCGACACGCCCTCGATCGACTCGGGGTACTGGAACGCCAGGAACAGCCCGGCCTTGGAGCGGACATCGGTGGGCCACGCCGTCACATCCTCGCCGTCGAGGAGGATGGATCCTGAGGTCACCGTGTAGGAGGGGTGGCCCATCAGGGCGCCGGCGAGAGTCGACTTCCCCGCGCCGTTCGGGCCCATGAGAGCGTGAATCTCGCCGGTTCCGACCGACAGATCGACTCCCCGCAAGATCTCCTGTCCTTCGGCTGCCACGTGGAGATCGCGGATCTCGAGCAAGGGGGTCGTCGTCATTGCTAAAAGTCTATCGTTTTGGTCAGGTATTGCGGACGGGCACTTCGGGTTACCAACCACGATCCACCCATTCTTGGAGGTGAGGGGATTCGTTTCCCGACCGTGGTGGCCAGGCCGTGACCCGGGAGCACCACGGTGTCGGGGGCGAATTTGGCAAAAATCCGGCGGTCGATCGAGGTGATGATCGAGCCGAAATCGCCGCCCTCGGAACTGGTGTTGCCCGGGCCGCCAGGAAAAAGAGTGTCGCCGGTGAAGAGGAGAGGCGTCCCCTCGACGGCGAAGCAGATGGAGCCTGGGGTGTGGCCTGGCGTGGCCAGCGTGCGAATGCGCAGGTCACCGACGGTGAGCTCCTCTTCGTCGGTGAGGATGAGGTCGTAGCTGGGGAGCATCCCGGCATCGGCCTGGGTGACCGCCACCGAGATCCCCGCCTCGCGTACGGCGGGCACCGCCTGGATGTGGTCCCAGTGCCCGTGGGTCTCCACCACCTGGTTCACTCCGAGATTGGTGCAGATCTCGAGCAGCGCCTCGTGTTCGTTGGCGGCGTCGATGAGCATCGCCTCACCCGACCTCTTGCAACGGATCACATAGACGTTGTTGTCCATCGGGCCGACCACTATTTGGTGGACTTCGGCCGCGGCATCGCTCCAGATCATCTCCAGCTGTCCCATGCCTCCAGCGTCTCACAGTGGGAGGCGTTCTGGTCGCGGTGGCCCGATTCTGGTAGACAGCGAACCAGGATCCGGGGCAGCACAGAGGCAGCACAGGGCGCACCGCAGCACGAGGCAGCACGGGGGCACAGAGGCAGCACAGAGGCAGAGGAGCCCTCGCATGAATTTCGCCTTCAGTGACGAGCAGGAAGAGCTGCGCACCGCGGTGCGCCGATTCCTCGCCGAGAAGTCTCCCGAGACCGAGGTGCGTCGCTTGATGGAGACGACCGAGGGCTACGACCCTGCGGTGTGGAGCCAGATGGCCGACCAGCTGGGACTGCAGTCCCTCACGATTCCCGAGGAGTACGGCGGTTCGGGCTTCTCCTACGTGGAGCTGGTCGTGGTGCTCGAGGAGATGGGGGCCGCTCTTCTGTGCGCGCCGTTCTTCTCCACCGTGGCCCTGGCCGCCAACGCCGTGTTGACGTCGGGCGACGAGGAGGCCAAGAAGTACCTCCTGCCCGGCCTGGCGTCGGGCGAGACGATCGGGACGCTGGCCATCACCGAGGACAACGGGAAGTGGGACTTCAGCGGGATCGAGTGCCAGGCCGAGCAGAGCGGGGACGGAATGGGTCCTCAACGGGCACAAGATGTTCGTGCATCGACGGGCACGTCGCCAACCTGATCGTGGTGGCGGCCCGCACGAGCAAGGGCGTCTCGCTCTTCGGCGTCAAGGACGACGCGGCGGGCCTGACCCGCACGCCGCTGCCGACGATGGATCAGACGCGCAAGCAGGCCCGCCTCGAGTTCTCGGACACCCCGGCCTGGTTGATCGGCACCGACGGCGGGGCCGAGGCCGGCCTGTCCAAGACTCTCGACCTGGCGGCCGTGGCCCTGGCGGCTGAGCAGGTCGGGGGGGCCCAGCGGGTGCTCGACGCCTCGGTGGAGTACGCCAAGACCCGCATCCAGTTCGGCCGGCCGATCGGAAGCTTCCAGGCCATCAAGCACAAGTGCGCCGACATGCTGCTCGAGGTCGAGTCGGCCAAGTCGGCGGCGTACTACGCGGCCTGGGCGGCGGCCGAGGACTCCGACGAGCTGCCCGTGGTGGCCAGCCTGTCCAAGTCCTACTGCTCGGAGGCCTACTTCCACGCCGCGGCGGAGAACATCCAGATCCACGGGGGCATCGGCTTCACCTGGGAGCACCCGGCTCACCTGTATTTCAAGCGGGCCAAGTCCTCGGAGCTCCTGCTCGGCGATCCGGCCTACCACCGCGAGCTCCTGGCACAGCGCATCGGCATTTAGTGAAGGGGCGATGTAGATGACGGGGCCGTGCAGGTGACGGGGCCCTTCCGGCTCCTGCACGGCGCCGGCGGGCGACCTGTGGTCGTACGCCAGCTCCACGCCGCCGGGCGCGCCGGTGAGCGGCCATGTCGTCCTGTGCCATGACCTGCCCCGCGCCACGGGCTCGGCCAACGATGTGGCCCAGACCTACCCGGCCCTGGCCGACCGGCTCACCCGTGAAACGGGGCAGCGGGTCGTCACCGGCATCCTGCGCGGCGCGGGCGCCTCCGATGGGGACTTCTCGGCCCAGGGCTGGTTGGACGACCTGCGGTGGTTGATTGAGACGGAGGTGCCCGTCGACGCCCCCCGGTGGCTGGTCGGCTTCGGATTCGGCGGCGTGCTCGCCCTGCGGGTGGCGGCGGAGGACGACCGCGTGGCCGGGGTGGCGTGTCTGGGCACGCCGGCCGATCTCACCGCTCTCACCGCAGATCCCGCGCAACTCGTCGAGCGGTGCGTGCGCACGGGGGTGATCAGCACGCCGGGATATCCCTCATCGCTCGAAGTGTGGGTCAAGGAGCTGTCGATCCTGCGACCGAAAGAGGATGCAGCTCTCTTGAAGGGGCGCCCTCTCCTCGTCGTCCACGGCGCCGACGACCCCGACATCTCGATTGAGGATGCCCGGGCTTTGTCCGAATCCGCCAGCGGTCCCTCCGACCTGCGAGTCGTTTTCGGTGCGGGCCACTGGCTACGGGCCGATCCCAGGGTGATCGCCATCCTTGTCGGATGGTTGGAGCGTCGGCGCTAACGACTCGCCACCCGGACGTGCGCGTTCGCGAAAGGGGGGCGGCTGGCACACCCCCACGCCCTCGGGTTAGCACCCTTGCCGGCACTGACGTGACGTACGAGGTACGCCGCGTGCTCGGGGCGGCAGTTGCCAACGCGGGGCAAATGAGCGGTCAGCCGCTGACGCTGGCCATCGTGTTCGCCGCGGTCACCTTGGTCTCGCTGTCGGCCATCGTGGTGATGAGCGCCCGCCGACGCCGACGGGAGCTGGCCGTGTTCAGAACTCTGGGGCTCACCCGCAACCAGGTGCGTGCCGTACTCGGATGGCACTCCGCCACCATTCTGGTCGTCGCCGGCGTGATCGGTCTTCCCCTCGGGATCACCGTCGGTCGCTGGCTGTGGAGCAGTTTCGTCACCTCCATCGGCGCCGTTCCGACAACGGAAATCCCCGCTATCGCTCTGGCGCTCGGCTTTGCCGGCTTGGTGGTGTTGGGAACGGTTCTTACGGCATTGCCTCGGTTGTCCTCTCGAAGAGCGCGCCGGCCACCGTCCTACGGACGGTGTGAGTAACCGGTACCCAGTACCGAGTGCCGGGTACCGTGCTTCAGACGGTCGTCAACGCTTCGTCGATGGCCTGGCGCAGAATGCGCGCTGCCCCTTGCGGGTCGCGCGCCTCGGTCAGGTAGCGCACGACGACGAAGTGGCGGGCCCCGGCCCGGGCCAAGTGCGGGATCTTCTCGGGCGTGACGCCGCCGGTGACGAAGACGGGGACCGACGACTCGCTCCGTGGCCGAGCCGGAGGTAGCCCGAGCCCCGTACCCGGGCGTCCGGGTTTGGTAGGCGTCGGCTTCGACCGGCCCGGCCGAGATGTACGAGACGTCGGGTCCTCCCGGACCCGACGACTCCGGCCAGATCGGCTGGGCCGTGGGTCGAGAGCCCGACGATGGCGTCCGGCCCGAGAATTCGACGGGCAAGTGCAACCGGCGCGTCGTCCTGCCCCACGTGGACACCGTCGGCCTCCACCTCGAGGGCCAGGTCGGGTCGATCGTTGAGGATGAAGGGCACGCCGTGGTCGTGACAGATGGAGCGGACGAGGCGGGCCCGTTGCACGAGCGGCTTGGCGTCGAGGTGTTTCTCACGAAGCTGGACGATGTCCACGCCTCCGGCGATGCACGCGGTCACGAAGACTTCGAGGTCGGGCCGATCAGGTGTGCAGAGGTAGAGGCGGCAATCCGCGATGGCGCCTGGCGCCGTCACGTTTTGGAGCGTGCCTTCGCCTTCATGGCCTGCTTGTGCGCGCGGACCTTGGCCAGGCTTTCGGGCCCGGTGATGTCGGCCACGGACAGGTAGGAGCCGTCCTCGCCGAAGGGAGAGGTGGCGCCGCGCCAGCCCTCGGGCTGGATCCCGAGTTGCTTGCCGAGCAGAGCGGCGAAAATCCGCGCCTTCTGCACGCCGAAACCAGGCAGCGCGGTGAGGCGCTTGACCAGCGTCGGGCCATCGGATGCCTTGGTCCAGACGGCGCTCGCCTTGCCGCCGTATTCGTCGGCCACAATGCGGCAGACGGCCTGCACCCGGCCGGCCATGGCGCCGGGAAATCGGTGCAGCGCCGGCCTTTCCTTGAAGAGATCGGCGAACTTCTCGGGGTCCATGGCCGCGATCTCTGCGGCGTTGAGGGGTTTCCCCAGGCGCCGGGACAGCTCCGCCGGGGCCCAGAATGCCCGCTCCAGGGGGATCTGCTGGTCGAGCACCATGCCGATGAGGAGGGCGAGCGGGTCCTTGCTGAGGAGGGCGTCGGCCTCCTTGTCCCCGGACAGATGGATGGCTGTTTTCGCCATGTTGGAATCTTGGCACGCCTGCTCCGGTACGAAGAGACGTGCCCTTTGATGCCGGGCGGGGCAGAATCGCGAAATGCACATCCCGGCCAAGGTGGACTACGGCATCCGCGCCCTGCTCGCGCTCACCGCGGCCGGCGCTCCGCAGACCGCCGAGTACCTGGCCGTGGAGCAGGGACTTCCGCCCCGTTTTCTCGGGGCGATCCTGGCCGATCTGCGCCGTGCCGGCATCGTGGCCAGCCAACGGGGCGCCGAGGGTGGGTACCGCCTGGCCCGCGATCGGCCGAGATATCACGATCGCCGACGTCATCCGCGCCCTCGACGGTCCATTGGCCGAGGTCCGGGGATATCGGCCGGAGTTGACCAGCTACGACGGGGCGGCCGAGAACCTCCAGCAGGTCTGGGTGGCGGTCCGGGCCAGCCTCCGTTCGGTGCTCGAGAAGGTCTCCCTGGCCGACGTGATCGCGGGCAACCTACCCGCCCACGTGAAGAGGATGACGGCCGACCCCGACGCCTGGGTGGCGCACTGAATTGAGCACCGGTTCGGCTCGTGCGCCAGTTGTGCGAGCGCTGCCCCGGCGCTCAGATGTCGAAGGGTGCTGCGCGTGCGGTGTCGACGCCAAGGTCGGTGATCGCCTTCTCGACGACCGAGGTCTCGAGCTGTCCGGCCCGGGCCAGTTCACTGAGCACGGTCAGCACCAGATGCGCCGCATCGACTTCGAAATGCTCGCGCAGTGCGGCGCGTGCGTCGGAGCGCCCGAAGCCGTCGGTCCCGAGCGAGGTGTAGGGGCGGTCGATGAAGCGGGCGACCTGGTCCGGTACGGCGCGCATGTAGTCGGTGATGGCGACCACGGGGTCGGGCCGGAGCCCAGCACCTCGGTCACCAGGGGGCGCCGGGGCTCGTCTCCGGGGTGGAGGCGGTTCCAGCGCTCGACCTCGAGGGCGTCGTGGCGCAGGTGGCTCCACGAGGTCACGGCCCAGGTGTCGGCCGACACCCCCCAACGAGACGGCCAGCAGCTCCTGTGCTTCCTTGGCCACGCTCCACATCGGACCCGAGAAGCACAGCGAGGCCCGCAGGTTCTTCCTGTTCTTCGGAGCTGTCTCGGGCCCGGCCGAGAAGCGGTAGATCCCGTCGATGATGCCCCGGGCGATGGCCTCGCCGTCGTCGCCTTCGGGCAGGGCCGGCATCGGATAGGTCTCGTTGTACAGCGTGAGGTACCAGAAGCGGTCCTCGGGGTTCGGGCCCGAGAATCCGGGTGATGGCGTCCTGCATGATCACGGCCACCTCGTAGGCGAACGAGGCGTCGTAGATCATGGCGGCGGGGTTCACGGAGGCGAGCAGTGGCGAATGGCCGTCATCGTGCTGGAGGCCCTCGCCCTGCAGCGTCGTGCGCCCCGCGGTGCAGCCGGCCAGGATCCCCCGCCCCCGGATGTCGCCCAGGGCCCACGTCAGGTCGCCCACCCGCTGGAACCCGAACATCGAATAGAAGAGGAACACCGGCAGCATGGGGTGGCCCCACGTGGCATAGGACGTCGCCAGCGCCGTGAACGCGGCCAGGGCTCCGGCTTCGGTGATGCCCTCTTGGAGGACCTGGCCCGAGGTGCTCTCGGCGTAGTGGAGGGGCAGATCGGCGTCGACCGGCACGTAGTGCTGGCCCTCGGGGGCGTAGATCTTCGCCTCGGCGATGATCGACTCGAGCCCGAAGGTCCGCGCCTCGTCGGAGACGATCGGTGCGACCAGCGGGCCGATGGCGGGGTCCCGCACGAGATTGCGCAGGAGCCGGGCGAACACCATGGTGGTCGAGACCGACTGTTTGCCCGAGCCCGGAGGCGAACTCCTCGAAGACCTTGGCGTCGGGGAGGGCGGCACGGGCCGGGCGGACCACGCGCACCGGCACCGGACCGGCCAGGACGCGGCCACGGGCCCGCAGGTACTCCATGGCATCGGAGCCCTCGGGCGGCCGTACGTAGGGGGGATCGCCCTCGAGCGCGGAGTCGGGGATGTCGTCGGTGAGGTAGAGGCGGTCCCGCAGCGTCTTGAGTTGGGCCCGGGTCATCTTCTTGATCTGATGGGTGGCGTTGCGCGACTCGATCTCGGGCCCCAGCGTCCAGCCCTTGATCGTCTTGGCCAGAATGACCGTGGGCGCCCCCCGCTGCTCGGTGGCCAGCTTGTAGGCCGCGTAGAGCTTGCGGTAGTCGTGGCCACCCCGGGGCAGCGAGACCAGCTCGTCGTCGCTCAGGTCCTCGACCAGGCGGCGCAGGCGGGGGTCGGGACCGAAGAAGTGCTCCCGGATGTAGGCACCGGACTCGACGGCCAACTTCTGGTACTCGCCGTCGACCGTGGTGTTCATGCGGTCGAGGAGGACCCCGTCGACGTCACGGGCCAGCAGCGCGTCCCACCGTGAGCCCCAGATCACCTTGATGACGTTCCATCCCGCCCCGCGGTACACCGCTTCGAGCTCCTGGATGATCTTGCCGTTGCCCCGCACCGGACCGTCGAGGCGTTGCAGGTTGCAGTTGACGACGAAGATGAGGTTGTCGAGATGCTCGCGTCCGGCGACACCTAGTGCGCCGATCGATTCGGGCTCGTCCATCTCGCCGTCGCCGACGAAGCACCAGACCCGGCTGGCGCTGGTGTCGACCAGATGGCGGAGGTTGAGGTAGCGGTTGATGTGAGCCTGGTAGATGGCGTTGATCGGGCCCAGCCCCATGGAGACGGTGGGGAACTCCCAGAAGTCGGGCATGGCCCGGGGATGGGGGTAGCTGGGCAGGCCGTCGCCGCCGACCTCGTGACGGAAGTTGTCGAGCTGGGCCTCGGTCAGGCGCCCTTCGAGGAAGGCCCGGGCGTAGATGCCGGGCGAGGCGTGTCCTTGGATGAAGACCTGATCGCCGAAGCCACCGTCGGCCTTGCCCCGGAAGAAGTGGTTGAACCCGACCTCGTAGAGCGCGGCGGAACTGGCATAGGTGGACAGGTGCCCGCCGATGCCCTCGGTGCGGGTGTTGGCCCGCACGACCATGGCAGCGGCGTTCCAGCGGATGTACGCCCGGATCCGGCGCTCTTGGTACTCGTCGCCGGGGAACCACGGTTCGGCGTCGGCGGGAATGGTGTTGACATAGGGCGTCGAGACGGCGGCGGGGAAGTCAACCTGCTTGGTCCGAGCCCGCTCCAGCAGCTTCATGAGTAGATAGCGAGCCCTCGCCCGGCCCCGGACGTCGACGATGGCGTCGAACGAGTCGAGCCACTCCTGGGTCTCGCTCGGGTCGGTGTCGGGCACCTGATGACTGATCCCGTCGAACAGCATGCGTACAAAGGTACTGGCCGGGCGTGGGGTCCGGCGACCGCGGTGCCGGGTGTTACACATGGGCCATGGACGAACCGCCCGGCCCACTGATCGTGTACACCGACGGGGCGTGCCGGGGGAATCCAGGGCGAGGGGGCTGGGCCTGGGCGGTGCCGGGCGGTCACTATGCGAGCGGAGCGGATCCGGCCACCACTAATCAGCGCATGGAGATCACAGCGGCACTCGAAGCGCTCCGCTACTGGACAGTCCAGCCCGTGCCCGAGATCGAAGTGGTGAGTGACTCGACGTATGTCGTCAACTGCTTCAAGGATCGCTGGTGGCAGGGCTGGCAAAGGCGGAACTGGCTGAACTCCCAAAAGAAGCCCGTGGCCAACAGGGACCTGTGGGAGCCCCTGATCGAGCTGGCCGTTGCGGCCGACGCCCGGGTGACATGGCGTTGGGTCAAGGGGCACTCGGGCGATCGTTGGAACGACCGGGTGGACGAACTGGCCACGGTGGCGGCGGATCGTGGCCGAGGCGAGAGCGATCTCGGGACGTAAGGATCTGGCCCTGTGTGGCGATCTCGCGACACAGGGCAACCTGTAGTGAGTTCGATGGTACAACTGAGTAAGTTGCGCGACGCGACCCAGATCGGAGTTAACGGAGACTCGGCGGAGCCTTAACGGTAGGCTGGTGCCGGTCGCGCAGGAGACGGAAAGAAGAGGGACCGACGATGAGTGCAGAGGACGAGTTCGACATCGTCGTGATCGGCGGCGGCCCGGGGGGCTACGCCACGGCTCTCTATGCGGCCTCAGCCGGGATGTCCGTGGCAATCGTCGAGCGGGACAAGGTCGGGGGCACCTGTCTTCACCGGGGTTGCGTACCCGCCAAGGAGTTCCTCGAGACGGCAGCGGTGTACCGCACCGTCAATGCGGCGGGCGACTTCGGGGTCCAGGTGGCGGAGCCCACGCTCGAGTTCTCCGTGAGCCAGGACAGGAAGAACGGCGTCGTCGACAAGCTCTTCAAGGGCCTCAGCGGCGTGCTGAAGGGCCGCAAGGTGACCGTCCTGTCGGGCACTGGGACGCTCGAGTCCGATCACCGGGTACGGGTTGTCGACGGTGAGGATGCCGGGCGCGAACTGATCGGGCGCAACGTCGTCCTGGCAGCGGGGTCGGTGCCGCGGTCGCTTCCGGGACTCGAGATCGACGGTCGTTGGGTCATGAGCTCCGACGAGTTCTTGGACCTCAAGGAGATCCCTTCCCGGGTCGCGGTCGATCGGCGGCGGGGCCATCGGGTGTGAGTTCGCCTCACTTCTGTCGGACCTCGGGGCCAAGGTGACCGTGCTCGAAGCTCTCGACTCCATCCTGACCGGGTGCGACGAGGACATCGTCCGGTTGATTGCCCGGTCCTTCAAGAAGCGTGGCATCGAGGTCGTCACCGGGGTCCAGGTCGAGGGGCACAAGCCCAAGAAGGACGGAAGTTGCACAACCGTGACTGCGGGTGAGCTGAGCATTGACGTCGACGCCATCGTGGTCTCGGTCGGCCGGCGGCCCCGGACCGAGGGACTCGTTGCGCCGGGCGTGGCCGTTGAGATCAACGACAGGGGATTCGTCGTGGCCGACGAATTCCAGCGTACGGCCGTACCGGGGGTGTGGGCCGTGGGCGATGTCGTGGCCGGGACGCCCCAACTGGCCCACGTCGGCTTCGCCGAAGCCATCGTGGCGGTCAAGACCATGCTCGGTGAGACCGTGGTTCCTGTCGACTACGGCCGAGTGCCGTGGGCGATCTACTGCCATCCCGAGGTGGCCTTCTGCGGAATGACCGAGGCCCAGGCCAAAGCGCAGGGCATTGCGGTCGTGACCAAGAAGGACCCTTTTGGCGGGAACAGTCGGGCTCAGATCATCGGCGAGACCGAGGGTGTCGTGAAGATCGTGGCCGAGCAGCGACCCGATGGCTCGGCAGGCCGCATACTCGGGCGTCCACATGGCCGGGCCCTGGGTCACCGAGCAGCTGGGAGCCGGCTATCTGGCTGTCAACTGGGAGGCCCTGCCCGAAGAAGTGGCGTACTTCATACAGCCGCACCCCTCACTGTCCGAATCATTCGGTGAGACGATGCTGGCGTTGACCGGAAGGGGATTGCACATTGGCTGATGTCACGATGCCGCAGTTGGGCGAGACGGTGACCGAGGGAACCGTCACGCGCTGGATGAAAGCCATCGGCGACACCGTCGCCCGCGACGAGCCGCTGTTCGAAGTTTCGACCGACAAGGTGGACTCCGAGGTTCCTTCGCCTGCCGCGGGCGTCCTGACCGAGATCCTGGTGCCTGAAGGAGAGACCGTCGATGTCGGTGTGCGGCTGGCCGTGATCGGCGACGACGCTTCGGCGGGCGCGGCGCCCCCTGAAGCCGCTGCGCCGGCCCCCGCGGCCGCTCCCGCTCCACCGGTCGAAGCTGCCCCGGCACCTGCCCCACCGCCTCCGCCCGCGCCCCCAGTGGCGACGAAGGCGGCGTCCCCAGCTCCTGCTCCCGCTGCCCCCGAAGCCGCTGCCCCCGCGGCGGAGGCGCCAAAGGCCCCCGCCGCGCCAAGCAGCGATGGAGCAGCGGACCCTTTGGTCCTCTCTCCGGTCGTCCGCAAGCTCTTGTCGGACAACGCGATCAATGCCGCCGACGTGACCGGCACCGGCGTGGGGGGCCGGATCACCCGCGAGGACGTGCTCAAGGTCATCGACCTTCGCCGCTCCGCCGCTCCCGCAGCACCCGCGCCGGCACCTTCGGCCGCACGGGCCCCCGCGGCCGCCCCGCCCCACCGCATTCAGCCGCGCCGTCCCCCGCCCCGACCCCGACCTTCCGTCGCGACGAGGACCAGATCGTGCCGTTCTCGAACATGCGCCGTCGGACGGCGGAGCACATGGTGCGCTCCAAGGCAACGTCGCCCCACGCGTTCATCGCCTACGAAGTCGATTTCGAGAACGTGGAGCGGGTCCGCAAGGCATGGGGCACCCGCTTCAAGGAAGAGGAGGGATTCTCGCTCACCTATCTTCCCTTCATCGCCCGCGCCACCGTGGAGGCTTTGCGCGACTTCCCTCTGCTGAACGCCTCGGTGGTCGACGACTCTCTGGTTGTGCATGCGGAGATCAACCTCGGCATCGCAGTGGATCTGGCGAACCAGGGTCTCATCGTGCCGGTGATCCATCAGGCCGAAGAAGTGACCCTCCGTGGCGTCGCTCGCCGGATCCGCGACCTGGCGGATCGGGCGCGGGGTCGCAAGCTGAACGCCGACGACATCGCCGGCGGGACATTCTCCATCACCAACGATGGCCCGTTCGGCACCTACTTCACGGTACCGATCATCAATCAGCCCCAGGTGGCGATTCTGGCCACCGACGGCATCGCGCGCCGTCCGGTCGTGGTCACGCATGCCGACGGGTCCGAGTCCATTGCCATCCACTCGACGGGAATTCTCGGGAGTGAGTTGGGACCATCGGGCCGTCGATGGTGCCTACGTCTCGTCCTTCTTGGCCCGGGTGTCCGAGCTGCTCGGTGGTCGCGACTGGTCTGCCGAGCTCTAGGTCGCAGCCGTGCTCCGCATTCGGACGCTGGGAAGGGTTCCCTACCATGAGGCCTTCGCGCTGCAGCACGCGCTGGCGCAGGGCACCGATGACGGACTATCTGTTGGTGTTGCAGCATCCGCACGTCTTCACCTTGGGCGCGCATGCCGACCCGTCGCATGTCCTGACCGATCCCGAGTCGGTAGGGGCCACCCTCGAGAAGACCGACCGGGGCGGGGACGTCACGTACCACGGGCCGGGACAGCTCGTGGCCTACCCGATCGTCATCGGTGCCCGACGATCTGTCGGCTCGGGACCGGCGCACGTCCACCGCCTCGAGCGGATCGTCATCGACACATTGACCGACATCGGTCTGCCGGGAGCAACCAGCGTGGACAAGTACCCGGGCGTGTGGATCGATGCCGACGGTCCGAGACCACGAAAGATCGCCGCCATCGGCGTGCGCACCGTCCGTGGTGCGTCGGGTCGACGGCGCACGCTGCACGGTGTCGCGCTCAACGTCGAATGCGACCTGGCCATGTTCGGTCACATCGTCCCGTGTGGGATCGCCGACCGTGCCGTGACCTCGCTGCGGGCAGAAGGCATCGAGGTGCCGATGGCGACCGTGGTCGAGGCATTCATCACCCGGGCCACGGAGGAGTTCGGACCCGGTGCGGTCGATCGCCAGAATGTCGTGACCGGTGCCACGGGCGGCGTTAGTCCACTGGTTGGCCGCACGGTCGGAATCGAACGACCGCTCCTACGGCGTCTGCGCCAGGCCGGCGTTGCGCCCGAGGCGGGATTGGAGATCTCGCAGCGCAAGCCGGAGTGGCTGCGCGTGCCGGTGCGCATGGGCAAGGAATACCTCTCCCTCGGCAAGACGGTGCACGATCTGGGTCTGGCCACCGTCTGCGAAGAGGCCGGCTGCCCCAATATCTACGAATGCTGGTCGCGAGGGGACAGCCACCTTCATGATCAACGGGGAGCGTTGTACCCGGGCCTGTGGGTTCTGCCAGGTCGACACCCGCCATCCCCTGCCGCTCTCACCCGACGAGCCCGATCGGGTGGCGCAGGCCGTGGCGCGCATGGGTTTGGGCCACGCCGTCGTGACCTGCGTGGCGCGGGACGACCTGGCCGACGGGGGCGCAGGCGCCATGGCGCAGACCATCACCGCCATCCGGGAGCGGTGCCCGGGTACGACGGTCGAAGTGCTGATCTCGGACTGCCGGGGCGACGCAGAATCGCTCGACACGATCTTCGCGGCCCGGCCCGACGTCCTCAATCACAACATCGAGACGGTGGCTCGGCTGCAGCGGGCCGTGCGGCCGTCGGCCGGGTACGCCCGCAGCCTGGCCGTGCTGGCCCGGGCCGGTGCTTCGGGCCTGGTGACCAAGTCGGGACTCATGGTCGGCCTTGGTGAGAGCGAGGACGAGGTCGTCGCCACCATGGCGGACCTGCGTGCCGTCGGGGTGTCGATCATCACCATCGGCCAATACCTGCGCCCGAGCACCGACCACCTTCCGGTGTCGCGCTATTGGTCACCCGAGGAGTTCGAACGCCTCAAGGCGATCGGAGCCGAGCTCGGCGTGCCGCACGTGGAGGCGTCGCCCCTCACCCGGTCGAGCTACCACGCGCGTGACGCTGCCGCGGCGGCGGTTGCAGTAGCTGTTCCTGTGGCCCTCCGGGCCAGGTAAACCGCCCGGGCCGGGAACGTACGGGGAGACGGAGTAGCGCTCAGGCCACGAAGTACTTGGCCTCGGGGTGGTGGCAGATGATGGCGTCGGTGGTCTGCTCGGGATGCAGCTGGAATCCCTCGCTCACCGTCACGCCGATGCGCTCGCCGCCGAGGAGCTCGACCACCTTGGCGTTGTCCATGAGGTCCGGGCAGGCCGGGTAGCCCCAGGAGTAACGCCCGCCTCGATACGTCTGGCGGAACAGACCGGCCAACGACGGCCCGTCCTCGTTGGCGAAGCCGAGCTCCTCACGGATCGCGGTGATGCCAGTACTCGGCCGTCGCCTCGGCCATCTCGACGCCGAGGCCGTGGAGGAACAGGTAGTTCGTGGTACTGGTTCTCGGCAAAGAGGCGGGCCGCCTCCTCGGAGGCCCGGTGGCCGATGGTGCACAGCATGAAGCTGGCGAAGTCCTCGTCGCCCGAGTCGGTGGAGCGGAAGAAGTCGGAGATGCAGAGCCACGGCTCCTTGCGCTGACGCGGGAACGTGAAGCGCATCCACTCCGAGGTCGCGTGCCTCGTCCTTCCAGATGATGAGGTCGTTGCCCTCGGCGTTGGCGGCGAAGTGGCCGTAGGCCACCTGGGGGATGAGCAGGTCACCCTCCTTGGCCTTGGCCAGCTCTTCGCGCAGGACGGCCCGCACCCGCGTCCTTGAACTCGTTGTCGTCCTCGCCGTTCTCCGGCTTGAAACCCCACTGGTTGCGGAAGAGCGCGGTCAGGTTCAGGTACTCGGCGATGTCGTCGAGCGGCGATTCCCTTGGCCACCCGGGTGCCCACGAACGGCGGCACGAAGATGGGATTGTCGGCAGCCACGGCGGAGCGGGCCGGTTGCCCCTCGACCGGTGTGGTGTCCTGCGGCTCGAGCCGGCTGCGCTTGGGCACGTTCTTGGCCGAGATCTCGCGCCCGAAAATCGGGTCGTCTTCGCCCGACTTCTTCAACTCCACCAGGCGGTCCATGGTGCGCAGCCCTTCGAAGGCATCGCGCCCGTAGAAGAGGCGCCCGTCGTAGACCTCGCGCAGGTCGCGCTCGACGTAGGTGCGGGTCAGCGCGGCCCCCCCCAAGAGGATGGGGAAGTCGGCCAGGTCGCGCTGGTTGAGCTCGACCAGGTTCTCGCGCATGATCAAGGTGGACTTCACCAGGAGCCCGCTCATGCCGATGGCGTCGGCCTTGTGCTCCTCGGCGGCGGTGATCATCTCGTTGATGCCGATCTTGATGCCGAGGTTGATCACCTCGTAGCCGTTGTTGGTCAGGATGATGTCGACCAGGTTCTTCCCGATGTCGTGCACATCACCCTTGACGGTGGCCAGCACGACGGTGCCCTTGCCGCCCTGGTCGGCCTTCTCCATGATACGGCTCGAGGAAGGCGACGGCCGCCTTCATCGTCTCGGCCGACTGCAGCACGAAGGGCAGCTGCATCTCGCCCGAGGCGAAGCGCTCTCCGACGACCTTCATGCCTTCGAGCAGCACGTCGTTGACGATGGCCAGCGCCGCCAGGCCGGAGTCGAGGGCCTCGGTCAGATCGCCGTCGAGCCCGTTGCGGTTGCCGTCGATGATGCGCTGCGACAGGCGCTGGTCCACGGGCCAGTCCAGGTGCTCGTCCGCATTCGCCCGCGTTGACCTTGACCCCGTCGAAGAGGGCCAGCAGCTCTTGGAGCGGGTCGTAGTCGTCGGTGCGCCGGTTGTAGACCAGGTCGAGGCTGATCTCCTTGGCCCGCTCGTCAATGCGGGAGAGCGGAAGGATCTTCGAGGCGTGCACGATGGCCGAGTCGAGTCCGGCCTCGACACACTCGTGCAGGAAGACGGAGTTGAGCACCTGGCGCGCCGCCGGGTTGAGCCCGAAGGAAACGTTGGACAGTCCGAGGATGGTCGAGACGCCGGGCAGTTCGGCCTTGATGGACCGGATGCCCTCAATGGTCTCGATCCCGTCGTTGCGGCTCTCCTCCATGCCGGTGGAGAGCGGGAGGGCCAACGGGTCGAAGAGGAGGTCCTCGGGTGCCAAGCCGTAGCGCTCGACCGCGATGTCGCGGATGTTGCGCGCCGCGCGCAGCTTCCATTCGGCCGTGCGCGCCTGACCCTCTTCGTCGATGCAGGTGCACACGACCGCGGCGCCGAACTCGCGAGCCAGGCGCAAGAACGTATCGAGCCGGGTGCCCGGCTCATCGCCTTCCTCGAGGTTGACCGAGTTGAGAATGGGGCGTCCACCGATCCATTCGAGGGCGGCCCGCGCCACCGGTCCCTCGGTCGAGTCGACCATGAGCGGCACGCTGGCCTGGGTGGCGAATCGGCTGGCGATTTCGGTCATGTCGGCCACGCCGTCGGCCCCGGTGTAGTCGACGCAGACGTCGATCACGTGCGCGCCTTCCTTGATCTGGTCGCGGGCCATGGCCACGCAGGTGTCCCAGTCGGCTTCGAGCATGGCCTCGCGGAAGCGCTTGGAGCCGTTGGCGTTGGTGCGCTCGCCCACCACGAGGAACGAGGTGTCCTGCCGGAAGGGGACCGAGGTGTAGATGGAGGCGGCCGAAGGCTCCTCGACCGGGTGGCGCACGGCGGGCTTGGCGTTGGCGCAGCGCTCGACCACCGCGGCCAGATGGGCCGGCGTGGTGCCGCAACAACCGCCGACGGCCGTGACGCCGAACTCGGTGACGAAGCGATGGAGGTGGTCGGCCAGTTGCTCGGGCGTCAGGTCGTAGTGCATCGTGACCGTCGACCACCGAGGGGAGGCCCGGCATTGGGGACGCAGGCAATGGGGACGAGGCTGGCCGCGGAGAGATGCCGCAGGGCCTCGCTCATCTCGACCGGTCCGGTGGCGCAGTTGAGGCCCACCACGTCGACCTGCATGGCGCTGAGGACGGTGAGGGCCGCCGCCGATCTCGGTGCCGGGCAGCATGCGACCGGTGAGCTCGATGGTGACCTGGACCTGAATCGGCACGATCCGGTCGAGGGCAACCATGGCCCGGCGGGCGCCGTTGATGGCCGACTTGGCCGAGAGCAGGTCGAAGACCGTCTCGATCAGGAGGAAGTCGACGCCGCCCTTCGAGCAGCCCCAGCGCCTGCTCTTCGTAGGCGTCGCGCAGGTCGGCATAGGGGATCTGTCCCAGGGTGGGGAACTTTGGTGCCCGGGCCCATGCTGCCGGCCACCCAGCGTGGACGCTCCGGCGTGGCGAACTCGGCTGCCACGGATCGGGCGATCTCTGCTCCGGTGCGGCTGATCTCTCGGGCCCGGTCGGCCAGGCCGTACTCGGCCAGCACCACCGAGGAGGAGCCAAAGGTGCCCGGTTTCGACGACGTCGCACCCGACCTCGTAAAACGAGCGGTGCACCTGGGCGATGAGGTCGGGGCGGGTGCTGATCAGGATCTCGTTGCAGCCTTCGAGGTCGGGACCGCCGAAGTCCTCGGCGGTCAGGCCGAGCAGCTGCAGGTTGGTGCCCATGGCGCCGTCGAAGATGAGGACCCTCTCCCGGAGGGCCTGGAGGTAGGTGGAGGCAGCGGGGTCGAGACGACCGAGCAGTTCCGGGGAGCGCGACATGGTGGCAACCAGGATACCGGCGAGGTCTGGGCGCCACGTACCGGCCCCGATAGCATCCGGCCGTGGCGCCTCCCAAGATCTATACCAAGACTGGCGACGACGGGACGACCGGGCTCTACTTCGGCGGGCGGGTCCGCAAGGATTCGGCCGCCATAGAGATCAACGGTGTCGTCGACGAGGCCCAAGCCGCCCTTGGAGCTGGCCCGCGCCGAGTCGGCGTCGGGATCCGACGTGAACCTGCGCCTGATCGCACTGGAACGTGATCTCTACGTTCTGATGGCCGAGGTGGCCACAGCGCGCGCCGAATCGCCGCAAGCTGGTGGCCGGTTCGACGCTGGTGACCGAGGAGATGGTCCGTGCGCTGGAGCGGGATATCGACGACCTTCTGCAGCGCTTCGACATGCCGAGCGACTTCATGATCCCGGGCGAGAACTCGATGGCGGCTGCGCTCGATCTGGCCCGGACCATCGTCCGCCGGGCCGAGCGACTGGCGGTGGGCGAGCCCGGTCGAGGGGTCCCACGTGATCACCTACCTCAACCGACTGTCCGACTTGCTCTGGGCGATGGCGCGCTGGCAGGAGGGACCCGAGCACAAGTTGTCCCGGGAGGCGCAGACTGAGAAACAGGGGTAACAGGGCGCGCTGACACACGCATCGAATGGACCGGGCGATGGTGAGTTCAACCTGAGGTTGGCCTGCGTTGGCAGTTCCCCCACATGGTTTTCGAGAAAGCATGCCGACCCGTTCGGTTAATTGGAGGAGAGGCCCTGAAAGGCGCCGGTAGGACCGCCCCAAATGGGGCGCCTGACCAAGGATGAGACCGCCACCCGCCGTCAACCCCCGCCGCTGCGCTTTGGCTCTAGGGGTCAGCCTACGGCCTTGACCGCGGCGGCCGGCCAAGCTTGTGAGAGCGGTGCCCGGTGGCCCCAACGCCCCGAAACATCCCGGTCGGTATGGTTTTTCGGAACCAAGTGGCGGAACTCTCCGCGCACCGGGTGCTCTGTGGCTACTGCGGGCTTGGTGGCGTTCGGAAATTGCTTGGCAAGCACCTCACCAGGATCCGTGGTGGATGCGCGCGGTCGGGTCCGGACGCGACCGGTCGAGCGAGCGGGACCGGTGATCGTTCCCGTCGGGACGGCCGAGAGTAACGGCGCAGAAGAGGCGCCAGGCCGGCGGTACTGACAAAGCATGGGCGAGCTCGTTCTCTCCGCGAAAGTTGCCCAGAACACACGCGCCGAGCCCGGCATCCACGGCGGCCAACAACACCGTCATCACCCCGAAGGCGGCGTCACCGATCCAATAGGGCACGTGCCACTCGGTGTCGTGCCGCCCTAAATGTCGGTCGGCCTTGTCGGGTTCCGCGTAACGGGCCACGTACTCATCGGCCGAGGCGTAGGCCAGCAGGATCACAGGGGCCCGGCTCAGCCCGGCAGCCCGGGGGCTGGTGGTGCGCCAGGTCTCGTCGGTCGTGGCCTCCCAGTAGGCGGTCGTTTCGGCCGGGCCGGAGAGGACGACCCAAGAGGTTCCAGCCGTATTGCCAGCGTTCGGCGCTCGCAAAGCCGCCCGAACGATGCCATCGACCACCGTGGGGTCGACAGGATCGGCGGCGTAGCTCCGGACCATGGCCCGGCGACGGATGGCCTCGTGGAGATCCATGGGGGGCAGTTTCCCAGAGGGCCCGCCCCGGGCAAGACTCCAATGAGGGAATGTTGACCTCGCTGGTAGTGTTTGACCTTCTGGAGGTAGAGAATGCCCACACCACGAGATCTTCTGAATGAAGCGAAGAAGTCCATTCGCGAGGTCGAACAGCCCGCCGCGGAGCAGATATTGAGCGCGGGTGGCACCACATTCCTCGACGTGAGGGAGCCCGACGAGTACGAGCAAGGCGCCCTCCCCGGCGCCGTCCACCTTCCGCGCGGCCACCTCGAATTCCAAGTCGAGGGCAAGCTCCCCGACAAGAGTGGCCCGGTGGTCGTCTACTGCGCCGGTGGCGTGCGCTCGGCCTTCGCCGCGAAGACGCTCGGCGAGCTCGGCTACACCGACGTCCAGTCGCTGGTCGGCGGCTTCAACAAGTGGAAGGACGACGGTCGCCCCTGGGCCGCACCTCGCACGTTGACCCCGGCCCAGCGCAACCGCTACCAGCGCCATCTGCTCCTACCCGAGATCGGCGAGACGGGACAGCTGAAACTGCTCGACTCCAAGGTGCTCCTGCTTGGCGCCGGTGGATTGGGATCGCCTGCCGCGCTCTACCTGGCTGCGGCCGGCGTCGGCACTCTCGGGATCATCGACATGGATGTCGTCGACGAGTCGAACCTGCAGCGCCAGATACTGCACAACATGGATCGGGTCGGCGACCGCAAGGTTGACTCAGCCAAGAAGACGCTCACGGCATTGAACCCAGACGTGAATGTGGTCACCTACGACGTGCGCTTGGGCGCAGACAACGTCCTCGACGTGATCGACGGCTACGACGTGATAGTGGACGGGACGGACAACTTCCCGACGAGGTATCTCGTCAACGATGCCGCGCTGCTCAAGCGGATTCCGGTCGTGCATGGCTCGATCTTCCGCTTCGAGGGCCAGGCCACCGTCTTCGACCCTTACAACGGGCCTTGCTACCGCTGCCTCATCCCCGAGCCGCCTCCGGCTGAGTTGGCACCCTCATGCTCCGAGGCCGGAGTGTTGGGCGTGCTGCCCGGCATCATCGGGTCGATCCAGGCCATCGAAGCGATCAAAATGCTGCTGGACCTCGGTGACCCCCTGGTCGGTCGTCTCTTGTCCTACGACGCACTCGAGCAGTCGTTCCGCACATTCAAGGTGCGCCGTGACCCGGCCTGCCCGGCCTGTGGGTCCGACGCCGGCGAGATCGTGATTGCGGAGTACGACGACCTCTGCATGCCGCACGCGCACTGAGCCGGCCGCATGCATGACCTCGCCGTGCCGCAAGCCGGCGATCGCATCACGCTCTCGGGGTCCGACGTTTCGGTGCCCCCCCTGGGGGTTGGCACCTGGGCCTGGGGGGACAAGGGCACCTGGGGCATGGGCGGCTATGACGCCTCGTATGGCGAAGAGACGATTCGCGATGCGTGGCAAGCCTGCATCGAAGCCGGCGTCACCCTCTTTGACACGGCCGAGGTCTACGGCGGCGGCGAGAGCGAGCGCATCATCGGCCGCCTACTGGCACAGGATCCTTCGGTGCGCGAGAAGGTGGTCATCGCCACCAAATTCATGCCGGTTCCCTGGAAGCTGGCCGTCACGCCCGCGCTCATTCGGTCGGCGAGGGCCTCGCTCGAACGGCTCGGGATCGACTCCATCGACCTCTATCAAATTCACGGTCCGATCTCGCTGCGCTCACACAGCGCGTTGGCCGACGCCTTGGCTGCCGCGCACGCCGAGGGGCTGATCAAAGCTGTTGGTGTCTCGAACTACTCGGTGAAGGAGATCAGATCGATGGACGCCGCGCTGCGCAGGCGCGGCCTGCGTCTCGCCACCAACCAGATCGAGTTCTCGCTCTTGCGCGACATGCCAGAAAAGGTGGGGCTGCTCGCGTGCTGCCGTGAACTGGGCGTGGTGCCCTTGGCGTATTCACCGATCGGCCAGGGTCGGCTGACCGGAAAATATTCCGCCACCAACCCGCCCCCCAAGGCCCGTACCTTCTCGGCCCACCCGATGGAAGAAGTGGACAAGGTGGTCGAGGTGCTGCGGCGCATCGGCACGGCACACGGGGACCGCACGCCGAGCCAGGTCGCATTGGCCTGGCTCATCGCCAAGGGGTCAATCCCGATTCCTGGTGCCAAAAGTCGATACCAGGCTGAGGACAATGCGGGCGCGCTGGGGTGGCGGATGTCCGAGGCCGAACTGGCTGAGCTCGATGCAGTCGCGTTTTACGGCACGCGCGGCCTGGCCCAACGGTTCTGGCAACACGGATGACCCTGATCCGGTGACCCCGGGGGGGTCGCTGTACGGTGGACGCGCATGACGAACCTGCTGGCTGCCGCCTCGTTGCCGCCGCTGCAGGGGGTTCAGCTGCTCTCTACGACCTTCAACGCCATACCGGTGGTGCTGATCCTGGGAGCGCTCGCGCTCTACATCTGGGGCGTGAAGCGGTCCAACCAGCTCCACCCGCGTCATCCCTGGTCGTCTACCCGGACGGTGGCGTTCCTCGGTGGCCTGGTCACCACCGCTATCTCGGTTTTCAGCTTCATCGGCGTCTATCAACAGGAGCTGTTCTGGGACCACATGGTCCAGCATCTCGTCTTGATCATGGTCGCAGCGCCTCTCTTTGCTATTTCGTCACCTATCAAACTGGCCTGGTGGGCCACGACCGGCACGGCCCATACACGTCTCAGCGCCATATTGCGCTCGGGCGCTGCTCGCATCCTGGGTCACCCCGGGGTTGCCTTCGTGGCCTACGCCGTCCTGATCCCGATCACCCACTTGACCGTTTGGTACAACTACACCCTCGAACACCCGGCCATCGACGATGTCGAACACCTGATCTTCCTTGTCTTGGGCTACATGTTCTGGCGCCAGATTTTCGGCGCCGATCCCAATTGCTATCGGCTGCACCCGGCGCTGAAGTTCGGATATCTGTTCCTGGCCATCCCCATCGATACCTTCACCGGGCTCTCGCTCGACCAGCAGGTACACGAGCTGTTCCCGGCATACCTCAGTTTTCATCGCACATGGGGTCCGGGACTCGTCGACGACCTCCACATTGGGGGGGTGCTGATGTGGGTGGCCGGGGACACCCTGATGCTGTGGCCCATGATCCCGGTCGCCCTCGGCTGGATGCGCCTCGAGGAGCGCAAGGCGGTGCGCATCGACCGCCAGCTCGACGCGGCTGACGAAGCTGATGCAGCCGAGTTGACCCGATTCCTCGCCGGCCCCACCGGCCCCACCGACTTGTAAGAACCATCGGCCCCTTGATATGTGACTAAATGGGGCAACTATCCCTTGACTGTATATGTCCAGCGTGTTAGGCTTCATTCATGGCCCCCGGTAACCGCAAAGCCCCCCAGCGAGCAGCATCGTCGGAATCGGCGTACTCGCTGGTCGAGTTCATGGCGGACTTCCCCGACGACGAGACGTGCCTGCGGTGGCTGTGGAACACCCGCTACAACCTGGGCGACGACACGGCCCATTGTGACCGCTGTGGCGAAATCCGGCCGTTCAAGCGGTACGCGGCCAAGCAGCAGCGCCAGGACTGGACCTGCACGGCCTGTGGCCTTCATGTGCACCCGACAGCGGGCACGATCTTTCACAAGTCCTCCACGGCGCTGCACCTGTGGTTCTACGCCATGTACCTGATGACAAGCACTCGTTGTGGCATTTCTGCCAAGCAACTTGAGCGAGAGCTGGGCGTCACCTACAAAACGGCGTGGCGCATGTTCACCCTGATCCGCAACGAGCTGATGGACCCAGGACCCCGACCAGAAGCTCGTCAAGCGGGTCGAGATGGACGAGACGTACGTGGGCGGCAAGCCTCGGGCGACCGACCGGGCCAAGTGGGCCAAGCCCGAAAAGGTCGGGGACCGGACGGTCCAGTCCCAGGCCGTGTCGTGGGCGCACGACAAGAAGACGCCCATCTTCGGCATGGTCGAGCGCAACGACAAGGTATGGCGTGGACGGGAAGACCAAGCCCGACAATCATCAAGCACGGCAAGATCGTCGCCTACGTGGTCCCCAAGAAAGATGCAGTCGCACGTGGTGTCCGCTCATGGACAACCAGATCAAAGACGGTGCCCGCATCTACACCGACGACTCGCGAATCTACGACTGGATGGAAAAAAGCGGCTGGGAGCACCACAAGGTGCGTCACAGCAGGGGGTCGTACGTGGCGAACTACCACATTCACACTCAGCAGATCGAAGGCTTCTGGTCCCTCGTCAAGCGCGGCATCTCGGGTACGCATCACGCCGTCTCCCCAAGTGGTTGCAGGGATACGTCAACGAGTACGTTTGGCGGTACAACCACCGCGACAACGGTCGCGAGATGTTCTCGGCGCTACTGCTCCGCTCCGCCTTCCCCGTGGGCGGGTGATGTACGTATGCATTGCCGGACGGCCCCGCCCCGACGTCAGTGTAACTACACCAATGTCAGATGAATAGCGGGCGCAACGTGGCCTAGCATCCGCGTCTATGTCGCTCGGTGTCGCTTTCAAAGGTCCTGAGGGCATCGTTCTGGCCGCTGACAGCCGAGTAACAATGACGGCCCAAATTGCAGGTCCTCCAATGGTCCCTGGCGGTCCGCCCACAAATCAGACTATTCCCTCTTATTTTGATAATGCCCGTAAGTTGCTCACGATCAAGAGCCAACCCTATGTCGGTGTCGTGACCTACGGTGCCGGTGCAATCGGTCAGTCTGAACCTCGCACGGCCCATGGATATATGCCCGAATTCGAGGCGCATCTATCGACCGTGTGCGAAGCCGAGGCTAGTGAACGACTGGCGACGAGAAGGATCGCTCAGGAACTTGGGACTTTTTTCACACAACAGTGGATAGATGCGGGAATGCCAAATCCAGCGGTCCCGCCCATGCAACAGATGGTGTTTCTTGTCGGCGGATTCGATGATGGTGAGCCGTACGGCCACATATACGAGACTGCAAGTTCCCAATTCACCTGATCCAGTGGAGAAAACAGACTTCGGTGTCACCTATGGCGGTCAGAATGAGTTGGTTGCGCGACTGCTGGGAGGAACGGATCTCAGGGCCTTGCAATTGACCAAGGACCACCTTGGATTGGACGACGCTCAAACCGCTGGTTTGGCCGACCTGTGGCGGCAAAATCTTGGGCTTCCGATCCCATATCAGTTCCTGCCGCTCCAGGACTGTGTGGATCTGTCAGAATTCATGGTGAGCATGACCACAATCGTTCAGACATGGATGTTCGGTATTCGTGGAGTAGGAGGTCAGGTCGATGTCGCAACCATCACCCGCACCGAGGGACTACGAGAAATCAGACAGAAAAAAGTTCAAGTCTGGGACTGAGGAGAAAATGAGCATTACATATACCGTCAATGATTGGCTCGTCGCGATGAAGGGTGTCGGGTTGGAATCCAGCGCGCCTGGCGTCTCGGACCAATCAACAACGCTGACTTCATCAGGGATTGTAGTCACCGCCAATGGCGAGTTCAAAGCATTAGCCGTGACCCTGCCCGTAGGCTGATCAAGTTCCCAAGTCCGAAAACTGGGCCCAATTGTCCCACTACCGATTGGCTACCCCCCCGTACCCTCCTCTATCGGTAGGGGTTCCGCTCCGATTCTTCGATTGACTGGCGCTCTTCCCGAGCTACGAGGTCGGCCTGCTGCTGGCGCTCGCGCTGAGCCTGCCTTTCCTTCATCTTGATTTCGTCCTCGGTGGCATAGGGTTCGGACCTCATGCGTCCTCAGGATTCTCCCTATGCCTCCGTGGCTTGGCAACCTTCCCCAGGTCACGAAAGACCTCTTCCCGCGTGGGGATCGGGATCTCCGCTGGCGGTCCCTCTTTGGGTTGGGTCTCCTGTGTCGGGTGATCCCCGTTCGTCTTTGGCATGTGCCTCCTAGGATAGTTCGTGACGGAATCGTGGTGGCTCAAGGTCGAGCGGGCGAAACATCACCTGAAAGACATCGACGCGATGATGCGGCCCTACGAGGACGGCCACCCGTATGAAGCCGAACGGGTCAGACAACCCAAGGGCCAACGCCACATCTGGCGCTACATCCTCAGAGTAACGAAGCAGCCGGACCCAGACTTGTCCATCCTTATCGGGGACTTCGTCCACAACATGAGATCGGCCCTTGACCACATCGCCGTTGCCATCGCCCCACCGAGTCGTTGGAAGAATGCAGGCTTCCCCATCTCCATGACGGACATTTGGGAGACCAATCCCGATGGCACTTATGTCGTGGACGACGGCGATGCCAGGGAACGTTTCCTCACCCAAACCAAGAAGATGCCCGGTGGCGCTATAGCAATCATCAAACGATTGCAGCCCTATACCAACCCCGCTGACGACATTCCCGCCCACCCCATCGGGGTACTCAGCAGGCTCGAAAACGCCGACAAACACCGAAATCTCATTGCGCTTGGTTCCGGTGTCGAGGATGGCACCACCATCGTTTCCGCCCGCGGTCAAACCTTGGAACAAGACGCTTTCGGCTACCGCCACGACGGCGCAGAAATCGCCAAGTTCGAGCCAGTCGGACCCGACATGGGGCGCCTTAAAGAGAGTGAAGTGAACGTGGAGATTCGCGGTCCCACGGTGATAGCGATCCGCATTGGTCGGGGGAAGGATGTTGCCAACTACAACGCCAGGGCAACGTTCGACGGCATCATCAGCGCCGTCAGTGACGCCCTGACGAACCTGGAGTCCTTTCTCCCCACGCGGGAGTAGCCCGCTCAACGGGCACCGCCTAGGGCTGCCAGGACTCCTTGATGTCGTAGTTCCCCAAGCTCTGAGTGATTCGTTCCAGTTCGTTGATTTGCGAAGCGAGTCGCCCGCCCAACCCCGCGATTTCCGATTGGCCCTGGAGTGGGAGTCCCAGCAACGCAAACTGAGTTGCTGGCCATGGGTCCAGAAGGGCTGAGTAGAGAACCTGGTGCACGTTGTCCTGCCACGGAGGGGTCAAAGCCAATAATCGTGAAGGTCCCGGAATACTTGCGATCCGTTGTCCCTCTTGCAAGAGGCGCTGCAGCTTCCCCCTCGAAGGTCCTTGCGCTTGTCGGGTACGGCCTGGGTAACCGTATGAGCGATGATGCCGTTGTTCACAAGTTCTCTGGCGATCACCATCGGTCCTTTGCCAACCAGGGCAACCGCCGGTTCGGTCACTGGGCGATGACGCCTCCCGAAACCCAGGGCGCCGATCATCGCCCCAACGGCGACCAAGGGCACCCCTGCGGCAAGCGTGCCAGCGACAAGGAATCCAATGCCAGCAAGCACCATACCCACGCCCAATGAGCCGACGATGATCCGCTGGGTGTCGTCCACGGGGGTTCATCTTACCCTCCCTTTATACAGAGAAGGGATAGCTGCCCTAAATGGTCACCTAATCTGTCCTCGTGGACGATGTGTTCAAAGCCCTGGCCGATCCGACCAGACGCAGCCTGCTCGACGAGCTCTTCCTCCGGGACGGGCAGACGTTGGGCCAGCTGGAAGGGCGCTTCGAGATGACGCGCTTCGGTGTCATGAAGCACCTCAAGCTCCTTGAGGGGGCAGGGCTGGTGGTGACCCGGCGTCAAGGTCGGGAGAAGCTCCACTTCCTGAACCCCGTCCCGATCCGGCTCGTCCACGACCGTTGGGTGAGCAAGTACGCCGAGCCTTGGGTGGCCGGGCTCAGCGACCTCAAGAAAGGACTGGAGCGTCAGATGGAGAAGGTATTCGAGATCTATATCCGGACCACTCCCGAGCGCCTGTGGGAGGCGATCACCAATCCCGAGATCCGCAAGAAGTACAACTTCGGTGCCGGCGTCACTTCGGACTGGAAGGTGGGCTCCCCGCTGCAAATGGGGGTACCCGAGGTCGACTTGCTCCTTGGTGGGGGGGAGGTCCTCGAGGTCGACCCACCGCATCGCCTGGTCCACACGATGACTGCACTATGGGGCGAAGACGTGAAGAGCGAGGGCGCCTCCCGGGTGACGTGGCAAATCACACAGGTAGAGGATTCATGCCAACTGACCGTCATCCATGATCAGTTGCGCGAGGGTGCCAACGACCAGCTCTACGGCGGTTGGCCCATGATCCTCTCCGGACTCAAGACGTGGCTCGAGAGCGGAGAGTTGCTGACCACCCCGGGCTCCTTGATGTACGGCAGTGGGTCAGCAGAGCAGCTGAGTAGCTGAGCAGCGGAGACCTCGCTCCCTCAAGAGGGCGGAACGCGGGGGTTGTGAGGTCTTAGGGGTCCAGAGACGGATCTAGCTCGTAGGCGGTGTGCAAGGTGGCGAGCACCGTGGAGACGAACACGACGAACGTGAGCACATGCACGGCGGTGCACCACAGGCAGATGGCGTCGATCCTGAACAGCTCGGTATAGAGGAGATACACGACCGTCCCCAGCCCGACGATGGCCCATCCCATCCTGACAATGCGAACGGCGTTCTCTTGGCGCCTCCACATCGCGGGCAACTGCAGGACGAGCATCACCGCGAAGAAGACGAGACCCAGAACAGCCACCGGGATCCCCGCCACCTTCGAATAGGAGCTGGTGGTCACGGCCAGGCAATTGACGACGCCCTTGTCGGAGCAGGCCAGGGTGTTCGACCCGGTGTAGTGCTCGTACGTCAGATAGCCCGCGATGCCCAGACCAACGACGCTGGTGAGGGTCCCCACCCGTCCCGGCCAGCGGAGCTGGAGCCGCCGCTCACCCATTGCCACCGACGGCGCTACAGACATCAGCGGGTTTGTTGTCGGTCAGGGTGCTGCAGATGGTCTGAATCAGCACCTTGGCCGAGGCATCTATGTCGGCGCCAATGGCGGTTGTGTTGTTCCCGACGTCCGCGGCGATGTCATCAAACGACACGCCTTCGAGCGTCGCCGGGTCGTACTGGGACGATGTGAGCTGTGCCTTCCCTGCGAAGTCCACAAATGGAATGGACCCGCCGGTATGGGCAAGCCAGAGCTTCTGCTGGGCCGCGGTCGGCTTTTGCAGGAGCACGTACGAGTTGCCGTTGGGCTCGTTCGTCGTGGTCTCGACGGGAGTGAACGCGAGGTAGGGGCTGGTGTAAGTCGTCTTGTAGAAGGTGAGGGTCGGGATGTCCCCGTCGCGGACAGCGGAGTGGATCCTTCCCGGTTGCGGGCTGAAAGTCCCGAACTTGGAAAGTGCGACGTATACGGCCCACCGCTCGGCCGCACAAACAGGACAGAACTCCGCCCCGACGTAGAGCAGCTCCGGCTTTCCATCGGCCGCCAGCTTCGGATTGCTGATGGTCTGCGGCGAAGTGTCCAGACCGCCGGTGGGAGCCGCGGCCAGCGTGCTGAGGGGTAGAGAGGTCAGCTTGCTGGTGATGGCAGCCGAAACCGGGGTGCCCGCGGCAGGTGACGACACGGAGGCGTTTGAAGGCCCGCCCCCGCCGGTTACCTTGACCACGACCAGCACGACCACAATGACCACGACCAGCACGATCGATCCGATCGCAAATGCCCGGTTTCGTGCCCGTCTGGCCCGGAGTGCCGCTTGCTGCTTCGACGACTGTCGCTCGGCGAACCGGCGGTTGCCGGATGACCGATCCCCGGTGGACTTGGTGGCGCCGGTGGACTTGGTGGCGCCGGTGGACTTGGTGGCGCCGGTGGACCTGGTTGCTCCGGCCGGCTTTGTGGCTGCGGCTCCGCGGGGATTTTGCGGATTATTCGGGCGTTGCGCTTTCTTGGCCGTTGGTTGGTTCTGAGGACGTTGGGGATTTCTGCGTCGCTTTGGCGGATTGTCAGGCACGGGGTTCTCCTTGGTAGGTCGAGGGCATATGCGGGTGCACCTCGAAAAGTTCGGTATGCGACGGCCGCGACAGCGACCGATGGCGAGACGACGTCGTCTCGGCGGTGACGTGCAATGCGAACTAGGAGAATTGAGGTGGGCGGAACAACACTTTGAACGTCCCGCGCGGCAGTCCGTCTGAGTGGGAACGGATGCGGCGCGAGCTTCGCTTGGCAGCCACTCCTATGCCGACGATGGTGGCCGCCAGGGCGGCGATGGTAAGGGACGGCGTGGGGGCGGCGGGCGAGCTCTTGCCACAGTTGGTGCCCGAGCAGCCCGATGGGAATGTGGGCGGTCCTACGGGGGATGCGAGTGCCTGGCCGGCCGGCGTAGAGCTTCCGACCAGGAACGCCTGGGGCATGAAGGTGCCGAGCACTATGGCGGACAGGACGACCACCAACGACCAGCGCCATCGGAGCGGCATGGCGCAATTGTAGGAGCGTTGCGGCTCTCTGCACGGTCATGCCCGAGGTGAGCTGTCGAGCGGGCAGGTTCCGAGGTCCAGGGCGGGATGGCCAGGACCGCCTTACTTCCGTAGGCTCGTTGGTGTGATGCCACCCACGAAGGACAGCCACGAGCACCGAACGGACTCGGGAATTGAGATCCAACCGGTCTACCGGGCCGAGGATCTCGCCGGGTGGGATCCTGAAACGAAGCTCGGAGAGCCTGGAACTTTCCCCTACACCCGGGGCGTGCACGCCGAGATGTACCGCTCGAAGCTCTGGACGATGCGCCAGTACGCCGGGTTTGGGTCGGCCGAATCCACCAATGAGCGATTCAAGTTCCTCCTCGACGCCGGTCAGACCGGACTTTCCTGCGCCTTCGACCTCCCGACCCAGATGGGCTACGACTCGGACCATCCGCGGGCCGAGGGTGAAGTGGGCAAGGTGGGTGTGGCCATCGATTCGTTGGCCGACATGCGACTCCTTATGGCTGATCTGCCGATGGACAAGGTCACCACGTCGATGACCATCAACGCCACCGGCGCCATCCTCTTGCTCCTCTACCAACTGGTGGCCGAGGAACAAGGCGTCGCGGGAGACAAGGTGCGCGGCACAATTCAGAACGACATCCTTAAGGAGTACATCGCCCGGGGGACGTACATCTATCCACCCCGACCGTCGATGCGGTTGATCGTCGACACCTTCTCGTACTGTGCCGCCAATCTGCCGAACTGGAACACCATCTCGATTTCGGGCTACCACATCCGTGAAGCGGGATCGACGGCGGTCCAGGAGATCGCCTTCACCCTGGCCAACGGAATCGCCTATGTGGAAGCGGCCATCGCGGCGGGCATGGACATCGACGCCTTCGCCCCCCGCCTGTCGTTCTTCTGGAACGCCCACAACAACCTCTTCGAAGAGGTTGCGAAGTACCGGGCGGCCCGCCGGATGTGGGCGCGCGTCATGACCGACCGCTTCGGGGCAAAGGACCCGCGCTCGAAAATGCTGCGCTTCCACACCCAGACGGGCGGATCGACACTGACGGCCCAGCAACCGGAGAACAACATCGTACGGGTCACCCTCCAGTCTTTGGCGGCTGCTCTGGGGGGAACACAGAGCCTGCACACCAATGGGTTCGACGAGGCGCTCGGCCTCCCGACGACGCGGGCCGCCAAGATTGCTCTGCGAACGCAGCAGATCGTCGGCTTCGAGTCAGGGATGGCTGACACGGTCGATCCTCTCGCTGGGTCGTACTTCGTCGAATCGCTCACGGACGAAGTCGAAAAGGCGGCGAACGAGTATCTCGATCGCATTGACGCGTTGGGGGGAGCGGTGGCAGCCATTGAGGCACGCTTCATGCAGGACGAGATTGAGAGTGCCGCCTACAGCTTTGCCAAGGCCGTGGACAGCGGGGAGAAAGTTGTGGTCGGCGTGAACCGATTCACCGATGCCGATAGCGAGCCGGCCGAGGTCTTCCCGATCGACGTCACGCTCCAGCAGACGCAGATCGATCGCACGAGATCTGTGCGCGCGGCGCGTGACCAGCCTGCAGTCGACGCCGCACTGTCCGACATCGCCGTGACCGCCCGAGGCGAGGGGAATCTTCTCGTCCCGATGAAGGCTGCCCTGGCCGTCATGGCGACATTGGGTGAGGTGGCCGATGTGCTGCGTGGCGAATTCGGGGTCTATTCGCCCGGGGGTTGAGCGTGGCCGACTCGTTGGCGTTCTGGCCGTTGTTCGGCCTCGTTGTCCGCACTCCTCGTTTGGAGATTCGCCTCCCTCGAGAAAACGAGTTCGGCGCGCTTCTGGCCGTCATTGAGGCGGGAATCCACGACCCCGCCACCATGCCTTTCACTACGCCCTTAACCGATCGCCCCATGCCGGCTCGCGAGCGGGAGTCCGCTCAGTGGTGGTGGCGTCAGCGGGCCGAGTGGTCGCCCGAGAAGTGGCACCTGACCGGTGCGGTGTTCGTTGCTGATCAGGTCGTCGGGGTGCAGGACATGATGGCCGAGCACTTCGCCGTCCTGCGGTCCGTCCAAACCGGTTCGTGGCTTGGTCGTGCCTTTCAGGGGCAGGGGCTGGGCAAGGAGATGCGTCAGGCCATCTTGCACCTGGCCTTCGAGGGACTCGGTGCCCAAGAGGCCCATAGCGGCGCATTCCACGACAACACCGCCTCTCTGGCCACCTCCCGCTCGGTCGGTTACGTCGAGAACGGCGAGACCCATGCGCTCCGCCGGGGTGAGGCTGACCGCATAGTCAACGTACGCATGGATCGGGCGACGTGGTCGACGCACCGTCGCGACGATATCGAGATCATCGGGCTCGAGAGCTGCCTCGGTATGTTCATTGCTGCCCTGCCACCCGACACGTCGGGCTTCGGCGAATCCTAGGTGTCAAGCAGAGGTGACGGTCTCGAAATGCTCGACGACGGGGAAGGGGTCGTAGAAGTGGTGCAGTAGGGCGCGCCATTCCTGGTAAGCGTCCGAGTTGCGGAAGCCCTCGGTATGGGCCTCGAGCGTTTCCCACTCGACGAGAAGGAGGAAGAAGCTGGGGCGCTCGATGCACCGCCCGACGCGCAATGAGAGAAAGCCGGCCGCCGACGCGATGATCGCCCTGGCCCGATCCATCGTCTCGATGAATTCGGCTTCTTGTCCAGGAATGACCGGAAGCAGGGCGTGCTCAGTGATCACGAGCCCAGGAGTCGATGACGCAGAGCGGGGTCGAGCGCCGCGTCGATCGCCGTCCAGGCCAGGGCCAGGGCCCCGTCGCGCACGGCGGCATCGGCGGAGGGGGTGATGCAGGCCGCCGCGAACTCATGCTGATGATTCACCGCACCCCCGGTCTCGATGCCTATGAGTGGATGAATGGTGGGAACCGCCAAGGAGACGTTGGCCATGTCGGTGGAAAACGTCGGCAGCGGTGCGTCGGCGTCGTCAGCCTCGAAGGTCCGCCCGAGCGACTGGGCGTTGATCCGATATGCCGCCACCAGATCGGGGTCAGCCTCCATATGGGAGTAGTCCGGGGACAGCTTCTCGTAGCGCACTGTCGCGCCCGAGGCGAGGGCTCCGGCTTCGAAGCAGGCGCGTACGCGGACCTCGAGGGCCGCCAGTCCGTCAATGGTGCGCGAGCGGGCCATGAAGCGTCCGGTGACGGTAGCTGGGATCACGTTGGCAGCACCGCCGCCGTGGGTGATGATGCCGTGCACCTGATCGCCCGGGGGAAGTTGCTGGCGGAGCAGGCCCAGAGAGACCTGGGCGATCGTCATCGCATCGAGCGCGTTCACGCCCTCCCAGGGGGCGGCCGAGGCATGGGCTTCTTTGCCACTGAAATGGACGTCGAAGTGGGTTACCGCCAGGCAGGCACCGGTGAGGCGCTCTACCGGCCACGGGTGAACCATCATGGCGGCGTGGACGCCGTCGAAGGCGCCGCGCTCAAGCATCAGGATCTTGCCGCCGCCGCCTTCCTCGGCTGGCGTGCCGAGCAGTCGGACCTCGAGATCGATGTCGTCGGCCACCGCGGCCAACGCCAACCCGGCCCCCACCGAGCTGGCCGCGATGATGTTGTGCCCGCAGGCGTGACCGACATCGGGCAGCGCGTCGTACTCGGCACACACGGCCACGACGAGCGGACCACTGCCGGAGCGTGATTCGAGCGCGGTCGGGATGTCGTACACGCCCTCGGTGACCGACATCCCTCCGGCGCGCAGAGCTTCCGCCACGGCGTGGGCGGAGCGGGTCTCCTCGTAGCAGAGCTCCGGCGTGGCGTGCACCGAGTGGCTGAGGGCGATGAGCTCGGGCAAGCGCTCCTCAATGACGGCGGCGGCGGCAGCCTTGGCGGCGTCGGGATCGATGTGCACTCGACCTCCGCTCACTCGATCACCGCCACGATGTCGCCGGCGCCGACCGAAGCGCCGGCGGCCACTCGCACCTCCTTGATGACGCCGTCCTTCTCGGCGTTCACTGCATTCTCCATCTTCATCGCTTCGAGGAGGCAGATGGTCTGACCTACTTCGACCTTGTCGCCCACGGCGACGAGCACCTTGACGATCGTGCCCTGCATGGGCACCGCGACATCACCTGATCCAGTGGCGGCAGCCGCCGACGTAGCTGACCGTCGTGGGCGCGCTGCGCCGGCCTGGGGCGCGGACGTCGTCCCGAGGTCGGGAACCCAGAGCTTCACGGAGAACCGCCGCCCGTCGACCTCGGCCGTGACATCACGCTGCACGGTCGGGATCGCTTCGTCAGCGCTAGCCGGGGCAGTCTCGGCTGGGGCAACGCTGAGTTGGCTCAGGTCGAGCACGTCTTCCACCCATTTGGTGGAGTGCTTGGCCTCGGCGAAATCTGGATGCGTGAGGATTGCGACATCCGCCGGAATGGTGGTCGCAATCCCGGTGATCTGCGTCTCGTCGAGCGCACGCAACATGCGACGACGGGCCGACTCACGGTCCGGCGCCCACACAATCAGCTTGGCCACGAGATTGTCGTAGAACTGGCTGACGAGGTCGCCGGACTCGTAACCCGCATCGAGGCGGACACCAGGACCCGAGGGAGCCGTGAATTTCGTAATGGTGCCGGGTGAGGGGGAGAAGCGGCCACCGCTCGGGTCCTCGGCGTTGATACGGACCTCGATCGCATGGCCGTTACGTTGGACGTCGCCCTGGCCGAAGGTGAGCTCTTCACCCGAGGCGATGCGTATCTGCCATGCCACCAGATCGAGGCCGGTCACGAGCTCGGTTACGGGGTGCTCGACCTGAAGACGGGTATTCATCTCCAAGAAGAAGAACTCACCGTCTTGGAAGAGGAACTCGACCGTTCCGGCGTTGTAGTAGCCACAGGCTTTCGACACCTTCACCGCGGCTTCACCCATGGCTTGGCGGATCGCGTCCGGGAAGGCGGGAGCCGGGCTCTCCTCCACCAATTTCTGGTGGCGGCGCTGAGCCGAGCAGTCGCGCTCGCCCAGCCACAACGTGTTGCCATGTGTGTCGCCCAGCACCTGCATCTCCACGTGGCGGGGCCACCCGAGGTAGCGCTCGACGTAGATCTCCGGACGACCGAAGTAGGCCTGGGCCTCGCGGGCGGCCGACTCCATGGCCTCCGCCGCTTCATCGGCAGAGGACACCACCTTCATGCCCCGACCGCCACCCCCATAGGCGGCCTTGATGGCCAAGGGCCATCCGACTTCCTCGCCGAAGGCCACCACCTCGTCGGGTGAGGTCAATGGCTCGGAGCGGCCCGGCACGCCGGCCACACCCGCCTTCTCGGCTGCGATGCGCGAGCTGATCTTGTCGCCCATCACCTCGATCGCTTCGGGCGGAGGGCCGATGAAAGTCACGCCGCGGTCGGTGATAGCCCGGGCGAAGTCGGTGTTCTCGGAGAAAAAGCCGTACCCGGGGTGGACGCCGTCGGCCCCGCTCTGCTCGATCGCAGCGAGAATCGCCTCGGTGTTCAGGTAGCTCTCGGCTGCAGTTTCTCCACCCAATGCGTAGGCCTCGTCGGCCATGCGGACGTGCAGGGCTTCTCGATCGAGGTTGGAGTACACGGCGACAGTGCCGATGCCCATCTCGCGGCAGGTCCGTATGACCCGGACGGCGATTTCGCCGCGGTTGGCGATGAGGATCTTCTTCAACACAAAAGGCCTTTCGAGTAGGAAGGGGACTTCACAATTGCACGGACCCTAGGGTGTCTGCCATGTGGGGCGGGATCTGGGATGTGCGGCGGTTCGAAGAGATCGATTCGACCAACGCCTACCTGCGCCGAGAAGCGCGGGATGGGGCGCCCGAAGGGGCGGTGGCGGTGGCCGACCATCAGAGCGCCGGACGGGGCCGAATGGACCGCCGCTGGGAGTCGCCCGCGGGCGCCTCCCTTCTCGCTTCTGTCCTCTTTCGGCCCGAGTTTGACCCTTCTGAACTGCATCTTTGTACCGCCGCGGTGGCGTTGGCCGCCGCGGAAGCCTGTCGCCATGTGGCCGGCGTAGGGGCGGTGGTCAAGTGGCCTAACGATCTCTTGGTGGGGGAGGCGAAGCTTGCCGGTGTCCTGGCTGAAGCTGAGTTCGTCGACACATCCTGTGCCGTTGTGGTCGGCCTCGGGCTCAATATCGCCTGGCCCGGTCCAGACGGCGTCGGTGGCACGTGTCTGAACGAACTGAGCTCGACGCCGGTCGATCGGGACCTCCTCCTCGAGTCTTTGCTCCAAGCTCTCTCGTCCCGTCGAGCCCTTCTCGACAGCGCCTCGGGCCGGCGGGAGGTGGCGGCCGAGCTGCGCCACCGCTGCGCCACGCTGGGACAACGGGTGAGAGTCGAGCTGGCGGCCCAAGCGGTAGTGGGCGTGGCCGTCGAGCTCGACGACGCCGGCCACCTCGTCGTCGAGACCTCGACCGGCGCGCAGACGGTCTCGGCGGGTGACGTCGTGCATCTGCGACCAGGCTGAAGCACTATTGCTCCAGCTGAGAAGCACTTTTTCTCGCACCCGTCACCGAACAAACGTCAGATGGGGGCTACACTCTCGCCCTTATGCGCCTTCTCGTGACGGGAGGAGCCGGCTTCATCGGGTCGAACTTCGTCCGCTACTGGGTCGAACAGCACCCCGAAGACCACGTCGTCGCCTACGACGCGCTCACATACGCCGGCAACCGACCGAATTTGGCCGATGTCGAAGATGCCATCGTCTTCGTGCACGGGGACATCTGTGATGGTCCATTGGCCGAAAAGACCCTGCGGGACGAGGAGATCGACACCATCGTCCATTTCGCCGCCGAGTCCCACAACAGCCTGGCCGTCCTCAACCCGGGGCTGTTCTTCCGTACCAACGTGCTCGGGACCCAAACCCTCTTGGAGGCGGCGCGCCAGGTCGGCATAGCCCGGTTCCACCACATCAGTACGTGCGAGGTCTACGGCGATCTGTCGCTCGATACGGACGAGGTCTTCACGGAGGACTCGCCGTATCGCCCCCGGACGCCCTACAACGCCAGCAAAGCCGGGGCCGATCACGCTGTGCGGGCCTACGGCGAGACCTACGGGCTGCCGGTCACCATCACCAACTGCTCCAACAACTACGGGCCCTACCAGTTTCCCGAGAAGGTCATCCCGGTGTTCACCACCTCGGCTCTCGACGACAAGAACCTGACGCTGTACGCCACCACGGAGAACCGTCGTGAGTGGCTGCACGTACGCGACCACTGCACGGCTATCGAAGCGGTACTCGCACGAGGTGTCGTCGGTGAGACCTACCACGTCGGCAGCGGGGTCGAGGCCTCCATCATGGAGATCGCCGATCTCGTGCTCTCGACACTGGGCAAGCCGGCGTCGCTCAAGGAGATCGTGCCCGATCGCCCCGGGCACGATCGCCGCTACCTGCTGGACTCGTCCAAGCTGCGGACCCAACTCGGATGGGCACCCTCCATCGCATGGGAAGACGGGTTGGCCGCGACGGTCGAGTGGTATGCGGCCAATCGAGCCTGGTGGGAGCCCCTGCGGGCCCGGGCGCCCGTCGTCGAGGCCAGTTGGGGCGGCGTCGGCTAAGGCCGGCTCTTGGTATGCGAATTCTTGTCACCGGGGCCGATGGGCAACTCGGAAGGGATCTGCTCGATGCGCTGAGTGGACAGGTGCCGCGGGGCGGCCGGCGTTGTCGGCTCCTGGGGCCGGAGGGCCCGTTGCCGGGACTCAACGATGAGGTGTTGGCGACGGACGTCGGCACCATGCGCGTCGACGACCGTGCGCAAGTGCAGTATGTCTTCCGTGCCTTCCGGCCTGAGCTCGTGCTGCATGGTGGCGCGCTCACGGCGGTCGACGCCTGCGAGACAGACGTCGACCTTGCATACGCGGTGAACGCCGTCGGCACCCGCAATGTGGCCGAGGCCGCGACAGCCGTCGGCGCGCACATGCTCTACGTCTCGACCGACTACGTCTTTGACGGGGCGTCGGCCCGTGCGTACCGCGAATGGGACGCACCGAATCCGAAGTCCGTCTACGGTGCGAGCAAGCTGGCGGGTGAGCGCGACTGCCCACCCGGATCGACCATCGTGCGCACCTCGTGGGTCTGTGGCGCCCATGGCGCGAACATGGTCAAGACCGTTCTGCGCCTGGCGGCGGGAACCGACCCGCTGCGCTTCGTCGACGATCAGCACGGGTCGCCCACCTTCACGGCCGACCTGGCCGCAGCGATCGTCACCCTGGGGACGGACAAGCGGCCTGGCGTGTTCCACGTGACCAACGGCGGAGCCACCACGTGGTTCGGTTTCGTGCGTGCCATTTTGGAAACGGTCGGCGGCGACCCAGAGCGCGTGCAGCCCATCTCCACCGTAGAACTCGACCCGTTGCGGTACCCGGCGCCTCGGCCGGCCAACTCGGTGCTCGACAACATGGCGTTGCGGCTGAGCGGATTGCCGGCGCTCCCCGATTGGAAAGACGGATTGGTCCGGTTGATCCGGGCATTGGAAGTCGAAGGGGCGGTCGCACCGCTATGACCTCACGTAAGAGCTCGAACAAGAACAAGAGAGCCAGCGATCCTGAGTCGCAGGTGGTGGCGGTGATCGGCGCCGGCTACGTCGGCCTTCCCACCGCTGCCACCCTGGCTCATTTCGGCCACCGGGTGGTGCTGGCCGAACGTGAGCCGTCGCGGTTGGCGGCCTTGCGGAGCGGGCGGATGCCTATTGTCGAGACGGGCCTTGACGATCTGGCGGCCGAAGGGGTGGCGGCCGGCAACCTGCGCTTCAATGCATCGGCCGCCGAAGCCGTCGCCGGGGCGGCGTTCGTCTTCTTGTGCGTGCCCACGCCACAGGGGGACGATGGCGCAGCCGACCTCTCCTTCGTGGAGGCGGCGGCCAAGGAAGTCGGACCTCTGCTTGAGCACGGCACCATCGTCGTCAACAAATCGACTGTTCCGGTGGGCTCGGCCACCCTGGTCGAGCGGGTCATCGGGCGCGCCGACGTCCGGGTCGTCTCCAATCCCGAGTTCCTGCGCGAGGGCAACGCGGTGCGCGACAGCCTGCACCCTGACCGCATCGTGGTGGGGGCCGACGACGCGCAGGCGGCGGCAACTGTCGGCGCACTTTTCGCCAGTACCGGCGCACCCCTCATCATCACCGACGCCACGACCGCCGAGACCATCAAGTACGCCTCAAACGCCTTCTTGGCCACCAAGTTGAGTTACGTGAACGCCGTGGCGGGGCTGTGCGAGGAAGTGGGTGCCGATGTGCGTGACGTCATGCTCGGGCTCGGCTACGACAAGCGCATCGGATTCGAGTTCTTGCACCCGGGGCCGGGCTGGGGGGCTCGTGCCTCCCCAAGGACACACGAGCCCTATTGCACATCGCCCGGGAGGCGGGTTACGACTTCTCATTGCTGGCTGGTGCGATTGCCAGCAATGAGAAACAGCTGGCACGGGTCGTGGCCAAGGTCGAGACAGCGTGCGGCGGCTCGGTCGACGGCGTGACCGTGGCCGTGTGGGGACTCACCTTCAAGGCCAACACCGACGACCGTCGAGATTCCCCCAGCGTGGAGATCGCCCACCGTCTGGTGGACCTGGGTGCTCGGGTTCAGGCCTTCGATCCGACCGTGCTCGTTGAGGAGGAGGTCGCGGGCGGCGCACCCGAGGTCGTACCCGACGACTTGTCCGATCTGTTGTTGCGCGGAGACCCCTACGAGGCGAGCACCGGGGCATCCGTCGTGGTTGTACTGACCGAGTGGGACGACTTCCGCTGGCTCGACTTTGCTCGCGTCCGGGCGCTCATGAAGGTCGCGTCCATCGTCGATGCCCGGAACCTGCTGGATCCGGCGGCCGTACGGCGCATCGGGTTCGCCTACACGGGGATCGGACGCCGGTGAGCCGCGTCGTCGTGGCGGGAGGGGCGGGCTTCTTGGGGTCGCACCTGTGCGAGCACCTGGTAGCGCGGGGTGACTCGGTCGTCTGCCTCGATGACCTGTCCACCGGGAGCCGGGACAACGTGGCTCACCTGATCGATTCGGCCCTCTTCTCGTTGGTGGTCACCGATGTGTGCGAGAAGGTGGAGCTGGCCTCGAACGCCAAGATTGACGCCGTCTGCAACCTGGCCAGCCCAGCTTCGCCCCCGGCGTATCTCGAGCGCCCACTCGAGACGCTGGCTGTTGGCAGCGAGGGCACACGGCGGCTCTTGGAGCTGGCCCTGACGCACGATGCGCGGTTCCTCATGGCCAGCACGAGCGAGATCTACGGCGACCCTTTGATCCATCCCCAGAGCGAGTCCTATCACGGCAACGTGGACCCGACCGGGCCGCGGCAGCGTCTACGACGAGGCGAAGCGGTTCGCCGAGAGCCTGACCATGGCCATGCACCGCTTCCGCGGCGTCGACGTGGGGATTGCCCGCATCTTCAACACTTATGGCCCGCGGCTGGCTCCGGGGGACGGGCGGGTGGTGTCCAATTTCATCAGCCAGGCCCTGCGGGGAGAGCCCCTCACGGTCTATGGCGACGGATCCCAGACCAGGAGCTTGTGTTACGTCGACGATGAGGTTGCCGGGCTGGTGGCATTGTTGGACTCGTCGCTTGTCGGACCGGTCAACATCGGCAATCCCGACGAGCGCACCGTTCTCGAATTGGCGCAGATCGTCTTGGAATTGTCGGGATCGGAGTCCTCGATTACCTTCGAGCCCCTGCCCACCGACGATCCGACGCGACGCTGCCCTGACATTTCCTTGGCCACCTCCGAATTGGGCTGGTCCCCGACAATCGACCTGCGGACCGGCATTTTGCGGACGATTGACTATCTGGCTCCCCGGGTGCTGGCATCGTGAGCGCAACGCCGGGCGGGACCGCCGCCGAGTTTTCTCCCCTTCCCACCTACACGACGTTGTCGGTGATCATGCCTGTGTTCAACGAGCGCACCACCGTGGCGGAGATCATCCGCCGTATGCGGGCTGTCGAGTTACCTCTGACGCTACAGATCATCGTCGTGGACGATGGCTCGTCCGATGGTTCGGACAAGGTCCTGGGCGCACTTGAGGACTCGACGGTGCGGGTGATCACGCACGCCCAGAACCAGGGGAAGGGCGCGGCAATCCGGACCGGCTTGGCCGCGGCCACCGGCGACCTGGTGCTCATTCAAGATGCCGACCTCGAGTACGACCCCGATGACTGGCCACGCCTGCTCGATCCCATGCTCAAGGGCAAGGCCCGCGTCGTCTATGGGAGCCGTTTCACCGGGGAGCGCAAGAACATGCTGCCGTTGCACTGGTTCGCCAACCGGATCCTCTCCTTTACGACCAACCTCCTCTACAGCTCGACGTTGTCCGACATGGAGACGTGCTACAAGCTCTTCGACGCGCAGGCCATCGCGGGCATCACCATCGTCTCGAACCGCTTCGACTTCGAGCCTGAGATCACGGCCAAGATCCTGCGTCGGGGACTGCGCATCTACGAGGTGCCCATCTCCTACGCCGGACGCGAAGTGGACGAGGGCAAGAAGATCACCTGGCGTGACGGCTTCAGCGCGCTGGTCGCCCTCGTGCGTTTCCGCTTCACCAAGAAGTTCTGAGCCCGCCGTGCCCGGCCAGGTGGCAGCGGTCGTCGTGGACCATAATGCCGGTCCGCTTCTCGACAAGTGTGTGCGGTCCCTCGTCAGTGACGGCGCCGGGCCGGTCATCGTGGTGGAGAACGGCACGCCAGGGAGTGTCCACAAGGCGCTCGCCGCCGTGGTGGCCGAGGATCCGGGCTTCCCAGTCGTCGTCCTGCGACCGGGAGTCAACATGGGCTACGGCGCTGGAGTGAACCGGGGACTGGCTGCGCTCAGTGGTGCATCGCCCCCGCCCGAGTGGGTGATGATCGCCAACGCCGACCTGCATGTCCATCCCGGGAGCGATCGACGCGTTGCGACGCGGTCCTCGAGAGCCATCCGGCGTGGGCTCTCGTCGGTCCGCGGATCTTCACCTCCGAGGGCGCGGTCTATCCATCGGTGCGACGGTTTCCCTCCTTCGTCGAAGCGGCCGGCCATGCGCTGTTCGGATTGTGGAATCCAGAGAACCGCTTCACGAGGCGCTACAACCCCGGCATCCCCGAGGGTGCGGGTGCGGTCGAGGCCGAATGGATCTCGGGCTCGTGCTTCCTGGCCCGCCGGGCCGCTCTTGAAGAGCTCGGAGGGTTCGACGAGACATACTTCATGTACGCCGAAGACATGGACCTGTGCTGGCGGGCGCACCGGGCGGGCTGGGGGATCGGGTTCACCGGCGCCGCCAATGTCACCCACGTGCAGGGAGTGAGCACGGCCAGGCACCCCTACAAAATGATGGCGGCCCATCATCGTTCAGCTCTGCGCTTCACTGTGCGCACGACGTCGGGTTGGCGGCGGGCGGTGCTTCCCCTGGCCGTCCTGGTTCTCGGTGTGCGCATGGGGATAGCGACGGCCCGCCTGGCCCTCAAGCAGGCCTGAACGGGTGCATCGATCCGCCGGCTCACGTTGGTCGCCTTCATAGTGGCGGCCTCACTGCTGCTCGGCGCACGGGCCACCACTCCGGCTCGACACATTCGAGTCGAGCCGATCGTGAACTTCGCCTTGCCGTCGACCGCAGCCGGTTGCGGTGGGGCAACGGCACTCGGTGGCGGGGCCGCACGCATCCCGATCACCGTCAGCACCGTGGCGGGTCAGGTCGGCGAATTGGTCAACGTCTGCATTGGGGGAAGCGGTCCCTATCCATTCGTGCTCGACTCCGGGGCCGGCGAATCCATCATTGATCGCCACCTGGCCACCCAATTGCATCTGGTGCACGACGGATCAACAACCGAATTCGGCGGAGTCGGCTGCGTCGGGACCGCGCAGCCGGTAGGGGTGACGTCGTGGTCGGCCGCCGGAGTGGCGCTGGCCCCACAGTCGTTGACCGCGGCCACGCTCCCCGATTTCGGGGGCGCCGGACAACCGGTGGGTCTGCTGGGCTCCGATGTATTGAGCCGCTTCGGGGCGGTGCGCGTTGACTTCACCGCACAGACGGTCACGTTTGGTGGCCCCGAAGGTCCAGCGAAGCATGGGAACCCCCCCGACGTGCATGGGCCCACCGGTCCGGCACCTTCCCCTGTCTTGACGCAGGGTGAGGTCGGGACCACCGTGCCCCTCACCGTCGTGTTCACCCCCGGGGACATCTCGCTCAACGTCCGCTCGCGGTTCGGCCAACAGACGGCCCACACCTTTGTGATTGATACCGGCTCGTCCCAGTCGGTTGTGGCCAAATCATTGGCCAAGAGCGCGCATCTTGCTTCCACGCGACTGGCCCAACGTCAACCCACGGTCTGCTCGACCATTACCGCACCACTGGTGCGCAGCGGGGCCTGGTCGATCCCCGGCGTGCACCTCCACTCCCAACTACTCGGTGCGGTGGACTTTGGCCCGATTAGCGCGAACGGTATCGCCGGACTGATCGGCTCGGATCAACTAAAGCGCTTCGGCTGGGTGATCTTCGACTACAGCGGCGGCCGGTTGGTCCTGGGCTGAGCCCGCCCAGACCGGGGCGACGCCGCCTCACCCGGTATTCGCCGTCAACTGGGCATAGCGAAAGCAGCTCACCAGGTGGTCATTGACCAGGCCGGCTGCCTGCATGTGCGAGTAACAGACCGTAGGCCCGACGAAGCGAAAGCCCCGCGCGCGTAAGTCGGCACTAAGGGCTTCAGAGGTCGGGGTCGTGGCGGGGAGCTGCTCGGTGCGGCGCCACGTGTTCACCTTTGTCCGCCCGCCGACGAAGGTCCACATGTAGGCGTCGAACGAGCCAAAGTCCTCTTGGACGGCGATGAAGTGATCGGCATTGCGGACGGTCGCTTCCACCTTCGCCCGATTGCGGATGATGCCGGGGTCCAACAGGATCTTCTCGATCCGCTTTGGGGTGAAACGCGCCACCTTCTCCACGTCGAAGTCGGCGAAGACACGCCGATACCCCTCGCGTCTTTTGAGGATGGTGAGCCAGCTCAGCCCAGCTTGGGCCCCCTCGAGCACTAGAAACTCGAAGTGCGTCGCATCGTCGTGCACCGGGACGCCCCATTCCGCGTCGTGATAGGGAACATTCCATGGCCCGTGGGCCCAGTGACAGCGGGGGCGGTCGTCGGCCACGAATGCGTCGGGATCGATGGCAGTGGATCTCGAGGGAGTCACGGTACGACCCTACGTCCCGAGGGTGTCGTTGGCCTCCCGAACCCTCCACCCTCCTCGTCGACTGCGGGATCTCGGGGGCTTACGTCATGCCCTTATGAAAAAGCGGCCTCGAGAGCACCAGCCGCGTTGGGGCGGAGGGGTCATGGGGAAGAGTTGGGGATTGAGGGGGCCCTACTGGGGATGACTGGTGAAAAGGTGGGGAGAACGTCTGGATTTCGCGAAATCGCATTGACCTTCTGCGACTCGAAGCGCAAGGTGTGACCAGTTCGGAGATGAAAGCCCGCCGAACCCCGACGGAAAGCCGCAAGGCAGCACGAAGGGAAGCCGGAAGGAATGCCGCAAGGCGGACCGAAGGTGGCCGAGAGAAAGCCGCAAGGCCGGATCGAGGGTCGGCATTGAGTTCTGCAAAGAGCTCGCGGCCGGAGCGGGGAAGAAGTTTCCGGCGACAGGCGTGCCGTGTTACGGAATGGTGACTTCCCTGGAGTCACTGGACCAGGCCCGGGTTGGGATTGTCCGACACGATCCCAGTACGGAGTCGGCGGTTCGTCTCAGACGTAGCCCCGAGGAGCACGGGAGGCTTCGGCCGAACGGTTACTCGGGGTTGCGTCGCGTCTGGGCATAAGTCGACGGGTGCGGACTCGGACAGCTAAGCGGGCACGCTTACGCGGCCTGGATCGGCCGCGCCCAGAGAGCGGCCGGCCGTGCGCCCCGGCTGACCTGGTGGGCCAGTTCGCTCTGTACCAATCCCAGGTCGTCGGGGTGTGTGACCCCGATACAGCGCCCATTCGCTGCCAACACGGTAAAGGGGGATGCATCCAAAGAGTCGGCCACCACCTCGGGCAGCAGCACCTCGGCCTCTTCCGATGCGTCGGTGGCCGCAGACATGGCGGCCTGCAGTGTCTTGTGAAACTCCGGGGTGAAGCCCCAGAGGTTCATCGACACCCGAGCCTCAGGGGACAACTCGGACGGTTCCCTTCCGTCGGCCGCGACAAACGTCCCGTCGGGCCGGGCGGTCACGTGTCGCCGTTCGTCCACCCGCAGCAATTGACCCTCGGGGCCTACTCGGCAGACGCCGCGGGTTACCGGCGCCGACCCGACAACGGCGTCGGCCAACCGAAAACCGACGAGGGCATTGGTCGGGTCGAGCGCCGTGAGGTGCGCGGCCAGCAGGGCACAGGCAGCCTCCCCGTAGATGTCGTCGGCATTTCCCACCCCGTAGGGGGTGTCGCCGACATGCTCGGAGGCGCTTAACACGGCGTGGACGGTGCCCAGAGGCGCACTCTTGAAGGGCGAACCGGACATCGACGTGGGAGGGCCACGTGTGCTCTACGTGGTAGCGGATGGCGGGGCCGGTGGCGGGCCCCAGCACGAGCACGATCGTTGCGAAACCGGCGGCTAATGCGTCGCTGGCGACCAAGTCGATGACCGCTTCACCGTGCGGTCCGACGGGCGCCAAGGGCTTCACGCCTCCGTAGCGGCGGGCTCGACCGGCCGCCAGAATGACAAGAGGCAGCCCGGTCGTCGCTGCGTTCTTGGTCACCAGCGAAGCACGGCGCTGGCCCACGTCATCCCTCCGCCGAATCCGGTCAGGAGGAGGTTGTCACCCTTGTGCACGCGGTTGTTGCTAATGGCATCGTGCAGGGCCAGGGGTATGGAGGCCGACGAGGTGTTCCCGTAGCGGTCGATGACGACCACTGTGCGGTCTTCGGGAATGCCGAGCCGCTGGCAGGCGGCCACTATGATGCGCAGGTTGGCTTGATGCGGCACGAGCAGCGAGATGTCCTTTGGGCCAAGACCGGCGTCGGCCATGGCACGCTCGGCCGACTCGACCACCACCCGCACGGCCTTGCGGAAGACCTCCTTGCCGTCCATGTAGAGGGTGCCCCCATGCTCGCAGTAGAGCAGGTGGCGGAGCGACCCATCGGAGTTGAGGTTCCAGCTCAGGAGCTGCCCCTTTCCCTTGGTCGGCTGCACGACGACGGCGCCCGCTCCGTCACCGACGATGATGGCGATGGCACGGTCGTCCATGTCGGTGATCTTCGAAAGTGTCTCGGATCCGATGAGGAGTATCGGGGCCGGAGCCCGTGGCGATGAGGCCGGCCACCGTCACGAGGCCGTAGACGAAGCCTGAACAGGCGGCATTGATGTCGAACGCGCCGCCCTTTATGCCGAGGGCGTCCTGCACCTTTGGCGCCGTGCCGGGAACGATCCCGTCGGGCGTCGTCGTCGCGAGGACGACGTGGTCGATGTCGGCCCCGGTGAGCCCAGCTTGGCGGAGCGCGTTCTGGCCCGCCTCGATGGCCAGGCCGGAAGTCGTGCCTCCGATACGGCGTTCACGGATGCCGGTGCGCTCGGTGATCCAGGTATCGCTCGTGTCGAGGCTGACCGCCATGTCGTCGTTGGTCACGATCTTGTCCGGCAGCGCAATGCCCCAACCGGTGATGCGGATGCCGGTCATAGCGAACCGGCAGCGGATGGCATGGATGCCGACAAAGCCGGCGTCGCCCTCAATGATGCCGCCCGTGTTCACGGCCAGCACCCAAGCGCACCCCGTTGATCTGGCGCCCCCCGGCGCGCCCTCGGATCTGCGTGGCGAGTTCGACCACCTGCGCCAGTCCGGTGGCGGCGAGAGGGTGCCCGCGCCCGACCAGGCCACCGCTCGAGTTCACCACGAGGCCCGGGCTGTCCATGCCGGTGCGGCCGCTCTCCGTGGCCGGCCCGGCCAGCCCGAACCCGAAGAATCCGAGCGACTCGAGGGCGAAGATCTCTTCGGGCGCCGTGGCGTCGTGCAGCTCGACCAGGTCGAATTCGTCGGGTCCGATGCCCCAGGCTTCCCATGCGGCGTCGGCGGCCAGGGAGAGCCGATCGTGGTAGTCGAGCAGTCCATTTCCGGAGCGGGCCACCGAACCGATAATACGGGGGGCGGAGGCCGGCGCAGAAATCGCCGCTCCCGACAGCACGACGGCGGCCGCTCCATCGGTGAAGGAGCTACACATCAGGCGAGTCAGGACTCCAGCGACCTGGGGGGATGCCAGCACCTCTTCCACGCTGGTCGTGCGCTGGCATTGGGCCAACGGGTTACGGGCCGCGTGATCGAAAGCCTTGACTGCGGCCGCCGCCATTTGGCGTGTCGGTGACCCCCCGTTCCACCATCAGCCGCTGGGCCCAGCCGTTGTTGAGCCCCATCAGAATGCTGCCGGCCGGATTCTCGTCGGCGTGACGCTGGTCGTGCAGATCATGGCGGTAGTCGGCCGGCAGCCCGTCCTCGATCCCGGCCATGGTCTCGGCCCGATTGCCAGTCCACATCTTCTCGACGCCCAGCGCCAGGACGGGACGCTCCGATGCGGATGCCACCATGGTGGCAAGGTGCAAGGCCGAGCTCCCCCCGGCACAGGAGTTGTCGACGTTGATGATCGGCACGTCGTTCAGTCCCGCCTTGCGGAGCCATGACTGCCCGCGCACGCAGGCCTGGTCGTTGAGGCGCCCGGCCGTGGCGTTGGCGAAGATGACGAGCCCGAGCTCGTCGGGGCTCAGGCCGGCGTCGGCCAGCGCCTCATGGGTGGCCTGGTAGGCCATCGTCTCGGGTGACAGATCACGCCGGCTCATGTCGGTCATGCCCGTGCCCGAGGATGGCCACGTCGGTCGTCGTCACAGAATGAGCGCTGACGTGAAAGGTCTCATGCCGAGACACCTGCGGGCACGGCATGGGAGCCAGCCATGAAGGCGGATCGCAACAGCTCGAAGTGCTGCACCGCTCCGGCGGCGGCCACCATGATGATGACGTGGCGGGCCCCGGCTTTCACGTAGCGGTCCACTGTGGCGGCGCATGCCTCCGGCTCACCGGCCACCAGGTGACGCTCGAAGGCCTTCGGCGGGAGGGCATACATGTCCGACAGCCACTCAGCACCGCGAGCGGGCGCCTCGTCGTCGGAGCCCACGCGGGCGAAGATGACGACCGCCGGTTCGACCGCATCGGGGTCCCGCCCAGCTTCGACGGTTTCCCGTCGGAGGGCCTGGAGCGCCGGCTCGTAATCCTCGGAAGTAAGGAAGAGCGGGGCCCACCCATCACCTACTGCTGCGGCGCGTCTGCGCGCGGCGGGACTCGAACCCCCGATCCACAAAGGCACGCGGGCCGACGCCGGGGATTGGCGATACCGGGTGGTCGGTGTCTGCAGGGCATCGTCCTCCGCATCGGTCCAGGCCTCGTTCATTTTCGCAATGCCCTCGTCCATCAAGCGCCCACGCCGGTGGTAATCGACTGCGGCGCGAGCGTACTCCTCGGGGTGGCTGCCCACACCCACGCCCAGGATGAAACGTCCACCCGAGAGGTGCTGGAGCGCCGTGGCCTGCTTGGCCACGGCCGCGGGATTTCGCAGTGGAAGTTGCAAGACGCAGGAGCCCAGGACGGGACGCCGAGTGGCGGCGGCGGCAATGGCCAGCGTCGTGAGGCATTCATACATGGGGTGGGGCCAGTACAGGTGGTCGACGGCCCACAATGAGTCGGCTCCGGCCGCCTCGGCCTGCTGGCAGAGCTCGCATCACGTCCCGCGCCGTGCCAGGAGTGCTACCACGGGTAGCACCGTTCTCATCAGGCAGTTCTGCCTGCAAGGTGGCGGGGAGGATCAATCCGAGCATCGGGAGATCTCGCTCCGTTTCCTACCGGCGTCACACCCACATGTTACGCCCACGGCTGTGGCGCGCCTACCCACTCTCTTGAGTCTCTGCCGGGCGGTCGACGGCGCCGGTTGCTCGCCCTGGCCCCTCCAGCACGGCGACGGTGCAGCGGGCAGCGCAAATTGCCCGATCGTTGTCGTCGGTGAGAGCGATCGACCAGACCTGAACCGTCCTCCCGATTCTCAGCGGGGTGGCGGTGGCGGTGAGGTGTCCATCCTGCAGTCCTCGTAGGTGGCTGGCATTGAGCTCGATGCCAGCCACCCGGCGGTCGCTTCCCGCGGCCAAGCGAGGCGCCGAAGCTGGCCGCCGACTCAGCCAGCAGGGCGGACACGCCGCCATGCAGGATTCCGTAGGGCTGGTGCACCTTCCAGGTCACCGGCACGCGAAGAACGACCTTTTCGGGGCTCGCTTCAATCACCTCGACATCGAGCAGCTCGTGAATGTCGTGGCGTCCGCTCGGGAAGAGCCGACGGATCGACCGAGTCGGGCGGGAGAGCTTCCGGCACGGGATCATGTTACCGGGCGCATGGTTAGGCTCACCGGGTGATGACCCTGGTTGACCTGCGGAGCGACACCGTCACCCAACCGACGTCGGACATGCGCCGCGCCATGGCCGAAGCTGTCGTGGGCGACGACGACTATGGGGAAGACCCAACCGTCAGGGCGCTGGAGGAAGCGTTCGCGGAGCGCCTGGCCAAGCCGGCCGCTCTCTTCGTCCCCTCGGGGACGATGGCCAATCAGATCGCGATCAGGGTCCTGGCGACGGCCGGTTCCGCGGTTGTGGCCGGGCGGCGCCAACACGTGGTGTCCTATGAGTACGGTGCCGCGGCGCGCAATGCCGCGGTGCAATTCCACACCCTCGGCGACGTGGACGGCATGCTCAATCCGGCCGATGTCGTGTGGGCCCGCGAGGCCTCTGCGTACCACCATCCCGCGGTCTCGCTCGTTTGTATCGAGAACACCCATATGGCGGCAGCCGGCGCGCTGTGGTCGATGGAGCGTCTCGACGATGTGGCCGCGGCGGCGGGTGAAGTGCCCATTCATCTCGACGGGGCCCGCCTCTTCAACGCCGAAGCCGCTACGGGGGTGGCCGTCTCGCGCTGGGCCGCTCCCGCCACCACCGTGATGTGTTGCCTTTCCAAGGGCCTGTGCGCCCCGGTCGGGTCACTGCTGGCCGGCCCCGAAGACGTGATCACCCAGGGGCGCCTCGAGCGTAAGCGCCTCGGTGGCGGTATGCGCCAGGCCGGAGTGCTGGCCGCACCCGGACTTTTGGCCCTGCGCAACATGGTCGAACGCCTGCCCCACGACCACGCCCGCGCCGCCCGGCTGGCCGAGGTCGTGGCCGAGCGCTGGCCGACGTGCGGCCTTGACCCGGCTGGTGTGCGCACGAATATCGTGACGTTTGCCCACGCCACCCCCGAGAAACTGCTCGCCCACCTCAAGAGCGAGGGTGTCCTGGCCGGCACCGTGGCGCCGCGCACGATGCGACTGGTCACGCACAACGACGTGGATGATGCCGGACTTGCCCGCGCCATCGCTGCGCTGGCTTCTGCGCCCGACTGAAGGAGGACGATGAAGATCCGGATCGGTATCAGTGCCGGAGGTGACAACCTGGGGCCCAACGCCATGACGGCACTCGGGCACGCCGTGGTCGATTGCGGCTTCGACTCAATCTGGCTACCCGAAGTGCTGTCACGTCCCGGCCCGGATCCCCTGGTGGGGCTGGCCTGGCTCTCGGGTGCCTGCCCGGGTCTCAAGATCGGCACCACCATGCTGCTCCCGGGGCGGAACCTGGTGTGGTTGGCCAAGGCGATCGGTACGCTCGACCAGCTCTCGGGCGGTCGGTTCCTCCTGACCTTCGTGCCGGGTCTCGCCATCGGTGGCGAGCGAAGCGCCGTCGGCATTCCACCGTCCGAGCGGGGTGCTCTCATGGAGGAGGCACTCCCAGTACTGCGGCGGTTCTGGGCCGGCGAGTCGGTCAGCCACGACGGTCCGTCCGGTTCATTCACCGACGTCTCGGTCTCACCGCGGCCGGTGCAGGACCCATTCGACGTCTGGTTGGGCGGCACCGCGCCGTCGGCGCTCGATCGTTGTGGGCGCCTGGGCGACGGGTGGATTCCCTCTCTCTGCACGCCTGGGGAGGCCGCCGAAGGAAAGAGGATCATCGACCAGGTGGCGGCGGACCACGGACGGAGCATCAGTCCGGAGCACTTCGGGATCAGCGTGGCCTACGCGCCGGCGGGCACGGATGTGCAGGGCGAGGCGGTCTCGGCTCTGGCCCGACGAGCCAAAGGCCGCCCACTCGACCAGATCCTCCCCATCGGGTTGCACGGTCTGCGGGCGCTTCTCGAGTCCTTCCTTGACGTTGGTTTCTCCAAGTTCATCGTCCGGCCCATGGCCGCGCCGGGCAAATGGCGGCCTGAGCTCGAGGCACTGGCCGGGGGGGTGGGAGATCTCCAGACTTAACGCGGCCCGACTGGAGCGGGAGGTCGATCCCCTACGCTCGACCAGATGGCGCAACCCGTTCTCACGCTGATGGCCATCCACGCTCATCCCGATGACGAAGCGCTCGGCACCGGTGGCATTTTGGCTCGCTACGCCGACGAGGGCGTGCGGACGATCCTCGTGACCTGCACCAATGGTGAGTTGGGCGACGCCCCGGGTGGGATAAAGCCGGATGACCCCGCTCACGACGAGGCCGTTGTCGTCCCTCTCCGCCTAAGGGAGTTGGAGGAGAGCTGCCGGGTCCTCGGGGTGACGCACCTCGAGCTCTTGGGCTATCACGATTCGGGAATGGAGGGATGGCCGCAAAACGACGCGCCCGGAGCGTTCTGGCAGACGCCGGTGGCTGAGGCGGGACATCGTCTGGCCGAGCTCATGGAGAAGTTTCAGCCCCAGGTCGTCGTCACGTATGACGCCAACGGCTTCTACGGACATCCCGACCACATCCAGGCCAACCGGGTCACGCTGGCCGCCATCGCCGAGTCCAAGGTTCCCTCCAAACTCTATTACACGGCGGTGGCACGATCAGCCATCGCGGGCATGGGCGCATTGATGGCAGAGGCCGGCATCGAACCCCCAAGCGAGATTGACGAGAACCCCGATTTCGGCACCCCTGATGAGCTGATCACGACGACCGTGAACGTCCTCTCCGTCGCCGATCGGAAGTTCGCGTCGTTGGCCGCGCACGCCAGCCAGAGCGACAACATCTTCTTCCTCCAGATGGGAGAGGAGCTCTTCGCCACCGTGATGGGCAAGGAGAGCTTCGTGCGGGTGCAGGACTCGACGGGGGCGCCCACGCCCGAAGACGATCTGTTCGCGGGCTTGCGCTAGGAGAACAAGCCGGGCCCGAGTCCTTGCTGCGAGAAGGAGGCGCAGACCCCGCGGCCCGCTATGCGCCCGAGGAGGCCCTCACCGAGGCCGAAGCGGGGCGAGTCGCACCCGCTGACCCAAAGAGACACAGGGCTCCGGCCAGGAGCAACACGACGATGGCGACGATCTCGACGGTGAGGGCCAGGCCGGCGAAAGGTGCGGCCCAGGATTCCTTGAAATTGAAGAGCCCCTTGGACAATCCCACCGTAGGAGAAAGCCCACGACGGTGGAGGCGGCGAAGCCGATACCGACTACCGCCGCCCATATCCGGCGCACGGCCAGGATCACGATGGCCACCACGAGCCCCCCGATCGACTGGGCCAGGAACAGCGGCCCGATCGTGGCTATATGTCGGTAGCCGTCGGTCTCATCCCAGAGGTGGAAGTGGATGTAGGCGGACCACAGGACCAGGAAGGCGCCGAGAGCGAATGCCACATGGGCCGCCGTTGCGACGGGAGCCGAGGCGTTGCCCGCCCCCTTCTCGAGAAGGTTGAGAGGGCCATTCTGGCCAGGCTTTCTCGTGACGTTGCGGTGCGTCGCGACATAGTGACCACTGCTCCCTTCCTTGTGTAGTACGGAGCCCGGACCCCTAAGGATTTGCGAAATGTGGCCCAGATGAATCTCAGGACTGCCTTGGACCGTACATCTGTCCATGGGAGAGTTCCTCGTGATCGATAGCGGGTCGACGGACGAAGCTCTCCTGGCGGGCATGGCCATGGGTGACCAGTCAGCGGCCGTCGTCTTCGTGCGGCGCTATCAGCGCCGTATCTTCGGCTTGGCCTATTCGATGACGAATGATGCCTCGGTGTCCGAGGAGGTGGCGCAGGAAGCGCTCATCAGGGTCTGGCGCCATGCGCCCGGTGTTCGACCATCGTCGAGGATCGGTCACTTCGTGGGTACTGACCATCACGCGCAATCTGACCATCGATGCGCTGCGCATGCGCCGGGCGGTGCCGACGGATCCCGATGATTTTGCGGCATCGGCCATGATGAGCCTGGAGCACAATCCCGAGGATGCCGTCGGACGCGGTGACGTCAGCGATGTGATGCGGGCGGCCCTGGCCGACCTCCCACCCGAGCAACGGCGGGCGGTGGTGTTGGCGGCGGTCTACGGTCGCACCGCACTCGAGATCAGCGAGGAGGAGGCCATCCCGCTCGGGACGGCGAAGACCCGTATTCGCACGGGACTCATCCGACTGCGGGCTGCGGTCGAGCATGTACGCCAGACAGAGGAAGAACGATGATCGAAGACCCACACTCCCACGCAGGCGACGAGTCACGCCGAGAGCCTGGCCGAGCTTGCACTGGGCATTCTGACCGGGCGCGAGCGTGCCGCCACGTTGGCCCACGTCGATTCCTGCCCGCGCTGTGCCGAAGAGCTCGAGCAGCTGTCCCACGCCGCGGACGCCGTGGTGAGCGTGGCGCCCGAGACGGAGCCGCCGATGGGGTTCGAGGTCCGGTTGTTCAACCGCATGGGATTGACGGAGGCGCCGCCCGCTCCGGGGCACCGAGGTCGGCCCGGCGGAGGGGCTCGACGCATTGGGGCTCGCGACTGCCCCGTTGGGCCCTGGCCAGTGCCGCCGCAGTCATAGCCCTCGCCCTCGGGCTGGGCATCGGGTGGTCGACGGGGTCAGGTCCAGACGGGGGAACGCACCCCGAGGGACCGGCCGGGGCCGAGGTTTCCGTGGGCAACTTGACTGCCAACGGGAGCAGCGTGGGCAGCGTCAATACCTATGGGGGGTCCAAGCCCTGGATGATCGTGACGCTGGCCGACTCGTGGTCCGATGGGAAGGTCACCTGCGAGGTCGTCACCGAGGACGGGGTCACGCACGAAGTGGGCTCGTTCACGGCAAAGGACGGCTATGGCGCCTGGGGCGCACCCCTTAGGGTGGCGCCCCAGGACGTCCAAAAGGCCGAGGTGGTGTCGTCCACCGGCAAGGTGATCGCCACCGCCTCGTTGCGCGGCGTCTCGTAGAACCGGTCGCTTAGTACCGGTAGGAGTCGGGCTTGTACGGGCCTTCGACGGGCACACCGATGTAGTCGGCTTGGTCCTGGCGTGAGAACCGTGAGCTTGACCCCCAGGGCGTCGAGGTGCAGCCGGGCCACCTTCTCGTCGAGATGCTTGGGGAGCACGTAGACCTCGTTGACGTACTGACCGGTCTGGGTGAACAGCTCCAACTGGGCCATGGTCTGGTTGGTGAACGAGTTGGACATGACGAAGCTGGGGTGCCCGGTGGCGTTCCCCAGGTTGAGGAGTCGTCCTTCGGAGAGAATGATCACGGCGTGGCCGTCGGGGAAGATCCACTTGTCGACCTGCGGCTTGATGTTGACCCGCTCGATACCCGGGGTATTCGTCAGCGCCAGCCATGTCGATCTCGTTGTCGAAATGGCCGATATTGCCGACGATGGCCTGATGCTTCATTCCGGCCATGTGCTGCGCCGTGATGATGTTCTTGTTGCCCGTCGTCGTGACGAAGATGTCGGCCAGCGGGAAGGATGTCCTCGAGCGTCGTTACCTGGTATCCCTCCATAGCGGCCTGCAGCGCGCAGATCGGGTCGACTTCGGTCACCACGACACGCGCCCCTTGGCCGCTGAGCGACTGGGCGCACCCCTTGCCGACGTCGCCGTAGCCGCACACGACGGCCACCTTGCCGCCGATGAGCACGTCAGTGGCCCGGTTGATTCCGTCGATCAAGCGAGTGGCGGCAGCCGTACTTGTTGTCGAACTTCGACTTGGTCACCGAGTCGTTCACGTTGATGGCGGGGAAGAGGAGCTCGCCGCGCTTTTGCATTTCGTAGAGGCGATGCACTCCGGTCGTGGTCTCCTCGGTCACGCCCAGGATGCCGTTGGCGATGGAGGTCCAGCGCTGCGGGTCCTCGGCCAGGCTGCGCCCGAGAAGGGCCAGGACGAACTGGAACTCTTCGGAATCGGCGGTCGAAGGGTCGGGAACCGAGCCCGCCTTCTCGAACTCGACGCCTTTGTGGACGAGCAGGGTGGCGTCGCCGCCGTCGTCGAGGATGAGGTTCGGCCCACCCTCGCCCGGCCAGAGCAGCGCCTGCTCGGTGCACCACCAATACTCCTCGAGCGTCTCGCCCTTCCAGGCGAAGACGGGAACGCCCTTGGGGTCGTCGACGGTGCCGTCGGGACCAACTGCCACGGCCGCCGCTGCGTGGTCCTGGGTCGAGAAGATGTTGCAGCTGGCCCAGCGCACCCGGGCACCGAGCGCGGTCAGCGTCTCAATGAGCACGGCCGTCTGCACCGTCATGTGCAGCGAGCCGGTGATGCGGGCCCCGGCCAGGGGCTGGCTCCCTGCATACTCGGATCGCATGGCCATGAGGCCGGGCATTTCGTGCTCGGCCAGGACGATCTCCTTGCGACCGAACTCGGCTGCGGTGAGGTCGGCCACCTTGAACGGCAGGATGGTTTCAGCAGCGGGCATGGCAACTCCTTTTCCGTTGGATGTCTCGTGCGCGGGCGCGCAGGCCTGGTATGGGCCATACGGCGGAAGCGCAACGCACGTGCTCCGACATCTGTCGGAGGCCGTTTACCCACCTACAAGAATAGAGCGGTGGCCCGACCACAGGCGAACATGCGTCGTGGCGCGCCGGATTTCCACGACTGAATGATCACCTCCTTTCGAGGTCGAGTTGTTAGCGTGACCGCCATGCAAGGCGGTGGGTCCTCCCGGGACAGGCAAGGTCTCGGGCCAGGGAACCCAGAGCGGGCGCGCCACCGCCCCGGTTGCCAACGAAGAAGGTCTCGCGTGCGCTCGGTGAGAGCATCGCGGCGGCAGAACCCCGGTCATCGAAGCGGCGCCGACGCCTCAAATGGACGCTCAGCGTCGCTCGGGATCGTCGTCGTCCTCATCGTCGCCGGCGTCGGGGGCTACGCCTGGTACCTGAACCACCTGGTGCATCGCATCACGGTCAAGGGCCTGGCCGCCGGAGAGACCCACGGTACCGAGAGCGGGACGGAGAACATCCTGCTCGTCGGGTCCACGGACCGCTGCGCGCTGAAGAAGCAGTACATCGGCTACGGGATCTGTAGCCAGGGAGTCAACGGCATCAACAGCGACGTCGTCATGATCCTCCATCTCAATCCCAAGACCCGAGCCGTGTCCATACTCTCGATCCCGCGCGACCTCTTCATCCCCAACGCGCGGATTGGAGGGTGCCAACAAGATCGACGCAGCTCTGTACCAGGGCCCGACGCAGCTGGTGGCGGCGATCCAAGAGGACTTCGGGATCCCGATTCAGCACTACGTCGAGCTCAACTTCGACAGCTTCGCCAGCGTGGTCGACGCGTTGGGCGGCATCAACATGTACTTCCCCGAGCCGGTCTATGACGCGGAGTCCGACCTCGACGTGAAGACGGTCGGTTGCGTCCACCTCAACGGTTTTCATGCGCTGCAAGTGGTGCGGGCACGGCATATGGTGCACAAGGGCCCCGGGGTGACGTCCAACAACCCGGCGAACTGGACGCCCGAAGCACAGAGCGACCTGGCGCGCATCCGGCGGGACCACGAGTTCCTGCGGGTGCTCGCGACTGCGGTGGCCAAGAAGGGATTGAGCAACCCCCTGACCGATCGCGACATCATCGCGGGGGTGGCGCCGGACCTCACTGTCGACAGTGGTCTGTCGGCGACGCACATGCTCAACCTGGTGCTCACTTATCACTCGGTGAACGTCGATGCTGCGCCGCAGCTGACGCTTCCGGTCCTTGAGGACACATTCGGGAGTTACCAGTACAAGGGTGGTGACTACGGCGACATCGAGTTCCCGACACAGCCCACATGATCAGTCGGTCGTCAACACGTTCCTGGGGATTTCTCCGAACACGAATTCGATGACGGGAACACCACTTCCCGACCCGGGACAGGTCACTGTGTCGGTGGCCAATGGCACCGGCGTGACCAATCAGGCCGCCACGACGTCGGCCGCGCTCGGTGCTCTGGGCTTCCACATGATGGAACTCGGCGACACGCCACCGGTCGGCCAGGAAGCGGAGACCGTCGTCTACTACGGGTCGAAGTCGTCCTCGGTCGTGGCGGCGGCGCAGCTGGTGGCCCACTCCATTTCGGGTCGGGTCGTCCTTGGCTACAACCCCTCCATGGTGCTCGGTGGAGCCGAGGTCACGGTCGACACCGGAACAAGCTTCTCGGTGAACGCTCCCAAGTCCACCACCTCTACGTCCACGTCCACCAGTGTCTCGACGCCGAACACGACGACCACTACGACGACGAGTTCAAGCAGCGATCTGTTCGCCCTCCCCACCTCCTCGAACGAAGCGCTCAAGCCTTGGGACCCCCGGTCGTGCACGCCGTCCGGGGGAGAGGGCCCTTGAGGGGGTTAACTGGAGCGAAGCTGACCTCTCCGTCGGCGTGCTACGAAAGACACATGGACGACCCAATCTCGCTCCTCATACCCGTTATCCGGCCGTTCCTCCGGCGCTCGATCCAGAGAAAGACCGGCCTTTTCAACTAGCGCGCGCCCGCCCGTACCCGGCCGCGTGGTGTTCCTGGGCGACAGCCTTACCGAAGGCGGCGATTGGAACGAATTCTTTCCAGAGCTGCGAACTCGAACCGCGGCATCGGCGGAGACTCGGTGGCCGGCGTTGGCCGACGGCGAGGGGGCACTGCGAAAAGAGCTCACCCGCGATCACCTGCACCTGACAGAGCCGGGCTACCTGGCGTGGGTCGAGGTGCTCGCACCGCACCTTGCCGGCTGTGAGGCCCTTGGGGGCAGACCCTCGAACTCCCCAGCTTGATGCGAGAGACTGACTGGTGAATCCCACCGTGGTTGGACGACGATCTGCTCCCGACGATTCACGTCCCCAAAGGCTACTGTGATGCTGCGATTTCCGGCGGCCCACAACATGGTGAGATAAGCGAGGACGGCCTCATGTTCATGTGCAAGACCGACTGGCCAAACTCGGAGTTCATGGAGCCGAGCGAAGTTGATCTCCAGGACAAGTTGATCAGCGACAACGCAGTGCTCAACCCCGAGTTGTTCGAGGGCGAATCCCGTTCGTCCCTTCGATCGTTGCGCTGATGCAGGATCTCGAGGGACGCGTCGCCGTCGTCACCGGAGCGGCGAGCGGGATCGGCTTCGGCATGTGTGAAGCTCTGGTGGCCGCGGGCATGAAGGTGATGCTGGCGGATATCGATGCAGCCCGCCTACGGGTCAAGGAAGCACAGTTGAGCGAGTCCGGGCACGAGGTGGCGACCTTCGTCGTCGACGTCACCGACCCGGCGGGGGTGGATGCTCTCGCCGACGCAACCCTCGATCGTTTCGGCACGGTCAATGTGGTGTGCAACAACGCCGGCATTATCCGCCGCGGCTACCGAACCTGGGAGCTGCCGTTGGAGGACTGGCGAGCGGTCCTCGAAGTGAACCTGTTCGGCGTCGTGCACGGCCTGCGCACCTTCGTCCCGATCCTGCTGGAGTCCGGCCAGGAGGGTCACATCGTCAACACGGCGTCTCTGGCATCCGTGACTCCAGTGCCCGAGCTGGGCCCCTATAACGCGTCGAAGCATGGTGTCCTCGGTTTGAGCGAGGCGCTTGACGCCGAGCTCCCGAGAGGTGGGCGCGCCGATCGGGGTGACCATCCTGATGCCCGGCTTGGTGCGCACCAGGATCGGCCAGCCCAGCTCCGCACCAGATCCCGAGGGGCCGCTGGAGCCGGGGCAGATGGACCCACGCGAGGTTGGGACTGTCGCTGTCGAAGCTATCCGTGAGAACCGACTCCACGTCTTTACCCACCCTGAACTTGTCGACATGGTGAGGGTTCGCTTCGCGCGCATCACGGAGTCGTGACTTGGCCCATGTCGTGCGTAGAGGCTTGTGCAACCCACCGCCCCGCCGCGGATACCAAACTGCCCGCCAGCCATCTCGCCAACGAGGCAATGATCAACGCCGGTGGAGCGCTGTTTACTCGCTCATCTCCCTTCCGAGGTCGCATACGGGATCGCAGTGCGTGCCTAAGGGAAAGATCTTTGACCTTTGCTCAGGTCGACTTCGTGCAACGGTTACACTTTTGGCGATGGTGACAAGGGAAAGCACAACCGGGAGCTATCCCACCGATTGAGCAAACGCTCTCCGCAGATCCCAACGTAGGACTCGGGTTCTTCGATCGGGCGATTACCTCAATTCGAAGAAAGTTGCACCCCAAAGTTGCCATCCGCCGCCCCCGTAGCTCAGGGGATAGAGCATCGGTTTCCTAAACCGTGTGCGCAAGTTCGAATCTTGCCGGGGGCGCCAATAAAAGTCCAGTTCAGAGGCAGTTTTAGATTTTCACCGAAATCGAAAACTTGCCGCATCCCTACAGCATCCCTACAATCCATTCGTGGCCGGTACGATGCGGGAGAAGGCACCAGGGCGTTGGGAGCTTCGGGTGTTCGTCGGCAAGGACGCAGTCACCGGAAAGCCAAAGCAGATCAGTCGGGTGTACATCGCGCCGCGACGAGAGCCTGGAGCCGGCAAGCGCGAAGCGGCCAAGCAACTCGCCGCGCTCGTGGCAGAAGTAGAGCGGGGCGGTCACGGTGGAGGCACGTCGACATTCGGTGCCTTGCTCGACGAGTGGACCGCCCATGGCGAGAGGATGGGTCGCTCGCCGAAGACGCTGTACGAGTACCGCCGCAAGATCGACAAGCGGATTCGGCCGGCACTCGGAGCGAAGCGTCTCGACAAGTTGACGGCCCATGACCTCGACCGCTTCTACGCCGCCCAGCTTGCCTCCGGGCTCGGCGAGCGCTCGGTGCATCACCTGCACCGGATGATCAGCGCCGCGCTTCGCCAGGGTCGCAAGTGGGGGATGGTCAAAACCAATGTCGCCGACGACGCGACGCCCCCGACGCCGCAGAAGACGGAGTTGTCAGTCCCCTCACCCGCTCAAGTGTCAGCGTTGATCCGAGAGGCGGCCCGGCCATCATCGCGTTCGCCGGAGTTGGCGTCGGTCATCACGTTGGCCGTACTGACCGGCATGCGTCGGGGCGAGCTGTGCGGGCTCCGGTGGTCCGACGTGGACTGGAAGGGCTCGGCCGTGACCGTACGGCAGTCGGTCTGGCAGACGTCCGAAGGCATCGGGACCAAGGCACCCAAGACACATCAGACCCGACGCCTGTTGCTCGGTGAGCACGCCATGGCCCTCTTGGCCGGTCGCTTGGACCGGGCGAAGGCGGAGGCGAAGATGGCGAAGGTGAAGCTGCCCGCTGACGGCTACATCTTCAGCCCCGATGTCGACGCGGCCAGCCCGACGCGTCCGGATTCGGTGACGCAGGCCTTCACCCGGCTGTGCCGGCGCATGGAAGCACCGGCACTCGCTCAATTTCCGCGAGACCAAACCAAAGGCCACCCGGGTCAATCTGGCCCCGGCCGATCGTTGGGACTACCGGCTGCATGACCTACGTCACTACACGGCGACCCAACTCTTCGCCGCCGGGCTGAATCCCAAGACCGTGGCCGACCGCCTCGGTCACGCCGACCCGTCGATCACACTCCGGGTGTATACGGCCAACACCGACGCCCAGGCCCAAGAGGCGGCTGACTCGTTGGAGGCCGGGTTGGAGTTCGCGGGGTTGGGGCCAAGGTAGGAAGGCACCCCGGACCTATTCGTGGGTGCCTGGGTACGTTCGATCAGAGCGGTGATTCGAGTGAATCGAGCGTCTGCTCCTTGCTCCGAGAGACCCGGTGCACCGATGATTGCTGCCATTCCTGATCCGCCTCGACTCGTGAACAGGTTTGGGCTGAAAGGATTGGATTTCCATGAGGGAGCATTGGATCACTGCCGACCTCCATCTCGGGCATGCCAACATCAGCAGGTATAGCGGTCGCCCGTTCTCGGATCCCGACGATATGGACGAGGCCATCGTTGAGAGCTGGAACACCACAGTCGGTCCGACCGACCGGGTGCTGGTCCTTGGTGATGTGGCCCTGGGAAAGATCACGGACTCCCTGTCCGTGTCCAGACGTTTACACGGTCATAAGATCCTGCTTGCCGGCAACCACGACCGCTGTGCCGCATTCCACGGCAAGAAAGCGATTGGCTGGGAGGCGCGCTATATGGACGAAGGCGGCTTCGCGGAAGTGCACCAGGGGACGATGCGCCTTGACCTTGGAGCCAAGCACCGAAAGGTGCTGGCTTGTCATTTTCCCTACGTGGGCGACACCGTGGACATCTTGCGCTATTCGGAACAGCGGCCCATCGACAAGGGTGAATGGCTCGTCCATGGACATGTCCACGACAGGTGGCTGCAAGCAGGCCGACAGATCAACGTCAGCCTCGACGCCTGGGGCGGGCGGATCACGAACTCTGACGAAGTGGTAGCGATGATTGACAGTGGGCCACGGGATCTGCCTCGGATTGATTGGCCGACTTGATGCAACAGCTACCGAGACCTATTGCTCTGAGCCTTCCAGTAAGGGCCCCCGCGGACTGGGGTCGCTAACCGCCCGAGAGACCCTCAGTCCCTCTCATTGATGCGAGGTGACGCTTGGCCTTTCGGAGACTTCGTCGAGCTGGTGAGTTCGTCGCTGGGTGTGTGGTCCGCTCTACGAAGCCGATGATCCGTTCGAACTCATCGGCTGTGGCATCGGTTGTTTGGAGTCGCTCGATGAGGACTTCCACCTTGATGTGACCGGATCTCAAGAGTGACCCAACGTATTTGAGATCCTTGTCTCGCCCGGCCAAGAGTTTGGAAGCACACAGATCATGTGGCTCGACGCACAGCCCGGTCACCCCATTTGTCGCCGGAGATTCAACTGGCATGAACCGCTCGCGCCATCCTTCGGGAAATCTGCAGAGTCCGTCTTCGACCCCTTCGGCGTAGTACCCGTACGTATCGTCGAAACGAGTCATTTCTCCGATGGCACCGTTGAGACGAAGGGCCTTGCTGCCGTCGGGGTCATGTGTGGCCATCACGTCCACTTCTACCGAGAGGGTGACGTCCTTGGGCAGACCCTCATACGGAGCCCCGAGAATGGCTTGGGACCCCACGATGATCACCTCAGATTCGCCGAGCACATCGCCCGAAGCGCGAATGATGTGCTCCAAATCCTCTCGTTTCATCCGATGGCCCTGGCTATCCGATCTTCAGCGGCGACTCGGTTCAGGACGTCCAGTCGTTCTTCGTCCGACAACGTGCCACCGAACGGGCTTGATTGACGAAGGTCGCGTGATGCCTGATCGGTGGAAGTCATCGCTGCTTCGAGCTCGTCAATTGGTCCGAAAGAAGTCGGTCCCAAGTGTTGATGTAGGACGCTGAACGACCCTCGGGATCTCTCGATCGCATTACGTCGATGCGCGCCTTAGCGCGCTGAATAACGCCCTGTGGATCAGCTCGAAGCTTCTCGGCCACGAGTTTGTGAAGTTCAAGGGTGCGTCGTTCCGGATGGGTCAACCGCGGACGCACTTCCACAATGAGGTCGCAACCAGCTGCGTCAGCGATCCGTTGCAGGGTTGAGAGCTTCGGCTCGTGACGCCCAGCCTCGTAATCGACCAGAGCGGGAGCCGACGTCTTCGCCCGACGTGCCAGTTCCCGGAGCGTGTGTCCGCTGTTCGCTTTCATCGTTCGTACGAGCTCTGAGGTCGGAGTCATGTAGTTATTATAATACATAACACCGCTGTACACACCGCCACTAGCCTGGGCGTATTCCAATCGTGCTCGCCATGATCCCGCTCGTGGCCCCAAAATTGGTGTCTGTGGATTCCTGAGGCGGCGCGGGCTGATCCGTCTGTCCGGGCGGGCCGACCCGAGCCAGCGAGAGGTGGGTGATCGGGTTCACCACGATGTTTGTCACGGCTGTGACAGCCTTCGGACATCATGGCGGAGGACCTATGACGAAACGACTGATCGGCCTCGACGGCGAAATGAGTGACAGCGAACTCGCGGACGGTGCGGTCCTGGTCCAAATCGGAGTGGCCTTCGACGCCACCGAGCGCTTCAGCGCCATCCTGGGGTGGCCCGAGGACTCGTATTTCAGGACCAATCGGGCCATGGCCGTGCACGGCATCGACCCTGCGACCATCGCCGCCGCCGACCCGCCAGCCGAGGTCGACGCGCAGCACGAGCAGTGGTTACTGGCCCGTGGCGCAGACTCAGACAAGCGTGCCCTGGTACCGGTCGGCTACAACGTCGGTGCCTTTGACTTGCCGTTTGTGCGTGCCTATCTCCCACGAACGAGCCAGCTGCTCTCCCGCCGGGTGGTCGACCTCAACGCCTTCTGCCTCGCCTACGAAGGCCAGGTCCCCTACGAAGGCTCACTGCCCATCTTCTCCGGCTGGAAACGGCTGGCGAAGCGCTACGCCGCGGAGAAGCTGGCGGCGGTCGGACTGGAGGAGAGCTGGCATGACGCCGGCTACGACGCAACGGCGACCATCCTCCAGGTCGAATTCTTCACCTCGTTGGTGGGTCGGTGAACTGTCTCAGGGGGCGCCCGAGCTGCCGCAGCTTCACACCTGCCCGTTGTTCGGTGGCCCCGTTACCGCTGGCGGCAACCCGGCGGCCAGCCGCTCGGAAAGCTCGATGACATCGGCTGGGGTCAGGGGTCCCGGTTCGCTAATCATTTCGGCCAGCTTTTCGGCCCAGGTGATCCATACCCCGTTCTGCTGGAACGGCTTGGGGAAGAACTTCCACTCCGCCGCAATGAAACAGAGCGCGGCCTTGACCGGCACGTCCTCCCCGCCGAGTGCCTGCTGGACGGCCCTGACCTGCCAGCCCAGTCCCTCGGCGGACTTAGTCCGGTCGTGCCTGCCCACGTAGAGGCGCAGGTCGGTCTTGAGCCATCGGCCGACGTCCTTCTGGACGACCATTCCGCTGTAGTTCTTGGCGTCGATCACCCACACGCCGGAGGCGGCGATCACCAGGTGATCAATGTTCCCCCGGGTCCCAGGGACCTTGCGATCGTTGAGCAAGACAGCACGGTCACCGACCGCCTGCAGCAAGTGGGCCGCCAGGCGCTGCTCGCCCTCAGAGCCTTTGGCCCATGCCTTGGTCGATTGGGGATCGTCGGAGGAGGAATTGACTACGCCTGCAGGCGCCCCCAGCGCTGGTCGATGTGTTGCTCCCGGCGCTGGTGCCTCCTCTCGAATTCGCGGAGGGCGGATGCTCCGGCTTGACCAGTTGCCGGGGCGGTCAGCGATTCGGCGGCCGGTTTCGACAGGCCCGGCTCCGCGGGACCCACCTGAACCGTTTCGCCGCTATCGGATGCCTGGCAGCCGATGCAGGTGATCGTGCGGCTTTCGGTGTCCCACCGCGCTTTCGTCCCGACCGGCAGTACCAGGGTGCAGGCCGAACAGGTGCCGGCGTAGCGAAGAGGGATCAGCTTGACCGGCATTGACCCACCATTGTGTCCGCACCCACTCACGTGCCGGGGCATCCACCAGCCTGACGGGAGACAAGCGCCATGTTGAAGGAGCCAGCCTTCTCGCCATCGGTGGCAGCCAACAGCTGACTCCACAGGCAACAAGCCCAGCACTCCGATCAACGCCTGGGGAATTTCAGTGGGCGCACTGGGGAGAAGTCGGTGATCGTTTCCAACATCGGACATCTCCAACAAATTGCTCAGTGTGGCTGGCGACTTCGTGCGGGAAGTGTTGCCGTCACTCTTGTAGCTCAGGACTGCATGTAGGAAAGACCGACCATGGCGAGCAGTGCCACCTTGGGGACCAGTATCCGTCGGCCGAGGCGGATGGTCGGCAACTCACCACGAGCGGCCAGCTCATAGGCAAAAGCCCGGACACCCCGAGCAAGCGTCCGGCTTCGGCCACCGACACCACCAGCCGGTCGCCCGACAGCACCGCAGACACGTCGGTGATCGCCGTACTTGGGCAGCCCGTTGCCGTCTTTGCAACCGGCTGGCACACGGCGGGGAGTTGACGGACCGAGTTTGACGTCGAGGCGGTGTCCTGCTGTCGGGATCGGATCGGTTGGATGGTGAGGGGGTTCATGTCGACCATGATGAGCGATGTGAAGCGGCTTCCTGAGATTTCCGGAGGACTTGGCCATCGACTGGGGACGCTGACGTGATTATCGCAGGGCGGTCGGCTCTTCTGTGACCCGCAGCTCGTTGGCGTTGATCGGGGAACGGGCGATCTATTTGTACTGTGGCGACATTCCAGTCTCGTCAGCTGCGGGATAGCGGCGTCGAGCCGTGGCTGGTCAATGCACTACAGCGGCTCGCTCGCGCCGACGATCGCAGATCTTGTGGCGTTTTCTGGAGTTGTTGGACGGTCGCCGTTACGCCGATTTCACCGGACGTGATGATCTCGTAGGGAACGCCCATCTGATCGAGTAGCCGCGCTGTGGCAATGCGGTGGTGTGCGCCTGACCCACCAGCTCTCGGCAGCGTCGGAATGACGCCCGCCACGCAGTCGTCACGAATGGCATGGTCTGAACGCCCGAGCAGCGGGGCGACGAGTGAGGGTGAGCACACCAGTGGCAGTTCCATCCCTCCGGTAGTGCGGATAATCAGTGATGCACTCATGGAGCGCCCACAGAGGGAAGCCCAGAGGCCGGGCGACGGTTCTGCGCGGTGGACAACGGGATCGTTCTTGGGGTGAATACGTCGAGGTCCGTCCCCGCCGGCGAGAACATCAGTGCAAAAGGCAGGTTCTCGCCTGGTTCAGCTTCGGCGATCCCCGGGTCGTACGCGGAGTGTTGATGACGCACATCGATCCGTTTAGAAGCAGTCCCGAGAGCCTGCCGTTCGGATCGGATCTGTTGGATGGTGGGGGGGTTCATGTCGATCACGATGAAGGGAGGGGTTCATGAAAACCTTCATGAAACCCTTCATCACTGGAAGAAATTCGAGAAATCCGCCCTTAACGCCAACGTTCCTGGTCAGGAGCTTGTCGAACTGGACAACGCAGAAAACCGCAGGTCAAAGGGTTCATCAATTCGATCATGAAGGGGTTCATGACGCACGAACTGATTTGGAGCGTGGCACCGCGCTGGTGAGTCGAAGAGTGATGAGTGCGCATCATCCCTGGCCAGAGGGTTCATCATTTCGATCATGAACCCCTTCATCACCTTCATCGCCGCAACCGAGCCCATCGATGTCGGGGCGAGCACGGCGGAACGAGGCCCGCGTCTTTGGTGGACAGACACACCGACGCCGTTCGGCGCTCGGCTGGTGTCACACCGTCGTCGGCCGTCAATGGTCGCTGCGGAATACGGCTCGCCCCCGGAGATCGCCGGCCACGCCGGCGCCGGGGTCGGCCTTTATGTCCTCGCTCGGCCCATGGCCGTCCATTGACGGCCGCCGCCGGTGCGAGAAATCGCGCGTAGGTGATTGATGACGGGAAAAGGCGGGGCGACGAGCGCCCCACCCGCCATCAATCACCAAGAGGGGGGCAATCGTTCTGGGTCGTCATGAATCGGAGGAGGAGCAAAACACCTGCGTGTGGGGTTCATGGTTCCAATCATGAAGGGTTAATGATGCAGGGGCCCGTTTGGACGGACTTGGCCGCGCTGGTCGTCGAGCCAAGTGGTCGCAGCAGACAACATGCCAGGTCAAGGGGTTCATGAGTTGCAACCATGAACCCCTTCATGACGGTCCGATGAGGGTTCATGATGAGGGAATGGCATTGAAGCTACCGATCCGTGCAGATGAACAAAACAAAAGTTCGAACGCCCGATTCGCTGCCCAGTTCTTTACATGCGAACAAACCAACCCGAATCAACTGCCGCCGAACGGTCACCAGCATGTGGGGCAACTCCACGGGATCGCCCCGCTCTCGTCCTCGCTTACCTGGTGGGAGGCATCTGCGTTTTCTGCAGCGCCAGAGGTCTTCCCTCGATCTCGACGAGTGCCTCCGTTTCAGCCTCGCTGTTGTCATGTCACTACGCCATCGACCTGCCGAACAGCAAAGAGGAGATGGAGAGTCCCTAGGGCTCACTGTTTCTCTGGCCAGAGCGCCGATCATGAAGGTCGCGGCGCGTCATGAAGCAGAGAGCCAGATGGTCAAACAGGTCCCCTGTTTGAGAGAGCGTTGCCGTTGGCCTCGCTCGACGACGGTCCCCGAGGTTTCCTCGGGTGCGCTGCGCTGGGCGAGATGACCGAACCAATGGCCGAAGAGAGGGCAACAGCTTCGACATCGAAGCGGATATCTCGTATGCCGACCCTGACCGGCGGCCGGCACCTCGTGGTGAAGGTGCGGTTGTCCGATTCCGAGCACGATGAGCTTCGGCGGAGAGCGACGACAGCGGGAATGTCGGTGCAACGATTCCTCTTCGACGCGGCCATGTCCGGTTCAGCCGCTCAATCGGCAGAGCGGCGGCGCGCACAAGGGGATGCGCAGCGAGCCCGACTCGTGTTGACCAGCATCGCCAACAATGTGAATCAGTTGGCCAAATGGGCGAACACCAACCATGTCCTCCCCGACGCCTTCGCGGTCGCTCTCGACGACGTCCGCCGAGCCACCGCCGAGGTGGCCGAGACACATAGACGACTTGGGTCGAGCTTCGAGGAGCCTCGATGATCGCCAAGGTCACCAGCGGCTCCTCGGGCCGTGGGCTCATCCGCTACCTGTTCGGGCCGGGCCAGGCGAACGAGCACACCGACCAACGGGTCATCCACCTCGGGGCTCGAGCTGGGTGGCGATGCGCTGGCGGGCGGGAATCTTTCGAGCCAGGAGATCGCCGACATCGGTGCGGGACTCGACGCGGCCCACGAGGCATTCGGCACGAACCCGAAGGGTGGCCACATCTTCCATGTGTCGCTGTCGCTCCCTCCCGGCGATCGCCAGTTGAGCGACGATCAGTGGGCACAGATCGCCCACAAGGCCATGGAGGCGTTGGGCTTGGAGGGTGAAGGAAAGCAACCGGCGGCCTGGGTGGCGATCGGGCACGGGACGAGTGCCAACGGCAACCAGCACATCCACCTGGCGGCGTCCCTGGTCCGGGTCGACGGCAGCCGGGTAAATACCTGGCAGTCCAAGCGGACGCTCTCTCGGCTGTGTGCCGAGATCGAGACCGACTACGGCCTGACCGTCATAGAGGGCCGAGAGGGCAAGGGGATGCCTGGGCTGAGCAGAGCCGAACTGGAGCGCACCGCCAGAGAGCAAATGGCCGAGCCCCCGCGGCTTACCCTCGCCCGCATGGTGCGGGAGGCGTCGGTTGCCTCCAGAGACGAAGCGGAGTTCGTCCGGCGATTGCGGGGGAGCGGAGTTCTCCTACGACCCCGTTTCGAGACCGGAGGGAAAGAGGCCGTCGTCGGCTATTCGGTCGCCTTCAGGACCGGGGACGGGAACACGCCGATCTGGTTCGGCGGAGGGAAGCTGGCCAAGGACTTGACCTTGCCGAACCTGCGCCAGTTCTGGGAGGTCTCAGCGGCGGATCGCAAGTCGGCGGTTATCGAATGGAGCGCCACCAAGGCGGTGGCCCCAGGGAGAGAATCCATCCTTGGTATCCCCGACGACTGGCGACGAGCGGTGGGGGCCATCGAGAGGGCCGTTGAGAAGTTGAAGGAAGTACCGGTGTCCGACCTCGCCGCATGGCGCGGGGCATCCCGAGAAGCCGCCGGCCTCTTTGCCGCCTGGTCGAGACGCTTCGAAGGGGACAGCCCCGGGCCGATGGCAGCAGCGGCAGACGCACTGGCTCGATCGGCGCAGAACCGACCAGGTGATCCCGTGCCGAGCCGAGACGCGGTGGCCAACTTTCGCGGGGTTGCGGCGATCGTGGCCCAGTCGCAGCTGAGCAACAAATCGCCGATGGCCTGGGCCATGCTGATCGACCAGCTCGGCCGAACACTCCGGACGATCGGCGACGCCCACGTTGCCCGAGGGGAAACGGAAACGGCCCGAGCGTTGGTCGACGATCTCTCCCGAGGAACTCGAGGTGCTGCACGATCGGTTCGAGACGAGCTCACCGCACGAGCTGTTGCCCGATGAGCGAATGGCCGACGACCGCAACCCCCTGTCCGGGTACGAGATGGGTAAGCACCACGTTGCGCGTCACCGCGGACGGGGGTCAAGCCACGGTCGCGGCTTTGGACGCTAGCGATCGTCAGAGTTCGTGATCGGAACCTCTGCCCAGGATCATGTAATGGCCAACTCTTGGGGCGAACGCGTTAACGAAGTCGGGGGTTCGACTGTTTAGGTGGAGGTAACCGGACAACTGTCGAACCAAGACAGGCGTTTGCACATCCGTCAACTTCATGCCGTTGTACCGGGACAACGTCCGTCCGACCTGGTTACACCACCACCTCCTCCGCGGCCCTCACGGCGAATGCAACGCCGGTTGTCTACGGCCCGCGTGACCCGAGTTGGTCGCTGCCTACAACTCCGGTGTGCCGATCAACAACCTCCCTATGCAGTTTCAAATCCACCGATCTACAGTTCTGGATCACCTCAACCGGGCACGAACTTCACGCCGCTACCCGCCCTGGAGCCACCGTAGGTCGAAGAGGCCCGGCAGTTGTATCTCCTACCAGTCTGGAACCTCCCTCAACGACCTGGCCGAGCACTTCAAGATCCATCGGTCGACAGTCCTTGATCACCTCAACCGAGCTGAAGCCCCCCGTCGTCGACCAGCCCTGCCGCCCAGCCAGATGGACCTGGTTATAAGGCTCTACCAGGGTGGTCAATCGCTCGAGGATGTCGGCGTCCATTTGGGCGTCCACGCCAGCACGGTCCGCACCGCGCTGCTGAGAGATGGAGTTGCGATACGGGACTGCCAGGGGCGGGAGCGGTAGGTCGCTCAGCGAACAGAGTTCGGTCCTTTCCGTATCCCATACTGAATCAGGTACATCGGTGCAAGTGAGTTACCCGTGTTGATCACGTTGGCTTCGTCACCAGAGAGGAACCTTTCGGAGAACTCATCCGATTTGGCCAGCCTCCTCTGCACTTTTGCCTTTAGTGTCATCTGCCTCAACGATGCCAAAGCTAAAGCGTCGAAGAACTCCATCAACGCCTCCGCGGTGATGACAAGCAAGATATCCTTCGTAGAGTGCTACCAATAGCCTCGTCATGAATTCAGTTTCAATTCGCAGTGCAAGCGCAGGCAAGCGCAGGCAAGCCAACAGCATAGACACCGCCCATATCTCTCACGACTGGCTCGTCGGCGGAACCATGTAACGCGAATGAGTACCCGGGCTTGCCGTTCACAGGTTGCTGAACGATGGTGAAGTTATGAGATAAGTGATTTCTCAACCTCACCAAGATGATGGCGTCGGCATCGACGAAGCCACCAAACTGCGCAAGTGCACGGCGCAGATGCCCTTTCCTTGGAGTGCGTTGACCGACCAAATGGAAGCACGAGCCAATCTGCTCGCAGAAGATTAGGTAGGTAAGTGCTCCCGCCCATGCCACACCTCGTGCCACATTGACCAACGTTCCTGACGCCTCATCGCGTCCCACGATGGTCCGTGCTTCGCGCAGGGCTGCGGCGATGCATGAGACAGGATTCTGGCCGGGCACGAGGCGCGGATCTAAGAGCTTGGCGACTGTTAGAACATCGGACGGATCGATCGCTTCGGATCCTGGGTTGGCGGATGAAGGTTGAGCCATGGATCCATCGTGACAGTTTCATTCGAACCGCGCCGAGCGAGCAGCCATGTGCTCGATCGAGTCAGTCCGCCAATTCATCGCGGTCGTGCGACAATCGGCAGCATGGCAAGCAAGGCTCGACGGGCGTTCGATGAGAACTGCGAAGACATCAAGAGGCTGCTGGAGATCCATGGCGACCTTGGTGGGGATGCACCCGGACGGCGGCGACGGTTGGAAGTACTCAACAAGTCAGCCATCGTTCTCGTTACGTCGTTCTGGGAGGCCTACTGCGAAGATCTGGCGGCAGAGGGTCTCGACCATCTCGTTGCTCATGCAGGCGATGTCAACGTCTTGCCCGTAGAGCTCCGGAAGCAGGTTGCGCGCGAGCTCGAGCGCGACGACCACGAACTTGCGAGCTGGAAGCTTGCAGGGGACGGTTGGCGGTCGGTGCTCTCTTCGCGCCTCGATGATCTCCGGGAAGAGCGCAATCGCAAGTTGAACACTCCCAAAACCGCACAGATCGACGAGCTCTTCCTGAAGGCTCTCGGCGTTCCGAAAGTCTCTACTTCCTGGAAGTGGAACAACATGTCTGTAGCGCAGGCATCGCGCAAGCTTGACAAGTACGTTGAGTTGCGTGGGTCAATTGCACATCGCGGCGTAGCTGGGACCAGCGTGCGCAAGCAATCTGTTGACGACTACTACGGACATGTTGGCTTGCTGGTTTCCAAGACCGGGGGTCGAGTGAACTCAGTTATCAAGAGGGCAACTGGGTCCGGGATCTTGTAGGCAGTCACAACAGCGCGGTCAGTCAAGATCGTCTCGTCGACGATATCGAACTCGCCACCCTAGGATGGGTCCACTGACGCAACAACGACCGGGCACTGGGCCATCTCCAAGGCGTCGAGTACCAACTCGGTGGGCATCGTCATTGCTACCCGCCACCCCTACTTCCATCCTCCTGCCATCACTGCCTTGGCGATTGTTCGATTTAGCTCTGGTCTCCACAGATCGGGGTAACCAAGCGACGCCATGCTCACCTTGATACTTTCCCGCAGCAGCCGTTCAGCGGTGTATGGAAGTAAACCGTTGTACCGCGAGCCTCGCTGTCGATAGGTCAACTTTGGCGTGATCCCTTGATGGATGATCAGATTTCGGGCGCCAGCGAACGCCATAAACCAGTGCTGAAGGTCCGTGATGTTGTGGACTTTCTTCCGAAAGGTGACCGCGTGACGCTCCTTCTCTTTGGTTGACCACAGCATGTGTTCAAGATTGAGCGCCGTTTGCCCGCCAAGATCTTGCTCGTGGAGCTGTCTCAGCCACTTGGCGCATGCCCAGCTGTCGCTAAGTCCGCCGCTCAGAGCTTCGAATCCAGTCTTCAGGAATATCACTCGATCGGTCATCCGGATACTGGGGCTATTCCGCCATGACTGCGACAGCCATCTGATGGCTACCTCAACACGTTTGCGCGTGAGATCATCGGCAGCGCCAAATCGCCGAGTGCCCAGCTGGTACATCGAAGTCAAGAGGTCTTGATCAATCCGGGGTCCCCAAGGCATGTGAAGTTCTAGCGGTGCGGCAACACGGAGCGAGTCCGTCATCTGGTGACCTCCGTCAACGACGGGAACGATCGACCCACGCCCGAGGGCCACGTATCCACCGATGGTGTCGATCGGCCAGATGAATAGTTCGGTATTGTCGGTGGTGGACGTCATCATCCCAGCGTTGTCGGAACCAGGACGTGGGTTCCTGTCCAGAACTGAGAAGTTGATGGCACTCTGAATTGCGCCGATGGCAAGTCGAGTTGGACGGTTCCCGTCCATTCCGCGCTTGCCGTGAACCAGGACATACGTATTCGAGAAGGCGTTTCCGTTGGCGTCTCGAAAGGCACCGATGAAGGTCTTAGACAGATCCTCAAACTTGGAACTCAACCATGGCCCAGAAAACTCACTCAGTGGCAGGAGATCCCACGGACCGATCGTGTACTGGCCTTGGATCGAGAGGTAGGGAAAGAAAACAAGGTAGGGGTTAGCCATGTCCACCTTTCGGTGACTTCTTGCTCTGAAGCTTTGACTCGATCCCGCGTTGCACGGTCAAGGTAGCTGGCGTGGATGGCAGAGACGAGCGGTGGCCTTCCCAATCATCGACACGGTTGCTGAACCAAACTGAGTAGCGTTGGAACGCTTGAATGCTCCTGTCCGACAGCATCCAGGCCAGCGGTACCTCGTCCCACCGGTTGCGATCTCCTTGATATGTGTTCGTTGCTTTGGGGTGTTCAATCGCGTCTCGGATGCGTACCAGCTCGACCAAGCCCTGATACTCCGGATCACCGGTCCTGCTTTGAAGGCCAAACATGGCCGATGCTTCGCCGATCCGCTCTTCGACCGTCGTGCCCTTCAGCGTTGCCTTCTTAAATCGCTCCATCTCTTCGGCAAGATGCTGTAGGGATCTAACTGCTTGGCTGACCATCTCCGACCCGGCGCCGTAGATTTCCTGAAGGAGGGGAATGTCGTAGATGCTGCGCATATTGGACGAATCGAGAGGAAGAGCTAGGACTTGTTCGTGCAGCGCCTGGAGTCGGGTGAACGCCTCGTTCGCCAGGTTGGCATGTAGAGCCCAAAACCTCGGCCACTGGTACGCTATTGCCCCAAACTGGTCATGCGCCAAGATCTGGATCACGGCGACTTGAGCCCCGGCTTGATGTGTCCGACCGAGATCCGGATTGCTTGCGAGTCTGGTTTTACGTCCCACGTCAGATGCGATCCTCTCTTCCGATACGTCTAAGGATGCGCGCTCGGTGGGACTATTGCAATCGGAGATTCGGCAGTCACACCCATTGGAGGTGGCGCTACGGGTCGTCAGGGACAACCTCGTTCTCCGGGTCCCCCACCGACCTCTGACGACCTGGTCCCCGGCATCCAGTTGACACTTGAACCCGTGGTGCCCATTCGCCGAGGTGGGCGTCCTTGCGAAGCAGGCACTCACCTGGGCACGTTGGGGGGCGGGCGCCGCCGCCCAGCATGCCATGGCCCAGCCGATGCACCATGGAGAAATGCCCAGCGAGGTCACCGTGTTCACGCCTGAAGTAGCAGAGAAGCTGAAGACCTACGTCTACCGGCTCATCGATCCTCGCAACGGCGAGACCTTCTACGTCGGCAAGGGTCAGGGCAACAGGGTCTTCGCCCACATCCGTGAGCAGGTCGAGGAGGACGACCCGAGCAACAAGCTCCGGCGCATTCGCGACATTCGCCTGGCCGGTTTCGAGGTCGGGCACGTCATCCATCGCCACGGCATGGACGAGCGGACCGCCTTCGAGGTCGAAGCTGCCCTCATGGACGCCTACCCCGGACTCACCAACATCGCCGGCGGCTTCGGAAGCACTGACTTCGGCGCGATGCACGCCCTGGAGATCATCCGGCGCTATGCCGCCGAACCGGCGGTCTTTGAGCACATGGCGCTGCTCATCAGCGTGAACCGGTCCGCCGCGGACGTCTCGCTGTACGAGGCGACCCGCTACGCCTGGAAGATCAACCTCCAGAAGGCCAAGCAAGCCGAGGTAATCTTGGCGACGCGTCAGGGTCTGATCGTCGGAGCCTTCATCGCCGACCAGTGGCTCGAAGCCACCGCGGAGCACTTCCCTAGCCGGGAGCCGGTACCCGGCCGGTTTGGCTTCATTGGTGCTGAAGCGCCTGATCCGATCAAGAGTCTGTACGTCGGTAGGCGGGTGCCAGACGAATATCGCAAGCCTGGTTCCGCGAATCCCATCCGATACACCTGGCGCTGAATCCCGCCGGAGCGTGAACCGTGGGAAACCCGATTCCAGCCACGGCCCCACCCTGCTTCTACTGCGAACAGCCGGTGGGGTCGAACGAGCGCATACTGCTCGATTGAGTTTGTCGCTACCTTTTCGATCACCAGGCCGATTGGTCCTTCGTTCGTCATGCGATCACAAGTGATCATCACCCTCACGCTGTGGGCTCTCCATTCTTCTGCATGCTCCGCAATGAGACGGCCTTGCGGTACTCGCCGATCAGCTTCTGGCCCCCATGATTCTCGAACCATTCGCATACTTGCTGCATGGAATCTGATCGATCGAGATCCCGCATGGCTTCAACGAGCTTCATGCGTTCGGTGTCGCGGATGTAAACGAGAAAGTCTTTGAGAACGCTGAATGCCCACCACTGACGGTCACGCCTGAGATCCTCTGCCTCTTTCTCGTCGAAGCCAAAAGTGATGCCGCCGTGGATCAAGTCGTTACGCACGCTGTAACCGAGAAGAGTCTTGTTGGGGTCGCGAAACGGTTTACCGATTGCGACCTGGATCGCGATGCTCCTTACGGTAACTACCTCCGCCTTGAGCCCGGTCGTCTCCGGAACGAGAATCGCCTCCATTGCGCTGTAAACCATAGGGATTGAGATACGCCAGTAACCCTCGCGAGTTGCGGCATCGAGCCAGCCGATTGCGGTTCGACAGCAAGCATGGAACCTCTCAGGTACAAGGGCGAGCGATTCGTCGAAGCTCTTGATCGGGTCGCGAAATATCGCATCGTCCGCCAACTCCAGAAGGATTGGTTCCGGCTGGCTCCACCAGCCGGAGGTCCACTGAGCCCCGTGTCGTGCTACCCAAGCACCGTTGAGATCGAAGAGCCACTGTTCTCTAATGCCTCCCATCCGCCCGAGCGCCTCTTGAATCACCAGTCGTGTCGCACCAAGCGCCTCTTGCACGGTAAAGCGAGCACGTTGGAGTCGTAACTGCGGATTCGTCCCCTCAATCGTCACGCGTGCGAAAGATGGTGAGCTATTGAAAGCCGAAGGCCAGCGATTATTGTCGATCGCTCTCTTTGCTTGGGCGTTCGTGAGGATCTCCACTTCCCCAATATTGAAGGCGCTCTTGACCTTAAGATGATTGACCCCAAGGTAGAAGACCAAAGACTTCGTCTGTTTTGCCATATTCGAGAGGACCTCGCCTGCGAACTCACGGATATCCGGCTTCGGCGACAAGTCCCGGTATGTACGAATCGCGTTGAGGAGGATGTCTTTGCCGTCCTTTTGCTTTATGTATTCGAAGTTGAGGTGTCGTACAAGTCGTGCGTTCAAATGAAGCAGACGGCGATAGGTCAGTCGGTCAATCGTCTGCCAGGGTGTTCCCCAAGCTATGCCGATGTGATCTCTGTCAGACATATCCGGTTGCGATTTGACCGCGCTCCTGAGGATCACGACAAGGTCGCCCCGGAGCGATCCCTCCTCCGAGTAGCCGGTGAGCGGGCTCATCGCCTCATGATCATGCTGGCTCCGGGAGCATCGAGCAGAAGGTGCGCCACGCTGACAGGCAATCCCGGACCAGTTGTTCGAGCTCGACACGATTGAATCCGGTGTCTGGTTGTTCCCAGACGACGTACCAATACTCGCCATACTCGCCTCTAGCAGGGACATACTCCCGTTGGAATCCGAGACGTGCGCTAACTCGCACCTTTCCCTGACGGACATAGTGTTTGGAGTTGTTGCAGATGTCTTCGCCCAGCTGCAGTGCCGGTGAACCTTCCCACAACAGCCCGAGTTGCGTCGCCGAGGCGGCTCCACTGTTCTGCAGCCAATCGCGCAGGTGATGTGAGGCTTGGAAGAAGGCATAGACGATGTCAAAGTCCTCCTTGTCGAGCGCCCCGTTTTGACTCCGCCAGAGCGTCTGCAGCCGATCGTGCCAGCGCTCCACCCGTCGAAGCTGTTCAGGCCAACCTTCAACGACTTGAAAACGATCGGGAATCATCACTCCGGCTTCGGACGCCGACAATTAAAGGTGGCCGAGATACTCGGACAGGCTCGCAACGACCAGGAAGAGCAAGCGGGCGTCGCGGTGATCAACTGGCTGGGGAATAACAGGCTGGCCTTCCGGGTGATGCGGTACGTTCGAGATGTCGTTGGCCGCCTTCCAGAGGTCATCTAGGAACCGCCGCCGAAGATCGGTTTCCGACCATCCCAGGCGTGACGCGACGATGTCGGCAGTGTGTTGTTCACGGCTCGAGCCAAGAGTGGTCTCCCAGATACCGATGAGGCCTCGGCAGGCAGCAACACAATCGGAGTAACGACGCTCGTCGAGGGCTCGCCTGGCCTTATCGAACTCGGCGGCGGCGCTTCCGTGTCCTGGCAACGGCGGCGGCAGCATGATCTCTAGCAATCGAAGGCGGTCGTATCCAAGACCGGGCAGGACCCGTTCGATCCATGTCGTCCGCTCCAGTCGCAAGAACATCGTCTGGACGGTGGCGGTCCAAAACGGGAACATCTGGGAATACATACCGAACTGCAAATCGTCCCAGGGTCCGGAAACCGTCTCTTGACCGGGCTGGAACTCGTTGAAGTGTTGGAGCCCGGCTACTGCCGGCTCCAGTTTCAGGTAGAGATCAAAAGGACCGTTTGACCTGGCGTGACGCTGATATTCCAGCGCTGCTACTTCGAGGGCGCTGACAAAGAAACGGAGCTCAAGGTTGTTGTTACCGACTCGTCCATTGCTCATCGACCAGGCCAAGAAGCCATTGGTCTGTCCGATCAAAATCGGCTGGCAAGCGAGGGAGGTCGGAAAGGTCTGCTGATCGTTGTACAGCGAGGCCCTAAGTTGGTACACCGCCAGGGACTTTTCGCGAGGCTGCGGGTCCAACTCAAACTTGAGTGGGATGACGAGTTGCGGCATGAGGGGACCGCCCTCGCCCCTTACGTCGGACTCGTTGATCGAAATCTTTCCGATCGACGGGCCGCCGCCGAGATTGATGTACTGCTCGCTCATGGCTGCTCACCAGCTAGCTTCCTATTTCGTTGGCTAAAATCCGTACTTGTCGGCGCGGAGCCTGAAGGCTTTTTCGCCACCGTCCATCACGCGGACTATGGCCTCCCTAATCGCTGGAAGGTCAATGGCACCTTGACCCTTGATCTCCCCACGAGACTGCTCACCCCGAACTCGGTAATCGCAATGAACTACAAGCTCCGCGTCGCCGTTCACCACGAGGTTGGCGTTATGGCTCGTAAAGATCAGTTGGCGGTGCCGCTTCGCTTTCCAGATCTGCTCGACCACATCCAAAATGACTTCGCTGTCAAGGTCATCCTCAGGCTGGTCGATAATCAGCGGTGGTCCAGGTTGAGCCAAGAGAACTCCGAGCAAAGCGGTGGCTTGCTGGCCCGCTGATGCCGCGGCGAACTCAATGTATGAGTTTTCCTTGGTCTGATACTCAAACTTTGGGTGGTCTGCCACCGGACTTAGGGCCAACGTCAGCCAGCTATCCCCGTTTATCCGTGTTGCCACCTTCCTCATGTCTGCTACTGGCATACCAAGACGAGCTAGCACTGGAATTTGCTCAGAGGTCAGCGGTGCGTCATCCTCAAGAGTTGTCAGGGTCTCCAGCTCGGAGACCGCGACTTCCCATGTTCCTAATGGATTTGCTTCAGCGCCAAGCTGCTCGAAGAGTCCGTCGATCCGGTCTCGGCGCAACCCCGACCCGGTCACAGTCGCACGAAACCGATCAGCAATTGAACTCAGACCCTGTCCGCGTCGGAGAGTCGCACGGAGCAGGCCATTGGACAGTTCGGACAAGGCTGCACACTGCTTAACCAAGACCTCGGAGCGATTGGCCATGAGTTGGAACATCTCATGCAGCAAGCGCGTATGGTCGATCTCAGGATGCCCGATGGACTCTAATTCAGCCCGTTGGGCGCGCAATGTCTGGCCCGCAGACTGCACCTGCTTTTCAACCTCAGCCAATTCTGTGAGCTTCGCTGTATGGGCAGTCGATCGATCTTTGACTGTCACATACGTCGCGTTGAAGTCTGCGATTAGGCCGACGACTGCCTGATACAGATGTTCATTTTCTGATCCAGTTCCAAGTTCACTGCGCAACGCGTCTAAAGCTGCTTTTACAGAGTCACGAAACGTACCGATAGCCTGCGTCGTATTCGTTCGGAACTGCGCCAGGGGTTCTTCTATAGCTTGCGGGACGTTCTCTGGCGACTGAAGACCATCTGCGATAGAGCCGATCGAGTCATAGAGGCGCTCCGCCCCATCAAGACCCCGGACTGCCGCTCCGTGCCAGCTTTCGGCCAACGTTTGTGCCGCGTCAAACTTTGGCTTCTCTTCGAGAATAGTTCGATCAGCCTCGCTCACATCCTCTAATGAGGTACGAAGGTTGGTGGCCTGATCGGAGAGCGACTTCTCGGACAATGCCAACCTCCGAATTGCCGCCTGAAGTTGACGCTGGCGCTGAAGGGTCGCGTAATTTTCCCGAATCCGACCGCCGGCCTCGTCGATTTCTTGGTCGATGGCCGCAAGCTGCCGACGGATAGGCGATTGAACAAAGCGAGTGAGCTCATCCATGCGGACAGAGACGCTGCTCAGTTGCTTCTGGCTGTATGCCTGGATGGGGAGTAGCTCCCTGATGTCTGCCTCACGAGCCTTAACGAACTCGGCATCACCGACTTTCAATGACAACTCGCCACTCTTCGCTTTGCGGCGAACTACATGCGGCAGGTCATTGATCGTAAAGTGGACTTCCACTGTCGAGTCCGTTGGCTCAAGAGTATTCGAGATCAATCGCCTCTGACGTGTTGCTGGGTCACCGATCTCTTCGTCCGCGTCGACCACGGCGGGAAGATCACACAGCGCCCACCTCAAATAGTCGAGCAGTGTGGATTTGCCGGTACCACGACCACCGATGATGGCGTTGAACTGCGAGTTCAGCTCTAGTTCGATGGGGCCAAGGAACATGCTGTTATCAACACTGATCCGCGATACCGATACGCTCGGCAGCTCAGGTTTTGCCTGTGCAATCCTGGACTCCTGAGCCAAGCAGGCCTGTCGTAGTGCCTCAGCCGTCGGCACCGACCACTTGATCCACGTTGTGTGCTTGCCAAGGTCGACGTAGGACTCTGCCCGCGAGTCTGAGGTCTGGATAAGGGCAATGCGTTTGTTGCCGTACTCGGCATTAAGACCGTCGAAGATCTTTCTATTGCCATCTCCAACCTTGCCCTCTACTGTCCCGTCGAGGTACCCACCTACACACGGCATTTCGCGGTACTTCTGCTGGAAGTGAGACCGTAGGAGGGTTTGGTAGCCCCTGTCAGTCACATTCGGAAACACGATGTAACGCCCGCGAAGCCAGCTGTCCTTGTCAAGTTCTTCGTGCAGCTGAGATAGCAGGGCGACCTCGATTGTCTTCACGTCCGCCAGCTTGCCCTCTTTGGAATCGACAATGGGTACGGCGAGCCGAGCAAGAATGGCGTCAAGCCGTTCGACCGGAAAGTCTGCGTCGAGGATAAGCAGCGCTTGGCAAGGAACGCTTAGAGTCAGTTCAAGGCCAGGAAATACAATCAGTTGTTGTTCCCGAGGAAGGACCTTGCCATCCGGTCCGACTTCGCGGGCCGCTGCTTTTCTTACGTAAGGATACAGCGCGAAGTCGTGATGGTCCGTGATCGCGACCGCGTCCAAGCCCTTCTTGCGACAGGCAGCGACGAATTCTTCAGCCCATGCCTTCCGGTCGTCGTCCGATACTGGGCGAGTTCCACTCCAATTCGGATCTCGGGGAGTGTGAGCCTGAAAGTCACATCGATAGAAATGAGCGCCTTTGTCAGTCACCTCGGGATCAACTCCCCGCGAAGGGCCTTCGCAAGCACTGCGCTAGCGGCGTTGCCTAGCGATTCCTTAGCATTCTCCACGCGAACGAGGAGACGCTCTGCTACGCCGAGCATGGCGGATACCCGCTCAACGATTACGCGCTGCTCTGCAATGGGCGGAAGGGGAATGGGCATCAACGCCAGCTTGCTCCCGTTGATGTTGGATTGGCTGACCCCATCTGTCTTAGCAAGCTGTGCCCAAGCCCGGCCCGATGCTGAGTTAATCCAGTAGTTCACGAAGTCCGGAAGCGCTATCTCCTCGGCTAGCCGTATCCGTATCAGATAGGAGGCAAAACTCGCTGGCTCTACACCGTGAAAGACAGCACTTTTGCCAACGAGCTCTGGACTATTCGTCCGATTGAAGAGCACATCTCCGTCGTCGAGGAATAGCCGCTCAAGCTCGTTATCCAGGGGGCAATACTTCAGGTCCCTGAGATCCAGCGATCCATTCTGAATATTGCCCATCCGGAGAACCGGCACGTCCGACCCGGAATCTGGCCCACATCGCTGCGAAGTCCCGTATTCGATGACGCGCGCGCATTCCCCAACGGAAGAGATGATGTACGTATCCGGCAGTTCCCCAATAGACAGCTCAACTGGCTGTTCCTTCTGGACCCGTCCTCTTCCTCTACGAGTTCTCTTCAATTCATCAATAGCCTGGGCAACTGTCAGTGCGTCGGGGTGGGATTCGCGCCAATCAGCCGTGAGGCGTCCGGAACATGCCGCACTCAGAACAACTTGACTGAACCGTTCGATCGCTCCACGGGCTGACGAAATGTGTGACGACGCGCTGGAACTCAGCCTCGTCCCTCCTGAAAGCATTTGGGTGATGCGTTCTTGTTCTCTTGGAGAGGGAACCGGAACGACGATGTCATAGAGCTGTTCTCGATTGAGTCCCGGAATCGCCGTGGAGCGGTCGAGATCAGTCAGTCCCAGTGAGCGGAGGAGCCAGTCTAAGAACTCAATAGAGTACGGGCCACCTTCATCGATGTAGTAGGTCGTATCAATGGGCCAGCAAGGAACAGACGAGAAATTGACTTTTCCGGAGCTACCCTTCCGACCGATAATGATTGTCGGACCCACAGTCATCGCCGATCCATGGCGTCCGATTTCGCCGTTGGATCCGTATACGGGCACCGAACCACCGGTTCGCTTGGCCTCTGGAAGCGCCTTTCCGTACTTGGCATCGATGAGGTCACCAAGGCGAGCCACGGGCCAACCCGGTGACATGCTCACGTTTGTCCTCCGCCGGAATCCAACAGGCCTTGCAGGTCTAGAAGGTCGTCGAGAGCGAGCTGCAGTTCCTCCATCGCTTCAGTGATCAGCTCTTCTGGCTCTGGCAGCTCGTCGGGGTCGTCGACTTCTTCGTCGCGAAGCCACTTGAAAGCGTCGAGCTTGTAGTGATGCTCCTTGATCTTCGTCGATGTGAAACGCGCCAGCGACCATCGTCGGAATCGCTTTCTTCCGCTTGCTCCGGCCGTTAGGGTCGTCGCCGAAGCACAGCTCGAACTCGGCGAAGTGCTCCGGCGTCAGCGGACGGCTCTTCTTGTGATCTTCGGAACGTTGGCCCGGGCGTCGTAGATCCAAGTTGCTCGGTCGGCCGACCCTTCGTGAAGAAGATGACGTTGGTTTTGGTGCCTTCGGTGTACGGACTGAAAGTGCCACGCGGGCAGCGCAGGACAGTGTGGACGTCGCAGTCCTCCATGAGGACTTGGAAGACCTCGCCGGCTTGTTGGGCGAACAGCACGTTGTCCGGAACGACGATCGCGGCCCGGCCACCGGGCTTGAGGATGGTCAGCACGTGCTGAATGAAGTTGAGCTGCTTGTTGCTGGTCTGGACGACGAAGTCATCGCGGTCGGGTGCCTGGTTCGCACCTTTCGTGCCGAACGGCGGGTTGGTGAGGATGACGTCGTAGCGCTGACCTGGCGGCACCTCGTAGATCGAGTCAGCCGAGCGCGATGTGCGGCTCGACCTGGTGCAGGTACAGATTCATCAGCGCCAGCCGACGCGGCCGTGCAACCAGCTCCTGCCCGAAGTAGGTCTTCTTGCGAACCCTCTGGCGGTGTCGCGGTCAAGCGCCCGCCGGTCTCGTCCTTGAGCCACTCGTAGGCCGCGACGAGGAAGCCGCCGGTGCCGCAGGCCGGGTCATCGATCGCGAAGTTCTTGCTGGCTCGCGGGTCGGGCTTCATGCAGCGGACCATGATCTGGATGAGGAGCCGGGGCGTGAAGTACTGGCCAGCGCCCTTCTTGCCCTCGGCTGCCGCCTTCTCCAGCAGGCCCTCGAAGGCCGCAGCCTTGACGTCGACGTCGAGCGCGGTCCACTCGGTCTCGTCGATGAGACCGACGAGCTTGTGCAGGTTGACCGGGTTGGTGAAGCGGCTCTGAGCGCCGCCAAAGATGTCGCCGAGGATGCCGGGCTGCTTCCGAGGATGCGAAGCGCCTCGACGTAGGTGTCGAGCAGGTCGGTACCACTCTGCTTGCGCAGGTACGGCCAGTCGGCATGTTCCGGCAGTTCGATGCCACGCTCGTCGGCCATCTTGAGGAACAGCAGGTAGGTGAGCTGCTCGATGTAGTCGCCGTAGTCGACGCCGTCGTGGCGCAGGGTGTGGCAGAAGCCCCAGAGTTTGCGACAACGACGTCGGTCATGCGGCTACCAGCTCCTTGTTCAGCTGGCCAAGCAGCTCGGCCAGCTGTCCGTCGAAGACACGGTTGGCCCGCCCCACCCACCGCGGTCGGACAGCACCGGCACGACCTCGAAGTCCTCTCGCTCGATCGAGAGGTTGGCACCAGATGCTGGCGGATGTACTCCATCCACTTGGCCTGCTCGGTAGTGAGCGTGCGGTCACCAACCACGCGCCGACCGCCTCGTTGACCCGCTCCTCGGCGGTGAGCAGCGGCGAGGTCTCGAACGCGGCACGCTTGACCATGGAGATGATGTCGACCAGGGCCTTGTGGTGTGCCATTGAAGGCCCGCTGGAGGTTGGCCTCGGTGAAGTGCTCGGGGGCTTGAGGAGCGCCTCGCGCAACTCCCTCAGTGCTCCGCGCCCCAGCGCTCGGGATGCGACAGCAGGATGGACAGCGCCTCGATCTCGTCTTGGTGCTCCTGGACGAACTGCGGCGAAGAGCTTCCAGGTAGTCGTCGGGCTTGTACTCCTGCCCGTACCGGCCTTGATCAGCCACTCGCGACTCGACCTCGTCGGTGACCGTCGGCGCGACGACGAACGTGCGATGTGGCCGCGGGTAGTCGAGCAGAAGCTGCTGGAAGTCCGGGTCGCGCAGAATGCGCATCATGTCGTCGAACGACTCGCGCAGGGGCCGGCAGGTCCTCGGCGAAGCGGCCGAGTCGCCGTCCGGAATGAAGCGAGCGAACAAGCTCGGGCCTCGCCGCACATCTGCTTGTCGATGCGCTGCAGCCGCTTGACCAGGCGCCGGGTGTTGTAGTCGCGGTCCCGGTTCTGCCAGATCTCCTCGATGATCTGGCGTTCGTCTTGCCGTCGCCGTCGGGTGGCTCGACCGTCATGCCGGTGGTGTTGCGGAAGTACTCCAGCAGCGTGCCGTCGAAGCAGTCGAAGACGACGAAGTGGGACTTGTCCGGGAACTTCTCGCCCTTGCGGGTGCCGCGGCCGAGCATCTGCTCGAACAGGATGCGGGACTTGACCGGGCGCAGGAAGACGATGAACTCCAGGTCGGGGATGTCGACGCCGGTCGTCAGCAGGTCGACGGTCACGACGACCGGGGTTCGGGCGGTTGCGGAACTCGCGGATGCGCTGCAGCGGCCGGTCGACGCGGCCGGTGATCTTGGCGACGAACGCTTCGCCGCGGCCGAAGATGTCGCGGGCCTGGTCGACGAGCTGGTCGGCGTGCGAGGTGTGCGGCAGGTCGTTGACGGCGAAGATCAGGGTCTTGGGGAAGCGTCCGGACTCCTGCTCGTGCTCCTCGGCGTAGCGCTTGATCTCTTCCAGGATCTTGCGGTTGGAGTCGGGGCCGTGATCTTGCGCTCGACCTTCGTGGCGTCGAAGGCGCGCTCGTCTTCCAGCAGGTCGAGCTGCCGGGGCCGGTCTCCGGGTCGACCTGATCGACCTGCTCCCCTTCTTGAGGAACACGCCGTTCATGCGCACGTCGCGAGTTGACCCGTGACCACGTCGTAGTCGACGAGGTAGCCCTCGCGGACGGCCCGCTCGTACTCGTAGCGGTAGACCAGGTTCTCGAAGTAGGCCATGGTGTGCGCGGCCGGCGTGGCGGTCAGGCCGACCTTGATGGCGTCGAAGTGGTCGAGCGTCTCGCGCCAGACCGACATCTCCTTGGCGAGTAGCCGCGGTGGCACTCGTCGGCGACGATCAGGTCGAAGGCGTGGATCGGGATGTCGAGCTGGTTCGGCATCGTCGTCGACGTCCTCGTCGCCCAAGTACGGAATGGCCTCCGGCCGAACAGGTTGATGGTCATCCGCTGGATGGTGCAGACGTAGACGAACGCGTCGCCGAGCTTCGGATCAGTGAGCAGCGAGTTCGGCATGACGTTCGGGTCCGAATTGCCTCGTCCTCGACAGTCAGCCTGCTGGAAGCGCTGGGAGTAGACCGGGTAGATCTTGTCGAACTTGAGACCGGGCTCGGCCTCGAACGAGGCGAAGGCCCGGACAGCCTGGGCGGCCAGCGCCCGGCGGTCGACGAGGAACAGGACCCGGCGAGCGACGCCGGACTTCATCAGCCGGTAGATCTCGTTGACCATCGTCAGCGTCTTGCCGGTGCCGGTGGCCATGGTCACCAGCATCTTGCGCTTGCGCTCGCGAATGGCCTGCTCGATCGCAGTGTTGGCCTCGACTTGGTACGGCACGAAGCATCTGGTTCCACGGCATGCTGCGACAGTCGAGCGAGCTCGGCGTCGAGGTCGCGGGTCAGCATCTCGTGCAGAGCCTTGGGCGTGTGGAAAGCGGAGACTCGCCGGGAGCGGTTCAGCTCGTGGCGGACGTCGTGGAACCAGATCTCCTCGCCGTTGGTCGAGTACAGGAACGGCACGCCGAACTCGCCCTGGTACCGCGGCTGCTGATCGATGCCCTTCGCGTAGCGCTCAGCCTGGGCCAGGACGCCCTGCGGGCCGAGCGTCAGCTTCTTGGCCTCGACGACGCCGAGGGCACTCCCGCGATCGCAGAGCGCGTAGTCAGCCGGGCCGTTGGTGGTCTCGAACTCCTCGACAGCAGACCGCTCGTATTGACTCGGATCCGGGCCGCTGAATGGCACTACGTTCCACCCGGCCTGCCGGAGCCGGGGGTCGATTCGTTCCTGCCTGGTTGTGCGTTCCGATGTCATGTGGCGTTCTGCCTGACCTTATGGTAGCGAACATGTGTTCGAAAAACAACGAGCAGCGGCAGCTCAACGATAGGTCATCAGGATCTCGATCTCACCCAAGAGTGAGTCAGTCGGACAATCCCCCACACGCCGTCCCACCGCCTGCGCTTTACGAGCCAGACCGCGGAGTCGGCGGCGATCCCTGTGTTCCTCCGACGCTATAGCCCACGTTGAATCGGGCCGATTCAACGCGTTTCCTATTCGATTGGAGAGTGAACGCGCCCAGGCCAGGCTGAGCATGGGATCGATGGTGACGTGCGGCAACCTTCCCAATGGGCCCCACGGGGGACGGGAACGCCTGATCGAACGGCTACGGTCATGCCCGAGGCCTCGCACTCGCGCATGTCCCTCTCGAGCACATTCGGGGCTGCGGCGAGTGAACGTCGGTTCGGAAACCGTATGTCAATGTGTCCCTACAAACGTCCCTACAACTCGGGAACCATCCGGATCCGGTTGCTTCCGTCCCCTTCCGTCATGGCCGCGCTGACCTGCGGAAAACGTCCGGTTGGGTACTGTCCGGTTCCGTCGTTTCCGGCGTCTTTTCGCTTTCCTAAACCGTGTGCGAAAGTTCGAATCCTTCCGGGGGCGCCAATAAAAGCACAGGGGGGAGAGAGGGGCCACGACAGCGAGGCGGCACCAAACCGCCACGCACGGAGGCCACGGAGCAAAGCGGCACGGCGAGAGAAGGGGCGGCACGGCGACCGGCGCCACCACCCGAGAAACGGGGAGGGGGCGGAACGAGGGGCGGGGGTTGCGAGAGACCGAGGCTCACGACCAGAGTGTTCTCGATTCGCTAAGCTCCCGCCCTCGGCTACGTCGCCGCAGCTGACGAGATGGCATTTCCGTCTACGCCTTTATGCCTGAGTATTCTTGAGCGATCACGCATCAGGAGCGTCCACAGATGCCAATAGTTCGCGCGCCTTCGAGGTCTCAGAATGCTGTTGACCAAATCTCCGAATTCGCCTCTCAAGCAGACTGATTGCTAACACCTTTGCTTCAGCAAGGTGATCGGAGTGTTTGAGAACGTAAACGAGAGACTCAAGTGAATCGAGAGTCTCCGGGTCATCTGATCCAAGTGTGCGGCCGCGGACATCGAGGATATGTCGATAGAGGAGGGTTGCATCCTCCAGTTCGTCGAGTCTGAACAGGATTGTCGCCAGGTACATGGAAAGGTCCATCGCAGCAGCACTTTCTGATTGACCATGCAACTCGAAATCAGAGAGAACTCGTTCGAGAAGTTGACGAGCAGGGACGAGTCGACGAGCTTTTCCATGCACGACGGAAAGTCCGATCATTGCTTCACGTACCTCAAGTGACATCACTCCGGGTGAATTCTCACCTTCCTCAACGACATGGGCCAATAATGGTTCGGCATCTTCTGCTCTCTCTAGATCCACGAGGCACATTCCCAACCTCAATTCCGCTCTCAGCATGTGCTCGTGGTTCGGCTCAAAGTGACTGTGTAAGACTTCAACAATTTGCTCTCGGAGCAATACTTCTTCGCCGTACCGCTGTAGCATCTTGAGCTGATCAGCTACTGCGATCATCGCATCGACAGCGCGCGGTGAGTCAGGACCACCTTTGCGTAGACTATGTCTTAGTACAGCCTGATTGGCATTCAATCCCATCTCAGGATTCGGGTCCAACCGTTGGGTCACACGATCAGACCAATTATTCATTTTTTTCCCCCACCAAGGAGTGGGCTTCCACTTCGCGTCGTGAGACCGTCTCATTCGACAAGGGTAGAACAAGGAATTCAAAACAACGAATTCTTATAGATTCCCCCGAATCGCGGGGCCGGACAAAGTCTAGATTTGATCCGAGCTGAATTCGATTCGTTCTTGGTGCTCAAGCCATCAATGCTGCCAATCGACGCGCGTATCGCCTGCATTCTGTGCATTCAAGTATCAGGCCTCTGCAACATCGCCTGCAACCCTGGCAATGGATAGAAGCGAACCCAAGAAGGATACTTGCGTCCAACCATGACCTAACAACCACGCTTCTTCGAACAAGTTCTTGAAGATCTCAGGAATTTTTCCTGGACTCTTCTTAATCTCCTCTAGAAGCTCTTCGGAAACTTTCTTGACTTGGGCAGATGCATAGTTGGAGAAGGCGTTCTGGTTAGGTGTGCCACCACCGAAGCCTCCCCAGCCGGATATGGATGACAATACAATCACAATGATGTTCCAGACGTCATCTGAATCGAGCTCGCCGCCAGGATCAACCCCGTTGACGGGATCTCCGGCCACGTACGCATAAGGACTCCCGGAGGAACTCACGCTATTCGGTGAAAAGAACCCCGCTCCGACGTAGCTGGGGTTCGGGGGTCCCGGGTTGGTCTCGGGTAGCCCATTGATCGAACTCAGTACGGCGAGTGCGACGTCGGAGAGCCCTGAGACGTTGGGGTAGGCAACGGCGCCCGTGGTGTCCCCCGAGTTTGCGGGGAGCCCGGCGGCCGGGTCTCCGCCGTTGAACTGCATGCTGGTCGGTGCACCAAGAACCAGTTGATAGATGCTGATCGGTTGGGACCCCGAGCCCGAGCCAGGCCCAGACTGCGGTGGGTTCGACGTCCCCCCATACAGGGGGTCCACTGTGATGAACTCACCAGTGACCGGGTCGTAGTAGCGGTTGATGAGGTACAAGAAACCTGTTTCGGAGTCGGCGTATCCACCCGCGAAGCCGGATGGGGGTGGATAGCGTGCCACCTGTGGACGAGGTCTGAACCGTGCTGGGAATTGTGGAGGCTCCATCTTTCAGAGAGAGGATGGAGTCTGTGCAAGGAACAAGCCATATCCCAGGAGTTGCGAGAGCGGGCCGTCGAAATGGTCCTCGAGCGGCGCCGTGAGCGCGACCCCCACCGAGGGCGGCCTGACCGAGATCGGCAGAAGGCTCGGGGTCCATCCCGAGTCGATTCGGGGCTCGGTCAACGGCAGCAGGCCGGCGCCGGTCGGCGGCCCGGGCTGAGCACCGACGAACGGACCAAGCTCAAGGAGCTGGAGCGGGAGAGCGAGGAGTTCAAGCGGTCAACAGATCGTGCGCCGGGCCTCGGCATAATTCGACCGGGCGGAGCTCGACCGCCCATCGAAGTGATCATCGGTTCGTCGACGAGAACCGAGAGGAGCTCGGGGTCGAGCCCGTCTCCAGGGACTGCAGGTGGCCACAGCGCCTACTACGCCGCCAAGGGCCGGCGATCTCGGCCCGGGCTCCCCGTGACGCCCTCATGGTCCCGATGCTGACGGCCCTCTGGGCGGCCAACTACTCGGGTCTATGGAGTCCGCAAACTCTGGCGGGCCGTCCAGCGGGCCGGCCGCGACCTCGACGAGACCAGGTGGCTCGTTTCATGGACACGCCGGCACGTAGGGCTGCGCCGAGGCGAGAAACGCAAGACGACGAAAGCAGACCCCTGGCGGAGCGCGCATCCCGATCTCGTCAAGGCGCGCCTCCTGGCGGAGGCTTCAAACCGCCTCTGGGTCAGCGATCTAGACCTACGTGGCTACCTGGTCGGGGTTCGCCTACACCTACTCTCATCACCGATGCCTTCTCTCGCGCATGATCGTCGGCTCGCAGGTGGCGTCACACAGGCGGACGACATGGTCCCTCGACCGTCTCGCGATGGCGCGCTGGCGCCGAGACACCACGCTCGAAGGGTTGATCGAGTAACACTCCGGCACCAGGATCGCAATTCACCTCGATTCGCTATGGCGAGGAGGTTGCAGTTGTCGGAACCGCGCCTTGGAGTACGTGGCAGTGTGCGGCAACCCTTACCGGCGATTGCCCTGCGCCATCGGTGGACGCTACCTAGAGAGCGAGCTGATGCGGGTGCCGGACAGGACCCATGAAAGAAGTGGAAGACGTAGAACTGGCGACCCTGTCCTGGGTGCATTGATTAGACACAAGCCTGTCCACAGTCTGTCGACTACGCTCACCGCAGAGTTTGAGGCGGTTATGCCGCCAAGAAAACCGATCGAGAATTGGTCGGAGTAATATACGGGAGCCTCCATCAAACCCAGGACGGTTCAGTTCCCAAAGGTGCTGTAGGCGTAGGAACTGACCACCGAGCCGCTCAGATTCAAGAGCCACTGTGTCGATCGACTGCGTCACTGACGTAGAATATCGGGGTAGTCGAAATTCTTGCTCGACGACCGTACCCCCCAGCCCGTAGATGAAGCTGGTGGAGCCTTCTTGGAGAAGCAAGGGAACCGAACCGAAGGTGTCGTAGGTGTAACTCTGGTGGTGCTCCCAGTGGTCTTGCTCATGCGCAGTCCGTCGCCGTTGTAGGCGTAGGCGTACGTGCTGTGTCGCGGGTCAGACTTTGTTGGACACAAATAAGTAATAGAACTCTGACAAGGTGGGACGTGGGAAGAAAGCCATTTCGAAGCACCGACGAAAAGGTTTCTGTGGTGATGAGCGTCCTCAAGGGCGACATGAGCCAAGTTGAAGCTGGACGTCGGTTGGAGTTATCGCAGACCACGATTTCAAAGTGGCTCAAACAGTTCACCGAAGCCGGTCGAGAAGCTCTCGACCGGGGCGAGAACCCCCGCAAGAGTGGCTCCAAACGTGAGAGCGAACTCGAAGAACAAGTTGTAGAACTCACTAGCGCCCTGGGCGAGGCTTACGTCGAGCTTCGGACTTGGCGAAAAGGGGGGGTTCCCTACCGGGGTTCGTGGACCTAGAAGAGATCCGCATCGAGGGGAACATGACAGTCGAGCGCTTCTGTTGGCGCCTCGGGATCCCGCGCTCGACCTACTACTACTGGCGCAATGCGCACCTCGCCGGCCGTGAAGTCGGTCGATGGCCCGCGCCGGTGGTCGATGAGATCGCCGCACCGGCGGCCGAACAAGCGAACAAGTACTCCGCATGGGGCCATCGCAAGATCTGGGCCATGTTCGCGCCGACGGCGTCTCGGTGTCACAGAGCTCGATCTATCGAGCCCTTAAACGCCAAGGTCTCCTCCAGCCAGCTCGATATCATGCCGAACGCCGAGAACTCGCTGCAGCCCGCAAGAAGGCCTTTGTGAACGCACCGACACGGCGCAACCGCGTGTGGCAGACCGACTTCACCAGAATGGAGATCACCTCGGGTTCGGTGTGGTGGATCGCTCCGGTGACCGACTACTACGCCAAGGTCTGCTTTTCAGCCACGGTGTCCACCCGCATCGCCGCACGAGATGCCATCACCGCCCTCGAGTCCGCCATTCGCTCAGCCGAGGCGATGATGGGAAAGACACTGCTCGAGGACTGCACTGATCTCGAGACCGGTGAGATCACGCCGGTGATCGTGGTCACCGACAACGGGCCCTGCTACAAGTCGGCCAAGTTCGCCGTCTTCATCGCCAGCCATCCCGAGCTCCGCCACGTCCGCACCCGGCACTACGCCCCTGAGACCAACGGAGTGGTCGAGCGCTTTAACCAGTCGCTCAAGTACGAACACCTCTATCGCAACGAAATCTCCAACGGGCAGCATTTGGTCGACGAGATCGCCATCTATTGCGAGATCTACAACCGGATCCGCCGACACGAGGCCCTTGGGCTCACGCCACCCATTCATACCTACTTGGCGAGTCCCGGCTAAACCCTATTGGCGGGCCAATCTGTCCAGGAAAGTTTACACGGGACACCATTGATCAGCTCGACACGACGAGGATCGCCTGTCGTGTTCCAGGTGTTTATGGCCAGTACTCGCAGATGCACGGCTCTCCTTTGAGGGATTTACGGGATAGCTCTGGCCAGCGAGACGAATTCGGGCTGGTCGAGCAGGCGTAGCCAGGTGCCGTCGCCTTGCCGACGACATACTTGGGCGCGAGCACCGGCAGCGTCTCTCGGCGGTGTGGAGGTCAGGGCGATGTCGCCGCTGATCAGAGTCGGCAGCGGTGACTCCTGCTCGAAGTGGGGCCCGCTGAGCAGGATCTTCTCCCACAGCGTGTGGATAGCGTCGCGACCCACGGTAATCCCACCGGGAGGATAGGCCATGACAGCGTCTTGCTCGTAGAGGGCCGCTACCCCTGCCGCATCGCCTGCGTTCGCCCGCTCGACGAAAAGCCGGGTCAGATCTTCGGGCTTGTGGGCTAGTTCCTGGGTCGACACGAAGTTTCTCCCTATGGCTGGGTGTTTCCTGAATCCAGTCTGCGCCCCGTCAGTCAATAAGTCCAACAGATCGTGCTACTGGTGTCTAGAATCTACAGTCATGGAACTGAGGCAACTCGAGTACCTCGTGGCGGTAGCCGAGGAAGCGAACTTCACCCGCGCTGCGGAACGTGTACACATCAGCCAGTCCGGGGTCAGCGCCCAGATCCGCCAACTCGAGACCGATCTCGGTGCCACGCTTATCGACCGCTCCGGCCGCCACGCCACCCTCACCACCGCAGGGTCGGCGGCGCTCGCGCATGCCCGGGCCGCACTGCTCTCTGTTGACGCCATGCGCCAAGCCGTCGACGAAATCAATGGGCTGATCAGAGGCCGCCTCACGGTCGGGATGGTCACGGCTTGCACCGTCGCCCCACTGTTCGACGTCCTGGCGTCGTTCCACGTTGCCCATCCGGGCATCGAGATCACTCTGATCGAGGACAGCTCTGACCGACTCGTCGAGCGGGTCCGATCCGGCGAGATCCACCTGGCGTTGATCGGAACTGCTGACTCGCCACCCCCCGAGTTCGAATCGCTCCCCCTCGTCAGCGAACAACTGGTTGCCGCCGTCCCGTTCAACCACCCTCTGGCCAAACGGCACCGGATCTCCCTCGCCGAAATCAGTGCCCATCCGATTGTGAGCATGCCGAAGGGAACCGGGGTTCGGGCCGTCTTCGACCAAGCCTGCGCACGCAAAGGCATACATCCCTACATCGCCCTCCAAGCCAGCGCACCCGGAGCAGTCGCCGACCTGTCCGCCCGCGGACTCGGCATCGCCATCCTTACCGAGTCCATGGCTGCAAACCACGCCGACCGGCTGAAAGCTCTGCCCCTCCACGACTCAACAGCGCTCGCCGTCCTGGCCTTCATCTGGGCGACCACAGACACCCCGGCTCTTCGGGAACTCCTACGACACACACGCCAAATCCTGGCCACTCCCTCACCCACGCCCGACAAGTCGAGATCTACCCGAGAGACAACCAGATAGGAACAAGGCCGGGGCCAAACCGCCCCGAATGCTCGACCAAGATGTCCCGGCTGCTGATCCAGAAGTGCCGTACTCGGCGTCCTTTCCTTGCGGAGTTCATCCACCATGCCCGGTCAGCGATCCGTGTGCGGGACACTGCGCGTCTCGCTCGACAGCCTTCGGTGGTCGCGCCGGTTCAAGCGCTCGATACGGCGCGGGTGACGGGACAGTTCGCCTCGATCAACACGGCAGAGGCTTGCGCACATCTAAATCCAGAGTGACTTGATTCCCCCAGTACATAACCGTTATGGTAGTCCTAACGGTTAGATCGGAGATCTAGTGCAGCAGGAAGTGGTGCTGGCGATGCTGGCGAAGGAACCCTCACAGGGCTCGCAGCTCCGCTTCCGTCTCGACCGGGCGCTCGGCCCCTTGGGCGAGGCGATAAACGATGGCCAGATCTACGTCACCCTTGGCCGGTTGGAGAAGGTGGGCCTCATCACGCGCCAGTTAGCGGGGGCTTCATCGGCGGATCGCAAAGTCTACGAACTCACACCGGCTGGCCAGGAGCGAGTGACCGAGTGGCTGAGTGAGGTGAGCTGGCCGAAGCCCGACCTGGCCGAGTTCCACCTGAAGCTCATCGCCGCGGCGGCCGCGGGGTTGGCTGACCCGATCGGCATTGTTGACATGCAGCGCAGAGAGCTACTGCGGCGGCTGCGAGAGGTGGAGCGTGCGGCGATGGCCGAACCGGATCATTCCGACGCCGGGTTGCTGCTCGAAGGCATCGCGCTTCGTCTCCAGGCCGACCTGCGCTGGCTGGAGGCCTGCGAACGAATCTGGACCGATCGAAGGAGCAAGTAATGGGCGAGTCGGAGAAGGCGCTGGTGCGCGCCCGAGGGCTGCGCAAAGAATACGGCAGCGGCGAGGGGCTGGTGCGAGCCGTCGATGCGGTCGATTTGGAGGTCGCACGCGGCGAGACGCTGTCGATCATGGGGCCGAGCGGTTGTGGGAAGTCGACGCTGCTCCACCTACTCGGCGGGCTCGACCGGCCGAGCGCGGGCGAGCTGTGGATGGCAGGACGGCGAGTCGACCGGCTCTCCGAGCGGGCGCTCGCCCGGCTTCGTCGCTACGAGGTCGGCTTCGTCTTCCAGGCGTACCACCTCATGGACGAGCTGACGGCACAAGAGAACGTCGAGCTACCCGCGCTCCTGGCCGGGCGCTCACCGGGTGAGGCTCGACGGCGCGCCCGGCAGCTTCTCGACCAAGTGGGACTCGCGGCGCGGGCTGATCATCTGCCTTCGGCACTCTCGGGCGGCCAGCGTCAACGAGTGGCGATTGCCCGGGCGCTGGCCAACGAGCCGCAGCTGGTGCTGGCGGACGAGCCGACCGGCAACCTGGACAGTACCGCCACCCTGGAGGTACTGCGGCTATTCGAGGCTCTGCACGCCGCTGGCCTCACGCTCGTGATCGTCACCCACGACGAGCGGATCGCGGCGACGGCGGACCGGCTGATCTCGATGCGTGACGGTGCCTTCGTCGACGAGACCCATCTCGCTGACGGCACGCGGGGAAACCTTGCCGACCTCGCCGGACTAGGGGGCTGAGCTATGGGGCGCCTGCTCCTCGTCTACCGCCTGGCGGTGAAGGACCTCCGTTACCGGCCAGCTCAGGCGGTGCTCCTGCTACTCGCGATAGCGGCGGGGGCCGCCACGTTGACCCTCGGCCTCTCGCTTCGAGGCACGACGGACAACCCTTACGCGAGGACCCGAGCGGTGACCAACGGACCGGACGTCGTCGCGTCGGTCTTCCCAGGCAATTCGAATGCCTCTGGGCCAACAGCAAGTGTCAAGCCAGGCGGCTCGAATACCCCTCGGGCGGGGGCCGGCGAGGCAGCGGCTACCCCGCTCCTTCCCCTTGAGCACGCCTCGGGCGTGGTTGCGCACAGCGGGCCGTATCCCGTCACGTGGACCTTGCTCCAGATAGGGCACACCACCGGAAGCGCCGAGGTTGAAGGCCGGAACTCGAGGTCCTCGCCAGTCGATCATCCAAGGCTGATGCAAGGCACCTGGGTGCGGCCCGGCGGGGTGGTCGTTGAGGCAGCGTTCGCCAGCGCATTCGGTATCCATGTCGGCGATTCGCTGAGGCTCGGTGGAACGGCGTTTCGGGTGGTGGGCACGGCGGTCACCGCTGCGATTCCGGCCTACCCGGGCACCTGTGGCCGTCCCATTGGTTGCTTCCTGGTGGGGAACATCGGTTCCTACAACCCCGGCCTCGTCTGGGCGACTGAAGCGGACGCGGACGCGGAGCAAATTGCGGGAAGCTCCGGACCCGAGGCCTATCTCTTGAACCTGAAACTCAACGACCCAGCCGAGGCACGCACGTTCGTCAACCGCTACGACGCCAGCGCCTCATCGAGCGCTCCGACACTGTACTCCTGGCAAGACATCCGCGACGGGGACGCGCAGGTGATCGCCAAGGTGCAAAAGGTCCTCTTTACGGGAAGCTGGCTGCTCGCGCTCTTGGCGGTCACGAGCGTGGCCGTGCTCGTCGGTGGTCGCATGGCCGAACAGACGCGCCGGGTGGGCCTGTTGAAGGCGGTCGGGGGTACGCCGCGGTTCGTTGCCGTCGTGCTCCTCTTCGAACACGTGCTCGTCGGCCTGTGCGCGGCCGGAGTGGGGCTACTAGTCGGATGGCTGGTGGCGCCCTTGATCGACGGGCCGGGAGCGGGCCTCCTCGGTGCCGCGAGCGCCCCGTCGCTCACTGGGGCCACCGTCGCCTTGGTGGTCGCAGTGGCGTTCGCGGTGGCGATCGTGGCGACGTTCGTGCCCGCCATCCGTGCCGCTCGTCAAAGCACGGTCGCCGCGCTCGAAGACTCGGCCCGGCCGCCTCGGCGCAGTGCAGCGGTGATCAGCCTGTCGGCGCATCTGCCGGCAACCCTCCTCCTCGGCGCGCGACTTGTCGTTCGCCGACCGCGACGACTGCTCCTCAGCGTGTTCAGCGTCGCCGTCACCACGAGCGGTCTCGTCGCCGTCCTGATCATCCACGCGAGGTCAGCGACCTGGTCCCTCGGTCCCCAGGTGATCCAGGCGACCACCATCATCTCGGTCATGCTCATCGTCCTCGCTGCCGTCAACGCCGTCTTCATCGCCTGGACGACGGCGCTCGAAGCACGGCACCCCGCCGCCCTCGCCCGAGCGCTCGGAGCTACACCAGAGCAAACCACCACCGGCCTGTCCGTGGCCTTCTTGCCGCCGGCACTCCTCGGAGCGTTGCTCGGCATCCCAGGCGGGATCAGCATCTACGACGGCGCCAGGAGTGGCGGCGGTACGACGACTCTTCCCTCTGCGCTGTGGCTTGTGGCGATGGTCGTCATGACGCTGCTCGTCATCGGTGTGCTCACCGCCATCCCCACCCGCATCGGCGCACGTCGACCCGTCGCCGAGGTGCTCCAGGCGGAGACAGCATGACCAATCCCTTGGAAATGCTCCGCTTCGCAGCCCTCGGACAACGGCGTGCACGACGTTCCCGGACCGCCATCGTGATCGTCGCACTTGCGTCTTTTGGTCTGATGGCCACCGCCTGCGACGGCGGACAGTATGTTCGTCACGTCCACCGACGCGGTGTAGCCGGTAGCCAGCGCCAGCTCACGCTCGCAAAACAGCAGCACACAGTTGCCCTGACCTTGAAATACTCCCATCGCATGCAGACCACGGCGTGCGGAACTTCCCCGATGCGACCGGTGGTCACGACGGAATAGTGAGCGTCGTTGCCGGGGTGACGGCCATTGCGATTGAGTCCACTTTCAAGGATCGCAGGTGCCCCCAGAAGTCGAGCGAAATGTGGCTGTGGAGGTTCACCTTCGCCGACTCGTGGCGCGCCCCTCACAGCCGTCCGCCGAAGTCGCTGGCCCCGCGAGCCGACTCTGACTCTGCGCTCAAGTGGCTTCTGGTCCGCCAATGATTACATCAAGCCGAACGACCTACGAATCGATTTGGATCGTCTTGGACAGCGTTTGGTCCTCACCGATAGGGGAACCGGATACGGCACTGCCCAGCTCATCCCAGAGGGTCGAGTTTGGGTGTCCGCAAGGGATCCACCGCTGGCCCTCAATAGCTTCGGGAGTTCTTTTGACCCACGTTGCCGACGTCGCGGCGGAACGCGGCCGGGAACGGTCTTGGGATATCGGACAGCCTTTCGGTTAAGGCCCGATATTCACTTCATTTAGGTAACCAAGCTGGGGGGCAGGTCAGTTAGTCAACCGAAGTCTGGGCAGACCCGAAGGTTTGTCCGCTCACGATCTAGCGCCCGAACACGTGCTCTGAGAACATCGCTACTGCGTTATCGATGAGCCTGATGTAGCGATCACCGCCGGGATCATTGGCCAGCTGCTGGCTCGACAGTCCGGAAACGAGTGCCGTCCAGAGATCAAAGTCCTCCGGATCATTGAGTCCCACACCGGTGAGGATGGAGCGAGCCCGGTTGAAGACCTCGACGGCAACAGCATAGGACTCGGGTGATGGCTCGAACTCCGGGATCGTGCGCAGGAAGAGTAATTCGTAACGCGCCTGATCTTCTCCGGCGAAGGTCACAAAGAGGCGGGCAACGGCCTGCAAGGCGTGGCGGGGGTCGTCGCTGACCGCGAGCAGGTCGAAGCGGGCCAAGAGTTGGCGGTTGCCGTCGGCGAAGAGGTGGTCGTACACCGAATGCTTCGAAGCGAAGTACGTATAGAGCGATTGGGGCTCCATATCGACGGCGCGGGCCAGCGCCCGCAAGGAGAGGGCGTTGACCCCGTCATCGCGCACCATCTTCCAGGCGGTGTCGAGGATCTCGCGCTTGGTGGCCTGATGGCGCGCGTAGCGGCGATCTCGACGGGGCGGGGCGGCGGTCTTGTCAGCCACCCCTTGACCTTAGCCGAATATGACGCGATACTCCTGACACTGTTCGGAAAGCTGAGGTGATCCTATGGAAGCAGCAACGGCCGGCAAGACGATCGACACTCCCTTGGGGCACACCGAAGCCATGTGGTTGGCCGAGACCGAGTTCGTCCGCATGATCGAGCAGTTGGGGAGCCTGTCGGCGGAGGATTGGCGACAGCCCACGGTGTGCGAGCTCTGGGACGTGCGGGCCATGGCCTCCCACGTGCTCGGCATGGCCGAGGCACAAGCATCCATGCGCCAGTTCGCCCACGACTTCCGAGCGGCCGCCAAGAGATCAGGGGGGAAGATGATCGATGCCATGACCGCGACGCAGGTCGGCGACCGCGCGTCCATGACGCCCGAGGCGATTGTCAGCCGTCTCGCGTCGGTGGCTCCTAAGGCGGTGAAAGCCCGTCGTCGGACACCGGCTCTGGTCCGTCACATCGTCCGCATGAAGCAGGATCCACCGTTCGATACCGAGAAGTGGCGTTTCGGCTTCCTGGTCGACAAGATCTTTACACGCGACGTGTGGATGCATCGACTCGACATCAGCCGGGCCACCGGGAAGGCGATGGTGCTGACGGCACCGCATGACGGGCGCTTGGTCGACGATGTGGTGGCCGAATGGGGTCACCGTCACGGCCGGCCCTTCTCGCTGACCCTGACCGGTACCGCCGGTGGCCAGTGGCGGGTCGGCGATCAACCCGAGCATCTTGAGCTCGATGCTCTTGATTTCTGTTTGACGGTTGGCTCCCGCCAACCGGGTACCGGACTACTCGCCACGGAGGTGCCGTTCTGATGAGCATCACGCACATCACGGAGTTTCACGCTGCTCCGGGTCATCAGAGCACACTCGAACCGCTCCTGATCGAAGGCCGGAACCGCATGCGAGCGGCCGACGGCTGTGAATCCTTTGATCTCTACCGAGATCAGGATGACGAACTGTCGTTCACCTTCTTCCAATGCTGGGCTTCCTCCGAAGCCCACGATGCCGCCTTCGGCGAGCGCATTGTCGTGACCGGACATCTTGAAAAGGTGCTGGCGAGTCTGGGTCAGCCCCTGGTGCAGCGCACGTACGTCATGGTCCCCTGAGATGGTCCCCAGAGCATTTGACTGAATTGTCGGCGTCCACCGTCTGGCACGTGTCCGTAAGCGGAACCTTGGGTCCTCGCGGTGGTCGCAACACTCATGAATGCGAGGGTGTTGTATGGGCGTTCGTTTCTCCAACCAGATGCTGCCTGACCTGATCCAGCCGTTCTGGGCCGCTTGGCAGTCCGGTGAGTTCCTCACCGATGCTGCGTGGTTGGCCGGTACGTACCGACATCGTGGTTTGGCTTGGCTACGCGAGTCCGGTGGGGTCCGGCCTCGCCGGGGTCGCGGTCTCGAAGGTCGATATCTCTCGTTCGAAGAGCGAGAGGAGGTGGCGTTGGGACGGGCCGCCGGTGAATCGATCCGATCCATTGCCGTGCGCCTGGGCCGCAGTCCCTCAACGATTTCTCGAGAGCTCGCCCGCAACAGTGATCCGAGCGGCCGGGATCGAGCCACGACGGCGCACGCACTGGCCTATGGACGCGCCTCTCGTCCCAAACCGGCCAAGTTGGCCACGAACCTGGCGCTGCGGGCGCGCGTGGAGCACGATCTGGCCAAGCGGTACTCGCCCGAGCAGATCGCCGGGCGCCTACGCGACGACTATCCCGACGATCCGGAGATGTGGGTGTCAACCGAGACCATCTACCAGTCCATCTACGTGCAGTCCCGGGGCGCGCTCCGCCGTGACCTGGCGCTATGCCTACGCACCGGCCGAGCGTTGCGCCAACCCAACCGCCAAGGATCCCAGCGCAAGAACCGTGTGCTGCCCGACATGATCAACGTCTCGGAACGGCCCGCCGTGGCCGCCGATCGGGCTGTCCCGGGGCACTGGGAAGGTGATCTCATCATCGGCAAAGCGAACGCTTCGGCGATCGGCACGCTGGTGGAGCGCACAACGGGCTACACCATGCTGTTGCACCTGCCCAATGGTTATAAGCCCGAGCAGTTCGCTCCCGTTCTCGCGGCGAAGATCAAGACTCTACCCAAGTTGCTCCGGGGGTCGCTCACGTGGGACCAGGGCGTCGAGATGCGTGACTGGAAGCAAGTGACCGTCGCCGCCGACATCGCGATCTTCTTCTGCGATCCGCACTCGCCTTGGCAGCGAGGAACGAACGAGAACACCAATGGCCTGCTTCGTCAGTACTTCCCCAAAGGCACCGATCTGTCAGTGCACAACGACAAGTACCTTGACAAGGTCGCGGCGGAACTCAACGATCGACCCCGCAAACGATTAGCGTTCCGTAAGCCGATCGAACAGATCGGACCGCTCCTGTTGCGTTGACCGCCAGGATCCCCCGTCCGTTATGCGGGACATCAGAAGTCCGCCTTGGACGCTGTTGATTCCGATTTGGCACGTAGGTAGCACGACCTCGAGCGCCGATGAGTCCCCGCGCCTTCGACCAAGAACCTGACCCAGGAAGTAACATAACGCTCGTGCGCATCTGATCTCCGTTCTTCGAGCCCCAACCGCCCGAGTCCACCTGGAGATCGCCGTGCCCCTTCCTTCCTCTTTCTCATCTTCGACCGTCGTCGCACATCGCATCTCGAAGGAGCGCGGCTCGGCCCAAATCCTGACCGACGTCGACCTCATCATCGGACCTGAGCACCGCGTTGGAGTCGTTGGCCCCAACGGTGTCGGCAAGTCCACACTGCTCCAAGTCCTGGCTGGGATCGAAGTGCCCGATTCGGGAGGCGTCGTCCTCACGCCACCGGGGTCGACGATCGCCTACCTCGCGCAGGAGTCAGAGTCCGACCATAACGAGACGGTGTTCGAGCTCTTGGGCCGTCGGAGCGGAGTTGCTGGCGCGACCAGCGAACTCGAGGCCGCGGCCGCTGGGCTTGGCGGGGCTGCACAAGGTTCCGAAGATCGCTACTCGGTTGCCCTGGAGCGCTATATGTCACTCGGGGGTCCTGACTTCGAAGCGCGGTCCGAAACCGTGCTCAACGACCTGGGGCTGCCGGCCCGCCTGCTCGGGTTGCCGACCGCGGCGCTTTCGGGCGGCCAAAGGGCCCGTGCCTCGTTGGCCGGACTTCTCCTCTCTCGTCACGACATTCTCCTCCTCGACGAGCCAACCAACGATCTCGACTTTGACGGGCTCGACCGCCTCGAGCACTTCCTCTCTGGACGCCGGGGTGGTCTGGTGGTCGTGAGCCACGACCGGGCGTTCTTGGAGCGGATCGTTACCTCGGTCGTGGACATCGACGAGGCGTCCCATCGAGCGACGACCTATGGCGGGGGATTTGCCGCCTATCTCGAGGCTAAGGCCACGGCCCGTCGCCACGCCGAGGAGGCGTACGGGGGGTATGTGGCCGAGCGGGAACGTCTGCAGGAGCGAGAGCGTCTCCAGCGTCAGTGGGCGGTCACCGGAGTGTCCAAGGAGCGGCGAAATCCCAAAGACGGAGACAAGGCCCAACGCGACTTTCGGATCAACCGCAGCGAGAAGCAGGCCTCCAAGGTCCGCATCACCGAGAAAGCGTTGGCCCGCCTCAGTCCGATCGAGAAGCCTTGGGAGCCCTGGGACCTCCACCTCGATCTGGCGCTGGCCCGGCGCAGCGGGGATGTCGTCGCACGGCTCTCGGGTGCCGTCGTCCGTCGGGGCGACTGGCAGCTCGGGCCACTTGACCTCGAGGTGCACTGGGCCGACCGCCTGGCCATCGTCGGTCCGAACGGCAGCGGCAAGTCCACTCTCCTGGCCGCCTTACTCGGTCGGATTCCCCTTGACGCCGGGGAACACTGGATCGGCCCATCGGTCATAGCTGGGGAGTTGGGGCAGGAGCGGCGACGCTTCTCGGAAGGAGAATCCAATCTGCTCGATGCGTTTGTGTCCGCGCTCGGACCGGTCATAACGGTTTCGGAAGCACGTTCGCTTCTGGCCAAGTTCGGGCTTGGCGCGTCGCACGTTCTGCGCCCGGCGGCCTCGCTCTCTCCCGGTGAAAGGACCCGGGCCGAATTGGCCCTCCTCGTTGCCAGGGGGACCAACTGCCTCGTATTGGACGAACCGACCAACCATCTGGACCTTCCGGCCATCGAACAGCTCGAAAGCGCCCTCGAGACATGGGAAGGGACGCTCCTCCTTGTGACGCACGATCGTCGACTCCTCGAGTCGGTGCGGATCACCGAGTGGGTGGAGCTCGACAACGGACGTCGGTCGGACGGGCAGCGATGACCGACGCCGACACGGAAGACTGGCCGCAGGCGACGCCACCAAGGGTCGCGGGAACAACCGATCCATCCGAGGCCTCTGGCCTGCAGCCCCGAACCCAGAGATCCCGGGACATCAGGCGCCAAGCGGAGACCAGCCCCAACCGGGCGGATGGAAGCTACCTCCTCGCCATCTCAGCCTCGGCCGGCAGCCGATGACGAGGCCGGACATAAGCTTGGGGTATGCCCGTCTCGACCGGATTCAACCATGTCGCCATCCTCGCCACCGACATGAACCGAACCGTGCACTTCTACGAGGAGGGGTTCGATGCCAAGGTTGTAGGCGAGGTAGCGCGGCGTGAAGATCATCCATGGATGAAGATCGTGGACATAGGTGGGGGCGCGGCGCTCAACATCTTCGAAGCCTCGGCCGACGAGATCATCGGTGAACGCCGACGCCAGGGCCACCGAGGCGCGGTTGATCATTTCGCCTTCAGCGTGGACTCCAGAGCCACGCTGGAGAAGATGAAGGAACGTCTCGCCACGGCGGGCGCTCAGGAAGTGGGGGAGGTTCAGGACTTCGGGGGGACGTTGTCCCTCTTCTTCCGGGACCCCGACGGAATGGAACTAGAGGTCTGCTGCGCGGCCCAGTGATTAGTGATGGCGGTTTGTCGCGGGTCCAACTGCGCAGACGGAGTGGACGGGTACACCGCCCTGAAATTGGTAAAACAGCACCTCTCATAACGCAGTGGGCGCAGCTCCCTGCTCTCAAAAAGTGCTTCTAGATTGTCCATCAGGAGACGCTCAGTCAGCTTGCAGCCCGAAGTTGACGAATAGGTGTCGGGTGCGTGTAACCGCGTACCGTACGCTCGCCACGTGAGACGCAATCGGGTCATGGCGGTTCTAGCCCTCATGGTGGGCTTTTCTTTGTGGGCTGCCGGGGCGTCGGCATCGACGCACCGAACCGCCAAGAAGACGGCGACGACTCGCTCGAAGGTCTCGGCACCCGCCGTCAGCGTTCTGCCTGTGATCTCATGCCCCACGAGCTACGGAGCCGGTAGCGGGTCAAGTCCGTTCGTGCCGCACCAACTGCCTACCACTTCGGGCGTGCGCGGCCTTAGCTTCTACTCAAATGGCTTGATCACCGTGCTTGGCCCGGCCGGGTGGGCCTGCGGCGCCCTTGTCGCTGCGGACGGAGGGCAAAGACTCGATGTGTACCCGCCGGGAAAGCCCGACTACAGCGTCACCATCGCGCCGAAGGGTGCCGCACTCATTGACGTGGACGCTGACTACACCGGCCACCTTCCCGGAGCCGGCGAGGTCTGCGCGCTGTTTCCACATTCTGCGGCGGCCGCCGCGGTGCGTCAGGGTGGTTTGCAATGCCCGATCTCCGCCGGCGAGAGGACTTCGGCTTGGACGGACGACATCGTGAAGTTCACCGATCCGTCGGGTGTCGTCGGCACCGGGGCTGGATCAGGGGGATCGCTCGCGTCGACCGGGGTTGCGGTCTATCCTCAGCTGCCCTTCGCCTCCAATGCCAGCGTGAACATCTCATTGCTCTCATGCACCTTGCCTTCCAAGATGGCCTCGTTGTGCTCGGCCATCTTGGGTGACTTCTTGGTGCGCAACCCACCTATCTAAGCGAGGGGAGGAGCCGTCGGGTAGCTCGGTTCCGGCCGTGTTGGCATCCCTACAAAATCCCTACTTTGGAACATTCCTGTGTCGAGCCGAGAATCCAGGCCAGGGAGGGAGGTCATCTATAGGACCAGATCAGAGGTGGTTCGGGCTCACTGAGGATTACCTACCCGAAGGCTCTGGACGGTGCAGAAGGGGCTCATAACCCTTCCCCAATGGTCCAGCGCAACGGTTGGTCCTACTCGGTGGATGATCTTGCGCGCTTGACGCTTCGGACTGCTTTGGTGAACCTGAGGAGATGGATCTGGCCGAGCTCCTGACCCTGCCCGGAGTGAGGGAGGAGTGCGTCATGCGCTCTGCCGTTGGTTTCATGGCGCTTCACGGCGGATCACAGGACCGGGGGACGCACGAGATCGCCAGCCGGGCCGCCGAGCGGGCTGGCGCGTCCTATTACGCCATCATCCAGCCAAGTGGGTTGCGGGTTCATCTCACCTCTCGACACCACAACCCCGATCAATCGCAGCATTTACGTGCGTTCCTGCAACATGTCGAGATCGCGATCTCGGTGCACGGATTTGGACGTGACGGCTTCGACTTGAGGGTCGACCCCGTGCAAGGCCTCGTGATCGAGCCCTACGGCCCAGCGCTTCGCGGTGGTCAGACCGGCCCTCTCCGGGGGATCATTGTGGGTGGGCGGAATGCCGATCTGTTGGACTTCGCACGCCGACTGTTACATGACCGCTTTGCGGGCTACCGCGTGGCCGACGAGCGGGTTCGGCTCGGATTCCATCCGGACAATCCGGTCAATTTCCCCCCGGCGCATGGCGTCCAGATCGAACTGCCCCCGGGTCTGCGCGGTATCGGAGATCTCGGTGAAAAGCTCGTCCCGAGTGAAGGCGAGATCGTCACCGAGGTGATTGCGGCGCTTGTCGAACTCGCCGATCGAGCCAGCGAATTCTCCGGCGCGGCATTGGATCACCGAGCGTTAATCCGGCACTTCGGGGTAGATTTGAGGCCGTCTACCTGAGACTAAATGGCGGATACTGGTCAGTCACAAGCAGCAACGCGTATCCCGCTACGCGGTTATGCCATCGCATCACGCCGACAACGAAGTCGAATGCTCCTCGCGGGTAGCGGCCCGCCAAAAGAATGGCGAACCACGCGAAGACAGTGACGACAATCGCAGCAAGAAACAAGAAAGCCAAAATAACGAAGTGCGGGACCGCAAGCAGCCATTTGACGAGTGGGAGCCACCGATTGAGTTGAGTGGGAACATCCGGGTAGTCGATGTCGAGGTGGAGGTGCTGTTGGTCATCTGTGGACGGGTATTCGTCACGTAGGAGCAAGAGGTAGGCACTGACCCGGTTGATGAAGCGAGACATTGCGACGTTCCAGTCGAACCACCAGCGCGGATACTTCTGACGGAACAAGATCATCAGAAGCGGTCCAAGGACAAGCAAACCACCGGCCATAGCCATTCCACCGTGGTTGCGGCCTGCACCAATCGAGCCCCCACTAACTACGGCGAGCACAACGAGGATGGGGACTGCGACAAAGATCCGAAAGGCGGTCGTGAGACGATTCAGCTTTCTATCTGGGTAGTCGACGCTGAGCCTTACTGCATAAGTGAGGGCATCCATCATGGGCTTCTTTCTCTACTTAGGCAGGGCTCATTAATGGCGCCGCTGTCACTTGGGCATTGGGGGTTTCGATCGCAAGGATCGGCGAGGGCTTGAAACCCTTGACGGCAAGCCAGATTCCGAAACCCAACTCCCAAATGAACTCCGGGATTGTTGCGATGAACTGCGCCGAGGAACCTTTGTCGAAGAGGCCGAACAGAACGGCGATGCCAGAAGCGCAAACCAACGGGCCTCCTACCAGCCCGAACATGGCCAACCGTCGCGGCACTAAGCCGGTTCGGAACATCATGTAGCCCAACATCAACCCGTTGCCGACGCCGACGATGAAGCCGGGTCCGAGCAAGAACGACCAGTCATGGATCGCGACCAGCGACCTACCGGCAATGGTAAGTGAGGCTGCATTTGCCGCGCCAGTGCCGCCGATGTCTTGGCGCAAGGTCACGACTGAAAGGACGCTGAGGATTCCGATTGCGATAAAGCCGCATTCAACGAGACGAGCCGTGACATAGCCAAGAGCGAGCTTTTCGTTGAACCGTTTCAAAATCGGGAACAGCACGACGGCTGTACCGATGTTGGCAAGGATCAGAAGAACCTCCAAGAAGGCACCAACAAAGACGCGCTTATCGGCACCTACACCGAGAACGTAGTTAGCGTGTTTTAGAAGGGGGTTGTAGAGAAGAAGCGCCGGGATCGAAGTGATGAAAGTAATGATCATGAGGACGCCCGCAAAAAACGACGTCCGTCGTTCGAGTTCCATCGTGGACTTCCCCCCAAATCCCATCGATGGATAGCGGGGCGATCCCACTGCAACGAAGGGAAGGAGTAAAACGCTATACCTATGGCTGCGAATTGCAATGGGCAAAATACTGTGATTTAACTGGGAAGTTGACGATTTTCTTAAGGTTACGGATGCAAGTTGGTATGGCACATCACGTTGGCGGGAACACTGCCCTAGTACGCCTGGTCGTTGTCGGTTGCGGACAGCGGCACGTGCATGTTCGTGCCTCGACGATGAAGCGACAACGTTCACGCAATCGCGTTACCTTCGATCGCTCCAGCAATCTGACTCTGCTCACCGGCTGCCATCTACACATCTTTCCGCATTGAAGATTGCAGCGCACAGGGTTGGGATGCGCGAGCGGGATTGAGAACTCCTCAAATAAACGATGCATGTTTGAACCGACCTGATCGTGGGACTGCGACCCACCCTGGGGTGTGCCGCCAGGTGCCGATACCGGGTGAGTTCTGGCTAGCCCAGTCCGCCTTCTCGGAGCGGCTAGAGCGACCCGTCAGAGAACGATGGCGCGATGCTGTGGTTGTGGATGAACGTGATGGTGTGATTGTCGATGAAGACGCCCTTCTAGCCGAGCAGAAGTCGTTCTACCAGGCTCGGGCTGCGGAATACGACGAGTGGTGGCAACGACGCGGTCGCTATGACCGAGGGGAGCAGGAGCTTGTCGAGTGGCAGCGTCAAGTGGGGACACTCGATGCCGCCTTGGAGGCCTTTGGGGCTCAAGGCGATGTCTTGGAACTGGCTGGAGGCACCGGCTGGTGGACCCAGCGGCTGGCCCAAACAGCCGATCGCCTGACAGTCGTGGACAGTTCGCCCGAAACGCTCGCGCTGAACCGTGAGCGGGTAGGGCGACGAGACGTGTGCTATGAGGTGGCGGATCTGTTCGACTGGCTTCCCGACTCCCGCTATGACGTCGTGTTCTTCTCCTTCTGGCTCTCGCACGTCCCACGGGCACGATTCGGCGACTTCTGGGCTCTTGTCCGCGCCTGCCTGAATCCGAATGGGCGAGTGTTCTTGATCGACAATCGCAATGATCCCCTTGGCGGCTCTTCAGCAAGGGATCCCTACGTCGTCGAGTACGGCACCGATCTGCACTTGCGCACGCTCGGCGACGGCTCGAGATACCGGGTCGTCAAGGTGATGTACGAACCGGGTGAGCTCGAGTCCCTGACTGCCGCACAGGGATGGTCGGTAGAGATCGAATCGACCCGATGGTTCATCTTTGGATCAGCCCGCCGCGCGTGATCGCATGGGTGCCACGACGCCGGGATCGGATGTCTCATCCAACCGCTTAACACGTCGCAACATCTGGACCGCGTTGACGGCCCGAAAAAGAGAGTTGAGGCTCTGGCTCAGTTTCCAGGCGGCCGGTAGAGGGCCTTCTTGGTTGCCGCAGCGTCGGCCTCGGTCGCCGTGAGGAGCGCCACCGTTCGCGCTGTTGCGCCACCACCGGCGTTCACCGTCAACGCCGCTGCGGCTGCGGATACGGCGTCGGGCATGTCGGCGATGACATAAGCGTCAGTCTTGCCCAACGCAAAGTGGAAGGATTCGATTGTCCCACCCAAGCTCTCTATCAGTGCGGTGGCGGCGGCGACACGCGCCGATCCACCCTCGGCCTTCAGGCCCCTGATGCCGTCCAGGGTGTAGTTCACTTCAAGCAAGTATTTCGCCATGATGCCCCCTTAATCGTCCTCGATTGCCGAAACTACTCTGAAGAGAACAAGTGTGCTCGGGGTGCCTCCTCCGCCGGGTCTATGGCGCTGTTCGCCTTACGCGGGGGAGGGAGCAATTTCCCTAGCCGCTGAGTCCGTACGCGCTGCACCCTGTGATCGGGACACAATGTTCGATTGAGAGAGGCTCTGGACCGGTAGAGGTGGATGAAGGAGGCTGGTGCGCTGCATTCGGTGCCGAGCACCCAGACAATGGTTTTTGGAAACGAGAGGAGATCAGTAGATGTCGGCAACGCTGAAGTTGACGCATAAGGCAATCGGAGCGGAAGTTCGTCGAGGCGCGTACGATGTCATGGTCGACGGTGAGCGGGTCGGGTCGGTTGAAATGAACGACACGATCGAGATACCAGTCGAGCCTGGACGTCATACCCTGCAGGTCCGCAATGGCCGAAATTCGAGCAGTACTGACACCTTCGACGCTGCCGAGGGCAAGATCGTCGCCTTCCGATGCACCGGAAAGAGGTTCTTGCCGATCTTTCTGGCATCCTTCATCGCTCCCAGGCTGGCACTGAAACTCGTTCGCGATTGAGTTGCCGTCGCCGTCGTGGCGCTCGCCAGCATGTCGTGATCTCCGAACTCGCCTGGAGTGGGTGCCACCCAACCAGGTGCGGGGGCGCGTTAAGGCTGATGCCGCCGGAATAGCGCGGCCCCAACAATAAGGAGCCTAAACCAATGACGGTAAGGGGCGGCCCCTCCTACGGCCTGACGACCGCTCACAATGAGCCACGTGCCCAGCACTAGGCACACCACTTATACGTTCGAGTTGTCTTGTCGATCAGAAGGTGCCTGTCCCTTTCGGCAAAGAACACGTGGTAGCCGCGACAAACCAGACGGTGTCTGCGCCTCGACATCAGTTGAGGCTACCGAGCTGGACGTTTGGCCCTGCAAAACCCTTCGTTGCGCAGCCGTTTTCTCGGGTGGGTGCCAGTCGTTGTGCTCTGCCGTGCGATCGGTGTCGGCCAGTCGGGGCGTGCGTGGCGGTTTGGTGGTGGGGCGCCGCTGTGGCCCCTCTCTCCCGGGCATTTACTCAGGTCGCAGTTCTACCCACCCGTTCTTGATGACCTTTACGCCGTCTTGCAGAGCTTCAAATGCCACCGCCTGGCCGCCTTGCACATTGTGACCGGCGTCTTGGAACTCGACAACGAGCTCTCGGTTGGGACACGCGGGAGCGGCGAATCGGCAAGCTAGTCGGTGAAGACGGTCTGGATCGCCATCAGCAAGCATGTTGACAGCTACCCCACTGCACATCGCAAAGGTGCACATTCCCTGCAAGATCTTGCCGGGGTATCCCTCCGCTTGCGCCATCTGGTCGTCGATTGCATGCGCCACACGGTCTCCAGAAGCGCCGGCGTAGCGGAATCCTTGGTCGCGGTCGACGAACAATGTCGTTGTTCTCGGATCGCTCTTTCGTGCCTGCTCGGGGAAAGTGTGGTCAGGGAGGTCGGGACCGAATTCGTTGGCTGCCTGCCCACCGATGAAGTAGCTCGACCAGAGGTGCTCGACCAGCGGATTACCCTCGGAATCTGTCATCAGCAGGCCAATGGTGAGCATGGTTCCGCCCTTCGTTCGTTTGGCGGAGCGTGGGTCGGCCCGCCAATGAACCGTCATGCCGGGGCGAATTGGTGCCCAATAGAAAACGTCATGCTCGCCGTGCACGCCACCCCGGTAATCGCTAATGACGGCGCGTGCGGTACCTTGCTGGTGCGCTCTCAACCAGGCGTTGTAGAGCAAACTGCTAGTGAACAGAGGTGGCACGCGCTCTCCGCTCACGTACCGTTCGTTATCGTCGTTGGTGGCCCGAGCGAACGCGTACACAGCGTCAGGATCGACGTTTCCGCGAGAGGCATCCGCGGTCTCGGGTGTGACTGTTCGCCTCATTGCGGTGACTATAACGAGTGGCGGACACCGCGCTGGTGTCCCAGCCGTAGGCGACAAGGGCAGGAGTCATGGCGCTCGCTCATTCAGGAGTCCGTCGTTTGCGCGCTGCCGATCTACGTATTGCATAGCTACGTACCACGTAGTAATTTTGCGTGGATGGAACCCAGCCGTGGCAAAGGTGTCGGCCATGGAATACCGCCATCTCGGCGTCGATCCAACGACCCACCGATCCTGATCCCCATGAGTCTCGCCGGCGGAGCGAAGCACGGTCATGCCCTCCTCAAGGACATAGAGGATTTCGCCGGCGTGAAGCTTGGTCCGGGTGCGCTTTACGGAGCGATCACCCGGATGGAAGAGCGCGGACTTATCGCTCCGCTCCGGTCAAACGACCGCCGCCGCCCGTACCAGATCACGGCCACGGGTTCAGCGGCACTCGCTGATTCCGTGGATAAAATGCGTGAGCTCGCTCGGGTAGGAGAGACGCGACTGAAGATTGTCAGGACAGCCGGAGGCTCGCGTGACGCCAACCGGCGGACCAAGTGCGAACGGCAGTCACAGGGGTCTGAGAATTGCGAGTAATCCCCGTCTCCGCTGGTACCCCCGATCGTGGCGAGCTCGATACGGGGACGAGCTCACCGCTCTGCTCGACGACGAGTACGGCAGCTGTATGCCGGTCCGGATTCGTCTCAGCCTCGTGAGCGGCGGGCTTCGACAGCGGGCCAGGCAATCGGGACTGACCGGTGATGCCGTGTCGGCGACAGAAGGTGTCCGGGTCGGGGCACTGGTGGTGCTCGCTGCCTGGACCGATTTCGTGATTGCCGGCGCGAGCTTCGCAAAGTTCTCCGAACACTTCGATGAGGCCTTGCCCCACATTCGACATGCGGCGGTACGCCGTCGGTAGCAGATGACGGGCCACCGTCCGGTGCGTAACCTAGAAGGCGTGTTCGAACGCTTCAGCCCGCAAGCCAGGCGGGTCCTCGTCTTAGCGCAAGAGGAGGCTCGGCTTCTCAACCACAGCTATATGGGCACAGAGCACCTTTTGCTGGGACTCGTACATGAGGGGGACGGTATCGCTGCTCAGGCTATTGAGGGAAGCGGAGTCTCACTTGAAGCAGTGCGCATCGGCGTGGAAGAAGTGGTCGGGGCCGGATCGCGTTCTCGGAGGGAATCACCGCCATTCACCTCAAGGGCAAAGAAGGTGTTGGAGCTTTCGCTTCGTGAATGTTTGCAGCTTGGGCATACCACCATCGACACTGAGCACCTGCTGCTCGGCCTAATTCGAGAAGGCGATGGCGTAGCCGTGGCGGTCCTTTTAAGCCTGGGCGTTGACCTCAGTCGGCTTCGCCTAGATGTCATACGTCTTATCTCGAGCCCCGTCGAGCACCCCGAGAGCGGTACTGAGGAGGTGGCAGTCAAGCCCCAACCCCCTCGCTGCCCACGCTGTCGCGCCAACCTGCGTGACGTGGCCCGCTACGAAGTGATCATTGTGCCAGCTAAAGAGACAGACTCTGGCGAACCGGCCTTGTCCATCCCGGTAGTCTTTTGCAATCGTTGTGGCACTGCGCTCGGAAACAGCGATATGGGTCGCGGACTTCGATGATCGAGACACTGTCACTGTTCTGAGGACCCCGGCTGCGGGCGCTTCAGGGACCAGGTGGGAGTCTGTATCGGCCCTATCTAGTATCGGCCCTATCTATTAGTCGACAACTCAGTTGTATCGCGCATTTGATGGCATTTTCGATGTTGCCAGATTGATGGGCTCGAGGACCGGCCTGAACTCCCCTCCAACCAAGGGTTCCGTTTGCTCGATGGTGACCTTTGTGCTTGTGAAATGGTCCCAGGGAGCCCTGCGAGGATCGCGGAACAAGTTGTCGGGAGCGGAGGCGCCAAAGACGAAAGAAACGCCGATGACGGCTAACACCACGGTTGTTGGAACGAGCAAGAGGCAAAAGAGGCCGCTTCGGATGATCGATCTTCCTAGACGTATTGGTTGACCATCTGAAAATCGGACAACATGCAGCCTCAAGACTCGATAGCTCGGGGTCCGGCCGTTACGCCATTCGAAAACGCACCAGACCATCCAGCCGATCCCGAGCGTGACGACGCAAAGTAGAGCGGTGAGGGCGAGAGCCTCAAGGCGCTTGCCAAAGCTCGCCTCGGGTTCGTTACCAGCCATCAAGATCAGGCTAATCACGTTGAACTCGTCACCAAACCAGTGCTGTGTATGCCCACCGCGACAATGAAGCAGGGCACGCCAATACGTAGTACTCCCATTCGTGCGTCGGGCAGGGAAATCCCCTGGTTCCGCCATGCATCATGAGTTCCCAAACGACCATCGCGAAATGAGAGCCGGCTTTGATAGCTGCATCCAGACCGCCATATCCCCTGAACCCAGATCCGACACTCTGCCCTCTGGTAGGCGTTGGGCCAGATTTGCGGGAGGGAGTCGCTTCCTGTGCCTCGGTTGCCTCGAGGACCGACCGCGACGACGGGACGCACTGTATGGTCGTCGGCATGGACCCTCTGGTCGCCCACCAGCGGGCGCAGGACACCTTCGCCCAAGTGCTTGCCAACGTGACATCCGATCAGCTTTCATCACCCACGCCGTGTCCTGAATGGGATGTCAAGGCCCTCATTGACCATGTCATAGCGGGCAACCAGCGAGTCGTGATGCGAGCCGGTGGCCAAGTGGCGCCGCTCCCCGAGGACCTCGGCCCCGCCCACCGCGCCTCTGCCAAAGCGACGCAGGAGACCTTCGCTGTCCCTCAGGCCCTTACCCGCACCTACGAGTTGCCCATCGGAGAACTTCCCGGCACCGCATTCATCGAGTTGCGGACAAGTGACCTTCTCGCCCACGCCTGGGACCTCGCCATCGCGACCGGACAGGCGACGGACCTCGACCCGGAACTGGCGGAATACGTACTCGCGTTCTCGAAGCAGATGATGAGTCGCCCTGGGCTCCGCGGCGATGGTCGTCCATACGGTGAGGAGCAGCCCTGCGGCGACGAGCGCTCATCGGCGGACCGAGTTGCGGCCTTCCTCGGCCGCGAGCCCCGCTGAAGGAGAGATCAATAGTCGCCCCACCCCGACGTTCAGGGATGCTCTGAGTGGGCCGTCGCGGTGCGGTAATGGAGGAACACAACGCCGCTGCGAAATCGGCGCTCGCTGAGCAGTTCGAGGTCAAGGCGGACGTTGTTGGGTAGTGATGATTTGCCACCTCCCACGACAATGGGCGTCAGGAAAAGCTGGCATTCGTCGACGAGCCCAGCCTTGAAAGCCTCGGCCGCCAGGTTGGGTCCGCCCACGGTGATGTCTTGTTCCTGGGAGGATTTCATTTCTTGGATCACCCTTGGGTCGAACTTTCGCTCTATGCGCGTTTTGGCGCTTGACACGGTTTCCAGCGACTTGGAGTACACGATCTTGTCGGCTGCCTGCCATAACTCCGTGAAGTCCCGTACGCAGGGCGGCTCGCCGGCAACAGTCTGCGCGGTCTCCCAGTAGACCATCGTCTCGTACGTCCGGCGCCCGTAGAGGTAGGTACCGACCGGTCGTTCCAGGTCGTTGATGAAGCTGAACACCTCCTCGTCAGGCGCCCCCCAGTCGAAGTTGCCATCTTCGTCCTCTATATACCCGTCGAGCGACGTGATCGCCGAGAAGATCAGCTTGGCCATGGTGATCTCCTTTCGGGGGATCGGACTTCGTCTCAAGGTAGTGCGCCCAGCTACCAGAATCGAGTGACCCGGATGGGCCGTACGGCGCGTTGTACTCGCCGGATCAGGGATTGACTTGGGGGAGACATCTGAATCCGCCCTCATGATCCGAGCGGCTCCAGATCAGATCACAAGGGAGTGTCCTCTGTGAGCTTGGAAGCGTCCCGGCGAGCGGTCAGGACGAATCGTGGTTCGCATCGGAGGCGATGCGGGCGGCGATGGCGCGTTGCTGGTCGTAGCGGAGTAGGGAAGGAACCCTCGCAGCGAAGCACAGTGCGCCGACGATGCACGCAACCCCACCCGACCAGACCGCGAATCGTGCTCCGGCGATCGCCGCCGCAGCACCAGTCTCCGCGTCACCAACGCGGTTACCTCCGTTCGCCATCCCGAAAAGGACCGCCGTCATACGCCCGCGCATCTCGTCCGGCACGCTCGTCTGGAGGATCGTATTGCGGTAGATCCCGGATATGAGATCGGCTGCGCCTGCGAGGGCGAGCATGACGATTGCCACAGCGAGCACGGGGACCACCCCTACAAGGGCGATGGCGCCGCCCCAAACGAGGACGCTGGCGATGATTCCAAGCCCCGGACGGCGGACGTTGGCAGTCCAGCCGCTCAGGAACCCCGCCACTATCGCGCCAGCGGCGGGCGCAGCGGCCAGCAGGCCGTAGGTGCCGGCACCGCCGTGGAAGAACCCAGTGGCGAGAGCGGGGAAGGCCACGCGAGGCATTCCGAAGACCATCGCCTCGAAGTCGATAGCAAATGAGGCGAACAGCACCCGCTCTTTGCGCAGGTACGAAAACCCTTCGGCCATCGCTTTGACCGACAACGGAGGCCCCCCGCTATTGACCGGGGGAATTTTCCGCATCCACAGGATCATGAGCAGACCGAGCGCCGAGCAGGCGATGACGATTTCATAAGTTGGGGCAAACCCGAGCTGAGCGATCACCAGACCTCCGATGGCGGGGCCGGCGACGAGCATTACGTTGATGTTGAGCATGAGAAGCGCCGAGGTGGAAGCGATGTCCTCGGCCCTTACGATGCTGGAGGCGATAGCGAACTGGGCTGGACCGGAAACTCCCGAGACTGCTGCGGAGACGACCATCACGACGTACAGGGGCCATATGCTCGTCACGTGGACCAGCGCGATGGCGAGTAGCCCGCAATAGGAGAGGCTAGTTACTAGCTGGGCGAAGACGATCACGTCACGACGATCTCGAGTATCGGCGAGCATGCCACCGATGGCCGTGCCGATGAGGGACGGGACGAGCTGCGCCAAGCTGAGCAACCCGACCTGGACGGTCGAGTGCCCGCTCAGGAGGAATACTTGGAATGGGACCGCCGTCTGACTGAGTTGTGAGGAGAGATACAGGGCGAGTTGTCCTGCGCTCAGCAGGCGGAACTCTCGATAGCGCTTAAGAGGTTGGATATCGACAAGGAAACCGGTCATAGCGACGCCGAGAGCATATTGGTTTCGAGAGCCTGAACACCGGTTGGATGGACACCGCGCTTCTGGGTTGGAATCGGCCACATTGCGGATGTGGCGGCGCGGCGGATGTGATGTCGCGACCTGTCGCCTGAGGGTTGAGCCATGACGCCAAGGCCTCGCCTGTAGCGATCAGGCATCGACCCATGCCGCCTCTGGCGGGAATATGTTTTCGAGAGCTGGGCAAACTGAGGTCGTCGACCTTTCGGCATTTTCGCCAAAATGAGGAGAGTGGCGTTGCAACATCGTCAAAGAACAATCGACGTTGTCACTCGAGCCCGACGGCACGACTGGAAAATCGCGCTGCCGGCGAGCGTCATCACCGTTGCAGCGCTGATCGTCGGCAGCGCACTCGGCAGCGTCCACGGGCCGGCCATCCGCCCAAGAGTTGTTGTGTGGAGTGCAGCGGTGGTCCTGATGGTCTTTGGCATTGTCGCGATCCGTCGGGTTGGTGCGGGTCTTAGTCACCTGGTAACGACGCGGACCATACCTGCGGCCGGTGCGGCGGTACGACTCGTGACGACCGGCGTGGGCTACCTGATCATTATCTGTGCCGAACTCGGACTGCTCGACGTCTCTATCGAACATCTCCTCGTCGGTGCCGGCCTCGCTGGCGTTGTTTTGGGCATTGCTGCGCAACAGAGCCTTAGTAACGTTTTTGCGTCAGTCGTCCTCCTTCTGGCGCGACCGTTCTCGGTGGGCGAGAGGATCCGTATTCGCTCTGGTGCCCTCGGAGGTATCTTTGATGCCACCGTGTTAGGGGTCAGCCTCACCTACGTGACCGTGCGCACCGACGAGGGCGTTCTCAAGATCCCCAATTCTGTGATGCTGGCGACCGCCGCTGGCCCGATCGATCCCAACGAAGAACCAACCCCTTCTCCGGTCGAGCCGCAGTAGACAGTCGGCGGAAACGCTTTGGCAGCGACGCCTCGTGTGCGGGCGACGAGTCTTGCCAGCAGATGGGCTGGGCAAGCGCAACGATGATCCCCTCGGGGCCTCGGACGTATGCCATCCGCCAAGAGCCCTCGGCCTAGCCTGAAGCTAACTCTAGACGGACTTCTGTTTCAGCGGCCGGACTTACAAGAATGAATGGTGTGGGTTAGCTTCAGGCGAGGCCCAGCTACCGCGTCGCCAATGGCCGCCTCGGTCCCTTCGGAAGTGAGCGCAAGTATCGCGGCCCATCCCTTTAAAAGTGGAGGGTCGCCTCACGGAGAATCGGACGGACCCCACGTGTTCTCCGAAGTGATCCTCAAACATGACCCAACGCACACCCAATATTGGACTCGGACCCTGTATTGGACGCCTCCGGCTAGATACGATTACCAGGGCAGAACCAGCCAGGTTTGGACGATTCTCTGATTCTCACGCGAAGCAATCTCATCCTCGTGTTGGGGGAGTGGAGCAAGGACTGATTGTGACCACTACATTTGATATCGCCCGACGCGAGGAGCTACATGCCATGGAGGATCGGCCGGACGACGAAGTGGTCGGCAAGGTGGGCCGTGTCACATTGGGGATTACCCCGGATCACGCCGGTGAAGTGATTTTGGCAATTAGGGGAGGGACTGAGACCTTCGCCGCACTGAGCGACGAACCGATTTCCAAGAATGTCCGAGTTGTAGTTATTGAGAGCCTGTCGGGGCGGACCGTTTCGGTGACCCCTTGTTGACCGAGGAGGTCTGAAATGTTGTTTTGGCACGTTCCTGCGCCTAATGAAGCTCTGCTCATTTCAGGCTCTCACCGGAAGGAACAAGACACCCAATTCCGCATTGTCACCGGACATGGATGCTTTGTACTCCCGATAAAGCAGAAGGCCCGCTTCCTCTCTCTGTCATTGCAAGAGGCCGAGATAGCGGAAGACTGCATCACCACCCAGGGAATTCGGTTGCACATCCGAGCGATCGCGGCGTTCAAGATAGGTGATGACCCCGCCTCGATCGCCAACGCAGCCCGCCGCTTTCTTTCTGAACAGAACAATATGGAAGAGCTCGTCGGACGCATATTTGCAGGCCACCTTCGATCGATCATCGGTAGCCTGACGGTCGAAGAGATCATCCGCGAACGTGACCGTCTCTCCCAGGAGGTCAAAGAAGGAAGTCACGGTGAAATGGAGAAGCTGGGAATCGTCGTCGACTCTCTGCAGATCCAAGAGATTGAGGATGCGACGGGCTACATCAACAACATTGCCGCACCATTTGCCGCTGCAGTTGCCAGCCAGGCCAGAATCGCAAGCGCGCACGCAGATCAGGAAGCCACGCAGCAAGAACAGGCCGCTCAAGCACTCAAGGCTCAGTATGAGCGGGATACTGCGATCAAGACCGCCGGATTCAATGCCGAAACTGAGCAAGCTAATGCAGCAGCCTCCCAAGCCGGCCCTCTTGCTGCGGCGAAGGCGACCCAGGATGTCATCGCCCAGCAAACGATTCTTGCCGAGAGGGCAGCTGATCTGAAGGAGAAGCAGCTAGAAGCAGAGGTGCGGCGTCCGGCTGATGCCGAGGCCTACAAGACTCGGACCACGGCCGATGCCAACCGAGATCGAGTAAAAGCAGAGACTGATGCTGAGGCATTCAGGCAGAGAACAATCGCCGAAGCCTCCCGTGACACGGTCAACTTCCAGACCGAAGCTGAGGCTAACCGGCAGCGCAAACTGGCGGAAGCGGGAGCCGACGCCAAAATAGTTGAGGCCGAGGCCGACGCTGCGGCCAAGAAGCACGAAGCTGACGGCGATGCCTACGCCCAGCGGACAGTTGCCGAAGCTGAGGCGAAGGCGATCAACATGCGGGCGGATGCGCTGTCCGAAGGAAATCAAGCACTCATCGCCGCGAATAAATTGATCGAAATGTTGCCGAGTCTTGTCGCTGCTGCAGCAGATGGGATCAAGGGCTCTACGCTCACTGTCCTTAACGGCTCTGACGGGGTGGGGGAAGTCCTCACCGGGGTGGTGGCGCAAGGACTCACGATCTATGAGACTTTACGCAAGACCATCGGCGAAACGAGCGTTGGCGGTGCCGCCGAGTTTTCCAGCGGCGAAACCGACAGCAGCAACGCGAACGGAGCCAATCCGGTCCGTAGTTCGGACGGGAAATAGAAGACAATGACCCTGTTTCCGGGAGTGCGTGCTGCAATTCGGCATATATAGGATGGTCCAGAGCCCGGCGCTCGCGTGACGCACTGCCCCCCGGTTGAGATTCACACTCCTTCAATAAGGCCTGATGGTCGCCACTGGGACGAGGCGCGGCAGCACCAGTCCCAACACCGTACGTACCTTTATTGGCGGCGCCGGAAGGCGGCAGCAAAATGCGCCTCGGTGTAGCCGCCGACAAGAGACCCGTCGACCGAATAACGGTACAGGGCGGCAGTCAGAACGGACTGGAGCGTGCCGATAAGGATCGAGAATGCCAGCAACAGTGCAACGCCCAGAGCGACACCGGCTGGCACTGAAATGGAGGCGACTATGACGGCAACGATCCCGATGCCGAAGGAGATCCCAATCGCCAGCCCAGCTGTCAGGACCCGCGCTCGGATGTTGAGACCCCATTTGTCTTTAAAAATGCGAGCCGATCGTGGAATCGCCTTCACCACGCCGGCATCCTCAAAGACAATGCACGGCACTACGAAGAGTGTCGCCACTGCCCAGCTCAATCCGATCATCCAGATGAGGATCCGGCCCCCGATCTTGAGACGTCCTTCGAGTATCTGGAGGATCGCTCCGACCAGGCCAGCGAGCAGCGACCAGGCAATGAGTGCGGGGATACGACGATTGACCCGTCTCAGGGCTTGCGAGAAGTCTGCATCGTGGTCACCTCTCATCCGCTGATCGGCCGCAACCAACACGATGCTGTTGGCATACGTAGCAGGAAATCCGCCAACGATGATTGCGGGGAGCACGATGAGATAATGCGGAAACTTGAAATCATTCAGTGCGGGTAGATGACCCAACATGGCAACAAGTAGACCAAATGACAGAGCGAGCGAACAGACCAGGCCCGACGCAGCACATGCGAGAAGCTTGGGATCGGTGGCGATGGTCCTCCATGTGATTCGCAGGAGCTCGCTCCCACTCGTCGGAGCGACAGAGGTCGGAGCGACAGAAGTAGGGGAGAGAGGCAGAAGGCAATACTCCTGCCCGTCATTTGGTGGTGACCAGTGACCGTTGGGTGCCCTCCACCATCCACTCGGGGGTACGTCACTCATAGGATCATCCTTACGGGCTCCTGTTCTGTCGGCTCGCACGCCAACCGGGGATCGCCGTTTCTCCGACGGGCGGCTCCACTTTCTCATGTTGGACTTAAGCCGCCCATTCCACCAGGGTCAAATGTCACATCGTGCTTGCCATGGTTCCCGTTGCGAAGGCTCGCCAGGCAACCGGCCACCTTTGCTCGCATGGTCGCGTCAGGTCCAGTTTGGGCGGCAGTCACGATGGACTGCGTCGAGCCGGAGAGAGTCTCTGAGTTTTGGAGTCGCCTACCTCAATTTGCCAATTCGAACGATCGGACTTCCCGGATGGTTCAGGATCGGACCCACCACTGCCGGTGGTCCGGTAATAACGTTTCAACCGGTCCCAGAGGAGAAGGCCGGCAAGACTCGCATTCACCTGGACCTCTGGGTCGACGCGCTGGACCTCACGATTGCACTTGTCCGAGACCTCAGCGGTAACGACACTGGCGAGGCTCACCTGTACGACGAGGGCACCGTGGTTGTCATGTCTGACGTTGAGGGAAACGAGTTCTGCTTGGTCGGTCCCCCGCGTGCGAAATGAAGGAGCCTGCCTCCGGCATCGCTGACTGGCGGCATCGATCGGCGCAACGGCGAGATTCGGACGTTGCACACGAGGGCAGGAGACTCTTGCTCTCTGTGCACTCCAGACTCTCCAAAATGGCCGGACCAGTGAGAGGCTCGGGCTGAGATGTCAGTATCGATGCGGCGGAGCAGAGGGTGCCGGAAACTCGGAATTCAGGCCTGCATACCTGAGAAACACCCAGCTAACCCTTCGTTGGCAAGACCCGAGCCTCACAGGTATTGCCCAACCAACGTCCCGTCTGCGATTCCCGTGTGACGGCCGTTACGAATAGCAAACAATTCCGCCAGGCTCATTTCAGCTTTCGGTACGGGACCATCGCTACCGAGCCACCGATGACCCTCGTCCGGAGAGAACTTGCGAAACTCCACGACCCCCAGGTTTCGGCCAGGACGAACTAACGCAGCGTGAAGCACGGCTAGGTCGCTGTTGGTTGTCAACAGGTAGAGGAGGCGAGATCCCTGGCCAATGAGACCATCTGAGACGTTCAGGAGACGATCCAATGCTGGATTGTCGCTCGCCCTTGCGTCAGCCCCTAAATATTTGTCGGCGTCTTCAGCAACGAGGACCCGCCAGAATCGCTCCGCTGATTCGGGTTCTTGATGCGCCGTGGATCTCAGAAGTTGGATCAGGTAGCGAGTCTCGCCGAAGGCGGACTCTGGATCTATCAGTAGCTCGGGAGCACACCATTCGCACCATGACCGCAATAGGGCACGAATTGCGAAGGTCTTTCCGCACCCTGGTGGGCCGTGAAACAGAATTAGCTTTCCTTCTATCGAATCGTTTGACGGTGCGCCGAGCGCCATTAGCCGGCTCAGTTGTGAGCGGGTTGGTTCGGGATAGTTGGGGGCGATTTCGTCCCAAGAAGGAAGGATGAGGTCAGAATACGAACTTGTCACACCTTGATATCCGGCATACCAGGTCCTCACAACCAGAGCATCGGGTCTCTTTTCAGCCTTCGGAAATCGCTCCTTAAGACCGAGTCCAACGTCCCGAGCGACCTCAAAAGACGCGGCTGCCACCAGGATGTCTACGGCACGGCCGTCGATGGCAATACGAACGTCGCTCGTCGCACTTGTGGCCACCAATACAGTTTCATCGTTGATCTGTCCGCCTCCGACAATCGTAAATTCATCACCGAACAGACTGGCAATCTCGTCTCCATCAGGGGTTGGCAACGTTGGGCCGATGGAGAACGAAGTGGTGAACGAAAATTTGTGCAAACTTACGGCAGGTTCGATGAGGAGAGAAGGTAGACGGGAGGCCGTCCAATTTGATCTCGAAGGACAGTGGCAGCTGTTCTTCCTTATCGTTGTTTTCCACCGCATTGCGGTGTTCTAGGGCCGTACTTTCAACCTCTGTCTCCTTTTTGCCGTCCATTCATCTTCCATCCTTCTGGTCCGTTGGTGTCCGAACCGGTCCGTGAGCGGCGTAATCTCCTATGCGATCAGGATACTGGTCGCCCTCACAGGCCCCCACCTAGCTCTGATGTGCCGCACGGCCACGCACGAACCCGGCGAACTGGGTCAGAACTCAAATGGTCGGCGGTTCTGGGGAGGTTGTCTCGTTGCGGCTGGGACGGGCTAGTCGAGTCGGTAAACGAGAATCATGTTTCGAGGTACTGGCGCTTTTCCCGTACGCCACGCAATGGGTATGCGGGGTGACGGCGGGAGTGAAACCTTCCTCTGGAAGATGACCGGACCGCATCCGTTGCCGCCAATGATGCAGTTGGCGCTTGATCCACTTGCGTGGTGGCAGCACAACGTAAAGGAGCTTGCTGAGTCCGCCGGTTGGCGATGCGCAAGGCCCACCCGGATGCCGCCAGCCAGTCCGCTCAGGGCGAGACCCAGAGCGACGCCAAGCGGGGCGCGCATTTTGACGTAGCCCGACGCCGTCGACTTCATTGTCGTGGCGCCCGACCAGGGCTTGGCGTCGCCTTCGGTGGCTGATGCCCCAGGTCCGCCCTCTGCCGGTTCCTTGGGTGGTCAGCCGCGTGGCCTCGGTAACGTCTCTTGCTCCTCTGCGTGGCGGGTTGGTGTCGTTTCGCTGTCGTGCCCCCTTTCCCAGAGCGCCGAAGTGAACGCCGCAACACTCTCCGTTGCCCGATCCGGGCTTTGAATTCGCAGGGCCGGAGACTGTTGTCGACCTCTGGTACGTTCTGAAGCAGACGTATTGCAAACAGACGTCCGGATAGAGTTCACCGCCGTTAATCTTGCGGCCCGATGGGTGAGGTCGTGAAGGACGACCTTAGGGAGCTCGCGGCGCAGCTGCGGGACACGATCGCACAGGGGGCCGAATGAGTACCGCCGCCGACCTCATCCGTCGCCACGCCGACATCGACACGGTCGGTCTGTTCATCCAAGACGGGTCGTGGACGTACCGGCAGCTGGTCGAGGAAGCAAGCCGGCGGGCCGCGTTGCTCGATGAAGTCCTCGATCCTGACCGGCCGCCCCACGTCGGCGTGCTCCTCGACAATGTGCCCGATTACGTCTTCTGGTTGGCTGCTGCCGCCCTGCGAGGTGTCACGATCGCCGGGATCAACTCGACCTATCGCGGCGAGCAGCTCGGCCTGCTGATCCGGCATACCGACTGCCAGCTGCTCGTGACCGACACCGCACAGCGCCCGCTGCTCGACGGGGTCGAGACGAACGTGCCCACCGACCGCATACTGCTCGTCGACGACGACGGGCATCGTGGCGCACTCGCGTCGTTGCCGACGACATACCCTGAACACGAGGTGTCCGAGGACGACCTCTTCCTCCTCATCTTCACGTCGGGCTCGACGGGCCTCCCGAAGGCGGTGCGCTGCACCCAGGGGCGCTTCGCACGTACGGGGCTCCATGTTTCGACGATCTCGGGGGTCCTGCCCGGCGAAAGCGTCTACGCTCCCCTACCGTTCTTCCACTCCAGCGCGCTGTTCACGGGCTGGTCGACTGCTTTGAATCTCGGGGCACCGATCGCGACCCGCCCCCGGTTCTCAGCGTCGAACGCCCTGCCCGACATCCGGAAGTTCAACGTGACGATGTTGGCCTACACGGGGAAGGTGCTGAATTACATCCTGGCCGTGCCGGACCGGCCCGACGACGCGGACAACCCGTTGCGACTGGCGATCGGCAACGAGGCGTCCCCTCGGGACATTAAGGAGTTCGCCCGTCGCTTCGGTTGCGACGTGCGGGACAGCTACGGGTCGACGGAGGGCATCATCATCATCCGTCGTGATCCCTCCATGCCCGACGGCGCGCTTGGCCGAGCCGAGCCATCCGTGCTGATCCTCGACCCTGACACCGGGGAGGAGTGTCCGGCGGTCATCTTCGACTCCGACGGCCGCCCCACCAATCTCGATGAGGCAGTTGGTGAGATCGTTGAGACGCAGCCGGTCAGCGGATTCGAGGGCTATTACCGTAACGAAGAGGCGACCCATCAGCGGTTTCGCGACGGCCGATACTGGTCGGGCGACCTCGCCTTCCGTGACGCCGCCGGGTGGCTGTACTTCGCGGGTCGGTCGAACGAGTGGCTCCGAGTGGACGGCGAAAACTTCGCCGCTGCACCGGTCGAGGCGATCGTCGCCCGGCACCCGGACGTGCGCGCGCTCGCGGTGTACGCCGTACCAGACGATCCCGTGGGCGACCGCGTGATGGTCGCGCTGGAGCTGTGGCCGGGCGCGGCCTTCGATCCGACCACGTTCGAAGATTTCCTCGACAACGAGGCGGACCTCGGGACGAAGTGGCGCCCGGCATTCGTGCGGGTGACCGACGAACTGCCCAAGCTGGCCAGCATGAAGATCGACAAGCAACGCTTGCGACGAGAGGCGTGGCGTGAGGGCGACGTGTGGTGGCGGGCTTCGAAGGGCGAGTCGTTGCGTGTGCTCACAGAGGAAGACCGTGCGGCCCTCCAGCCTCTGCTGCGGTGAGGCGGGTCCGGCGTCCAAGTCGCGCCCGGTGACGATCCCGACGCCGTCGCGGCCCGTGTTGTATCGGCGAGCCGACGTAATACAGGAGCTCCGCTGAATCACCTCAGGAGGTGCGCCTCGTCGTACGAGCGGTGGAGGCCCGCCTCACCGTCCGGCGCAGTCGGCCTTGGCGAAACGTAGAGGATGCCCCTGGACGTCACCCGAGCCGGTAGACGCGCCGGGCGGTGCCTGAGAAGAGTGACGCCCGCTCGTCCGGCGACCAGTCCTGCGACAAGATCTTGAACGTGTTCCAGAGACTGTCGTAACTGTAGCTCTGCTTGTCGACCGGGAAGTTACTCTCGAACATGCAGCGGTCCACCCCGAAGGCATCGATCGCAACCTCGACGTACGGGCGCCACGCCTCTACCAGTCGGAGGGACAGTGGACGGTCTGCGTCGTTTTGCAAACCGAAGCCGTAGACCGGCATCCCGACGCCGCCGATCTTGAGCACGACGTTGGGACGACGGGCTACCTCTTCGATGCCGTGCCGCCAGTCGTCGAACATCGCCGATCGTGACGCGGGCGTCGGCTCTTCGGGCACCGGTCCGCCGAGGTGATTCAGCACGAAGGTTAGATCGGGGACGGCATCGAGGGTCTCGGCGAGCTCACCCAGCTGAGGGTGGTAGAGCCAGACGTCGTAGGTCAGGTCGCGCTCAGCGATCCTGCGGAGGCTGGTGCGATAACCGTCGTCGAGGAGCATGTGCGGAAAGGTCGTCCGACCGGAATGGGCGGTAGTGCGGCTGTGGACGTCGTGCCACACGACGTTGAAGCGGACGCCACGGAAGCGCCCCTGGCCGGCCGCGAGGTGGCCGTCGAGCGTTTTGGGGACGAGGTCGGGCTGCATCAGGTCGGCCCATCCCACGACCCCTGCGGCGACCTGCGTTCCTGAGACGCCGGCACCTGCGGGCGCGTTCCCCACGACGAACTCGGTCTCGCCAACCGGCCTGAGCGCCTCGTCGCCATCTTGTCGAAAGGACGTCATGCACTCGATGAACACGGTCGCCTCAATCCGATGACCGCGCCCCAAATCGGCCTGTAGGGCGTCGAGGTCATAGGGGATCCAGTAGCCAGACGGCCAGAGGTGATGATGAGGATCGACGATCGGCAGGTCGGGTTCGAGGACCACCTCTTGAGGGGAGTCCTCGCGGTTGACCTCGCTCAGTTGCATGGTGCCGACAGTAGGCGTCGGTGGCCAGCGGCGACAAGTGTCGTTCAACGAATCGCAGAGGCCCGAGCCACGAGCGCCGGGATAGACGCAGCAAGGCGGGGTCGCTTCGAAATCAGATGGTCAATTTCGATTCATTTGCTCTTGACCGGCAAGCGGCCGAGGCTCGACCACCTATGGCCGATCGGCTCCTTCTGAAAGATCAGAACATCTTGATGATCATCCCAACCCCGCTCGATGTAACCGCGACACGAGACGGTGGGATCTTGCTCAAGGTAGGTATGAACGACCGATGGCAGAGCAAATGTGATGCCGTAGTCAATTTCGCCGGGATAGGGGGCAAAGGCCCAGCCCGACTCGGCGAACGTCTTCACGGCATCATTCATGCCCTCTTGATCCATATATTCGAACTCGACCTCCTGGAAATGAGGTGTATTGCGTCCTTGCAAAGTGACGAGCGCTATTCCGCCGGGGGCCAGTACGCGCGAAAAGAGGGACAACGCCGCACGGTATCGACGCTCGGGTAGGTGAGTGAGGAGAGATCCAGACCAGATCACGTCGAAGGATCGGTCAAAGGTAAGGGTGTCGAAGTTGACACTCGAGGGCACAGGTCTTGCCCCGAATTGCTTGGCGCAGTATGCCATCTTGGCCTCTTCGATTTCGCAGGCCGTGAAATCCGCCTTCGGAAATGCAGTGACAAAGTGACGGAGCTCGCGGCCATAGCCGCAAGGTAAGACCAGAACATTCTTGATGGTCGGTTTTTGGCAGAGGATCATCGCTCGAAACAGCAAGGACAGGGCCCCCTGTCCAACCTCGAGGTAATGCGCCTTGGTATTGGGATTGCGGCGATCCAACATATCGTCGTGCTCGTGGGTAGAGCTGTCGACCTTGTGGCGGCGAGAGCGGCCTTCGGCACGACTGACCGCTTTTAGAACGTCCTTGAGCTCCGTCATATCGTTGATTCTCTCCTATCTCGCGCGTTGGGCCGCGGAATGGCACCGGCGAGACCGCACCACAGGGAAAGAGAGAACGTTGAAGGGATAGCCAATTCGACCGTTCGGGAAGGCTCCCGGCAATGATTCATTGAAAATGACTCAGAGCCTCAGTGCGAACGGTTGAGCGTGGTGTGCATCTTGATTGAGCGAATTATCGGGGAGGTCTCGAGATGGGAAACCCCCTCCAACCCAGCGATCTCGCGGGTGAGGAACTCGAACAGGGCGACGTCGTCGCTGCACGCCACGGTCGCCACGAGGTTGGTGGGCCCAGTGGTGGCAGCAACGAAGGGAACCTCGCGGTAGTCGGTCAACGCTGCTCCCACGTGCATCAGGGCCGCGGGGGCCACTGACACCCAAAGGATGGCTCGGGACCGGAGTCCGAGTAACCCAGAGTCGACGTCGAGGTCGAAGTAGAGCATCCCCGAGGCAATCAACTCGTCCACCCGACGGCGGACTGTCGACTCGTGGCGGTGGGTGCGTGCGGCGAGTTCGCGGTGCGTAGCTCGGCCGTCCTCCTCGAGGACTCGCACGAGCTGCCAATCCTCCTCCGAAAGCTCGCCCTCAGACCCATCGGCATCGGCTCTTTGGTTTGTGCTCGGCCGCACGAGGCGATTCACCTCATCGGGATTGAGACCCTCGGCGCCCGGCGGTCCAGAGGTGTCAGAGGTGAACACGTGTAAAAGGCAGTACGCATCGAGGCCGACAATCCGACTGCTCGACGGCAGCTGCTCCAAAAGGAGCGCGGTGCGTTGCTGTTCGTCGTGGGCATTGACCATGCAAAAGATCTCGGTGCCGCCCGAAGTGAGTTGGACCCAGGCCGTGTCTGGCCGCTTGGCCAGCGCAGTGGCCACCGGTATCGCGACATCGGGCGTGCAGCGGACGCGCACTGCCCAATCGGACCGGCCCAGTCGTTGGCTGTCGAGTTGGCCGACCACGCGCACTGCATGCGCGTCGCGCATCCGACGGTACCGACGGGCGATCGTTTGCTCCGATATGCCCAGTACGTCGGCCATCCGGCTGAATGGCACGCGTCCATCTAGGTAAAGCGCGTGGATGATTCGATGGTCCAGTGCATCCAGAACGGGGGATTTCATGTATGTGACGTTAGACGATGGCGGAAAAGGGTGAATCTTAAGAGATAAGTGGTTTTCTCCGGCCGATTCCGGCAGGCTGCACGACATGGACAAGAAATGGTGTCGAGAGCGCCATCCAAGAGGGCACGGTGCCGAGCCTCATCGGGCATACCTCGGCGAGTGTACGGCCGGCCCTGGTCGAAGCCATGCGAGCCAGCTTCGCCAGTACCCTCGATGTGTTGTTCGTCGTGAGTGCCTGCCTCGCCCTGGTTGGCGCGATATGCGCGGCATCCCTCATTCGCAGCAAGGACTTCGTGGCCATCTCACCCCCGACCAACGGAGACGGGGCGCCGGATACCCCGACCCCGGGCGCGCACCCCCAGGGAGTGGAGACGACGGGAGTGCCGGCGTCATCGGTGGTTTGACCTCACGGCAGACGCTGCTCATTGCATCGAGAACACCGCGGCGGATCCATCCATCCAACGGCGGAGAAATACTCCAGCGCCAAGCAACCGGCCCCAGTTCGCGCAATGTGGTTCCGGTCCCTTGGACCGACAGCGGTGCCTCGTCTAGATTCAGGCGTCGTGACGACTCTGGATCCGTACGGGCCCCGACGCGGGGCTCGCGATCCTTGGTCCGTCGGAGCGAATTACCGAGAGGCGGACGTGTGATGTCCGATGTCTATGGGGCGGACATCTATACCGAGCCCGTCGGTGACCCCGATACGCTTTCGAATCTGGGTCCGTTGCGCGCAATGGCCGGCACCTGGGAGGGAACAAAGGGGTCAGATCAGCACCCTGTTGTCGAAGGCATCGAACGTAACGTGTTCATCGAGCATTACGACCTTCAGCCAATAGATTTCCAGACGAATGGTCCGCAGCTGTTTTACGGGCTGCGCTACCACACCCATATTTTGAATCCCGATCAAGCGGCAACGTTCCATGACCAGGTGGGTTACTGGTTGTGGGAGCCTCAGGCAAATGCCGTGACACTCACTCTCGGCATTCCTCGGGGTCAGGTCCTCCTTGCCTCAGGTCCAGCGGAGGCTGATGCCAAAGAATTTGAAGTCACGGCTTCCGTGGGCACGGAAGTCCACGGAATTCTGTCCAACCCTTTTCTCGATCGAGCATTTCGTACCAGTAGCTATCGCATGCGTGTGACGGTTAACGACGATGGCACATGGTCCTACGAGGAGGAGGGGACGTTGGAGATCCCCGGGAGCGACGAACCATTTGCGCACATTGACCGCAACACGCTCACGAGGATCGCCGCACCCGTTCCGAATCCTCTATCGCAGATGGCGAATGACTCGAGCTTGGGGGTTGGAAGCCTGCGAAATGGCGGTGGGATCGTCTGATCCCCGGGAGCCATCTGCCTCCAAGATTCTCTGGTCCCGGTGCCTCGCTAGCATGCTCTCGAGCACCACAATCAAGGGAGCGACAATGGACGACGACAGGGCCAGGGAATTGCTTGCCGCCGAGCGCCTCCGCACAGAGCGACTCCTGACCGACATGACCGAGGAGCGTGACGCCGATCGGACGGCGGCCAATCAGGAAGGCGACATGTTCGATTCCGCCGAACCGCTGACCGAGCAAGGCACGGACGATTCCGTCGTGGCCGAGCTCCGTCAAAGGCTTGACGCGATTGCGGGAGCGGAGCAGCGCCTCGCGGCAGGTACCTACGGTCGCTCCATACAAAGCGGAGCCCCGATTCCCGACGAGCGCCTCGAAGCCGATCCGGCGGCAGAGCTGACCGTTGAAGAAGCGCAATCGAACTCTTAGTGCGACCTGCTTGTTGGTTTCTTCAGCGTCGAACCAATCCGCCGACGTAGAGATCCGTTTCGCGCCGGTCAGATCTTCGTGAGCAAGCGCGGCCATCCGGCTGCCCCAAGTCGGTCAGTCGTCATCTCTGAGTTCCTCTCACTTGATGGTGGCTGAGTCGGGCATCGTCATGCTCAGATATCAGGAAGCCTCGGCGACCACGCGGGAGACCAAGTGGGAAGCGGGATGCCCTCCAGCGGCCCAGGAATGCCCGCCTGTGGCAACGGGTAGGTAGGAAGGGCACATGTGCCCGCCAGCGATCGAGAAGCAAGCAATGGTCCCCGGGACGCGTGGGACCTGGATCTTGTGCGCGGTCGGGGTGATCGGTGTAGCGGTGGGGTTTGCGGCTGCTCCACATCAGGCCCACGGCGCGGCCGTACAAACCTGGACCCCGTTCGTACTGGTCGCCGGCCTGCTGCTCCTCGGCCTGGTGGCGGAGCGAGATGGGCTTTTCCGTGCCGTCGGCGCCTATCTCGCGAGATTGGCCGGCCACGGGGTTGTGCTCTTTGCCGGGGCAACCCTCCTCATTGCCGTTGTGACCGCCACCCTCAACCTCGACACCTCGGTGGTGTTTCTCACCCCCGTGCTCATCGCAGCTGCCCAGCAGAGAGGTGCAGGGGAGCGCCCGCTGCTCTACGGATCTCTCCTACTGGCCAATGCCAGTTCCCTGTTTCTTCCAGGGTCGAACCTCACGAACCTCATCGTGGTCGGGCATCGGCCACTTTCGGGTGGAGCCTTCCTGGCCTTGATGTGGCCGGCCGCTCTCGCGGCCTGTCTCGTGACCGCGGCCTGCGTCGGCATCTGGGCCCGACGCGACCTGATGGCGTCTGCCACCCTGGACGCAGCGGTGGAGCGCCCCGCAGGTGCAGTCGGGATCGTGGCGGTGGTGGTAGCTGTCATTCTGGTCGTGACATTGCGGTCACCCGCGCTGCCCGTGCTCATTGACGGCATCCTCGCGGCTGGGTTCCGAGTAGCACAACGCCGACTGCGCCTCGAGGAAGCGGTCACAGTTCTCGGGGCACCTGTGCTGCTGGGGTTGTTCGGGATCACGATAGGACTCGGCACTCTCGGCCGGTTGTGGAGTGGTCCGGCCACGCTCTTGTCCCATAGCGGCGCTGTGGGGGCAGCGCTCATTGCGGCCGTTACCTCGGTCCTCGTGAACAACCTGCCGGCGGCTTCGCTTCTGGCAGCCCGCACCCCTCATCACGCGGCACAGTTGCTCGTCGGGCTTAATCTCGGTCCAAACCTCTTCGTCACCGGCTCGTTGGCTTGGTTCCTATGGCTCAAAGCGGCGCGCAACGCTGGCGCCTCGCCATCCTTACGTCAGGCCAGTCGCCTCGGATTGATCATCGTGCCACTCTCCCTTGCCGCGGCGCTCGGTGCCCTGGCCTGGTCGGGCTCGGGCTGACGTGAGGGGCGCGCGGGAGCGCACACCGCGGTTACGGCTCCGTCGCCCCGTAAAGCTCAACGCGCACGGCGACCTCTGGGTAGACCTTCACCATCAGCATGCTGGGCGGTTTCATTTTGAACTCGCGAATGTCGAACACTCGCTCACCCTTCAATGCGAGGGACGACCCGTCGTGGACCTCGATCGTCATGTCGTGTTCGAACGAGCGCGTCACGCCGTGAAATGAAAGATCCCCGCTCACGCGATAGGTGGCTTGTGACTCCGTTATGGACACTCCCGTGATCTGGCCCACGATCAAAGGGTGGCGTTTTGCGTCAATGCGCCGCATCAACTCTCGGTCGTAGAGCTGGTTTCCCGAGGAGAAGCGCTGTACCTCCACTTCCAGGTGCCCCTCAACGGGCTGTCGGAGATCGACGACGCCGTCGGGTCCCAGGGAGAGCTCGACCCAGCCGTGGAGCCCACGGGTTTGCGTAGTGATCGGGTGCAAGCTTGAACGAGCGTCCACCCAGATGCACGACCGAACCGGGTCGAGCGTGAATCGAAGGGTTGTCATGCCGGCTCTGGTGCTGGGAGCGTTATGGGGCAGGCTCGAGGTCCGATGGGTGCCACCCTATGCGTACCGCATGGGGTGGCTCGAACGCCAGCGTCGCTCCATTGAGGGGGTGGCGCACCGTCCCCTGCATGAATGAGGTATCACCTGTCGGGCGTCGACCAGATCCGGCGCGACCAATGAACGCGACCGAAAGCCCGCCTGAGGTAGTTGTCCGTGTCGCAACGGAGCACGACCTCGCGCGCATCGTGGAGCTCTTCGAGTACGGGGCGCTTGTCACGGGGAAGGAAGATCGGGCCGACACTGGGCCGTACCGAGCCGCGCTGGCGGAGATCGAGCAGGGTAGCGGCGACATGTTGGTGGCCGAAATCGGTGAGGAGGTCATCGGGGTCTGCCAGCTCATCGCCTTCCGGCACCTCCAGTCCAGGGGTCGGCTCTGTGCCGAGATCGAATCGGTGCACGTGCATCCGGACTGGCGAGGGCGCGGGATCGGTCGAGTGTTGATGGGTGCCGCCATTGACTGCGCCCGCGCTCTCGGCTGTTACCGGGTCCAACTCACCTCTCATCGGGCGCGGCCTGACGCGCACTGCTTCTATGCCGCCTTGGGTTTCGAGGCTTCGCATTTCGGGTTCAAGCTCCTGTTGGACTGAGGCCGGCGAGCGGAGCCGAAGGTGGGCCGGACACAGCGGATTCGAATGTTGCGACTGAGACTTCAGATCCCATGCGTCCGACTGGGTTGCGACTTGACGGGATGTCAGTCCGTCCCCTTCGCGGGCAGATGCGTTGCAGTTAATATATAGTATATGCATACATATAAAACAAATATATCTGACCATTGCCTGGACGGGAGCGGGTTGCATCTGGTTTGTAAGTATGTAATCTTGTAATCATGACTCCAGAACACAGACAATCAAATGACGCAGAGTGGTCAGGACGGCGGGGTGGCCGGCGCCGCTCCGGGGGCGCACCGCCAGCGGGGCCCGAGCAGGAACGTCTCATCGCCGCGTGGTTCGCCGGCCGCATCCCTGATGGTTGGTTCGACGGATCAGTGACCATCGAGATCGATCAGGACGAGCTCCAAGTGGTGGGCTTGCTGCCCTCACCCCAGCAGCCTGAGACTGCAAGTGAAGAGGAAGTGCGGGTGGCCGAGCACGCTCGCATCAGTGGCTTCCGGGAAGACTCCCGCGGCGCGCGGATGCGCATCGCCGAGGAGGCACAGCCGGCCTTCCGGCGCACCGTGTCGTGGGGCGCGCAATGCGGCGGCTCTCGGATTCTCTTCACCACCGCCGGAGTGCCGGTCATGACCCGACTGCGATTGGCTGACCGCAGAGTGCTCGACACCTTGATCGACGCCGGAGTGGCCCGCAGTCGGAGCGAGGCATTGGCGTGGACCGTGAGACTCGTGGCACAGCACGAATCCGATTGGATCCAGGAGTTGCGTGACGCCATGTCTTCGGTCGAGGAGGTCCGTGCGCGCGGCCCAAAGGGGAACCGCATGGACTGAGCGATCAGCTGGGCGATACTGGCCGCGTGGGACGACCCGCCCAGATCGATCGCAACGCCGTCCTCGCGGCGAGCCTGCGCTTAGCGGACGAAGAAGGATTGGCCGCCGTCACCATGCAGGCAGTGGCTGAACGTCTGGGTGTCACTCCCATGGCCCTCTATCGACACGTGGCGAACAAGGCCGACCTCCTCGACGGTGTGGTGGAGAGCATCCTGTTGGAGGTTGACCTGCCTGACCCCGAAGACCCGTGGGCCGAACGTCTGCAGGCGTTGGCGCGTGGCACCCGGAGGGCGGCCCTACGACACCCCGAGGTGTTTCCCCTGCTTCTCCAACGCGCAGCGGCCACCCCGGGGGCGCGCCGGACCCGCGACGTGGTGTACGCCGCACTCCGCGAGGCGGGGCTCAATGAGGACGCCGTTGTGCAACTCGAACGACTCTTGGCAACGGCGGTGCTCGGCTTCGCGGCCAGTGAGGCTGGTGGAAGGTTCGTTGCTCACTCGCCGGCCCAGCTGGATGCTGACTTCGCGCGGCTACAGGAGATGTTGGATGCGGCCGTTCTCCACACGCTGGAAGAAAGCCCACGCGAGCGCTGACGTGTCAGCATGAGCGATGGAACATTTTCATCAGATCACCGAGGACCTCAAGGCGCCCTACCGCGAGTTGGTCCAGGCCATACCCGACGTCATGGGCGGCTATGGCGCCATGCACAAGGCGACAATGGTCGAGGGTGCGCTGTCGACACGCATGAAGGAGCTCGTCGCGTTGGCCATCGCCATCACCCGCGAGTGCGACGGATGTATTTCCGCCCATGCGCGCGGCGCCGCGCATCTTGGGGCCACCGTGGCCGAGGTGACCGAGATGATCGGCGTTGCCATCTTGATGAACGGCGGACCAGGGCTGGTGTGGGGACCGCGGGCGCTCGCCGCCTACCACGAATTCGCAGAAAAATCCGCCTGAAGTCTGGCTCGTACATCGTCCAAGGCCACCTCAATGGCAACGGGCTCGCTGCACCCCCCCCACCTCCCCTACCGTTGACATATGCGCCTGCTCAGCTTTTCCCCCGGCCCCGAATCGTCCACCGCTCCCGTCACGCCCGAGACCAGCGGCATGGCGCGTCCTGGCGTTGTCGTCGGCGACGAGATCCTCGATCTGAGCGATCCCGCCGTGGGGCTGCCGGGTGACATGGCGGAGCTCCTCGCCCTCGGGGCCGACGCCCTCGAAGGTGCCCGACGGGCCCGTTTAGGCGGCGGCGCCCGTTACGCGCTGGACGCGGTGCGGTTGCATTCACCTGTTCCCCGTCCACCCAACATCTTGGCCATTGGCATGAACTATCGGGCCCATGTAGCCGAGATGGGACGTGAGGTACCCGAGTACCAGTACTGGTTCAACAAACAACGAACCTCGATTGCCGGGCCGGGGGACCCGATCGTCCTGCCCACCGTTTCGACGATGGTGGACTATGAGGGCGAGTTGGCCATGGTGATTGGCCCGCGCTGTCAGCACATACCCGCAGCCCGGGCGATGGAGGTCGTGGCCGGTTTCACCATCATCAACGACGTGAGCGTTCGCGATTGGCAGTGGCGCACACCGACCTTCACCCTGGGCAAGTCGTTCGATTCCCATGCGCCATGCGGTCCCTGGCTCGTCACCACTGAGGAGCTCTCCGATCCGGGGAGCTTGGCCCTGCGCACCTGGGTCAACGACGATCTCCGACAGGACTCCACGACGGCCGATCTGATCTTCGGCTGTAGCGCTCTCATCGAATACCTCACTACTGCTTTCCCGCTGGAGCCCGGCACCATCATTGCCACCGGTACGCCGGCTGGCGTGGGCTCGGGGTTCGACCCGCCGCGCTTCCTGGCTGATGGCGACGTCGTGCGCATTGAGATCGAGGGGATCGGTGAGCTCAGCAACCCTGTGGTCCAGGGGGCCCCGCCCGTTCCCATCGGGCTCGTCTGACCCTCCCACTGGCCCCTTGGGTCACGATGGGCGCCGGACACGGCAGAATGGTGGGGTGCCCGAAATCGAGACCGTGTTGAGTGATGCCGAACGCGCTGACCGCCTGAGCAAGCTCCAGGGGATAATTGACCTGATGCGGCCTGCCGTGCAGGCCGATGGGGGAGACCTGGTTCTGGTGAGGGCGGACGTCGATGCGGGCGTGGTTGAGGTGCAGCTGCAGGGCGCCTGTAGCTCGTGCGCGGTGAGTTCAGCCACGCTTTCGGGGGGCGTGGAGCGGATCTTAAGGGAACGACTGTCGTGGGTGACCGAGGTCGTGGGTGATCTGGACGATTCCTTGAGCATGGACGAGAGCTCGTCGCTCGGCAGCGGAGGGTACGTCCCGAACTTCTGAGCCGCCCCCGGCGGCTCGTTAGTTAGCAAAACTAACTATACTGGGTGCATGGCCGCGCCACTCGACACCTCCTCCCCCGCAGTGGCGGCCGCCGAGGTGTCGGAGGAACTGGCTAGCCGCCTGCGCTTGTGCATTAATCGGCTTCACCGGCTGCTACGCCAGGAGTCGCTGGCCGGTCTTTCGCCGGCGCAGGCGTCGGCGCTGGGCGCCGTCAACCGCCTCGGGAGCCCGACCCTCGGAGAACTGGCCTCCATCGAGCAGGTACAGCCGCCGACCATGACGAAGATCGTGGCCACCTTGACCGACGCCGGCATGGTGACGCGTGTCACTGACGCCACGGATCGCCGCAGTGCCCGGGTGCGCATCACGCCCGCCGGCAAAAGAACCCTCGAGCGCATCCGCACCCTCAAGAACGCGTTCCTCACGCGCCGCCTGGGGGAACTCGGCCCCGAGGAGCAGGCTGGCGCAGCCGATCTGGTTGCTCTCCTCGAACACCTGGTGGGTCGATGAGCCGCCTCGCCGAAGCCTGGCAACGCACCTTCCGTGCGCTGTCCGTCCGGAACTACCGCCTGTTCTTCATCGGTCAGGTCATCTCGGTCTCCGGCACTTGGATGCAGACGGTGGCTCTGACCTACCTCATCCTTTTCCGCCTCCACGGCACCGGCGTGGATGTCGCCATAGCCACCGGGCTCCAGTTCGTACCCCTCCTGCTTTTCGGGCCGTTCGGAGGGTTGATCGCTGATCGACTGGACAAGCGCAAGGTCCTTTACGCCACCCAATCTTCGGCCGCCATCCTGGCGCTCGCCTTGGGGTTGCTTGTCCTCACCCACTCAGTTCACCTGGGAGAGGTGTTCCTGCTGTCCTCCTTGCTCGGCGTGGTCAACCTGTTCGACAACCCGGCGCGCCAGACCTTCGTCTCCGAAATGGTGGGACGCGACCTCCTTCCCAATGCGGTGAGCCTCAACAGCGTGGTCATGAACGGGGCGCGGGTGATCGGACCGGCGATCGGCGGCGTGCTGATCCTTACCGTCGGCGTGTCAACCTGTTTCATCGTCAATGCCGCCTCCTACGTGGCGGTCATCGTGGCGCTCTCGCGTATGCGGTCCTCCGACCTGTACTCCAGGCCCGGCGTAGGCCGCAAGAAGGGTCAGGTGCGCGAGGGGCTGCGTTACGCGTGGTCGACTCCCGACTTGCGCTCGCCCCTCATCTCCATGGCGATCGTCGGGATCTTCGCCTTCAACTTCACCGTGACACTGCCGCTGCTGGCCAAGGTCACCTTTCACGGTGGGGCGGGCGCCTACAGCTCATTTTTGGCCGCCATGGGTGTCGGGGCCGTGGCGGGCGGACTCTTCACCGCCCACCGAAGTAGCCCCTCCACCCGCCTGCTGGCCGTGATCGGCCTGTTCTTTGGGACTGCGATCGTTGCGGTTTCGTTGGCACCCACCAAGTTGGTCGCCATCGTTTTGCTGGTGTTCATGGGAGCCGGCAGCATCTCGTTCGTCGCCACCAACAACGCCACCCTGCAACTGCGCTCCGATCCCGCCATGCGGGGCCGCATCATGTCCCTCAACGCCATCGCATTCTTGGGAAGCACCCCGATCGGGGCGCCCCTGGTCGGCTATATCAGCGACATAAGCAATCCGCGGATAGCGCTGCTCGTCGGCGGTGTCGCCACTCTGCTGGCCAGCGTGCCACTCTTCTTCGTGGCCACACGGCAGCGCGCGGCGAGTGCCGCCGCGTCGCTTGACGAGGTGGTTGTGGCGGCGGATGAGGAATCCAACATCGTGCCTCTCCCTCTGAACGGCGGCGCCAGGACGGGGCCGCCCCAACGCTGGACCAGTCAGGCCGCAAAGTGACCGAAGAGTGGCCACTGCATCAGGACCGGCGCCGGGCCAGTTCCTTCGGGGACGATCCCGAGGAATACGACCGGATCCGTCCGCGCTATCCGACCGCATTGATTGACACGCTGGTGGCAGAGCGCCCGCAGGACGTGCTCGACGTGGGGTGCGGCACGGGGATCGTGGCACGACTGTTGATGGCGCGGGGTTGTGACGTGCTTGGGCTTGAGCCGGACCCGCGCATGGCCGAGGTGGCCCGCCGCCACGGCGTCACGGTCGAGGAGGGGACGATTGAAGAGTGGGATGCGGCTGAGCGTCGTTTCGACCTTTTGACAGCCGGCCAGGCCTGGCACTGGGTCGATCCCCAGAGAGGCGCGGCGAAGGCGGTGAAGGTTCTCCGGTCGGGGGGGCGTATCGGGCTCTTCTGGAATCAGGCCCATCCAGACATTTCGGTGCGCGCGGCCCTCGACGCTGCGTACGCCCGCCACGCACCCGAACTTGCCACAAAATCGGTGCTCTTGGGGCGGCGGGAAACATCACTGTACGAGGCGGTGGCAGAAACGCTCCGCCAAACCGGGGCCTTCGGTCCGGTCACGCTGCACATGTACGAGCATGAGATCATCTATTCGAGCCAGCAATGGCTCGACCTCGCCGCCACCCACAGTGACCATCACACGCTTCCTCCGGAGCAGCTGGCTCTCCTGATGGCGGACATTCGGAGCGAGGTCGACTTGGCGGGCGGGCGGGTCCCCGTGCGCTACGAGGCGGCCCTCGTCACCGGGCAACGAAGAGCTTGAGGGCTCATTGGGCAGGTACAATGGTCGCGCCATCAAGCGCACCACGAAGGACGCTCCGCCACGGAGCATGAGTGGAAGGAGGTGTGGCCATGCGTAGGGACGAACCTCCCAGTAGCACTACTGGCACACCTCGCCACGCCTGCGCCGGCTGAACTAATGGTTCTTTCAGCCGGTCCGGCTGTCGCCGGAGGCGTCGGAAACGAGAAGGTGCTGGTCTAAGCGTCTTTCTGATGCCGTTATTGCGCCGGCATCCATCCGCCCCAATCCGACCTGACCGCCTTGTGGCGCCGCACAGGAGGTAGCACCATGGTTCCACCACCACCGACAGAATCACCCGCTCGATCCAGCCTTTCCCTATCCCGACGCCGTGAAACTCCCGAGCGCCCGGCGCACCAGCGTCGCCGGCGCACGCGGCGTATTTTGGCTTCCGAAGGGGTCTTCGACTCCATCGTGTCCTTGGCCGGAATCCTGGGCCGGCCGGTAACCAATCAGACCGGCCAGGAGATCGGCCGACTCGAGGACATAGTGGCCCGCTGGTCCGACGGGCAGACCTACCCGCCGGTGACCGGACTGGTCATAAAAGTGGGACGCCGTCTGGCCTTTGTCCCGGCGTCGGCCATTGATCGCATCGCCCACGCCGAGGTACTGCTGCGCTCGGCCCGGCTCGACCTGCGTGACGTGGTTCGACGTCCGGGCGAAGTTCTCTTGGCCAAGGACGTCCTCGACCATCAGCTCGTCGACGTCGATGGCGTGCAGGTCATACGGGCTGCCGACCTTTACCTAGCCGAAGTGCTCGGTCGCGTGCGCCTCGTCGGCGCCGACGTATCCACGTCGACATTGCTGCGCCGCCTCGGGCCGAGACGGTGGCGCCCGTCGCCCACGCCGGACCGCGTCATCGACTGGGCCGCCATCCAACCGTTTGGAGAGTCCACCGATTCGGTGGACGGTGCGACGCAGGTCCGCCTCAAGATGACCCATGAGGGCCTCCACCGCCTGCGACCGGGCGAGCTTGCCGACCTTTTGGAGGACCTTCGGCGCGACGAGCGTCGGGAACTGTTGGCTGCGCTGAGCGCGGACGAAGCGGCCGACGCTCTCGAAGAGATGCAGCCCGATGACCTCGAACAGCTGCTGCGTGAATCTGACCCCGACGAGGCGGCGCGCTTGCTCGCCGCGATGGAGCCCGACGAGGCCGTCGATGCTCTGCGTGATCTGCCCGCTGCCACGCGGGGCGAGTTGTTGCGGCGGATGATACCCACGGACGCGGCGGCGCTGCGAGAGCTCTTGGGCTATCCCGAGGACGAGGCGGGCGGCATCATGACCTCCACTCTGATCGTGGCCATCACGGATGACACCGTGACCGAGGTGGTGGACCGCCTGGCTGACGCCCGTGGGCACGACGTCGATCTCGACGCGGTGGCCGTCGTGAACAAAGAGGGCTCGTTGGTCGGGGACATCACGCTCCTCAAGATCTTGTTGACAATGCAGACAGCACCCGATTCGCGGGTGTCCTCGCTCCTTGTGGATGAGGATGTGGTCACGGTGCAGCCGCATGCCTCGGCCAATGAGGTCGCAGGACAGCTGGTCGAGGCCCGGCGGCTCTCCCTGGTGGTTGTTGACGATGACGGGCGACCAATCGGCCGAATTCTGGCCGATGACGTGCTCGACGCGCTCGTACCCACCAAGGGTCGCTTCCATTTCCCCAAGCTTTTGACGTGAAAGCCCCGGTACACCGGAAGGGGCTGATCTATCTCGCCGCTGCCGGACCCGGACTCATCGCGGCAGCCGCCGGCAACGATGCCGGGGGTATCGTCACGTACTCCTCCGCCGGTTCAGATTTCATCTACCGCACCCTCTTTTTGATGGTGCTGATCACCATCGCCTATGTCGTGGTGCAGGAGATGGTGGCCCGGTTGGCCGTGCACACGGGCAAGGGGCTGGCTGCTCTCATTCGCGAGGAGTTTCCGTTACGCATGACCGCGTTCGCGGTCACCGCCTTTGCCATCGCCAACATCGGTCTCATGGTCACCGAGTTCGGCGGTATCGCCACCGCGTTCGACCTTTTCGGGGTTTCGCGCTATCTCTCGGTGCCGATCGCGGCGGTCGCCATCTGGTCCCTTGTCCTGTTCGGGTCCTACCGGTACGCCGAGCGGGTCTTTCTATTGCTCACGCTCGTCTTCGTGGCCTACCCGATCGCCGCCGTGCTCGGCCATCCCAACTGGCACAAGGTCGCATCCAACACCCTGTGGCCCCATTTCATTGCCAGCAAGTCCTTCCTTCTTCTCGCAGTTGCACTCATCGGAACCACCATCACCCCCTATATCCAGCTGTATGAAGCGGGTGCCGTCGTGGACAAGGGCGTCAAGCCCGAGGACTACCGATTCCAGCGGGTCGACGCCATTGTGGGAGCGATTTTGGCTGCGTTCGTGGCTATGTCGATCATTGTGGCCACTGGCGCCACCATTGGTGGTTCGGGTCCACTGACATCCGCGGCACACGCCGCGCATGCGTTGCGCCCGGTGGCAGGCCCGGCGGCTGAAGTGCTCTTCGGGCTTGGGCTCCTCGGGGCGTCAGCCTTGGCCGCCGCCGTCGTGCCCCTCTCCACCTCCTATGCGGTGGCCGAGGCGATCGGGGTGGAGCGATCGGTCTCCTCCAGCTTTCGCCAGGCCCCCCTCTTTCTGGGGCTCTTTACCGCCCAGATCCTGGTCGGTGCGGCGGTAGTACTGGTGCCGGGCAACCTGATCACGCTCATTTTGAACACCCAGGTTCTCGAGGGCGTCATCACGCCCATGACCCTGGTGCTCATTCTCGTGCTGGCCAACCGCCGCTCCCTCCTGGGATCGGCAGCAAACGGCCCGTGGGCACGATGGGTGGGCGGCGCGTCCATTCTTTCGGTGGCTGCGGTTGCCACGGTCTTCGTGGTACTCACCGTCCTGGGGTGGTTCGGGCTCAATTGAGATACCTGGAGGCACGGATATGACCGACGTTTGCGTTGGGATGGGGGTTCGGGGAGGCTATGCGGCCATGGTTGGTCGTGTCGGAACACCTTGTGCCTAAATCACCCCGTCAGAAGTGGACCGAGATGCGAGAGTCCTGGGAGCGCTCCCGCCATATTGAGGTCCCGCTAGCCGTTCCCGCTGCACCCCGCCAACCTGGTGGTTTGCGAATCGCGTTCCTCATTTACCGAGGTAACCCGCGCTGCGGGGGCCAGGGTGTCTACACCCGTCATCTGACGCGCGAATTGGTGGCGCTGGGCCACTCGGTCGAGGTGTTTGCCGGGCCGCCATGGCCCGAACTCGATCCCGGGGTGGGCTTCACTCCGGTACCGGCCCTCGATTTGTACCGGGATCCCGATCCGTTTCGCGTGCCACATCCGCGCGAGTTCACCAGTCGTGAGGACTGGATGGAGTTCGGAATCATGTGCAGCGCCGGATTCGGTGAGCCCCTGGCATTCTCCAATCGGGCGCGCAAACTTCTAGCCGACCGCCACGGCGACTTCGATGTCGTGCACGACAACCAATGTCTCGGGACCGGGATGCTCGGAATGGTCGAAGACGGGTGGCCGTTGCTGACCACACTGCATCACCCGATTACCGTCGACCGCGAGCTGGCACTGGCCCATACGACGAACCCGTGGCAGCGCTTCACCACTCGGCGCTGGTTTGGCTTTCTGCGGATGCAGGTCAAGGTGGCGCGCGCCCTGCCGGCGGTCGTCACCGTGTCGCAGTCCTCGAGCAAGGACATCGCGGCACAGATGCACGTGCGTCCAGAACGCATGACCGTCGTACCCGTCGGCGTCGATCACACCGTGTTTCGCCCACGCGACGAGGTCACGCCCCGGCCGGGGCGCATCATGGTGACGTCCTCGAGCGACGTGCCCATGAAGGGTCTGGTGCCGCTGCTCGAGGCGGTGGCGAAGATGCGCACCGAACGCGACATTGAGCTGACGGTCATCGGACGACCACACGAAGGTGGCAGGGTGGCCCGCGCCATCACCCGACTCGGGCTTTCCGATGTGGTGCATTGCGTCAGTGGCATTAGCGACGACGAGCTTTCCGTCCTCTACGGGGAAGCGGAGGTGGCCGTGGTGCCTTCGCTGTATGAGGGCTTTTCCTTGCCAGCCATCGAGGCGATGGCCTGCGGCGTGGCGGTGGTGGCGACGACGGGAGGGGCATTGCCCGAAGTCGTAGGAGTCGACGGTGAGACGGGTCTGCTCGTGGCCCCCGATGATCCGGGCGCCCTTGCCGGTGCCATCTCGCGCCTTCTTGACGATCCGGCCCTGCGAGCGCGGCTGGGAGCGGCCGGGCGCCAACGGGTGATGAGCCGCTTCACCTGGGAAGTGACGGCGGAGGGGACTGCAGCCTGCTATGACGCCCTCCTGGCAGGAAAGCCGTTGCCGGGCGCCCCCGCCGCGCGCCCGACTGGAGAAGGAGCACCCGCGACGGCAGGAGACGGCGCATGTTGACCGTGAACTACGACAAGCTCGGGGTTCAGGCGGGCGACCGCCTCTTGGACCTCGGATGCGGATTCGGTCGGCACACGTTCGAAGCGGCGCGACGTGGCGCCGCCGTGGTGGCGCTCGATGCGGGGCCCGAAGAGGTGGCCCAGGTGCGCGGCACGCTTGGTGCGATGGTCGAAGCGGGGGAGTTGGCGGCCGATCATCCGGCCGCAGCCGTGCAGGGGGACGCGCTGGCCCTGCCCTTCGCGGACGGGACCTTTGACCGCGTCATCGCTTCGGAGGTTCTCGAGCACATACCGGACGATGTGGCGGCCATGAAGGAACTGGCGCGGGTCCTCCGTCCCGGCGGGACGATGGCCGTGACGGTGCCGCGCTGCGGCCCCGAGGCCGTCAATTGGGCCCTCTCGGACGAGTATCACGACAATCCGGGCGGTCACGTGCGCATTTACCGCCGTTCCACACTCGAGCGACGGCTCGCCTCCGCGGGTCTCGCGCCGACAGGCTTCCACCATGCCCACGGGCTCCATTCGCCTTATTGGTGGCTGCGTTGCGTGGTCGGGCCGAGCAACGACACCAACCCGGCCGTCGAGGCCTACCACAAGGTGCTGGTATGGGACATCGTCAAGGCTCCCTTCGTCACGCGTGTGGCCGATCGCGTGCTGAGCCCGCTGATCGGCAAGAGCCTGGTGGTCTACCTCACCAAACCGTTGGGCGGCGTGGCGGGAGTGCCGGAGACGAAGCCGAGTGCCCCGCGGGGTGTTCCGGGCCGCCGAGGGCCGGCCTCACGCAAACAAGGAGCGGCGGCATGACGACGGAGCACCTGCGCTCCGACGAGAGCACGGTTCCCGAGGTTCCCGGTGTTCTCACGTCCGCCGACGTGTTGTCCACGGCGCATACGATCGCGAACGTACAGCGGGCAGACGGGATGATCCCGTGGTTCGAAGGTGGTCATTGCGATCCGTGGAACCACGTGGAAGCAGCGATGGCCCTGTCGGTGTGCGGGCTCACCGCCGAGGCCAGAGCCGCCTACCGGTGGCTCGCCGACCGCCAACTTCCCGACGGCAGCTGGTTCAACTACTACCAGGGAGCGGGAGTGAAGGATCAGCGGCTGGACACCAACGTCTGTGCGTACCTGGCGGCCGGCGCCTGGCACCATCACCTCATCACCGGTGATGTCGAATTCCTCGGGGAGTTATGGCCGACCATCCAACGCGGGATCGACTTCATTCTGCGCTGGCAACAGCCTGATGGCTCGGTGCTGTGGTCACTCGACCCTTCCGGGCATCCGGAGGGGTATGCCCTCTTGACGGGATCGTCGTCGATTTACCACTCACTGCGGTGTGCGGTTGCCGTGGCTGAATGTCTGGCCAAGGATCGACCGGATTGGGAGCTGGCGGCCGGCCGCCTCGGTCATGCCGTGGCGCACCACCCCACTGCCTTTGCTCCCAAAGTCGAGTTCGCCATGGACTGGTATTACCCCGTGCTTTCGGGGGCGCTCGAAGGCGAGGTCGGGCGCCGGCGCCTGATGCAGGGTTGGACGACATTTGTGATGGAGGGTCTCGGCGTGCGTTGCGTCTCGACGGGCGACTGGGTCACCGCGGCCGAGACAGCCGAATGTGTCCTGGCGCTCGACGCACTCGGGATGAGGGACCGGGCGCGCGGCCTCTTCGTGGCCGCACAGAACCTTCGACTCGGCGACGGTTCGTACTGGACGGGGATGGTCTATCCCGAAAAGGTCACATTTCCTGAGAACGAGCGCACGACCTACACCTTCGGCGCCATGGTGCTGGCGGCCGACGCACTGTCGAACACCTCGCCGGCTGCCGGACTGTTCCGAGGCGAATGCCTGCCGGCTGCGCTCGATTTGGCCGAACCGCACTGCATGGGGCCGGCGGCCAGGGACTGCACGGCCGGCTGAACTATTCGTCCTCGGTCGTGGGCGGCTCCACGCGGCGCAGCACGCGCAGGCTGCCACATGCGCCGTCCTCGACGAACTGGCCCGACGCCAACGCGGCACAGAACAATTCGTAGGGTGGCCGCCCGCCGTCGGTTGGGTCAGGGAAGACATCATGAATGGCGAGCCAACCGCCGAGGATCACATGCGGCGACCAGCCGCGAAAGTCCGCCCAGGCCGGTTCCTCGCCGTGGCCTCCGTCGATGAAGCAAAAGGCCAGTGGATGGGTCCAGCGGGCCGCCACCGTGGCCGAGTCGCCCACCACCCCGACCACGGAGCCTTCGAGGTCTGCTCCGCCCACGGCGGTACGCCAGTGCAGCAAGGTGTCGATCTGACCTCGCTCCGGATCGACCAGGTCAACTTCGTGGTACTCCCAGCCGGCTTGGTTCTCTTCGGAGCCCCGATGGTGGTCGATGGAAAAGAGGACAGAGCCGGTGGCTTCCGCCGCCGCGCCGAGGTAGAGCGAGGACTTGCCGCACCACGCGCCGATCTCGACGAAGGTTGTCGGGGCTCCGCCGACCAGCGCGGTGTGTCCAGCGCGCAACGCGGCATCGAAGAGCGCCTCACCCTCGTCGTCGGGCATGAAGCCCCGCGTCTGGCGGGCGGCGTCGATGATTGCCCGCAGGCGATTGTCCGTGATCGGTCTCAAGCTGAGGCGGTCGCCTCAATGGCAGCCCGGAAGCTCTCGCCCAACAGGGCGCGCTCGCGGGCGGCGAAGGCGACGTTGACGCTAAGGCGTTCGACCGACTGAGCGACGCGCCGAGGCCCTGAGGACACCGGATGATCGGCCAGGAATTGCACGACCGAACGGGCGAAGTCGGCGTCGCCGCACAGGGCGGGAATGGCCTCGGCGATACGTGCGTGCGCGTTCTTGGGGAACCGTTCGAGAATGGCGTCCCACGCTTCGGTGACGCGCAGCCAGATCGCCTGCCCGGCCACCGGATTGGCAAGCAAGGAGGAGACGACGAGCCATCCGTTCTGGCTGCGGACCTCGCTCATGGCCAGATCGAATGTGCGCTCGGCCAGGTCAACGTCGGGGAAGGCCGAAAGAGCATTGAGTGAGCGCATCTCTTCCTGCGGCGTGATCGCGGTCCGGTAGCGCTGCAGGAGGGCGTCGTAGTCGCCTGGACGGAGGAGTTGTGCCACCACGGCGAGCGTGGCCGCTTCGACGTCGGCTGGGATCGGGTCTCCGGTGCCGCCGCCGAGGGGAGATTCGTCGAAACGGCGCACCGCTTCCGCCCTCACCACCGGGTCGGCGCCAACCGTGCCGAGCAGGCTGATGGCCAGTGAACGGAGCGTCGGGGTGCGATCCCCTTCGCCGGGGTTGGACTCGAAGCCGAGATGCCGGAATTGCGGGCCGACGAGGGCGGCGACCGCCGCGTGGAGCGACGGCACGTCGACCTCGGCCACAAAACGCCGGGCGAGGTGGAAGGCAGCAGAGACGGGTGCCCACGGGGTCGGGTCGGGCTCGAGCCCGAGCTTCGCCCCGACGGCGAGGAATTCCTTCAAGGTGGAATGCCCGGCCAAGGTGGTGGCCCAGGAATCGGCGAGCAGGTTGGCCCGCTCCAAGGGCGTCAACTCCGAAAGGCGCTCGGCCAGGGCGAGGCGGTGCTCGGCTTCGTAGCCCACCCGAAAGACGCCCCATCCGCCCGCATTGATCACGGCCAAGCCGAGCGGTGCGTCCTCGAGCCGGACCGGCGCCTTGTCGAGAACGAATTTCGTCGTGGACGCGCCCGGCTTTCCGTCGACAGGCAAGGCGCGTACGGCCACCGGCACATTCCACGAGTCCCCGATCGCCGACTCAATGCCATCGGGAACGTCGCCGTAGGAGAACGGCTGCTGTTCCACCGTGTCGCCGCGCAGGGAAACCAGCGGATGACCACCCTGGAGGATGAAGGTGTTCATGACGTCGCGCACTGGTTCACCGCTCGCTTCCTCCAGCGCGTCCCACAAGTCGGTGGTCACGGTGTTGGCGTAGGCGTGTGCCGTCAGATACGTGCGCACACCGTCGCGGAAGACCTCGGGCCCGATGTACTGCTCCAACATTCGGAGCACCGCTGCGCCCTTTTCGTAGGTCAACAGGTCGAACATGCCCTCCGCCTCCTTGGGCGGTCCGACGGGGTACTCAATGGGTCGGGTGGCGTGGACGCCATCGATGGTCAAGGCCGCTTCACGTGAGGGGGCGAAACCCACCCAGCGATCCCAGGACGGCCGGAACGCGTCGACGCACAGCATCTCCATGAAGGTGGCGAATGCCTCGTTGAGCCAGATGCCCTCCCACCATCCCATGGTCACCAGATCGCCGAACCACATGTGCGCCATTTCGTGGGCGACCACATCGGCCACCCGCTCCAGCTCGGCACGGGCTGCACTTGACGGGTCGATCAGCAGGGCGGTGTCCCGGAAGGTGATGCATCCCAGGTTCTCCATGGCACCGGCGGCAAAGTCGGGAATAGCGACCAGATCGACCTTGTCGCCGGGGTAAGGGATGCCGAAATACTCGGTGAAGAAACGGAGGGAAAAGGCGCCGATGGCCAATGCGAAGTCGGCCAGGTTGCGCTTGCCTGGCGTGAAGACGACGCGCAGAGGCACCCCGTCCACATCGATCGTCTCCGTCGTCTCAAGCTTCCCGACGACGAAGGCCACCAGGTAGGTCGACATCTTCATCGTCGGAGCGAAGCGAACGACGTTCTTGTCGCCGACGCGACGCACCTCTGTGATGGGCGAATTGGAAAACGCATCCGCATCCCGGTCGATGGTCAGGGTGACCTCAAAGACGGCCTTGCGATCCGGCTCGTCCCAGCAGGGAAACGCGCGGCGCGCGTCGACCGACTCGAGCTGTGTGGTTGCAATGGTGTGGGTCTCACCATCGTCGTCGGTGTAGGTAGACCGGTAGAAACCGCGCAATTTGTCATTGAGGGTGCCGGTGAAGCGACAGGTCACCGTGGCCGCTCCCGAGGCGAGTGAGCTGGACGGATGGAAGATTGCCTGCTCCAGTTCGTCCTCGAACGAGACGGTGCACCCAATGACGTCTCCGGCCTCGGTGCGGACTTCGACGTCGCTTATGGCCAGCTCGGCTGCGTTCAGGACGATCCGATCGATCGTCTCGTGCAATGTGACGTCGATTTCGACCGTTCCCGAAAAGGTGGCCGAGCCAATGTCGGGCTCAATCTCTATTCGGTAGAGATGCGGCTCGACGGTTCGGGGCAGACGAAAGGCATCCTGGTGGGTCGTCGTTGGGGGCAATGGAGAAGATGACATTGCCGGGAAGGCTACCCGCCTCGGTCCGAGTAGGTTCTCGCAGCGTGCATGCCAACGAATCGGACGAAACGACGGCGATCGACGACGACATCGGCCCTGAGCTGGACCTGGTGGCGATCGGGTCCCCGTTGCTTGACGTCCTCGAGACAACTGCCGATGAAGTGCTCGAAGAGGTCGGCTTGACCAAGGGGTCCATGACGCTCATCGACCTGGCTCAGGCCAGGGCCATCCAGGAGATCATGGCCGCCCCGCGGTTCGTCTCCGGCGGATCGGTGGCGAATACGGCGGTCGGCCTGGCGGAACTAGGGGGACGGGCCGGCTTCATCGGCAGCGTGGCCGATGATGAGGTTGGGCACACCTATGTGGACAACCTTCGAGCGGCCGGAGTGGCGTTCGAGCCCGTGTATGGTGCCTCGGCTGCTGCGAACAGTGAGCTCGGAACCGGGCGTTGCATGGTGCTGATCTCCGAGGACGCTGACCGCACCATGGGGACCTACCTGGGGGCGGCATCGACGCTGAACGTGGCCGGAGTGTCAACGGCCTTCGTCGAGCGGGCCGCAGTCGTATTGCTCGAGGGGTATCTCTGGGACGTTCCTGCCGCAAAGGAGGCGATGCGGCACGCCGCCGCCATAGCCCACGACGGGGATGGTTCGGTGGCCCTGTCGCTGTCGGACCCGTTCTGCGTTTCTCGACATCAGCGCGAATTCCTGGATCTATTGGTGGACGACATCGACATACTGCTTGGGAACGAAGAGGAGATCACCATGCTGTTCGGAGCGCCGTCACATGCGGCAGCTCTCGAGGCGGCCGAGGAGACCGGGCTCCTCGTCGTGATGACACGCGGTGCCGCCGGCTGTGTCGTGATGACCGCACACGGTCCCGAAGAGGTCGCGGCGGCGCCGGTCAATCGGGTGATTGACACCACCGGCGCCGGGGATCTCTTCGCCGCAGGCGTGCTCTACGGGTTGACACATGGCCTGGACCCGATCGAAAGCGCGCGCTTGGGAGGCATTTGCGCCGCCGAGATCATCTCCCACACTGGTGCCCGTCCAGAGTCGGACCTACGATCCCTCGCCGCCGCGGCCGGCGTGCTCGCACCGTAGGAGGGCGATATGTCGCTCTCCATCGGCATCGTCGGACTACCCAACGTCGGCAAGTCGACCCTCTTCAATGCACTCACCAACAACGAGGTGCTGGCGGCCAACTACCCCTTTGCCACTATTGATCCGAACGTCGGAGTGGTCGCAGTGCCGGACAGCCGCTTGGGACAACTGGCGGCGCTCTACGACGGCGCGCCCATCGTGCCTGCCTCGGTGACGTTCGTCGACATCGCCGGCATTGTGCGAGGAGCGTCGCAGGGGGAGGGGTTGGGCAACAAGTTCCTGGCCGCCATCCGGGAATGTGACGCCATCTGCCAGGTGGTGCGCGTCTTTCACGACGACGATGTGATTCACGTCGACGGTCGGGTCGATCCGGGGTCCGACATCGCCACCGTGAACACAGAATTGATCCTGGCCGACTTGCAGACGGTGGAGAATCGACTGCCCAAGCTGGCCAAAGAAGCCCGAGCTCGTCCCGAGTTGAAAGCTGCGTCCGATGCCGTCGCCGTGGCACAGGGCATCCTCGACGAAGGTCGTACCATCTCCGGCGCTGCGGCATTGGGCGAGGTCGATATCGAACTGTTGTATGACCTTCACCTACTCACGGCAAAGCCGTTCATCTACGTCTTCAACGTCGACGAGGATGCTCTGGCCGATGCCGCATTGGCGGATCGATTGGCGGACAGCGTGGCGCCGGCACACTCGATCGTGCTTTGCGCCCAGATCGAGGCAGAGCTGGCCCGTATGCCGGCCGAAGACGCAAAGGAGCTCCTCGAGAGCTACGGGCTGGCAGAGTCGGGTTTGGAGCGGCTGGTCCATGTCGGTTTCACCACGCTCGGCCTCCAGACATTCCTGACGGCCGGGCCTAAAGAGGCGCGTGCTTGGACCATCCATATTGGCGACACGGCGCCCAAGGCGGCCGGTGTGATCCATACGGACTTCGAGAAGGGATTCATCAAGGCCGAAGTCGTGAGTTTCGAGGATCTGATCGAAATGAAGTCGGTCGTCGCGGCGCGCGCGGCCGGACGGGCGCGCATGGAAGGTAAGGACTACGTCATGCGTGATGGCGACGTCGTCGAATTCCGCTTCAACAATTGACCCGCCCAGGGTGAATACGTGAAACGGCCCCAGCCGAAGCTGGGGCCGAATCGTGAACCTCATCGGAAGTCCTGGCTCTACCCAGGCATCTCGTTCTCCAAACTCTGCTGCTCGAAGATCGAAGCGGGCAGGCTCAGTTGGCGTCCTCGTCCGGTGGCAGGAATGAAAAGGGCAGATCGGCGAGCTGAACCAAGGTGGAAGAGATCCATCGCGTGAGACCGGCCACCACAGGCTCGATCTCAGCGGGGTTCTCGAGTTGGGCCTCGCTGAAGCGCACCGAACCCTCATAAGTGGCTTCGACGGCCCAGCGGACACTTCCGTCGGCGTGAACCTGCTCGATCGTCGTTGCGGTCCGGACCAGAGGATCGACACCGAGCACCGGGTTGGCCTCCGGCAGCGCGCGCAGGACCATTTGGGTGTCAGGAGCCTCAGCCAAGCGTTGCACCCGGAGGGCCACTTCGACCACGATCTCGGGAAGCTCGTCGGGGGGTTCACCGATCGACCAACTCCGGTAGGACGTCTGGCTCCACGTGGGCCAATCCACCGAGACGTCGGCCCGGACCCGGGGCGGCTGCTCTTCGCCGGGCAGGCTGTACGACGTCTCCCACGAGACGTCACCAAGGAAGACGTCTACCTGAAAGCGCTCTTCCACGGCTTGACGCTGCAAGAGGGCCCCCTCGAAGGACCGGCGGATGGCGCTGATGATGTCGACGAGAATGTGATCGAGCACGCCGAGGAGAGGCTAGTGGCGATCCACCGTTACGATCACGACGGTGGAAGCGACATCGGTTTGGCTGGAAAGGCGGCTGATTGCGTACGCCCACCAAGGCGGTGCCTGGGAGTCGCCCTCCTCGACCATCTTCGCCATCACGCGGGCGTTGGCGGCCGGAGCCACGGGAATCGAGCTCGACGTGCATGCCACCTTGGATGGTGAGCTGGTGGTCTGTCACGATGCCACCGTCGACCGCACGACGCCGGCGAGCGGGAACATAGCCAGTTTTACCCTGGCCGAACTGCGGAAGCTCGACTTCTCGTACTGGTTTATCCCCGGAGCCGACGTCACTGCGGATCGCCCCGAGGGCGAGTATCCCTACCGGGGTCGGGCGCCCGAGGACCCACAGTTCGGGATCGCCACGTTGCGCGAGGTGCTCGAACGGTTTCCCGGGACCGTATTGAATCTCGACATTAAGCAGACCGCTCCTAGCGTGACTCCCTACGAGGAGCCGCTGGCCCGGCTGCTGGACGAATTCGAGCGGACCGACGACGTCATGGTGGCGTCATTCTTAGATCCCGCAACCGACGCTTTTCGCAAGTTTGCGCCCCAGGTTCCAACGTCAGCAGGGACGATTGCCACGGCCGAGTTCTGGCGGGCGGTACGAGACGGCGGGCCCCTCCCTGACAGTCCGGTCGCGGCCTACCAGGTCCCCGAGCACATGGGCGACCTCGTCGTGGTCGACAGGGCATTTGTAGAGGCGGCACACCGCAGCGGCAAGGCCGTCCACGTATGGACGATCAACGATGCGTCTGCGGTGGAGCGACTCGTGCCGCTCGGCGTGGACGGCATCATTTCCGATGTTCCGAGCATGCTCGCCACGGTCCTTCGAGACCAGGGTGTGGCCTGGGACGGAAAATTGAGCTGAGCGTCGGCGCGCGCCGACGCGGAGACCTAGCCTCGCCCGCAGTTGGGCTTCTTGCCGTGGTTCGCCTTCTTCTTGGCCCTGAGCTTGCGCTTCACCGTCCGCTTCGACATGAGGAGTAATGCTAGTTCGGTTCGGACCGGCCCTCTTGCGGCGCAGGTGGGGACCCCCTCCCAGCTGGTGCGGCATGTCCCCACGTGGCAGGGATGTTCCGCGTGACCCATTAGCCTCGGACGCCTATGCGGTCCGGATGGCTGCTGCGCGACGGTCACGTGGTGTGCGCACTGGAGATGACCGAGTCGTTCGCGGAACGGGCCAGGGGCCTCCACGGTCGCGGGGGCTGCGAGGGAGCGCTCCATCTGGCCGGTGGGCGCGCCGTGCACACGGTGGGCATGAAATTCGAGCTCGATGTGGCGTTCCTCTCGGCCGATCTCGTCGTCGTGCGCATGGTCCGTGTGCAACCCTGGCGGGTAGCCCTGCCCCGAAGAGGGACACGCAGCGCGTTGGCGGCCGAGGCGGGAGCACTAGAGCGATGGGGCGTGAGGGTGGCGGATCAATTGGAAATTCGCGAGGTGCGGTGAGTCCGGGGGAGACGGTCCGGTCCGGTCTGCTGGTCCTCGTGGCCACCCCCATTGGCAACTTGGGTGATCTCTCTCCTCGAGCACGGGACGTGCTGGCCGCTGCTGACCTGGTTTGCTGCGAAGACACGCGTCGAACCAGAGCGCTCTTTTCGGCCATGGGGATCGCTGCCGGAGGGGCTCACGGTGATCGCTTGCTCTCCCTGCACGAGCACAATGAGGCGTCTCGGGTTGAACGCGTGCTCGTTTGTCTGGCCGATGGGGGCACGGTGGCAGTAGTCAGCGACGCTGGCACGCCGGGCATCAGCGATCCGGGCGCTCTCTTGGTGGCTCGGGCGGTAGAAGCGGGCGAGACGGTCAGCGTAGTGCCGGGGCCGACCTCGGTCGTGGCCGCATTGGTCGTCAGCGGTCTGCCGGTCGATCGCTTCTGCATGGAAGGGTTCCTCCCCCGCAAGGGTAGGGAACGTCACGAGCGGGTGGCCGCGGTGATGGCTGATCGTCGAACGTCAGTGATTCTCGAAGCCCCGGGCCGGCTGGCGGCCACCCTGGCCGAGTTATCGGGAGTCGATGACGCGCGCCCGATAGCCATTGTGCGTGAGCTCACCAAGGTGCACGAGGAGGTGTGGCGCGGCACCATGGCCGAGGCTGTCTCCGTCTTTTCCGAACATCAGATCCGGGGTGAAGTCGTACTGGTGATCGGGGGAGCGCCTCCCGCCGAGCCGGCGAGTGACGAGGCGATCGACGAGGCCGTGCGACAGCGAATGGATTCCCGGGTCGATCACGGGCCCCGGCAGATCGCCGATGTGGTGGCCAACGAGCTGGGCGTACCTCGCCGCAAGGTCTACGAGGCGGCCCTCCGCTTGAAAGGGGAGAGGGAGGACCGCACGGGCGGGTGAGCGGAGTGGGTCGGTGTCGCCGGTACGCTACCGCGGTGGCGCCCTACTACCTCACTACGCCGATCTATTACGTGAACGATGCTCCCCACGTGGGAACGGCGTACACGACGGTGAACGCCGACGCTCTGGCCCGCTGGCATCGCCTCCTCGGCGATGACGTCTATTTCATGACCGGCACTGACGAACACGGGGCAAAGATCGTCGAAGCCGCGGAAGCGCATGACACCTCTCCCCTCGAGTGGACCAACCGCACTTCCGCCCGCTTCGTCGAGGCGTGGAACCGCCTGAATATAAGCAACGACGACTTCATTCGCACGACCGAGCCCCGGCACCACGCGGTGGTGCAGGAGTTCCTTCAGCGGATCTACGACAACGGTTTCATCGAGCTCGCCAAGTACACCGGCCTGTATTGCGTGTCCTGTGAGGATTACTACACCGCCGACCAGCTCGTTGAGGGAAAATGCCCCGTGCATGGTCGCGCGGTCATCGAGATGCAGGAGGACAATTACTTCTTCCGCCTGAGCGCCTTCGAGCAACGGCTGCTCGACTATTACGATACGCACCCGGACTTCGTCCGTCCGACTTCGAAGCGCAACGAGGCGCTGGGGTTCATTCGCGGCGGACTCAATGACGTCTCCATCACACGCACGTCGTTTCGCTGGGGCGTGCCAGTGCCTTGGGACGATGGGCATGTCTTCTACGTCTGGTACGACGCGCTGATCAACTACCTCACGGTGGCGTCCTACGGCAGTGACCCGGAGCGATTCGCATCGCTGTGGGGAGCGGCGCATCATTTGATCGGCAAGGACATACTGAAATTCCATTGCGTGTGGTGGCCCGCCATGTGCATGGCGGCCGGCATCGACCCACCCCAGGAGATCTTCGTGCACGGCTACCTGCTCATGGGGGGGCAGAAACTCGGCAAGACGATGATCCAGTCCGGCGTCACCGGACAGGGGGATGAGGCGCGGACCCTCAAGATCACCGAGGTCTCTCCCTTGGCGCTGGCCGACGAATTCGGCGTCGACCCCCTGCGCTATCACCTGCTCCGTGAGGTGCCGCTGGGAGGGGACGGAGATTTCTCCTACGAGGGGATCGTGGGGCGTTACAACGCCGACCTGGCCAACAATCTCGGCAATCTCGTGTCTCGGGTGGCAACGGTGGTGCATTCCAAGTGCAACGGCGTCGGCACCGCGCCGGATCCGTCCAGCTCGCTGGCGGCCCCTGCGGCCGAGGCGCTGCGGGCCAGTACCGAGGCATGGGCCCGCTGGGCCCCCCATGATGCGCTGGAGGCCACCTGGCGGCTTATCGGGGCGACGAACGCGGAGCTGGAGGCCGCCGAGCCCTGGAAGATGGAGCCGGGACCTGCGGTCGACGTGGTGCTGGGGAACGCGCTCGAGGTGCTGCGCATCGTGGCCATCCTGGTCTTTCCCGCCATGCCGCGCACGGCGGCCGAAATCTGGCGGCGCATCGGCGTGGAGGGTGATCCCTCCGATGTGCGACTGCCGAAAGCGGCCGAATGGGGGGCCTACCCCGGAGGGGTGCCTGTGGTGAAGGGAGACCCACTCTTCCCACGGCGCAAGGGGTGAGCGGTTGGTTCGACTCCCACTGCCACGTGCAGGAGGAGTACCGGGGAGGCGGGGACAAGGGAAACGGCCACAGCGGCAACGGCGAGATGGATCTCTCTTCGCTCTTGGAACGGGCCACGACCGCCGGTGTCGATCGCCTTGTGTGCATTGGCACCGACGCATCGACATCCTCTCAAGCGGTGACCCTGGCCCGTGACGTGAAGGCTGACGATGGTGCACTCAACGCGTGGGCCTCGGTAGGACTGCATCCGCATGAGGCGACCGCCGGTATCGATGATGTTGCCGCACTGCTCGCGCAAGAGATCGCAGTCGGCGATGGCGTTGTCGTGGCGGTGGGTGAGTGCGGTTTGGACTATTACTACGAGCACTCGCCCCGGCACGCACAGCGCACGGCGTTCGCCGGGCAGATAGCACTCGCCCTCGCACATGATCTCGCGCTTGTCATCCATGCGCGCGATGCGTGGGACGACATCTTCGATGTATTGGCGGCAGAGGGAGTTCCCGAGCGAACGATTCTGCACTGCTTCACCGGCGGTCCCGAACAATTGGATCGTTGCGTGCGCGCCGGCATGTTCGTGTCATTCAGCGGGATCATCACCTTCAAGAATGCGTCCGACATCCGCGAGGCCGCAGCGCTCTGTCCACTCGACCGGTTACTGGTGGAAACCGACAGTCCTTTCCTCGCGCCCGTGCCCCATCGCGGCCGCACCAACGAGCCCTCCATGTTGCCCTTGGTCGGAGCGACTGTGGCCTCGGTCAAGGGATGTGCGGTAGAGGAGATCACCGCCAGCACCGCTGCGGCCGCCGCCAAGGCCTTCGCTATTCCGGCTTGAAAGGCGCCACGTGCTCTGGAGTACCAGAAGCCCCTGAACTGGGAAAATAGGGCCGAATCTTCGGGAAAAGGGTCTATGAACAGGGCATTCATGGGAATGACACACGAGAGTTTGCTCTGACCAGGGGAAATGAATTTTCCATTGCGGAGTGGTGCATTTTCATTTGCACAACCGTCCGTGGAGTACCTATGTTCTCCCCGTCCCCCCTCGCCGTGTTGTTGTCGGCGCGGGTGCACTGTCCCCGGAGAAGGGTGGAGCCCTGCGGAAACAGAGCACTCAGGGGAGGCGCCTCGGCGTCGCCGCAGTCCTCTGCGGTGGCGTGTTCGTTGCGCCTCTCCTCTTGCTGCAGCATGGATCGGCACACGCATCACGCGTGGCGACCGGGAGTGGACGCGTGACGTCGCATGATGCGCGGCGCCACGCGTCGTTCTACAGCGTCGTCCTTCCTTCGCAAAACGTGAAGTACGAATCAGCCGCGGCCGCGTCCAGCACACCGCAGACAGCGACACCGGTGACATCTTCGACATTGACGACCGCGCCCCCGACACCTGTCGATCCCGTCGTTCCAAATCAGACGGCCGCAGTGAAAGTAGGCGCGCCGGTGACGACGACGACGGTGGCGCCCATCGTGACACCGGTGACCGAGCCGTCCGCGACGCGTCCAACGGCGGGGGGAGCCAACGAACAGGGTCAGGCGACGTGGTATGCCGCCGCCCCTCCTGGGATGTGCGCCAGCCCGACGCTTCCCTTTGGAACGGTCTTGACAGTCACGAACATCGTCACCCGGGCGAGCACGACTTGCACGGTCGATGACCGAGAGCAGGCCGGATACCCGCGGGTCGTCGACATGTCCCCGTCGGGCTTCGCGCAGTTGGCCGAACCCAGCCAGGGAGTGGTAGACGTCACAATCTCTTGGTGACCCATTCCGGAGCTGGCATCGCGTCGTTGCTCGCCGAGCATGGGCTACGCCCGAGTAGGGCCCTGGGGCAGAACTTCGTCGCTGATCCCAATACGGTCCGGCGCATCGCGCGCCTGGCCGAAATCGGGCCTGGGTCATCCGTACTGGAATTCGGGGCCGGTCTGGGCTCCTTGACCCTGGCCCTGGCCGAAACCGGAGCCAGGGTGGTGGCCGTGGAACTGGATCGCCATCTCCTGCCCATCCTGCGGGGCGTGGTCGAGCCAGTAGGGGTCGAGGTCATCGAGGCGGACGCCATGGTGCTCGACGTGGCCGGGCTTCTCGACGACCGTGGAGGAGGTTCGTGGTCTCTCGTGGCGAATTTGCCCTACAACCTGGCCACTCCCTTGGTGCTCCGGACACTTACCGAGGTGCCGGCCGATCGACCATCTTCTCTTCATGGTCCAACGAGAGGTGGGCGAGCGGATGGCGGCGAAGGTGGGGGATCCCGCCTACGGTTCCGTGTCGGTGCGCGTGGCTTACTTTGCGCGATCATCCGTCGTCGGGAAGGTTCCCGCATCCGTGTTCATCCCCCGCCCAAGAGTGGAGTCGGTGCTGGTGCGTATGGAGCGGCGGGACGAGCCGGCGGTACCGCCGCAGGAGGTGTCCTACGAGCGTCTGGCCGCGGTGGTGAAAGCGGGTTTCGGGCAACGACGCAAAATGTTGCGGAGCTCCCTGGCCGGGGTCGTCGATCCCGAGGCCTTTGCGCGCGCCGGCATCCGCCCCGAGGCACGCGCCGAAGAGCTCAACGTCGAGGAATGGGGAAGATTGGCGCAATGAGCGAGATCCTGGCCCCCGCCAAGCTCACGCTTTCTCTGGCCGTGACCGGAGTGCGCGCTGATGGTTATCACGAGCTGCGATCCGAAATGGTCAGCTTGAGCCTGCACGACGACCTCACGATCACCGACGGGGCAAGCGGGCTCACCCTGGAGGCGGAGCCGGGGACGCGAGCAGAAGCACTGGCGGCAGACGAGGGAGGCAACCTCATCACTCGGGCGCTCGCCGCCGTGGGGCGACAGGCTGCCGTGCACGTCGTCAAGCGGATTCCCCTGGGTGGCGGGCTGGGCGGCGGGTCGACCGATGCCGCCGCGGTGTTGCGCTGGGCCGGATGCAGCGAGCCCGACGTCGCTCTTTCGTTGGGCTCTGATGTCCCGTTCAGTGTGGTGGGTGGGCGCGCCCTGGTCGAAGGCACGGGCGAGAAGGTCACGCCATTGCCATTCGAGGCACGCCAATTCCTGCTGCTGATCCCCCCGTTCGGGGTGAACACGGCGTTGGTCTATGCCGCCTGGGACGAGCTGGCAGAGGGATTGCCATCGGCCCCGGGGCTTCTTGCAACCCAGGGAGGTGCTGGAACGGAGAGGGTCAATACCCTCACCGATGCTGCGCTGGTGGTTGAGCCTCGCCTCGCCTCGTGGCGTGACGCCATGCGCGAGCTCACCGGCCAGCAACCGACTCTCGCCGGCAGCGGGTCCACCTGGTTCGTTGAGGTCGATGCCCCCCCAAGCTCCGAGACCCCGCCGTGGTTAAGCATCGGCGAGGAGCGGGCACGTCTCATCCGGGCTCGGACGGTGCCTGCCGGGTGGGGCGGGAATTGAAGACCGAGGCTACTTACCCGCCCGGCGTTGCCAACGGGTGGCCTTGAGCATCTTCTTGTGCTTCTTCTTGCGCATGCGCTTGCGGCGCTTCTTGATCAGTGATCCCATGTCGTGCGGCAGGCTAGCGGTCTGGTGAGCCGACTGCCAGGTCGGCCTCCGAAATGAGGGCAAGGAGCGTCATCATGGGCTTTGCGGTGATCGGCCTCGACCACGTGCAGCTAGCCATGCCTCCCGGGGGCGAAGAGGCGGCGGAAGGCTTCTACGCCGGGATCCTTGGATTGGCGCGTATCCCCAAACCCGAGCCGATGGCCAGTCGCGGTGGTTGCTGGTTCGTCTCGGATTCCCTCGCCATCCATCTGGGCGTCGAGAAAGAGTTCCGCGCGGCCAAGAAGGCGCATCCCGCGTTGCTCGTGCAAAATCTTGCGGGGCTGGCCGAAGTAATGACGGAGGCGGGGATTGCCGTGCGCCCAAACCCCGACCAGTCTCCCGGAGCTGGATGCTACGTAGAGGACCCTTTCGGGAACCGGCTCGAGCTCATCGATGCCGATCGGGTCGGGGCCGATCAGGGCGGAGGTGCCCCGCCTACGAAGGCATGAATGGCGCCTCCTCGGAGCCGTCAATCGGGGGAGCGATGACGGGTAGCTGCATCGTCATGCGAGTACCGCCACCGGGGACGACTTCGGCCCGGATGGTGCCCCCTTCCGCCTTGACGACTTGGGCCACGATGGCCAGGCCAAGGCCAGAGCCGGGTAGCCCTCGCGCCGTTGGGGCCCGGTAGAAGCGATCGAAGACGTGGGGGAGATCATCGGTCGCGATGCCCGGACCGTCGTCCCTGACGACGACGGCTCCGTCATAGGAGACGACCGAGACGATGCCCCCGGCCGGGCTCCACTTGCGGGCATTGTCCAGTAGATTGCCGACCGCACGCGACAGGCGGTCCCCATCGGCCGAGACCCAGCACTCCTCTGTGGTCAGATCGAATGTCACACCCTCGGTGCGCCCGTGCGTGGTGGCCACGGCGACGGCGTCCCTCACCAGGAGGTCCAGCCGGAGTGGTTCCTTGCGTACCGGCAGCTGGTCGCCGCGCGCCAGTTCGGCCAGATCGCCAACGAGGTCCGTCAACTCCTGCAGCTGAACAAGGACGTCGTCGACCAGGATCGAGCGATCGGCTTCCGAGAGCTCGTCCACGCGCCGTATGACCTCGAGGTTGGTGCGCAGGCTGGTGAGCGGGGTGCGGAGCTCGTGGGAGGCGTCCACCACGAGTTGACTCTGGGCCCGCCGGGAGAATTCGAGCGCCTCGAGCAAGCGATTGAAGGTGCGGCGTAACCGCCCGAGCTCGTCGGGCCCTCCCGGGGAGAGCCGGCGGGTGACATCGGTGGTTTCGGCCAGGTCCTCCACCGTGTCGGTCAGCGCGTTGAGCGGCACCAGCGCGGTCTGGGCGACCAGCCAGCCCAGCACCACGGCCAGCAGGACGCCGGTCAGAGCCACCGCACCCAGGACGATCCCCAGTCGCTCCAGCACGGACCCGACATTGAGCAAAGTGGCAATTTGCAGGGCTCCGCCCTCGCGCAGGATCCCCGTTTCGACCGCAGTGCCGGCTGGGAGGGGCTCGACGAATTCGCGCAGCTGGTCGCCCCCCACGTTTACGGTGGTGAAGAACGCGGGAGCAAGCCCGGCGGCCACCAGGCGGACCTGCGGCGTCACCGGCAGGGCACCCCCCGAGACGACGGCACCCGCGGAGTCGATGACCTGGCCCAGCGTGGCTGTCGTCGCGCTGATTTGTTGCCCAGCGGTGATCTTCTTGGCCGCCGCCGTCAACGAGTTGTCAGCCGCACCGAGCAACGAGTTGCGGGCGGCGAGGAAGGATGCGGTAGAGGCCACGAGCACGGCGACGACCACGGCCACGGTGGTGGCCAGGACCAATCGTGTGCGAAACGTCACGTGTCCCGGAGCACGTATCCCACGCCTCGCACGGTGTGGATGCAGCGCGGCTCGCCACCCAACTCCGTCTTTCGTCGCAAATAGCCGACATAGACAGCCAATGAGTTCGTTCCCGAATCGAAGTCGAAGCCCCACACCCGATTGAGCAGCACTTCCCGCGTGAGCACCTGCCGGGGGTGACGCAGAAACAGCTCGAGGAGGTCGAATTCAATTCGGGTCAGGACGAAGGCGCGATCACCCCGATGGGCTTCCCGGGAGGCCAGGTCCAAAGTGAGCTCGCCGAAGCGGAGCAGGCCGCCCTCGCCTTCAAAGCGGCGACGCAAGAGGGCGCGGAGCCGGGCCAGGAGCTCTTCGAGCGCGAAGGGTTTGACGAGGTAGTCATCCGCTCCGGCGTCGAGCCCCTGCACCCGGTCGTCGATCTCGTGGCGCGCCGTCAGCATGAGAATCGGCGTGTCGTTGCCGGCCTCTCGGATGTGCCGGCACACCTGGAGGCCGTCCAGATCGGGAAGCTGCAGGTCGAGTACCAGGGCGTCGGGAGATTTCAGCGTGACAGCTTCTAAAGCTGCATGTCCGGTAGCCACCGTCACCACTTCATAGCCCTCGAGGCGTAAGGCTCTGTCGATGGATCGGCACACCGCGAGATCGTCGTCCACCACCAAGATGCGCACGAGAAACGGAGCCTACTGCGGCGACTTCGACCAACGAGTGGACGTGGGGCCTCTAACCTCTAGCTGCCACGTCCTCGGAGGAGCGACGCGGCAGCTATTCCGGGGTAGTTCAATCGGCAGAACGTCGGCCTTTGGAGCCGGATGTTGGAGGTTCGAGCCCTCCCCCCGGAGCTGTTCGGCCCTCTCGGCCCTCGATCGGCCTTGTAGCACCACGGAGCGGAGCAGCACTGGATCTGTCCAGATGACCTGAAAAGGGATCTATGAGCGAGATATCGCAGACCGAGGTGTCGGTGAGGGCGCCCATTCCGTCGAGCATCAGCGCGCAGGCTCAGCAATACTTGTCGACTCCCGCTCCGTTCGGTGACAACGAACCACCGAACGATCTTTCCGATGTCGCGGCTTGGCTCCGTTTATCGAGACGAGGGACGGATTTGTGGCGCCATGCCACACGGCGGCTTCTGTGGCCTGACGCCAGAAGACAACGAACTGGCGCGTGAAACCAAAAATTTCGTCGATCGGCACCGGCGTCGCCACTATCCCCCCGCTGGCCTCGCGCTGGAAGGGGAGGCCGGATGCGTCGTACTTCGGGATTGCTACCCGGCTTTTGGGAAGATGAAGTCGGAAAGGATGGACGCCAACTCCACCGGCCGGTCCCCCTGAATACTGTGGCCCGCTCCCTCGACTTCGACCACCTTGCAGGTTGGCTGGCGCCGCAGCAGCTCGGCCACGTCGTCCTCATCGACCACCGACCACGCCAGTCCGCGCACGAGCATCAGCGGCACGGTCAAGTCCGAGATCGCATTCCACAGATCGGCGTACTTCGTGACATGGTCCGCCGTTCGTCCCTCAGAACGGAACCGTGCGTAGCGCCAGACCCAACTGCCGTCCTCGCGCTGCACGGCATTGTGCAGGATGCCGCGGCGTAACGACGACTCAGAACGCGTGGGGTTGTGCTCCATGGTGCGGGCCAGCAGCTCGTCAAAATCGGGGAAGCTGTCCGGACCGTCTACGAAGGCGGCGATGGGGGCGGCCTTCTCCGGGGTCACCCCGGGCGTCACATCGACCAGCACGAGCTTGCGCACAAGTTCGGGGGCGTGCGCGGTGAGTGCGATGGAGGAGAGCCCACCGAGCGACATGCCGACGACGCCCATGGCGTCGGGGGCGAGCACGGCAATCGTCGCGGCGAGGTCTTGGCCATTGCTTACGTGGGACAACATCCCGTCGGGTCCATTGTCGGAGTGACCGTGGCCGGGCAGATCGATAGCCAGCAGTGGCCGGTCGAGAGCCATGGCGACCGTGTCCCATGTGTGGGCGTTCTGCGCTCCACCGTGGATCAGCACGAGCTCGGGCTCCGTCGTCCCCCATACAAGGCTGCTCACCTTGCGCCCTGGTGCGACTTCGACCTCGACGCGTCGTACCGCTGGCGGGCTGTCGTAGGGGAGGCCGAACTCGGCTGCATTCTCCGAGAAGAGGCCGAACTCGTCGTAGGGGATCACGTCTGTGCACAGTAATCGGACTTCGTGCCGCCACGTCGATCCCTCGAGGCGTTAAGAATGGCCGCATGAAACAACGCCGGCTGTCCGCCGTGGTCCTCGCCGCAGGGGAAGGCACCCGCATGCGCTCCGAGCGCCCGAAACCGCTGCATCTCCTATGTGGCCGGCCCATGATCCTGCACGTGCTCGACGCGATGGCCGAGGTGGATGTCACCCGGGTGGTCGTCGTGGTCGGCCACCGGGCGGAGTGGGTCACCAAGACACTGGTGCAGCACGCGCCGACGACCATGCAGATCGAGTTTGTCGAGCAAGAGACGCAGTCGGGTACGGGCGACGCCCTGGCGGTGGGACTCACCGGCCTCCCTGACGACGACGACGAGGAAGAAGACGTCGTGGTGCTGCCGGGTGACACCCCGCTGTTGCGCCCCGAGACGCTGGCGGCGATGGTGCGGTATCACCGCGGCGTTGATGCGGGCGCGACGCTCCTCACGGCTGAGGTGGCGGACCCGCGTGGCTATGGACGCGTGGTGCACGGCAAGGACGACGTGGTGTGCCGGGTGGTCGAGGAAGCCGACGCCACCGACGAGGAGCGATCCATCACCGAGGTGAACACGTCGATCTACTGCTTTCGCCGGAGCATTCTGGCGCCCGCTCTCCGCCGGCTGTCCCCGGCCAACGCGCAGGGCGAGTACTACCTGACCGACGCGGTGAGCGTGCTCTTCAGCGCGGGGTACCGCGTGCAGTCTTTGGTCCTGCCCGATCCGATGGAGGCCGCCGGCGTCAACGACCGGGCGCAGCTGGCGGTAGCAGAAGCAGAGTTACGCGATCGGATCAACGAGCGCTGGATGCGTCGCGGGGTGACCATGTGGGACCCCGAACGCACGTATGTCGACGCGGAAGTGAGGCTGGCGACCGACGTATCGCTACTCCCGGGGGTGATCCTGCGGGGTCGGTGTGTGATCGGTGAGGGAAGCGAAATAGGGCCGAACTGCATTCTGACGGACACCGCCGTCGGCCGGCGTGCCACGGTTTCAGAGAGCAGCTGTGACCGGGCCGTCATCGGCCACGGCGCCGAAGTCGGCCCATTTTGCGTGGTGCGGCCCGGGGCCGAGGTGCCTGACGGGGCCGTTGTCGCGCCGTACACGGTGATCGAGGCCCTCGAGGCGTAAGCCGCTCCGAGACGGCGCCGCTCTGGACGCAGTAGCGTTGGAGGGGTGGAGCTCATCCCGCATCGCCGGCTCGAGCTGATTTCGGGCCGTTCTCACCCGAAATTGGCGCAGGACATCGCCCGGCACCTCGGGGTGGAGCTGGGTGAGGCCAACCTGCGCGAATTCGCCAACGGCGAGATCCATTGCAAATACGACATCTCCATCCGGGGTTGCGACGTCTTCATCATCCAGACCCACAGTGGCCCCGTCAACGACTCGCTCATGGAACACCTCATCATGATCGACGCCGCCAAGCGCGCCTCGGCCAAGCGGATCACGGCCGTCTGCCCCTACTACGGCTACTCCCGGCAGGACCGCAAGACCACCGGACGCGAGCCGATCACCGCCAAGCTGGTGGCCGACATGCTCACCGTTGCCGGGGCCGACCGTGTGATCAGCGTCGATCTCCATTCGGGTCAGATCCAAGGGTTCTTCAATACACCGTTCGACCATCTCGTGGCGTTCCCGGTGCTGGAGGCCTACATGAAGGAGCGCCTCGGTGGGGACGTGGTCGTGGTCGCTCCCGACGCGGGGCGGGTGAAGGTGGCGGAGCGCTACAGCCAGCATCTCGGCGTAGACCTGGCCCTCGTCCACAAGACACGTCCGCGCGGGTCGCACAACGAGGTGAAGGCACGCCACGTCGTCGGTGACGTCCAAGGCCGGCACTGCGTCCTGATCGACGACATGATCGACACCGCCGGCACCATCTGCGCCGCGGCCGAGCTCCTGGCTGAAGCCGGGGCGGCAGAAATCTCCGTCATGGCCACCCATGCCCTGCTCTCCGATCCGGCGGTGGATCGCCTCAAGGCAGCTCCTATCTCGCGGGTCGTGGTGACCGACACCCTCCCGGTGGCCGACGATCGCTACTTCGACAAGCTCGAGGTCCTCTCGGTGGCCAAAATCATCGCCGACGCCATCGACGCCGTCTTCGAGGACACCTCGGTATCCGAGCTCTTCGGCGGGGATAACCTGGTCTAGGGGAAACCTGGACTAATCCGCCGGAGGTGCTCTGTCAGGCCCCGTTGGTCATGGACCCGAATTGGCGGCTACGCTGGTGGGCCGTTCGCCGGAGGCCCTCTCGCTTTCCGTGCGCCACCGTTCTGCACCATTTTGAGGAGATCCGTTATGGCCGATGTCACCCTTGCCGCCGAAGTAGGGCGCACCCTTGGCTCGCGCGCCACGCGGCGCCTGCGCCGTGAGGGGAAGATCCCAGGCGTGATCTACGGGCACGGGACCGACCCGGTCTCGGTGGCCGTCCCCGCACGCGAGCTCCGCATCGCCCTCAACGGCGAGGCCGGAGCGAACCAGTTGCTCTCACTCGTGACCGAGAGCACGACCTACCTCGCCTTGGCCCGTGAGATGCAGCGACACCCGGTCGCACAGACGGTGACACATGTCGACTTCCAGATCGTGCGACGCGACGAGGTCATCGCGGCCGACGTGCCGGTCATCCTCGTCGGCGAAGCGCTCGAGGTGCAACACGGTGACGGCCTGGTCGACCAGCAGATGTTCACCCTTGCGATCAAGGCCCGGCCCGCAGATATCCCCACCTCCTTGGAGGTCGACATCAGCGAGCTGACCATCGGCGCCCAGCTACGCATCTCCGACCTCACCCTGCCTGCCGGCGTCAGCACTGACGTTGATCCCGAGACCGCGATTGCCATCGGGCAGCCACCTCGGGTCGTCACGCTCGAAGCCGAGGGGGAAGAGGGCGAGGAAGGTGCAGCAGCGGTGGCTCCGGCTGCCGATGCGCCAAGCGACGAAGGCTGAGCCCTGCGCGGTCTTTTCCCGCTCGCGGAGCGACGGGGCACTGCGGCCGACCTGCTGGTGGTCGGGCTAGGGAATCCAGGACGAGCATTCGAGGGGACGCTCCACAACGTGGGGGCCGAGGCGGTCGAGCTTGTGGCCAGCCGGGCCGGCGCCAGCTTGCGCGCCGAAAAGGGTGTCCAGGCGAAGGTGGCTCTGATTTCCCTGGGGGAAAAGAAGGTGGCGCTCGCCATCCCGACCACCTATATGAACGAGTCGGGATTGGCCGTGCGTGGTCTGACCAAGCGGTACGGGATCGAGGACCCCACCTCCATCGTGGTCGTGCAGGACGAGCTCGACCTTCCGCCGGGCACGGTGCGGGTGAAGGCGGGAGGCGGCTTGGCCGGCCACAACGGGCTGCGATCGCTGCAGGCGCACCTCCACACCACCGACTTTGTGCGGGTGCGGATCGGTGTCGGCAAACCCCCTAGTGCAGCGCAAGGCGCCGCTCACGTGCTCAATCGACCTCCCAAGGGAGTGCGCGCGCTTCTGGCGACCGCGGTGGCCGTGGCGGCAGAGGCGGTGGAGCGCATCGCCAGCGACGGTGTCGATGCCGCCATGCAATGGTGCCATTCGCTTCCCTGACCACTCGATCTCCTGGAGAGCTCGGTGGGCTGAAGAGCTCGGTGGAGCCACCGGTAGTGTGGTCCGGGTGACCGGCAGCGACTCGTTTTCTGGCCCGCGCCAGGAATTCGTCCTCCTTTGAGCGGCTCGCGCCCTGGCGCGCTCGGCGCCGTCTCCTCGCTCCTGCGTTCTGACCCCGTACTGCCCGCTCTTCTCGGCTCGGCTGACGCCACCATTGCCGTCGCCCTGTCGGCGCAGGCCATCCTCGTCGCCGCGCTGGCGCACTTCACCGAGAGGGCGCCAATCATCGTGGTCACGGCCACCGGCGTCGATGCGGATCGGGTGGCGGATGACCTGGCCTGCCTTCTGCCCTCTTCCGACGAAGAAGGTGCGCCCGATGCCGCGGTTGTGGGGGCGGTCACGGGAACGGTGGCCGTGCTGCCGGCCTGGGAGACACTCCCCTTCGAGCGGGTGAGCCCTGAAGTCGAGACGATGGGTCGCCGTCTCGCGCTGCTCTGGGGACTGCGGCATCGCGTCGGGGACCCCTTATTCGTGCCACCGCGGGTGATCGTGGCGCCGATCCGCGCCCTGCTCCAGCGGCTCGGGCCGACGCCGCTGGAGGCGCCGACCACGGTGCGCCCCGGCCAGCAGCTCTCGGCGGAAGAGCTTCTCTTTCGTTTGGTGGCCGCCGGCTATCGGCGAGAGCACCAGGTCGAGCACCGCGGGGAGATTGCCGTGCGCGGTGGCATCATCGACGTATTCCCCTCCACGGCGGACGTGCCGGTGCGTATCGACCTCTGGGGTGATGAGGTTGACCGGCTGACGGCCTTCTCCATCAACGATCAGCGTTCGCAGACCGACCTGGACGCCGCGGTGTTCTTCGGGTGTCGAGAGCTGCTGCCGACGGCCGACGTCAGGTCTGCCGCCACATCGTTGGTCCAGAGCCAGCCGTGGGGCGCCGGGCAATGGGAGCGGCTGGCTGACGGCGAGAGCTTCGATGGCATGGAGTCGTGGCTGCCCTATGTCCACCCGCAGGAAGACCTGCTGCCGGACCTCCTTCCTCTCGGCGCGCAAGTGGTGCTCCTCGAGCCTCGACGGATCCGTGACCGTGCCGTGCAGCTACTCGACGAGGAAGCGGCCCTGGCCGAGACGCTGGCCCTGACCTGGGGCGTGGCGGACGAAACGCAAGGGGCGTTTCCCCGACTCCACCTGCCCTACGAGCGGCTGCTGGCGAACAGCAAGGCCGGAGTACTCGCCCTCCCGACCGCTCCAGATGGCCCGGGGACGCCCGCGTTGACGGTACGGGGATTCAGTGCGGTGGCGGGAGACCCGACGGTGTTGGCGGCGCAGGTGTCGCAACTGGTGGGGGACGGCTACGCCGTCACCCTGTGTGCGGCCACCTCCGCTGGGGCGTCGCGGTTGGCCACGGTGCTGCGCGAAGAGGGCGTCCACGTGCCAGTCGTCGAGGAGCGCAGCGCGGCGCCAGGCGCCTTCGTGGTGACCGCTCCCTTGTCGAGCGGCTTCATCCTGCCCGATTGTCGCGTGGCGGTGATGTCCGAAGCCGACATCACCGGCCGGCGGCTGCCGCACCGACGGGCGCGCCCACGTGCCCGCGCCACCGACGGCTTCTTCGACGACCTCGCCGTCGGGAGCTTCGTCGTTCACCGCCAGCACGGGGTGGCCCGCTTCGAAGGGGTCACGTCCCGGACGATGGGCGGGACCACTCGTGACTATTTGATATTGCAGTACCGCGGTAGCGACCGTCTCTATCTCCCTGTCGATCAGATCGAGGCGATCACCGCCTACAGCGGGGGGGAGACACCCACGCTCTCCAAAATGGGTGGGGCCGACTGGCAGCGCACCCGGGCCAAGGCGCGGGCCGCTGCCGGTGAAGTGGCAGAAGAGCTGGTCGAGCTCTACCGCCGCCGTCTGGCGGTAGAGGGTCATGCCTTTGGCGCCGACACGCCATGGCAGGTCGAGATGGAGGGTTCCTTTGGATTCGTCGAGACCGAAGACCAGCTGAAAGCCATCGCCGACGTCAAAGCGGACATGGAAGAGCCCCGGCCGATGGACCGCCTCATCTGTGGGGACGTGGGCTTCGGCAAGACCGAGGTATCGGTGCGGGCCGTCTTCAAGGCGGTGCAGGATGGGATGCAGGCAGCCGTGCTGGCTCCGACGACTCTGCTGGCCAGCCAGCACGCACAGACGTTCGCCGATCGCTACGCGCCCTATCCGCTTCGCGTGGAGCTCCTGAGCCGATTCTTGTCGCCGGCACAGCAGAAGAAGGTGGTCGAAGGGCTGGCCGACGGCAGCATCGATGTCGTGATCGGCACGCATCGGCTGCTGGGCCAGGACGTGGTCTTCAAGCGGCTCGGCCTTCTCGTCGTGGACGAGGAGCAGCGTTTCGGCGTCACCCACAAGGAGGCCGTGAAGAGGCTGGCCGAAGGTGTCGACGTGCTGACCCTCACGGCCAGCCCCATCCCGCGCACACTCGAGATGGCGCTGACCGGGATACGTGACCTCTCAATGGTCAACACGCCCCCCGCCGATCGACGGCCGATCCTCACCTATGTCGGTGAGCACGACCCCGCCGCCATCAGCGAGGCGCTCCGACGCGAGCTTCTGCGTGAGGGGCAGGCCTTTTACGTGCACAACCGGGTGTCCGACATCGACGCCGTGGCGCGGCAGGTGCACAGCCTGGTGCCGGAGGCCCGTGTGGCGGTCGCGCATGGGCAGATGGACGAGGGCAGTCTCGAGACCGTGGTCCTCGACTTCTGGGAACGGCGTTACGACGTGCTGGTGTGCACGACCATCATCGAGTCCGGCATCGATATGCCTTCGGTCAATACCCTGATCGTCGACCGGGCCGACCTGTTGGGCCTGGGTCAGCTGCACCAGATCAGGGGCCGCGTCGGCCGCGGCGGCCAGCGTGCCTATGCCTATCTCTTTCACCCGGCAGATCGAGTGCTCAGCGAGCAGGCGTACGAGCGGCTGCGCACCATCGGCGAGCACACCGAGCTCGGGTCGGGATTCAAGATCGCCATGCGTGACCTGGAGATTCGCGGGTCGGGCAACCTGCTCGGGGCCGACCAATCAGGGCACATCGCCGCCGTCGGCTACGACCTGTATGTCCAGCTGGTGGCCGAGGCGGTGGCCGAGGCCCGGGGCGAAGCGCGCCCCACGCCGCCCACAGTGGCGCTCGACGTCCCGGGAGATGCGCATCTTCCCAAGGACTACGTCGCGGCCGAAGACGCCAGGCTCGAGGCCTATCGGCGCTTGGCCTCGGTGTCCTCGGACGCTGACGTCGAAGACATAGGAGCCGAATGGGCAGACCGCTACGGCCCTTTGCCCGGCCCGGCCGTCGGGCTCTTGGCCCTGGCCCGCTTGCGGGTGGCGGCCATGGCACGAGGTATTCGCGAGGTGACCATGAGCAGCGTGCGCCCCGGAGGCTCGACGCATCCCGTCGCACGCGTGCTGCCGGTGCACCTGGCCGCCAGCGCGGAAGTCCGATTGCGACGCCTTGTTCCAGGAGCGGTCTACCGAGAGGATCCGGGTCAGCTCCTCATCCCGATGCGCCCCGGAGAACTTCCCTCCGACGTGCTACGTCAGCTTCTCGAGGACCTCGTACCTCCGCATGACGCCGAGTCTCCTCCGGACAGCTTGTAACATCCGCGGCGCGTGAAGCGACTCATCGTTCTTCTCATCGTTCTGGCCGGCGGCCTCGCGGCAGCGGCGTTCTCCGTGCCGTCGAATGCGGCCACAGTCAATGGCGCGTCCATCAGCCAAAATACGGTGAACTCCGACCTCACGGCGATTGCGCACAGCTCCGACTACCAATGCTTTCTCAATGCCGAAGAACTGGTAGGCACCCAGGGGGCGAGCGGTCTGCCGCCCATCGACGGGGTCGGACAGCCCACCGGAAGTGACGCCCACCCCGCCGTGACCGCGTCGTTTGCTTCCAACTATGTCGACACGCTGATCGGGCACGAGCTCGTGCTCGAGTTGGCAGCGCAAGAACATTTGCGCGTTGATGCGGTCGATGTGACATCGGCCCATACGCAACTGCTGGGCCAGATGACGGCGATCCTTCAGGATGTTGCCGGATCCCAATACGCGTGTGGCGCGGGAACCACGGCCCTCACCGCGGCTGATGTCCTGGGCACCATGCCGGCTTCGTTCGTCAAGCGGACCGTGCAGTTTGACGCGACCGTCAACGTGTTCGAGGACCACCAGGCCGGAGTCGGTTCCAGTCCGGCGGAGCTCGAGAACTACTTCAACGCGCATGCATCCTCCTTCGATACCGCATGCTTCACCGTGGCCGAGTACACCAGCCAGAGCGCGGCGCAGACAGCGGCGGCCCAGGTGACGGCGGGCACGCCCTTTGCCCAGGTGGCGACACAGGCGACCGGCGGTGGGCCGCAGGGCTGCGACATCCTCTATGGGATTGCCTCTTCGCTCCCCGCAGGATCGAACCTCGAGAGCTTGCCGGTCGGTGCCGTCTCGAGCCCCATAGCGGTCAGCACCAGTGACTACCTGCTGGTCCAGATCACCTCGCGGACGTCCACTTCGTTCGCGAAGGCCGAGTCTGAAGTCCGGGCCGCAGTCGAGAGCGCTGGGTCGGACAAGGCGCGCACGGTGATCAACGCGGCCGAGAAGAAGGCGAAGATTTCGGTGGACAGGCGCTACGGCAAATGGACGCCGGCCAAGGCCCAGATCAAACCCCCGGTCTCTCCGCTGGTGGTCGACGTGCTGAACGCGGCGGTCAACAGCCCCGGGACGACGACGGCCACAAGCGGCACGGCGTCAACGGGACAGACCCCCTAGTCGGTGGGACGTCCCCGTCCCCACATCACCGTGGTGGGTCTGGGGCCGGCGGGGCCTGCCTACCTGACCAGCGAGGTGCGGGATCTCATCGCGGGCGCCCGGCAGGCGTTCCTCCGCACGACGCGCCATCCCGCGGTCAAGGGCCTCTCGGGGTTGGTGGCACTTGACCACCTGTATGAGTCTTCTTCGACATTTGCCCAGGTCTACGGCACAATTGTAGAAGAGCTGGTGGCGGCGGCAACTGCGTGCGCCCCCGAGACGATCATCTACGCGGTACCGGGCTCGCCCCTGATCGCTGAGCGCACCGTAGAGCTGTTGCGCCAAGACCCGCGGGTGGACGTCACCATCGTTCCCGGCCTGTCATTTCTCGACCTGGCGTGGGAGCGACTCGCCCTCGACCCTCTCGCCGCTGGCGTTCGACTGGTGGATGCCGAACAGTTCGTGCGACAGGTTGCCAATGGCCGGGGGCCCATTCTGGTCGCCCAGTGCTGGTCGCAGAGGTTGCTCTCCGACATCAAGCTGTCATCTCTCTATGACGGCGAGGGCCCGGAGCCCGAGGTGGTGCTCTTACATCATCTCGGGTTGGACGACGAACAGGTGGTCAGCGTCGGATGGTGGGAACTCGACCGTGTCCTGGAGCCCGATCACCTCACCGCCCTCTACATCCCCGAGATCTCCGCCCCGGCGGATTTGGAACACGAGATGGCCCGCCTGGCGGTTCTGGTGGGGACCTTGCGCGTGGAATGTCCCTGGGACAGGGCACAGACGCACGCCTCCCTCATGCCCCACTTGCTCGAGGAGTCCTACGAGGTCCTCGACGCCTTGCGGGCACTTACGGTCGCACCCGCGGTGACGGTGGATCAGGTTGCGCACAGTGAACATCTGCAAGAGGAGCTGGGAGATCTCCTCTTTCAGATCGTCTTCCACGCCAGGCTGGCTGAAGAGGAGGGCCTGTTCACTCTGGCCGAGGTGGCGCGCGGCGTGCACGAAAAGCTGGTCCACCGACACCCTCACGTTTTCGGCGACGTCGATGTGGCAAGCGCCCAGCAGGTGGTGGCCAACTGGGAGGAGATCAAGAAGGAAGAGAAAGGTCGCGCCAGCGTGACCGAGGGCATCCCGACGGACCTCCCGGCGCTGTTGTTGTCCACCAAATTGCAACGCAAGGCACTTTCCGTCGGCCTACACAGGTTCGACACCTCTGCGACGGTGGATCTGGCCGCGCAGCTCACTGAGCTCATCCGCATCGAAGCAGATCCGAAGCTCGGCACCGCCGAGGCAACGCTGTCTTCGACCAGCGACGAGAACGAGCAACGAGTCGGCACCCTCCTCTTCGGCGTAGCCAATCTGGCGCGCCGACTCGGTGTCGACCCCGAACTCGCACTCCGCTGGCGCGCGCTGGCCTGGCGCGACGAGGTGGTGACGCATGAAACGGCGCCCCCTGCCCTCCCCATGCCCGACGCGCCCACCAACTAGTCTTGTGACCCGGTGTCCCACCAGGGTCGACACCGAGGGAGTGACGTAGTGAGCGCCATTGAGCACGTGATCGGGCGGGAAGTTCTCGACTCGCGCGGCAACCCGACTGTCGAAGCCGAGGTGCTGCTCGATTCTGGTGCCCGGGGGCGTGCAATCGCTCCATCGGGGGCGTCCACAGGAATGCACGAAGCCGTCGAGTTGCGTGACGGCGGAAGTCGTTTCGGGGGCAAGGGCGTACAGCAGGCGGTGGCCAACGTCAACGGGGAAATCGCCGACTCGCTGCAGGGCCTTGACGCGCTCGATCAGCGAGGTGTCGACTTCACGCTGATCGATCTGGATGGCACGCCGGACAAGGGCAGATTGGGCGCCAATGCGCTCCTAGCCGTGTCGCTGGCCAATGCCAAGGCCGTGGCGGACGAACTCGGCTTGCCCCTCTTCCGTTCCATCGGTGGGACTAATGCGCATGCGTTGCCTGTCCCGATGTTGAACGTGCTGAACGGCGGGGCCCACGCCCGCAACTCGATCGACTTCCAGGAATTCATGCTGATGCCCGTCGGTGCCGCATCGTTCAGCGAGGCCTTGCGTTGGGGAACCGAGACGTATCACGCCCTGCGGTCCGTCCTCTCCGAGCGCGGCCTGGCTACCGCCGTCGGTGATGAGGGAGGTTTTGCACCGGACCTCCCGGCAAACGAGGATGCGGTGAAGTTGCTGGTCGAGGCGATTGAACTGGCAGGTCGCGTGCCCGGTGAGGAAGTGGCGCTCGCCATGGATCCGGCTACGAGCGAGCTGTGGGACAAAGGCTCCTATGTCCTGGAGGGCGAAGGCCGCACGCTGAGCTCGGCCGAGATGGTCGATTACTGGGTCGACCTGGTTGACCGTTTCCCCATCGTGTCCATTGAGGACGGCATGGCTGAAGAGGACTGGGATGGATGGGCGGCGCTCACCAAGGCGCTAGGTCACAAGGTCCAGCTCGTTGGTGACGATGTGTTCGTCACCAACGTGACTCTCTTGGAGCGAGGCATCCGCGAGGGCGTGGCCAACGCCGTTCTGGTCAAGCTCAATCAGATCGGCACTTTGACCGAGACACTCGAGACGGTGTCGCTGGCCAACCGATCCTCGTACCGTGCCGTGATCTCGCACCGTTCGGGTGAGACCGAGGACACGACGATTGCCGACCTTGCCGTGGCGGTTAACGCCGGCCAGATCAAGGCAGGAGCACCGGCGCGCTCGGATCGCGTCGCGAAGTACAACCAGTTGCTGCGAATCGAAGAGGACCTCGGTGAGTCCGCCACCTTCCCCGGTCGGGCCGCCCTGGCTGCGACGAGTGGTGATCTCGGTGTCTCCGGATAAGCGTCCCCTAGGGGTCACACGCATAGGCAAGCACGCGCGTGCCAAGCATCGACGTTCTCGAGAGGCGCGGCGATCGCGATTCCTGCTCATCGGTGGTGCGTTGCTGTCGGCCATCATCCTGGGGGCCTGGTTCCCGGCTAACGCCCTTTACCATCAGCACGCCGGCCTGGCCAGCGCGAACGCGCAACTGAACGAGCTCCATCAACAGGACACCGCACTAGCCCAGGAGGGCAAGAACCTCAGCAGCTCGGCGGAGATTGCTCGTATCGCGCGCGAGCAGGACCAGCTGGTCACTCCGGGCCAGCAGGCCTTCGAGGTCCTGCCCCCCACGGGGTCAGCGAAGGCCGGTGCTCCGTATGCGGGTGACCCGGCCCTGACCGCGCCGGTTGCCCCATCCTCTGCGTCGGAGCTTCCTCCGGGATCCGAAACTGCGACGACACAGACCGCGACGACGAAGTCCGAACCCACCTCGAGCGCTGGCGCGAAGTCGCACCACTCCGCCGCGCCCAGCGGCATGTTGGGGCGCATCGTAAGCTCGCTCGAATTCTGGCGTTGAGCTCCGACCGCGAAGCCGCATCCCCCCTCGGGGCTTCCGATCTGGCGGCTGTCACAGGACTGCTCGGGCGGGTGCCCAACGGGGAATTCGTCGTCGCCGTTCGTCGCAAAGGGGGCCAGCCGGCCGTGATCGCCAACGATCCGCACCTGCGTGATGGGGAGCCCATGCCCACGCGGTACTGGTTGGTCGACCCGGACATTCGGGCCGTGGTCGGCCGCCTGGAGTCGCACGGCGGCGTGCGCGCGGCGGAGGCCGAGGTGGATCCTGAACTGTTGCGACAGGCCCACGCTCGCTATGCCGAAGAACGCGATGCTCTGATCCCGGCTGATTGGGATGGGCCGCGGCCCGGCGGCGGGGTTGGTGGTACGCGCCACGGCGTCAAGTGCCTCCATGCTCATGTGGCGTGGTGGCTGGCCGGGGGTGACGACCCGGTCGGACGGTGGGTGAGTGAGCAGGTGGAGATACCCGTGGCGGACCTCGTCGTCGTATGAAGACCCCCGCAGTGGCCGCGATCGACTGCGGAACTAATTCGACCCGCGTGCTGGTGGCCGATGCCACCGGTCGCGAGCTGCTCCGCCTGATGCGCATCACACGGTTGGGACAAGGGGTAGACAGGACGAATACCCTCGCACCCGACGCCATTGACCGGACGGTCGCCGTGTTGGCCGAGTACCGCCGTGCGATGGACGCTTTCGACGTGGGCCACATCCGAATGGTGGCGACGTCGGCCGTCAGGGATGCGGACAACGGTGCGCTCTTTACTGCCGCAGCCGAGGCCGCCGTGGGGGTCGAGCCCGAAGTCCTTAGCGGTACCGAGGAGGGCACCTTGGCCTACCGCGGTGCGAGTGCGGATCTGGACCCGTTCAAAGGCGACACGCTCGTGGTGGACATCGGCGGTGGCTCGACAGAGATCACGCTCGGGAGAACAGGCTCGGTCTCCTCGGTTTCCCTGCAGCTCGGTTGCGTACGACTGACCGAGCGCTTCCTCAAGAGCGATCCCCCCACCGCTACCGAGGTAATGGCGACGCGGGCGGCGATCACAGAAGCGCTCGTCGGGGGGGAGTCGAAATTGCCGGCGCTGGTGCAACTCGATCCAGCGAGGCGGATGATCGGCCTCGCCGGCACGGTGTCGACGCTGGCCTCCCTCAAATTGGGCCTGGCTGAGTACGACGCCGAGAGGCTGCACCATGCGACGATCACCCTCGAGGAGATCGAAGGGACGTGCGCCAAGCTGGCGGCTCTGTCGCACCGTGATCGCCGAGGGCTCGTGGGGATGGTCACGGGCCGTGAGGACGTGCTCCTCGGCGGAGCCTTGGTTCTTGCCGCAGTGGCCGCCCGGTATAAGTGCGGCGAGGTGATCGCCTCGGAGAGGGACATCCTGGACGGGATTGTCCTCAGCATGCTCTGAGAGTACAAACGGTTCCTGGAACAGGGAGAACGGCTTGCGATGGCGGCGCATCGCTCCTCCATGGCGTCGCTGTGGCCATAATGCACGTGCCATGTCAATGAATATTCCGCCCGGTGAAGGACCCCTCCCGGACTCTCCGCTCGACGATCACGAGACCCTCCTGCGGCTGCGGCTGCGGCGCGCCGAGGCGACGATTGAATCGCTGCTCGATGCGCGTCGCAATCAGGAGACCTTGGTCAATGACCTCACCGCGGCGACCGAGGGATGGGCCCAGGCGCAAAAGGAGGTGGCGAGGGCGGACCACGAACTGATCGTGGCCCGCCGCGCCGCGGGGTGGCGGGGTCTCGCCCGCGCCGGGAAGCGACGCATGCGCCGACTTTGGCCGGGCTCTCCACCCCAGGGTGTGCCGGCACGCCATGTAAGCGATGGCGACCAGATGCCATCATCGGCGGACGACGAAGCCTTCGTCTGGGAGGACGCGCGTTACGGCCGGTGGATTGAGCTCTACGACACGTTGGACGAGGCGCGCCGGAACAAGATCGTGGATCGGCTGGGGCAGGTCGGCGAACAGCCCCTGATCTCCATTGTCTTTCCGGTTTACAACCCACCCGAGGATTTCCTGCGCCAAGCCATCGACTCGGTGCGCGGCCAGCTCTATACGAACTGGCAGCTCTGCATCGCTGACGATTGTTCGACGTTGCCGTATGTGGCCAAGGTGCTTGATGAGTACGCGGCCCTCGATGATCGAATTCTGGTGCACCACAGAGAGACCAACGGGCACATCTCGGAATGCTCGAACTCTGCCGTCGCCCTGGCCCGTGGCCCGTGGCTCTGTCTCATGGATCACGACGACCTGCTGGCCGAACACGCGCTCGCCCTGGCGGTGCTGGCCCTGGACCGCAATCCCACAGCAGCGATTCTGTATAGCGACGAAGACCACATCGATGCCCAGGGGAAGCGGCGAGAGCCGTATTTCAAACCAGATTTCGATCCCCTTCTCATTCTGGGCCAGAACTACTTCTCCCATCTGTGCATGCTGCGTACAGAACTGGTAGCCCGAGTGGGCGGTTTCCGGGTGGGCTACGAGGGGAGCCAGGACTGGGACCTCGTGTTGCGGGTGCTCGAACTTGTGCGACCCGAGCAGGTCGTACATCTTCCCCATGTCCTCTATCACTGGAGGGCACATGCCGAGTCCACGGCCTCGTCCGTGTCCGCCAAACCATACGTGGTCGAAGCCTCGCGGCTCGTGGTCGAAGAGCACCTGGAACGGATCGGGGTTGAGGCCGAGATCACGACGATGTGGGGCACGAGCTACAACCGGGTCCGCTGGGCTCTTCCCAAAGATCCGCCCAAGGTCAGCGTGATCGTCCTCCCGCGTCATGGTGAGCGACTACGCCGCTGCATCGAGAGCATCCGCATTCTGACCCCGTACCCTGCCCTGGAGGTGATCGTCGTGGACGACGGTGCCTTCCGCCCACCTATGCGGCAGATGCTCTACGAGCGCACGGGGTGGTTGACGGTCATTGAGAACGCGGAAGACCTCAGCGATTCGGCACAGCGGAACTTTGCCGCTCAGGCTGCCACGGGCGATGTCCTGTGTTTCGTGGCCGATGACATCGAGGTGCTCAGTGATGATTGGCTGCATGAGATCGTCGGCACCCTCGCTCACCCCGGGATCGGTTGTGTCGGCGTCAAACTCCTCTACCCCGACCTGTTGGTCCAGCATGCCGGCTATGTCATCGGCATCGAGGACACCGTTGGCAATCCGCACCGTCTGGGGTACCACCGGTTAGGTCACGGGTATTCGGGGCGCTTGCGCCTGGCGTACTGCCCCTCGGCCGTCAGCTGGGCCTGCCTCGCGGTCAGGCGCGAGGCGTTTGACGAGGTGGAGGGCTTCTCCGAGGAGCATTTCACGGGGGTCTTCGGCGATGTTGATCTGTGCCTTCGCCTGCGTGAGGCCGGTTGGCGGACCGGGTGGGCCCCTCACGCCGAATTAATCCGCCATGTCAGTCACGACGAGGGCCGGCCGCTCGAAGGTGCGAACGCGGTGCGGTTTGATCGCGACATTCGTTATTTGCATCAACGCTGGGGGGCGTGGGTCGAGAACGACCCCGCTTACAGCCCCAACCTCTCGTTGGCTAGCGAGTCCCTCTCTTTGGCCTGGCCCCCCCGGACATCGCTGGCCTGAGGCAGGGGCGCCGGCCCCCAGGGGTTCGTAGCGGCGGTTTCGAAGGGAACAAGCCCGAGTCTGGATCGGTTACCGTGGGCTCAGAATGGGTGCCCCGAGTACGTGCGCCACGCTGTCCACGAAGAAATTCTGATTCCCGTAGTGTGCGTCGGCGTAGCGCCGCCCCTGGGCGGACATGGTGGCGTGTGTCATTTCGTCGGAGAGGCGAGCGACACACGCCAAGAGCTCAGGCACATCGGCGAAGGTCATTCCTCCACCGGCGTCGGCGTGAGGCTGTGCCGCACTTTGCTCGGGAACGATGATCGGCGTTCCGAACCGGAGCGATTCAACACACTCGCGGGCGACAATGCGGCCGGGGGCGAGGTCGATGGTCACTCGAGCGTGGGCCAGTAGGCGCCACAGATCAGTGCGGGTGTAGACGGCGATCTTGCCGCGCAACGCGCGTCCACGCCACACAGCGGCCGTGGCGTCTTCGATGACCACGACGTCGAGGGTCGGAAACCGTGCCGTGAGCCAGGCCGCAAGAGGAGTGGGGGGATTGACGTCGGGCGCACCGACCCGGTCTGAAAGCACGAGGAGGTAGCCGGTGAAACCCAGTCCGTTGTGGCGGTGTGTCGCTGCGAGAGGATTGATCGGCACATGCAGGCCGATGAAGTCCGGACCTCCGGCTTCCGACGAGTCCGCAAATTTCAAGGAGGAGATCGGACCTTGATCACCGTCTGAAGGCGAGATGGCGTGGACCGTGTAGTCCCGGGCGTGCAGGTTGAGAAGAGCGAGCGTGGCGTGATCCGGTTCGTCCACGATGATGGTCGTCGCCGGTGGGAGGCCGGTCGGCCACGCTGCTTCGTGAGGAGACGGCCACGATCCGTCCTCCCCCAGGCCCGTTCCGAACAGATCGAATGCCCCGTCGGCCTCTGTCGGTCCGACGGGGGAAGGGACGACGACGCTGACCGGGCCGCTCCGGGACGCAGCACCGGCCACGGCGCGGGTGACGAATGACAATTCCGATCCGGACACCTTCCAGGCCCGGCTGAGGAACAGAGTCATCGTGTCTGTTGTCACATCACTCCTCATGCGAGGACGAGGGAAGGGGCGCGCGCGCCTTGCCGCCGACCAGCGGTCCCGCTTCGGCCCGGAGACGTGTCAGTTCTTCCCCGAGAATGGTGACCGCGTCATCGAGGATGATGTGCTGATGTTCCAAACGATCGGACAGCTCATCGCAGCGCAATGCGAGCGCGTCGATCGCCCTGATCACATCCGCGATGATTTCGCGATCGACGCTGCCGGCTCGGTTCAAAATGCGCCGCACCACGCGGATGCCGCGCTGCCCTGTCGATTGTCTCGCCGGCGGCACAATTCGGATGATCCATTCGCGGTGCAGCTTCGCTATTTCCCGGCCGTGGCGAAGTGGCAGCAGCCGATCGGTGACATCGGGCGGACGCTGGAACATGCGGGGCGTGGCGTCGTCCTGCGGCGCGCCCAGGGCGGGGTGGTCGCTCAATTTTCGAGAAGCTCGCGTACCATTGATGCCACCATTCGTCTTCGTTGGGACCACGCAACGCGCACGAGCAGTCTACCCGTGTGAGATTGGGGTTCAGGTAGGGATCGGCGGACAGAATGGATGCCTTCCAGCGCTCGATGAACTTGAGGATGTCCCTGGAACCTCCGGCGAAACCGCGGCTCGGCGATTCATGGTGAACGAGCTCGGCGTTCGCCTCGTACAGCACCTTCAACCCTTCGCGTTGCGCCCGCAGGCAGTAGTCGATGTCGTTGAGATCGACCCCGAGCGCGTCGTCGAACCCACCCAGGGCCTCAAAGACGCTACGTCGGGTGGCCAGGCACGCCCCCGTGACGGCGGCCACTTCCCGGGTCGACGTGGCCATGTGGAGATAGCCTGTTTCCCCAACGCCCAGCCCCGCAAGGACGTGATCGGCCGCGCCACCCATGCCGATGACGACGCCACAATGTTGCAGTCGCCGGTCGGGATAGAGCAGGCGAGCACCGACCGCACCGACCTCGGGACGCATGGCCTGCGCCGCCATAGTGTCGATCCAACCGGGCTCGTTTGCCTCAATGTCATTGTTGAGAAAGAGAAAGACGTCACCGGTCGCGACTCTGGCCGCGGCGTTGTTGAGCTCTGACCAATTGAATGGACGCGCGTCCGGAAGGACGACGACGTCGTCCCGCTGACCCAATCGTTCGAGGAGCGTCTGTGTCTCGGGTTGTACCGAGCCGTTGTCGACTAAGACGAAATCGACCTTGCCCACGCCTCGAGTTGCATCGATGGATTCGATGCAGGCTCGCATGAATCGTGGCTCATCGCGGAAGGGAATGATGATGGTGGTGCTTGGCGCCCCGGAGGAATGTCGCCGAACCCGATACGTGCCGCGCGCCGGACCGGGAATGACCACCGCCGCCTCGCCCCGGCGCGCCAGGGCGTCCGTCACATGGCCGACGTTGTGTTCCGTGTCGAGCGGGAGTTCCGGAGAGGGGAGAAGGCGATGACACAGGACCTCGGGGAGATGGATGACCCTCTCTGCCACCTCGCACGCCCGTAGTGCGAGATCGTGCTCGAGAGCGGCAAGGCTGCCGGTTGGCCCCCCCAGGAGCGGGACGATCTCAGGTCCCAGAGCCAGAGGCCTTCCCATATAGGCAGAGGAAAGGAGGAACTCGGGTGAGTATGCCGGCTTGAGGCGGGGGTCGAGGTGCCCGCCCCCCATCGTGACCGTGTCCTCATCGGCATAGACGACACCCCGGGGCGACAGAGAGCTGGCCAGTTGTGCCACGGCATCGGGGGCCCAAAGGTCCCCCGGGAAGAGAAGGGAGATATTGGATCCGCCATTGGCGGCGAATCCGAGATGGAGCATCTGTGCTGGTGGCGTCGCGTCATCAACGACCTCGACCCGCACCCGCTGGCCGCTCCGCTGCAGTCCGGACACGCTGAGGAGGGCGGTAAAGGCCGTTTGCCAGGAACTTTCGACGACCACCGTGAGCTTCCAGCTCTTGACCGTCTGCCGCTGCAACGCGTGCAGCGTCGGGACCGTTTCGGGCGGAGGTTCTCCGGCGACGACCATAACCAGGTGGAGCGGCAAAGCATCCGGCCGAGCCTCGAACCGGAGCGACCGTTGTCCCTCGCGGCGCTCCACCCATTCAGCGAATGGGCCGGGATCGTGTTCCACATCTGGAGGCAGCGCCGGGAGTACCCGATGCGCGAAGAGAACCCGTTCCACGCAGGCAATCTACCGGAACGGGCCATTTGACCGGGGGCGCGTTGGCGCAGGCGAGCAAGGTTCTGTCACGATGCGCCGGTGCCGATCTCTGACCGCCTTCTCATGGGTCCGGGCCCCTCTAACCCCTATCCAGAGGTGGCCCAAGCCCTGGCCGGGCCGGTCCTGGGGCACCTTGACCCCGAATTCCTGGCGATTCTCGATGCCACCAATGAGCGCCTGCGTCAGGTCTTCGCCACCGCCAACGCGCTGACCTTGCCCGTGAGTGGCACCGGTTCGGCCGGCATGGAAGCCTCCTTCGTGAACTTCGTCCGCCCCGGGGACCCGGTCGTGGTCGGGGTGAACGGCGTCTTCGGCGAACGTATGTGTGAGGTGGCCGACCGCCTGGGGGCTCACGTCATCCGGGTAGATGCGCCGTGGGGCAGGCCCATCTCCCCGGACGAACTCCTGTCGGCTCATCCGGATCCCTCCATTATCGCCATCGTCCATGCGGAGACCTCGACGGGCATCCGTAACGACATCGCACCACTGGGAGCGCGGAAGGGGGGTGCGCTTCTTCTGGTTGACACGGTGACGTCGTTGGGCGGCATTGAGGTGGCGATCGATGCCTGGCAGGTTGACATCGCCTACAGCGGAACACAGAAGTGCCTCGGTGTCCCCCCGGGACTTTCACCCCTGACGGTTTCGGCGCGGGCTCTCGAGCGCATTGTCGAGCGTCCCTCGAGCTGGTACCTGGACCTCAACCTGCTTGCGCGCTACGTGCACAACAGCGCCGAGGGTTCGAGGGTGTACCACCATACGGCGCCTGTGACCATGGTGGGCGCGCTCCACGCCGGGTTAGGGGCGATTCTCGACGAGGGACTCGAAGAGGCCCGAGCTCGCCATGCAGAATGCGGACAGATGCTACAAGATGGACTTGAGGCGCTCGGCCTGAAGTTGTTCGCGCAAGCGGATCACCGATTGCCCCAGCTGACAACCGTGGAAATTCCTTCCCAGTTGCCCGACGGAATGTCCGAGGCTGATTGCCGGCGGGTTCTCCTGCAACGCTATGGGATCGAAATCGGCGCCGGTGCGGGGCAACTGGCCGGCAAGGTTTGGCGGATCGGATGCATGGGGCACACGGCACGTCGTCGCAACGTCCTGGCTTTGCTTGGTGCATTGAAGGAGGTGTTCGAAGGATGAGTGCGGCCAGAGCGGTGCGTCATGCTCCCCTAGAGCTTCATGGGCAGCGCGTCATGTTACGACCTCTCACCGAGCAGGACTACGACGAGTGGCACGAGGTGCGTGCCCGCTGCGGCGCATGGTTGCTCCGGTGGGAGCCTCGCCCGAAGGGGGCACCGGTTCCGTCCGAGGACAGGGCGAGCTTCGCCGCCAGGTGCGCCATGCGCGAGCGCGAGCGGCATCTTGGAAGTGGCTATGGCTTCGGCATTTTCGTCGGCGAGCGGTTCGCGGGCGAGGTGACGCTTTCTTCCATAACGCGCGGTCCCTTCCAGAGCGCGTGCATCGGCTATTGGATCGATGAGGCGCTCGCTGGTCGAGGCTTCGTGCCCGAAGCAGTCGTCGTCACGCTTCGGTTTGCCTTCGAGGTGATCTCGGTGCACAGGGTGGAGATCTCGATCATCCCGCGAAACTCCGCGAGTCGCCGTGTGATGGAGAAGCTCGCAATTCGCGAGGAAGGTATTGCCGAGCGATTCTTGGAGATCGACGGGGTGTGGGAGGACCACGTCCGCTACGCCATCACCTCGGAGGAGTGGTCGGTGCGCGCCGCTGAGTTGGCCGGGGAGTGGTTGCCACTCCCACGCGACGTCTAAGGAGCCGAGACCGGCCGAGAGCTTACGGGCGACCTGCTCCGATGAGCCCCGTGGTGAAGATGGGCGAGTACGACACCGTGGCACCGGTAAACGGCGCTTGGAGCACCGTGTCCGTGCCGTAGGGGCCCGACCCGACGTACATCACCACGTGGTCCACCTCGTTGTCATCGTCGAGGTTGTAATAGAAAAGGAGGTCACCCGGTTCGAGCGCACCCAACGACACATGGGTGAGGCCGGGCCATTGCACTTCAGTCGTGCGTGGGATGAACACCCCTTCCTGCCCCCAGGCCCATTGGACCAGGCCCGAGCAGTCGAAACCCTGCGATGGGCTGGCCCCCCCGAACACGTACGGCACGCCTAACTGGGACTCTGCCACCTGCACGACTGCCATCTGTTGGGCCGTTCCGGCGCCCGTCCCTCCAACCGTACCTGAGTAGTTCGATGGTCCCCCTGCCTGGTTGGCGGCGGTTGTCGCTGCTGCGCCACTGGCGGATCCCCCGACGGTCTGGGCCACGGTGGCGGCGGCCTGAGCCGCCGCGGCGGCCCGTTGGCGCTGCGCCGCAGTTGCCGCTCGGGCCGCTGCAGCCGCCTCCTGCTGTGCTTCTTCGATGGCGGCTTGGGCCACCTCCTGGGCCAACTGGCCTTGGACCTGATTCAGGGTCGCAGTTGTGGCAGCCGCCTCCTGCACGTTGGCCGCAGCCAAGGTCTTGGCCTGAGCGGCTTGGGCTTGCGATTGGGTCGCCAGCGTTTCCTCTTGGGTCTTTTGTGAGACGAGTGTGGCCTCGGAGGTTTGCAGTGCGTTCCTTGCCTTGGCCAGATTCCCCACGATCTGCTGCGTGTACTGGTTGCGGGCCTCCCCCATAGTGGCAGAAGAAGAAAAGAGCGCGGCGAAGTTTGATTGCGGCGTGGCGTAGATGTAGGCCTTGACCGCGTCATTGGTCAAGTTCTTGCGGTCTCGGACCACTTGGGCTTTGGTGCGCACGATGTTCGCGGTGATCGTTTGTAATGCATTCTCCGCGTTCTCGAAGTTTTGGACGGCCGTGTCGTAGCGGTTGTCCAGGGCCGACGTTTGTTGCTCTTCTTGGCTGAGCGTCGCCTCGATCTGCGCCACTTGCGACTTGGCCGCGTTGATTTGCGATTGATTCGGAGCTGGTCCCGAGGTGGTTGTCGGTGTGGTCGATCCAACAGCTCCTGCCCCGGTCGCGAACAATCCCGCGGATCCGAGTATGGCTACGGCGAGCGCGCCGCGAGTGAATAGCGCGCGTCGCGACCGGCGTCCAGTGTTCCGACATTGCACTGATGACACAACGAAACAGTAACCCCTCGATGCAGACGAAAGGGTGCGCATCATCTTCTATCTGGTTGCAACACGGTTGCGCTCGAGAGTGTGCCAAGCACAATTGCATGCCCGACACACTGGGTTGTGGTTTGCCTCCACGAAGGACGCTTCATATGGTGCTTCCATGGACGGCGTCGTCAGGGTCACAGGTGGGCGGGTTCGGGGGGTGTGGCGAGAAGATCAGTGGTCGTTTTCGGGCATCCCTTATGCCCGGTCACCGGAGGGAGCTTTGCGGTGGCGGCCTCCGCAACGCCCGCTGCCATGGGAGGGTGTGCGCGACGCGTCCTCGTTCGGACCGATCGCTCCGCAAATTGTGGCAGCTGGTGGTATCGCCAACCCCTCGGATCCCGAGGCCGGCGACCTGCGGAGCGAGGATTGTCTCACACTCAATATCTGGACTCGTGACTTGCCCGAGGACGCAACGGTGGCACCGGGACTCGGGCGCCCGGTCATGGTGTGGATCCACGGTGGGGGATTCACCTCGGGGAGTGGCTCGGTCTTTCTCTACCGTGGTGACCATCTCGTGCGCAACGGTGACGTTGTGGTGGTCACCATCAATTACCGATTGGGCGCGCTGGGGTTTCTCGCTCATCGCGACCTGAAGGACCCCGACGGCCTTCTCGGCAACTGGGGACTGCACGATCAGGTCGCAGCATTGCGATGGGTGCGCGACAACATCGCGCAGTTTGGAGGTGATGCCAGCAACGTCACACTCTTCGGCGAGTCCGCTGGTGGCTTCAGCGTGTGCTGCGCTCATGGGGGCACCTTCGTCGGCCGGTCTTTTTCGCCGCGCCATCGTGCAGAGCGGTGGTGTGCAGGTGCACTCGATCGAGGAAGCCGAACGTGTTGCCGGCCGACTCGCAGCGGCGCTCGGACTAAGGGCGTGCACGCGGGAGGCATTCGCCTCGATTCCGTTCGGCGACTTGTTGGCGCGCAACCGAGGAGATCGCAAGGCGCCGGCCCGACCCCGGTTTGATTCCGCTGCCATTCCTACCGGTCGTCGATGGCGTTTTCTTGCCGGTGCACCCGCTTGTGGCGGTCGGGCAGGGTGCGGCGGCGGGCCTCGACCTGCTCATCGGTACGAATCGCGACGAGTTGGCACTGTTCGGACTGGGGCGTCCCGAATTGACGGCGCTCGACGAGGCCGGCGTGGTGCGCTGGGTGGACAATGCGGTACCCGATGTGCCGAGCGGGGAGTTGATGGAGGAGTATCGAAGTATTCGCAAGCTCCGAGGAGAAAGTGTCGATCCCCGCGCACTCATGATCGCGGCGGGAAGTGATGGCATCTTTCGTTGGCCCAGCCTGCAGTTGGCCGCAGCCCAGGCGGCGCAAGGTGAGGCCGCCTACGTCTATCTCTTCGAGTGGGAATCCCCGGCCTTTGGTGCAGTGCTGGGAGCATGCCATGCGCTCGAGCTCCCGTTTGTCTTCGGTGTGGTGCACGTCCCGGCGGTGCAAATGTTCACGGGCGCCGGCCCCGAGGCGGCAGCGCTGTCGACACAAATGCAACGGGCATGGCTAGCCTTCGCGCGACACGGGGAATCCGAACCACGCGGACCTCGAGTGGCCAACGTGGCACTCCGGCCGGCGTTCCACCATGATCTTCGGTCAGTCGAGCCGTGCTGTTGATGCGCCTCGCAACCAGGAGCTCTCCGTCTGGGGACGGTATCGGCCGCTGCGGGCAACGTTCCCTGTTTGACGCTCAAGGGCGTTGGCAGAAAACATGCCAACCGACAACCCACCATGCCGCCAAGAAGAGGAACCGCGACAACCACGACGTAAGGATCCAGCGGATTAACCGTCGGGGGCTGAGGAGGGGCTGCGACGAGAGTGCGAGAACAGCCAGCCACACCGCCGCGCCAGTTGCCAGCACCGACCACACCGCCAGGCCCGGCGTGACGGCCAGGATTTTCACCGCCGCCCCTGGGAGCGCCACCCGGCTGCTGCGTACGCACCCAGCAGCAACCATGCGGCGAAGAGAAGTCCCCGACCAAGTGGGTAACGCGTGATGTGGCCTACGAGCGTGCTCAACGTGGGAAAGGAGGGCGACTGGACGACGAAGCTCACAAGGTCCCATCCGATAACGCCGGCGATCAAGATCCACCACACCAGGAGCGAGATCGTGTGTGCCGTCGGTTGGGTACGCCATCGCCACAGGGCGTGGAGCACTCCGGTCGCCCAGTTCCAGGTGGTCCGGCGTTGGCGGCCCCGCCCGAGGACGATCATGGCAACCAGAGCGGCCACACCGATGAGCTCGACAGTCCTATGGGCTCCTCCTGAGTCACGCGACAGCCCTGCTTGCCATGTGGAGAGCGCGACTGCTCCGGTCAAGAACAGCGCAGATGCGGCAATCGATCGACGCCGCTGCAGCCGTGGCCGAGGATGGACCGGGGAACGGTGGGCGAGGTTGGGAACAGGTACGTGATCAGCGTACCGAGAGCGGGGGATCAACGCATGACCGGGGTCGGCTTATGATCACCTCAGCACAGAGGAGACCAGTCTCGGGGGGCGTAGCCCAATCGGCAGAGGCAGGGCGCTTAAACCGCCTCCAGTGAGGGTTCGAATCCCTCCGTCCCCACCACTTGGGGTGTACCCCATTCAGTGGACCACGACTTAGGACAATTTGGCCTAGACCCCGTTTGGGGGTCCAAGCTTGTAAGAATTTGGTTGTGAGCTACTTGGAGCGAGTCCATGTCCAAGCGCTATGCAAGAGAGTTTCGGCGCGAAATCTGTGAGCGCCTGGTCGCCGGCGAACGAGTGAGCGACCTCTCAGCCGAATCTGGGGTCTCACCAGGGACCCTGCATCTGTGGAAGCACCAGGCCCTCATCGATGCCGGCCTGGATGAGGGGACCAAGAGCATCCAGATCGACGAGCTGGCTCAGGCACGCCGCACCATTGAAGAGCTCGAGGCCGAACTCGCCGTCATCCAAACGGCCAGCGCTCTGTTCAACGGGGAGGAGCCCGTAAGCCCAAAAGCCGGTGAGGTTGCGAGGCATGAGCAACAACCGTCCTGGGAATTTTGGAGGCTCCATCTTTCGGAGAGAGGATGGAGTCTGTGCCAAGGAACAAGCCATATCCCAAGGAGCTACGAGAGCAAGCCGTCGCCCTGGTGCTCGAGTGGCGCCGTGAGCGCAATCGCACCGATGGCGGCCTGACCGAGATCGGCGAAAAGCTCGGGGTCCATCCCGAGTCGATTCGAGGCTGGGTCAACCGTCAGCAGACCGACGCCGGCGAACGGCCCGGACTGGCCACCGACGAGCGCGCCAAGCTCAAAGAACTCGAACGGGAGAACAAGGAGCTCAAGCGGTCGAACGAGATCCTGCGTCGGGCGTCGGCGTATTTCGCCCAGGCGGAGCTCGACCGCCCGTGGAAGTGATCGTCGACTTCATCGACGAGAACAAAGAAGAACTCGGGGTCGAGCCCGTCTGCAGGGAACTGCAGGTGGCTCCGAGCACCTACTACGCCGCCAAGTCCCGGCCGCTCTCGGCCCGGGCAACCCGTGACGCCCTCTTGGTGCCGATGCTGGTGGCCATATGGCACGCCAACTACTCGGTCTATGGAGTCCGCAAACTCTGGCGGGCGGCCCAGCGAGCCGGCCACGACCTCGGACGAGACCAGGTGGCCCGCCTCATGGACATTGCCGGCATCGAGGGCCTGCGCCGAGGCAAGAAGCGCAAGACGACGAGATCAGACCCCTCGGCAACCAGGCACCCCGATCTGGTCGAGCGCACCTTCGTGGCCGAGGCTCCGAACCGCCTCTGGGTGAGCGATCTGACCTACGTGGCTACCTGGTCGGGCTTCGCCTACGTGTACTTCATCACCGATGCCTTCTCGCGGATGATCGTCGGCTGGCGGGTGGCGTCGCATATGCGCACCGACATGGTGCTCGACGCCCTAGAAATGGCCCGGTGGCGCCGAGACACCACGCTTGAAGGGCTGATCAGTCATTCCGATGCGGGATCGCAATTCACTTCAATTCGCTATGGCGAGAAGTTGGCAGATCTCGGAGCCACGCCTTCGATCGGCAGTGTCGGCGACGCCTACGACAATGCCCTGGCCGAGTCGGTCAACGCTGCCTACAAGAGCGAGCTGATCCGGGGTCCCGGACAGGGCCCATGGAAGAGAGTCGAAGACGTAGAACTGGCGACCCTGTCCTGGGTGCATTGGTTCAACACCGAGCGTCTCCACGAGTATCTCGACTACGTTCCACCCGCAGAGTTTGAGGCGGTTTATGCCGCCAAGAAAACCGACCGAGAATTGGTCGGAGTCATATAACGGGAGCCTCCATCAAACCCAGGACGGTTCACCGGTGCCAGGTTGCCGAGGCATGAGCAACCTGGGCTACTCCGAGCGTGTGGTCTGTCGTGTCTCGGGGGTCTCACGATCGTTCTTTTACGAGCACAAGTACCACGTGCCCTCCGACCGCTACATTCGCCGGCTCTTGCTGATGGGACTGGTCGCTGATATCCACAAGAGATCCCGTGGGGCCGAAGAGTCAGAGCGGGAGGGTAAGCCCGGGATCGGCCAAGGGGCACGTCAGGGTGATCGAGGATCAGGCCGCAGTCGAGGACAGGGAGTCCAAGGGCCAAGAATCTGACGTTCCAAATGAACTGTCAGTTGAGAGTCGTCCGCGCGGCTTTCATGTACGGCCCGTACCGATCAACAGCCGTCAAGCGAGGCGTAGACCCTGTTCGACGGCTAGCTCGGACGGTGACCCCTTGTCTCAGCCGGCCGATCCCTTCGATGGCCGACTGCAGCTTGCTCTTCGTGGCCTCGTCGGGCGCGGCCTCCATCCAAGTAGCAATGGAGGACGCTCCGTCCGGGAGGCTGTCCTGAGCGACTCTGGGCTACCGCCAGACCTCGGCGGCCAGAGTTTTGCAATGAGCCACGTATGACTGTGCCCTCGGGCCGATAACCCATATTTACGCGGGAGACCATGGAAATGAGATTCCAGATGCCATCTTGCAGGCTTCGGGTTGACCACCACCGGGATACCGGTCATTGCCCCGAAAAGGGCGGCCAGCTGGCCGCCACAGTGATCGCTCTGGCCATCCGTACCCGGCCCACGCAATCCCCCGTTGCCTTCCGACCGCGAGCTAGCGTTCGCCGCACCTTCGGCAGTGAGGGTTTCGATGCTGTGGCGGCTCCTGCGCCACCAATGCCACCCCTGGGAGATGAAGCCCTAATGTCGAAGATTTCCGAACGACAACTTGAACTGGCCGAGTCATGCCGTCAGCACACATCGCTCTCCCTAAAAGAGCTGTGGATTTGTTGCCTTGCTCTGGGCAGCACCAACACCCTGCTCCAGTTGGAAGCGTTTCTCCACGGAGCACTCCGACCCACACCTCACGAGTACAACTTGATGGCGGTCGCCGTGAACGAGCACTTCGCCGACGTCGGACTCGACCAGTTCGTCCCTTACGTTGAGGACGCATTCGCAACGTAGAGCGATCCGGCAAGGGGATGGCTTGCCATTCGCGAGTTGTTGAGTCTGTTTGCTGCATAGAGCGGAGCGCTCGGCGACAGAGGCAGACCCGTGCTAGGGAATCCCTCATCACCGTGCCGGGATTCGCCAGGAATGACGTCTGGCTCAAGGACCACTCAATCTGTCATCGGTCGGCGCACAAGCTCCGAGCGGAGATGAGTTCCTCTCGAAGTGAGGCGACACGTTACAGCGCAGAGACCTCCTACTATCGTCGGCAACTCAGCTCATAAAGCCAAGCTCAGCGAGACATCCTTACTCCACATCGGGATCGGGCATTCCGCGCCACAGAGGGTCGACATCCAACGCATTGGGATTTCTCTCAAGCCACGATTGAATTGAACGCTTCCCGATCAGGCTGTGCGAATAGGAATCGATATCGGCCGCCTTGAGGTCGGCGACGATCCCGGCTGCGATGTCGGGATCCGAAGGTTCGTTGGTGGCTAATCGCGGATCCAATTGTATGCGGCAGATCGCCCGATTGAGCTCGTAGATAGCCCACCCCTTAGCCGAGGCTGGAGTGCCACGAATCGCGATCGCCTTAGTCAGTTCCTCGAACGCTCGCTGCCACTGCGGGTCCTCAAGGTCTTTCAGGGCGAGGCCGAGGTTCCCGTGGTTGCGATGGTAGCGCCCGTCGGTGTCAGCCGCCACGAGCGCTTCGAAGACGGGGATCGTCCGCGCCATTCGTTCTTTGTTGCTCTTCCAGTTTTGCCTTCGTTGATCGGCGGCGCGTTGGAAGATTTGCTGCCGCATGTATGGGCTGGCGGCAACGACAGCTGCCGTCAGTTCTTCCTTTGTCGGCGTGACTCCTCCAGCTGATGGATTCAACGCCTTATCAACGAGTGAGAGGGTTTCTTGCTTCTCGCTCTCCGTTGCCTTCACCACGGCTGTGGCGGCGGCTCTTGCCGTAGCGCGCAGCACGTCGAGTGACCGCAGTTCGAGCAGGAAGTCAATGCGGCTCCAGAGGTAGAGGTACATGAATCCCGCAGCGGTAAAAAAGATGGAGATCGCCAACGCGAAGCCAGCGCTCGAATCCGCTCCACCAAAACCTGGCTTCATCGCATCCGCCAGATGTGCCAACGCACTGGGCGAACGTGCCAGTTGGACCAAGCCAACTCCGACCAGGATCTTGGTCAGCCAATCCGACACTTGCTCCAGATTGGTGTTTCCCTGGTAATCGGACCCCGAGTTCGAAGCATTGTTGGTGCGCGGAATGCCGAACAAGAAGCCCACCAAGCCACCAACCAGGATCGTTGCCGCGCTCACGCCTAGGCCGTATCCAAGGACCGACCAGGAATGAAGGGCCGCGGCATAGATCACGAGCGCCATTACGCCGAGTCCCATAACCGCTGGTATGAACCAGACCCAGCGTCGCGATCCTTGGTTTGGAGATGCACCGCTATCTGAGGCTGCGGAGCCTTGTACGTTGCGGTCCGTTCCCGCAGATGCTGCGACAGAAGCCGTATCGGTCATGTGGTCAAGCCTTTCTGCTTGTGAGAGCGGCGCTTAGGACCACCCACGACAGTAAGACAGGCCCCGTGCAACCGAACTGCTCAAACTTTCGGGCCGCGCTCACTATACGGCGCATCTCACGTAATTCCTACTGCGTCCTGCGACTTGGCGGATGACGGGAGCCAATGCAGACGATCTCAGTTAGTTCTTCGGTGGAGCGAGCGCCCCGACGAAGAGCGAAATGAGGTGCGGTTCGTGACCGCTGACCGTTCTGCCGATCCGTCCGGGACAGCTGAGGCTTGTCCGGTCTTGGTCCCGTCCACTGCCTTGGATGTTCTGTGAAATGGTGATCAATCCCACCCGTCTCCGAGGGAAGGAGTGCGTGCCTTCTTATGGACGGCATCGTCACTAGGGAGTTGCTCGTCACCCGGGCTCCACGTCATTGCATTTCGATGTCATTGCATTTCAATATTGCCTGGGAATTGGGTTGCTGTTGGGCATGGATCGCCACGAGGTAGTCGTAGGGCTGACACGCTGGAAGGACGTAGCAGCTTCCTCTCTCAGGCGCCCCTGCATGCCGCAATGAGACTCCCAAGAAGGGGAGCAGCCTTACCGCAGCGCTGGCCCTCGCTGTGTGCTGTTCCCGAGAGCTTTGCGGCAATGAGGTGATCCCATGACCAACAAGAAGGCTGGACAGATCGAGTATTCCGACAGGGACTTTAGCGGAATGCTGACGCAATTCGTCTTAAGCTACTTACAAGCGTGCACGCCCGAAGGCACGCTCGAGCTCGTTCTACGATCGGCCGGCGAGACGAGAGATGTCGCGACGCTGAGTGACGCCAGTAGTTGGAGTTCCTACGCGCAGTTTCGGCGTTTGCTTGAAGCGACTGGCGATGCGCTGGGGGGTCCCGCCACGCTATCGGTGATTGGACGCCACGTTTTCGACAGGATCCAATCCCCAGACTTGGTTGAATCATTGGTGGCCATGGGCTCGCCGGCCGCCGTGTACGACGCGCTGCCCGGCCTCATCGAGGCATTTGCTCCACTTGTCGAAGTGCAAACGCAGAATGTTGGTCCCAACGAATGCGTGATACGTACTCGATGTAACGCGCGCTTCGAGCCATTCCCCGAGCGATGCGCATTCGAAATAGGTCTCTTTGCCGCCGTGCCGACGGCGTTCGGCCATCCACATGCTGAGATCCTCCACGAGTCGTGTCAATGTGACGGCGCTGAATCTTGCCAAGCGGTGATTCGGTGGGAACCCGCAGACGATGATGCCGCCAGGGCTTCTCGTGCGGAGCTTCGATACCGGCTGTCTGAGGCACGTCTCGAGGAGATCCAGCACACGGTGACCGAGCTTGTCTCGGGAGACGCGCTAGAGGTTGTTTTGAGTCGGGTGGTGGCCGCGGCTGGAAGAGCCGTGACAGCCTTGTCGTATGTTCTCGATATCAAAGCCAGCGTCACAACCGAGCGTTGGTTGAGTGCCCAGGGCATGGACTCAGCCGAAGGCTCCCGGATCGTAGAGAGTTTGCGGGGACTGCCGAGCGCCGAGGTGCCTCCGCACCTATGCGTGGCCGAAGTCGCTTCTGACCGAACGCTCTACGGACACCTCGTCGCCATGCGCTCGGAAACCGCCTCGTTCGAACCGCTCGAACGCTCGGTCCTCGACTCCTACGCCCGGTTAGCCGCGAGTGCCCTCGATTCAGAGACGGCGATCGACGATGCCCGTCGACAGGCGACCACGGCGGAGGCGCTGCTGACCTTGTCAAGCTCACTTTCCGATGTCGGATCGACAGAAGAGATGGTGCTCCGACTCGCCCACGCCACTCCCTCGATCATCAGCTGCGATCGGGTCTGCGTCTCGCTGACCGAGATTGGCGGGGCCATGGCCAAGGTGCGCGCCACCTATGGGTTCGACCATGAAAGCGACGCCGTGCTGCGCTCGCTCGAGGTTCCCATTCCGCCTCGCGGCCAAGACATCACTGAGGCCATCCGCCACGATCCAACGGGTCGCTCCTCGGCGCTCAACGCCGCCCTCGTGGCCGCCGGTTCGATGGCTGCCTTGTCCTATCCGATCACGTACGGCAACGAGATGTACGGGTGGATTACCGTCGATGCGACCCATCACCCAGAACGCCTCGACGACAACGCCGCCGTCGCCGATCGGCTGCGGGGCCTGGCTGGACAGGCCGCCATCGCCATCAGCAATGCCCGACTGCTCGACGAGATTCGCCATCAGGCACTGCACGACGGCCTGACCGGTCTTCCCAACCGGGTGTTGGTCATTGACCGAGTGAACCAAACCCTGGCCAGAGCTCGGCGGGAGCATTTCGAACTCGCGGTCCTGTTCATCGACCTCGATGGTTTCAAAGACATCAACGACAACCTCGGTCACGGGATGGGAGACCGACTGCTCCAAGCGGTCGCCTCCCGCTTCGCCGGTACCCTGCGAGAGTCCGATACTGTCGCCCGGCTCGGCGGCGATGAATTCGTCGTACTGGCCGAAGGGCTCTCGCTGGCGGCAGGCCCAGAGCTCGTGGCCGAACGACTTCTCGATGTCCTGGCCGAGCCGTTCCATCTCCAAGACAACAGTCAGACATCGGTTAGTGTCTCGGCCAGCATCGGCATCGCCGTGGGTCTGCGCGAGAGCGCCGAGGAGCTCCTCCGAGACGCCGATATTGCCCTCTACGCCGCCAAGGATGCTGGTAAGAACCGCTTCGTGATCTTCGAAGCCGAGATGCAGGCAGAGTTACACAGCCGCCATGAGCTCGAGATGGACCTCCAAGCGGCCATTGGCACCGACCAGTTCTTTCTTTTGTACCAGCCGATCTTCGATCTGAACGACATGGTAGTAGTGGGCGTTGAAGCACTGTTGCGCTGGAATCATCCGAGCCGAGGACTGCTCCAGCCCGATGATTTCATTCCCGCCCTTGAAGCTTCCGGCTTGATCATCCCGGTCGGACGCTGGGTCCTCCAAGAAGCCTGCCGTCAAGCCATGGTTTGGCGCCAAGGGGGTCAGGGAATGAGGATGTCGGTCAATGCTTCCGCGCGCCAGCTCGATGCCGACTCATTGCTGAACGACGTCAGGCAGGCCCTGGACACGTCCGGACTTCCAGCGGACGATCTCATCATCGAGATCACCGAGAGCAGCCTCATGCGCAATACCAATGGCGCCCAGAAGCAGTTGACAGCGCTCAAGTCTCTCGGCGTGCGCATTGCCATCGATGACTTCGGTACGGGGTACTCATCGCTTTCCTACCTTCAACAGTTCCCCGTTGATTGCTTGAAGATCGACAAATCATTCATCGCAGGTATGGCAAAGACCCCTGAGGGAGACGCTCTCATTCACACCTTGATGCAGCTGGGAAAGGCCCTCCACCTCGAAACTCTGGCCGAAGGGATCGAAGAATCAGCCCAACTGAGCCAACTCCAGATTGAATCTTGCGACGTTGGGCAAGGTTTTCTCTTTGCTCGACCACTCCCGCCCGAAGAGGTCCAGGTATTCTTCACACCACCAAAATCCCTATCCGTCCCGGGCTGAGTCTGCGCGCGCTCCGAAGTTAGTTCTTCGGTGGAGCGAGTGCCCCGACGGAGAGCGGAATGAAGTTTCATCTTCACCGCCGAAGGCCATTCCTTAGATCCGTCCGGGACAGCTGAGCTTGTCGGTCGTGGCCCTTCAAATATGGCGCTGATGTGCACCGACGAATGAGGCCTCGAAAGCGGCCACTCGACCCAGGTGGAAATGCTGGGAGTTGACTGGACCCGGTAGAGTCGTTGCGCTTGAAGCCGACATGCCGAGGTGCGCCGGCGGCCGCAGCGGTGCGGGCCGAGAACGCCGAGTTCGAAACAGGGGGGCCAACGTGACAATGCAACCGTGGCAGCGCGGAACCGAGGCTGGGCGCAGGCTGGAGGGCCGGGTGGCACTGGTGACAGGGGCCGGGTCGGCACCCGGCCTGATGGGAATCGGCGAGGCCATCGCCCTGCTCTTCGCCGACCAGGGCGCATCGGTGGGTGTCGTCGACATATCCGCGGAGCGGGCCGAGCACACCAAGGCACTGATCGACGGGATCAGCGGGCGCGGCATCGCTGTGGTCGGCGACCTCACGAAGGAGGACGACAACGCCCGCTGTGTGGCGGAGGTCGTCGACGCTTTCGGGCACCTCGACATCCTGGTCAACTGCGCGGCCATCACCGGTGGTGGCGGGAGCCCGGCCACTGTCGACCTGACCGAATGGGACGCGGTGATGGCGGTCAACCTTCACGCTGCGGTCCTTGCCGCCCGCTACGCCATCCCCCACCTGCAGGCCGCCGGCGGAGGGGCGATCATCAACGTCGCCTCGGTCGCCGCCAGCCGCGGTCACGGCGCCGGGGCCTACGCCGCGTCCAAGGGTGCGCTGCTGGCCCTCACTCGGGATTGGGCCTACGTCCACGGACGGGAAGGAATCCGGGTCAACTGCATCCTCCCTGGGCACGTGTTCACCCCCATGGGTGACCAAGGTCCCGACGAGATCCGCCAGCGCCGTCGTCGGGCCGGGCTTCTCGGGACCGAGGGTGACGCCTGGGACGTCGCCTGGCCAGCGGTCTTCCTGGCCTCCGATGAGGCCCGGTGGATCACCGGGGTGGAAATCCCCGTCGATGCTGGAACGACCTCCTCGGCCGCTTTCGCCATAGGGCTGCTCAACGACCGCTCACCGGACTGATCAGGTGCCCGGCACCACCCCGGGCAGCTCGGTGTCTCCCTCGAAGGTGTTCTGACACGTATCTTCGCGACGGTCTACGGAACCACGTGTCGGTCAGTTGCTGATGAGCGGAGCGCTCCCGCCCTCGTGCAGCAAACAGCCACGGTAGCTAGCCGGCTTGGTCGACACTTAGCGATTTAGGAGCCCCTCCCGGCCATCGGTGGCGAAGCATCGTACCCCACCATCGATCCTGTTATCCGGGTGCAGGCTTTCACGCCGGTATCACCGGCTGAGGGCCTTGATGATCATTTGGGCCATCACCTTGTGCCCGAGCGCCGTCGGGTGGTGGGCGAATCCGGTGACACCGAACACGTACTTGGAGCCCTGTGTCCATTGTTGTGATGGCGGTGCGCAGACGGTGTGATCCCCCGGGACGGCATAAGGGTCGACGAAGATCACGCCCAGGGGCTTGACGACCTGAACGAAGGCATTCTCGAGCATCTGGCCCATGGAACGCACTATCGCTGCCCCCGCATTCGTGAAGCCGAGTGCCGGGCAGTTAATGCCGGCGGGAACCTCCCGCGGGTAGGTGACAAAGACGATCGTGGCTGACGGAGCCGCCGCCTTGATCTTCTTGATCATCGCCTTTAGTTCTATTCGCATGTTCGCCACCAAGGCGGCGAGGTTCGGCGGAGCAGTGCACGTGGTTGGGCTGTCACATGCGACGGCTGTGGCGTTGTAGTCAATGTCATTGCCACCGACATCGATGGTGATGAGCTTGGTGGCCGGAGTGACCAAGGTCAGTTGCGGTGGGTTAATGCTCCCCTGTGGTGTATCGACGATGTTCGGGATCGTGGCCGCGCCACAGCTGGCGTCGACTAGATGGAGGTGGAAATGCTGGGCGACAAGTTGCCCGTAGTCCCTGCTCGAGCGGCCGCAGGATGTCGACTGGACCGAGATCCCGTACCCCGAAGCGATCGAGCTTCCGAGCGAGACGTAGAGATCACCGGGCTCCAGCTTGCGGGAGGTTGTCGCGGCAGCTGGCTGCAGTCCGGCTGCGGCGAGCACGAACGACGACATTGCCAGGGCCAGAATTTAAAGAGGCGAGGACTCGTACCGGAGGTGTGCTGTGCGTGGCCTGTCCAACCGTATCCATGGGCACCCGCCTACCCCGAGCCATCGCCAACCTCAAACGGACGGTGAGAATTCCAAATTTATGAACCACGGAATCGTCCTGCCTACCCTGCGACATTTGCCTCCCCCTCTGCACGTCGTGAGTGCGACTTCTGGTGCGCTCACTATTCAAGCAGCGCTCTGGCTTCGAATCGTCTATAGCTGCTCCATTTGGCACCGTAGGTTGCGCTTCCTGCCGGTCGTGACGTTGCTCCCCTGTTTGCCCCGGAGTTGATCCGTGCGGTGGACTCTTTAGCCGATGTCTGAAACCGACGCGGACTGGGCAAGTTCAATGGCATCGGGAAGGAGAAGGTATCCGCCCAAGACGTCCTTCAGCGTCGCCAGATCCCACTGCACGACAAACGCGGCGTGCGTCGGGTAAAGAGTGGTGAGGTGACTGGCGGTGAACGGAATCGTGCGGCCGAAGAGGGCGCAGAAATTCCCGAGGCCTCCGCTGTTCCCGACGCCGCTCAGTGTTGCCACCGGTGCATCAACCTGGGGTGAACGCACGCCACCAAGGACGTTGCCATTAGCGTCGGTGGCGAAGACGACTGGTTCACCCGGTGTCGTTGTGACCCGCAAGAGCGCAGGGATAGGAGGTGCGGAGCCGTTGACCACCCATTGGTTTAGCCACCAGATGGCGGCGTCCAAGACCCAGTGGATACCACTGGTGTTGATCGGCTCGACACAGGTACCCAACCCCGTGATGGTGCTCGGTGGGTCCTGCTGCGCGGCCAGGTTCGCGACAGCGCCCTGTCCGTTTCCGGTATCAGTTGGCCCAATGAAAAGACCGTAGTCGTCGAAGTGCGAACCCCCTGCCACCTCCCAAAGGCGGAACTTGTTCGTATTGGGCTGGCGGTCGAAGAGCGTGGTGCCCGCCACATCGGTCTCGGTCTCGAATTCGAAGACCGGAGTGTTGAGGTCGGTGCGGAACTGCACGTTGATTGGAGTGGTGATCGAGGTCTGGGGCGATGAGGATAGCGGTGCGGGAGTTCCGATCCGACTGTGGACGAGATACCCGTTGTACACGTTCACAAGCGGGGCCACGGCGTCGATATACGTGGTGAGGCGGTCTGCGGACTGCGACTCGCCCGCGGCGATGACGTGCCGCGGGGTCAGCCCACCTAACAGCTGCGGCGAGTTGTCCCAAACTGCTTGCCCGGCCTGGGAGAAGATGTCATAGGAGTAACTGTCGCTCGCGGGGACATGCAGTGACCCGTACCGCGTTGGATCTGTGACGCTGAGTTCGTCCACTCCGACCGCCTGGGCCGAGACCCCGACCCAGGCGAAGCCATCTCGGATCAGCTCGTTGTGGGTGAGCACCCAATCGGGTGCGTCGTCAAGCCCACCAGAGACATTGAGCCACTCCACCACGACCGTGCCGTTGAACTTGCGAGGGTCGATCGGGCGGTTGACAACCACCCGGGTCTCGTACGGTGCGGTCGAATCCGGCGTCACTGACCATTGCCCATTCGTCGCCAATGGAGTGGGACTGGTATAGCTGGTGGCGGTACCCGAAATGAAGTACTCCGACTGCTCGTAACCCACCTGAGACAGCGGGAAGGTTGTCGCCAGCGACGCGGGTTCAATGGGGTTGGTGGCTGAGAACGGCACCGGCGCGCTGACGGTTGGGTCCGCCGCCGTTCCGTGCGCCCACACGCTCGAAACGCCCGTCGAGAGCACAACGACCAGGGTGGATAGCGTCATGATCATCGCGACCGCAACGCGAGTCGGCATAGCCCAGCTCGTTGGCCTCATGGTTCCCCTCCGGACACGTGCAACATCAGGCGCACTGATGCGATCTCACACTAGTGCGACGAGACTTCGTCGTCAAGAGGCGCGGGACCGGACGCACAACGAGAGGCGTCATAGCTCAACGAGGCGCATCCACCGACTTTTTGGGGAGCCTGATGTTGCGACGACGTCGAGCGGAGAGATCTGCATGACCGACCAGAGAATTCAACCAACCGTACGTATGCTGACTTCGTCCGAGGGGCTTGACGCGACCTCCCGTAGAGCCACCGCGCCAACGTTGGCGACATGGCGCACATATGACCAAAATCGGAGAGAGCGACCTGTAGCATCACGTGGGTGGCCAAAACCACGATGCGAGATCGCAAGGCCAAAGAGACGCGGGCCCGCATCGCCAGAACGGCACTAGAACTCTTCATAAGTCAGGGGTACGCAGAGACGACCTTGGATCAAATTGCCGAAGCCGCAGATGTAGGTCGACGCACGATTTTCGACCACTTCCCGTCGAAGGAGGCGATGCTGTTCGACCATCTCGTCGTTCGAAACGAAGTCGCCGTCAAGCATCTACAAGATCGACCACCATCAGAGCCTACGGTTTTCAGTCTCTATGCCGTTATGCGGGAGCTGTGTGAACAAGGGTACGACCGCGATCTCCTCGCACTAATTCGGACCGTGCTCAAGACAGAGTCACAGTTCGCGTATGCTCAATTGTCGGTTGGTATCCGCGCCTTCGAGAAAGATCTCCTCGCGGTACTCCATGATCGTCTAGGCCCACGAGAGTCGTCTTTAGAGACTTGGGCGTTGGTGCTCATGGCGCAAACTTGGTTGGATACTGCCATTCGCGTCTATCTATTTGAAGGCAGATCTTCGTTGGTCGAGTATTTCGACCAAGTTGTCGCGGCCTGCATGCGGATCATGGCTGAGGACCTTCGCGAGGCCTTCGAAAGCCGCTGACTTGGTCCCACATGCGGCGGCGTCCAGCGTTGGCTCGAAGCGGTGGTGCCAGTTGTATGACACTCCAGACCGTCTGCCACATTCCCCGGATACAATTGGCGGCCCACCCCTCCCTGGCGAAGGTGCGGAAGGCTAAGCCCGGCTGATCAAAGCGAGGACGCCTCTCTTACAGGGTTATGACTGCTCTCCTCCAAGAGGCGACTCACCGCCTCCACGTCGAGCGGCCGTGCGAAGAGGAATCCCTGGCCGGTGTCGACGCTCTCGGCGGCCAACTGCACGCGCTGACCGTCGTTCTCGACGCCCTCAGCGACGGTCTCGAGCCCGAGCGCCTTGCCCAGCTGGACCATGGCGTGGACGAGCGCGACCGCCTCCTTCGTATCGGTGATCCCCGACACGAAGGAGCGGTCGATCTTCAGCACATCGATCGGAAATTGTCGTAGGTAGGCCAGGGACGAATAGCCAGTGCCGAAGTCATCGACGGCGATGCGCACCCCAAGAGCCTTGAGCAGGCTGAGCCGACCAACGGTGTCTTGGACGTTGTGCATCAAGGTGGTCTCGGTGAGCTCCAAGACACAGAAAGCAGGATCGAAGCCGCTTTCGGTGAGGGCCCCGTGCACGTCGGTAATGATCTGGTCGCGATCCAGTTGTCTGGCCGAGACGTTGATCGAAACGGTGATGCCGTGGCCCTGGCGTTGCCAAGCTGCACCTTGTCGGCAGGCTTCTTCGAGTACCCATCGACCCACCGGTACGATCAGACCGTTGGCCTCAAGGGCAGGAATGAAGTCATCGGGCTGGATCACTCCCCGCGTGGGGTGACGCCAGCGAAGCAGCGCCTCGACACTGGTAAAGGCCCCTGTAGACAGATCGAAGGTGGGTTGGTAGAGGAGAAAGAACTGGTTGGCTTGGAGAGCGGCGTGCAGATCGATCTCAAGGGTTCGGGTGTCATCGTCAGCCGCTTGCATCGCGGGAGCAAAGACCACTGCGCATTTCTTGCCGGCGGCCTTGGCCCGATAGAGGGCAACGTCGGCATCGCGCAAAGCTCGTCGGGGGTCGACACGCTGGCCTTCGGCGATACCGATACTGGCCGTCACCGAAAGGGGGTCATCGCTGTCGGCGATCTCAAAAGGGGCAGCCAGCACGTCGAGGATGCGCTCGGCGACCATTTCGACCCCGGCGGCCAGAGATTCGCCCTCGGCCAACACTACGAACTCGTCACCCCCGAGACGCCCGACGGTGTCCTCTCTGGCGAATGGCATTCGTCAACCGCGCCGCCACACCGGCCAATAGTTGGTCGCCCGCGGCGTGGCCCAAGGTGTCATTGACATCCTTGAAGTTGTCCAGGTCCAAGAAGAGGACGGCCACCGGGGTGTGCTCGCGTCGGGAGCGGGCCAACATCTGGTCGATCCGGTCAAGGATCAAGGCTCGATTGGGCAGGGCGGTAAGAGAGTCGTGCAGGGCCAAGTGGTGGAGTTCGCTGGTGCGTTCATCGACCAGTGCCAGGGCCCGAGATCGGCCGGTGCCAAGCACGTAGATCAAGGCCCCGAGCAGCAGGCCCAGCACGAACCCGGCCAACAGAAGCGCCAGGGCGTTCGGATTGGCGAACACCGAGGATCCGTCCACTATGGCGGAGATCTGGACGTCCCATCCGTTGTGAAGGCTGACCGAGGTCGAGGTCGACCCGGCGGGCGTCGAACCCGCCGCGAATGTCACCTTTGACGAACCAGTCCCATAGCGAAAGTCCACCGCGGTTCCCGGGTGTCCCTTGAGTGCTTGTCCAAGGTCGAAGCTCGGCAATGTCGTCAGACCCACGATGCCGAGCGCGTTTGGCGTGGCATTCTTGGAGGTGGCCGGTCTCACTCCCGCGGCGTAGATCGGCGTTTCAACGGTGAGGTAATGCTTCTTACCTGTCGTGTACGGCAGGTACTGGCTGCCTGCAAGTGCCGGTTTGAGCAGGGCCGCACCGGAGCCGGCGCACACGTCATATCCAGCGGGCAGGGACGGACCACCATTGAGATAACCAAGAGCTTGGAGGCAGTAATAGGGGCGATTCCCCGGTGGTGTGACCTGGTAGGACTGCCCCGATGCCAGGGGCTGCGCCGGCTCAGCGTTCATACGGGCCACGAACTGGGACAGTTGTCCGGACGGGACGATAGCCACAAACCCCAATCCACTTACCTCGGGGAAGCGCTTTGCCACGTGCATCGTGGCTATCCAACTTTGGAATTGCGCGTTCGAGGCGTTTGGGTTGGCGACAACAAAGGCTTGCGCGCTTATGACGAGACTGTTCTGCTGTTGAATCGCCTGCTTGAGGGTGGAGGCGATCCTCATCGACGATGAAACGAGAGACTCTTTGGATCGCTGGCTGTCGTTGTGGGCAACGACAGATGCTCCGAGAATCGATCCGATGGTGGCGAGCACCACCAGCAGTACCGACGCGCCCAACCAGACGCGTCTTGGGTGGCTCGTCGGTTTATCGGGGTCCACCCGAAGACCGCTCGTGAGACGAAACTGCGGTGACGCCAACGGCACACGCTTCACGGATACTCCTCTAGCAATCCCCGAAATAAACAACCGACTGATGCGGACGTTCGAGGTATGCCCGACCATAATACTCTGGAAATAGGCAGATAAATAAAGGAATTCATCATTTATGCTTGGAACCTGCTCGAACACAGGGGTGTCGTTCGGCATCCTGCTCAGAGGATTCCGAAGTGGTGGCATTGGAACGACTTGCGATCGGGCTTTGAAGGTCAACCATCAACAGTCATCGCTTGCTCTCCAAACGTCAACGACTAAGAGTTGGGCAAAAGTTGGGAAGACCTAGCCATTGGTGTGTTGTGCGTCGCTCATTGTGGTGTGTCAATGGACCAACCGGCAAGGGGGCTACATGGTGACCGAAGATGAATGGGAGGAGGCACAGAAGCGGCAATTTCGTCTTCGATTTCTGAGCTGCGCCGCCGGAATCGTGATTCTCGGCGGGGTCAGTCTGCCGGCGATGATTCTGGGTACGGTTCTCACCGAATGGGGGCATTGTCCGCGATGTGGTGTCGGCGGGATTGCTCATCGCCTTCGTGTCGCCCAGCATGTGGGGGATGATCATCGTCGCCAATAAACAGCAGGCCGACGCTGATGGCAAGGTCCGCAAGCTGAACCGCGATCTCTCCCAGGCCATCGTGACTGCGGATCGGGAAGCGGCGCAGCGCAAGGTTCAGGCACGACGCCAGCAGTTCGAGAGTCGGTTGGCGAATGCTCTGGACATGGCGGAAGGTGAACCTGAAGTCATCGACGTCATCGAGCGTTCTCTAGGCGCCGTGGTTCCTGACTCATCGGCTGAACTCCTCTTGGCCGACAACAGCCATGCCCACCTTCTCCGCATGGCCAGCGTTTCTCCAAAGGGAGAAGCACTCGGCGTGCGACGTCGACTCTCCCGACCGCTGCCCGGCAGCCCGACGTGCGCAGGTCCAGCGCTTCAGTGACAGCGATGACCTTGATGCATGCCCCAAGCTGCGCAACCGTGCGCAAGGACGGTTGTCTGCCACGTGCGTTCCGGTCTCGATTATGGGCCGCACGGTCGGCGTGATCCATGCCACCAATGCGCCGCAAGAAGAGATCGAGGAAAACGCCGTGGAAGACCTCGAAACCTTGGCCAAACTGGCCGGTGCGCGAATTGGGCTACTTCGGGTCATGGCGGAGACGCAACTGCAGGCAGCAACCGACAGCCTCACCGGCTTGTTCAATCGGCGCATGTTTGAAGAAAAGGTATCCGCCATTCGCAGGGAAACGGAGTGCATTTCGGTAGCAATGGTCGACCTCGACCATTTCAAGATCCTCAACGACACCTATGGGCATGAGACGGGGGATCGTGCTCTGGTTCTCTTCGCTCAGCTATTGAGGGAATCCTTCCGATCACAGGATCTGTGCTGTCGCTACGGAGGAGAGGAGTTCGCCATCGCTTTCCCGGCTTGTACCGCCGCGCAGGCCCGAAACTGCCCTCGATGCGTTTCGCGCTCGCTTAAGTGCCGCGATCACTGTGGCAGGCCTCCCCACGTTCACCGCCAGTGTCGGTGTCGTTGACGTCAAGACTCACGAGCACCTACCCGATGCCGTTGCACGGGCCGATACTGCTTTGTATCAAGCAAAGCAGTATGGGCGCGACCAGGTGGTGGTGCATGACGGTGCTGGCGAGGTCCTCTCCGAGGCCGAGATCCATTCCGACCTGGCCGGGGGCAGCCGGTCGCTCGCTACCGTTTCAGACGTTCGCCGACAGCTCCGCTAACTGCCTCTCGGGCTGTCCCCGTCGGGACTTGATCGTGGGGCACCTCGTATTCGCTCCAAATGGCACGGCAACCGGCTGACGTCTCGCAACCTGGTTAGATTTTGAGTATGAGCGGGCGAGTGCGATACGCCGGATATGGGCGACGCAAGATTCTGGTGACTGACGGTCATGAGGCCGAAGCCAAGGCGATGCAGTTGCGCAAACGTCCGAACCGAATTGGGCTCTTCTTCCTCCGAACTTTGGGTCTCGGGGGTGAAGTCGGCCCGCCGGCGGGTCAGAGAGGCCACAGCGGACCGTCTCACATGCACCCTGTACACCGCGAGCACTCAGAGGCGGGCGAGTAGCCGTCGCACAGCGGCAATTCCAACGAGCGCCGCCCTGAGCGCGATCATTCCGGGACTATGGGGTGGGACTATTCTTCCTCGCGCAGAGCTCCGAGGAGGTCAGGGAGTTGGCCGATGTCGTCGATGAGGTGATCCGGTGCTCGGCCGGGAGTGTCGAGGTCGCTTGGCCGGAACTTTGCCGGAACATCGATCTCCACCCTGCGGTGATGGACTTCCAACGCCTGATCGCCTCCGATCCGGTGGTCGGCATGTACGTGAGCCGGATGATCGCTCAAGTGCCCGAGACCCGCTCGCTCGCCGGCACCAATTCGGCGATCTGACCCTATGACAGTTGGAACCGGCGTTTGCCGGGCGACTAGGACGTTGTCGAATCAAGGATTGTCAGGCAACGGCCTTTCGGAACACTCGCGTTGCCCACAAAAGAACCAGCCCGCAAAGCGGAACGAGCACGGCGAACGCCTGCCAGACCGCCGAATTGGCGAACGATCCCACAGCCAGAGCACGAGAGGCCTGTACTAGGTAGAAGAGCGGATTGAAGTGCGCGATAACGCGCATCCACAGCGGTCCGAGAGAGATCGGAAGTAGTACCCCAGCGAGAAGTAGCAGCGGGAGGTTCAGCCCGTTGATTATCGCCGCGAAGCTGCTGATGTCCTTGGTCAACAGCGCGGTTGCAACCGAGAACGCAGCGGTCAGTCCGGCGAGCAACGCAAGCAGTACTGCGAGGACCAAGAGGCCGAGCCAATGGACGTGGAACCCAAATCCGTAGCCAACCGCAACAACGACCGAATCGAACACCATCATCATCATGAGCCCCGAGAGGATTGGTCCGATCAGGATCGCGAAGCGGCTAGCTGGAGTGACCCGGAATCGCTCGATGACACCGGCTTGCAGCTCGAAGATGGTGCTAAATCCCATGCTGCTCCCGCTGGCGAACGCCAAGAGGGAAAGGATGCCCGGCAAGAAGACGTCGATAACTCCGCCCTTGGGGAATCCTGGAACCCCGGCAAAGTGCTTGAGGAGCGGGGTAAACAGCGCGAGGTAAAGGATGGGCGTTGAGAATCCCACGAACAGCCATACCGGATTGCGCAGCATCTGGAGGGTGTATCGGTGGAACAAAAGGCCAATATCTTGGATGGTCCTCATCGGGCGATCTCCTTCCCGTTTGTACCTGCGTCACGAAGCGAGCGACCGGTTTCCCGTAAGAACACGTCGTCGAGGGTTGGTTCGGAGAGGCTGATCGACCTGAGTCCGATTCCCTGACCGTCGAGCAAGCGCATGAGCTGGGGGAGAGCGGTACCCCCGTCTTCGACGTAGAGGCGGAGCTGATCACCTTCGATAGAGACCTCGCGCACGTACGACTGACCTTCGAGGAGTGATCCCGCCCGAACCATCGCGCCATCGCTGTCATGAAGATTGAGGAGAACAGCGTCCCCGGCAACGTCGCGCTTGAGGTCATGGGGCGTTCCTTCGATCACGATCTCGCCGTGGTCGACGATCATCAGGCGGTCACAGAGCGCATCGGCCTCTTCGAGGTAGTGCGTCGTCAAAAAGACCGTCGTGCCACGTTCGCGAAGCATCCGGACGTGGTCCCAGAAATTGGCCCGATTCTGTGGATCGAGACCTGTGCTCGGCTCGTCCAAGAACAGGACTTCGGGCTCGTGAACGATGCCGAGGGCGACGTCGAGCCGCCGCCGTTGCCCGCCCGAATAGGTCTGCACTCGCCGGTCTGCGAATTCCGCGATGTCGAGGATCTCCATCAGCACCTGGGCGCGGGCGGTCACCGAGGCGAGGTCGCCCCCATAGAGACGGCCTTGAAGGATGAGGTTCTCTCGCCCGGTGGCGAGGTCGTCGGCGCCACCGAGCTGACTGACGTAGCCGATGCGCGACCGCACTTGCTTCGGATGCCGGGCGACGTCGATCCCTGCCACCGTCGCCTTGCCGCCGTCGATGGGAAGCAGCGTCGTCAGCATGCGGAGCGTCGTCGTCTTGCCCGCGCCGTTCGGGCCGAGAAAGCCGAAGATCTCCCCCCGGCGCACTTCGATACTGACGCCACGGACCGCCTCGATGGGGCCGCGCTTCGAACGAAAACTCTTTCGAAGATCGGTCGTCGAAATGATGGTCTCCGCTTCGCCCTCTCCTTTGTCAAATGATGTCACTCTTGTTCCCTCGCTCCTTCCGCGTCACCGACCGGCAGTGGTGGAAGCCACACCGGATCATCCGCCCGCTCATGTACCTCACGCCACCACTCCATTCCTTCGAGCGAGCCTGATGCGATCTCGGCGGCGAGCTTGCGCACGTAGGCAAGTTCGGCCTCGCGCAAGAGCATGCGGAACTCGGCCTCGACCCAGAACAAGCGGGGAAGGCGCTGCTTTTCGACCAGCTCACGAGCAGATCCCATCTCGGCAACTTCGATCTCGAGAAGCTGGGCCCTCTCCTTCAAGAGTGCAACCACGTCGTTGGGGGGAAGAGCCGGGAGAAACGAGAGAGCGGCTTCGAACTCGGGGTAGTCCTTTACTGGAGTCGAGATGAGATCGGTCAGCCAGTCGTGCGTTTCGATGCGGCCCGCATCGGTGAGGTCATAGATTGTGCGTTCGGGCAAGCGTCCCGAGCGTTCGGTTCCTTGGGGTGTGATGAGCCCGCGGCGCTCGAGTGATTCAACCACTGCGTACAACGACCCGTAGTTCAGCCGAACGCTCTCGTGTTTGTGGCGTTGGCGCAGGGTCGTTGCAATCTCGTAGGGATGCATCGGTCGTTCGTAAAGGCTTATGAGTACGGCCAGGGCGAGTGGGTTACTTCGGTTGCGAGCTGGCACGTTTGGTCTCCGGATAGGGTACTTTGGATAGAGTAACATACCCAGAATACTCTGTGAGGGGTGGGGTGACCTTTACTTTCCAGCCGAGGGGCAGAAGGTCCGACTCCTCGTCACTTACCGATGAGCGTCGGTAGGGCGTGTTCTTCGGCCGCTCTGGCGATGAGAGGTGAACTAGGTCGATCGTTGAGGACCGGCTTTGGCCGGTGCCGATAACCGGGTATCCCCGGACCGGCCAACCCAAGGAGGTGCGCCATGACGGCGCTTCTCATCGGACACGCCCGAGTGACCACTGATTAGCAGGACCTGACATTCCAATACGACGGTCTCTCCGCCCTTGGTTTGGGTATTAGCCAAAGGCCAATTGGTCAGTCGGGAGGGTTAGCCCCTGTCAGTGATAATGGACACGGTGAAGGATCCGTTTCGGAGGGTTTGGATTGGCCTCGGGGCCTTACTTTTCGTGCTTGTTTTGGGCACTTCCGGGTATCTAATACTCGGATTCCGTCTCCTTGACGCCGTCTATCAAACTGTTTCCACCGTTACAACCGTGGGATTCAACGCCCCACATCGGCTGGATGCGGCCGGGAAAGCTTTCACCATTGTCCTGATCTTGGTGGGTGTCGGTACCGCGCTGTACGCCATCTCTTCGGTATTCGAGCTGTTCATAGATGGACACATGCGAAATCTGGTGAGGAGACGCAAGATGGAACGAAGCATCGACCGGATGGACAAACATGTGATCGTGTGCGGATGGGGCCGAGTCGGGCAAGAGGTGGCCCGATTCCTAGCCAACACGGGACTCAGCGTTGTCGTCATCGACCGTAATCCGGATCGGCTGGTCGATTTGTCATTCGCTTCCGTGTGTGGAGATGTGACGGACGACGAAGTCCTGATCCAAGCGGGCATTGATCGGGCGGCGACTTTGGTGGCCGCGCTCGACACCGATGCCGACAATCTCTATGTGACGGTAGCAAGCAAGTCAATGCGACCGGACCTTCAGGTCATTGCCCGGGCCCGCAGCGCATCGTCAGAACCGAAATTGGTGCGCGCCGGGGCCGACCGGGTGGTAAATCCTCAACAGCTCGGCGGAGATCGAATGGCATCATTTGTGGTTCAACCCCACGTAGTGGATTTTGTCGATGTGGTTATGCACGATGGAACCCTCAAGTTCCGATTGGAAGAACTTGTCGTGTCGGCCGAATCAACGCTGGCCGGCGGCACGCTCCGTTCGGCACATCTGCGCGACCGCACCGGCGCACTCGTGCTGGCGATCCGGCGCCCCGACGGTAGATTCGTCACCAACCCTTCTCCAGAGGACACAATTGAGGCGGGGGACGTCCTCATCATCGTGGGAACGGCCGAACAACTTGCCGCTCTCGTTGCCTTTGCGACGTAGCACCGGAGTCGGGCGAATTGGACACGGGGATGGCTCCCGAGTTCGCCGAACTCCTCGACCCCTCCTCGACAGGAACGGGCCATCCGAAGTGGCCCATGACTTCTCCGGGCTGTCCTTGCAGGAATCTGACTCTCCGCTAAAGTCGCCGACTTCCGGTCTCCCGATGAATCCCGAATGCCCAACGGCCTAACGGAATTACCTGTTCACGCACCGTGGTACTTGCGGGCGTCCCCTAGGACCTGCCCGCTGAAGATTGCCGCACGCGCAGTCATACGGGACACAGTCCGAGCGGCGGCACGGGTCCCCGTGATCGGTGTCGGGGCAGTTTCGGTCGTCGTGGCAGTCGACGTTCGACGCAATGCCGTGCATACTGAGACGTGAACCACCGGGAACCGCTATGACAACAGGTCGAACCGATCGATCTCTTCGGCCGACCATAGACAGGGGAGATTGCAATGCCGACCAACAAGCAGATCATTCAGGGCGCATACCAGGCCTTCGCGGAGGGAGATGTACCTAAGGTCTTGGCGCTGATGGACGACAAGATCGAGTGGACTGAGGCAGAGGGCTTCCCGCTCCACGGCACTTACGTTGGACCGCAAGCGGTTGTCGAGGGAGTATTCATGCGACTCGGTGAGATCGGTGACGATTTCACGGTTACCCCGACCCGATTCATAGCCGAAGACGACACCGTGGTCGCGACCGGCACCTACTCGTGGAAGCAACGCTCGACGGGCAAGCCGGCGGAGGTGCAGATGGCGCACGTATGGACGTTTCGTGATGGCAAGGTCATCTCGATGCAGCAGCACGTCGATACCCTCAAAGTGCAGGAGCTGTCCGCCTGACTCATCGGCGGATCGGTGTCGATGGACAGCAAAAGGCAAGTCGGCATACCCGTTGAAGGTGGTGTCATTACCTTTGAGCCGGGCTGTTCTAAGACCAGATTTTGGATTCGAGAATCCGTGCCCCGCCTCATTTTGGGATTGACGTTGGGAGACGACCCTTATCTCGGAGAACCGCGGTCGCCCGTTTACATCGTCATCTGGAACCCAACGCGCACGGTCGAGTATTACCGGGAAGGACCCTACAAGGGCGAAATGCGCGACATCGAGCTTGAGCAACTCCGCCAAGACATCGCTAAGGATGGTCTCAGTGAGGTGCTGTTCAGGCGACGACATCGGATCGATACGGCGTAAAGAGTCGTCGAAGCCCGTCAGGAGCTGAAATTCCAAGGGATTTGATCGGTGAGGCCAGCGTCAGTGATAATGCGCTTAGGGATCCACCGTTTCGTTGCGAGTCCTCAATATCTTCGGGAGTGCTGGAAGATTCGGCCTGACTCGTAGTCCAGGGGCGCTCTGCGACATCGTCGACCGGGTCCTTCCAGTTGCACATTGACAACGGCACGCCCCGTCTCGAGAAGAGGGTGATTGGCCCGGTTTGCTACCAACAATCCGGACCGCCCGTCACTCCGATCCGGAACGGCCGTGCCACCCCTCAACCGTTAAGCAGAAAGGGATGACAATGACCATTGTAGAAGCAACGCGGACTGTGACCGGTGGTGTCGACACTCACCTCGACGTCCACGTGGCAGCAGCACTCGACTCGCTCGGAGCCTTACTCGGCTCGGCCTCCTTTGCCACGACGCCCGATGGCTACAAGTCACTGCTGGCTTGGCTCGAGAGCTTCGGTGCCGTGACCAAGGTGGGCGTCGAAGGTACCGGCTCCTATGGCGTCGGCCTGTCCCGGTTTCTTCGCCAAGCGCACATTGACGTGATCGAGGTCGACCGGCCGAACCGAGCCGAACGGCGCCGCTCGGGAAAGTCAGATCCTCTGGACGCTGTCGAAGCCGCCCGAGCGGCACTCGGTGGAAGAGCCAAGAGCATCTCTAAGTCCAAAGACGGCGCCGTTGAGGCCATCCGGGTGCTCGTCGTGGCCAAGCGTTCAGCTCGAGGGGCCCGGGTCAAGGCGCTGACCCAGATGCGCCACCTGGTGATCACCGCCCCTGACCAGCTGCGTTGCCGCCTCACGGGGCTGACGATTCCAGCACTGGTCAGCGAGGCGGCGCGGCTGCGACCGTCGCGTTCTGGTGATCAAGTCATGGCTGCCTACAAGGCGTCGCTGTGTTCGTTGGCCCGCCGAATCCAAGAGCTCGATGATGAGATCGCCGCGCTTGATGAAAGGATCGAGAAGCTCTTGGCGGCGACGGCTCCCGCGTTGCTCTCCCTTTTCGGTGTCGGTCCTGACACCGCGGCCGCTCTTTTGATCAGTGCCGGCGACAATCCCGAACGACTGCACTCAGAAGCTGCCTGGGCCCACCTTTGTGGCGCCGCGCCCATCCCAGCGTCGTCGGGCAAGAGCGCTGGTCGCTACCGCCTCGACCGGGGCGGCGATCGTCAGGCCAATGCAGCCTTGTGGCGCATCGTCATCGTGCGCATCGCCCATGACCCGAGGACGACTGCCTACTTCGAACGCAAGGTGAAGGAGGGACGCACCAAGCGCGACGTCATTCGACTCCTCAAGCGCTACGTCGCCCGCGAGGTTTACCGCTACCTACCTCGCGCCTGAACCCGAGGCCGTGGGTCTGGCTCAGCCCCTAACTGTCGCCCCTTCGGGCTGACTTTCCGGCGACTCGCCGACCCACGGTCCGGGACCACTTCAGTGCAAACGGCGTGGCTTGATAAGAGCATGTCCTCTGCCGAGTGACTCATCACTGTTCTGCCCGCAACTTGCACTTCTGATTCCAAAAAAGGGGCTTGACAACTAATAGGAGCGTCGCCGGGGACCTGGGCGTGGCTACGCGGCACCTAGGGATGGCCTCGGACGCGACCGGGAGCGTCTCTTTGTGAGTGTGACGCCCCAGCTGGCTCTAGAGGAGTTCGAGGGATTCTCTCTTGAGGCGGGACTCAATAGGATGTGAACGTGGGAAGAAACATAACCGTCGTGGTCTACGTGCTTGCGCTTGTAGGCGTCGTGGTTGGTGTTGACGTCCTCTTCTTCAAGAACCACCTTTGGGCGCGGCTGATGGTAAACGTTGGCATTGTCCTCGTATTCGCTGCCTTCTACCTGCGGTTCCAGCACGCACTGGGGGGCAAGTAACCGTCTCGGGGAGGTTTCGCCGTACTCCAGCCACGGTCATTCCCGAACCGGACAGCGTCCCCTTGGTCCAAGCTTTCCGGGTATGGATAAGACCGAAGAGTTAACAGCGCGCAATCATGGAGCCTCCGAAAGGGCGCTGGAGGTCAGAGGCGGTCTCGGGCGAGACACTAAAGCTCGGTGAGGTCCGCTTCCGGATTGAAGGGCGCGCTCTGGGCGGACCCAGTCGGGGGAGTTAGCCTGCATTGTGCTCTTCATCAGCGTGCTGCTCATTGTTGCCGCAGAGATCGCCGCCTTCGTTCTCGTGGTCGAACACGTGGGATTCCTGTGGGCGTTACTGATCCTGATCCTCGTGAGCGCGCTCGGGCCGTTCGTCGTTCGCCGTGTCGGATCGGGCGTGCTGGCTCACACCAGGGAACGTCTGGCGTTGGGGGAGGTGCCGACCCGAGAACTGCTCGATGGCCTGGTGGTCCTCATCGGTGGCGTCATGATCTGCGTGCCGGGGTTCATCGGGGATGCTGTCGGGCTATTGCTGATGATCGGCCCGGTCCGCCACCTCGTTATTCGGGCCTTTGGCCACAATCTGGCCCGGAGGGTCCAGAAGATGCCGCCGGGCCGCTGGGGTTTCATTGACGCCCGCTCCACGGCCGTGCGCAACGACGGAGGCGCCCGCACCAACATCTCGCTTCCCTCGAGGACTCCCGACAGACCGGTTCAGCCCGGCGGCCCCGCCGAAGACTGAGGTTCAGCCGGCGGAGCCAGGTGTGGCCCGCTCGGAGCGCGTACGCATTCAGGCGTGCGAGCTCATCGAGGTAGATCTTCTGCATGGCCCGCGGAGCGAAGAGGCGTTCGAAGAAACCCCCGATTCCCCCCGCCCCATCCCAGCTGGTGAAGATACGCACGCGGGATGTGGCGCCGTGCGGGGTTACCGTGAACGTGGTCACGAGGCTGGAGTTACTGTCCGATTCGGTGATGACCACCCGGCTTCGGTTCGGCCACTGTCATACGGTACGAGCGTTCACGCCCGCCGGCGCTCACCTTGAACCGAACGACCGATCCGGCACCGACCCCTCCCGCCTCAACCTCGAAGTCGGAGAAGGCCGGGGGCAAGAACTGCCGGTGCTCCTGCAGGTTCGCCAGGTACCCGTAGACGGTCTCGGCCGGCGCATCGATGGTGCGCTCGGCGGTAACTTCCACCTTGCTCATGTGACCTGCGTAGCACGATCGGAGCGAGGCTTTCCAGCCAGACGAGCCCGGGGCCTCTGCTGCGTCGTGCAGGAGAGAATGCAACCTGATCCCAAGCAGATTGCCAGACCCTTCGATGTTGGCGGCCAGGGTGACCGGTCATCTTTGAGGCATGAAAGCCACCACTTTGGAATCGTGTCACAGCACCTGGATCTTCGATACCGGTCGGATGCGCTTCCGACGTATCCTCCATGACATCGATGTTGGGCATCGATCCGTCTCCACGGCATGGCGTCCGTACTTCGAACTTCAGGCTGACCCAACGGCTGAGACCTTTACGGTCATCCTCAACGCAGATCGCAGCCGCTTGATCCGATCTTGGCGGCACACAGAGGACTGCGTCCAATGCGGAGGCCACCGGACAAGCGAACTGTCGTTAGACGGCATCCGTAACGCTGTCAGCGTCTGAGCTGCCAAGTACGCGCACGTAAATATGATCGTCGGGCATCTCACGGAAATCGCCATTGTTTGGTCGATCGGAGCGATCGTCGTGATGACACCGGTTCTCTGGCTGCAGACCCTCTTCGAGATCGAGGTGGACAAGGCCTTCCGCTCGGTATCGAGCTCTCGAATCAGCGTTCATGACCAAACCGTCGTGACCCGGTAGCTGGAGAAGGGACTGGAGTCGCTTGCCTGATCCTGACAACCCGCAGTCCACCACGGTGAAGCTTTCTCGGGCACGTGGCAGTCGGCGAGAGTCGCCGGAGGTGCCGGTTGACATCCGAAGGGTCCAAGTCCACCCCAGGCGGCATCGACGAGCACGCAGATTTGACCATTCGAGAGTTGGATTGCCCAGGATCGCTCTTCGGGGACCCCTCCGAGTGGTTCCGGCAGCGTGCCCACGTCGAGCTGCACGACCTCGGAGCGGGCGGGATTGGAAGTGCAGAGAAGCGGACCATTCGAAGCCCCTGGTCGTGCAAAACACGGGTCATAGATGTCGTTTCCTGCGAAACAACGGTACGAGGAGTTGCCAGCCACTCCTCCGGTAAGGCAGTGACCGCTGACCGTAGCGGTCACCCGGAGGGTTGAAAGGACGGTCCCCTGCACCGAAAATGGCTCAAACGTGAGCACGCGGGTACCCGCAGGTTGAGGCAGCGAGGTAGTGCTCGTGGTGGTTGTAGCTGGGAGGGAGCTTCGGCCGCCGCTACATGCTGGCAGTAGTGCCCCTGTGAGAAGCACGGCGACAATGCGCGCGCATCCCACTGAGGAGCGCCAACGGCGTCGCGGCGCGGGAGCCTTGGCGCTCACTATGTGGCAATCATGGTCTTATGAAGCGCTCATGTACGAATCTCTGAGAGCCCAGGGCGAGCCGTGCTCAGTCGAACGTGATGCCATGCCCCAGTCTGACAGGTGCCGTGATCCAGTGGCTCACCAAACGTGTGAGTAAAGATCGCCCCTCGATACGCCAACTTGAGATCTCAGGGCTGTCACTTATCACTCGATCTCATCGCTTCAGCGGGGTGCCCCAAAAGATCATCGATGACGGTGTCCAGGGTCGCTCCGTCCGCCGGGCTTGTGTCGCAACGTGCAGTCATCATTCCAATCCGAAAAATCTGATGGTGGCGTCAATAGCGCCGAAGTCAGAAGGAGTGGCGAAGTGATCGACCGCGGGCAGGGTGACGAGCGTGGCCGAGGGCAGAGCGGCGACCAATCGTTCGCCCGACGTGTCGCGCTCGCCGAGTACCACGAGGATGGGGAAGGTCAGCGTTGCCAGCTCTTCCTCGCGGAGCGGGGGCCGCTCTCTCAGCATGAACGCCGAGATCGCCTTGGGGTCGTTGCCCGTCGAGCGTGCGAGCCGATGGAAAAGGCGCGCCTGGACGTCCTCGGGCTCCGTCTCTGATTCCAGCGCTTTGACGAATCCGCTCGTGTCATTGGCCTCGAAGACGCTGTCGCCCAGCCCGAGCAGAGCGATCCGCTCGAAGTGTGAAGGGTGTGCGATGGCCAGCCGCAACAGGAGGTCGGCTCCAGCGGAAAATCCCACAGCGCTGATCGGTCCAGGGGCAGGGAGGGCGCCGAAGACTTCATCTTCAACGTCGGCATAATCCTCTGGACTCGTGTCGCGACGAGACGAGCCGTGGCCCGGGAGATCGATTTCGGGAACGTCGCAGCCGAAGTCGCCCAGGATGTCGACCCATCCGGTCTGTCGCCAGCCGTGGTCGAACGTGGAAGCAAAGCCATGGAGCAGTACCAATGAGGTGGGTGGCTGTGTCATCTGGCCGTCTCGGTTCGCTCTTTAATCCGACCCAGCGCTTTCAGGCCGGCGCGCAAGCCGGCGAGTTCGCTCTCCGTCAACATTTCGGCCAGTTCAGCATCGATCTCCTTTATGCCCGCGCGTACGACGGTCGCCGCCGCCCGACCACGTTCCGTGAGTTCGATCGTCATCCGGCGCCGGTCGTCGGGATTCGATTCCCGAGTGAGGTAGCCCCGGAGGACCAGGGTGTCGATGAGCTGGCTCGCTGCCTGCTTTGTCACCCCGAGCCCACGGATCATGTCTACTGTCGATCCCCCATGGTGATGCATGCCGCCGAGGACGAACCCCCCATTTCGGGGCAGATCCTCGAATCCCGCCTCGGCCAGGCGCACGGCGATGGCGTGAGAGTAGCTGCCGCGGGCCGCACGCAGAAGAGCGGGGATGACGACCTCGTCGTCGACGGCGGCGCTCGGCATTCTCGGAGGGTAACGCCTCGCCGGTCGGTAGTCAACGATCTTGACAGTCAAGAAGCTGGACGGGCCGGCCGGCAATCCCTCTGTGCTGCTCGCCCGTACTCCTTTTGGGTAAGAAAGCAGCGGGCGCCGTGAACGACAAGCGGGACATAAGACTCAGCGGGCATCTGTCATGCGGGCGTACAACGTCCCTAGTGGCCCCCCTCGCGACCGGGGAAGCCATATGACGAGCATGACCCAACGGGTGAGCCATGTCGGCGACAGGTTCCGATCGACCCGAGATGCTCGTCTCTCGCGCGATCTGGCGCTGCTCGGGGGTCGGATAGGGCTGGCTTGGATATTCATCTACCACGGGGCGGGGACCCTCTTCGGCGCGTTCGATCGCGGTGGCATTCACCCGCAAGCGGTCTATTTCGCTCATGTGGCCCACCTCCAACCTGGAACGTTCTTTGCTGTGCTGGGCGGCATAATCGAGTGCTTCGGGGGAGCCGCTGTGGGCCTGGGCGTCCTTGGGCGTCTCGCGGCCCTCGGGCTCGTTGGTGACATGGTGATGGCCATGATCACGGTGACCTTCAGCCATGGGGTGATCGGTAACAGCACCGGCTCGGGCTATGAGCTCAATGTGGCCTTGGCCGCGCTTGCCCTTGTCGTTGCGCTGATGGGCACCGGGCGTTTCTCGCTCGACGTGGTGCTGGGCAAGCTCCTTCGACGGTAGTGGGTGCTCTTCGGCGTCCAACGCTCGACCGTTCATTGGCATGTCTTTGGTCGAGTCACCTTTCTCGGAGCGTCTTTCGGCAACGGCGTCCCCTCCTGAGGTCGAAGTGGCTGTTTTGGGTCCGGTGGAGATCCGTGGCGCCGCACGCCCCTTCTGCCGCGCCTCTTCAAGGGAGCTCGTCGTGTACCTGGCCTTTCATCGACAGGGAGCGCTGAGCGATGTGTGGAGGACAGCTCTGTGGACCGACCGATGCATTGCCCCATCCACGCTCCACTCGACGGCGTCGGTGGCCCGTCGAGCACTGGGCCGATCGCAGAGCGGGGCAGAGCACCTGCCGCGCGGCGGGCGACGACTGCGATTGGCGGACACGGTGGGGACCGACGTTGAACGATTCGCTCTCGCGGTGGCGGATCCCGATCCGGCCCGGTGGAAGGACGCGCTCGGCCTGGTGCGGGGTCGGCCATTCGAAGGGCTCCGCCTCGCGGACTGGGCCGATCCTGGAAGGGACCCAGGCCCAGCTGGAGACGATGGTGGTCGACACCGCCCTGAAGGGTGGCTGAACACGCCCTTGCGTCGAGGACGCGGTGAGGAGGCCGAATGGGTGATCCGCCGGGGTCTGCGGGTCAGCCCCTATGACGAGCGCCTCTATCGAGGCCTGCTCCGGGCCACGGAGATGATGGGGAACAGGGTCGGGTATGCGGTCGGCCATGGAGGAAATTACTTCGTTTGGCCGCCGACGGCGTCGGTCGGTTCAAGGGGCTCGAGCTAGGCACGGTCGAACGGATGGCGCAGCCGTTTGTCCACCCCACGACGGTGGCGCTCTTTCGGGAACTGGGTGAACGGCGGCACCCCGCAGCCGGGGGGGACCCGCCGAGGCTGTAGGGTTTCGTCCCGCCATGGCCAGAAGCTCTACGGGAAAGTCGGTCGCACGCGCCGCCGCCACAGGGGGAGGCACGTCCTATCGAGGACAAATGCCGGTCAACTGGTACGCCGCGCTCGTCGTGATCGTGCTGATCGGCATCGGTTCGGTCGTCCTGGCCCGGTACAACTACACGCAAGTCGTCCTCGGCGGACGCCACCCATCGTCGGGCAGACCTGGCACGCCGCACTGGCGTTCGACATCTGCGGGACAACGCGAGCCCGCGCTCACCGCGACAGCCTCGGGCTCGACCCAATGGCCTGACCACCACCGGGAGCGGAGTCTTGTTGATCGCGCCCAAGACGAGTAGCGAAGCCGGGAACAATGCCACCCTGGGCAAGTTCGCCTCGGAGTACGCAGCGGGTGACTCTGACCAACACCTCGGTGCACTACCCCGGCGGTGTGACCTACAAGAACGGCCAGAAGTGTGCCGCCGGGACGCCCGACGCCGGCAAGGTGGGGGTTGTGCGGGCGCGCTCGTGGACCCTTTCGACGGCGAGCCAAAAGAGCGGGAGTGAGACCAAGCTGGTCGGTGGCAAGTACACCTCGAAGCCGGCCGGTCTCAAGCTTCGCAATAGCCAACTGATAACCGTCGGGTTCGGACCGTCGACAAAGGCCCTGCCCAAGGTGCCCGTCGGCGACGGAAGTGGCTCTCCTCCAGGCGATCAATGGCACCTCGGCTCCGGTGACGACGACCACCGCCGCGCCGACCACCCCACCACCGCGGCATCAGGCACGACCACGACCACGACAGCATCCGGGACGACGACAACGACCAGCAAGTCGGCCACAACGACCACCACCGCCAAGTCGTCCGGCTAATGAAGGCGGTTGTCCTCGTGGGTGGCGAGGGGACCAGGCTTCGGCCCCTCACCCTGTCGACGCCCAAGCAGATGCTCCCGATCGTCGGGGTGCCGATGATCGAACGGGTGCTGGCACATCTGGCGTCGCACGGCGTGGACGAGGCAATTCTTGTCGCTGGGCTATCTGCCGGACGCCTTCAAAGAGGCCTATCCGCGAGGGGCATGCCGACCGGCGTTCGGCTGACGTATGCCGTGGAGTCCGAACCGCTCGACACGGCAGGGGCGGTGCGATTCGCCGCAACATCACGGCGGCGTCGATGAGACGTTCGTCGTCGTCAACGGTGATGTCCTCACCGACCTCGACCTCAGCTCTCTCGTCGCCTTCCATCGAGAGAGTGGCGCCGAGGGGACGATCGCTCTGCACCCGGTGCCCGACCCGTCGGCGTTCGGCGTGGTGCCGACCGACAGCGAAGGGCGGGTGACGGCCTTTGTCGAGAAGCCTCCCCGTGACGAGGCACCGACGAACGAGATCAATGCCGGCACCTATGTATTCGAACCATCGGTACTGGATCGCATTCCCGCCTACCGGACGCGTCTCGATCGAACGAGAGACGTTTCCGGCCATGGTGCGCAGCGGTGTTCTCTTCGCCCGGTCAGACGACGGGTACTGGCTCGATACGGGAACGCCGGCGGCCTACCTGCAGGCCAACAGGATCTGGTTTCAGGGCAACGCAAGGGCATGCCCGTCCCAGGGATCGACGATCGCGGCGACGGCGTGTTCCTCGAGGGTGTGAGCACGATCGACGGGGAGGTCGTCGGGCCGTCCGTCATCTTCCCGGGTTGCACCATCGCCGACGGCGCACGGGTGGAGCGTTCAGCGTGCTCGGCGCCGGATCGGTGATCGAGGCCGGCGCGGTGGTCATCGACTCCGTACTGATGGAGGGCAGCCACGTGGCGGCCGACGCCAAAGTGGCGGGCTCGGTGCTGGGGCCGCACGCCACTGTCGGTCAGCGGGCCGACGTCCGTCCCGATGTCGGTATTGGGCGCACGTGCCGTGGTCGCCTCGGGCACACTGGTCGATGGCGAACGAGTAGCGGGCTAGGAGTCTTCAGATGCGCACGATGGTGACAGGCGGAGCCGGTTTCATCGGTTCGACCCTGGTGGATCGACTGCTGGTCGAGGGACATGAAGTCGATGTCATCGACGATTTTTCGACGGGCTCGCTCTCCAATCTCGCCGATGCACGGGGGAGCGCGGGTCGGGCGCTGACCATCCACCATCTCGACATCACCGCGCCGGCCGTGATCGATCTCATGGTCGCGGCGCCGTCCCGAACTGGTCTTTCACCTGGCGGCCCAGGCGGACGTGCGGGTGTCGGTGGCCCGTCCGGCATTCGACGCCGAGGTGAACATCGTCGGATCCCTGCACGTTCTCGAAGGAGCGCGTCAGGCCGAGACCGAACGGGTGATCTTCGCCGCCAGCGGCGGCACCTTGTACGGCGAGCCGGCGCCCGAGGACCTGCCCGTGCGCGAGGCGCATCCCCACCAGCCACTCTCCCCTTACGGGGTGGCGAAGAAGTCGGTGCTCGACTACCTGGTGGCCTATCGGGAGCTGCACGCGCTGGAGTTCTCGGCGTTGGCCCTGGCCAACGTCTACGGACCTCGCCAGAACCCGCACGGGGAGGCCGGCGTCGTGGTCGATCTTCGCCGACCGCCTCTTGCGCGGCGAGCCGGTGACCATCTTCGGGGACGGGGGCCAGACGCGGGACTTCGTCTACGTCGATGACGTCGTCGACGCCTTCGTCCGGGCGGCGACGCGGGGGGTGGGCTGACCTGCAACATCGGGACCGGCATCGAGACCTCGGTGAACGAGCTCTACGCCACCATGGCCGAACAGGCCGGGGTGGAGCCGCAAACCGTGTATGGCTCCTCTGCGGCCCGGTGAGCTGCTGCGCTCGAGTCTCGACATCGAGCGGGCCGCGATTCAGCTCGGATGGCGCCCATGGACCAAGCTGGCCGACGGGACCCGCGCCGTGTTGGAGTTCGTGCGCCAGCAGCTGGCCTGAACAGCAGCTGGCCTGACAGCAGCTGGCCTGAAACTTCTAACGGAACAGGTCTTCTTCGGGCGGGCGCACGATCTCGGACCGCACCGAGGCGCGGCGCAGCCAGCTCGTCGGGAACGCCGCGGACGATGGCCGCCGGGATGCCGCGATCCTTTCCCATGACGAGCTCGGCGGCCGACGCCAGCTCGTCGGCGACGCAGACTTCGGTGGCCACGAGCTCTCGACCGTTGGCATCGAGCGTCCCACGCAGGTCGATCACGGCGGCCACCCCGGCGCAGCCGATGGCCACGTCGGTCACGCCGCGGCGCCAGGTGCGACCGAACGTGTCGGAGATGATCACGCCTACGTCGACACCAAGGAGGGCACGGAGGCCGGCCCGGATCCGCCGCGCCGAGCGATCAGAGTCTTCGGGGAGTAGGGCGGCGGTTCCTAACGCGACGTTCGAGAGATCGATGCCCGCGTTGGCGCAGATGAATCCGTGTCGGGTCTCGCTGATGATGAGATCACCGCGACGGCGCACGATGCGCACCGATTCCTGCTCGACCAGAGCGGCCTTGGCTGTCGGGATCGTCGGGATCGATGGCGACGAGGCGACCCTCGGCCTTGGAGACCACCTTCTGCGTGATGACGAGGACATCGCCCTGGCGACAATGTCGGGGCCGTCCGGCGAAGCCGGCGCCAGCGCGCTCGGCCACCATGTGGGCCAGGTCGGTTCCGGGCTCGATCTCACCGATGCCGCGCGAGGGGAATGAGCGTGATGCCGTCAGCCACCGGCGTCGATCACCAATCGAGCCAGTGCTGCCGCGCGCTCGGGGGAGTCCATGATGGTGGGGGCAACGATGCAGCGCAGCCCTTCGGCCTCGACCGCCGCCGCGCTGGTCCCGGTCTGCTTCGTCGATCACGAGGGTGCTGACCCACGGTGCGTACAGCCGCGCCACTCCGACGACCGATGGATCCGATCCCAACTCCGCCATCAGCCGGTCAGCCGGACCCTTCAGGGCGGCACCGGCCACGATGGGCGACACCGCGATGATGTCTTCTCGGCGCGAGGTGAGGGCGGGCAGGATGCCCGGCACGGCGAGGAGCGGCCCGATCGAGACAATCGGGTTCGAAGGGCAGACCACGATCTGATCCGCCTCGCGGAGCGCATCGAGCACCTGTGCCGTCGGTCGGGCCGTCTCGGCAGCCGGCGAACCGAACGGCACTCACGGCAACGTCGTGGTGCAGGCGGACGAAGTAGTCCTGAAATGCCACCTCCGTGCCCGGCGGCCCGAGCTCGGTGGCGTCCGCCAAGGTCAGCATCGTCCGGACCGGGTCATCGGTCACCGGGAAGCAGGCGGACGCCGATCCTGGCGGCGGTCGGCGAGCGCGGCCGTCACCGCGGTGAGCGAATCGCCTGCACGAAGGCGCTCGGTGCGGAACAGATGCGTGGCCAGGTCGCGGTCGCCCGAGCCGGAACCAGCTCTCGCCTCCCAGGCGGGCCAGCTCCTCCATGACGGTCCAGGTCTCTCCGACGATGCCCCATCCGGTCTCCCGGTTGTCCATGCCGGCCAGCGTGTAGGTGATGGTGTCGAGGTCAGGACTGATGTGCAGGCCGTGAAGGATGGTGTCGTCGCCCACATTGACGATGGCGGTGACGGAGCGTGGGAGGGACGACGCGGACGAGCCCGGAGAGCATGCGGGCAGCACCGACTCCGCCGCAGAGGGTGACAAGCACGGTGCGAGCATAGAAGGCACCACGGCGGGCCGTCCGATCGGCCCGGGCCGACCTACGCCCGAGTGCCAACGCGGCCTGAGCCGTGTGCAAGGCTCCATCGGTGCCGATTGCGCCCACGACATGAGCGACGTGCGCAGATCGGCGCGCCTCAGGGTGGCACTCGACGCCACCCCTCTGCTGGGCCACCGAACGGGTGTCGGGCGTGTTCTGTCTGGGTGCGCTCCAGGCGTTGGGACAACGAGCGGATCTCGACGTGCAGGCCTTTGCCGTGAGTTGGCGCAGGCGAGCGGGGATCCGAGCGATGTTGCCCCCCCATGTGTCGGACCGGCAGCGGCCGATGCCCGCCCGGCCATTGCACGCTTTGTGGGGACGATGGTGCAACACCGCCCATCGAGTGGTTCATTGGAGATGTAGACGTGGTGCACGGGACCAATTTCGTCGTGCCGCCGACCAAGAGGGCGGGAGCCGTCGTTTCCGTGCACGACCTCACTCCCCTTCATCATCCCGAACTGTGCAATCGAGCCACATTGGCCTACCCGGGTCTTATTCGAAAGGCACTGCGACGCGGAGCCTGGGTGCACACGGATTCGGCCTTCGTGGCCGACGAGGTGATGGAGGCATTTGGTGCCGACCCGGCTCGTGTCCGCGTCGTGGCGCCCGGCGTATCGCCACCGATCGAGCTGGATCCCGCGACGGCCCGTGCGCACGCCGCGTCGTATCTCCCCGCCGGGGTGCAGTCGTTACGTGCTCGCCGATTGGCACCGCTGAGCCGCGCAAGGATCTTCCCGGCCTGGTGCGCGCCTTCGATCAGTTGGCCGATCGTCACGCCGAACTAGCTCTTGTGCTGGCCGGACCGCCGGGGTGGGGCGAGGAAGCACTCGATGCCGGCGATCGCGGGGGCCCGGGCCGAAACGAGAGTGGTGCGGACAGGCTGGCTCGAGGCCACTGCACCTGGCGGCGCTGCTTGCGGGAAGCCGCCGTCTTGGCCTTTCCTTCTTTGTACGAGGGATTCGGGTTCCCGCCGCTCGAGGCTATGGCCGTCGGTGTGCCCGTTGTCGCAACGCGCGCCGGCTCGCTGCCTGAGGTGTTGGGCGAACGGGGCGAGTATGGTCGACGTTGGCGATGACGACGGGTTTGGTGGAGGCCCTGGACAACGTGCTCAGTGATGCGGAACTGCGCGCACGCCTCGTCGTGGCGGGGGCAGAACGAGCGGCGTCATTCAGCTGGGATCACTGTGGCGAGGGCTTGGCTCAGCTCTACCACGATGTCGGGGTCGCCGGTCGTGACTGATCGAGCCGAACCGAAGGTGTTGATGGCCGTCGAACAGTTGCGGCGAGCCGTCCCCGGGGGCATCGGTGCCTATGCCCGTGGGCTGTTGGGGGGCATCGCACAATGTGCCGTCGACGGCGACGAGATCGACCTCTCGCTTCTGGCTAGCCGCGTCCCCGGACGGCTCTTCCAGACAGGCTCAGCGCGGCCGGACCCGCTGGCACGATTCGGGCGGCCGATCCGCGCTGTCGCACCTTCCAGGCCCGCTGCTCACCAGGGCATGGGATCACGGGTGGGTTCGCGCGCCGTCGGGCTTCAATGTCGTGCACTCTGTCTCGCTGGCCACTCCGTCTTCGCACTCGTCAAATCCCGTGCGCCATGTGGTGACGGTGCACGATGTGGCGTGGCGCCGGCATCCCGAGGCGACCACGTCGCGGGGCGCAAAGTGGCACGAGGCTGCGCTCCGTCGCGCCCGGGACTCTGACGCCGCATTGATCGTGACGTCCAAATTCGTCGCCGCGGATCTGCTCGCCGACGGTGTGCAGAGTGACCGCATCACCATCGTCCATGGAGGCAGCGACCATCTCGTTCCCGAGGATCCACTACAAACGGAGGCGTTGCTCCACCGCTTAGGCGTGCATGGGGAGTTCCTGCTGACGGTCAGCACGCTGGAGCCCCGCAAGAATGTCGACCGGTTGCTCCAAGCATACGGACTGATCCGGGCCGAGCTCCCCGAGCCTTGGCCGCTCGTGATCGTGGGGCCGACGGGGTGGGGCCCCACCCTTTCGGGCCCGCCAGATCAAGAAGGTGTGGTGTTCGCCGGCGCGGTCAGCGATGCCGCGCTCACCGGGCTCTATCGACGCGCCCGCGCCTTTGCCTACGTTCCTTTGACCGAAGGCTACGGCCTTCCACCGCTCGAGGCGATGCGAACCGGGACACCGTCCGTCATTGCCAATGAGGTGCCGAGCGTGGTGGATCTCGAGGAGCCTGGGCCACCACCGGCGCGCATCGTCGACCCCTTCGACGTCGAAGAAATTGCAGCCGGCCTGACCGCCGTTCTCGCCGATGAGACGGTACGGGCGGACCTCGCGGTACGCGGAGCGGCCCACGCCCGCTCGCGCACGTGGAAGACGGCAGCGCATCAGCACATCGGGATCTGGAGGACCCTGGCATGACCGCGCCGCTGGCGCTCTCGCTCGACGTCTCCGCCGTTCCCATCCGACCGGGAGGGGCCGGGTACTACACCATCGCCATCGCCCAGGGGCTCTGCGCCCGGGACGACATCGCACTGACCATGGTGGCGCGTCGCGGCGACGAGGAGCGCTGGAACGTCTTGAGCTCCCGAGCGGCGCAGGTGCTGAGTGCAGTTCCCGCCTCTCGTCCGGCTCGCCTGGCTTTCGAACAGGTTCGCTTTCCCAGGCTTCTCGACGCCCTCGGCGTGCAGGTCCACCATGCACCCCACTACACCATGCCGGCGAGAGCACCTGTTCCCTGCGTCGTGACGATCCACGACCTCACGTTCTTCGATCACCCCGAATGGCATGTTCGCTCAAAGGCTTTGTTCTTCCGCCGGGCGATCCGCCAGGCCGCCGCGCATGCATCTGCTCTCGTCTGTGTGAGCGAGGCCACCGCGACGCGTCTGCGCGCTTGCTGCGACGTTCAGGCACCGATCATCGTGGCGCCCCACGGGGTCGATCATGTGCGCTTCACGCCGATGGAGCCATCAACGGGAGCTGATCGCGCTCTCCTCGCAGAACACGGAGTTCCTCCTCATGGATCGTTGGTTGCCTTCGTGGGAACGCTGGAGCCCCGTAAAGGTGTGGCATCACTCATCTCCGCCTTCGACAGAGTCGCGGACAGGCAGAATGACGCGCTTCTCGTGCTTTGCGGGCAGATCGGTTGGGGACTGGCCGAGACCGAACAGACCTTGGCCCGGGCGCGCCACGGCGACCGGATCGTCCGCCTGGGCTACCTACCGGATGACGCCGTGCCTGCACTCCTGCGGGAGGCCACCGTGGTGGCCTATCCGGCGCTGGAGGAGGGATTCGGACTCCCGGCCCTCGAAGCCTTGGCCTGTGGCGCTCCGCTTATTACGACGGAGGGCACCGCCATGGCCGAGATGGCGCAGGAAGCGGCCGATCTCATTCCCCCCGGTGACGACGCTGCGCTGGCCGATGCGTTGGCGCAGGCGCTGACGCTCGGGAAGGGGGCTCCTGACGTGCAGCGACGTCGCGCCGCCGGGGTTGCGCGGGCTTCCCAATTCACCTGGTCGGCAAGCGTGGACACGCACGTCAGGGCCTATTACGTGGCCCTCGGCGCCCCGCAGTAGGGTGCACGGATGCGCGCGTTGATCACGGGGGGCAAGGGATTCGTCGGCAATTGGCTGGCCGCGCACCTCAAGGAGTCCGGGGACGACGTGGTAGCGATCGACATCGAGACGGACATCGCCGACGGGCCAGCCTTGCGCAAGGTCGTTGCTGATGCCTCGCCCGAAGCGATCTATCACCTGGCCGCTATGACGCATGTTGGTGAGAGTTGGGAGAACCCGAGTCAGGTGCTCAGGGTCAATGTGCTGGGCACCGCCGAGTTGTTGGCGGCGGCCCGGGCCTTGGAGACCCCGCCGATCGTGCTGGTGGTGAGCTCGGCCGAGGTGTATGGAGTAGTCAGCCCGACGCAGCTTCCCCTGCGCGAGGACACGCCGACCGCTCCTGCGACGCCGTATGCCGCGAGCAAGTTGGCGGCGGAGGCCGTGGCGCTGCAGGCGTGGCGGGGCTATCGCCAACCGGTCATTGTCGTGCGGCCTTTCAACCACATTGGGCCCGGACAGTCTCCGAACTTCGCCGTACCGGCTCTGGCCAAGCGGATCGTGGAAGCACGCAAGGCCGGGACACGTTCGCTGAACGTGGGCACACTGACCACAAGGCGCGATTTCACCGACGTGCGTGACGTGGTGGTGGCCTACCGCGCACTCATCGTCGACGGCGTGCCGGGGACTACCTATAACGTCTGTTCAGGCCGGGACGTCGCGATCTCCGACGTGGCGGACCAGCTCCTGGCCCTTGCGCACGCCGACCTCGAGCTTGTCATCGATCCCGCGTTGGTGCGCCCGGTCGACGTGCCGGTGCTGCGTGGCGATGCCACCTTGTTGCACACGGCGACCGGTTGGTCCCCTTCTATTCCGCTCGCGACCACGCTCGCTGACGTTCTGGCCTCTTGGGAGGCGGAATAGCGGCAAGACGGTCGAGCGCGGCGCACTAGTGCTTAGGAGGTCGTGACCCGCTGGCGGATCTGGCTCCGCACCTCACGGGTCTGCTCCAAGGCCTTGGTGGTCAACTGCGTCACGCTGGCGGGGAGTTGTGCCTCGAGCGGATGCAGGCTGGATTCGATGAACTGGGTGGCGTTCTCCAAAAGGTCGTCAAGTTGCTTGACGCCCTTCGTCAATTCGCTGCGCACGGTCCCGAGGTGCTGGTCCAATGACGAGTCCTTCGAAAGCAGGTTCTGCAGCTCCACGCGCTGCACCTGGACGCGCTGGAAGCCGAGCACGCCGAGTCCGACGGCGACATAGGCCGCGTCGCGGGCCAGATCGGTGACACCCTTCGAGATGTTGCTGATGTTGGTCACGTCCGGCATGTTTCCTCCTGTTGCTCCTGATGTGGTGAATGCTGAGCCTACAAGAGTATCGCTTTTGTTAAACAGTTGCAAGCACTCAGACACCCTCACCAGAACCGGATCGCGGACCTTGGAACGGTTAGCCTCAAACACCTGATGGACGCCCGAGTTCCGGCAGTGGTTGCGGTCGTGGTGACCACCGGGGCAGGTGCGTGGCTGGAGGAGACGTTGGCCTCTTTGGAGGCCCAGCACTACCCGGAGCTCTCGGTGCTGGTCCTTGTCACAGGTGACGAAGCCGACGTCACCGCGCGGGTGGGTCGGATTCTGCCGGAGGCTTTTGTGCGCTTCCTGCCCGGCCGGCCGGGCTACGCCGCAGCCAGCAACGAAGCACTCGGCATGGTCGAGGGGGCAGCGTTCTTTCTTCTCTGCCACGACGACTGCGCCCTCGATGCGGAGGTCGTGCACAACCTGGTCGAGGAGTCCTTCCGCTCGAATGCCGGTGTCGTGTCGCCCAAGTTCGTCAACTGGGACGACCCCTCGATCCTCCTCCACGTCGGCCAGAACTGTGACAAGACCGGGGCGGTGGTTGATCGTATTCAAGACGGAGAGGTTGATCACGGGCAGCACGATGCCGTGCGAGATGTCTTCGTGGCGCCTGGCGGCTGCATCCTCATCCGGGCCGACCTGTGGCGTGAGCTCGAGGGGTTCGATCCCGCCATCGTGGCAATGGGGGAGGACCTGGATCTTTCGTGGCGTAGTCAGGTCGCCGGTTCCCGCGTCGTGGTGGCGCCCGATGCGCGGGTACGCCACCGCGAGGCGGTCGCCAGTGGCGCCATGCCCCTGATGGTGGCCGGGGTGGAGATCGACGAACGGCACGTCACCTTGCAGGGCCTTCAGCGCCGCCACGAGCTACGCGTCGTCTTGAAGTGTTACACCTGGTTTCACCTGGTGCGGGTCCTTCCGCAGGCCGCGCTTCTCGCCTTCGGCGAAGTGGTCGTGGCGTTGCTTGCGCGCGATCGGCAACGGGCGAGGGCGGTGGCGGGCGCTTGGCGTTGGAATGCGCGCCACCTCCGCGAGCTGCGGGCACCCCGACGTCAGTTGGCGGCGCACCGCCTCTTCCCCGATGCCGAGGTGCGACGCTTGCAGCTCCGTGGCAGCGCGCGGCTCACGGGCTACTTTTCGCGCCTTTCCCATCAGGGCCTCGATGCAGCCAACGCGGTCGTCGGTGGCGTGGGCCGCCACGAGAAGGCGGTGCGACCACTTCTCACCGGCAGCGTGGGTACGGCGTTCAGCGAAGATGCGGACTTCGACGAACTTGACGACCTTGGCCATCGTTCGGGTCGAGATCGATTCGGTCGCCAGGTCCGACGTTCGTTCCTCAGCACCGGGCGCCAGCGCGCCGTGGCCGGGATCGTCGCCACCCTCGTCATCATCGTGGGTACCCGAGGGATCCTCCTAGGAGCCTTCCCCACCGTGGGCCAAATGGCGCCGTTACTGCCGTGGTCGGCCAGTTGGCACCATTTCTTTGCCGGGTGGCAGCCCGCTGGCGTCGGGACGACGGCTCCGGCCACCCCGGCCTTTGGGATCTTGGGCCTGGTGGGGACCGTGCTCTTGGGCGCCATGGGGCTGACGCAGAAGTTCCTACTCTTGGGCTGCCTCCCGCTGGGCGTATGGGGCATGTCGCGGCTGATGCGCCCTATGGTGTCGCCCCGGGCTCGGGCAGTGGCGGCCATTTGCTATGCCGGACTGCCCCTCCCGTACGAGGCGTTGGCCACGGGTCGATGGGACGGGGTCGTCGCTTATGCCGCCTTGCCCTTTGTCGTGGCGCGCCTGGCCCGAGCCGCCGGCATCGCACCATTTGACGCTGTCGTTGGTCGCGGGTGGCGCGCCACCCCGTTGGGTCAGACGGCGGCGCTCGGCGCCATCATCGCTGCGGCCACCGCCTTTGCCCCAGCGGTGCTCCCCATGACACTTGCCATCGGCATCGCGGTGGCTCTGGGCTCGGTCATGGCCGGGCAGCAGCACCGTGGGGCGCGCATCATTTGGGAAGCAGTCAAGGCCGTGGGCGTGGCCGCGGTGCTGTGTGCGCCCTGGGTCGTTGGCACAGTCCTGGTCGGCAAGGACGCCGTGGAGATCTTTGGCCTTCCGATCTCGCCCGCGGCCGCGCCGGGGTGGGGGGAGATCACACGATTCGCTATGGGACCGACCCTTCGCTCCCCGATCGTGTGGCTGTTGGTGGGAGGGGCCGCACTGCCCCTCCTCCTCGGGAAGGGCGTGCGGCTTCTGTGGGCCGCCCGGTTGTGGGCCATGGCGTGTGTCTCGTGGGTGCTCGCCTTCGCGGTGACCCACGGTTGGACGGGCTCCTTCACACCTTCCGAGTCGGTCGTTCTTGTCCCCGCCGCGATCGCCGTGGCGGGCGGCATCGGTCTGGGGATCTCGTCCTTCGAGAACGATCTGGTGGGCATGGCCTTCGGGTGGCGCCAGCTCGTGAGTGCTCTAGCCCTCGTTGCCGTGACCTTGGGCCTACTGCCGGTGTTCGCCGGAGCTGCCAACGGGCGCTGGGGTCTCGCGGCCAATGGGGTTGAGCAGCCGCTGAGCTTCCTCACGCAGGCCCATACGGCGGGTTCGTACAGGACCCTGTGGCTGGGCGATCCCCGCGCGCTTCCCGTGGGTGGGTGGTCCATCGAGCCCGGTTTGTCCTACGCCCTCACTGACCAAGAGCTTCCGAATGCGGGTGACGTCTGGACTTCCGCTGGCCCAGGTCCCGCCGCCAGGGTGTCCCAAGCCGTCCAACTCACCATGGCGGGCGACACCGTCCACCTGGGTCAGCTCCTCGCGGCGCAGAGCGTGCAGTACATCGTGATCGTCGACGGACTGGCGCCATCGGACGCAGGGATGGCGACCTCCGTGCAGGCGCCTCCCCCGGCCGGATTGCAGCAGGCCCTGCTCAATCAGAGCGATCTAGAGAGTGTGCCCGGAGCATTGGGTGTCCAGGTGTTCAAGAATCCCGAGGCGATTCCCATCACGGCTCAACGGGCGCGTCCGGTGGTGCTCTCGAAGCAGCTGATGTGGCCCAGCCCCCAAGATGTGGAGGGGTGGCAGCCCGTGCTCAGTGCGCTGGCGAATCACACCGCGGCGAACGGTGTTGTCACATCGGGCACTGTCTACGCCGGCTATGCCCCGGCCGGGAGCTTCTCGCTGACCCAGCGCGGCCGGCCGCTCTCCAGCCAGTCCGTGTTCGGATGGGCCCGACAGTATTCGCACGTCTCAATCGGAACGGCCAGCCTGTCATTCCAGCGATTCCCCTTCGGCCCCTTGGCGGTACTGGTCGAGCTCTTGGCGTGGGTGATGTTGGCCCTGGCGCTGCTCGGGTGGCCGGGCGCGCGCTGGTGGCGAACCAGGCGAGGCGAGGTGTCGTGAGCCCGGCTCACAGTGCGGGGCAACGTCGGTGGGTGGTGATTGTCGTCGTCATTGCGGTGATCGTCGGCTTGGCTTTGGCCGCGCGTTCTCCGGGTAAGAGAGCCGCCGGAGGACCTCCCGTGACGCCGGCCGCCATCGAGGGAGCGCCCGACGCCGAGTCTTCTGCTTGGTATTGCACGGGACAGACGACCGCATCCGGCCAACTGGCTCCCGGCTTCGTGGTTCTCACGAACACAGGGCTTCGGAGGGTCTCGGGGACAATCAATGCGGTGACGGACACGGGTGTCAAGGTGCAGAGCTCAGTCTCGGTGCCGGCGCGAGGGCAGACCGTGGCGTACGTTCCCACTCCCAAGACCGGGACCTGGCTGTCCGAAACCGTCTCCTTGAACGGGGGCGGTGTGGCGGTATCGGAGACAGCGCACGGTCCGACCGGTTGGGCCGAGGCACCGTGCCAGAGCAGCACATCGCAGCAGTGGTACTTCCCGAGCGGGGATGACGACCGGATCGAACTCTCTCTACCTCGCGCTCTTCAATCCGACGTCGACCCCCGATGTGGTCGACGTGAGCTTTGTCACTCCCAAAGGCGTCGTCCACCCCATCAACTTTCAGGGCCTCGTCGTGCAGTCCGACGAGACGAAGGTGGAGCCCGTCAGCCCCTATGTGCAGGAGCAGTCGAATGTCGCGGCCACCGTGGTGACCCGGACCGGCCGCCTCGTGGCGAGCGAGCTCGCAGTTGTTCTCCGGAAACGGCACGGGTATGGCCCTCGTGCCGGGCTCACCGCTCGCCGAGCGGGACTGGACCATTCCGCAGAGCCAGGAGTTGACCCAAGGCTCATCCTCCATCGACGTGTTCAATCCCGGGCCCACCACCCAGGAGGTGACGCTACGCGCCCGGCTCGGTTCGGGCGCCTTGTCGCCCTACCGTGCCCGGGTATCGCCCGATTCGACCTGGGTGCTCTCGACGGGCACCCAGACCCGGATCCCCAAGAGTGACCCCTATGTCATTGTCATTCGACGCCGGCGCAGGATCCGGGGTGGTGGTCGGACAGGTCTGTCGCCGCGCCGACTTCGTCGCCAGCGCCCCAAAACGGAATGGCCACTGCGGTGGGAGCGTTGACCGCCGCATCGCTCAGCCGACAGTGGGTGGTCCCATCGCCAGGAACGGCAGCGAATCCCGCGGTCCCTGGTACAGCACCGTCTCACCTCGCCGTGACCAACGTCGCCGGTCATCGGGAGACCTACGTGGTCCAGGTGCTGCGACCCAGCGGGCTGCGGAACACTCGCCTCGGGAAGCATCGGACCCTCGTATGTCTTACTCATTGAGCGCAGCGGCTCTCGCCCGGGCTGGACTCAATCCATTATGTCACGGCCAGCGCGAACGCGGCCGTCAGCGAAGACGTCGGCCCGAGCGGGCAACTACGGAGTGGTGACGATGCCCGGCATACCGCTCGCGCCATCGCGTTCGCGTGCGCGTTCCAAATAGACCTCAGAGATTGTGGCGCTGCAGCCGGCGCCACGTAAGTCGACCGCCGAGTACCAGGGCAGCCAAGCAGAGAAGGGCGAACAGCGCCGGACCGGCAAAGCGAATGATGCCGTCAACTCCGACGGCGAAACCGTGCAGGCTGTCCTGCCAGGCCTTGACGATGCCCGAGCTCGGCCGGCTTCGTGGCGTGATGGTGGGTGAGCCTCGCTCACCATCACGGTGAGGGTCGAGTAGTCCGTCTCGTTTTGGAGGACAGCGAGCTGGCCCTGGAGTTGTTCGATCTGCTGACTGCAGGTTGTCCAGCTGGGCCTGCACGGCCAAAACATCGCCTACCGAAGATGCCTTCGTCATGATGGTGAGATACTGCTGGCGACTGGCTTCCAGCGCGGTGATCCGTGATTGCAGATCGACATATTGACTGGTCACGTCGGTGGCCTTGGTCGTGAGTGCCGAGGTCTGTCCGAGCGACTTCGCCGCCGCAAGCAGCGGCGAAAAGTTGGCGACGGGAACCTGCAACGTCACCGAGCCGCTCGTACTCGAGCCGCTCGTAGTAACCGACCCGCCTGACTGGGTCTGCGAGTTGGCCACGAAGCCACCGTAGGCGGAGGCCAATGCCGTCAGCTTGTTCATGGTCGATGTGAGTGCGCCTCGAGCCACGTTGAGATCGAGCGAACCGGTCTGCGCGATCCGCGCCGGTTGTCCGACCGAACCCGTGCGGGAGAGAGGATGCGCCTGTTGCCGTTGCCCCGCCCGACGTCGATGGCGTTGAAGGGGCAGCTGCGCTGAAGCTTGCGCCCGGTGCAGCACTCTTTTGGCTCGGAGCATGCCGGGTTGCCGTAGGCGGCAGCGCCTTCAATGCCGTCGTCGTCTTCGGGGCATTCGACGACGTGCCCAAAAGCAGCGCGCCTCCAGCGAGAGCCAGCAATACGATCAGTGAGGCAGCGACCGACAGCCAGAGGTGTGTGCGGATCATCCTTCTGACGGTGCCAGCCGCCAATTCTTCAGCCCCGCCCTCCTCGTCGAAGGCTGTCGACGCGTGGTCGTCCGGTTCCGCTTCGTTCCTGTTCACGTTCCTGTTGTCGCTACGCCGGACGCGACGGAGGGTGTCAGCCACGCCGGACGGCGGAATGGCGTAGGAGTCGCCGAGCTGGCGCAGAAGGGCGGAGAGTGCCTCGTCTTCAAGCATCGTCATTGTGAGGCCTCCACCGAATCGTCGACTTTGCCGCCGCCGGCCAGGCTCACCAGGATCGGATCGTTTGACAGCCGTAGGCGCGCCTCGTGGAGTCGGGACTTGACGGTGCCTTGGCGGCGACCGATGGCGACGGCGATGTCGCGCTCGCTCAGATCGGCGTAATAGCGCAGGACGATGGGCACACGAAGCGAGACGGGAAGCCGCTGCAGCGCGGCCATGACGGTGTCCGCCACCTCGGACCGCTGTGCGAGCACGGCCGGGTCGATGTCGTGGGAGGCGAGCGAGCTCAACGCTCCCTCGTCGGCCCTGCGGTCGCGATGCGGGATCTCCTGTCGTAGCTTGGAATAGCACGAGTTCACGACCACGCGATAGAGCCACGGCTTGACGCTGGGGACTGACGTCAATGAGTCGCGGAAGCGCCAGGCGCGCAGGAACGCTTCTTGCACGGCCTCTTCTGCATCCGCCTGGTTTCCCAGTATGAGGCAGGCGGTGCGGTAGGAAACCGCATACCCCTCTTCGAGCCAGTCTTCAAGCCGTTCTTCCACCATCCCCCTCTATGACGCACGGGGGAGCGCTTTGGTTCGCGCTCTTCTCCGCCGCAGGGCGCGGGTGCCTTAGGGCGTCGTGGGTGCCGGATCCTCCGGAGGGGCAGAGCTGGAGGGGCCGACCGGCCGGGGCCACTCTGGCGCCGGCCACGATTGTGCCCTCGGGTCGGGTTGCGTGCTCGGGAGGGCGGCAACGGTGGCTGGTTGCGGAGCCGGATGGGGGTCGTTGCCGTTGCCGTTGCCGTTCCCGTTCGACAGCGAACCGTTCACGAATTGCGGGACGGCCTTGGCCCCTTCGGTGTGGACCGGCTCTCCGTAGGCCTCGTCAACCAGCCGGCTGACCTCGCGACCGTCGATGATCTCGTTGTCGAGGAGTGCACGTGCGATGGCGTTCAGACCGCCACGATGCTTGCTGAGCACCTCCATGGCCCGCTCTTCCTCGGCGCGGAGGATCCGCTCTACCTCGTCGTCGATGATCTTCGAGGTGTCCTCGGAGTAGTCGCGGGTGTGCATCAGGTCTTCACCGAGGAAAACCTGCCCCTGCGAGCCCCAGGCCATCGGCCCGATGGCCTCGCTCATGCCCCATTCCCGGACCATCTTGCGGGCCAGCTCGGTGTTGCCGACCAGGTCGTTGGCGGCACCGGTGGAGAGGTCGCCGTAGACCAGGAGCTCGGCCACCCGCCCGCCCATGCGCACGCAGAGGGCGTCTTCGATGTACTGACGGGGGTGAATGTGGCGCTCTTCCATCGGGAGCTGATGGGTCACGCCCAGCGCCATTCCCGTCGGCAGGATCGTCACCTTGTGGACAGGGTCGGCGTGCTCGAGGACGTAGGCCAGTACGGCATGGCCACCCTCGTGGTACGCGATCCGCTCCTTCTCAGCGTCCGAAAGCACCATGCTCTCGCGTCGCTGGCCCAGGAGCACGCGGTCGCGGGCCGACTCGAAGTCCTGCATGGCGATATCGAGGCTGCCGCGACGCACGGCGTGCAGAGCCGCTTCATTGACCAGGTTGGCCAGGTCGGCGCCACTCATGCCCGGGGTGCCGCGGGCGACCACGCTGAGATCGACGTCGTAGGCCATGCGCTTGCCCTTGCAGTGGACCTGGAGGATGGGCAGCCGCTCCTCGAGGTCGGGCAGCGGCACCACGATCTGGCGGTCGAACCGCCCCGGCCGCAGGAGGGCAGGGTCGAGGATGTCGGGTCGGTTCGTGGCGGCGATCATCACGACGCCCTCGGAAGTGTCGAAGCCGTCCATCTCCGAGAGCATCTGGTTCAGGGTCTGCTCACGTTCGTCGTGCCCACCGCCGAGCCCGGCCCCACGCTTGCGGCCGATGGAGTCGATCTCGTCCACGAAGACGATGGCCGGCGCCTGCTTGCGGGCCGTCTGGAAGAGGTCGCGCACCCGGCTGGCGCCGACCCCGACGAACATCTCCATGAAGTCCGATCCGCTGACCGACATGAAGGGCACGCCGGCTTCTCCAGCCACGGCGCGGGCTAGCAGTGTCTTGCCTGTTCCGGGAGGGCCGACCAGCAGCACACCCTTGGGGATTTTGGCCCCGATCTCCTTGAAGCGGGCGGGGGTCTTCAAGAAGTCGACGACCTCGCTGATCTCCTGCTTGACGCCGGCGTAACCGGCCACGTCCTCGAAGGTGGTCGAGGGACGGTCACTGCTGAAGGTCTTGGCCTTGGACCGCCCGATCGACATGATCCCGCTACATCTGCCCCTTGGTCTGCCGGCCGATGAAGTAGATGAATCGCGGCAGCCGATGGCGATGAAGAAGATGTAGGGGAGCAGTTCACCCAGCAGGTTCGTGGTCGGCGTCGGGAAGCTCACCGACACGCCGTCATTCCGCATTTCGGTCACGTCGTTGGGAAGCGACGGGCTCGGCCCCTGCACCTGAGTAGGTGACCCCGTTCTTGAGCTTCCCGTTGATCTCGCCGGTGCCGTTGCTGATCTGGGCCGTGTCCACCAGCTTGGACCGCACGTCCTGGAGGAATTTGGTGTAGCTGAGCTGCCTTGGCAACTGGTCGGTCTTAAAGCGAAGAGACGGCAAGCAGGATCGCGATGATCGCGATCACGGCCACGCCCCACAGCCAACGCCAGTTTTGCCCCTGCGGAGGACCCCCCGACGGCGTGTTCCCATCACCCGACGGCGCGTTTGGTGGGGTTGGGGAACGGTCGGGACGTTGGGGACTCACCGGACCAGCCTATTCGGACGGTTCGCTGGACGGTGACCACCCCCCACCTGCAGGTAATCGGCCTCGGAGGGGCCAGTAACGTCTGGGCCGATGACCGACATCGACCCCGACCAGGGGTGCCTGGGGGGAGAGGGCGCCCCGCCTCGGCCCCCAGGGCCGCCTCCCGCCGGGTTTGTTCCGTCGGATCGGCCCGCCACCGCTTCCCAGCCGACGCCCACCCTTGGGGCCTCTTCCTCCGTTTCCCCAGCTGGCAGCGCTATTCACCCCGAAACTGGCGATGACGTGGGCCCCTTTCTCGACCGCCCCGGTGCTCCACCCACGACGAAGTCGGCGGCTTGGCGCTGGCTCCTCTACGCCCTTCTCGGCTTCCTGGCCGGGCAGATCGTCGGCGCTCGTCTTCGGAGACGTGGCCGGCGACGATGGCCGGGAAGAACGCCACCCAGATGACGGCAATCGCCAGCGCAGCCGTGCCCCCCGAGTGGTACGTCATCTCGACCCTGCGTCGGACTGTGGGTCGGATTCTTCGGGGCGCCCTGGTTGGCCAGCCGGACGCAGGGTACCCGCCACTTCCTGGCCGACCTCGGGGTGCGCTTCCGCTGGATCGACCTCTGGGGCATCGCCATCGGCGTCGGCGCGCAGTATCGTCATCGCGCTGCTCTACTGCGCCTTTCCAGCACGACATCCACAATTTCAACGCCCCCGGCGCAGAAGCTGACCGGCGGTGCGCACGGAGCCGGGATCGCCGTCGTGGTCGCTGGCAACGGTGATTGTCGTCCCCTTCATGGAGGAGCTGTTCTTCCGTGGGCTCCTCTTCAAGTCGCTGGCTCGCCTCTATGCGCCCCGTCGGGTCGGGCCAGCGCCGGCCCGGGGCGCGGGGCGTCGTCTTGGCCGTCATCGTCGATGGCGCTGCTGTTCGGCCTGGCCCACGGCGAATGGGTCCAGCTGGCCGGGCTGGCCCTGTTCGGGGTCGTCCTGGCCGCCGATCTCCTACCGGACGGGGCGCCTCGGCATGAACATGGTGGCGCACGCCTCGTTCAACCTCGTCGCCGTGCTGGCGATCCTCAAGCAGCGGGGCGGGGTGATCCACTGACCAGCACGGTCGAGCGCGTCCAGCAACGCCGCCGGATGACGCCCGCTGCCGGCCAGACCAAGGCGGCGCCAGCCGAAGACGGCCGTTTCCGTCTTCGGCCACAGTGGGCACCGCGGGCGGCCACGGTCCTTTGCGTCGTCTCGGTCGATCGCGGTCGTGCTGTGGCAGCTCCATCCCAGCCTGCTCCTCTCCACCTCGATTCCGACGGGCGGCGACAACGGCGGCCACTACGCCATGCCGGCGTTCTTGAGATCGGGCCTGTTGTCCCACGGTCAACTCACCGGTTGGGACCCCGGCTGGTACGACGGCTTTCCCCTCTACACCTATTACTTCGTCCTGCCCGATCTCATCGGCGGCGTTGCTCAGCTACGTCGTCCCCTACGCCCTGGCCTTCAAGTGGATCACCGTGCTCGGGTCGGTGCTGCTCCCGGTGGCGGCGTGGGCCATGGGACGGCTCTTCGGCATGCGCCGGGCCGTCCCCGGAGCCGCTGGCCGCCCTCACCTGTGCTACCTGTTCGACTACACCTACACCATTTACGGGGGGAACCTGTTCTCCACCCTGGCCGGTGAATATGCCTATTCGCTGAGCATCGCCCTCGCACTCGTGTTCCTCGGGCTCATGGCCAGGGGGCTGCGCACCGGGCGCCACCGGGGCTGGGCCGCCGTTGCGCTGGCGGCGTGCATCCTGGCCCACATCGTTCCCGCCCTCTTCGCCATCGTCGGGGCGGTGCTCCTCGTCCTGCATGGAGATGCTGCCCGCAACGGATCAGGCCGCGGGACACCTGGCATACGCCACCCGGCGGACGAGGTCGTCCCGCAGGCCCTGAGCCGGCCCCAGGCGTTGTGGTGGGGCGTCTCGACCATGGCCATCGGGGTCCTGCTGGTCGCGTTCTGGTGGGTGCCCTTCGGCACCGAACAGGCCTATTCGACGTCCTTGGGCTACGTCAACGTGCACACCTTCGTCGCGCATCCTGTTCCCCCAGGCCGACTGGTGGGCCCTGATCCTCGGCGGGCATCTCGACACTGGCTGCGTTCGCGCTCCGCAGTCGCTTCGGCATTCTGATGGCGCTGCTGGCCGGGGTCTTCGCGCTCGCCCTCATCTTCGACCCCCAAGGCAGCCTCTACAACACCGGTTCCTCCCGCTGTGGTTCCTTCCCGTCTACCTACTGGCCGGTTGGGGTGTGGCGACGGCGGTGACCGGAGCCGTTGACCTATGGGAGTGGTGGGGACGAAGGCGGGCGGCCCGAGTCGTGGACCCCCCAGAGGAGTACGTCCGGCGACAATCGTGGCCCACGGCCGCGGTGGCCGGACCGCTGGTGGCGCTCGTCGTGGCGCTCGGGGTGGTCGCTACCCCGTTCGTGCTTCCGGCCTCCGCCATGGAATCCATCGGCATCACCCCCGGACCCAACCAGGTGACGAACTGGTCGTCGTTCAACTACAGCGGCTACCAGGCGCAGGCGGCCTATCCCGAGTACCGGGCCCTCGTCCAGACGATGGAGCACGTCGGGGCCACCGATGGCTGCGGACAGGCGATGTGGCAGTACGACCCCAGCCTCAACCGGTTCGGCACGACGCAGGCCCTCATGTTGTTGCCGTACTGGTCGAGCGGCTGCATCGGCTCGATGGAGGGGCTGCTCTTCGAGTCCTCCGCCACGACGCCGTACCACTTCCTCAATCAGGCCGAGCTGTCCGTGTCGCCCTCCGAGGCCATGGTCGGTCTCGACTACTCGTCGCTGAACGTGCCCGCCGGGATCCAGCATCTGCAGCTGCTCGGCGTCCGCTACTTCATGGCGTCGAGCCCGCAGGTCCAAGAGGCGGCGTCCGCCGACCCCTCGCTCCGGCTGGTGGCCGAGACCGGACCCTGGACATCCGAGCCAGGCGGGCGTCTCGACCACGACGACATGGAAGATCTACGAGGTCCTGAATGCGCCGCTGGTGACCGGGCTGGCCAACGATCCGGCGGTGGAGGTCGGGGTAGGGCGCGGCCCAGTCGTCGTGGCTCGCCCCCTCGGAGAGTTGGTACGACGACCCGGCCCGCTGGAACGTCTTCCTGGCCCAGAGCGGCCCGGCCTCCTGGCCCCGAGTGCCGATCGGCGATCCGCTCCCCGCCCCGGCACGCACGTGCCCAAGACACGGGTCAGCGGGGTCGTGCGAGACGGATAACACGGTGAGCTTCCACGTCTCGAAGATCGGCACGCCCGTGCTGGTCAAGGTCTCCTACTTCCCCAACTGGCAGGCCTCGGGGGCCACCGGGCCCTACCGGGTCACCCCCAATCTCATGGTCGTGGTGCCGACGGCCCACAATGTGGTCCTGCACTACGGGGCCAGCCCGGCCAACCGGGTGGGCCAGGGCCTGACCGTCGTCGGGGTCGCCGCTCTCTGCGTGGTGGTCCTGGCGCCCCGCTTGCGGAACCGCCAGGGACGGCACCGCAGGACTCGACGGAAGAGACGACCCGACGCCCGCCACCTAAGGTTGTGGCGACATGACCCGAATGGACAAGGTATTCAAGGCCTACGACGTGCGCGGCACCGTGCCCGACCAGCTGGACGCGACGATGTGCCGGGCCATCGGCCGGGCCATGGCCCGTTTCGCCGGGGCGCCCGAGATCCTGATCGCCCGCGACATGCGCGAATCGGGCGTCGAGCTGTCGCAGGCCTTCTCCGACGGGGTGCGCTCCGAGGGGGTCGAACGTCACCGACCTGGGGATGGCGTCCACCGACTTCCTCTACTTCGCGGCGGGACGGCTCGACGCCCCGGGCGCGATGTTCACCGCCTCGCACAACCCGGCGCAGTACAACGGCATCAAGCTGTGCCTCTCCGGGGCCCGGCCCATCGGCCGCGACACCGGGCTGGCCGAGATCCAGGCGACCGCCGAGCAGCCTGTTGGACGAGCCCTCGGGCGAGCTGACGGCTCCGTGGCGCGAGCTCAACCTGCTCGATGAGTGGGCCGAGCACGTGATCTCCTTCGTCGACCGGGACGTCGTTGCGGCCGCTCAAGGTCGTCGCCGACACGGCCAACGGCATGGGGGGACTGGTGGTGCCGACCGTCTTCTCCAGCCTCCCGTTCTCCGTCGAGATCCTCTTCCCCGAGCTTGACGGCAACTTCCCCAATCACCCGGCCGACCCCATCCAGCCGGAGAACCTGGTGGACCTAAAGGCGGCCGTGCTGGCCCAGGGGGCCGACATCGGTCTGGCCTTCGACGGGGACGCCGACCGGGTCTTCCTGGTCGACGAGCGGGCCGAACCGGTCTCGGGCTCGCTCACCACGGCGCTGGTGGCCGCGTCCATGCTGCAAGAAGCACCCGGGAGAGACGATCCTCTACAACCTGATCTGCTCGCACGTGGTGCCCGAGGTGGTCACCGAGCTCGGCGGCAAGCCGATCCGCACCCAGGTCGGGTCACTCGATCATCAAGCAGGTGATGGCCGAGACCAACGCCATCTTCGGGGGCGAGCACTCCGGCCACTACTACTACCGCGACAATTTCCGAGCCGACTCGGGCATCATCACCGCGCTGCTCGTCCTCGAGCTGTTGAGCGTGAGCGACAAGCCCCTCTCGGAGCTCCTGGAGCCGTTCCAGCGCTACAGCGATTCGGGGGAGATCAACACCGAGGTGCGTGATCCCGCCGCCACTGTGGAGGCAATCGCCAGGCACGAGAGCTCGGTCGGGGCTTCGGTCGATCGGCTCGACGGTCTGACGGTCGACCACGGCGACTGGTGGTACAACCTGCGCCCCTCGAACACCGAGCCGTTGCTGCGTCTCAACGTCGAGGCGAAGACGCCCCAGCTCTGCGCCGCGCACGTGGCGGAGGTGGAGCAGCTCATCGCGACCTATGGCAGCGCGAACTAAGCATTAGTGGATGCCGCGCCGGCCGTCTGCGCTCATCCACATGAAGAACGAAGGATTCGAAGGGTACGAAGGTGAGGAACGACCATGACGCTTGACCCGCTGTTGCTCGAGGTGTTGGCCTGCCCCATCGACAAGGAGCCGCTGTTGTGGTTCGCCGACGAGGAGATCCTCTACAACCCTCGCCTTCACAAGAGCTACCCGGTGGTCGACGGGGTGCCCGTCCTCCTGGTCGACGAAGCGACAGACGTCGTTGATGTCGAGCACGATCGACTGACCGCCAAGGCGGAGAAGGAGGGTGTGCGCGCGACCGGGCCAGCGCCCGGGGTGAGCCAAGCCGCGGTATCTCGACACGGCCGGGATCTGGGACGCCACGGTGGGGGGACCCGAGCAGGCGGTGGCCGCGTTGGCGCAGGCAGGCGACGTGCTCGACCGCGCCGTGCTGCCGGCACCCGACGAAATCTGATTCCGTTGTGGTCTTCGGCATGGGCACCAGTTCGACCGCGGCGCGAGCTGGTTGCCTCATACGGCGCCGCCCATGGCTCTCGTGCCGATCACGGTCGGCAGTGGGTACGCCGCTCCTTCATTCGTCGGACCCCACACCCTGGCATTTGGCCTTTCGTTCGGTGGTGACACCGAGGAGACTTGCACCACCGCCGCCGAGATAGCCGAACGCGGTGCCCATTTGGTCATCGTCTCGGGGGGTGGGGCGCTCGCACGCCTGGCGACCTCATCCGCCCTCATTCGTTTTGGGCTCCCAGTTGACTTGCCGGCGGCGCGGACCGCACTCGGCTCATTGGCGATTCCGGTGCTGCTGACCCTCTCCCGGTTGGGGATTCTTCCCGATGTCGGCACCACTTCTCGACGCTGCCTTCTCGTCGTTACGCCGACGCCGTGACACTTTGTTGGTGCCGGGAAGTCCGGCAGAAGAGGTGGCTCGGCGTATCGGCCGGACGATTCCCCTGGTGTACGGATCGACTGGCGTCACCGCAGTGGCGGCTCGGCGGTGGAAGACGCAGATCAATGAAAATGCCAAGACCCCGGCCTTCTTCGCGGTCCAGCCCGAGTTATCCCACAACGAGGTCGCCGGTTGGGGCCAGCACGGGGACGTGACACGCCAGGTTTTCTCGCTGATCACCCTTCGCCACGATGGGGAGCACCCGCACGTCGCTCGCCGCTTTGAACTCGTCGTCGAGGCCACCGACGAGGTGATGGCAAACGTCATCCCCGTCTGGGCCGAAGGCGACGAGGACCTCGCCCGTTTCTTCGATCTGGCGCTCTTCGGTGACCTCGTTTCCCTCCACATGGCTGGTCGAGAAGGGATCGACCCGGGTCCGGTCCCCGCGCTCAGCGACGTGGAGTCGGCGTTCGCGCGGCTGACAGGGCAACGCGGCGGACCGAGCCCCGTCGGGACAACCGCACTACGTTCTGCGGTAGTGCCACCGCTGCGGTCATCACAACCCGCCGACCTGCAGCGGGCCCTTGAGGATGGTCCGAACACGGTGACGCAGGTTCTCGAGCAACTCACCGGAGAGTCGATCGTGGCGGAGGTTGCAGGTCAGTACACGATCGCAGCGGAATCTGCCAACGCTCTCGACCTTGCGACGGGGCAGCCGATCACGCATCGGATCGCCGTGCTCAAAGGTGGCACCAGTCGGCGGCCTTATCTCTACGCGGAATCGATCTTCGCGCCCGAACGACTACCCTGGGAGGTACGAGCGCGGCTGGAGCGGACGAGCGACCCTATCGGCCGCATTCTGCTGGCCCACGGGTTCAGTCTGGCTCGAGAGGCGCTTCCCCCGCCCGAGCAACCGGATCCACCTCCAGCCGCCTCCTGGAGAGGACGTGGCGCAGAGATCATCTGGGCTCGTGCGTACGTCTTGCTCCTCAACGATCTTCCCGTCTTCGCCATCGGGGAATGGTTCTTCCGCTCGGTTCTCGAGGCGCTCGACCGCACCGCGTAGAGAGTCAGACGCGGTCAACTTCGCCAACCAGCTGAGGGACTCTTGCTGGGCGACCAGCTGTTCGGGCAGTAGGGTGCGGCGAGAAGACACACAAGAGCGGTCGACGCCCCAAGGAGGATGACGTGGTCATAGTCGGAGGTTCATTCGAGGTCGAGCCCGCACAACGGGAGGAATTCTTGGCCGGCCGCCTCGACGCGATCCGCTCGTCGAGGGCCGAGGCAGGCTGCCTTGAATACTCGCTCATGCCCGATCCGATCGAACCCGGTCGGGTGGTGCTCTACGAGAGGTGGGCCGACCAAGCGGCGCTTGACGCACACCTGGCCGGCATGCGACAGGGCCCCCCGCCGGCCCCCGGCGGTGTGGCGCCGAAGTCGGCCACCATCACCGTCTTTGACATCTCGGGGGAGCGAAGCCTGTCCTGATGCGCAGCCGTTAGCTCAGGCGCTCGACGATCATGGCCATGCCCTGGCCGCCGCCGACGCACATCGACTCCAGCCCATAGCTCTTCCCCGTGTCTTCGAGCGCGTTCAGAAGCGTGGTCATAATGCGAGCCCCGGTCTGGCCGAAGGGGTGCCCCAGGGCGATCGCTCCGCCCTTGACGTTGAGCTTGTCCCAGCTGATGCCCAAATGCTTGGCGGACGGAATGACCTGGGCCGCAAACGCCTCGTTGATCTCGACCAGGTCGATGTCGTCGATCGTCATGTTGGCCCGCTTGAGGACCTGACGGCAGGCGTCCACCGGTCCCAGTCCCATGATCTCGGGATTCAATCCGGTGACGCTGCTTGCCACGATCCGGGCCAGAGGCGTGATGCCTAACTCCTTGGCCTTGGCGTCGCTCATCACGATGACCGCGGCCGCGCCGTCGTTCAGCGGGCAGGCGTTGCCGGCGGTGACGGTGCCGCCTTCGCGGAAGACCGGCTTGAGATTCGAAAGCCCTTCGAGGGTGGTGCTCGCCCGGGGGCCGTCGTCTTTGGAGATCACGGTTCCATCGGCCAAGGTGACGGGGATGATCTCCCGCTCGAAGAAGCCGTTCTCTTGATTCGCCACCGCTCGTGTTTGAGAGAGGAGAGCGAACTCGTCCATCTCGGCTCTTGTCACGTTTTCGAACTCCGCCACGTTCTCCGCCGTCTGTCCCATCGCGATGTAGACGTCGGGCAAGCTGCCGGCGAGGGGTGACCACGGTTCGGTCACGGCGGGTGTCCGTGCTGCGGTGCGATCCTCGGCCGAGGCAAATGCGGCGTTATGCGGCCCCGTGTCTGAAGCACCGTTCATGTAGCGGCTCACGGTTTCGACTCCGGCCGCGATGAACACGTCACCTTCGCCGGCGCGGATGGCGTGCGCCGCCATGCGGATGGTCTGAAGGGACGAGGAGCAGTAACGGTTCACCGTCACCCCTGGGACATTCTCGAGCCCGGCCAGAATTGCCGCCACCCGGGCCACGTTGTATCCCGCTTCGCCCGCAGGCTGCCCGCACCCGAGCAGCACATCTTCCACGTCGCTCGCACGCAGCTGCGGAACCTTCCCCAGAACGGTCTTGATGACCAGCGCACTCAGGTCATCGGGCCGACACTCAACCAGTGAGCCCTTGACGGCCCTCCCGATCGGGGTGCGGCCGGTGGCGACGATGACTGCTTCAGGCATGATGCAAGCTCCTCAGTTCGCTCCTCTCGGGTACGCCCGAGACCTCCTCAGGTTACCGGGCAGTAGGGGTCGACCCGCCGAGGCACCTGGCGCAGCGAGCGCAGCCCTCGGAGAGGTACTCCGTCCTCAGCCCGCGGGGGCCGCCAATCCCAGTCCGTAGCCGGCCAGAAAGATCCCAGCCTCACGGTGGCGCCGGTAGCCGTTGGCCAACTGGTGAAATGCCGGGGAGTGGTTGGGGTGCACCAAGTGCGCCAGCTCGTGGACCAGCACCGCATCGAGCACCCACTCGGGAACGGAGCGCAGCCGGTGGGAGAGACGGATCTCCGCGGAGTGGAACGAACAGGACCCCCATCGTGCTGACTGGTTGGTGACCCAACGTACCGAGCTCGGTCGGGCCCCGATTCGATAGCGCTCACTCAATGCCACGGCTCGGGTCATGAGCTCGGCGTCGCCAACGACTGTACGGAGGGGGTGCTTGGCTACCAAACGATCAACGAGCCAGGCAATGGTTTTCTCGCGGGCTTCTCGAGAAAGGTGGGCGGGCAGCGAGACGATGATACGACCGCCCACCCAACGGGCCTCCGAAGTCTTCCGGCGGCGAGCGCTGATCCGCACCTCGACGTCCGGCCAGCCCGGTGGATGCGTCGCAGCGGAAACGGCGGCATCCATCTCTCCGAGCGGCACATCGTCTGGCAGGCCCCCGACCAGCAGCGGTGCGGGGAATGCGGCGCCCTGGTCGTCAGCGAGGGCGTCATCAACGAGATTGTCATCGACGAGGCCGCCATCGACGAGTTCGTCATCGAAGGCGTTGGGACCGAAAACATCAAAAAGGCTCATTGCTGCCATTCTGACGTGGGCTTGTCACAGCTCGGAGTACCCCAGCGAATGACCTAGGTAGGGGGTCCATCGCCCGGAAGGACTCGAGCGCCCAGGGGGGAGGCGCCGTCGAGCCGGCGCCATAGGGTGGTCTCATGTCCCGTGACACGGTCGTACTCGACAACCGCCCCGTTCGGCGCATCGGCTTCGGAGCCATGCAGCTACCTGGACCCGGAGTATTCGGACCCCCAAAAGACCGCGATCGGCGCGCTGACCATTCTCCGTCGCGCCGTCGATGCCGGGGTCACTCACATCGACACTGCGCAGTTCTATGGCCCAGATGTGGCGAACGAGCTGATTCACGCCGCACTGCATCCTTATCCTGCGGAACTGGTGCTGGTCTCGAAGGTCGGCGCAGCGCGCAGCGACACCGGCGAATGGCTATCGGCCCAACGGCCAGAGGAGTTGCGGGCCGGAGTCGAGGCCAATCTGGCATCTTTGGATTTGGCGCAGATTCCCATAGTCAATCTCCGCCGGCATCCCGAATCCGATGTTCCCTTCGCCGAACAGATCGGATTGATGATCGCCCTGCGCGAGGAAGGCCTCATTTCCAATATCGGCCTCAGCAATGTGACCCTCGAGCAATACGTCGCAGCGCGCCAGCTCACCGAGGTGGCGTGTGTCCAGAATGCGTTCAACCTCGCCGACCGATCGGACCAGGCCCTTTTTGATGCGTGCCGAAGCGATGCCGTGCCTTACGTCCCGTTCTTCCCGCTCGGCTCGGCCTTTCACCCCGAAAATCCGGTGCTCAGCATCCCGGCGGTAAGGGAGTCGGCAAGTCGCCTCGACGCGACGCCGGCCCAGGTGGCGCTGGCCTGGTTGTTGCATCAAGCACCAACGGTGCTCCTGATTCCTGGGACTTCGTCACTAGACCACCTCGAAGAGAATCTGGCGGCAGACGACCTCGTTCTCGATCAATCCGCGCTCGAGGCTCTTTCCGGCTAGTCAAGAGAGCTCGTTTCGCAACCAGGTTGCACCCTCGTTGCGAGACTCAATTGTTAAGTTTCCCGCTTCTCCACGGACGAGCGACACTGCCTTCCGCGACGAGATGCAGCCTCGCCTTCTGCGGGCCTGCAGGTGTGCGCACGCGGCGGAAGTGATCGAGGAGGCGGAAACGTAATGGGACTCATGACCGGTGTGGCCTGCGTGACACGTGTGGCGGAGTTCGGACGCGCCACCGTCATGCCAGATTGCGCAGCGTGACGGTTGGAAGGATCTCACGGCTCGTCCTCGGGGCCGCTTCTCTCTTTGCCCTGGGCAGTTTCGGCGGGTCGTCGCTGGCCGGTGCAACAACTCCCACTTCAGCAACGGCGACATCCAACGCTTCGGTTGGCCAGGACACGTCCACGTCCTCGTCGGGGCTGTTGGCGACGAATTTCTGGTTGGCCAGCGCGCAGGGCAACGTGTGGAACTTCGGCAACGCTGGTTCTTACGGCTCCGCTACCAGTCTTCCGCTCGCCCATCCCGTAGTCGCGATCACGCCCACGCCTGACGGGCGCGGCTACTGGTTGGTGGCCAGTGACGGTGGCGTGTTCACGTATGGCGACGCCGCCTTCTACGGATCAACCGGCGCCACCATGCTCAACAAGCCAATCGTCGCACTCACTCCTACGCCGGACGGCAAGGGTTACTGGCTGGTGGCGAGCGACGGCGGCATCTTCTCCTTCGGCGACGCCGCCTTCTACGGATCAACCGGCGCCACCACGCTCAACAAGCCAATCATCGCACTCACTCCTACGCCGGACGGCAAGGGTTACTGGCTGGTGGCGAGCGACGGCGGCATCTTCTCCTTCGGCGACGCCACCTTCTACGGATCAACCGGCGCCATCTCGTTGAACGAGCCGATTGTCGCAATGGCCCCCACCCCTGACGGCAAGGGATACTGGATGTTGGCGAGCGACGGCGGGATCTTCACCTTTGGTGATGCACCCTACGCGGGCTCATCAGCCGCGGTGGCGGCCGCCGATCCGGCCGAGAAGATAACGCCGACCAAGTCTGGAGACGGCTATTGGATCGAGGATCAGAATGGATCGATGCAGCCCTTCGGAGACGCACAAGGGGCGCCCCCAGTGACAGGGCTCATGTTCCAGCCGGTCACTTCGGGTGACAAGGCGGTGCTTTTCGCCTTCACGCAGTTGGGCAAGCCCTACGTCTGGGGCGGCAATGGTCCGGTCGGCTACGACTGTTCCGGACTCGCTCTCGCGTCATGGCAGCACGCGGCGGGGGTTAGCTTCGCCCGAGTGTCCGATGATCAATATCACACCACCGGCCAGCCAGTTACCCCCGGCGCGCTGGCTGCCGGGGACTTAGTCTTCTGGGGGACGAGCCAGACCGATTGGACGACCGTCTACCACACCGCCATCTATGTCGGCGGCGACAAGATCGTCGAGTCAACAGATGGTGGCGTCCAACTCAATTCTTTGGGTCAGTGGGGACAAGGCGACATCATGCCGGTGGGGCGCCGTCCATAACGCCGATGTCGGCAATCTCCATCAGCGCGTTCATCTCGCTCCACACGTAGGGTTGCCGTCAATGTCGGATGTCGGCGGAGGGGACATTTCATCGGAGGGCTGGGTACCTCCTCCCGAGTGGGCGCCGCCCCTGTCGCCTCCGGTCGGGCCGGTGCTTCCCGAATCCACGAGTCCCCGCATCCCCACTCCAGGGTTCGTGGCCCCGGTGGCCCCGGTGGCCCCGGTTGGACCACCACCGACGGCCATCATTGCGCTCCAGCCGACGACGAGAAACGTCCTGGTGTGGGAGACCAGGTTTGTCATGTTGGCCTTCTTGTTACCGGGTGTCATGGGAGCCGTGGTGGCACTGGCCCAGCACGTCAACGGCGTCGGCACGGTGACGCGCTTTCCGGTCATCCTCCAGGACAATCCGGTCGCCAACCTCATCATTGGCATATTTGCCTACCTGCCGGTTGCCGTCATGGTGCCCTTGGCACTCCACCTTCTGACGCGCACGGGGCAAACGCCGCGCATGCTCGGACTGGTCCGCCCCCGCCTTCGCTATGACGTGTGGCCGGCACTCGGACTGATAGGGGCGTCGTTCGGATCTGAGATCGTCCTCGCGATCATCGTGTCGCCACTCCTGCTGCACCACTCCGGACTGCTGAGTAAAACCGTGGTGGGGCACGTGCCCGCTTACTACGTCGTCTACGGCATCGCGATCTCGGCCACGACGGCAGTGGCGGAAGAGGTGTTGGTCAATGGCTACCTCCTGGTCCGCCTCGAGCAGTTGGGATGGTCGCCGAGGCGAGCCTTGATCCTGAGCCTCGTCCTACGCACCAGCTATCACGTGTACTACGGCATCGGCTTCATCTTCACTGTGCCATTCGGTTACTTCGTGACGCGATCGTTCCAGAAGAATCGGCGGCTGACGCGCCCCATCGTCACGCACTTCTTGTTTGATGCCATTCTGCTTACCATCGCCATACTCACGTAGAACCAGGTCTCTCCCGACTCACGCGAAGCCTTGGCCCGGCAGAATCAGCAGAAGCCCAACTATCCTCCCTCCATGTCATATCCCACGGCAGAGTCCCGACAGATCGCCGCCGCAGCCGGAGAGCTGTGGTCGCTGGTATCTGATCTCCCTCGGATGGGCGAATGGTCACCCGAGAATGAGGGTGGCTCGTGGAAGAAAGGCGCCACGGGTCCAGCGATGGGTGCGACATTCGCCGGTAGGAACCGGAACGGGATCCGCAAATGGTCGACGACGGCTACCGTCGTCGCGTGCGATCCGGGACGGGTGTTCGAAGTAGCGGTCGCCAAAGGCCCGATGCCCATCGCGCGCTGGCGGTACGAGTTCGAGACCATGAAAGGCGGTTGCCTCGTCACCGAGTCCTGGCTGGACGAACGCAACCCCTTGGTGAAGGTCGGTGCGCGGTTATTGGGGGCGCACGATGCGGCTCACGCCCACAAAGAGATGGCGGCCACGTTGGCCGGACTGGCCTCGGCGGCTGAGAAGTAGGGCGCCGGATTGGCTCAGCGCGGTTCCGCCGCCAACCGCCGCAGCACGTGACCGGCGGCCGCGGTGTCACCGGGCCCGTGCCGCTCACGCAGGTGATCGACCACGGCCAGCCGATGGGCCTCGTCGACATTGCCGCCATACTTGAACTTCGCCGACACCTCATCGACGACGATGCTGATGCCCAGGATGGTGAGCAGCTCCCGGGGGTGGGCGGCGCGGGGGTCGGCGACCGCGATGTCCGGCTGGACCGCCCGCAACTGCTGGCGAAGCACGGTGGCCACGCTCCCGGGATCGTCGCGCGCATCGTGCACCGTTGCCGTCCCGATCAGCTGTACCGCGGCGTAATTGGTCGTGGGTATGCCGAGTGTGGGTTCCTCGTCACCCAAGGTCTTCCACGAGGACGGGATGAAGGCCCAGTCGCCGGCCACGCTGAGAAGCACACGAGGGTTCTCGGCCACCGCGGCGAACAGCGGGTTCCTGCGGACCAGGTGCAAGCGGATGACACTCCCTTCCAGCACGAACTGCGTCGGTACGACCACGGGAACAACGCGGTCGCGCCCAGCGGCTATGAGGTGGCCGAAACTGTTGGCCTCCACAAAAGGGCGCCATTCCGCTTCACCGAGGGTGGCGTCAACCGGGGCGGTGTACATCCAAAGAGTGTGACACTCAGGTCGCGGGCTCGAGTTCTTGTATTGATTCGGTCCGGTGCCGCTTGTAGTCGACCTTGCCATTGGGGGCGCGGCCCAGGGTCTCGACCACCCGCACACGCCGGGGGGCTTTGAAGTTAGCCAGACGCTCCTTGACGTGCGCAATGAGCTCGGCATCGTCGGGCACGCGGGGAGGGGCGCCGTCGGGGTCCTGGCCGTCGGGGTTCACGGCGTCGGGGTTCACGGCGTCGGGGCCTACGTCCGCCAGCTCGACGACACCGACGATCTCCTCCCCGTAGACGGGATGCGGTATCCCCACGACGACTGCGTCGCGCACAGCCGGGTGCGTCTTGAGTGCCTCTTCCACCTCCTCGGGGAAGACCTTCTCACCGCCCGAGTTGATGCAGACCGAGCCGCGCCCGAGCAGGTGGATCGTGCCATCGGCGTCGACCTGCGCGAAGTCCCCCGGGATGGAGTACCGCACCCCGTCGACCATCCGAAACGTACGGGCCGACTTCTCATCGTCCTTGTAATAGCCGAGCGGATTGCGGCCTCCGAGGGCCAACACGCCGATCTCCTCGGATCCCGGAGCGACGGGCTGGCCGTCCTCCTTGAGCACCTTCACATCCGGTCCCAGCGTGAATGTGGCCGTCGCGGCGGCATTGCCTGCGCCCGATATCGACGTACCCATCCCGAGCGCCTCCGACGAACTGAAGGCGTCGACCAGGAGCACATCGGGGTGGTGCGCCAATAACTCCTGCTTGATCGACTCACTCCACATGGCGCCCGACGAGATCACTATGGCGAGCGAGCTCAGGTCCCAGTGGCCGGGTTGCGCGTCGAGTGCATCGATCAGTGGACGTGAAAAGGGATCGCCCACAATCACGAGAGCGTTCACGCGGAAGCGCTCCACCGCATCGAGCAGCTCGACCGGATCGTACCGGCGGCTCTCGAGCAGCGCGATCTGTCCGCCTTCGGCCAGCGCAGTGTTGGTCGTGAACCACCCCGTCCCATGCATGAGAGGGCACGCCGGCATGAAGGTGAGCGTGCTCGGGGTTGCGAGGAGAGATTGGCGCGCCCCCTCGATTCCGCCATCGACGGGGTAGCGACGGATGCCGCCATCGATGAGTCGGGCGAACAGGTCATCTTGGCGCCACATCACACCCTTGGGCAGGCCTGTGGTCCCGCCCGTGTAGATCATGAAGAGGTCGTCGCCGCTGCGACCCCACGGTGCGACGGTATGCGAAGGGGCCGACGTGGCCGCCTCGCTGTATGGGGTGGCCCAGTGCGGACAGGGCCCTTCGTTGTCGTCAACCCAGAGCCAGGTGCGCACAGAGGGGATCTGGTTGCGGATCTTCTCGATCCGCTCGGTGAACGCACCATGGAACACGACGGCCACCGCCTCGGCATTTGTCCAGAGGTAGCTGAGCTCGTCGTCGCCATAGCGATAGTTGGTATTGACCGGGACCAGACCGATCTTCATGGCGGCGAAACTGGCCTGGAGATACTCAGGAGAGTTGTAAAGGTAAAGTGCCACCTTTTCCTGCTGGCTCACACCGCGGTCGAGGAGGTACTGGGCAATCCCGTCGGCGCCCCGGTCGAACTCACGCCAATTGAGGTGATGGTCACCCTGGACGATGGCAGGGGCATCAGGCTGCGCATCGGCCACTGCTTCCCACACATCCGCGTAGTTCCAGCTGGTCACGCCGCTTGTCCGTTGATCATCGTGCTCTTGCCTCCCCCTTCAATACCCCCGCTTCCGCCGGGCGGTCGCACTCTTCAGCCTACGCCGCTCGAACGAGGGCCAGACCTGCGGGAGAAGGTCGTAACTGGGCCCCCGACGGGCCCCGGCCTCATGGGACGGCGGGGAGATATGACGAGATATACCGCCTGGTGGATGGGGTGTACGAGGGCATTCACGGTGAACGCAGCTCATTCTCACCATTTTCCAAGATACTTGTGATCCTCCGTACAGGAACGTGGGGCAGGATGTTCGCACATGGTCTCGCAAGCAACTGAATCGCAGCTCTTGCCGATCGATGCTGGTCGAGGCCACGGTCCGGCGCCTGCCGGTTACCTGACCATGTTCGACTTGTTCCGGGTGGCGGTGTGCGCCTGCGTTCTGGGGCAGCACTCCTTGCTCTGGACCGACATGGCGAACAACGTCATAGGAACTGGATTCATCACGGTTCTGCACTTCACCCGCAATGCATTCTTCTTCCTCACGGGGCTTGTGGTGTGTTACGCCCAGTTGACGCGGCCCGGCTCTATCGCGAGGTTCTGGCTGCGGAGGTACGTACAGATCGGTATTCCCTACCTCGCCTGGACTGGTATCTACGTGCTCTTCACCATCCTGAGGCCGGGAGGTAGGTGGAACCAGTGGAACGAGTATTTCTGGAGCGATCTGCGGCTCGGCTACTACCAGCTGTACGTCATAGTCGTGCTCTTCCAGTTCTACCTTGTCTTCCCGTTCTTCTTGAAATTGTTGAAGTCGACGTCGACCCGACAACACGTGCTGATCATGTCGATCAGTCTCGCCATCGCCTTGTTCATCGGCACCGATCTCCACTACCACCCACAAATCGGCGTGATCGGTCATTTCGTCCACGACATCGGATCGAAATGGGTGTGGTCACGCAACCTGGTCAGTTACCAGGTCTATTTCGTCGCCGGGATGCTCGCTGCATATCACTTCGAAGCCGTGTTCAATTTCGTGCGCCGGTGGTCTCGCTGGGTCATCATCGGCAGCGGCGTCGTGGGTGCGGGAACGGTCCTCTGGTACTCCATCGTCATAGCCCTAGGCGCCAGTACCGGGTCGGCTTCGGACATTTACGAACCGATCGCGGTTGCCTGGTCGTTTGGTGCCATCGCCGGTGTGTTCGCGCTGAGCGTGGTTTGGTCAGGGCGCTCCGAGGTGAGCGGGGTGGGCGGCGGCCCCGTCAAGGTCAGAAGCGCGGCCAGTCCATACCCTCGAGGAGGCCTATTGACTCGCGTCAGGGTTGGACTCGGACTCGGGTTCGGTCGGCTGCGTCGGCCCTCGCTCACCTACCTGGCCGAGCTGACGGGCGGTTTCTATCTGTGCCACGTCCTCTTCATCAATATGATCCGCGCCGCTCTCTATTCGGGTTTCGTGGGCGGAGCTCATCTCCCGTGGCCGATCAGAACGGCGACGTTCTATGTGGGGACGGCTGTCGTCGCGACGACGTTCGTATCGTTGATTCTGCACACGCCACTGCGGTGGGTACTCGGTGGACCGGTGCGCGTCGGAACAGAGGGTCCGTGATAATGCTGAGGTGGCCCTGCGCACCGCTCGCGCCGCCGGCGCCGCCGGCCGAGGAGCGCGGGGTGCGGAGGGCGTGGCCGCGGTGGCTCCGGTCGGGCACTCTGACCGGGCCGATCTTGCGACCAAAGGCTAGAACGTGAGTGGTCCGGCGTCCCCGAAGCCTTGACGAACACCCTGACCGGCACGGGCGATGAGTTTCTCGGGGTCGTAGAGCATGAGATACGCATTGACGGCGTGATCCCGCGAGCGATTCTTAAATACCGAAGCAAGCACTGCCGTATCGTCTGACTCATCCTCGTGCACGAACACCTCGAGAATGTGGGTGTTCGTCATCAGCTGAGCCGTCATTATTCCGGTCGAGGCCTCGTGGGCACACACTTTGTCGACGGGTTCCTTCCCGGGCATGCCGAGCGCCACAATGATGCGACACCCCTCCTCTTCGATGAGCTTCTTGGCCGCTACCGCCAGATCCTTGAAACCGGGAACGGTGCGGCGAATGGTGGTGAAGCGGGTGCCGTAGCCCGGGCATTGCTTCAGCGCATCGAGGGCCTCGCCGCCCATGTCATAGCGGGCGAACATCGTGTCAACCACGCCGATCGTGTCCATACTCCATTGTCGCGCACCGACTTGTCGACGGAAACCACCAGGTAGCTGGTCGAGTACGTGTCCCCCGGGTCGATGTCACAACCCCAGTGCAAGGTCCTTGCATGGTCGTAAATCCAGAATCCCGAACACCGTCGCGGACGGCGCCGCCGCCGCTTCGGATGCGCAGGCGCCCTCCCTGCCGTGCTTCCGGCGGCGACGACAAGTCTCGAGAGCTGGCAGCGAGCATGGTTTCACACAATCAGGCCATCTGCGCGAGTCAGCGGGCTTTGCTGGGCGACATCGCCGCGTTCGAACAACCGAGTCATGGCGGGGGGATGGAGCCGTATCGATGGCGGCGTGGCTCACGGAACGGTGCCAGGTCAGCAGCACAACAGCCGCCACATGGGTCCGTGCCGCAAGCAAGCTCGAGTCGCTGCCACACCTGGCCGGCGCACTGGCCGAGGGCCAGCTCTCGCTCGATGCGGTGGCACCGCTTGCCGAGGTCGCCCAGCCCGATACCGACGCCGATCTGGCCGATGCGGCGGTGCACTGGACCGTGAAGCAGATCAAGGAGTTGGCCACCTCTCATCGTGGGACCACTGATTCCGCGGCCGCCCGGCAATTCGACCATTGCTCGAGCTGTGCGTCGACCTCGGTCGGCGGGTCGGCCGCGGCGATGGCGACGGGGTCGATGTTCGCTGCATTCACCAAGGACGACTACGCCTGGGCCAAGGCCGCCCTGGTCGCCCGAGTGTCATGGGAGGCAGCGGAGGGCGTTACAGAGTCGAAAAATTCAGGGGGCGCTGAACGGGATACGGGCGGTTACCGCTCGTTCGATCAGCGGCTCTATGACTCGTTCATCAATTTGTGTCGGGTGGACGTTGGGTCCGATGCCGACTCCAAGCCCTTACTCCGGCAGTGGCGCTCGGGTTCCGCCCAGATTTCGCCCAACCCTGGTGGTGCACGCCGATTTGGACCTCTTGACCGGCGAAAATCCGCGTGGCATCGCGGCGTTGGCGGGTGTTGGCCCGATTTCTCGCGAAGTGGCACGTCGCCTGGCCTGCGACGCCAAGGTCGTCTTCTCGCTGGAGCGAAAGGACGGATCGATTCTCGACCAGAAACGAGCACGACGAAGTCCGACGAGGGCTCAGCGCATCGAGATCGATCGCAGAGACAAAGGTTGCCGATTCCCGAGCTGCGGATTCACCGACTTCACGCAGGTCCACCACATGGTGCCGCGGGAGCTGGGCGGCGAGACGAACCTCTCCAATCTCCTCACATTGTGCGGACGGCATCACCATGCGGTGCATGAGCTGGGCTGGTCGATGAAAGGGAGCGCCGATGGCGTCGTGTCCCTCCAAGGGCCGCATGGCCATCGAATGACGTCGGCGCCGTCGCCGACGTGGCGGAGGCCTGCCACGGCGCCCATGCGGCGTTGATACTTCTGTGGGTTCGCTATCGGAGGAATTGCCGCGGACGATGGGGAAGGGGGGCTCTTTCGCGCCTGCTCTTCCTAGGCCGAATGGAGTGCCGGATGATCGCGGCAACGTGCGCTCCATCCGGTCGGGATCACACTGACCGTCATCCGGCGCCCACACTCAGGGCAGAACCTTGGCGGGTCGAAGGGCCGACCGCAACCTGCGCAGACGGGCGTCGGACGGCCGCAGCCGGTGCAGAAGGAGTGGTGCGCAGCTACCTCGCTCATTTAGATGGCAGGAGATAGCAGCATTTAGATAGCGGCAGTGAGCGCCCCGATAGGCATGCGCAGATCAGCCAGCATCTGGAGATCCTCGTCAGAGGAGCGACCAAGCGTGGTGAGGTAGTTGCCGACAATGAGGGCGTTGATGCCTGCTGTCATGCCGATTGCTTGGAGGTCACGTAGGGTGACCTCGCGGCCGCCGGCGTAGCGGAGAATCACCGAAGGCAGGGCGAGGCGAAAGAGTGCGATCCACCGGATGGCCTCCCAGGCGTCCACGACGGGGCGATCCCCGAGCGGCGTACCGGGACGGGGATTGAGAAAGTTGAGGGGCACTTCCGTCGGGTCCAGTTCCTGAAGTTGCACGAGTAACTCGACCCGTTGCGCGTCGCTTTCGCCCATGCCGATGAGTGCGCCGCAGCAGAGCTCCATCCCGTACTCACGCACAAGACGGCAGGTGTCCGCTCGCTCGTCCCACGTGTGCGTGGTGACGACCGACGGAAAGTAGGAGCGTGACGTCTCCACGTTGTGGTTGTAGCGGTGGACGCCACCTGCAGCGAGGCGCCGGGCTTGATCCTCGGTAAGGACGCCGGCACTCACCGCCACATTGAGCCCCGTTTCCTCTGCCACCAGGGGGACGAGTTCGAGAAGGCGCTCCATCGTTCGCTCGTCCGGGCCGCGGATGGCCAACACAATGCAGAACTCGGATGCTCCGAGCGCTTTCGTCTCGCGAGCGGCCGCGAGGACGTCTTCGGTCTTCAGGAACGGGGTGGCCTTCACGGGCGTGTCGAATCGAGAGGACTGCGAGCAAAAATGGCAATCCTCCGGGCAACCTCCGGTTTTGGCCGAGAGAATTCCCTCTATCTCCACCTCGGGTCCACACCACGCAAGCCGGACCTGATGGGCTAAAGAGGCGAGCGCCATGACCGCGCCATCGGGCAAAGAGGCCAGCGCCGTGATCTCCTCCGCCGTCAAAAGCCGCCGCTCGTCCAGCAGGGCATTCTCGGCGGCTGCGACAACCGCCCGTTCGGCTTCAGTCAAAGGACCTTGGGTCGCAGGGGTCGTTTGGTGAGGCGAACCGGTGCGAAGGGTCAGTGGGATTGAGTTGGGCACGGCAACACGGTAGCGGCCAGGTGCGCTCTGCCGGTAGCTGGCCTTGAGTTCGGCAGCGAATGGGGGGACAAAGGGGTGCTAAACCGGAGTCAACCCACGAAAGAGGAATTGATGGCCTGGGACTTTTCGACGGAGCCCGAATTCGAGGAGAAGCTCGAGTGGATGCGTACATTCGTGCGTCAGGAGGTCTTCCCCCTCGAGACACTCGACCTCACATATGACCAAGTCCGCCTCGTCATTCGCCCCCTTCAAGAGCAGGTCAAGGAGCAGGGCCTCTGGGCGGCGCATTTACCGCCTGAGCTCGGCGGCATGGGGTTCGGGCAGGTCCGTCTCGGTCTGATGCACGAGATTCTCGGTCAATCACCACTCGCACCAGTCGTCTTTGGCAATAATGCGCCGGATTCGGGAAACGCCGAGCTCCTTGCGGTCGGCATCGAGACGACCGGCAACGACGAGCAGAGGCGCAAGTGGTTGCAACCACTACTCGACGGCGATCTCCGGAGTGCATTCTCCATGACCGAGCCCAATACGGCCGGTTCCGATCCCACCCTGCTCACAACGTCGGCGATCCGTGACGGCGACGAGTACGTCCTCAACGGACACAAGTGGTTCACCACCAATGGCTCCGTAGCCGATTTCCTGATTGTGATGGCCGTCACCAATCCAGATGTCCACCCGTATCAAGGCTCATCCATGCTCATCGTCCCCGTAGAGACCGAAGGCGTGGACATCGTGCGCGACGTCGCCACGATGGAGGACCCCCATACGCCGTACGGACGCTTCGGTAACCACGCAGAGATCGTCTACCGCGATGTGCGCATACCGGTCGCCAACCTGGTTGGCCGCGAGGGTGACGGGTTCCAGTTGGCGCAGAAGAGGCTCGGGCCAGGACGTATCCACCACTGCATGCGGTGGCTGGGCCAATCGCGTCGCGCCTTCGACATGCTCTGTGAGCGGGCCGTCTCCCGGTACGCGCACGGATCGGTGTTGGCCGAGAAGCAGACGATCCAGAACTGGGTCGCGGACTCACTGGCCGAAATGCAGGCCGCCCGGCTGATGACGCTGCACGCGGCGTGGAAGATGGACCAGGAGGGGCAGGCGGCCGCCCGGGTGGAGATCGCCATGATCAAGTACTACGGCGCTGCGGTGCTCTACAACGTCATCGACCGGGCGCTCCAGGTGCATGGCTCACTCGGTTACTCCTCCGATTTGCCGCTGGAGGCGATGTACCGGGCGGCGCGGGCGGCTCGGCTTTACGACGGCCCCGACGAGGTACACCGACAGACCGTGGCGCGCCGCGTGCTCAAGGGGTACACGCCGACCGAGGTCCCGACCGAGCACATCCCGACCAGACGAATAGAGGCACAGCGCCAGTTCGCCGACCTGCTCGAGTCACTCACCATCGACACCTGAACGAGGGCTCAGAATGCCGAAGGGGAGAGGTTGACCAGGGCGTCGCTGAGATCGACGCCGAGCGGCGAAGATGGCCAGCGCAGGAATGGTGACGCCGTTGTCCATGTAGCGCTTGATCGTGGCCCGGCACTGTGCGAATGACCCATGGACGACGAGTTCGTCGACGACTTCGTCGGGAATGGCCGCCAGTGCTCCCTTGCGATCTCCCGCGGCCCAGGCATCCCACATTCCCTGCAGGGCCGGTCCTCGCCCCAACCATCGCTGGAATTCGGCGTAGGCATTGACGTTCATATAGGCCGTGATCATGCGACGGGCGACGGCGCGCACCATCTCGTCGTCTTCGGAGGGGATCACGAAAATCCGGGCTACGACCTCCTTGCCCTCGCCGCCTGCCGCCTCGATCTCGGCTACTGAGGTGGGTACGTCGTCGGGGCCTAACCAATTCAGGATTACGCCATCGGCCTCCTTCCCCGCGAGGTGCAACATGCCTGGCCGCAGGGCCGCTACGTAGAGGTGTGGCCGCTGCTCGGGAACTCGGGTCAGCCGGAAACCGGTGACCGAGAACCCCTCGTAGGCCTGCGTGACCTTCTCGCCCGTGAGGGCAAGGCGAAGGAAGCGGAGGGTGTCGCGCACACGCTTGTACTGGTTCTCGAATGCCAAGCCGTTCCAGCCGGCCACAATGACTTCAGACGATGCCCCCAGGCCGAACGCGAATCGGCCTGGCGCGGCGTCGGCGAGAGAGGCGATGCTCTGCGCCAGCGTGGCGGGTCCGCGTGTATACGCCGGCGTAATGGCAACGCCGAGATTGAACGTGGGTTCCCAGGCGGCGGCAAGGGCGAGGGGAGTGAAGCCGTCGGCCCCATCCACCTCGGCGGACCAGAGGTCGGTGTAGGCGAGCTCGCGCAGGCGCGCGTACAAGCCCTTGTGGTCATGGAGGGGTATCCCGTCGAAGGGGATAGTGATCCCGTAACGGGAGCCATTCAATCCTGGTGCCACGCTGGAGTCAGCTCCGAGCTGAATGTCTGCCCGCTGCAGTGATGACCGCCTCCGCCTCCGCCTCCGCTGCCGCACCGGCCCCATTCCCCTGACTGTCCGACTGGACGTCGGCATCGTCGAATGCCAGGGCGGCTTGCGTCCGCTCCTCCTCCTCGTCGTCGGACGACGGCACCTTGATACCCCAACGAGCCATCCCCTCCTCCATGCGCCGGATGACGGTCTCGATGACCTCGACCCGACCGTTGCGCTTGTTCTCCGAGGAGATGACGTCCCAGTGGGCCAAGGGGCCGTCGGTGAGGCGGAGCATGTCAGCAACTGCTTCGTTGTACTGGGGACGCTTCTCCCTGTTCCGCCAGTCTTCATCCGTGAGCTTCCACGACTTGAGCGGATCGTCGCGCCGTCGCTCGAAGCGGCGCAGCTGCTCCTCGTGCGACATGTGGAGCCAGAGCTTGATCACCACCATGCCTTCTTCGGCCAGCGTGTGCTCGAAGTCGTTGATTTCGTCATAGGCCCGCCGCCACTGCACCTCAGTGGCCAGATCTTCCACCCGTTCGACCAGTACCCGGCCGTACCAGCTCCGGTCGAAGATGGTCATGCCGCCCCAGCCGGGCAGCGGTGGCCAGAAGCGCCACAAGAAGTGGTGCCGCAGCTCGTCAGGGGTCGGCGCACCGTAGGGCGCGATGTGGACGTGGCGCGGATCGAGCGATTCGACCAGCCGCTTGATGGCGCCTCCCTTGCCGGCCGCATCCCATCCTTCAAAGACGATGCAGACGGGAGGGCCCAACTTGCCGCCGGTGAGTTGTCCGCCGTTGATGAGGCGAAGGTGGAGCACCCGGAGTTGCGCCTTTTGGAGCCGTTTGGCCTCTTCATCTTTCGACATCCGCGCAGAAAGATCGGTGTCCTCCAACCGTGCGTAATGATGGTGGGCGGTTGTCACCTCGCCTATTGAAGCCGATCCCCAGCGCCGGAGTTGGGACCGCCCCCCGAGCGGCCATGCGGCTGCTCTTGGAGAGTCCGGCCCAGGGCCCCTACCCTGAGCCCCGAACCCGCACCTGACCTGCGTCCCGACGCGACTCCGGACGCAGTGCCCAATCGCTCGACTGCCTCTACCACTCGCTGCACCAATGCCGCCTCTCCCGCGATCACTACGAGCTCCTGATTGGAAAGATGCGACACCTGGCCCACCTTCACGCCGGAAGGGTCGAAGATCCCGATCCGGGCACCCACGTAACGGGTCGAGTCAAAAGCCAGCGTGGCGACCGATCGTCCCTGGCTGCACAGCGTCTCGAGCTCCTCGACGGCCAACCATGATTCGTCGTTGTACGACAGCACGAGTAGTTCGCAGTCGACATCACTCACCACAGACCGCAAGGCGTCGGGCATGGTGCGCTTGGAATTGAACGCGCTTCTCGTGGCGGGATCCCTCGCGTCGATCCGCTTGCGCGCCACGCCGTACGGCTCCGGCGCATCCCAGGCCACGAGGGTCTCCCACACGTGGTAGTTGGTGAAGTAGCGATGCTGGTTGTAAGGCGGGTCGAGATACGCCAGATCGAACGTCCCCAACTGGCTCGCCACCACCAGCGCGTCGCCACGCACCGCGTGCCCCCGGCCAGGCAAGAGGGCGGGCACGCGCAACGTCAAGGGGTTGGCCGAGCGCGGCGCCCACTGCTTCACGTATGCCATCTGCACGCCTGTGGTCGAATCCACCCGGTCCGCCGCCTCGATGAGGCTCGTCAAGAGGATCGGGTACAGCGGCGACTCCGCGTAGTCGCGGGCGATGACATCACGAGCGGCATCTATCCGGGCAGCATTGAACGGTTGGAAGAAGCGCGCTTGCTTGCTGAAGATGTCGTGGACGTATCCAGGCGTGCCGGCCAGCGAATTGAGATGGGTGATGGCTGCCGTAAGCGCCGTCAGGTCGACTGCGGCCGGGTCGGACTCTATGTAGCACTGGGCGAAGACATGGGCGTAGCGGGCCGTGTCGACCGCGGTGACCTCGACGCCCTGGGCTTTGAAGGCTTGCGCGACGCGTGTCGTGCCGGTGAAGAGATCGAGTGCGGTGCGGGCGCCGGAGGCCGCGCAGATCTCGGCGAGCACGGGAATGAGGCGTCGCTTGGATCCCAGGTACTTGATCACCCACCCACCCTACGATGGCGACACGCCCGAAGCGGGGAACAGCGGAGCAATTACGGTGCACACCATGAATGAGGAGCACTGGGTGCGCTGGCATGAGTCCTACGAAGACCCAGACTCGGCGCTGTCCTTTCGACTTCGACTGGTCCAAGACGGCGTGCGGACGGCGCTCGACCGCGCTCTCGCGGGACCGGTCTCGATCGTGAGCATGTGCGCGGGACAGGGGCGCGATGTGATCGACGTCGTGGCCGACCATGTGCGACGCTCCGACGTGCGAGCGCGCCTGGTCGAGAGTGACCCCTCCCTGGTGGCATTCGCTCGGCGGCGGGCGGCCGATTTCGGCGTGAGTGAACAGATCGCGGTGGTCGAGGGGGATGCCTCGCTGGTGCGCTCGTATGCCCCGTTTGTCCCAGCTGATCTGGTGCTCATCTGTGGCGTGTTCGGGAATGTCACTGAGGAAGATATTCGGGGAACCGTCTCGAGGATGCCATCGTTCTGTGCGCCGGAGGGAACGGTTATCTGGACCCGTCATCGCCGCCCCCCTGACCTGACCCCTTCGGTGCGAGGGTGGTTTGCCGACGTAGGGTTCGAAGAGGTGTCCTTCGTGGCGCCGCCGGGCACTGTTCTCAGCGTCGGGTGCAACCGGCTCGCCCGCGGAGATTCGGGCGACGCGAGTCCACTCGATCCAGACCTGCGCCTCTTCGAATTCATGGGGGATGGCTCGCTTCCGGCGTGAGCCAGGAAAACTCCATGGTCGGCCGCTACGCTCGTGTCACCAGCAACGTCGGCGGCCGAGGAGGTCATCATGGACGAAACGATTCACGGAACTGTCATGCAGGTACTGGAGCTCTCGCTGCAGCCAGGTGAGTCGGTCGTGTCCGAGGCGGGAGAATTCAGCTGGATGACCGACGCCATCACCTTCAGCACCGGGGCCGGCGGAGGCTTGGCCGGCAAGGGTCTCATGGGAGCGGTCAAGCGGGCGGTCGGCGGCAGCACCTTCTTGTTGACCACCTACACCGCTCAGGGCGGGGTTGGATCCATTTCGTTTGCCTCCAAATTGCCGGGCCACATCGTCCCCGTCGAAGTTGGCGCCGGCAACGAGTTCCTGGTCCATCGCCACGGATTCATGGCCGCGGTCCCCGGGGTGGAGCTCGGTCTCGGGTTTCAGCAGTCGTTCCGGGGCGGCATCTTCGGAGGTATGGGTTTTCTCCTGCAAAAGCTGAGTGGGACGGGTCGGGCTTGGGTCGATCTCTCGGGCGAGGTGCTGGCCTTCGATCTCCAGGCCGGGCAGAGCATGAGGGTGCATCCGGGCCACGTCGGTCTTTTCCAGGCCTCCGTCCAGTTCAGGGTGGAGCGCGTGCCCGGACTGGTGAACCGCTACTTGGGCCAGGACGGCCATCACTTCGCCGTCCTGACCGGCCCCGGCCGGATCTGGTTGCAGTCGATGCCGGTCGCAATATTGGCCGGCGCGATTGAGCCCTTCCTTCCTGACAACGGGGGCCGCGGCGACGATGTCGCCGCCGGAGCCGCCGGCGGGTTGCTGGGCAACCTCCTGCGTTAGATAGAGCGGCGACGTCTATGGGCTGAGAGCCCTCAACCGAGGCGTTGCTCCGCCTCTTGCAATTCCAATCGACCACCTTGCTTGCACGTCTGGTCCAATCCTCCTGACTCCCTGCGCCGTACTACTGACGACCAATGAAAGGACGTCAGAACATGGCTTCAGGGACTGGACGTGGCCGCGGGCGCAATGCCAGCGCAATGGGCGGCCGAACAAGGGCCGCGCTCATTCTTAGTGCGAGCGCTCTCGCTACAGGCACCTTGGCCTTGAGCACATTCGCCTCTTCTGCGCCGGCTTCTGCCAAGGGCTTGCCCAAAGTGCTGACACTTGAGACTGTTGTCGTTCCCAACATCGGCAAAGTGCTGGCGACGAGAGCAGGCCGGACGGTCTACCGCTATATGGTCGACCCCTCTGGCAAAGCAACCTGCACCGAAGCCTGCGCCAAGGTGTGGCCGCCGCTGCTGTTGCCCGAGGGGGTCACCCATCTCCAGGCGCCGTCGGGCGTCAAGGGTCTTTCCGTCGTTCATGTCGGGGGCGGGCGCCTGCAGGTCTTCTTCCACCGTCATGCCCTCTACACGTTCGTGAGCGATAAGAAGAAGGGCCAAGCCAGTGGGGAAGGGGTCGAGAACGACTGGTTCGCCGTGCTGTCCAATGGCAAGTCGTCGGCGTCAGCCGCGGCACCGACCACATCCTCCCCGGCAACTGGAGGGAGCACCAGTATTCCCGCCGCGCCGACAAAGGCGCCCAGTGCATCCACTTCCCATTCCTCGTCGACGAAGGGCACGACGCCCCCGGTAACGTCGTCGACCTCACCGCCAAGCTCGTCGTCTCCGACCACGCAACCACGGACCACGCAACCACCGGCGACGCAACCACCGACGACGCAGCCACCGACGACCACGACGACGCAGCCACCCTCGACGACAACGACGTCCCCTCCCGGGGGCGGTGTTGCGTTCTAGCCACGTTGGGTAGGGGGAGATGAACTGAGTTGTGTCCCGAGATTGCCGGGAGGCAGGGCTATCGTCCACTCCGATGCCCGAAAGAGAAGCGGCGATCGACCGTCGAGCCTTCCTGCGCCGCGCCGGCGTCGTTGCGGGCGGCATCGGCGCTACCGCTCTGGTCGGGGGTCTCGCCGCTGCCTGCTCGACCGACTCCGGCCACTCCCAAGCGGGTGGGACGACCACGTCGACCACGGCGAGCAGGACCGGGACAAAGGGCCGGGCCGCGCAGTGGAGCGTGTTGGCTGGAATGTTGAGCGGCAGCTTGGTGGTTCCTGGTGCTGCCTCCTACGCGAACGACTCCCTGCTCTTCAACGAGGTGCTCGCGCTCGCATCCGGCGGCCATCGCTTACTGCGCCACCGCGGCCGATGTGCAGCGTTGCGTGGCCTACGCCCGGGCCCACGGCGTACAAGTTGGCGGCTCGGTCGGGTGGTCACAGTTACGCCGGCTACTCGTCGTGCCCCGGACTGGTGATCGATGTCTCGTCCCTCAACGGGGTCTCGGTTCAACTCGGGATGCAACTGGCCACGGTCGGCGCTGGCGCGCAGCTGATCGACATCTACAGCCAATTGGGGGCCTCTGGACTCCTCCTTCCGGGCGGCTCGTGTCCCACCGTCGGCATTGCCGGGCTGGCGCTCGGCGGAGGGATCGGTGTGTTCGGACGGGCGTACGGCATGACGTGCGACAACATCGCGTCGCTGCAGATCGTGACCGCCGACGGGTCGCTGCGCCGTTGCTCGCCCGCGCAGCAACGCGACCTGTACTGGGCCAGCCGGGGCGGCGGAGGTGGCAACTTCGGGATCGTGACGTCGTTCACCTTCACCGTCCATCCGATCCCGAGCGTGACGCTGTTCACACTCGAGTGGCCCTGGGGCGAGGCCGCGACCGTGCTCGATGCGTGGCTGCGCTGGATTCCCACGGCGCCCAACGAGCTGTGGTCCAACTGCCAGCTGGCCTCGAACGGCACCGGCGGTGGGGGGTTCTTGAAGGTGACCGGGGTGTTCGCCGGATCGACGGCCGCCTGTTCGAGTGCCCTGGCTCCCTTGCTCTCCGCCGTCGGGGCGGCGCCGACGCTACCGATTCGTCGGGCCTGAGGACTACCTGCGGGCCATGATGATCGAGGCGGGGTGCGAGGGGTTGACGGTGGGCCAGTGCCACCTGCCCACACGCAATCCAGGGCGGGACGTTGTCCCGCTCGGCCTTCACGGCGAAATCGACGTATCATCGAGCAAGCCGCTTCCTGCGTCGGGAACGGCGGCGATGATCGACGCAGTGGAGGCCCTGGGCAGCGAGGTGCCCGGGGTGGGGGGTGGCATCGTCTTCGACAGCTACGGGGGAGTCATCAGCCAGGTGGCCGCAGGCGACACGGCGTTCGTGCATCGCGACGCCATCGCGTGTGCCCAGTACTCCGTCACCTACGCCAGCGCGAGCCCGTCCGCCGACGGTCGTCGCCGCGCGCGCAAACTGGCTGGAGCAGACCCAGAGCGGCTTCGCTCCGTATGCGCAGGGCTCGTACCAGAACTACATCGATCCCACGCTGCCCAACTGGGCCGAGGCGTACTACGGAGCGAACTTGCCCCGGCTCAAGAAGGTGAAGAGGTCGTTACGACCCCGACGATGTCTTCCACTTCGCGCAGTCGATTCCCCTGCCGGCGCAGGCGATGAGCCTGCAGCAATCGATCACTGATCTCGGTTTCAAGGTCATGAGCTGCGAGTCCACCATGCCATCTTGCGTATTCAGCCGGGCAGGGTTTTGCGCACCGCCTTCGGGATGCCGGTGGTCGAGCTGCGTACTGTCGGGCGCAAGACGGGCCGGACCAGGACCACTGTGCTCACCGCACCGGTCCACGACGAGACCGGGTCGTGCTGGTGGCGTCGAAGGGCGGCGACGACCGCGATCCCAGTGGTACGGCAACTGACGGCCAATCCCGACGTCGAGATCCTCATCGAGGGGGAGACCCGCAAGCTCCGGGCCCGCACCGCCTCGGCAGAGCGAGCGAACGGAGCTATGGCCGCAGATTGTCCGGGCCTACAAGGGCTATGGCGGCTACCAGGACAAGACCGAGCGCACGATTCCCGTCGTCATCTGTGAGCCACGCCCCACCTGCGACAACGGCGAACGTGGCGCGGCCGGCCGGTGCGGCGCTGGGTCTTCTCCCAGGTCGGGCACTACAATGCGACTGATGACCGCCGGAGCCGCGCCACAAATGGTCAGGGAGTACAATGCCACCGATGACCATGGAGCCGGCCGGCGCAGCGGGGGACGACGCCTTCGACCTCTCCATGGCCATCTCGTCGCTGCAGTCCAACAGCACGGACTCGCGCATCATGCTCAAACTGCTGGTGGCGCAGCTCTCCGACGTGCTGGGTGGCCGTATCTCGGTGGAGCGGGCCGGCGGGCGCTTCCGCAAGTCCGACGAGATCAAGTCCGTGCAGATCATCCTGGGGGACGACACCCTGCGGGCCGATGTCGACGGCGCCACGGTACGGTGCAGTATCGGCCACGCCTCCGGGGGTATCCGCATCCGCAGCGAGCAGGTGGGAATGGACGCCTGGCTGACCCGCCTCCTCACCATTTTGCACAACGAAGCGTCCCACAGCGAGCAGACGCGGCTCGCCCTAGAGAACATTGTGATCGGAGAGTCGTCGTGACTCAGCCTCAGCCTCAGGATCTGCCCAAGGATGCCGCCCATCGACTCGAAGAGCTCGAACACGGGCTCTTCACCTCGGACCTGTCGGTCAACGAGTTCCTCCTGGTGAAGGAGGCCGGCTTCCACCCGCTCGGATTCGTTATGGGGTCGTCGATCTACCACATCGGCCTGCAGACTCGGAAGTGGGGAGAGAGCCAGGAGCTCACCAAACTGACCGAAGCCATGTACACGGCCCGCGAGCTGGCCATGAACCGCATGGAAGAGGAGGCGGAGGAACTCGGTGCCGATGGGGTGGTCGGAGTCCGTCTCGACGTCAACTACTACGAGTGGGGCAACGACTCGGCCGAGTTCATCGCCTTCGGCACCGCGGTCAAGGCCGAGGACGGCAACTCCTACCGCAACGCGCAGGGGAAGCCCTTCACCTCCGATCTCTCGGGTCAGGACTTCTGGACGCTCATGCAGACCGGGCCACGTGCCCCAGGGTCTGGTGATGGGGACCTGCGTCTACCACATCGCCCATCGCAAGCTCACCCAGGCGCTGGGCTCGGTCGGGCCAGAACGTGGAGCTGCCGAACTTCACCCAGGCGCTCTACGAGGCGCGGGAGCTGGCCATGACCCGCATGCAGGACGAGGCCGGCCAGCTCAACGCCAGCGGCATCGTGGGCGTGCGGCTCGAGGAGAAGTCGCACCAGTGGGGCTCGCACACCATCGAGTTCCTGGCCCTGGGCACGGCGGTGACCAAGACGACCGGTGAGGTCACGCTGCCCAAGCCGATCACCATCATCTCGCTCGACAACTGATGAGCGACCGGCGCTCGCCGACCTTCCCGAAGCGGCCGTTCGCCGCCTCGAGTCGTCCGCCGTTCTCCTCGGGCCTCACGGTGCCCGACTTCGCGGCCTGCCTCGATCTCGGGCTGCAGCCGGTCGGGCTCGGTGCAGGGATTCTGCGTCATGCGGTGGGGCTGGTACGGGGCGGGCTCGGGCTACATGCGCGGGCATCAACCCGTATCGCAGCGGGGGCGCAGAACAACGGTGCCTACGTCGAGACGTATCGCTGCCCCCACGGGTTCGTGTCGAACGAGCACCGCATGTGGGGCCAGAACCTGGAGCAGACCTGGGTCGAAGAGGCATGGTCGCGAGGGATACGGATCGGCCTACAGCCGGATGCTGGAAGAGGCCACAGTCGATCGGCGCCCACGGCGTGATCGGCGTGGTCGACCGCGTGACCAACCTGGCGGACACGGGAACGACCGAATTCCATTTCCTGGGCACCGCGGTCAAGGTCGAGGACGGTCCGCCCCCGCCGGCGGGGTGCCGTGGACCACCTACCTGGCGGGCCAGCGGCTGACCAAGTCGATCGAGGCCGGGTTCATGCCTGTGGGCGTGGTGGCCACCATGGCCTCGGTGCGGGTGTGGGCCTACTGCATGACCGAGTACCTGATGGAGGGGAGCCGGGGTTGGGGCGGTCCCACGTCGCCCTACGAGGTCGAGCAGGTGAGCAAGGCGCACATGGCCGTGCGACAGCTGGCCCGCAAGCACGTGCGCCAGCAGCTCTCGGGCGACACTGTTGCACGGCGCCCGGATCGAGGTGGTCAAGCGCGAGCTGTCCCAGGGCGACGAGGTCATCGACTGCACCCTGCGGGGAAATCGCATGCGCCGCTTCAAGGACTTCGACGTCGTGCCGCCGCCCCGGCCCACGGTGCGGCTCACATGAGCGACGGCGCGGCGATCGACGCCAGGGCCGAGATGCTGAGCGGGGCCAAGTCGCTCGCCACCGCTGCGCCGCCCTCCACGGACGCGGGGCGTGACCTCCGACCTCTCCATCGACGAGGCGCTGCTCCTGCACGGGGCCGGCTGGGAGCCGGTCGATCTGGTCTGTGGCGTCTCGGTCGTCTCCGTGCCCGTCGGAGTGTGGAACTGGGGGCAAGGGGAGATCGTCGTCGCCTCGGTGGCCCACAACGCTGCCGTCAAGGGGGCGTCGGAGCAGCTCAGGGACGAGTGCATCAAGGTCGCACGGCCACGGCGTGGTGGGGGTGCGGGTCGAGGTCGAGGTGCGCACGCACCACATCGACGTGGAACTGATCGGGACGGCCGTACGTCCGCTCGACGGCGGGGCCCATCCCGGCAGCCCCGTTCGTGTCCGATCTCTCGGCCCGTGACTTCACCTTGCTCAAGGGCGCCGGATGGCTGCCCGTGGGCCTGGCCTTCGGCGCCAGTTTTGCCTATGCCCCCCGCCGGTCGGCTGGGGACGCGATGAAGCAGAAGACGCAGAACATCGAGCTCACCAACTTCACCGAAGCCATGTATTCGGCTCGGGAGTCAGCCATGGAGCGGATGCAGCGTTCCGCCCTCGACGTGGGCGGTCAGGGCGTCGTCCAGGTGAAGGTGACGGAGGGTCCGATGCACTTCGCCCGTCACGCCGTCGGCTTCACCGCCTGGGGCACGGCCGTGCGCCTGGTCGCCGAGTCGCACCAGTTCGTGCAGCCCCGACGTGATCCTCCCGCTCGACGACGCCGTGGTGACCTTCGAGGCCCAGAGCCTCCGGGGAGAGTAGGTATCAGTTCACCCGGCAGTTAGATCGACCGGTATCGCCAACACAGGAGTGCAGGTGTCCGAAGGCGGCGATCAGGATCAGGATCACGAAGAAAATCCCAATGAGACTGAAGCCCACGATGATCCCCGCGAGTGCTAAGCCGCTCCCACCCAGTGCTCCCTGTGCTCGTTTGATACGCCCTCGAGAGACGAACCCGAAAATGATGCCGAGGACGCACGGCAGTCCAAAGAAAAAGGGAATGATGCCGACGCAGGAGCAAATGAGCGAGGCGACCGCAAGCCCATTGGTTTGAGTGGCGGGAACTCGAACCCATGCCACCCCCGGCGGCTGGGATGGCCCACTTGGGTAGGACAATGGGTTCGGTGCAACCATTTGTGGCTGAGGTCCGGTCCAGGCTTCAGGTGGATACCACTTACCGTCGGAGGCTAACCACCATCCATGACCTTGTGATGTGTTGCTCATGCCTCCGCCATATCCGCTCTCCCCGCCAATCCCCGGTCACCTCATCGCGTGGTTGGAGGAGCTTAAGCCGCGACACGTTGTCGGCGCCCCTTTGTCGGAGGGTCAGGCCAGATAGGGACAGTGCCGGCACCCGGAATGGCAGCAACTGCCTCTCGCCATCAGATACGCGGCCGTGAGCACCATCAGCCCCGTGGCGGGATCAACATAACTCGTCGATCCCTGGCGAAGTGCGGCTGTATGTGCAACGAGAATCTCTTGGTATTCGGGGTGCGTGGGGGACAGCCGGTCCTCGTGGGGCAGTGTGAGCGGACGCTTGGCTATCGGCTCAGCCATACGGTCCGATTCGCCGCCCCCGGCTGGCCAATTTGCGGCAGGCCGGGGGCGGCAAGGAGTCAGCCGATCAGCGAGCTCGCTTGACGGCCTTCTTGGCCGGAGCGGCACGACGGACGACCTTCTTTGCCACTGGAGCCTTCTTGGCCGGCGGCACGACGGACGACCTTCTTCGCAACGGGGCCTTCTTGGCGGGCGGCACGACGGACGACCTTCTTCGCAACGGGCGCTTTCTTGGCGGGCGCCTTGGCGACAGTGGCCCTGACCGGAGCGACGGTGGCCGACTTGCCGGCAGCGGCGACCGCGGTGGGATCAATCGGGTAGGCGCCCTTCTTCAATTTGGGGGCCGTGGACGGGGCCAGTACGGCATCCTTGAATGCCTTCACCGGCGTGATGCGAGCCTTCTTGGATGCCTTGATCCGAATCGTCTCTCCCGTGGCGGGATTGCGACCCATGCGGGCAGCCCGGTCGACCTTGACGAATTTGGCGAAACCGGGAATCGACACCGGCTCACCCTTCGACACGACGGCGGTGACAACTTCGGTGAATCCATCAAGGACTGCTGCCACCGTCTTCAGTTCGATATCGGCTTGCACGGCTACGGACTTTGCTAGTTCTCGTTTGTTCATGCGCACATTCTTGCTGAACGGAGCACCGTTATGCACGCTCTGAAGCGAAAAGTTTCTATTTCAGCCTTGAAATTCGGCTGCTTTGGCGTTTGGTTCGGCGTCGGCAAGACGATTTTTCGCACTTTGGCGTTGATTCGCCGAATCCGTCGTGGCGTTTCTGGTCTGCGAGGTCGTATGAATTAGGCGCTTGTGCGAGTGGAATTTGGGTGAGACCGGCAAATCCTGCGCCCGAGATGACGAGATGACGAGTCCGTCACACTGTTGATTTCGCTTCTCCCGCGACGCCCTCACCCGGTCGAGGTATACGACCGAGGCCAACCGTGAAGTGCCGCGTTAGCCGCAGAAATTATGAGCCGGCGGATTCCGATCGCCAGCGCATCGATGACCGCCATGAGCCAGCGGGAAAGAGCGACATCTTCGGAATAGCATCTCGTTGCACGGTCATCGGGGTCCGTTTGCAGGCGGAGGGCCTGCGTGGGGCCTGGCGGCTGTCGAGGTGTGAGAAGTCACAAGGAAGAAGTTGACTAAATCCGTCAGCTTTGTGAAGATCATGCTCCCGGGTGCTGCTCCCAACGCTCGGGCCAAACCGAAGGAGACGACTCCATGTCCGACTGGGGTTTTGAAACTCGCCAAATCCATGCTGGCGCCGCACCCGACCCGACGACCGGGGCCCGTGCCGTCCCGATCTACCAGACCACCAGCTACACGTTCCGGGACACCGCGCACGCGGCCGCCCTCTTCGGGCTGGAAGAGCTGGGCAACATCTACACGAGGATCATGAATCCCACGCAGGCGGTTTTCGAGGAACGGGTGGCGTCTCTCGAAGGTGGTGTGGCCGGGCTCGCCGTGGCGAGTGGGCAGGCAGCGGAGACCCTGGCGCTGCTCAACCTGGCGGAGAATGGGGGTCACATCGTGTCGTCCGCTTCTTTGTACGGCGGAACCTACAACCTGTTCCATTACACCTTGCCGAAGCTGGGAATCGAGACGACCTTCGTCGCCGACCCCGATGATCTCAACGAGTGGCGTGCCGCCATCCGCCCGAATACCAAGGCCTTCTATGCCGAAACGCTCGGGAACCCGAAGGGCGACGTGCTCGATTTCGAGGGTGTGTCGGGCCTTGCGCACGAGAGCGGGATCCCTCTCGTGGTGGACAACACCCTTGCGACGCCGTATCTGGCACAGCCGCTGCAGCACGGTGCCGATATCGTCGTGCATTCTGCGACAAAATTCATCGGCGGACACGGCACGTCGATCGGCGGCGTCATCGTGGACGGGGGGACATTCAACTACGAGGAAAGTGGTCGGTTCCCCGCATTCACGGAGCCGGATCCCAGCTACCACGGCCTCATATTCGGACAGCTTCCCGAAGCACTTTTCCCGGCGCGCTACGTCCTCAAGGTACGGCTGCAGTATCTGCGCGACATCGGGGCGTCGATTGCCCCGCTCAACTCGTTCCTCTTCTTGCAGGGGCTCGAGACCTTGAGCCTGCGCATGGAGAGGCATGTGCAGAACGCGAAGGCGGTGGCCGAATGGCTCGAAGCCAGAGATGAGGTGTCATGGGTGGCGTACCCGGGATTGGCATCGAGCCGGTGGCACGAGCGACAGCTGCGCTACCTGCCCAAGGGCGGCGGCTCCATCATCGCTTTCGGCATCGCCGGCGGAGCTGACGCCGGCCGGAAATTCATCGAAAGCCTGGAACTCTTCAGCCACCTCGCCAACGTGGGAGACGTGCGAAGCCTGGCGATTCACCCGGCCTCGACGACGCATTCCCAGTTGACCGAGGCGGAGCAGACCACAACCGGTGTGACACCGGACCTCGTCCGGTTGTCGGTGGGACTCGAGTCCATTGAGGACATCCTCGCTGATCTTGACGCTGGGTTCCGAGCCGCCAAGGGAGCATGACGCAGGAGCCTCCTGCTGGCGTTTGGCTGCCCGGAAGTGATCCGGGTCGGCGGCAGTTCGCGCAACTTTGCGGTGAGGCCAATCGTGGTCTCGCGCTCGAGGGCGGCGGTCTTCTTCCCGAGGTCACAGTGGCTTACGAAACGTGGGGCACTCCCAACGCGCAGCGGAGCAACGCCGTGCTGGTGCTGCACGCCCTGACGGGAGATTCTCATGCGGCAGGGCCGGCTGGGCCCGGCCATGCGACGCCCGGTTGGTGGGAGGGGATGATTGGGCCGGGTGCGGCCATCGACACGGATCGCTACTTCGTCGTGTGCCCGAACGTACTCGGCGGCTGCCAAGGGACGACCGGCCCATCCTCGCGAGGCCCCGATGGGGCGCACTACGGGTCTCAGTTCCCTCTGATCACGATTCGCGATCAGGTCGAGGCGGAAGTCGGACTGGCCGATGTGCTCGGCATTGACACGTGGGCATGCGTGGTCGGGGGCTCGATGGGCGGGATGCGAGTCCTGGAGTGGTGTGTTGGCCATCCGGAGCGGGTTCGTCGCGCCGTGGTGCTCGCGGTCGGGGCTGGCGCGACCGCAGATCAGATCGCGCTGTGCTCCCTGCAGATCCGCGCCATACGCCATGACCCGGCATTTGCCGGAGGCGACTACTACGCGAGCGGCGTCCGCCCAGTGGACGGCCTCGCCCTCGCACGAGGGATCGGCCAGGTGAGTTACCGGACGGCTGCAGAATTCGAGAGTCGATTCGGCCATCGCCCGCAAGCCGAGGAGGATCCTCTCAAGGGCGGCCGCTACGCGGTGGAGTCCTACCTTCAGCACCACGGGGACAAGCTGGCAGAGCGCTTTGACGCCAACTCCTATGTCGTGCTGAGCGAGGCGATGAATCACCATGACGTTGGTCGAGGTCGAGGTGGCATCGAGCGGGCGCTGCGCAGCGTGCAAGCCGAGGTGACCGTGGCCGGGATCGCCTCCGACCGCCTCTACCCCCTCGAGCTCCAACAAGAGTTGGGGCAGCTCCTTCCCGGAACCCGATCGGTGGCCGTCGTCGAGTCGCGCTTCGGCCACGACGGTTTCCTCCTCGAGGTAGAACAGATCAGCCGGATCGTGGTGGCCGCTCTGGGCTCGTAACTCTCATTTCTCGAACGTCGCGCGGTGAAGTTCACGGAACAGGCTGGTCATTTGGGGGAGTTGGTAGTGCGCCTGGAGGCCACTTGGGTTGGGAAGCAACCACAGCTTGGTCGGACCGAGTGTCTCGGGTTGCTCACCAACGACCGCGTGAGGGCGCCGAAAAGCCGTTCGGTAGGCCTGGAGACCGAGGAACGCAATGAAGCGCGGACCGAGTTCCCGCGCCTTTGCTTCGAGCAGGTTCGCGCCGACGCGGAATTCCTCATTGCTCAGTTCGCTGGCTGCGGCCGTCGTTCTTGCCGCCAGGTTGGTAATGCCGATGCCCAGGCCCGGCAGCACCGCTTGTTCGGATGGAAGAAGTATGTGATCGGTAAACCCTCCGGCATGGAGCAACCTCCAGAATCGGTTCCCGGCTCGGGCAAAATGAAGTCCGAGCTCACCCGAGAGTCGACCGGGATTGATCCCGCAGAAGAGCACGTGTAGCCCGGGACCAACGAGGTCCGGTATTCCCGGCGTCGCACCGCCGGGCGAATCGACTCCCATCTACCAGTCCTACCAGTCCTGCCGGTTCTACCAGTCCTGCCGGTCCTGTCAGTCCCTAGCCGGTCCTGTCAGTCCCTAGCCGGTCCTGTCAGTCCCTAGTGACTGGTTGGTGGCGAGGAGTCACGCAGCCGGGGCGGAAAGCCCCCTTTACTTAGGGGGCCCCATCGCTCGAGAGCTACTCGAATCAACACTTTGCCCTGGTCGGTCATCGCTTGGCGGTATTGATCCCAATCCGGATGCTCTCCGCTGATGGAACGAAAATAGGTCACCAGACCTTCCATGGCCTCTGGAAGATCGACCACAGTGGCCGTTCCGGATACCTGTACCCACTGGCCGCCAAAGTCATCGGAGAGAATGCACAGTGCCGCCTGATCATGCAGTCGCAGGTTGTGGACCTTGGCTCGTTCCGGATAGCTCGCCACGAGTATCGTCCCGTCCGGGCCAAGGCCCATTGTGACCGGAGACATTTGAGGGCTTCCGTCCCCTCGCTGAGTACTGAGGATGGCGTGGTGGCGGGGGCGGATGAACTGTTCCAAACCGGAGCGGTCTATGGGCGTGTCGGATGAGAAAGCACGGGCCATTTCGCGACCGTACCATCGGGTAGATCGGGCGAGTTCTCGAGTGAAAGCTGCCGGGTTCAGTCCGAGAAAGCGGTGTGGAGCGCCGATCGAACATCGGCAATCAGATCGTCGACATTCTCGAGGCCGACGGAAAGTCGGAGCAGTGCGGGGTCGACGGATAAAACCGAATCGGAAAGCGACGCATGGGTCATGCGGTGGGGATGCTCAATGAGCGACTCGACCGCTCCGAGCGATTCGGCCAGGGTGAAGATCGATGTAGACGATGCCACCGTCAGCGCGCGAGCTTCGCCACCGCGCACCGTAAAGGAGACCATTCCACCGAAATCCCGCATTTGCTTCCTTGCAATGGCGTGACCACGATGGTCAGGTAGCCCGGGGTAGTAGACGTGCTCCACGTTCGGGTGGCCACAGAGAGCCTCAGCCACACGAGTGGCGTTCGCACAGTGTCGTTCCATCCTGACCGCCAGCGTCTTCACCCCGCGCAGCACAAGGAAGCAATCGAGCGGCCCCGGCACGGCACCGACCGTGTTCTGCAGGAAGGCAATCCTCTCGGCCAACTCCGGCTTGACGGTCGCCACAAATCCTCCGACCACGTCGCTGTGCCCTCCCAGGTACTTGGTGGTGGAGTGCACGACAATGTCGGCCCCCAGGAGGACCGGTTGCTGAAGGTACGGGGTGGCGAACGTATTGTCGACGACCAGGAGGGCGCCACGAGCATGGGTCAGCTCAGCCAGCGCTGCAATGTCGGCGATGCGCAGGGTGGGATTCGAAGGTGATTCGACCCAGACCATGCGAGTGGTGGGCTGCCAGGCGGCCACAACGTCGGCCAGGTCCTCGATGGAGACGGGATCGAACTGCAGACCGGCGCGCGCGTGAACCTGTGAGAGCAGGCGGTAGGTACCGCCGTACACGTCGTTCCCGATGAGCACGTGATCGCCCGGGCCAAGAAGCCGGAGCACGGCGTCGATGGCCGACATCCCGCTCGAAAACGCCCGCCCGAATGGGGCGGCTTCCAATGTGGCCAGGCAGGTCTCGAGAGCAAAACGCGTGGGATTCCCGGTTCGGCTGTATTCGAAGCCCTGGTGCTCACCCACGCTCGACTGGCGAAACGTCGATGCCTGATGGATAGGCGTGACAACGGCGCCGGTGGCCGAGTCGGGCGGCTGCCCGGCGTGGATGGCGAGCGTCTCGAAACCGAACTGCGCCTCCTCTTGCGGCACTAAGTCCGCTCCAGAAACGACAAGAGATCCGATCGGGTGACGATGCCCACCGGATGACCGCCATCGAGCACGATCACCGCCGACGATTCCTGCAGGCGGTTGGCAACCTGATCGACCGTCTCGCCTTGGCCGACCGTTGCCAAGGGCGGCGCCATCACCGACTCCACGGGCTGGTCGAAAACTTCAGGATGATGCAAGCTTCGTTCGAGTAGTAAGCGATCCGTCACTGATCCGACCACCTCGGCCAGCGCTAGCGGGGGCTCCGCTTTGACCACGGGCACCTGGGAGACACCGAACTCTTCGAGGATGGCGATGGCCACGCGCACCGTCTCGTCAGGGTGCACGTGCACCAGAGGAGGAAGCCGATCTCCTTTGCTGGCCAGGACCGACTCGACCGTGTCTCCCCGAGCACGCAAGAACCCGTGATCGGACATCCACCGATCGTCGTAAAGCTTCGAGAGGTATCCCCGGCCGGAGTCGGGGATGAGGACCACCACGACGTCGTCGGGTCCAAGAGCATGGCCAACCTCGAGGGCTGCCCATACCGCAGTTCCGGTTGAACCTCCGACGAGTATCCCTTCCTCACGCGTCACCCGACGCGCCGTGCGAAAGGAGTCCTGGTCCGAAACGGCGACAACCTGATCGACCACCGTGGGATCGTATGTGGTGGGCCAGAAGTCCTCTCCGATCCCCTCTACGAGATAAGGCCGGCCACCTCCCCCCGAATAGATGGAACCTTCGGGATCCGCCGCAATTACCTTGATGGCGGGATTTCGGGACTTGAGATAGCGACCAACGCCACTGATCGTTCCACCGGTGCCCACACCGGCCACGAAGTGGGTAACGCGCCCGGCTGTCTGTCGCCAGATCTCGGGCCCGGTTGAGCCCTCATGGGCGCTTGGGTTCTTCGGGTTGTGATACTGGTTCGGCTGGAAAGCACCTGGCGTGGATGCCGTGATCCGGTTGGCGACCGAGTAATAGGAGTCGGGATGTTCCGGCGACACGGCGGTGGGGCAGATCACGACTTTGGCCCCGAAGGCGCGCAGGAGTTGACGCTTCTCCTCGGAGATCTTGTCAGGCATCGTGAAGATGCAGTGATAGCCGCGCTGTGCCGCCACCATCGCAAGTGCCACGCCGGTGTTGCCCGACGTGGGCTCCACAATGGTGCTGCCTCGCTTGAGCAATCCTTCCGCCTCTGCTGCGTCAAGCATTGCGAGCGCCGGACGATCTTTCACACTTCCACCGGGATTGAGGTACTCGAGCTTTGCCAACAGGTGGCACTGGAGGTCCCGGCCGACCCTATCGAGGCGAACGAGCGGCGTATCACCGATAAGTTCGAGCACGCTGTCATGCACGTCCATAGGTGGACCGGGATCGGAGACAGGGAACACTTCGACACCTTCGGGTGCGTCGATGGAACCATCGGCGAACAGCACGGTCGGTAGGCCCGCCCGCCGCAGCTCTCCCGCGATCTCGACGGTCAGAGTCGGATCGCCGGTCAACCCGACGAGCCTGGGGATGCTCCCGCGCAGCTCGGCGATCAGGGAGGGCGAGGAGTGCCCGGCCGGAATCGGCACCACCCGGCCAGACCGGGCGGCCAGGATGTGCGGAGCCGGACCTGAGCCGACCACCAGCAGCACGTCCACATATGGCGGTGGCATGTTCCTAGAGGTCCAGCCGTCGGCCTGCAAGTGGGACATCTCTCGATGGATCGTTGTCCGACGTTCGTCCGTCTCGAGCCCGTTCCGTAGCCACAGCCACGATGTTAGTGAACCCCATCCGTTTGTCGTCCGAGAGAATCTACGACGCCAAGGAGGTAGAGAAGGAGGCCGCCCGTATCCTGGGCAAGCAGGCGGACGAGATGCTTCATGGTCCGAGAAGGGCGTGAGGCCCTCCGTGGTCCAAGGATCATCGGGTGGCGCTCGCCGCAACGATCGTCGCGACCTGAGCAGCCCTCTTGACCGCAATCCACCACACGATCGCGACTGAAGCCATAACGAGAAATGTCGTAGTAAGTGCCCGATCGTGTCCCCGGGACTTAGGTTTCCTGACTATTGATGCGGTTCCACTCGGTCGTGGCCGCTGGCTCCCAGTAGGCGTGCTGTTCCAGGAACAGTGCTGCGGCGGACGTTCCTTGCCAATTCTCGGGAAGCAGCTCTCGTGGTAGTTCTGGGTCCACGGCGACCAGGCGTGTCCACGCCGAATACAGCTTTATCAGTCGGACCAGCGGGTCCAGCGGAAGGGGAGAAGAAAACTCGACGAGAAAATTCTCGTAGTCTGCTTCCAACGATTCGATATCCCACGCTTGGCTCACCATCGCCTCTAACGGCGCGGCGCCGACGTGCTCACCCACGAAGAGCTGTGCCCGGTCGGTCATCGCCGCTAAGCGCAGGATCCTTTCCACTTCGGCCTGCCTCGATGCATGGGTCCCGATCCATACGCCCGGAGCCGGGCTGCCGAGGCCGCTCCAGGCCAGTCGGGAGCGAAGTAAGTGACGGGCGGCCCGGTCGCGTTCGGGTACCGAGGCCAGCAACAGCAGCCACCGTCTGTCCCAATCGGCGGTGCAACCCTTGAATGCGAAGGCCCTCTTTTTGGCCCCCCCGAGGCGACGTGTCGCTTCCTCGGTCAGTCGCCAATGGGTATGCCGGCCAATCCGCTCCGAAGACAGAAAGCCACTATTGCGGGCGCGTGAGAGTGACTGGCGAGCGGTGGCCGGTTCGACCCCGAAGCGAGACAGAACCTCCACAAAGGTTGTCATCCGTGCCGAGGCGCCCGAAGGCAACAGAAAGAGCCCAGCTGCCACGAGGAGCAGGCGTCTGCTGGTGTCGAAGCGGTACTCGACGTCTTCTACAGTCATTTGACGTATCGTAACCCTCCTGTATGATCACGTCAGATTCTCGAATGGGGGTGGAACGAAAGTTGGATTCGGATTCGACGCAAATTCCGCCCGCCCCCGTTCGGTTCTCTGACACGGCCGAGTCGTATCTCTCTCACTAAAGGACTAATTGATCATGCCCACTGCGTTTGTCACGGGAGCCAGCCGAGGGATCGGTAAGGCCATTGCCGTCCACCTGGCCCGCGCTGGTTTCGATATCGCCTTGACGGCTCGGACCGTCCAGGACGGGGAGGAACGGGAGCACTCGTCCACCCTCAAGAAGTCGGACACGAGTTCTCTGCCCGGCTCGCTCTCCTCGACGGCTGAACTCGTCAAGGAAGCCGGGGTGCGGTCGCTCGTGGTGCAAGCAGACCTGACCGATCGAGCTTCGATCATCGCCGCCGCCGACCGCGTGCTGGCTGAGTGGGGTCCCGTCGATGTACTGGTCAACAACGGCCGCTATATCGGGCCTGGCCACATGGATCGGTTCGAGGACACTCCGCTCGAACTCCTTGACCGCCACCTGGAGGCCAACGTGATGGCACCGTTGGCGCTGGCCAAGGAGTTTCTACCCGGGATGTTGGAGCGCGGTTCGGGGACCATTGTCAACATCACTTCGGGGGCGGGCTACCACGACCCCGGTGCGCCAGCAGGCGAGGGGGGTTGGGGTCTTGGTTATGGGATCAGCAAGGGCGCCATGCATCGCATCGCCGGTATCTTCGATCTTGAGCTGAAGTCCAAGGGCATAAGGGCCTTCAACGTCCAGCCGGGATTCATCGCGACAGAGCGCATGGCTCAAGACATGGGCAGCTTCGCGTTCGACGCCTCGACCGGCGCGCCTCCCGACGTGGTCGGGGCCGTTGTCGCCTGGATCGTCACCAACCCATCTGAGGCAGAGGGCCGCGTCGAGACTGATGGACGGAACTTCGAGGCCCAGGACGTGTGCCGGGAATTCAATCTGTTGCCGGGTTGGCCGGCAACCTAGCGGCCGCTGCGGGTTCCACTCATACGGCCCTCCGCCGACGAGGTGGGACTGGCGTAAGCGTCGAAGCGCCGACCACGTCAGCTCGTGGCTGTACCCGTGGTATCTCGACCGGAGCGCAGCACCGTGCCTGGTCGAGCTCCCGTGGGCTCGCCCTCGCGTAGGGTCTCGATGCCGTTGACCAGAACGCGGACGACACCGATGGGCTCGGCCGTCAAGCGGTAGGCACCACCAGGAAGGTCGTAGGTGCGGTGAGTCGGACCGCTGCCGACGCGTTCGGGATCGAGAACCGTCAGATCAGCAAACCACCCCGGCGCTACCCGCCCACGGTCGCGCAGACCGAAGAGACGAGCGGGCACATCGGTCATCAGACGAACTGCCCGCTCGACTGCAATGGAGCGACTGCCACGGAGAACGTCTGCGAGGAATTTTGTTGGATAGGCTGAACCCAATAGGTGATCGAGGTGGGCCCCGGCATCGGAGCCGCCTAGCAGGATATCCGGGCTCTCCCACATCCGCGCCTGGTATCCATTGTCCTCGACCACGTCACTCGGACGAACCGGCCAGAAGTCCAGATTGAAGTCCTCGGCGGCGGAAGCATTGACCACGCACGCGAATTCGTCAAGACCCTGCTCTGCTGCGACCTCGGCCACGAGGCGCCCCTCCAGACCTTCGTTTTCGAGCGCGCTCGTATGGCCGAATCGGTACGTGCCCATCCGCGCCGCCGAACCCCCGACTCCGGCGTCAGGGTGTTGCGCCGACTCGAGAAGCCGCGCCCGGACTTCGGGGTCCGCCAATTCCCTCTTCTTGTCCGGAAGTGCCAACTGCAGCACATCGGTCCAGCCGGGCGCCATCCACCAGACGCAATAAGAGCCCAGAGTGTGGCAACTGTCGCTTGAAACCGGCATCGAGAGCGCAACGACCCGGCCGCCCAGCTCTCTTGCCCGGGTAGCGGGCCGTAGCTGTTGTTCGACATACTCGGCCCTGCCGGCCGAGATGGGGAGGAGATTCCAGTTTAGGGGGCGACGGGCGTGGGCGCTCAGCTGCGCAATGAACTCAGCGCTCTCATCGTCGAACCCGCGAATACACCCGTCGGTGATTGCCTCAAGCGAGGTGCCGTCGAACTGCCCGACCACCTCGCACAGCAAGAGGAGTTCTTCGGGAGCGGCGAGCCGGCTCGGCACCGGTCGCCCATCGCCGTCGACGTGTGTGTACGAACGCGACAGCGAAAGTCCGAGCCCGCCCGAAGCGATGGACGCGCGCAGGAGGGCAGCGATCGCCGACACCTCGTCTTGAGTCGAGGCTCGCTCAACGGCGTCGTGGCCCAGGACATAGCGACGGAGAGCGCAGTGCCCAACCAGGAATCCGGCGTTGACGGCAACCTGGCCTTCTAGCTGATCAAGGAAGTCTCCGAAGCTATTCCAGTCCCAATTCGGGCCCTGCTGCAGCGATTCAAGGGGCATGCCTTCCACCCGGGACATCATGCGCTGGGTGTAGAGCTGATCCTCCGCCCTCAGGGGTGCGAGCGTGAACCCACAGTTGCCTCCTATGACCGTGGTCACGCCATGCAGGCTCGAGGGCGTCGCCCAGCCGTCCCAGTGGAGTTGGGCGTCATAGTGCGTGTGCGGATCGACAAAACCCGGCGTGACGAGGAGCCCCGTGGCGTCGAAGGTCGTCTGGGCGACCTCGGAGACGGAACCAACCTCGGTTATCCGCCCGTCACGGATGCCGACGTCAGCGACGATTGGCGACTGCCCGGTGCCATCGAGCACCGTCCCGCCCTTGATGATGTAGTCGAGCACGATTCAGCTCAACCCATAGAGAGCGGAGCAGTTGTCACGCACGATCTTGTGCACCTCGTTCTCGGGCACACGTTCGAAAATGTCGCCGATGATCTTCTGGCTGTGCGGCCAGGTCGTCTCCGAATGCGGGTAATCACTCGACCACATAATTCGTTCAACACCGCAGGCGTACCGAGCCTCGATTCCTGGCGGGTCCTCCATGAACGTGAACCACATCTGACGCTCGATGTAGGTCGAGGGCAGTTCGGGCAGGTGCAAGTCCTGATGCCAACGATGCTTCTCGTAGACGTGGTCGATGTAGTACTTCCAGAACGGAATCCACCCGATCTGGCCCTCCACGCAGACGATCTTGAGGTCGGGGTGAGCAGCCAGTACGCCGTTGAGCACCAGGGCACCGAGCGTCAGTGGCATCGTGAGCTTGCTCGAGACCAGGCCGTTGATGAACGCGGAGCGACCCGAGGTCTGTCCGAATCTCGGGCCTACGTGGAAATGAGCGGGCCAGTCGAGCTCCACAAGGGTCTGCCACAACGGTGCCCACTCCGCGGCCGACCAGTCGGCTATCGCCGGTTGGTGGGGCAGTACTGCACCCTGAAGGCCGTGTGCCGCTGCGTCGCGGATTTCGATCAGCGCGCCCTGCGGATCGTCGGTCGGGATGTACGCCATCCCGATTAGTCGGTCGGGCGCGTACGAGCAGAAGTCAGCCAGCCAATGGTTGTAGGCCGTATAACCGGCGCGGGTGAGTTCGCCGTCCGAGCTCTGCAGGGGGGCGCCGACGGCAGCGCCGAAAAGGATCTCGGCCTCGACGCCGTCGAGGTCCTGGTCTTCGACGCGCGGCCCGGGAGACCACGCGCCGGCCCGTAGCTCGCTGAAGCGGCGAACGCTCGCTGTGAACTCCTCCGGTTTCCGACCTGCTGTGTTACTGAGCGCGATGAGCGGACGCCGCTGGCCTTCGAATACTTCGAAATCACCTTCGTCGGTGTGCTCAATGACCGGCGCCTGGTCGCGAAACTCTTTAGCGAGGAATTCTGCCCACATTTCTGTAGGAGGGTTTACGTGCGAATCGGCGGATACCGCTCGGATCTTTTCTGTTGCCACTGCGATGTCTCCTTTCGTCGAACGCCTTCATCCTCCGCTCGACTTGTACGTATGTCAACCGGGTGAGTGCCCAACCGACAAGGAATATTTGACCGTAGCCCTCATGCCAAGGAAGCCGTCCGGGTGTCACGACCGGATCGCAGGATGGCACCTCGGCGAGCGTCAGTCAGTTGGCCAGCTTCCACCAGGGTCTCGCCGTTCACCAGCACGTGTTCGATTCCCGTACCTTCGCAGTACAGCCGCCCGGCCCCGCCGGGTAGGTCGAATTTCGATCGGACCTCATCGTGGCCGATTGTCGCTTCGTCAAAGATCACCACGTCTGCCGCGGCGCCCTCCCGCAACGCCCCGCGATCAACCAGGCCGTAGAGTTCGGCGGGTTCCAACGTCAAGAGCCGGACCGCCTCCTCTGTGGTGATGAGCCCACGCTCGCGCACGCCAACCGACAAGAGATCCGTGGCGAAGCTAAAGGTGGAAAGCATGTCGAGATGGGCGCCGGCGTCGGATCCGCCGACGACTGTTCGTGGGTCGAGCCACAACTCGCGTCGGATATCCCAGTCGGCGGGATCATCGGCGTCTTCACCATAGGTGATTCCCGTTCGCAACTCGTCGGCCACCACAATGTCGATCAACGCGTCGAACGGTGACTTTCCCAACTCCTGGGCGATGTCGTCCACCCTCCGGCCTTCGAACCGCTTGGTCTCGGGAGCGAATGTCTCGAGAATGCGCTTCGTACCCCAGTTGGCGAGGGCGGCCCTCCGGGCATCGGCGGCCGCCAGCGCGGCCAGTTGGTCTCTCGCTGTCTGGTTGGTGAGGAGGGCAAGCTTCTCGGTTGGTGGCAACGTCATTGCCGCGCCCCAGCCCTCGATACTGTCGAATACGAACCCGCTGTGAAAGGACAAGCGAAACCCGGCTACAAAGGGAATCACAAGGCCGACAATTTTCCCGCCGGCGGCGCGCGCAGTATCGGACAGCGCCAGCTGGCCGTAGGCGGTGTCGCGACTCCGGGCACTCGGGGCGAGAAGGTTCCAGTTGAGCGGTCGCTTGGCTGCCACGGTCATTTCCACCATCACTTGGCGCCGCGCATCGTCCCATTCCTGGCCCGCCACGAATTCGAGCGAGGTCCCCGGGAATTCGCCGCACACTGCGGCTAGGGCAACGACCTCTTCCGCTGCGGCGTGTCGGGATGGAACCGGGCGGCCGCTCGCATCGTTGTGGACGATCGACCAGCTCGAGGAGAACCCCAGTGCCCCAGCTTGTAGTCCGGCGCGCAGGAGGTCACACATCCTTTGGATTTCGCCCGCAGTAGCCAAGCGTTCGACCGCTGCTTCTTTCATCACAACTCGTCGGAGGGCGCTGTGTCCAACCATGAATCCGGCATTGATGGCCAGGGCACCATCCAAGCGGTCGAGATAGTCAGCCGTTGATGTCCAGTCCCACGGGACCCCCAATTCGAGTGATGTCACCGGCATGCCCTCCACACGCGCCAGCATTGGGAGCAAGTACGCGGCCGCATCGGGGTCGAGTGGCGCGACGCTGAATCCGCAGTTACCGCCGAAGACCGTTGTGACTCCGTGCAACGGTGAAGGCGTCAGCGCCGGGTCCCAGAAGCCCTGGACGTCGAGATGCGTGTGCACGTCTATGAAACCCGGCGCCACAATCAGCCCATCCGCGGCGATCGTCCGGTGGCCAGCGCCGATGTCACGACCGATGTCCGTAATCTTGCCACCCTGGATTGCTACGTCTGCCGTGCGCCTTTGGGCTCCGGTTCCATCGATGACAGACCCGCCTCGTATGACTAGGTCGTGCACTAGTTCTTGCCTCCTGGCGGGATACCGGCTCGGTCCTGCTCGGAATCGGACTCGGCCTGTGCGTTGCGAGCGTCGCGGATCAGCGGCTCAAGATCCTTTTCGACGACCGTTCCACTGAAGAAGTCAGGATTGACGGACAGAAGCATCGTGGTGACGTTGGTGCACGAGAATTCTTCGAATTGGTCCTCGTTGATGCGGCCCTCCTCGACAAGCTCCCAAGCTTCCTCAAGAACGTGACGCATGTCGGGAACGTCCCAATGGCCAATGTCAGAAGCGAAAATGGGCTTCATTGTCTGGCCGGACGGAAGCAGATCCGAACGGTACGCAAGCGACGTCAGTGGATCGTCTGCCTCGCAGCCGAAGTGGAACTGACGGGTGAACATGTCGATGATGTCGGCGGGGGAATTGATGAGGGACTCCTTGAAATCATCCACATCGTCGAGGGATTGCTTTGTGGCAGATGCGGCGGGTCCTCGAAGCGTTGCCTCAAGGTCAGATCGGAAGGGCCGCATCACATCAGACCCATAGCGATCAAAGAGTTCCAACATCAACGGGACATTGATGGCGGAAGGATCGTAATTCGACATTGCTGAGCGGTTCCTCTTTTCGAAGTGGCTTAACATGTCACCGAAAAGCTGACATCCCCAGCTCACACCACCCTCCAAGAAGGTGAAGGGGAGATCTGGGAAGCGCAGCGGCGTGCCGGCGAAGATAAGTGACCGGCAAACCGCTTCCTGAGCCCACGCAAAGTGGCCAAGGTGGTTGTACACGTAATTCGTATGTGATGTTCGCGTCCCCAACCCGCGGCCCGGAGTATGGAAGGTCGGGACTACACCGAGTGCACGGCATCGTTCCCAAACCGGGTCGTAGTCGTGGAGTCCGCCGTGGCCGAGGCTTCGGATCATCACTTCGCCATGAGGTCCTTGCTCCGTGTTGATCCCCTCGAGGACCACCACCTTCAACCCGCGCTCAGCAACGGCGTAGTCGAGCTCGTCGATCGCCTCTTCGGGCGTGACGGTTGGGATTACTGCGGCCGGCTGCATCCGGTCGCCGTACGGACCATACACATCGGCGTAATACATGTTGGCGGCCCTGGCCAGAGCGCGGCGGATTTCTTCGTCGGGATAACCAAGCATTATCAGCGGTAGGCCCGGGTAGAGGAGGGCAAAGTCGATACCGAACTGGTCGAGCCGCTGATTCAGGAGTTCGGGTAGCAACGATGTTGCTCGATCAACCGTGTTCTTGGTCGGAGTCCCCCAGGTGGTGGAAGCTGGACGCTTCTCGTCGGGAGCCGAAATCACCTTTCGGACACGGAGAGCGACCTCCGGTCCAGCGCACTCCCGGACGTAATCCAAAAGCAGCGGAGTGAATTCCACAAGGTGACCATCACCGTCGATGATCGGATGGTCGATGCGCTCCCGGATCTTCGCTGTTGCGTTACTCCGCGCAAAATCATCGGACAAAGCAACACCCCCTGTCGGTCGTCGAGAACTTAACAAGAGAGCGCTCTTTTTTGCAAGGTCACTTCCAAAAAGGTTTTGTCGTCTGCATTGCTGGCGTTCGCTTGTTCGACAGACCTTAAGGCGCAATCCGCAATGGGGGCAGGGCTTGGGGCGCTGACTCGGGTGATCGGAACGGATGGACGGGCGTAGAACGATGTTCTAACCTCTGGTTTACTTTGCAAAACCGAACTCAAAGCAGAGTCGGTGGGGGTTGCTGTCCGGATATTCGCAAGTTTCCTCTGGTCCCTCGTTGCGCGGAAAGGAATCACATGACAGGTACTGGTCGCTTGAGTGGAAAAGTGGCGCTGATCACGGGAGCAGCGCGAGGGCAGGGCCGTTCACACGCGTTGACGCTGGCCCGTGAGGGGGCAGATATCGTCGCATTGGACATCGCAGCCCAGATCCCTTCGGTCCCATACCCGATGGGGAGCGCCGACGACCTGGCAGAGACCGTCAAACTGGTCGAAAACGAGGACCGTCGCTGTTTGCCCGTAACAGCTGATGTGCGCGATATCCACGCCATGGATCAGGCGGTGAAGGACACCATCGCCGAGTTCGGTCGCCTCGACATCGTGCTGGCCAACGCCGGTGTGCTCCATATTTCGGGCGGCGAAGAGACACTTGACGAATCTGAGCTGCGCTGGGCCGATGCCCTCGGCGTCATGCTGACCGGCGTCTATAACACCATTCGGGTGGCCGTGAAGCCCATGATCGAGCAAGGTGAAGGTGGCTGCATCGTCATTACGAGCTCGACCGCAGGCCTTAGTGGCATGCATAACGGCACCGGGGGCATTGCCGCCTACTGCGCCGCCAAACACGGGGTGGTCGGACTGATGAGGGGCTACGCCAAAATCCTGGGCCGTCATAACATCCGGGTCAACACAGTCCATCCCATGGGCGTCGCCACGCCCATGATCGTTAACGAGCAGTTTCAGGCCTATCACGCCGACAACACCGAAGTGCTCGAAATATCGCCACGTCTCCTCCCCATCGCATTGCTCGAGCCACAAGACGTCAGCAATGCCATTCTGTGGCTCGTGTCAGACGATGCTCGTGCCGTGACCGGGGTCACCCTTCCAGTGGATAGCGGGGTGACCACGCCGTAGAGAGACGCATGGCCGGCGAATTCAGAGATCCTGGGAGGAAAGATGGAGACTTCATCGGCGCAGGCCGAACGATTCAAAACCCTCTACGACACCGAGCAGCACGTCATCGCAACTGACGGTGTGCTTGTTGTCGATCCATATCCAGCCTTCGCCAGGCTGCGGGAGGCCGCACCCGTCCACGACGGCTCGGTTCGACAACTTCTGGGCTACCCGCCCGGTGGCCTCAATGTGCGTCCGGAGGCCCACGTCTACTCGTTGTGGACATACGAGGTATGTGACCAGGTTCTGCGGGACAACGAGACGTTCTCGTCCAGCTTCTATTCCATTGCCACGTCAGCATTATTTGGAAAGAACATCCTCGAGATGGGCGGGGCCGAGCACCGCCGATACCGTGCCTTGGTGCAACCCGAATTCTCGCCGAAGCGGACCAAGTGGTGGATTGACCGCTGGATCACAACCCTTGTGGACGAGACACTGTCGGCTTTCGAGCACGACGGTTCAGCGGAATTGAATGCCCAGCTGTGTTCGCGCATACCTCTGCAGACGATCACTTCGAGCTTTGGCCTCACGCGTGAGGAGGCGCTTGACTTCCGCGAAGGGGCTGAAGGAGGCCAAGCCCGGCAGGATGGTCATCCCAATGATGCTGTCCGCCGACGTGAAGAATCGACGGCGGTCTTGAAGCGGCTCATCGCTGATCGTCGTATCCATCCCAAGGATGACCTGATCACGACACTTGTTGAGACCGAGATCGAGGAGAACGGCGAGCGCCAGCTGCTCTCGGATGCGGAGATTCTGGGATTTGCCCGATTGCTTCTCACGGCGGGGTCTGGCACTACGTGGCGACAGATGGGGATCCTTCTGGTGGCATTGCTGAAGGAGCCTGCGCTCCTTGCTGCCGTGCGAGAGGACCGTGAGCTCCTGCGCCGATCGATTGATGAGGTGCTGCGTTGGGATCCGACCGCCGTCCTCTTCCGGCGACTGGTAACCAAGGATGTGACCCTCCACGGCGTCGACATACCCATCGGCTCGGTCGTAGAGATGAACTTCGGCGCCGCTAATCGCGATCCGGCCCGATGGGAGCATCCCGAGGAATTTGACCCTCATCGGCCCTTGAAGCCCAACCTGGCCTTCGCTGGCGGACCGCATGTTTGCATCGGCATGCACGTCGCGCGAGCGGAAATCTTCGTCACCATGAACGCCGTGCTGGATCGGCTGCCCAATCTTCGACTCGATCCGGACGTTCTCGATATCCGAGTTATCGGGCTGGAGCATCGAGCCGCGAATCACATCCCCGTCCTTTTCGGCTGACACGAGACCAGGACTAACGCCGCGAATGGATGGACGGAGGAACCGAAAAGAGCAGCTGAGAGCTGGATGCTCGTGAAGGAGTGGTTCGGACTCGAGGACAAGCCGGCGCTCGTTGTCGGGGGTGGCTACGGGAGCGGACGTCTCCTGGCCCTACGACTTCGTGAGGCAGGGGCTCGGGTCGCTGTCGTCGACATTGACGCTGGTCGGGCCGAGCGGGTGGCAGCCGAAATTGATGGCCACGCAATTGTGGCTGATGTCACCACCGAGGAGGGGGCCACCTCGGCCGTGGACGAGGCCCACGAGGTTCTCGGCGGCCTCACTCATGTCGCGAACATCGTGGGGCTGGTCAACATGCGCCCATTTCTCGAAACCGACGAAGCGTTTCGTGAGGCGCAGCTGCGACTGAACCTCCATTCACAGGTCCTTGTGGCGCATGCGGCGGGACGGCACATGGTCGCCGACGGCAGCGGAGGTGCGATCGCCATGGTGGCGTCTGTCAGTGGAATCTATGGAGCTCGTAACCAGGTGGCCTATGGGATGGCGAAAGCGGCAGTGATGTCCCTAGCCCGGACCTTGGCCGACGAATGGGGGCCTCATTCGATCCGCGTCAACTGCGTCGCCCCCGATATCACCGCTGTCCCCCGGTTGATCGATGCGACTGCGATGTCCGAGGACAAAGCACTTGCCCTCTTTGACGCGATTGCTGTGAAGGAGGGCGTCCCCCTGGGTCGATTCGGGCGGACAGAGGAGCTCGTCGGGCCCTTGTTGTTCCTTCTGTCTGACCTGTCGGGCTACATGACGGGCCAGACGCTCGTGAGCGATGGAGGAACGATGGTGCATTTCCCCCACCAAACTTCGTAACAAGAGCCGGCGACTCCGTCCATGACGGGTCCACACGTGGACATGGCGGTGCGGATTCGGGCGCCCGGACCTTTAGAGATTGCGTTTGCAAAATCGGCGCGAGGCACGTACCGTATGGAATCGTGACGGGGCCCGTGGCATGAGAAGGTGGACCGCCACGTGACTACCACTATGAAGGATCAGGTCGCCGTCGTCGGGGTCGGAGCGACCGACTATTACCGCCGCGGCCAGTCATACCCGCGAGAGTCTGAGCTGAGCATGGCCTGCAAGGCCATCCTGGCGGCCCTTGAGGACGCCGGGCTTACGATCAACGACCTCGACGGCTTCGCCATGTATTCCCATGGTTTCGAACCGGCTGAGATGGCGGCAGTGCTTGGAGTACCCGAGGTCCGCTTTTGCGCGCAGATAACCGGAGGTGGCGGCGCCTCCGGTGCCGTCGTCGGCTTGGCGGCAGCCGCTATTTACTCCGGCCAGGCAACGTGTGTCGTCTCGCTCATGACCGTCCAGCAGTACAACCGTCGCCTCGGCGGAAGCGCGGTTGACACATCGAGCGGTTCTCAACTCACGTATGACGAAGCCGCCCTTGGTATTGCCTTACCGTATGCGGGCTTCACCGCGAACGATGGGCTTCTCAGCCAAGGCCACGCCGCAGCGCTCATCGCTCGGCGACACATGCACAAGTACGGCACAACGCGCGAGCACTTCGCTGAAGTCTGCATGTCGACCCGCGCCAACGCCCTTAGTCGCCCGAAAGCTCTCTACAGAATGCCGCTCACGATCGAGGAGTATTTCAACGCGCGGCATAATTTCTGAGCCACTTTGCTTGTTCGACTACACAGTCGAGACTGATGGGGCAGTCGCAGTTGTCACCGTGTCGGCCGACCGAGCGAAGGACCTTCGCCAGCGGCCGGTTTACATTATGGGATCTGCTCACGGCGGCATCGGGCGTACCGGTGCGCTCAACTGGAAATGGATGCAAATGGCAGAGGACGACCTGGTCTCCTCGGGATCACGGACGGCGGCGAATAGGATGTATGAGATGGCCGGTGTCGGACCAGAAGCCGTCGATGTCGCAATGATCGACGACAACTTCTCCCCCATGGTGATCATGCAACTCGAAGATTACGGATTTGCGCCCAAGGGAGAGGGCGGCCCGTTCGTTGCCGAAGGAAACATACGGTGGAAGAGCGGCAAACTGCCGGTCAATACCCATGGTGGCAACCTGTCGGAAGGTTACGTGGTTGGCATGACACACGTCGTAGAAGCAGTCGAGCAACTCAGGGGTACTGCGATCAATCAAGTCGATGGAGCCGAGATAGCGCTCGTCACCGGTGGGACGTCGCCCCTACCGATGGGCGGCTCCCTCTTGCGGAGGTAGATGATGATGAGCGTACTTTTGGCCGGTCACGTAGAAGAACAAAGCCGATTCGATCCCATCCGCCACAAGAAGGGGAGAGCTGATCATGCAGAAGATATGGGCTAATTCGGGCGACTCGCACCTGATGGAGCCGCGGGACCTGTTCACGGACAACCTTCCATCGGAGCAGGCCGAGCGCATGCCGCACGGCGTGCTCGACCCCGACGGAACGTTCGAGACGAATCACCGTCGATGGACAGTCGTTCCGGCGCAAGGTGCCCTTTGCGAAGCGGCCCATGGCAGATCCGGAGACCGGTTTAAGTGTTCACGAGAGGGCACCGGGTTCGAATGACATGCGGCTCCGGTTGAAGGACCTCAACCAAGAGGGAATCTGGGCTGAACTTGTCTACACCTCTATCGGGATGTGGATGCACTCGATGCGCGATCCCGAAGCTCATGGCGGCGGGCTGTCGGGTGGTCAACGACTGGGCCATCGAGTATCAGAAATTCTCAGCCCGCTACGTCTGCACCGCCATCATCCCGGTCCTGACGGTTGAGAGTGCGGTGGCCGAGGTCCAGCGTACTGCCGAGATGGGCTTCAAGATTGCATCCCTTCCGGTGGCACCGACGGTCCATGGTCCGGACTGGCAGGCGGATGACTGGCACCCGTTATGGACGGCGCTCGACGAAGTCGGCATGCATATCGGTTTCCACGTCGGGAGCGACCCTCATGAGGCCGACACATTCAACGGGGTGTACTTCCGCGGTCCGGGTGGACATCTGCTCAACTACAACGAGGCAAGTATCGGCGGGCAACGAGCAGCGTTGAAGCTCATCGCGAGCGGGGTGTTCGAACGTCATCCATCGTTGAAGGTGATCGTGTCCGAGGGTGGGGCGACGTGGGGCCCGTTCATCGCCGACCGAATGGACGAGGCCTATCGCCAGCACGTCAATCAGGTGTGGCCGAAGTTCAGCCGGCTGCCCAGTGAATTCCTGTACGAGAACGTATACGCCTCCTTCCAACACGATCGCTCTGCACCGATTGCCGCGACGGCGATGGGCTGGCGGAACGTGTGCTGGGGCAGCGACTACCCACATATTGAAGGCACCTTCGGACACACGCAGAAGACCCTTCATGAGCTCTTTGACGATCTCACGCCAGAGGACCGTCGTCGGATCACCAGAGGGGCGTTCGAGGATCTCTTCCCACATGCGCCAAAGGCACCCGAAGACGGCACCGAACTTGATGACGATATTTCTTAGTCGACGTGCAATAGGCGTCAATAATTTGAACGGAGAGGTTGGTTAATGACTGAACAACAAGACATAGGTTTCACTATTGAGATCAACCGCGAATTGTGTATGGGGTCAGGTGTGTGTGCGGCCTATGCGTCTAAGACATTCGAGGTGGATGACGAAACCAAGGCCGTTGTCATCAATCGCACCGGCAACGAACCCGGAGAGATTGAAGCCGCGGCCGAAGGATGCCCGACCGGCGCCATCCGACTCATAAATCTTTCCTCAGCCTCCAGTTGACCTCACGCCCTTAAGGAGATACGCCATGACCACAATCAACCTCGACCGTGAGCGGATCCGCAGCCTCTTCGACCTACGTCTCCGCACTGATGGCGGTCGCTATGTCAATTACACAGAAGACCCATACCCAATCATGCACCGTCTGCGCGAGTCCGGCCCGGTACATGAAGGCACGATGCATGAGTTAATCGGGTACGAAGGACCCGCATCGTTTCATGGCGTCCCAGATCCCTCACGCCCCCATTTCTCGGTGTTCTCTTTCGCAGAGTGCGACGCGGTCTATCGCAATGAGAACCTTTTCCGCTCGACACCGCCGGACCAGGAACGCGATGTGAGTGGCGGTATCGGGTCGAGCATGATCTACATGAACGGTGACGAACACCGCCGCTACCGAGCGCTAGTGCAGCCTTCTTTTGCACCGGCGAAAGCTCAATGGTGGAGCGATCACTGGATTACTGCAACCGTCCACGGTCTCATTGATGGTTTTGAAGCTGATGGACGCGCGGAGCTCAATATCGATTTCGACGCGGCCATCCCCATGCTCACCATCACCGGCAGTTTCGGCCTCTCGATTGAAGAGGCCCTGGACGTTCGTACCGCCCTTGAGGGACTTCCCGGAGGGCGATCGCTGAACGATTACATCATGCCGATCATCGCCGCTCGTCGAGAGGAACCACGAGATGACTTGATCAGCATGCTGTGTCACTCCGAAGTCAAAGATGAAGACGGTGCGACCCACCGTCTCAGCGATGAGGAGATCATGGGGTTCGCCAACCTGCTTCTCGCTGCAGGGTCGGGAACCACCTGGAAGCAAATGGGAATCACGCTGGTCGCACTGCTGACCACACCGGGTGCAATTGAGGCAGTGTGCGAAGACCGGTCCTTGCTTCGCTCCGCAATTGACGAATCGGTGCGATGGAATGTTACGGACCCAATGTTCACTCGTTGGCCCACCGAGGCGACCACGATCGGTGGCGTCGACATTCCCGCCGGCGCGGCCGTGCATCTTTGTATCGGATCCGCCAATCGTGACCCAGCCCGGTGGGAAAATCCCGATTCCTATGACATTCGTCGGCCCCAGAGGACATCCCTGGGCTTCGCACAAGGTGCACATATCTGCCTCGGGATGCACGTGGCAAGGGCAGAACTGCTGACGGCGATCGGGGCCTTACTTGATCGGCTTCCGAACCTGCGGCTCGACCCCGAGGCTGAGCCGCCCTCCATCATCGGTCTATATGAGCGCGGCCCATCGCACGTCCCCGTTCTATGGGGATGAGGCGAGCGCAACGGACAGCTTGAGAAGCTCACGAAACCAAATCGAGTCACCGCTAAGGGAGATCGAGCAGGGACCGGTTTAAGTCCGAAACCGTAGTGGCGCCGACAAGACTCATGGTCCGGACCATGTCAGCCTCGAACCATTCGAGAACTCGGTCCACCCCTCTTTCGCCTGCCGCCCCGAGCCCGTAGAGGTACGCACGCCCCGCCATGGCGGCAGTCGCCCCTGCTGCGACTGCCTTTACGATATCGCTGCCCCGGCGCACTCCTCCGTCGCAGATGACTTCAGTAGTGGCACCGACAGCGTCGACCACGGGTGTAACCAAACTCAGAGTTGCAGGAGCGCCATCAAGTTGTCGGCCCCCGTGATTGGAAAGCACGATCGCTTCCACCCCAGCCTCGGCCGCCAGGCGGGCGTCATCGAGGGTCTGGATGCCTTTAAGGAGGATGGGCCCATCCCAAACCGAGCGAAGCCATCGGACGTCGTCCCAAGACAGCCCCGGGTCGAATTGGGTATTAATGTAATCAGACAACGTCACCGGCGATGCGCCGTCGTCGACTCCATGCCCCACCACATTGGCGAAACGGATGGGTTCGCTTCGAACGAAAGCCCAGGTCCAACTCGGGTGAAGTGCGCCGTCGAGAATGGTGCGCGCTCCGATAGCGGGCGGTAAGGAAAAGCCTCGACGAACGTCCCGTTCTCGCCGGCCCAACACCGCCGTATCGACCGTGAGCACGATTGCCTCATAGCGACATGCCTTGGCTCGGTCGATCATTTCTTTCACAAGCCCGCGGTCCCGCCAGGCGTATACCTGGAACCAGAGGCGACCGTCACTTACGGCTCGAACTTCCTCGATGGATCGCGTGCCGAGTGTCGAAAGGGTGTAGGGGAGCCCGGCGCGCTGGGCCGCTCGGGCGACGGCGAGTTCACCAGCGGGGTCGGCGATCCGAGAGAAGCCGGTCGGGGCAAGGATGAGCGGGTAGGCGGCAGCGCGCCCCAGGATGGTCGCAGCCGGGTTGACCTTTGCAACGCCGCGCAGCACCCTCGGTTTGAACGTGAGCGTTTTGAAAGCGGCCCGGTTGGCCGCCAACGTCAGCTCATCCTCTGCGCCACCATCGATGTAATCGAAAACTCCGCCGGGTAATCGTCGCTTTGCGATTCGCCGGAGGTCGTCAACAGAAGCAGCGCTGGCCAGTCTTCGGGTGATTGGGTTGGTCTCAATGCGCCGGAATCGAACGACGGATTGAAGTGTTCGGAACAGGCTCACGTTATCCGTGACCTGAGGGACCATATGTGGATTGCATGTTCAAGCCGTTCGGTGAGATTTCGGGGACCATCGTTCAATAACACTGCCGGCTCGGTTATCCGACTAACCGCACCCGACTTGCTCGCCGCAGTGGGAGTTCATCGTCGGGTCTTATCAGATTTCGCACGTACAGATCGAGAAGGTGCGCGTAGACCGAGGCCGCCGCCGCTGGCCAGATCTGCTTACGGACACTTGCATACAGCTGTGGGACGATTTCAGCGATAGTGGCCGGTCCTTTTCCCAGCACGCCAAGGATCTGCTCGTTGCGCTCTCGACGATGGGAGACGAGGGCGCGAGCGAAACTCTGCGGTTCGTGGATGGCCGGTCCGTGACCGGGCAGATACACCTGGTCCTGAGGACGTTCGATGAGCTTTTCAAGACTCGAAACATATTCGCCCAAGTTGCCATCCGGTGGAGGTATGACTGTGGTTGACCATCCCATCACGTGGTCACCTGTGCACAGCGCTCCTTCCTCTCGAACGAGGTAGCAAAGGTGGTTGCTGGCATGGCCAGGCGTGTGGACAACCTCGAGACTCCAGTCCTCACCCTCGAGCACATCTCCGTCGTGGAGCAGGTGATCAGGACGGGACGGCAGTTCATCGCCGCGCGCAGGCGACGGCTTGGAGGGGTCGGGGTCAATCTCGGGGTCGCCGAACACAACCCGTGACTGGTCGGGATCGTGATGCCGTAGCTGCGGGCCGAAGCCATAAATGGAAGCACCCGTGTGATCGCGCAGTGCGATCGCCGCCGGCGAGTGGTCGGAGTGGGTGTGAGTCACCACAATGTGCGAGATGCGCTGCCCGGGAGCTAACGCGGCCAGAAGAGCACCAACATGAGCGGAGTCATCTGGCCCCGGGTCGACCACCACTACGTCGCCATGGCCAATGATGTACGAGCAGGTGCCATGGTAGGTGTACGGCCCGCCGTTGTTTGCCACGACCCGACGTATCAACGGCGAAATGGACTCGGCCTCGTCGTGGCGACCGGCAGGCTCTTCTACGAACGGTATAGCCGTCAGGTCAACCTCCAAACAGAGCGGGGCACCCATTTCATCAGAATTTACGGCTCATCCAACTCGCCCGACTGTCGTCCGGTTGTACGTCCGTGGTCCGAAGCTGCATATCGTCGCGGTCTGAAGCTCGAAACCGTACCACTCTCAGACTACATTTGCAAAGCTCCGCTCAAACAGAGCATGGGTGGTCACAACCCCATGAAACGACCCAATTGCGCCATCGCTTCGCTCGCGTCACCTTCGTTGAGTTGTACGTCATCCGATGAGGCCGAACACCTTCGCTTGCGGCCGACATTACGGACCCCTTTTCATCGTGAACGACGCGCTGACGTTTGGGGCAGACCTCGGCAGGCGGTAACGTACCGAAGATGAAGATCGGGGTGGTATCCGACATTCACTGCAACGCGGTGGCGTTGAGAAGTGCCCTTGACAGGCTGGCCCCCCGGGTTGACGAGGTTTTCGTCGCCGGTGATGCGGTGTATGAGTACCGCTTCTCGAGTGAAGTCGTCCACATGCTCAAGGAGGGGAAGTTTCCTTACATCCTCGGCAACCACGAAATGGTTCTCCTCAGTCCGGCTGGTGACCGGGCGCGTTCGGCTCCGACAGTTGTCGAGGATGACCTCCTCTTCATGTCAGAGCGACCTCTCCGAATTGATTGCCAACTTGGGGGGCGTTCGATCACAATGGTCCACGCCAGTCCGTGGGCTCCATATGATCGCTATCTAAACGAGGACAATCCCGAATGGGATCGATGCGCAGAGCTAGACGCAGACATTCTGATTACCGGACATACGCACGTACCCATGATGAAGAGAGTCGGGCGCACGCTGATAGTCAATCCCGGTTCAATCGGGGAGTCACGTGAGCCAGGCGCGTCGCACCTGGTCTCCTACGCCGAAATCGATCTCGATTCGGGCGAGGCCGAGATCTTTCACTTGGATAACCCCTTGATCGGCGGCCCTGCAAGCGTTAGTCGGTAAGGCCGACACGTGATGCGCTTCGGTGGTCCGGCGATTGGCCCGACTCCCTAAATGATCTTGCACGACCACGCGATTTCGCGTCCTTGACGCAGCGGGGCCTTTGCCGTGTTCGTCTCCCTGTCCGACGAAGGCCTAAGGCGTGGTGACTCCGCTATCGACGGGAAGGGTTATTCCGGTAACAGCTCGAGCATCATCAGACACGAGCCACAGAATGGCGTTACTGACGTCTTGTGGCTCGAGCAATGTGATGGGGAGGAGACGTGGCGATATTTCGAGCACAGCGGAGTTAGCGTTGTGGTAGGCCGGAAACTGGTCATTGAGGATCATGGGTGTGGCCACGCCCATGGGGTGGACCGTGTTGACCCGGATGTTATGACGGCCAAGCATTTTTGCGTAGCCCCTCATGAGTCCGACCACCCCGTGTTTGGCCGCGCAGTACGCAGCAATGCCGCCGGTGCCGCCATGCATGCCACTGAGACCGGCGGTCGAGCTCGTGATGACGATAGAACCGCCTTCGCCCTGGTCGATCATGGGTTTCACGGCCACCCGAATGATGTTGTAGACACCGGTCAGCATGACGCCGAGGGCATCGGCCCAGCGCAGCTCCGATTCTTCGAGTGTCTCTTCAGCACCACCTGTCGGGTGAAGCACGCCGGCATTGGCCAACACGATATCGAGGCGACCGAACTCGGCGATCGTGTCCTTCACCGCTTGGTCCATGGCATGGATGTTGCGTACATCCGCCGTCACGGGGAGACAGCGCCGATCCTCGTTTTCGACCAACTTCACTGTCTCTTGGAGGTCCTCGGGGGTCGCCATCGGATAGGGGACCGAAGGGATCTGCGCTGCGATATCCAATGCGACGATATCGGCCCCTTCTCGCGCCAACGTCAAGGCATGTGAGCGCCCCTGACCTCGAGCAGCACCCGTTATCAGCGCTACCTTGCCACTCAAGCGTCCCGTACCTGCCATCTGTCTCCTTTCGACGCAACGAGGAGTCACAAGGAAAATGATCCCCCACACTCCTGCGCACACCCTGATTTTGAGCGCGGCCTTGCAAATACACTAGAAGACGATTCCGCGCTCGTCCATCCGTTGCGAGTACGGCAAGCCTCGGCTGCACTCCACATCGTGAGGTCGTTGCGCCCCCCTTCGCTCTCCGAGCGGGTACAGCCTCGACAAGGCGGGTCACCGAGCCTTTTGGAATCTCCCTTGCAAAAGTAGGCACTTGTTGTTATGTTTCCTTAAAGGTTATTCTTCAGAAAGACCTGTAGCGGATTGAACGCGCTGTGTCCTACACAAGGGGGGAAGTACATGCGACGTACGCTGTGCATGGCTGCCGTAATGCTTTCGTTGACTGGCACTATGGTCGCTTTATCGAGCGGTGGTGCATCAGCGGCCGGTAACAAGGCGCCGATCATCATCGGATACGTCACCGACGAAACCGGTGCATCTGCGTCTACGTATGTCGACAGCCAGTACGGGGCGGAGGCTCGGTTCGACGCCCAGAATGCAATTGGTGGGGTGAATGGCCACAAGATCGAACTTGTCGCCGAGGACGACCAATCGAGTATTGCCGGAAACGAGACGGCGGCCCAGACGGTGGTGGAGGATAAAGGCGCCTTCGGGGTCATCGATATTTCGTCGGATGCGAGTGGCGGGGCGCCGTACCTGAGCAAGGCCAAAATACCCGTCGTCGGTGATGACGAGGATGGACCCGAGTGGGGCCAACCGCAGAACAGCAATATGTTCAGCGTGGTCGGAACCCTCTTTACGCCCTATAACGGAAAGATTTACAGCTATAGCAACAATGAGTTGAAGGCGCTTCACGTCACCAAGCTGGCCCAACTGGAATTCAACATCCCTTCGGCCATCACTGCGGGAAATGAGGCCTTCGTTCAAGCGAAGAAGCTAGGCATCAGCAAGTGCCTGAACGAGGTGATTCCAGCGGGAAGCTTGAATTTCACCACCTTTGCCCTGCAGATGAAGAAGGACGGTTGCAATGGCCTCTCGGTGCTCAGCACCCTGGCGAGTTGTATTGCAGCGCAGAATGCCATCAAGCAGGCCGGCCTCAAGATCGTCGACCTCTGTGCCACCGGCTACGACCAATCGGTACTGACCCAGCCCGCCGCCTTGGCCGCCATGCAGGGCACCTATGCCTCGCCGACCATCAACGTCTTGGGGAACGACGTCAGTGCGCCGGTAAAGACCTATCTCAGCCGGATGAAGAAGTACACGGCGTGGGCCGGAGGTATTCCTACGCTCGACATGAACTTCGCCTACGAGTCGGCCGACCTCATTATCCAAGGGCTCGAACACGCTGGAGCAACCCCCTCACGGGCCAAATTCATCTCTTACCTGCGCACGGTCCACAACTGGACTGCAGGTGGCCTCATCGAGCCCCCGGGCACGAATTTCAACCACTTCGGAACCCTTGCGTCCTTGCCGAAGAAGTCGTGTACGCAGGTCGTCGAGGTCAAGGGCAAGGCATTCGTCCCGGCCCTCGGCGGCAAGCTGGTCTGCGGCACTTTGGTCGGCACTCCTGTAGCCGGATAGTTGATCGAGTCCCTTGATTACCTGTGGAGGCAAGGGGTCGTGATGGGCATTTGACGCTCGATGAAGTGCAAAAGGTTTTGAGCGTCGGACTGACACATCGAGAGGCGAGTTGTTGTACACCGGTACTTCTTGGTTGCCGTGGGACCAGTGTGATTTAGGGCACCTGTCGCAATGCCGGCCACGCGAAACGCAGAACGTGAGCCTTAATGGCGGCACGACTTTGATCCGAACCGTCACTTGCTACGTTGCTGGCCCCGACCAGAGCGTGGATGCTATGGGCGTCAGCTTCGGGCCTTGGTGAATACAGGACTCCCGCCTCGTGCCCGGAGCGAAGGGCATCGACAAGCGGCGAACAGACGATAGCTGCCATTTGATTTATCACCGCCGCGCTTGGACCAGAGGCACGGGCCGCCGCGGATGCCAGCAAGGCCGCCCGTCTGGCCCGCCGTGGTACGTAGAACACGTCGAGGAACCGTTCGAGCCAGGCCTCGACGGCAGCCAGCGGGTCGGGGGCGCTCGCTACGACGCGTCCCAATGAGCGGCCGACCGATTCGGCTTCGCTGAGCATGAACGTTTCGAGCAGCGCTTCTTTGGAGTTGAAATGGCGATAGAAGGCCCGGGTAGACAACCCCGCCTCGGCCAACAATTCGTCGAGCGAAATCTCCGCGTAGTCGTTGCGTTCGATAACTCTGATCGCCGCATCAATCAGGATACGCCGTTCTGTTTCGTCATCGAATCTCCGCGGTCGTCCAACCATCGGTGTGGTCGATTTGCGCACTTGGTTAGTCGGCATTGTCTGCATTTCCATGAAAGGACGGATCGCGGCCAGGACAACTATCACTCTATTGCCTACATGGCAGTCCACCCAACCGTTCTGACATCGCTGCATCTAATTTTGACCCGGACGAGACTTGCGAACTGTTCGCCGACACGAGATCGACCCCACCCCTCCAAACCCGCAAATCTGCCCGGCGCTGACGAGGAATTTTGATCTGAGGTTCCTTCGGCACGCAACGGTTTGTCAGATCCCCATGTCCTTTGTCGACGCAGCGATCAAGAAGGTTGACGCGTCATCGGGCAGTACGACTCCGGTTTCGACGAGGCGGTCCAGGGCCCCGCTGACGCGGTCCAACCACCGATCACGGGTGCCATAAAGAGCTTTGATCTTGTCAACGGGAAACGGGATCGTTCTCCCCATGAGGTGTTCGAGACCTCCCGCGGGACCGATGCCTACATGGGTGCCTAAGGGTGCCTCCACGTCGGGCCAGCGAATGCCACCGGTGGCGTTGCCATGATCGTCCCGTGGCAGGGCCGGGGGAGTACCGAATTTCTGTAGTCGAGGCTGGTGTAATGGCGGTTCGCCTCCCTCCATCCATCGTTGGAGGCTGTGCAGCGCGGCCCGATTGGCCGGAGCGAACGACACGCGGCATGTGCCCTCCAAGACGGCTTTGAACATCTGTTCCATTCCCCGTTCTGTCATAAAGCCGAAGTGGGCACTGCCCGCCACCTCCCAGAAGCGGAGATAGGAGGTGTCAGGCTGGTACCTGCGGTCGTACACCTCCAGCTCGCACTCCGAATTGAGCACGATCACTGGCTGGCCGACATCATCACGAAGTAGGTACGTGCTGGTCGGAAGCAGATCGAACCTGTTGATCCCGACTTCGGGCAGGCTCGCCGGAGCGGTAGCGGGGTCCAGGGCGCAGGGACAACCGGCGTAGACGTTCAGCAGGAACGCGTCGAAACCGATTCGCTCAGGCTGGATCGCATTCAGGTAGGTGGCCAAACGGCTCGAGGATTGGGACGCCCCCATGGCCACGAGGTGCTTGACCTCGAGGCCCCCCATTGGATCGACGGGCGCCGAACGCCTTGGCCCTACCGCCTCGGCCCCCTGGGTGAAGATGTCGTAGCAATACCCGTCACCCGGATGGTGCAGCGTCCCATATCGGTCCGGGTCGTAACCAGCGAGGCCCGCCAGTCGGCGCCGATCACGCGCCTGTGTTGTCCTGGAATCCGGCGTCAGGCCTTCGATGCCTGCTCGCTGGGTGGTCACTCCGGCGATGGCGAACCCGTCCCCGATGAACTGGGCCGCGAGTCGAGCCTCGATGGACAGGTCTACTCCCATAGACACGTTGTTCCAGTAGACGATCACCGTTCCGTTGAAGGCCTCCGGCCGGCTCGGCCGGGTAATGACTATTCGGGATCGGAACGGCTGCATGTCCATTGGCTCTGCCTGCCAGTGTCCATCCTCCGCATACTCGGACACCGCTCCGGCCAACCGGAACTGGGTCGCGGTCCCCTCGATCAGGAACTCCTCCTCGACACCGCCGGCACTGGCGATCTCACTTGCCTGGGATCGGAAAGGTGCCCCCTTCCCGCCTGTGAGTGGTCGAACGACCGTCGCCGTCATGGCTAGGCGAGGCCGGTGACCGTCGCCCGCAATTCGGATCGAAAGTCCGGATGGGCGACGGCGATGAGGGCCTCCGCTCGCTGCTTGATCGATTTGCCGAGCAGATCTGCCACGCCGTACTCGGTGACGATCGTGTCGGCCAGGTCCCAAGGCACCGTGACCATCTGGCCCGCCGGGAACTGGGGCACGATCCGTGACACCGTGCCGCGTGCGGCGGTGGACGGCAGAACGGTAATGGCCCGTCCACCCTTGGACATGTATGCGCCCACATGAAATGAGAACTGGCCTCCGCTGCCGGCGTAGATGGTCGGTCCGATGCTCATAACCGCGATCTGACCGCGGAGGTCGACAGATAGGGCGTTATTTATCGCGACCATGTTGGCATTTTGGCCAATGACCATTGGGTTCAACATGTAGTCGTAGTCGTAGAACTCGAAGAACGGGTTCTTGTCAACATAGGCGTAGTCGTCGGGGTATCCCGTCAGTCCAGTGGTGACGAAACGGTTCGGATGCACGGTGGCGTACTTGGAGGTGATCACCCCCTTGCGGACGAGGTCTATAAGTCCGGGCGCTGTGAGCTCCGAGAAGTACCCCAGGTCCTCTTTGTCGTCAAAGGCTCCCGACAGGGCTAGGGCGCCAGAGGTGCTTCCACTTCCAATCTGGAGGGTGTCGCCGTTACGGACCAGTAACTTCACATGCTCGGCGATGGCCCGGGCGTCCGGTGAAGGTTCGAGGGGTATCCGCTGCGAGTACGGCTCATGCTGCTCGAAGAAGTAGTCGATCTCGGACACGTGGATCCAGGTGTCGCCGAAGGTCCGTGGAAGGTAGTCATTCACGCCCGCCATCGAGACGCGTGATCGCCTCATCGATGTACGGAGATCCCACAGGTCTCCCCCAACGCAGGCGTAGCCCGACTCGTTGGGAGGCGTGATAGTGAACCAACAGAAGTCGAACTCCTTGGACCCCGGTCGTCCCTGGTCGATGTGCCGATAGACGTCGCCAAAGCCCGTCACGGTGAACTCGGTCGTCCCCTCGTTGATCGCCTCGCGAGTGGCGGGGTTGCCGAAACTCATATTGGCCCGGAGCATCGGTGCGAGTTCCCGATTCTGGAAGCCGTAGTTCGACCACATGCCCCCCAGGCTCCGGAGCTCGACACCCTCGAGCTCATCGGCCCGTCCGATAAGTGCCGCCAGTAAGTTGGACTCGTGGGCCGTGACCACATAGACGCGGTCGCCCGACCTCACTTTGCTCGCAAGTGCCCCGGGGGTGCTCATGCGCGACTCGTAGTGCCGTCTCCAGTCGGATCGGCTCATTGGCTCAGCTTGAGCCTGCTCATTTGCCCGTGTAGACGGGGGGTCGATGTTCCAGAAAGGCAGCGATGCTCTCTTTGTGGTCCTCCCAGTCCTGCCACCTCGTGTTGCGAAAGAGGAGCTCGGCCGTTCGGTGAACCTCAGATTGCAGGGCGGAGGTCCGCGCCGCCTGCACCGCGGTGCGGACGCCCAGGGGTGGATTCCTCATGATTCGCTGCGCCAGTTCCTCCGCTGCCGGCCTCAACTCTTCTTGGGTGGCGACGACGCGATTGACCAGGCCGAGACGGTACGCATCCTGAGCCGGAAGTGGATCCCCGGTCAGAATCATTTCAGTGACCCGTTTGGATCCCATCCACGCCGCCAGTTGAGCGGAAATGGTGACCGGCGGCATGCCCCTCCGGGTCTCGACCATGCAGAACCCAGCATCCTCGGTCGCCACGATCAGGTCGCACTCGGCGGCAAACGCCAGACCATATCCGTAGCAGTATCCCTGGACGGTCGCGATCACCGGCTTCCAGTTCACGGGCGCATCGAGGAGGTAGTGGCCCGTACGAGATGTCGTCTGCTGGATTCCTTTTCCCATCTGCCGGACGTCCGCTCCGACGCAAAACGCATTGCCCCGGGCTCCGACGATTGCTACCCAGAGATCGGGGTCATTGTCGAAATCGCTCAGTGCGTTCTTAAGGTCCGCCAACATCGTGGCGCTGAGAGCATTGAGGACCTCGGGACGATTGAGCGTTATGTACGCGATCCTTCCAGCCTTTTCGTACATCAACTCCGCATCAGCCATATGGCCCACCCCCCCTTAACGGCGCTGAGGCTCAAGGTACCAAAGGGTCTGCGTCTTTGCAATCCTCTTCTCAAAATGACCGTGTCCTTCAACCTCCGGGTATGTCGACGCCGGGGCGAATCGTGGTCTTTGCAAACCAGTCGTCGGAAGAGCGAGTGTGCCCGCGCTGATTCTTACTTTGAGTAGAGCTTTGCAAATAGAGTAGAACGTGTCCTGCGTGTTATGCATTGTCCCCGCCGTTACCAATGCGAAATTGGTGCTGGGGGTGCCGGCGGAATTCGACATTCCGTTGGAGCGAAACCGACGGCATCACGAAGAGCTGATCGTAGAGGGAGGGTGAGATGCGCCAGGCGCTGAGTGATCTTCGGATTGTTGAACTCGGTAATGGTGTCGCGGCCGCGTGGTGCGGAAAGGTTTTCGCCGATTTGGGTGCGGATGTCGTCAAAGTCGAAGCGCCACAAGGCGATTTGCTCCGAGCCGATCGAGGCGCGTTCGCCCATCTCCATACGAATAAGCGCAGTGTCGTGCTCGGGTTCGTGCCTTCGGCTGCAGAAGCGTTATGGGAGCTGCTCGAAGGCATTGACCTCGTGATTGAGGCCCCAGGCCAAGGGGCGCTTTCGGACTGGAGCATCGACCGCGACGACCTCTTTTCCCGCCAAAGTAGCACCTCGCTCGTAGCGATCACGGGGTGGGGCATCGACGGGCCTTATGCCAACTACGCCTGGAGCGATCTGGTGGCCCAGGCCTACGCCAGGACGCTTTTGCTGAGCCCGCATGGGCCGGTTCGTTTGCCCATGTCAGTCGAAGAGTGCGCGGTGGGCCACACCGCAGCTGCCGGTGCGCTCGCCGCGGTGCTACGGGCCCGGGCCAGCGGAGTAGGTGCCCTTGTTGACTGCGCAGCAGTCGAGGTACTCGCCGCCAACCCGAACCGTATAGCGCTGCATCTCGGGTGGGAGTACCGCGACCGTCAGGATGTGCAGGAGGAAATCCGCGACAGCAGCACCACCTTGATGCCCCTCGGGATTCATCCCTGTGGCGATGGTTACGTCTCGATGATGATGACGGTCCAGCAGCTGCCTGAAATGCTGCGCACGTTGGGCGACCCCACGCTTATCGAGTGGTTCCGCCGCCCTGACGTGTTCACTCACCCCGAAACCAAGGAAAAGCTTGACAGCGTGCTGTACCCGTGGCTTTTTGCTCACACACGTCAAGAGATAACAGACGCCGCGCAGGCGAACGGCTGGCCAGTAACTCCTGTGTTGATGCCTGAAGACGAATTGGAAGCTGATCACCTCTACCAGCGAGGGTTTTGGATCAGTGCCGATGACCCTGAGGTCGGCCGGATCCTTCTTCCCGGTGCCCCCTATCGGCTGGCCGAAGGTGGCTGGATGTTGCGCCGCTCCGCTCCGAGCCTGGGCGACGGCTCTTTACCGAGCGACGGGCCGGGCGCTGTGGCACCGAAGGGCCCACCCGCAGTGGCCAAGGATCCGAGCGTTCCGCTGCTTTCGGGGCTCCGGGTGCTGGACATCACCACCGTGTTTTCGGGCCCGTTGCTCACACTGCTCCTGGCCGACTTGGGGGCCGAAGTCATCCGCCTCGAAAGCCCCCACGTCTTCCCACCGACGACGCGAGGCCTCTCTCCACGCCCAGACTCACGGATGCTCTTGTCGGCGTTGGTAGGGGGCTATCGGTCGAATGCGCTCGACGGTGATCCGGACCGACCCTATAACCGCCATTCGATGTACAACTCGATTAATCGGGGCAAGCGCTCGTGCACTCTTGACGTGCGCTTCGAGGAGCAGCGCGAGCTCTTCTTTCAGCTCGTGAGAAAGAGCGACGTCTTCGTCGAGAACCTCAAGATGTCGTCCCTGCACCAGTTGGGGATCCATGAAAGCGAGCTGCTCAAGGCCAACCCCAACATGATCGTGCTGCGCCTCCCTCCCGCCGGCTTGGTCGGCGACTGGGCGCATTACACCGGCTTTGGTGGTCAGTTCGACGGCCTGAACTCCCTGGGTTCTCTTTGCGGTCACCGCGGCACAGAGCTCATCGACACACCCTCCACGCTGCATATGGACAGCGTGACCGGACCGGCTGGCGTCTTCGCCCTGCTGGCCGCCCTGCACTATCGCGCCGCCACTGGCCGAGGTCAGCTGGTCGAACTTGCTCAGACCGAGAATGTCTTGACCCAACTGGGCGAGGTCTTTGTGGACCTGCAATTGGGAATAGCACCTCAGCGCTACGGCAATCGACACAAGCGCCTCGCCCCTCAAGGCCTCTACCCATGTGCAGACAGGCGCCTCTTGGCCCTGACCGTCAACAACGATGAGGCCTGGCTAGCGCTGAGTCGAGTAATAAAGCGCGACGACCTGGCCAGCGACGAGAGGCTACGCACAGTAAGTGGACGTCAGGGTGCTCACGACGAGCTCGACGAGGCCATCGCGGCCTGGACGACGACATTGGGTGTTCTTGAAGCGTTTCATCAGCTGCAGGCGGCCGGCGTTGCCGCCGCACCGCTCCTCGACGACCAGCTGTTCGTCTCGGACCCCCAAGTGCTCGCCCGCGACTGGGTCCGCCCCCTGACGACGCGTGACGTGGGTTCGTTCAATCATCTCGGTCACCCCTTCCGAGGCATACCGTTGGCGTGGGGCAAGGGTGCTCCCGCACTGGGCGAGGATAACGAGTACGTCTTCAAAGAGATCCTGGGTCTTGACGATGACGAATACAAGCACCTCGTGGACGAGAAAATCGCCGTCGAGGACTTCCTCGACCCGGCAGGCAATCCATACTAATGGCCACCGTGTCGTTGACGGCGTAGCGTGAATCCATGTTCCTCAACGAATTCGCACTCGACCTTTCGCCCAAAGATATGAGAACCTCTTCGGAGTTCGAATCGCTGCGTCAAAGTGCAGCCGACCTCAGCGTCGCCCACGATGCAGACGTTCGCTATCTTTCGCGCCAGACGGTTGTCCGCGGGCTGCGTTTTCACTTCAGCGAATGGGGTGACCCTTTGGCTCCTCCCGTGTTGCTCCTCCACGGTGGGAACCAGTCGTCTCATTCATGGGACCTCGTGAGCCTGCACCTGGCCCAGCGCTTCCATGTGTATGCCCTGGACCAGCGGGGCCATGGCGATTCAGAGTGGAGTCGCGAGATTGACTACTCAATGGAGGCGATGGCCGCCGACGCCTTGGCATTCCTCGAGGACCAACAAATCGACAAACCGATTGTCTTTGGTCATTCAATGGGTGGGTACGTGACCATGTACGCGGCTCGACAGTCGCCCGGGTTTGCCCGGGCCATCGTCTTCGTTGACGTCGGCCCCGAACTGTCCGTGGAGGGGCGCAAGGTCGTTCGAGACTTCGTCGTCCACAATGTGGAGTTCGACGATCTCGACACCTACCTTGACGCGGTCGCCAAATACGACAAGTTCCGTTCGCGCGAGCACATCGCTCGAACCGCTAAATACAACCTCTTGTCTCGGGCCGATGGGTTGATCGTCAGCAAGGTGGATCACCGGCGTTTCAACCCGTCGAATCAGGACGAGATAACCCCGTCGACCGGTCTCGAGCTCGAGGAGATGACCGAGATCGCCTGCCCTGCGCTCCTGGTGCGAGGGGGCGAGTCCGCCGTCCTAACAGCGGATGCAGCCGAGCGCTTCGTCAACGTGTTACCAACGGGGCAGCTCGTCACAGTGCCGAACGTGGGCCACAACGTTCACGGCGGAAATACCGCAGGATTCATTGAGGTGATTGACCCATTCTTGGCCTCGTTACCATGACCCATGGTCGAACCCACGCGACGAAGGGCCTCTCGGACGCTGACCGGACGGCGGAGTTTGGGCACGATGTCAACCATGATGAGAACGCTCACGCGGGCGTACTGATCTCGAAGGGAGTTGTGATGTCGATGGTGACCGTTTCGACCAAGTATGACCTCTCATTTCTGGGTGGGGGAGCTAAGAACCTCTTTATCGGCGGGGAGTGGGTGCCGGCGGCCGCGGGTAGGACAATGCCGAGCATCAATCCTTCCACCGGTGAGGTGATTGCTGAGGTGGCCGACGCCGACGCCCATGACATCCAACGTGCAGTGGCCAGCGCTCGCGCGACATTTGAGGGGCCGTGGCGCACCGTGACTCCCATGGCTCGTCAACGCTTGCTGTTGCGGATTGCTGACGTCCTCGAGTCGCACTATGCCGAGTTGAAGGCGCTGACGGCGGCAGATATGGGCACGCCGGTCGGTCAGGACCCGAGCTTTGGGGCAGCCGGTGTTATGGACGTGATCCGCTACTACGCCGGATGGGCCACCAAGATCACGGGTGACACCCTTCCTAACTCGCTTGGGATGGTCTCGTACACCCGCAAAGAGCCCGTCGGCGTCGTGGCGGCCTATATTCCCTTCAACAGCCCGATAACCCAGTTTGTAAAGAAACTTGGCGCGGTCCTCGCCGTGGGATGCGCCATGGTGGTGAAACCAGCCGACCAGGCCAGCCTTACCTTGCTGCGCATCGCTGAGTTGCTGGCCGAGGCCGGAGTCCCCGATGGCCTGGTCAACTTCGTTACCGGTGGACCGTCTGCGGGCGCGGCGTTAGCCGAAGACCCCGGTGTCGATGCCATTGTGTTTACTGGATCGACCACGGTCGGCCAGCAGCTGGTCAAGGCTGCAGCAGGAAACCTCAAGCGCCTCACCCTCGAGTTGGGGGGCAAGTCACCGCACATTATTTTCGCTGACGCCGACCTCACCAAGGCCATCCCGATGGCAGCCATGATGGTTTTCGCAAATTCGGGACAAGGTTGCTCGAATGGAACTCGTATCTTCGTCGAGCGGCCTGTCTATGACGAAGTTGTCCGGGGATGTGCCCAACTGGCCGATGCTTTGCGGGTCGGTAATAGCCTCCACCCAGAGACGACGCACGGGCCACTCATCACCGAACGCCAGTTAGAGAGGGTCCTGGCCCTTATTCAAAACGGACAAGACCAGGGCGCGCGCCTTGTAGCTGGCGGCAACCGGATCGTTGACGACGGACTGGGAAGTGGATTTTTCGTTCGGCCCACGGTTTTTGCGGATGTCGATGATGCGATGACCATCGCCCAGGAGGAGATCTTCGGGCCTGTCGCTTGTATCTTGCCCTTCGACTCCGTCGATGAGGTTACCGCCCGGGCAAATGCCACAAGCTTGGGCCTCGCCGGCGGTGTGTGGACCCAGGACATCACCAAGGCACACCGGCTCGCCGACGCACTCCAAGTGGGCACGGTGTGGGTGAACACCTACAACATGATGGATCCCGCCGTCCCGTTCGGGGGCTACAAAATGAGCGGGTGGGGCAAGGAAACTGGCCCCGATTCACTCGACGCCTTCCTCAATACAAAGACGGTCTGGATCAATACGCAGTGAATGGCGCTTCGATCCCTATTTGGAAGGCTGATTGCAAACTGTGAACGATCCGGATAGCCTGCGCAACAGGTGAACACACAGGATGGAATCTCTTGCACGGTTACTTGATCGCCAGGGCGCAATCCATGGCGGGACGACGCGCAACAGCGCCTGACGAGGCCGACAGCGAGCGAGGATCCAGCGGTCTTTCCGGGGACAGGATCTCGCCAGATCGATATTGGAGGGCACCATGAGCACGCTCAATTTGGACAATTTGGACCGCGAACGTATTCGCGATCTGTTCGACCTACGACGCATCGCGACGGCCGACGGCAGTCCCCGTGTCACGTACCAAGAGGATCCTCATCCTGCGTTTCACCGACTTCGTGAGAGCGGGCCGGTGCAGGTCGGCATTCCACACGAGTTGATCGGTTTCGACCACCCGGCCACCTTCCACGGCATTCCAGACATCGCCGGGCGCCCGCACTTCTCGGTGTTCTCGTTTGCTGAGTGCGATGTCGTCTACAAGAACGACGGTGTATTTCGCTCGGCCCCGCCCGAGGCTGAGACGGGCGAAGGAGCTGGCATTTTCGCCAGCATGCTGTACATGAACGGTCCGCCTCACCGCCGCTATCGCTCGCTGGTCCAGCCGTCTTTCGTGCCGGCCAAGGCCAAGTGGTGGATGGAGAACTGGATTCATCACACGGTGCATAGCCTTATTGACGGATTTCAGAGCGAGAAAAAGGCCGAACTCAACGTCGACTTTGATGCCGCCATCCCGATCCTGACCATCACCGGCAGCTTCGGTCTGACGGTCGAGCAGGCTCTCGAAGTGCGCGCCACTGGAGGAGCGGTGGGCGGCCAGGTCTTCGAAGACCTCCTCATGCCCATTATTAGGGACCGACGGGTGGACCCCAAAGACGACCTGGTGAGTGTCTTATGCCAGGCCGAACTCCAAGATGACGAAGGATCGCATCGCCTCAGTGACGACGAGATCTTGGCCTTCTCCTCATTGCTCCTCTCGGCCGGCTCAGGTACGACGTGGAAGCAGATGGGTATTACCTTGATCGCCTTGCTCACCACGCCCGGTGCTTTGGACGCTGTGCGCGCCGATCGGTCGTTGCTCAGGCAGGCGATCGAAGAATCGCTGCGCTGGAACATCACCGACCCCGTATTCAGCCGCTGGTCCGTTGAGGACTTCGAGCTTGGGGGGGTCATGATCCCGGCGGGCTCCAACGTTCATCTCGCCATAGGCGCTGCCAACCGAGACCCCTTGCGTTGGGACGACCCTGACGCCTACGACGTCCACCGGCCGGTCAAGTCGCACCTCGGGTTTGCCAACGGATCGCATATTTGCCTTGGCATGCACGTGGCCCGAGCTGAGCTCACCACCGCCATAGGGGCGCTGATCGATCGGCTGCCGAACCTCCGCCTTGACCCCGATGCCGAGACGCCCAAGGTCATCGGGATGTACGAGCGCGGCCCAGACGAGATACACGTCATATGGGACTGAGTCGAGGCCCTCGCCCGAGTGTGCTGCGCCGGCAAACGTCAAGAGAAATGAGCCCGATGCTCTGTTTGAGAGCAGCCTTGCAAATGAGCAGCGACATCAAGTAGCGTGCGTTGTCGAAGCTGAGAGGGGGACCTTTGGAACGCGTGGACGATGCGAGGGGGCCACTCGATGGCTTGCGCGTTCTAGACCTGTCCCCCGACAGCTTGGGTGCACACGTGAGCCAGACGCTGGCGGACTTCGGGGCCGATGTCCTCTGGATCGAGTCACCGGCGGGAAACCGTCTCCGGGAGCAGCCCTCGTTCCCATTCCTCGGCCGTGGCAAGCGCAGCCTGGTCGCCGATATCCACACACCGCAAGGCGTTGAGACGGTCCGCAACTTGGCCGCTTCAGCTGATGTGCTGATCGAGACCTTCCGGCCCGGTGTGGCGGAGCGCCTCGGTCTCGGGTACGAAGCTCTGGCCGCATCGAATCCGGGCCTCGTGTACACATCGATAACCGGATTCGGCCGTGAAGGGCCTTGGGCACATCTGAAAGGTTACGAAGGCATTGTCGCCTCTTTGGTGGGGCTCTATGGGACCTTCGGGTTCACCGGAGAGGAGCGCCCACCGTTCCTGACCGTGCCGTGGTGCACGTTCGCCGCAACGCAATCGGCGCTGCATGGGATCTTGGCCGCCCTCTTCGAGCGCGAACAGAGCGGGGCGGGGCAGTGGGTCGAGACAAATCTGGCCCAAGCAGTGACGATCCACGAAGGCGCCTCGTCGTCCTGGTACTCGTACCTGATCACGCATCGCTATCCAGAGGCTTTTGTCAGGACGGCGCCGGTCAGCGGGGGCACGCCGATGCACCACTTCATCTTCCGCCTTCTGGTGGCGCAGACGAAGGACGGCCGTTGGCTTCAGTTCGCGCAGAACCGGCCGCATCTCTTTGACAGCTTTCTGGGGGCCCTTGGGCTCGATTGGATGCTGAGCGACCCGAAGTGGAAGGGCATCCCCATGCTCGAGAGCGAGGAGCTGCGCGTCGAGCTGTTCAACCGTTTGCTCGCCGGAGTACGAGATCGCACGATGGCCGAATGGCAACAGGTCTTTGACGACGATCACAACGTCTACGCCGAGGTGTATCGCGTAGGAGCCGAAGTGCTCGAGCATCCCCAACTGGTCTTTGACAACGACATCGTCGAGATCAACGATCCCGAGCGGGGTCCGGTACGCCAGCCCGGAGCACTTTTCCGGATATCGGATTCTCCGGCGAACGTAGGTCAGGCGGCACCGACGCTCGGCGATGCCACCGGCGCGAGCTGGTCGCCTCGAGGGCAAGTCCCAGCGCGAGGATCGTCCCCAGAGGGCACCCGCCAACCGCTTGAGGGCGTCACAATCATTGAGCTCGCGGTGCAGTATGCGGGTCCCTATGTCGCCACCTTGCTGGCCGACCTGGGGGCGCGCGTGATCAAGGTCGAGCAACTTGATGGCGATTCCATCCGCCGGCAACAGCCCCAGTTTCCCGACCTGGGTGCCGGCAAAGTCATGCAGGGGAAAGAGAGTCTTGCCGTCAACATCCACACCTCCGAGGGCTTGGAGATCTTGCACAAGCTCGTCGCACGTGCCGATGGAGTGCTGAACGGCTACAGAGCGGGAGCTGCCGAACGGGGCGGATTCGACGCTGCCACCCTGCAGGCCATCAATCCTGCGTTGATCTACCTGAGCGCCGCCGGCTACGGAGTCGACGGACCTTGCGGAGATCGGCCCGCCTTTGCGCCGAGCTTCGGCGCCGCCTCGGGAATCGCGGCGGCCCAGCTTGGTGGGGTCGGCCCCGAGGACCCTTCAATCACTTTCGAAGAGGTGGCTGCCCGAAGCGTCGAGTTGCGCAGCGCCGAGCGCGGGGCGTTATGCCTCGGCCGACGGGACGGCGGCATTGGCTGGAGCGACTGCCATCTTGATGGCGTTGGTGCAGCGAGCCCGCACCGGCGTCGACGGACAGTATGTGAAGGCAACCATGGTGCTTTCAACGGCCCACTCCATGGCCAGCCACGTGGTGACCTACCCGGGAGCACCTGAGGCGTTGCACCCCGGGGCTGATTTGCGCGGTCCGAGCGCCCTCTATCGCATCTATGACGCCGCCGATGGCTGGATATTCCTGGCCGCGCCTCAACCGGGGGAGTGGGAGGATCTGGCAAACGCACTGGCGCCGTATCTGGATTTGCGGGCCGACCCTCGCTTCGCCACGCCAAAAGATCGGGCGGCCAACGACGAGGCTCTGACCCAGGTCCTTACCCCCGTGTTCGTACAGCGGGGCAAGGCTGAGTGGCAGCACGACCTCACGGAGCACGACGTGGCCTGCGTGGCGGTCACCACCGGGCCGCCTGAAGAGCTCCTCATGGCGGACGACTTCGGACGGGCCAGCGGATACTTGGCCGATATCACGCATCCCATCTTCGGGGCGCACCCCCGCCTCGCTCCCGTCGTGCGTTTCTCGCGCTCAGCCACCATTGCGAAGCCGGCCTGCCTCTTGGGGGACGCCACCGACAGCACGCTCCAAGAGCTTGGCTACAGCGACGAGGCGATTGCGGATCTCAGGGAACGGAACATTGTCGTCTGAGGTCCGTCCCTCCCATACAGAAAGGAACGATGAAGCCATGACACAGCAAGAAAGGGGGGTGCACAGATGAGCAGCCTCAAGGATCAGGCAGCGATCGTGGGTATTGGACAGACGCCCTTTTACAGACGGGGTCAGTCGCATCCACAAGAGTCCGAGCTCAGCCTGGCCGTCAAGGCCACCTTGGCCGCCCTGGACGATGCCGGCCTCACGGTCAAAGATGTCGACGGATTCGCGATGTACTCGCACGGCTATGAGCCGGCGGAGCTGGCGGCTGTGCTGGGCGTGCCCGAGGTCCGCTTTACGGCTTGCATCACGGGGGGTGGAGGGGCGTCGGGTGCCGCACCGGGCCTGGCCGCGGCGGCCATCCATAGCGGGATGGCGACGTGTCTCGTCACGCTCTACACCTGTCAGCAGTACAACCGCCGCATCGGTGGGAGCTCCGTTCCCGCCGCCGGTGGCGGTGCTGCGTTGACGTATGGCACCGCCCTGGGAAGCGCCGCCCCGTACGATGCCTTTACGGCCAACAGCGGGCTGACCTCACCAGGCCACGCCACGGCGATGATCGCCCGCCGCCACATGGAAAAGTACGGGACTAAGCGTGAGCACTGGGCCGAGCTCTGCATATCGACACGCGACAACGCCACGCGCATGCCCGACGCTCGCTACAGGACGCCGATAACGATGGACGACTACTTCAACGCCCGCATGATCGCCGACCCGCTCTGTCTCTTCGATTACACCATGGAGAGCGACGGCGCCGGAGCGATCATCACGGTGTCAGCGGATCGGGCCAAGGACATGCGTCACCCTCCGGCCTACATCATGGGCTCGGCCCATGGGGGGTCGGGTCGCACCGGTGGCCTCAACTGGAAGTGGTTGCAGCAGCCCGAGGACGACCTGGTTTCCGCCGGCATGCGTTATCCGGGCAAGCGGGTCTTCGAGATGGCCGGCATCACGCCCGACGATGTCGACGTGGCGTTGATCTATGACAACTTCTCGCCCAACGTCCTCATGCAGCTCGAGGAATACGGCTTTGTCGGAAAGGGCGAGAGCGGCCCCTTCGTGGCCGAGGGGAACATCCGCTGGAAGACCGGCAAACTGCCCGTGAACACCCATGGCGGGAACCTCTCGCAGGGTTACAACATCGGCATGAGCCACATTGTCGAAGCGGTCGAACAAGTACGCGGTACCGCGGTCAATCAGGTCGACGGAGCCGAGATCGCCCTTGTCACCGGCGGGCTCTCGCTGCTCCCCATGGGCGGCTCACTACTCAGGAGGTAAGAGACAAATGACAACGACAGAATCTTTTGGCGAAGTGCGCCGCGGGGTCTTCCCCAACATGAGGACCCATGCCGGGGGCGATTGGACGACTGATCCGTTTTGGGAGGCCGCGCGCCAGGGCAAGCTTTCCGTTCCCAAATGCACGAACTGCGGCACGTTCCGACTGCCGCCGTATTTCATTTGCTACGTCTGCCAGAGCGAAGGGGTCGAGTGGGTCGAGCTGGCCGGCACGGGCACGATCTACAGCTTCACGGTGACGCGCCATGCCTTCCACCCTGAAATTGGCAGCGGTCATCCCCTACGTCTCGGCCATCGTCGAGCTCGACGGAACCCAAGGCGAGGGCGCTCGTCTGCTGGTGAACGTCATCGACTGTGACCCTGATGCGGTCCGCATCGGCGACGCGGTGAAGATCATCTTTGACGACAACGACGACATGCCCACCCCCCGGGCCACGCCTATCAGCGACGAGGAGAAGTAGACATGGAAGAGAAGATCTGGGCCAACTCCGGTGACTCCCATTTGATGGAGCCCTTTGGTCTGTTCGCCGAGAAACTGCCAAAAGACTTGGCCGCGCTCATGCCACGCAGCGTCAAGGATCCCGACGGGCTCTACGAGACCGTCTACGTTGACGGCCAGGTGTTCCGGCGCAAGCTGCCCTTTGCCAAGCGCCAGATGAACGATCCAGTGACCGGCCTCGGTGTTCTCGAAAGGGCTCCGGGCTCCAATGACATGCGCCTGCGTATCAAGGACCTCAACCAGGAGGGAATCTGGGCCGAGCTCGTCTACACCTCCATTGGGATGTGGATGCACTCGATGCGCACACCGGAGCTCATGGCGGCGGGGTGCCAAATCATCAACGACTGGGCCATCGACTACCAGCGCTTCTCGCCTCGTTACGTCTGCACGGCGGTCATCCCGACCCTCACGGTTGAGTCGGCCCTGGCCGAGGTCACGCGCACGGCGGCCATGGGTTTCAAGATCGCCATGGTGCCGACCTCGCCCACGCTGACCGGGCCGAACTGGAACACTGACGACTGGCACCCCTTGTGGGCGCTGTTGGAGGAGCTCGGGATGCACATCGGCTTTCACGCCGGCAGCGACCCGCACGAGGCCGACACGTTCAACGGCACCTATTACCGGGGCCCTGGTGGCCACCTCTTGAACTACTACGAGGCCAGCTACCACATGCAGCTGGCGGCGGGGAAACTGGTGGCCAGCGGCGTCTTCGAGCGGCATCCGAACCTCAAGTGCGTGGTGTCCGAGGGTGGTGCGACCTGGGTGCCTTTCATGGCAGACCGCATGGACGAGGCTTACCGCCAGCACGCCGCCAAGGTGTGGCCGCACCTGCGCCGGCTCCCAAGCGAGTACCTCTTCGAGAATGTCTACGCCTCATTCCAACACGACCGCTCTGCGCCACAGGCTCTGGCGGCCATGGGCTATCGCAACGTGTGCTGGGGGAGCGACTACCCCCACATCGAGGGCACCTTCGGGCACACACAAAAGACGCTGCATGAATTGGTCGCCGACCTCTCAGAAGCGGACCGCTACCGCATCACCAAAGGTTCGTTCGAGGAGCTCTTTCCCCACGTCCCGCACGCTCCGGCCGACGGCGTCGAGCTTCACGAGGACGCCATCGCCTGATTTGTGGGCAGCACGTGTCGGTCGAGGACCGGCTGGAGGAGTCGGGAACGTGAGGGAGGGAAACTTGACAGCGAGGGCATCGCATCGCGCCATCAGGACCGATGAATGCAAATCGCTGCGGGATGTCGGTCGTTCTCATGTTCCGTGAAAGAGAAGGCCCGTCATGAATGTCGCTGGGAAGACCGCCATCGTCACAGGGGCAAGCCGAGGCATCGGCAAGCAGATCGCGATAGAGCTCGGCCGGCGGGGTGCGAACGTCGTCGTCGCGGCCCGTACCGTCGTACCTCATAGGCGAGTGCCGGGGACGATCGGCGAGACGGTTGAGGCAGTTCAAAGCGTCGGTGGCACGGCGCTCGCGGTACAGACCGACCTCCGGGATCCGAACCAGGTTCGTGCGCTCGTCGATCGGACTCTTGAACAGTTCGGATCGGTGAGCGTGCTCATCAACAACGCTGCTGATACTTCTCGGATCGCGATGCGACGTCCATTTCTCGACGTAACCCGAGAGGATTGGTTGTCTCAGTTCGAGACGAACTTGCATGGACCCTTCTCTCTTATTCAGGCGGTTCTTCCTTCGATGGTCTCGGCCAAAGAGGGCGTGATCATCAATGTCAGCTCTGGAGCGGCCGAATTTGTTCTGATCCCGGGGGAGTCTCATGACCCAGTGCGTGGGCAACTCGGCGAAAGATATGCGTACGCGGCATCCAAAGCTGCGCTCAACCGCCTTGGTAATGCTCTAGCCGCCGAATTCTCTTCGTCGGGTATCGCCGTGATGATGGTCTGTCCGGGCAGCACCCATACCGAACTCGTGGAGTTGATGCTGAAGGAAGGTACCGTGGAGGGATCGGCCGGACCTATCGAAGTACCCGTCAAGACGGTTCTTCATATGATCACCTGTGATAATCCGATGCAGTTCTCTGGCCAGTTCTTCCATTCGAATCAATTTGCCCAGGAGCACGGACTGTTGTAGCCACCTCGGGGGCTCCCGAAAGGGCATTGGCGCAACGCACTCACGCAACGTCCCACCATGTCGGGTTATCGCTGGCCGTCAATGGGACGAAGTGCAAAGGATGCCTACTTCAGGTCGTTCCTTTCCCATCTGGATGCGACGGCCCGCATCAATTCGAGAGGATCTTTGCCTGCGTACATGGCCCACATCTCGACTGCAGTCGCCGCAAAGGAGACGAGCTCTTCGAGTGCCCCGGTGGCTGACTCCTCATCGCTGCCCAGCTCTTCGATGAGTCGGCTCTGATGGTCGTCACCGTCGGCGGTGAGCCCGAGCCATCGTTCTGCCGACAGAGGGGTGCCGGTAACCGGATCAAAGTCCTCGAGCTGGCGGCGGGTGAGGTTTTCGGTAATCAGCGCCACAATTTGATTTTGTAGAGCCGACATTACTGCCCAAACTCCTCGAAGTAGCGCCCTTTTGCCCAATCCACGACTGGACCCAGTACGTGCCGTAAGTGCCTCACCTGTCAGATCGTACGCCGAGGGAGCGTGGCGGAAGGGTGACCAGCCCGTTGCGTCTAGCAGGATGGCAAATCATCTGGATTGTGACGTAACCGCGCCAGGGCAGCGCACTACAGGTACGGCATAATTGCGACATGGATTCACTTTTTGATCTGACCGGCCGCGTCGCCATTGTCACCGGAGGCGGCACCGGCATCGGGGCCGCTACGGCGCGCCTCCTTGCCGAGCACGGCGCTGACGTCGCGATAGCGGCCCGGACCGTCGGAGACCTTGAGCGCACATCGATGGCCGTAGAGAGTGGTACGGGTCGCCGCTGCTTGCCTATCCCAACGGATGTAAAGGATGAAGATCAGGTGATCGCCCTGGTGCAGCGCACAGTCGACGAACTCGGGCGCATCGATATCTTGGTCAACAACGCGGGCGGCACACGGATGGGTCCATTGCGCGACCTGCCGACGAAAGCATGGGATGCGAGCTTCGATCTCAACGTCCGCTCGGCGTACTTCGCCACGCGAGAGGCGGGGGCGCACTTCATCGAGCAGAACTCAGGCGCCATTGTGAACATCTCGTCAATGGCAGGAGTTCACGGCGTCAAAGGAGGCGCTCACTACTCGTCATCAAAAGCCGCGCTGCAGATGTTTACGGCGGTGACCGCGGCGGAGTGGGGACCCTACGGGATTCGAGCCAATTGCATCGCAGTGGGCGGCGTCGCGTCGGAACGTGCGTCGGCGGCGTGGGAGGTCGCTGGCCTTGACCCGGCGGCCATGGGCAAGGCTACTTCGCTTGGTCGCGTCGGCCGCCCGGCGGAAGTCGCCGCAGCTATCTTGTTCTTCGCAAGTGATGCCGCCTCGTATGTGTCCGGTCAGACGCTCTCCGTCGATGGTGGTTCCGGCTAGGGCGGCATGGCCGACGGCCGTCGGCCGTCGGCCCGTGCTCAGGTGCAGGCGCCATCGATCTTCAACTGGATGATCTCCTCTTCGTTGCGTCCCAACTCCCGTAGGATGTCGGCCGTATGCTCAGCGAACAGAGGGGCTCGCCTCGTCAGTGGGGGTCGCTCGTCGAACTGTACGGGGTTCGCCACTAGTTGACGCTCGTTACCGTCAGCGTCATCGACGGTGACGATGTATCCGTTCGCCATGACCTGCGGATCATCGACCAATTCGGTCAGATTTTGCAACGGTGCCCACTGGCCCTCCATCGTCTGAAGGTGTTTGAGCCAGTAAGAAAATGGTTTCTCGGCGATGGCTTCATCCACTGCCTGTCTCGCCTCGGCCGCATTGGCGATCAGGCCCTCTCCCGTAGTGAACCGCTCATCGTCGAGGAGATGTTCTAAACCTAGGTGCTTGCACACGTCGGCGAAATAGCGGCCCGGTTGCAACATATTGAGGTTGATCCAGCGGCCGTCTGAGGTCCGGAAATTGCCGACGATTGGGTTGCTGATCGATGCGTTCGCTGTCGGCGCATCGAGCGGTGCGGGAGCGAAGGAAGCCCCGGTGAGCATCGAGTTCGTCAAGCTCAACCCCATCGCCCACACACCCACGCCGAGGAGAGATACGTCTACGACCGACGGCTCGCCCGTCCGCTCTCGGCCGAAGAGCGCGCCGACGATGCCGCCGGCGATGGTCATCCCACCGATCGAATCGCCGTACGCGCCTGCCGGCATTCCTATCGGACGAGGGCTGTCGGGCGGCGTGCTGCTCCACGCCGCACCAGTTCGGCACCAGAACGACGGCTGGTCGAACCCACCCTTCTCCGCCTCCGGACCTCTCTGGCCGTGACCGCTGCCCCTCACGTAGATGATCTGCGGGTTCGCCCTTCGGATATCTTCTACTTCCAGCTTCAAGCGCCGACGGGCGTCGGGCAGGAAGTTGATGAGAAATACGTCGGCGTCGCGCGACGAGCTCCATCAGGACCTCGTAGCCCCCGGGCGCGTCGAGAGCCAGGCCGATGCTGCGCTTCCCCCGGTTGGGGTGTTCCATAATGGGGTGGAACGAACCGACGGCTGCGCCGATCGCGCCCAGGCGCAGTCCTCGCTGGGCATCCCCGGTGACTGCGTGCTCAACCTTGATTACATCGGCTCCCCATTCAGCTAATACCGCGCCAGCTGCCGGGGTGAAGGTGTACTGAGCCACCTCCACGATCTTCACGCCGTTCAGCGGCTGATGCATGATGTCTCCTGTTTGTTGGACGGAATGTGCGGTTCATCGCAGCCGTGGCACCTCGACGATCACGGCGAAAGCGACGCTGTGCGCCTTCGGAAGGCACAACGCTCCAACCTTAGTGAGAGCGGGCGATGCACGCAGAGTCGACCAGAGCACGCCCGGACGGCCGCGTCTACTTCCCCGGGGAGATCCGACCCGTTGCTTACATCGTTGCTCACGGTTTGGGAGCAACGAAAGCTGTGGAATGGCTCCTCGACTTGCTGGAATCGTCCGGTCGCTTGCCCTGTGATGATCGGGCTCGCCAAAATCGTTGGCACTCCGTTCTCCCTTGGATCGAAATCCGAACTGGGTCTCGGGGAAGGCAACCGTGTGCTCGGGAGATACCGCATGACGCACGGGGAACCTTCTGCGGGCGGGTTATACGGTCTCCGTGATTGAGGGAATCATCAATGCGAGAAGCTCACCTTGGGAAGGATCCGCCCCAACCACTTGGGTTGGTGCCAGCTGTGATGACAACCGAGCCGCAGAATTACCGGCAACAAGACCAGCCGGACAACAAATGCGTCGAGGCCGACGGCGATAGCCAGAATCACCCCCATCTCCTTGGGGGCAAGCGGACCTGACAACGCGAAGGTCAAAAAGACGGCGATCATCACGGCTGCAGCGGAAAGCACGACGCGCCCCGAAGTGCGCATGGAGCCGATCATGGCGTGTTCGGGGTCGGGATGCGCCTCGTAGCGTTCCTTGGCTGCGGACAGCATGAACAGCGTGTAGTCCATGGCGACACCGAAGACCATGGCCCCGAAGAACAGCGGCGCCCAGGCGTCAACAAAGCCTTGGGGCTGGAATCCCAGGAGCCCTGACAGGAACCCGTTCTGGAAGATCAGTCGACCGATACCGAACGCACCGGCAACAGACAGTGCGGTGATGGCCACGCCCAATGCGGCGATGAGAGGTGACTGGAGGGCGACGAGCAGCAAGAGGAACCCGAGAATGGCGAGTAGTCCGAGCACGAGCGGCGTGTGGGATGAAAGCGTCGCCTGAAGGTCGTGGTTCTCAGCGGCGGCACCACCCACCAGGCTCCCCGCGGGCAGCACCTGGCGGAGATGGTCGATGGTCGCCCCAGTGGCTGACGTGGATGGCCCGGTGGTCGGCACAACTTGGTCGAGTACCCACCCAGCGCGCGAAGGCCCCGGTACCGTGGCCGCGACTCCGCCGACGTCTCCCAGCGTAGCGAGCGCGGCAGATTGTTTCGGCGCCGGCACCAGGACCTGAAGCGTGCCGGGAGCGCCCGGACCGAAGGCGCTGACCACTTCGTTGTAACCGATCCGGGCGTTGGTGTCCGTTGGGATGATCGTGATGGAGGGCATGTTGGTCCGCATCCCGATGATCGGGGATGCGGCCAAGAGAAGCACTACTAGCGCGGCTGCGCCGGTCGGGAAAGGGTGACGCCATAAGAAGCGGCCCCAGGCGTGAAGCCTCCGATCGAGCGGTCCGGGTCCTTCGGGACGCTCGCTGCGGCGAAGACGGATCGTGCCCTTGTTGATCCTCGTGCCGAGGCGCCCGAGGACGGCCGGCAACAAGGTAAGGGTGGCCGCCAACACCGCGACGACCGACAGCATGATGCCAAAGGCCATGCTCCGAAAGGCCGGGCTCGGCACGAATAGGATGGCGGCCAAGGAGGCAAGCACGGTGAGGGCGCTGAAGGCAACCGCCTTCCCGGCCGTGTCGATCGTCTCGGCGACCGAGGCGACTACGGCTTCCCGGTCCCCAGGTTTGGCCCCTCGGCGCTCAAGGGCGGAGCGGAAGCGCATCACCAAAAAGAGGGTGTAATCAATTCCCAACGCTAGGGCGAACATCAAAGCGAAGTTAAGAGCCCAGATCGAAACGGGCGTGAACTTCGTCGTGATCACCAGCGCCCCGGCGGCCACCAACAGCCCCGCCATCGTGAGTAGCAGGGGAAGACCCGTCGCCACCAGACTTCCGAAGGCGATGACCAAGATGATGATGGTCACCGGCCATGACAGCATCTCCGAGCGCAACATGGCCGACCGATTGGCGTTGTTGAAGTTGGACCACAGGGCACTGTCGCCGGTCAAGGTGACGCTGATACCTGGCCGAGAGAGCGCGCCAAGAGGTGCCGCCAGGGCGTCGGCCGCCTTGACCATGTCGTTCGAGTTGGCAGCGGCACCTGCCGTGATCACCGCAGTTCGACCGTCCCGGGACAGCGAAACCCCGGCATGGGGTTGCACCACTGTCGACACCCGATGATCGCTCTGAAGAAGGTGGGTAACATTGGCCATTGTCGCTTGCGCCCGGGGATCAGAGGCGATGGGGGAGCGGTGATCCACCACCACGACTTGGAGGGCCGTCGTCCCCAACCCCGAGAAGTTGCGCTCGATGATCGCTCGAGCCTGGACCGACTGGCTACTGGACGCCTGCCAGCCGGCACCGGCCAGCGCGCCCTCGACCCGGATGGCGAAGAAGCCGAAGACCACGAGGACCACCAGCCAGGCGATCAGTATCCGACGGAAGTGAGTGGCCGTCCACGCACCGAGCCTGGCAAACCGACTGGTATGGGCTTTTGAGGACTCTCCATCGTGACTGCCGCCTCTGTCGTCGGAGACAGTCGACGAAGCGGGCGAAGGTTCAGTGCCCGCAAAGAGGACTGCGCCGAGATCGATACCGGGGGTCATGGCGGCTTCCTTTGCTTGTAGGTAACTCGCTCATCTCAATTCTGGATACCCGGGTGGGTATGTTGACCATACCACTGATACCCGGAGGGGTATATCCCCTGAGACCAAAACCCTCGTCGTGCTGGGTTCCCTTGGGCTTGAAGGGACGGTGATGGCCTGGACGGCAAATCCGGACAATGACGATCGGAGTGCCGACTGTCGATGTTTGCAAGATACCCCCAGGGGTATATGCTGGGAACGGACCGAGGAGGTGGGCGTGGTACAACGGAGGAGTACTAAAAGCAGCGTCGCTCAGTTCGAGCGAGGTGGTGCCGCGCCGGCCGCGATAAGCGCACCGTTGATACCAGTTCGTGGAACGCGCGCGTTGTCGTGCACTCAGATCCTGCGGACAGTAGCGGCCCTCGATCGTTTACGTTCCAGTTCGAGGTTGGGCCATGGGACGCGGACGACGTACCCGACGGAGGTCTGAACTGTGGATCGTGACCAATGGGACGAGCGTTACGGCGGCGACGAGCTCGTGTGGACGAGCACACCCAACGAGTTCCTCGTGTCGGAGGTCGCGGATCTTCCACCGGGAAGCGCCGTTGACTTGGCATGTGGGGAGGGCCGTAACGCGGTTTGGCTGGCCGAACGAGGTTGGAGTGTCACCGGGGTGGATTTCTCCCCGGTCGGTCTGGCCAAGGCGCAGCGGATGGCGGAGTCGCGCCAGATGGATGTGCGGTGGGTCGAGTCGGCTGTCGAAGATTGGACCGCCCCGCCGAACGGGTTCGATCTCGTTGCTGTCTTCTATCTGCAACTTCCCCAGCCCCAACGCTCCGTCGCGTTGAGTGCCGCCGCGGCGTCGGTGGCACCCGGCGGGACGTTGCTCGTCGTTGCGCATGATCATGACAATTTGACCAGAGGGTTCGGCGGTCCCCAGGACGCCGCCGTCCTCTATTCCGTGGGTGACGTGACTGATGTGGCCGAAGCGAAGGGCCTCATCATCGAGCGGGCTGAACAGGTGATCCGCCTCGTTGCTACCGAATCCGGAAACCGTGAAGCCATCGACACGTTGGTGCGGGCTTTTCGGCCGGCGTGAGGGTGGGCCTGAGAAAGACGACGACGAATGCCCCCGAATCTGCGTCTGAAGCTAGACGAACCAGCGGGCACACACGAAAAGACTGACGAAAGGAACGTGAGATGGAGCTACCCCAAGACGTTGTCGAAGATGTGCGCAAACGCCTGCGGCGGATTGCCGGACAGGTTCAGGGCGTTGAGCGCATGCTTGTTGAAGGGCGAGAGTGCCGAGACGTCATCGCCCAGCTGTCTGCGGCCACCAAGGCATTGGATCAGGCGGGATTCAAACTGGTCGCCTCGGGGCTGGTCTATTGCCTGGAGAACCCTGAAGAGGCACAGGCCGAAGGCTACGCAATCGAAGAGGTCCAACGCATGTTCATGAAGTTGGCATGAGGAGGTTGAGAGACCATGTGTCGAGCGATGGCGTGTAGGAAGTGTGGCAAGCCCTCATGGGAGGGGTGTGGCGCCCACGTCGAGCAGGTACTCGGCGACGTGCCAACAGACCAACGATGCCAGTGCCGCACGACAACGGCGACGAACGTGAAGCGCAAGTTTTGGTTCTTCCGGTGAGTGCCGCGCCTGATAGCCGCATTGCGCACGTGGTGATTGTCGGAGGTGTAGCCGGCGGCATGTCCACGGCGACTCGACTGCGCCGGCTCGATGCCGGGGTCGGGATCACCGTGATCGAACGATCAGGTCATGTCTCATTCGCCAATTGCGGCTTGCCCTATTTCGTCGGTGGCCTGATCGAAGAGGAGGACGATCTCACCTTGCAGACGCCCGAGCAGCTCTTCGAACGGTTCCGACTCGATATCAGGGTCAACGAAGAGGTGGTTGCCATCGACCGCGACGCCCATTTCGTCACGACGCGGTCGATGACCACCGGTGACGAGCGGGTCGTGCCATACGACAAGCTCGTGCTCAGCATGGGTGCGGCCCCCGTGCGCCCACCCATCCCCGGCTACGAGAGGGTGCGAACCCTGCGCACGGTCGAAGACGCGGCCCGTCTCGCTGCCGACGTCGATGTCGCCCCGAGCACTGCCGTCGTCATCGGGGCCGGCTTCATCGGTTTGGAGATGGCTGAGAACCTTGTCGCGCAGGGAATCGACGTCACCATCGTCGAGGCGATTCCTCAGGTGCTTCCTCCCCTCGACCCTGAAATGGCCATTTTGGTGTGTGACGAGCTTGTTGCTCACGGTGTCCACGTCGAGACGAGTGCCACCCTGGCTTCGGTCGAAGACATGACGGTCACGCTCGCCGACGGCCGGATCCTCCCGGCGGACCTCGTGGTCGGCGCCATCGGCGTTCGTCCCGATGTCCGCTTGGCAGAACTGGCCGGCTTGGACTTGGGCCCGAGCGGAGGGATCTTGGTCAACGAGGCAAACCAGACGAACGATCCCGATGTCTATGCCGTTGGGGATGCCGTCGAGAAGCCCGATGCCATCTCGCATGCGACGTCACTCATTGCGCTGGCCAACGTGGCCAATCGCCAGGGCCGTCGGGTGGCGGACCACCTTGCCGGAAGGTCATCGCACCCTGTGGCTTCCTTCGGGACAGCGATCGTCAAGGTATTTGATGTTGTCGCGGCGACGGTCGGCTGGAATGAGCGCCGGCTACGGGCAGCCGGCCGCCCGTATCGGGCCATCCACTCGCACCCCTTCGATCACGCCACCTACTATCCGGGAGCGACCCGTATGGCAGCGAAGCTGATCTTCGACCCAGACGACGGAGCAATCCTGGGGGCACAGATCGTCGGACGAAACGGTGTCGACAAACGGATCGACGTGATCGCGACGGCGATGGCAAACGGCATGAGGGCCGATCAACTGGCCGATCTCGAGTTGGCCTACGCACCGCCGTTCTCGTCGGCCAAGGATCCGGTCAACCTGCTCGGCTACATGGCAGAGAACATCCTGAGTGGCGATTGCGATGTCGTTGCACCGGACGAGCTCCCCCGGCTCGTCGAGGATGGTTGGTCTGTCGTCGACGTTCGCACGGCACAAGAGCACGAGCACGGTGCAATCGAAGGATCGATCAATGTGCCGATCGACTCGCTGCGGGACAATCTTGCAGCGATGGGCAGTGGACCAGTTGTTGTCTATTGCGAAGTAGGGCAGCGGGGACACACCGCCACGGCCTTGCTGCACGAGCTGGGATTCGAAGCTCGCAATCTTGACGGTGGCTACCAGACCTGGTTGGCGTCGATGCGAGCTCGGGCTTAGGCAACTCCGGCCCCAGTTTCGCAACGGGTCGTCAATTGACGGCAGTTCCCATGGTGAACCATGACCATGGGCTAGGTCCCTTGGCATAGAACTGCTCAATACGATCGATCGTAAATCCGGCATCTGCAATCAGGACTGGTATGTCACGGGTGAGATGGGCCCCAGTGAGCCAGCCCACCGCGATCAAGACCAGGCCGAGGAGACCTTCCACGTGGGGTCCAAATTGATCTGTCGTCGGATTGAAGCAGGCTTACGCATCTCGACGAACGAGCAGCACGCCACCGACCACAAGGGCGACGACGGCATAGGCACAGAGCAGGCCGAAGCTGGTCCACGGACCGAATGGGTCAGTGCCATGGTAGTGAGCGGACATCATGACGGTGCCAATGTTGGCCGGGAGAAAGCGTCCGATATCGCTGGTGAATGACGATGGCAGCACGTCGGCGATGATCGGAAGAATGAACAGCAGACCTACGAACGTGCTGATCGCCGCGGCGGTCACCCGGATGATCGATGCCAGTCCCAATGCAAGGAGGCCAAGTGCAAGAAGGTAGAGGCCACCGCTAAGGACGGCTCGGAGAACTCCAGGATCCGAGAGGGCGGCCGATGGTGTCTTGCCGCTCAGTATTCGCTGACCACTGAAGAAGGCAACGAGCGAGACGATCTCCCCGACGACCAGGGTCACGACACCGAATACGACGGCTTTTGCCACGAGGACGAGGGGCCGGCGAGGCACGGCGGCGAAAGTGGCGCGGATAGTTCCGGTGCTGTATTCGGCACTGATAACCAGGATGCCGAGCACGCCGATGGCCAGCTGGGCGAAGAGCAGACCGGCGAGGCTGGAGCGCGTCGGGTCGAACGTGGCCTGAGCGGCGAGTGAGCGGGTAGCCCACCGAGATGCCTGCGCCGAGGTCACGATGGCGCCAAGGCCGATCCCGACGACTGCCGTCACCAGGAGGGTCCAGACAGTCGATCGAACGGTGGTCAGCTTGGTCCATTCCGACCCGACTATTCCGCTGAATCGAAAGTGATCTCTCGGATCTGACGCCGCTCGCGCCTCGGACGCTATCGAAATGATCATCGCGGAGCACCGTCCTTGGGGCCTCCGGGTGTCGACGAAGTGCCGCCGCTGAACTCGAGGTTGCCTTCGGTTGATTCCACGAACGCCTCCTCGAGTGATGCCGATTGGGTCGCCAGCTCGTGGAGCATGATCCCATTGCTCCACGCCAATTCGCCGATCCGCTCTTGGTTGATACCGCGCACCGAAAGCGACTCTCCATCTCCAGTGGTGACGGAGGCTCCCTCACCTTCGAGCAGCGATCGGAGCTGGGCCAAGTTCGGTGAGCGGACCCTGATGTAGGCATTCGAGTTCTGGGCTGTGAACTCGTCGATGGGCATCTCGGCGATCAGTCGTCCCCGGCCGATGACGACGACGTGGTCGGCGGTGAGCGCCATCTCGCTCATCAGGTGGCTTGAGACGAAGACCGACCGACCCTCAGAAGCAAGCCGGCGAAGCAGGCCACGGACCCAGCGGATTCCGTCGGTGTCGAGCCCGTTCACCGGTTCGTCGAACATCAGCACCCCGGGATCTCCCAACAGGGCGACGGCGATGCCTAGGCGCTGGCTCATGCCGAGTGAGTACTGGCCCACACGTTGCTCGGCGACCGAGGACAGGCCGACCAGGTCGAGCACTTCGTCGACACGCGCCCGTGGGATCTGGTTTGTTCGTGCCAGCATCCACAAGTGGGCGCGGGCGCTCCGACCCGGGTGAATGGCCCTGGCTTCGAGTAGCGCCCCTACCTCCCGTAGAGGCCATCCGAGGTCGTGATAGCGGCGCCCATTCACAGCGACCGTCCCTCCGTCGGACTTGTCAAGACCCATGATCATGCGCATCGTCGTGGACTTTCCCGCCCCATTGGGTCCGAGGAATCCAGTCACGTATCCCGGTTTGACGTCGAAACTGAGATCGTCGACCGCGAGTTTGTCGCCGTAACGTTTCGTGAGGCCCCTGGCCTCAATCGTGTTCTGATGCGCGTTGGTACTCCCGTCCCATCGTCTGGTGACTGCAGCGGCAGTAGACCGGTCGCCGCCGCCTGTCGCTCGGCCTTCCATGAGGGTGGGTGATCCGACGTCATGCGCGTGAAGCCGATCGCGGCCACGCTTTCGGATCCACAAGATGACGCCCACAACGGCGGCGACAATGAGCACCAGCACGACGATCCGCAGCCCGTGCCGGCCGTGCTTCGCTCCAATCAGCGCGACGCTGATTACTCCGAGCATGGACGACTTTCAACGGAGAGCACGGCTGACGATCGACTCGATTCGTTGCTGGTGCTCTCTCGGTAGGCGTTAGTCGAGCGTTGGAGATAAGTGCGCATGCGGATCTGCTCACCGTGGTCCAGTGCGTCGAGCAGAATGAGCAGACTGGAGAACCCGGATTCTCCGACTTCGGCACGCAATCGGGCGTCGATCGCTCGAGTCGCTTCGCGTTGAGCCTCGAGGTATTCGACCCCGCGAGGAGTGAGCATCACGGATTTTTCCCTGCCACTGGTCAGCGAATCGGTGACTGAGACGTAGTCACGTTCGCGCAGATGAGCGACGACCTTGCTGGCGCCTTGGCGAGTGATGCCCAACTCACGCCCGATGGCCGAGATTGTCGATCCGCTGGGCTCCGAACAGAAACGGAGCACCCGCCCGTCGGGAAACCTGCGCTGGCCGAACCCGGCGTCGGCCATGGCTGCATCGAGTCGTACTTGGTACCCAACCCACGCACGGCGCAGCGCGGGTCCGAGTCCTATCGAACGCTCGAGACGCGACGAATTCCCATCTCCGACGTTGGCATCCGAGAGCGCCCTGTCGCCAACCACAAGGAGAATGGTATCAGAATGTAAACCAAGTTGACAATCAGGCCCAAGCGAACTGATACTTGGACAGTGCGCCTCCCCGCCACCTCCAGGCGACAAATGATCCTCGTCGTAACGGCTCTGGTGCTCGGTGCGGCCTCGGTGTTCGCAGCTCGTAGTAGCGCCGGCGGGAGCCCCCAGTCGTCGCCGAGCACTGTCGTCTACCGGTTCGGCGTCGTTGGGAACCGAGGCAAGATCGCACGACTCGAGCGTGTTACTCCGACCGTCGTGGCCGGCATCAGAGGGAACGTGGTGCAGGCGGTGAAGGTCGCCTTCCCGTCAGGTGTGAAGATCCGCACACTGGCGAATCCGATGCCCTTCGACGGTGCCCTCGCGATCGATTCAAGCGGCCATCTCTGGGGATGGGGCTTCAATGCCGAGGGTGACCTCTGCCTCTCCGCACTCACAGAGCTTCGTCCCAGTCGACTTTCGATGAGCGATGTCACGTTGGCCGCCGGTGCGCTGACCCATTCGGTGTTCGACTCCAGCGGTCGGCTGTACGCGTGCGGCAGCGGACAAAACGGTGTGCTGGGCGACGGATCGACGGCCGACAGCCCGACGCCGACACCGGTAATCGGTCTACCGAACGCAGTGGGTGTGACAGCGCTCACCTCCTCTTGGGGCGGCGCCGGTGCGCTGCTGAGAAATGGTGCCTATTACGACTGGGGCTCCAATGCTGCTGGCCAGCTCGGTAACGGCACTACTGCCAACAGCGACGTGCCGGTCAGCGTCCAGCTTCCCTCGGCCGTCAGACAGGTGTCCCAAGGGGGGAGCGGGCCCACCAACGGACAGACAGCGGCCTTCCTTGCGAACGGTGCCGTCTGGGCCTGGGGCAATAACACGAAAGGCCAGCTGGGAAATGGGAGCATTGCCAATTCGGACGTGCCCGTAGCCGTTCAGGTGCCCTCTGGCGTCAGGTTCGAAGAGGTCAACTCAGGCGGCCACTCGTGTTACGCAATCGATGGCTCGGGCCGACTCTGGGCTTGGGGTGGCAACCAGAACGGCCAGCTCGGAACGGGCGACGGAATCCGTATCGAATCCCGTCCGGTCGTCGTGGATATCCATCTGACCGAGGTGTCATCGACGGCGAGCAATGTCGCGGGATTCGAGCGGCGGTAGGACCGTCGAACTCGTACAACGCGCAGTTGGCTGGGGTAGGCCGATCTCGTCAACCTGAACTGCTGCCCCACGGATGGCGACTAACCCTCACCGATCGACCATTGTGACGAGCCCGTATGGCCCACCCGAGCCGTCCTGGCGTGACCGAGCACGGCAGACCAGCAGCTGGGCAAAATGAACCGGACGTTCGGGACACGTTGGCGGTCGACCTAGGCAGACCTTTAGACTCCGCGGTCGCACCGAACACTGGCTGAAGGGCATTGGTGAATATCGATCCGTACATCGTGCTCGGGAGTGCCGTCGTTGGGTTCCTGGTCGGGCTGACCGGAGCAGGTGGTGGAGCACTGATGACGCCGATGCTGATCCTCCTGTTCAATGTGAAGCCATCGACGGCTATTTCCAGCGACCTCGTTGCCGCGGTATTCATGCGTCCGTTTGGAGCGGCCGTTCACTTGGCAAAGAGGACCGTGAACATCAGCTTGGTTGGATGGATGGTGGCCGGATCGGTGCCGACGGCCTTCCTCGGTGCCTACCTGCTCCATCTCATGGGGCACTCCGAGACGTCCCAGACCAACATCGAGAAGGCGTTGGGAGCGGCGCTCTTGATCGGGGCAGCAGCCATGGTGATCCGCTACATTCTCGACCGTCGGGGAGGTCACGAGCGTACGGCGGTCGTGCACGGGCTCGTGGTCCGACCATTTCCCACTGTTGTGATCGGCATGATCGGCGGTCTGATCGTCGGGATGACGTCGGTCGGGTCGGGGTCCTTGATGATTGTCATGCTCCTCTTCCTCTATCCCATGCTTGGCGCCAATCAGTTGGTGGGCACTGACCTCACCCAGGCGGTTCCGTTGACCGCCGCCGCCGCGCTCGGTGCCCTCGCTTTCGGACACATCGAGTTCTCCGTGACCACGTCAATCATCATCGGGAGTATCCCGGCCGTGATCATGGGCTCGTTTATCTCATCGAGGGCTCCGGATAAGTACATCCGGCCAGCCATCACCTTTGTGATCTTCGCCTCTGGTTTGAAGTATGCGGGACTCGGGACGACCGCTCTCGGGTGGGTCCTGTGTGCGACCCTGCTTGCGGTCGCAGCCATCTGGCTTGCCTACGCGAAGCCCTGGCGCGCTGCTCCGCCGGCTCACTCTTTGGTTCCTGGCGACGAGCACGAAGAATAAGTGTGACCCGAACCTTTCCCGTGATTGACTCTTCCGACCACGCGCAAAGGCGGAATTGTCGTACATCCATAAAGTTTTTCGTATGGTCACGCCCGATCTCGTGCGCGGCCGTCAAAGAACGGCTCGCGCCGCGCGGGATCGACACAGGAGTAGGCATTTAGCGCCAAGATCTCTGCCTTCGGGAGAACGAACCCGGCGACGCGCCCGTCGATGACGCGGGCAATTACGTTGTGCCAGAGGCCAAGTGCCTGACTTACCGTGGACGTGTTGTCCGCAAGTCGTTAATCAGACCCCCTCAAGGTGAGATGCACTCGGACTTGGGATAGTCGATCGATCGCTCCGAGACTGTGACTTGCCCGTTCGACGCCTCGAATCGATCTGCTACCTAGTAGGGCGGTTGTGTCACTCCGCGACCTTGGGCTCGGACGCGTCCGGCAGGTGCCCGAGGACCGACCAAACCGGAGATCACCTAACCAGTGAACCCATGGCAGGATCTACATCACAGGGGTTGCCCGATGGAACTGGCGGCTAGCGGTCGGCCTCCGGGCATTTGTCACGTCAAGTGGAGGAGGGCTTGTGGAACTCAAAGTCGTTGGTGCCGGTGTCGGTCGAACCGGTACCCATTCGCTCAAGCTGGCGCTGGAACAGCTCCTCGATGCCCCGTGTCACCACATGCTTGAGATACTGGGGGACCCAGACCAAATACCAGCGTGGATCGACGCTGTTGAAGGTCGACCGACCGACTGGTCACGAATGTTGGCGCGCTACGGGGCGATCGTGGACTGGCCGGGTGCAGCGTTCTGGAGAGAATTATCACAGGCCAGCCCGGATGCCCTTGTGCTGCTATCCGTTCGCGATCCCGAAGAGTGGTACCAGAGCGCATCGAACACGATCTTCTTGACATTCGACAACATGGCGCCGGAGGTTGCGCCCTGGTTGGACGAGGTGCGCAAGCTCCTACGGGACCGATTCTGCGACCGCTTTGAGGACCCGACAGCCATGATCGATGCCTATATCCGCCACAACGACGATGTGCGTGCCGAAGTACCGGCGAGCCGCCTGCTCGAATGGAATCTCGGTGACGGCTGGGATCCGATCTGTGATCGGCTCGGGCTGCCAGTTCCGGCGGGCCCATTTCCCGTCACCAACTCGACGGACGAGTTCCGCGAGATGATCGGTATTCCGCCTCTGGCTTGACGGCGACGATTGAGAATGCCCCTGCAGGGATTCGTTGGTGCCTGCGAGAGTGTCCGGATATCGCACTTTGGTGCTAGCCGTCGGCCTAAAGACCCTTGCGCGTTTTGGGATACCCCCGGCCGTGGGCCGGCATCCAAATTCGGGTCGTCATGTGCAGCCTTGTCGGATGGCATCCGAGCGGCACGTTCGGAGATAGCGCCGGACTGACGTTGCTCGAGCCTCCAGCTGTCTCGCCCAGTTAGGACCGGTCATAGCGTGCCAGGAGGGGAACCAGCTCCGACGCGATCGGTGTCCCCCAGCCTGTGACCGGGTTCCAGCCCGGCCCCGCTTGGTAACCCTCAAGCGCTCCGCCCACCACCACCACCGTGTTGTCGCCCTTCACGACGTCGTGAAAAGCGAAGCGGTAGCTGGCGCTCTGGGCAATGCGATAGATGGCAGGGTCGACGGAGCCCAGGTTCCGGCCGGCGTACTGGTCGGCCAAGGCGACTAGGCCGGCCCAAAAGGGTGCCCCGGCGCTGGTCCCGGCGGCAGTTTCCATGACCGGCCCGGAAGGTAGCTCGTTGATGAGTGCGAGCCCCGTGGAATCACCAGCATCGGCTGCGACATCGGGCACGCCTCGCTGGGCTCCGATGCCGCCCTGATAGGAGGGACGGGCGAAAACGCTGCTGAAGCCGCCGCCGCTGGCGCCGTTGTTCGGGCTGTTCCAGGCAGTCTCGCCTGTGTAGGAGCCCTTCGTCGGGTCCGCAACCAGTGTGGTGCCGCCCAGTGCCAGCACCAGCGGGTCCGAGGCGGGATACTGCACGCCCCTCTTCGGGATAGGTCCAAAGGGTGCGCTGCAGCTCACGTCCGCCGCGCCAGCGTCACCCGAACTGGCCGTGACCGTGATGTGGCGGTCCACCCAGTAATTCTAGGGTGATACGGCGATGCCGAGAGAGTAAGCGCCCTCGAACTTCGGGGCGCCCTTCTCGTAGAACAAGTCCACTTCGGTGATCGTGAAGCCTGCGGTCTCGAGCAGGGCGACAATCGGCCTGGTGAGGTGGCATCCCCCGAAGAGCCGCTTTTGTATTGGCTCGACGCGGTGTTGCCAGCGGCGAACGCCCTCGTCAGGAGCGAGCCCGTGCTCGGCGAAGTGCAGGGTCCCTCCGCGCTTGAGGACCCGGCGCAACTCACCGAGTGCGGCCCCAGCGTCGGGGATGGTGCACAGTGTCAACGTGGAGAGGGCGGCGTCATAGCTGTTGTCAGCGAAGGGCAACGATTGTCCGTCGAGGCCAGACCGCCGTATAGGGACACTGGTCATCGCGAGGCGCGGTTCGGCCAGTTTCCACGCGAGGTCGGAGGGCTCCACCGCGTCTACTCGGGTGACGGCCGCCGGGTAGAACGGGATGTTGTGACCCGAACCAAAGCCGACCTCGACCACTTCCCCGGTAAGACCCTCGCAGACTCGGCGGCGTATTGGTTCGTGAGCCTTCGTGCCGCCAGCGACGTCGATGATCCGAGGCAGGACTCGTTCCCCGTATATACCCATGCGTCTCCCCTCAACGGCCCAGATGTTCGGTGATTGTTCCACGCGGGGATTCCTCGGGCTCGGCCCGCGCCTCAAGAAGCACATGAAGATAGGCGTCACGCCTCGTAATGCACTGCCCAATCGCCATTCCACAGCCTCTTCCATGCTGTCGATAGATCGGGAATACCACTGATGGCGGTTCTTCGTTACTACTCGCCTTCCATGGCATTGGGATCAAAACGTACGGCAGCACCGTCGAGGATTTTTGAGTATCGACTTTCCAGACCAAATCGACGCGAACGGATCGTGCGACCGCAAGACCTCAAGGCCGCAGACATCAACGAAGCTGCTTTCATAACGGAGGGTCCCATCTTGACCCATGCATCGACGAAGCAATTCGTTCTCCAATACGTTCTGATGTTCGTCGCGTCGGTTGCGCTCGCCTTCGCTGGTGCAAATACAAGCGGGGCAGTGGGGACGGTACTCTGGATCCTGGCTGGACTCTTGTTCGCCGTGACTCTCTCGTCCGTCCTGCTCACGACGGTCATGCAAAGCCTCTTGCACATGATCAAGAATCTGAATGCCGACGAATAGGGTCGCCGAGTCCATTGTGCCGCAAGTGGCCCCACACCGCCGGCTTGGAAGCCGTTACGAGGCTGATGACTCACTGTCACCACGATCCTGCGAAATGCGAGGCGTCGGGAGGGTCGCACGAGTTGTCCCGGCTGGTATGCTGGCATACTATGAAGCGAACCACGGTAAAACTCCCCGACGATCTTGACGCCCGACTGCGTCACGAGGCCGAGCGGCGTGAAACGACCGTCTCTGAACTGACCCGAGAAGCGATCGAAGCTCACCTTGGTGGACGAAAGAGCAAGCGGCGCCTGATGGCAGCAGGCTCGGGACACAGCGGCCACTCGGATATCTCCGAGCGGATCGAAGAGATCCTTCGAGCCGAGGTGAAGCGATAGCACTGCTCGTCGACGCCGGTCCCCTGTACGCCTACGTCGACGCTGATGACAAGCACCACGCAAGGTGCTTAGACCTCCTCGAGGGCCATCCGGGGCCCTTGATCGTCCCGATGCTCGTGGTGACCGAGGTGACCTACCTCCTCGGGACTCGCCTCGGAACCGAAGCCGAGGTGCGCTTCCTCGGTGATCTGGCGAGTGGCAACCTCATCGCCGAACCGGTTGCCGCTTCCGACTGGCTGCGAATAGCTGAACTCACGTCCACTTATGGGGACCTTCCGCTCGGAGCCGTCGATGCGTCAGTGGTGGCGGCCGGCGAACGGCTCGGAATAGCCCAACTTGCAACGCTGGACCGTCGCCATTTCACCGTAGTCCGGCCGGCGCATGTCGACGCCTTCGAATTGCTGCCCTGACTGTCCCCGTATATCTATCCGTCGCCCACGCCGGTCCATCGGCTCTGAACTCCACGAGAGGCGGGACCAGTGAGCACTCGTCCGTTCGGGTGTTCGACCTCGGAACAGTTGTCCGCAAGTCGTTAATCAGACCCCCTCGTTGGTGGCGGTGCGGGTGCCCCGGTTCGGCATTTTCGGTCACGCGTCCACTTCGGAGAAGGCGACCGTTAGGGGATCCCTATGGTGGATCACGCTGCCCGGGCAAATCTCGCGCCCCAGCCCGGCCATCCGAGGAGATGTGCCCCGAGATCTGTCGATTCAAGCCCGGGATGCTCCACTGGCTCACTCTGCTCGGAGCACGACAGCGGTTGGCGTCCGGGCCGCCATCTGTCCCGGGAGGGCGGCCACTAGGTTGGCAACGACGAGTGCCCCGAGCGCCACGAGGACGACCTCCAGTGCCGGCACCGTGGGCGATGGGACAGCGTAGATGGCGCGGGCGAACAGGTCCCAGAGCCACCGCCCGAAGGCGATCCCGACCGGCACGCCCAGGACGATCCCGACGATGGCGGCTACCGACGCTTGCCAGGCGACGGCTACTGCCAGTTGACGCCTGGTGAATCCGAGGGTCTTGAGCAATGCAATGTCGCGTCGTCGCCGACGGACCGAAGCGCCGAGAGTGAGGCCGAGGGCGACGACCGCACCGACCGCGAGGCCCGCAGCCAGGATCCCAGGGCTGGCGCCGGTTGACTGGTAGTTCACGATCTCGGCGGGACGCTGGACCCCGAGCACGACGAAGCTGTCGCCGTATGCCTGGGGATCGTTCGCCACCGCCTTGTCGGCGGCATCGAGCGATCCGGCGCAACGAGGAGCAGCGCCGCCGTTGGCGTGACACCGCTTCGGGTCCGCACCACATCGATCGCCGGGCCATTGAGGTTGGGGTCGGCATTGACAAGCGCCCGGGCGAGAGCAGGAACGAAGAGGGCCTTGGAGAACAGCGCCCCGGTGCCCATAGAGGGGTGGAGGGTCCCTCCGGTCCCGATGGCTGGCATGGTGGCCGTGCCCACGACGACGAGCGTGGGTCGGCGGTTGGTAGATCGGCGCATCCTCCGGCGACCCGTAGCTGACCACGACGGACTGCCCGATCCTCTTGTGCAAGGAGGCGAGCGTCGCCGCACCGAGGACGATCTGGTTCTTCGCTTGGATCCGATGGCCCGAGAGAATGGGCGGGCTGAGTGAGGCGTGGGAGCCGTCGATGAGAGCCGGAACGGTCTGGCCGTCGATCTGCACGTCTGCGAAGTTGAAGCCGGTCCATGCGGCGACGTCAGGATCGTGGTCGAGAAGGTGGCCGACCACGGGTGGGACATTGTCACCGCCCTCCGGTTCGATGGCGAAATTCCAGTTCCACCCGTAGAGCGCCGGGTGGGATACGAGAGTGTTGAGCCCGCTGGCGAAGGTGAGCGTGGCCACCACGAACGACCACGGCGAGCACCGCCCCGACCAAGCACCGAGCGGACCGGCACGGCGGAGCGGCCATGACCTGCTTCGAGGGAGAATCGGAGCCCTGCGACCGCGGGGGCCGGAAGACCGTAACGCGCGGCAGCGTTGACCACGGCCGATCCCTGCTGGACGGGTTCGGACCTCTGTCCGATGCGCTTGTGCGCCGCCCTGCGGTAGGCGAGGACCACGGTCAGGGCGCTGAGACCGACGGCCAGCACGGCGAATCCCACCCCGAGTACCGTCCAATCGAAGGCGAACCCCGGCGTCCGGTCGACCTGGCGTGCCGGACCGAGTGGCGCCAATGGCGAGAGCGCCACGGCGAGAACGACGGCCAGAGTCGCACCGAGGACAACCGCGCCAAGCAGGCCGAAGGTGGCGTCCCACGTCACGGTCAACGAGTCGGCCCCGAGAGCGCGCAGGACGTCGAGGTCGTCGTCCTGTGCCCACAGCGCTCGACTGATGGCTTGACCGGCGATCAAGAGGGCGGCCAGGGCGGCGATGGCACCGAACACGCCGAGGGCGATCGCCTCGGGCTTGCTCGACCGCTCGACCTGACCCTCGGTCACCGAGGTCACGTGAAAGGCGTACGGCGTGCCTTTGGGGACGAGGTCGAGTGATCTCGCGTTCCACCGCGGCCACGTCGCGAGCTGCCGCCCCGGAGGCGGAGCCCATAGTCCGGGTACGTCGCGCCAGCCTGGAGTCTCCGGGTGAGCGCCGGGGTCAGACAGTTGGTAGGTCGGAGATCGGTCGATGTCGTCGCTGGCGACCTGGTCGGGGAACACGACGAGACCTACGAGTTTGGCCGAGAACGTCAATGCGGGTCTGGCCGTAGCCGGATTGACCCCCGAGTTGACCTGCGCCACCGTGAAGTCCCCCATCTTCACGGTCTCACCGAGATGCCAGCCCGCCAGCTTCGCCATCTCCGCCGTCGCCACCATCTCGTGCGTGCGCTGCCGGGATCGGCCATGCGGCCGGCGCCACCGCCACCCGGTCCTGAGTGAAGTACTCACCGTCAATGCTGCCGATGGTCGTAATTTCGTCTCTCGCTTACGTTGTTCGGGAGCGCCTTTCCGTTCGACCCGAGCGGGACCAGGTAGAGGACGGGCGCGATCGCCACCCTGGTCACCTGGGGCAGCTGCTCGAGCTCCTTGGTCAAGTTTGCCAATGAGGCGACTGACTGGGAGCTGTAACACTGGAACTGGAGGTTCGACGCATTGGAGGTTGTCAGATAGGCCGGAAAGGCCGACTGCGTGCGCCGAGCGGCGGCCGACCGCGCCCATGGCCACACCACCCACGAGCCCGATCAGGAGGATCACGGTGAGGTAGCCGCTCCAGCGCTGGTGAAAAGTCGCCCTGAAGTGAAACCATGAGACTCGAATTACCCGGGCGTTCATGGCGAACTCCATGTCGGTTGCTCCATTGTGACCCTCCGGGGGGATCATGGACCCGCCGGAACTCGATTTCGAGGTAGCCAGCCAGTGGAGCCGACCTCGTGTTAGTACCACCGAACCGACCTAATGCCTCAGCACCCGAACTCCCGCTTGACGATTTGGTCGGACCCGGGAGAGCCCGGGTTCCAAGATCGTCGACTTGTCCGCAAGTCGTTAATCAGACCCCTTCGTGGGTGCCTGCAGGAGTGCTGGTTCGGCACGAGTGGGGCAGGGTGGTCGGTCCTACAATCATCGAGGAGATTCCAGCTGATCGGAGGTGCGCGAGATGGCACACGCGGTTGTCATTCAAGTCAAGGTTGACCCAGACTCCGACGTTGAGCATCGTCACTCGATTCTGAATTCCTATGTCATCCCTGAGGCAAAGGCGCTTCCAGGGTTCCAAAGAGGCATGTGGATGAACGATGGTGCGGGCATCGGCACTTGCGTACTCGTGTTCGATTCTGAGCTGAACGCACAGTCAGCGGTTGCGCCGATGACACGAGATGGTGGTCCACAAGTTCTCGATGTTGGGGTACACGCAGTCGAGGTTGAGGCGTAGCCGCTCGTTGTCCGACAGATTGGAGGCCTGTCACTCCCTAGCCCGCGTCGCCGGTACGGGGGACAGGTTCCAAGATGTTCGAGTTGTCGATCGGAGGAAGCCCTCGGCCTGCACTCGCTTCTGGTCCTAATGCGCTTCAGCCTTTGTCGCGCGATGCCTTCGTTTTCGCACTGACGTCTAGCGTTTTGGCTTACCACATTCATCGGCTAGGACGACGACGCCGAACCATCGGCCATCGGACTTCCGTTCATAGATCGAGCCCTGGCCATTCGACCTTTTCCCCCATGACCGTCTGTCCTCGTCCATGGAAGATCCCCGGCGTTGCTTGCATTCAACGTCGGGGACCCGAGCGCGTCCTGGGTCATAGACTCTTTGACCTGGGACTTTTTGGTGGAGGCGATGGGACTCGAACCCACGAACCTCCTGACTGCCAGTCAGGCGCTCTACCAGCTGAGCTACGCCCCCGTAGCGAAACTCCCAGGTCGCGGGTGGTATTTCGGCTACCGCACCCTGAGCCGGACCATTTGGGGAGCCGCGCATCACGCCACAACTTTGCGAGGCACCCTGTCGGGTCCGGAGCTAGACCTTAGCTTCTGTCGCGAGGGGTCTTCCGACTCCCGAGAAGCTGCCTGGGGGCGAAGCGGAGCGAGGTCTGTTTTTCCATCGCAGGTCTCGTTCGGGCCCAGGTGGCAGTGGAGCTCCCCGAATCTCCCGTCCCTTCCCGTGCCATGACACGGCGCGGCCCGTCGTGACACGGCGCGACCCACATGACGCGGCGCGACCTCTCGGGCGCTCGTCGTTCTCCCCGGCAGCACCCTGCGCGAACCCCTGCGTCCACTGCCCCAACCGACCTGGCGACCCGTCTCCCTCGCCTACCCTGGTGGGATGGCTCGGGCGTATGACGTCGTTGAAATCGAACAGAAGTGGCAGCGGCACTGGGAGGAAGCAGGGACGTATCAGATCGACAACGACGACCCGCGGGAAAAGTTCTATGCGCTCTGTATGTATCCCTACCCTTCGGGAGCGGCCCACCAGGGTCACGTGCGCAACTACACCTTCGGTGACCTGGCTGTGCGCTATCAGACCATGCAGGGCAAGGGCGTTCTCAGCCCGTTCGGGTTCGACTCGTTCGGTCTCCCGGCGGAGAACGCCGCCATCAAGACCGGGACCCATCCCAGGACCTTCACCGAAGCTCGGATCAAAGAGCTCAAATCCTCCTTGGTACGCCTGGGTGCGGTGTACGACTGGCGACGTGAGGTGCGGAGCCACGATCCCTCCTATATGCACTGGACCCAGCTCATCTTTCTCAAGCTCTGGGAAGCCGGCTTGGCCTACCGGGCCAGCGCCCTCGTCAACTGGTGCCCCGGTTGCCAAACCGTGCTGGCCAACGAGCAAGTGCTTCCCGATGGCACCTGCGACCGTTCGGGTGATCTCGTCACCAAGCGCGACCTCGAGCAGTGGTTCTTTCGAATCACGTCCTACGCCGACGAGCTTTTGGAGGGACTGGAAGGCCTGCAATGGCCCGAGCGTGTCAAAACGATGCAGCGCCATTGGATCGGCCGCTCCGAAGGCGCCGAGTTCGATCTTGTGGTTGATGGAAAGGAGCACCTGAGCCTGCGGGTGTTCACCACGAGGCCCGACACGAGCTTCGGCATGACATACGCCGTGGTCGCGCCCGAGCATCCCCTTCTCCACGAGTTGACGACCGACGCCCAACGCAATGCCGTGGATGAGTTGCGCATACGAGCCGCGGCTGAAAGCGACATTGAGCGAGCAGCCATCGGGGACGCCGGCACGCTCGAAAAACGCGGGGCCTTCACCGGGAGCAGTGTGCGGAACCCGTTCACCGATACCCCGGTGCCGGTGTACGTGGCCGATTACGTTCTCATGGGTTACGGGACCGGCGCCATCATGGCTGTGCCGGCCGAAGACCAGCGGGACTGGGACTTCGCCAAGCTCCATGACTTGCCGATCGTGCGCACGGTGCAACCGCCAGCCGATTGGGAGGCCAATGGCGGGGGGGCGTACACGGGCGAAGGGGAGAAGATCAACAGCGAGTTCCTGAACGGTCTCGACATTGGTACCGCGAAGGCTCGCGCCATTGAATTCCTCGAAGAGCGGGGCATCGGCGAACGCAAAGTCAACTATCGACTGCGTGATTGGCTGGTCTCCCGGCAACGGTTCTGGGGTTGTCCGATTCCGGTGATCTACTGTCCCGAGCACGGGGCGGTGTCCGTCCCCGAGGATCAGCTGCCCGTGGTGGCGCCCGATGATGTTGAGTTTCTTCCCACCGGCCAGTCTCCTTTGGCGCTCCACGAAGGGTTCCTCCATACGACCTGCCCCATCTGTGGCGGCCCCGCTCGTCGCGAGACCGACACCATGGACACGTTCGTCGATTCGTCGTGGTACTTCCTGCGCTTCTGCGATCCGTGGAGCGCCGATCGTCCGTTCGACCCCGCCGCAGCGCGCCGCTTTATGCCGGTCGATCAATACATCGGGGGTATCGAGCACGCCATCTTGCACTTGCTCTACGCCCGTTTCTTTACCCGTGCCCTCATCGACGTGGGTCTTGCTCCCGGCATCTCGCGCGAACCGTTCACCCGGTATCTCGCTCAGGGAATGATCCGCATGGACGGCACGAAGATGTCCAAGTCCAAGGGCAATCTCATCGCGCCCGAGCACTACTACGAGACAGTCGGAGCCGATGGGCTGCGGCTCTTCCATCTCTTCGTGGGACCGCCGTTCGACGACATGGACTGGACAGAGCAGACGGAGCAGGTGATCGAAGGGTGCGGGCGATTCCTCGACCGGCTCTGGCGCACGTTCGCGCCAGGCCAAGGCGAGGTCGCACCGACGTTCCGCTCTGGACCCGAGACCGACGCGGACCGCGAGGTTCGCCGAGCGACCCATCGCACCATAGCGGTGGTGACCGAAGACCTCGAGCGTTGGTCGTACAACACGGCGGTGGCTCACTGCATGGAGCAACTGAATCGCCTCCAGCAATACGCCCGGAGCGAGGATGGCCCCCACAGCGTCGTGTGGGACGAGGCAGGCGATGCGTTGTTATCGCTCTTGGCCCCTCTGACGCCCCATCTCACGGCCGAAATATGGGAGCTGCGCCATCCGGGCCAGCCGTCCGTTCACCTCCAGAGCTGGCCTACATTCGATGCTGAGCTCGTACGCGAAGAGACGGTGACCATGGTGGTGCAGGTCAACGGCAAGTTGCGCGACAAGCTCGAAGTCAATCCTGACCTCACCGAAGCCGATGCCGAGGCAGCTGCCCTGGCGTTGCCTAAGGTGCAGGAATTCCTGGCCGGTCGCACCCCGCAACGGGTTGTCGTGCGTCCCCCGCGGCTGGTGAACATCGTCGTCTAGCGGACATCGTCGTCTAGCGGAACGGTCGTCGTCGCGGAACCCCGCTTAGTGGAACCCCGCCAGGATCTCCCTCCATTCGTCGGGGTCCATTTTGTAAGGGGCGTAGAAGGTAAAGCGATCGACGATGTCGCCGACGCGGGCCTTCACTTGATCTGCCACCTCGTCGATCGGACAGACCACGGCGAAGGCCCGAAGGACCTCGTCGTCGATGAGCTGGCCCATCTTGACCCACTCGCCTCTCCTCGAAAGCGTGTTGAGCTCAGTCTGCAGATCGCCCCAACCGTGCAGCTCGAGGACCGGGCGATAGGCCGGGGTTGATCCGTAGAAGGCGATCTGTTGGCGGACGGCCTGACTGGCCGCGGCCACGGCCGCTTCAGTGGCTCCGGTGACCAAGAATCCTGGATACGACACGGTCAGGTCAGCCCGGGACTTGCCGGCTTTTGCCGCTCCGCGCTCGAGCGCGGGAAGCGTCACCTCACGGATGTAGCGCTCGGTGGAGAAGCCGTGCACCAGGAGGCCGTCACCCACTTCGCCGGCCACCTCGGTCATCAGCTCGCCCACGGCAGCCAGCAATATCTTCGGATTGCCGTACGGATGCTTCTCGGGGACGAAGAATGGGGTCATCAACGTGTGCGTGTAGAACTCGCCGCGGAAGTCGAGCTTTTCTCCGGTTTCCCACGTGGCCCATATGGCGCGGATGGCCAAGACGAGCTCGCGCATGCGTGACGCCGGATGCGACCATGGCATCGAGAAGCGCCTAGTGATGTGCGCCTTGATCTGGCTCCCCAATCCCAGCATGAAGCGGCCTTTGGTCAGGAGTTGCAAGTCGTTGGCGACGACCGCGAGGTTCATCGGATTACGGGCGAAAGCGACGGCGATCCCCGTCCCGAATTCCAGTTTCTCGGTGGCGGCGGCTCCTATGGCGATGGGCAGGAATGGATCGTGCGAGGTTTCGGTGCTCCACACGCCGTCGTAGCCTTCGTCCTCTGCCCGCCGAGCCGCTTCGGCGATGCCGGTGGGATCGAACCCAATCCCGCCGTCGATCTTCATCCGCTTTACTGCTCTTCGCCCCGCAGGAATTTCTCCAGTTCCGCCGCGATCTCGTCTCCCGAAGGGACCTCGTCGACCCCCATCGCATTTCCTTCGGAGGCGTCGATGTTCTCCTCGAGCTTGCGCACCATGGCGCGGTGCTCGTTGTTGTCGGCGATGAGCCGGTCGACTTGTCGCCGGGAGTTGTCTGCGGCGTGGCGGAGCTCGGATGAGTCAAGGTTCAGTCCGGCGATACCGGCGAGACCTTCGACCAGCGCGGCACTTGCCTCGGGGAACGGCATGCCGGCCACGTAGTGCGGCACGCGTGCCCACAAGGAGATGACGGGAATCCCGATGTCGTCGAACGCGAGCTCCAGCGCAGACATCACACCGGCGGGCACTTCGAGCTCGCCCTGAACGACGCCAATCCGTTCCGCCAGCTCGGCCGAAGCCGGGGGTGCGGTGGCGGCGAGCTTCACCGGACGCGTATGGGGAGCGGGCGCGGGGAAGGATCCGAGACCGACGACCATGCGCACCCCCCAGGACCGAGATAGTCCGACCACGGCATCGGTGAAGGCCCGCCAATGGAAGTCGGGCTCAGGCCCGAGGAGGTACAGGACATCTGCGCCCGCCTCGTCCCGGCCATGGCGCAGCACCGTCTGGGGCCAGTTCAGCTCGGTCGTCACGCCGTTGACGATGCGCGCCACCGGTCGACGAGCCCGCTGATCGAGGAAGTGCTCGCCGTTGAAGGTGACCAAGTGCGTTGTCTCGCTTTGTCCCAGGAGGGAGGCGATGGCGGTCGTGGCGCCCAACCCCGCGTCGACCCATCCTTCGAGCGCGACCACGAGGACCGGCTGATGGAGATCGGCCTCCTGGTGGATCGAGAAGATCTCCGTCAATCCCTCCGGGCTCATGGCGTAGCCACCAACGCTGCCGAGGCCATGTCGGCCAAGCGTGCCACCTGCGCCGGGAGGTCGTCGACGCTCCCCTGATCGCCCGCCCCTGCGCCGGCGACATAGCGGGCGTAGACACCTTGGAGGATGCAGGCCAATTTCCAGTAGCCGAAGGCGCAGTAGTACCCGATCTGGGTCAGATCGAGATCTGACACGGAGGCGTAGTGCTCCATCACTTGGGCACGGGTGGAGAATCCCGCCGCCGTCGTCGGTGCGTGACCGAGCACCGGAAATTCATCATCACTCTCGGTCCAGTAGTCCATGAGTATCCCGAGGTCGGCCAAGGGATCGCCCAGGGTGCAGAGCTCCCAATCGAGGATGGCCCGCACCGCACCTTGGTCGTCGAGAACCACGTTGTCCATCCGGTAGTCACCGTGCACGATCGACGTGCGCTGCTGCGGAGGAACGCGGCGAGCGAGCTCGTCGCCGACGCGCTCGACCAGTCCGCCGTGATCAACGCCTTCAACCCGCATTTTGGAATACTGCTCGCTCCACCGCTTGAGCTGTCGCTCGATATAGCCCTCGTGGCGCGCCAGGTCGCCCAGCCTCACCGACTCGGGCTCGATGACGTGCAGCGCCGAGAGCGTCTCGGCCATGTGCCGGCCCACGCCGGCTCTCGTGGTCATATCGAACGCCTGCTCAGCCTCGCGTTCATCGCGCACGATATGGCCGTCGACGAATTCCATGACGAAGAAGGGTTGATCGTTGACGGCGTCGTCGGTGCACAGGCCGATCGTCTTGGGCACCGGAGTGCCCGAGGGAGCGAGTGAGCTCATGAGCCGATACTCGCGCACCATGTCATGTGCAGTGGGTAGGACATGGTGGACCGGGGGTCGTCGAAGCACCCACGCCCGGCCTTCGGCATCTTCAACGCGGTAGGTGAGATTCGAGCGTCCACCGGCGATCAGGGTGAAGGTGAGGGGAACGGCGATTTCTGGGACGTTGTCCAAGAACCATTTGGTCACATTCTCCGCACTGATGCCTTCGACCGGGTCTGACACGTTAGTGACGCTAATCGGTGGCACAGGATCCTCTCATCCGCCACCTGGTCCAACGTTGGCTCCGCACCTCGACCGCTGTTGCACCCGACGCCAGCTATTAACCTCTCGGGGCGATGGACGTCACCGACAACACTTTTCAATCAGACGTGCTGGTTCGCAGCAATGATGTCCCGGTCATCGTCGATCTCTGGGCCCCTTGGTGCGGTCCGTGCAAAACGCTTGGACCGATGCTCGAAAGGGCTGTCGCAGGTACCAATGGCGCCGTTGAGCTGGCCAAAGTCAACGTGGACGAAAACCCGCGGATCGCACAGTCGTTCGCTGTGCAATCGATCCCGGCCGTCTTTGCCATCGAGGGGGCAAGGTGGTGGACCAGTTCATAGGCGCCCTGCCCGAGCCCCAGGTCATCGCATTCGTGCAAGAGCTTCTCTGAGCCTTGAGCGAGGCCGACACGC
>CAVWJS010000005.1:0-15385 GCA_963755495.1 uncultured Acidimicrobiaceae bacterium
CCAAAGTGGAATCCCCCAAGGTTACGTCCTCCGAAACGTGACCTTACGTGACCTTATCGGTCACATGAATAGAGCGATTCAGGAGCCGGCCGCATTTGATTGTCGGAGCCGTTCAATCCCGTTTTGACATCTCGGCGGCGAGCTCTGAGCGTGAGTGAATGCCGAGCTTCTGGTAGATGTGTCTCAAGTGATATTCGACCGTCTTGGGACTCAGGAAGAGTGCAGAGGCTGCTTCACGAGTGGTGCTGCCGTGAGAAAGCAGCAATGCAACCTGGAGCTCTTGAGGTGTCATCTGATCAATGGTCGTCACGTTGCGTCGGCGGGCGGTCTCGCCACTCGCCGCCAATTCGGCACTGGCTTGGTCGAGCCAGGGTATTGCTCCCAGGTGATCGAACAGCTCGATTGCGATCCGCAACTCCTCTCGCGATCGCTTCCTCTGCCGAGTTCGTCGTAGCCGAGCTCCGAGGATGAGATGCGTCCGGGCGGCCTCAAATGCATCAGGAGTTCGGGAATGAAGATCCAGTGCATCGGCAAAGCAGGGCTCGAATTGATCGTCTGACGCAAGCATGCCTCGGTTGCGGGCGGCTCGCGCCAGCGCCCACGGCTGCCCCTTGGACGTGGCCAGTCGATCGAACTCTTGAGCCGCCTCGATGGCGGCATCCCTGCGGCCCAGGCGTAAGTAGACCTCAATGAGTTCGGGCGCGAGGGAGAGGTCGGCGTCCGCGATTCCGAGCGAGTGCGAAGCTCGGTCGAACTCCAAGAGGTAGTCGAGTGCAGCCGAGGTATCTCCGGTGCCCAGTTCGAAGTCAGCGAGGGCGGCAATCGCCCAGAGGTCATAGATGCCAGTGCCGAGCTCGTCATTGAGCTCGCGTGCCTCTGCGGCGTGTACCGGGCAGCCCATCTTGCCCTGACGTGCCTCGAGCCAAGCCAGCCCCGCCAGCCCCGCTGTCAGATCTGTCCGTTGGTTGGTCTCGCGCGCCAACCGAATGGCTTCGTGATAGTTGGCTGTAGCTGAAGACCATTGATCCGAGGTGGCCTGATGGCGCGCAACGTGGTGGAGCAAGTACGGAAGTGTTCCCATGGCGACTTGCTGGCGTGCAGTAGTCACAGCTTGGTCGATGATGGCCAAGCCGGTGGACGCATTGCGGACCCACAATGTGCCCAACACGGCCCAGGCCAGAAGGCGCACGTCACCAGCGAACGCACTCGTCGACTCGAAGAGTTCAACGGCGCGACGGATCAAGGTCGTTCCTTTCTCGCCTTCCCCGCTGATGACGAGGGCCATGCCGCTGACGATCGTGGCCAAAAAGTCAGTTCGAGGGTCGGGGAGGTTGGGCATCAACTCCGTGGCCCGAGCGGCAGTTCTGGTCAGCTCCATTCTGTCCCCTGCGTAGAAGCAGGCATTCGCCGCCTCAGCGAGCATGGCGACAGCCAGTTCGGGTTCGCCGTTCGCCGCAGCCGCTTCGGCCGCCTCGACGAGGATGGCGTGCCCCCGCATCACCGGTCCCCGACGCATGACCAGCTGGCCACGCAAATGTTCGATGCGGGCCGCTATCGCCGGCTCTGGGACTCGAACTGCAACCTCTTCCGCGATGGAGAAGGCACGGTCAGTGAGGCCGGCGAACCAGGCGGTATCCGCCGCTTCATAGAGAAGTCTCGTACGGAGCACATGGTCCGGAGACAACCGAGCCGCCCGTTCGAACGCTGACGCCGACTCGGCAAAGGCGCTCCGTTCCCGGGCCCGTATGGCGGCCTGCTCGAGCGCAGTTGACGCGTTTGCATCGGGGCCGATGGCCGCGGCTGCCAGATGCCAGGCTCGGCGGTCGGCCTCGCGCTCAGGCAGGGCCTCGCCGAGTGCCCTGTGGGAATCACGCCGCCAAGATGCATCCGCATCGCTATAGATGACCGAGCGCACCAATGGATGGCGGAACTGGACGAAGGCGGGCTTGAGCGACACAAGGCCGACTCGTTCGGCCGCCGTGAGATCGGCGATCTCGAGGCCGAGTAGCGTTGCGGCTCTCGAGAGCACCTCCAGGTCGCCGCCGTCGCTGGCCGCAGCGAGAACCAGCATTCGGCGAGTCCGGTCGGGGAGCGATCGGGAACGTCCGAGGAACGCTCGAGCTGTCCGTGTGGTCACCGACACCAGTTCTCGACCCGGTATGCCACCGAGCAGTGAAGGGTCAGCGCCAATCTCAAGTAGAGCCAGCGGGTTCCCGGCAGTCAGTTCCTGCATGCGGTCAACGAAACCCGGGACGATCGTTCCACGGGTCTGGCGGCTGAGCAATTCCCGAGTGGATGCTAGGTCTATCCCCGTCAGGATCAGAGTTGGAATATCGGAACTATCGAGCAGCGATGGTTCATGCTCGCGAACTGCGAGAGTAATTGCGATCGGGTCCGCCACGAGTCGCCTCACCGCGAAGAGCAATGCCTCCGCACTCGATTCGTCCAGCCAGTGCGCGTCATCAACGACCAAGAGAACCGGACCACTCTCGGCGTACGCGGCAAGCAGGTTCAGCGTGGCGGCGCCGACGGCAAAGCGCCCATGTGTGCCGCCAGGTTGCAAGGCGAGTGCGGCGGCGAGGGCATCAGCTTGCGGGAGTGGAATCCGACGGAGGAAACCGAGTGTTGGGCGCAAGAGCTCAAGCAATCCGCCGAACGGCACAACCGATTCGGATTCGATGCCACGCACCTTCAGCACGCGCATGCCTTCGGAGTGTTCGACTCGCGTACTCCAGGAGAGCCGTCTTGCCGATTCCAGGCTCACCGATCAAAGCCAGTACGCCACTGTGACCCAGCTGAGCCTGCGACAGGAGACGGTCAAGGGCTCTACATTCCGGGTCGCGCCCTACCAGCATGGCCAAGATTAAGGGCCATGGAGCCGTCGGATATTCGTCCGCCGCTGAGTCGGGCGTAGTCTGGCCCCAAGGCGAGGCTGCCATGAGCGGAGGTGACCGTATGCCGGGATCAGCGCAATGAGAACGAGCAAACCCGGGCTCGCTACCCCGATGAGCAGGGGTATCTCGACCGGGAAGGGGTCCGGATCTTTTGGGAGCGTTACGGCGACGGTCAACCATCGATACTATTCCTACCCACGTGGGAGATCGTGCACTCCCGCTCGTGGAAGTTCCAGCTCCCTTACTTTGCACGCCATGCCACTGTCCTTACCTTCGACCCCCGGGGGAACGGCCGCTCCGACCGACCTCAAGAAGTTCATGCCTACGATCGGCGGCGATTGGCCGACGATGCCGTGGCGGTCCTTGATGCTGCTGGGGTCGACTCGAGCGGCGGTGGTCTCGTGGTGCGGTTCATCGGAAGAGGTGATCCTGGCCGTCGAGCACCCTGAGCGCGTGACCCAGCTCATCGAGATAGCCCCGAACTTGCTCCTGACCATGGATCCCGAGCGGGCGGCCGGGTTATTCGTTCGACGACGAACTCGATACCGACGCCGGCTGGGCCAAGACCAACCGCCACTACTGGTTGCGTGACTGGCCGGGCTACCTCGAGTTCTATTTCGCGCAGATCTTCAGCGAACCACACTCCACCAAGCAGATCGAGGACTCGGTCGGATGGGGCCTCGAGACCGACCCCGAGACCATGCTGCTCGGGTTGGGTGCAAATCTGGGAGAACGACTACGACCGTGCCCTCGAATTGTGCTCCAAGGTCCGCTGCCCGACGGTTGTCATTCAGGGCACGGCCGACGAGGTCGTGGGCTCCGATCGCGGCCCCGCCGTAGCTGCCGCCATTGACGATGCTCGACTGATAACGCTCGAGGGCTGTGGTCACGGGATCCCGAGCGCGTGACCCGGTAAAGATAAACCAACTGATCCGGGACCTGGCCTGTCCACGGGTACCGTCGACCCGTTGGACCCGCGGACAGGCGCGTCCAAAGCGAGCCCTCTACATCTCGTCGCCGATCGGACTGGGGCATGCTCGTCGAGACCTCGCAATTGCCGATGAGCTGAGGGCTCAGCACCCCGGACTGGAGATCGAGTGGCTCGCCCAAGAGCCGGTGACCGCGGTGCTCAAGTCCCGTGGCGAGCGTATTCACCCGATGAGCGTGCACCTGGCCAACGAATCGCACCACATGAAAAGGGAGGCGCACGGGCACGAGCTGCACGCCTTCCAGGCCCTCCGGCGTATGGACGAGATCCAGCTAGCCAATTACATGGTCTTCCGGGACTTGGTCATGGATGACCCATTCGATCTGTGGATCGGCGACGAGGCCTGGGAGATCGACTACTACCTGCACGAGAACCCCGAGGAGAAGCGCGCCCCGTTCGTCTGGTTGACCGACTTCGTTGGGTACCTGCCGATGTCTAGCGGCGGTCAACGGGAAGCCGTTCTGACCGCTGACTACAACCTTGAGATGATCGAGCACATCGATCGCTACCCTCACATACGAGACAAAGCCATCTTCGTCGGTGATCCCATCGATATCGTCCCTGACTGCTTCGGTCCTGACCTACCGGAGATCCTCGAGTGGACCGTTGCTCATTTCGACTTCTCCGGTTACGTAACGGGCTTTCGTGGGTCCGACGTCAGGGACCGGGAGGCCCTGCGGTCCGAACTTGGCTACCGGCCCGATGACAATGTCTGTGTTGTCACCGTTGGTGGCTCGGGGGTCGGCTCGGGTCTTCTCCGGAGATTGATTGAGGCCTATCCCGAGGCGAAACAACGAGTCCCTGGGTTGCGGATGCTTGTAGTTGCGGGGCCTCGTATCCAACCGGAGTCCCTTTCGGCACCAGCCGGGGTGGAAGTCCATGCCTACGTCGACGGGCTTTATCGTCATCTTGCCGCGTGTGATCTGGCCGTTGTGCAGGGCGGCCTTGCCACCTGTATGGAACTGGTCGCCAGTCGTCGACCCTTCCTCTACTTTCCGCTGAAGAATCATTTCGAACAAGAGCGACATGTGCATCACCGTCTGGAGCGTTACCGTGCCGGCCGCCGTATGGACTATGAGACTGCGAGCGTCAGCGACATAGCTCTGGCCATTGCCGAAGAGATCAATCGGTGCCCGGAATATGCGCCAGTCGCCGACGACGGCGCGGAACGTGCGGCACGGGCAATTGCGCGGAATTGCTCTGACCCTTCGGATCTTGTCTTGTGAATGGCACCTGTTGCCGGCGGCCAACGTCAATCGCCAGGGACCCCCCTGATCCGAAGGTATCCAAACGCATGGCGGACCAGGGGACCCACCGGTCGCGTTCGATATCTGAACTCTTTAGCGTCGTCCTTGCCGAGGAGGCAATCGCGGTAGGAGGCGCCTACATGGGGACATTTCGGCGGATCAACACAGCCCACGTGTCGGAGGAGGTCCCACGATTCGGGTCCCGCGACACCGTCACCACCGACGATGCGGCTGCATGGCTGCGGGGTGACGGCGACATGATTATTGCGGCGATGGGTCGTGTCGTACCCATTGCTGTCCAGATTGGCGTCCTTGCCCATGCCGACCTCGGTCGGCTGAGCGCACTGGGCCGCTACTGCCGAAGGGGCTCAGTCCGGCGCACCTGGGGGAGCGATATGGCCAAGCTGGCGGGGCAGCTTGGCCGGTTCGCCGGGTCACCGGAGCAACTCCGCTCCATCCAAGTGGCCATCCTGGTTCCGTTGGAACTCGACGTACTCGCGGGACGTCGAGATTTCGCTTCCCGCAACGACTTGATCGAATATCTGTACCGTCACATCCCTCTCTCCGACGTCGTGGTCTAATCGAAATCGGTTACCAATCGATCTGGGAGCCAGACCATTTTCAAGAGAGAGGGTCGTCGCCGAAGATTCGCGTGAACCACGTGACTGCAAGTCCTGGGAAAACCCGTTTTTGGACGTTCTTCGATCCCGGTCCTTGATCAGCTGGCAGCAGCAAGAGGCTCTATAACCTTGAGCGTCTCGCTGAGCCGATCTTTCTCCAGTTCGAGGTCATAGTGGCCTTGAAGGTTCAACCAGAAGCCGTCGCTCATCCCGAAGTACCGGGAGAGGCGCAACGCCGTGTCAGCGCTGATTCGTCTACTCCCATGAACGATCTCGTTGATACGGCGGGCCGGAACGCCGATCGCCTTGGCCAGCTTGTACTGGCTGATTCCCAGCGGCTCGAGGAAATCCTCCAACAGCATCTCTCCGGGGTGGATGGGCGCCATGATCGGGCTGTCGGTGTCGGTCATATTTCCTCCCTAGTGGTAATCGACTAGCTCAACGTCATGAGGCCCGGTGGCCCCCCACCGAAAGCAGATCCGGTATTGATCATTCACTCGAATGCTGTAGTACCCGGCCCGATTTCCCTTTGGCTTTTCGAGCTGGTTACCGGGTGGCACGGCCAGGTCACCGACCCGCTCCGCCGCGTTCACGTAAGCCAGTCTTCGCCACGCCATGCGTTGGACCTCGGCACTGAACTTCCGAACAGACTTTCGCTGCCAGACTTTCAACGTTTCGGCGTCCCGGAACGATTGCTCCGTGAGCACGGCCAATAGTAACACTTCACGTTATTAACGTCAAGTGTTACTAGTTCGCGAAGGCAAGTAATCGGCCCTCGTCAGCGTGACCTTACGTGACCTTATCGAGATGGAAGGTGAGGCCACCCGAGGGAATGTGAGCGGAGTACGGCACGTCCACCTGCGACGTCATCCGAGAAGCCCTGGCCAGAAGGGCAAAGTCGCTACGTTCGCAATGTAGAGGCCGAGGGTTCGAGTCCCTTCACCTCCACAAAAGCCCAGTTCAGAGGGCTGAAGTGGGATCCCCCAGAAGGTCACGAATCACGGTTGAGCGCTACGGGGTTCGTCGTAGAGGTCGAAGATGCGAGTTGGCCGCACTCACCAAAGAACCAGGTCAGCGGGATCTCCGTCACGGTGGGAGGGTGCGCCTGGGCGCGCGTGTCGTTATGTGCCTTTATCGACAAAGTCTGGTTCTTCAGAAACCGATGAAATCGGGATGAGTCGAGCTTCTCCCGAGCGGCGGGGTTCCTCGCCCATGGAGCGTGTATCAGCTGGTACCGAACGCCGAATCTTGCGTAGCCAGCTTGGCATGCTCGAAAGGACTTGGAGGTCTTCGGCGCGGCGTTCTGGGCCACGCCGAACCGTTACATCGAGCGGTCGAGGCGATTGTTGCCTGCCCGCGATCGCACCATTGGGACAGTCGGAATAGGTCAGGTTGGCCGGTCGGTATCCGGCAGTTGCGCCGCGGTGCTTGGAGCGATTTGCGCAAGATACTTGTAGCCAGGCCGGTCCATATGGCCGTCCGCCGGGTGGTCGTCAGGTGTCAAGGAGGTGGAGGGCTGTCCCCGCGCGTCGTTCGACGGTCCCGTACCCGTTGGTCGCCGCAGAGGAGTGCGCCTTCATGAGAAGGTCCCGGGCCTTCTCAATATCCCCCGGGCTTTCTCGATTGGCAAGCATCACTCCCCACAAGAGGTTCGTCCGAGCGGAGAAGTACTTCGCATCAGCACGTTCGCTCGACGCGGCGGATTGGGCGAAGTACGCCTCCGCTTCGTCGTACCGGCCCAGCACGGTGGCGAGTCCGCCAAGGAACAGGCTGACCGGGCCTTCCACCGTTGGACCCGAGGTGGTCGACCATTGATCAGCCCATGGGGCTAGCCGTTCGAACAGCGGCCCGGCGTACGTTGGGTCGCGGCACTCGATAGCGGCATCGCTGTACGACACCATGGTCGTAAGCCAGGTCCCGTCCATCGGGACATCGAAGTCGGCGTCTGCCAACTCTTCGAGCAATGCTCGGGCGTCGTCGATGCGCCCACCTTCGGCGTGGGCCACAGCCAGTGCCGCTACAAAGCCGGGGAGTCCGGGATTGTCAGCCGCTGCCTGTTCGATGAAGGGGGCCAGGTCACCCATGGTGCCGCGCTGCAGGCTCACGATGGCGAGCTGTGCGCCAAAGATGACCGCGGCGTCGGGTTCGCCGCTGTCGGTGCCGATCTGAAACGCCTCAGTGGCCAACTCTTCGGCCTCGTCGGGATCCCCGGCGATCTGTGCCCGCGTGGCGCGGACGAAGGTGAGCACCCAGTTCAACGTTGGCTGGCCGAGACTCTCGACCGTGGACGACATGATCTCGAGGCATCGGTCCCCCTCGTCCATGTTCCCGACGAGGCTGAGACTGGTGAAGCGACGATCGGCGGCGAGAAAGAGGAGCACCGGGTCACCGATCCGTTCGGCGCGAACGAGGGCATCTGCGGACCAGTCCAGCCCGTTCGACAGATGGACCGTGTCGAAAACCTTGTTGAACACCCGCACGATCGTGGCCTCGTCACCGGAGTTCCGAGCCATGGCTACGGCCTCGTGGGACAAGTCGTCGCGACGATCGCGCGACCCAAAGTTGAGTTCCTGGCACAGCGTAGCGATCACCAGTACCCGGTCGGGATCATCTGCCGCAATCCGATCGAGGGCAAGCTCGAGGATCTCGACCTTCTCGGCATCGGTGACTCCGGCGGCGGTGTTCCAGCCTCGGTCATTGGCCAACGCTGCAGCCACCAACCGGTTGGTATCACCAAGGTCTGCCGCCTGACGGGCAGCGCCGAGGAGGGTCTCACGGTAGGCGGGATCTCCCGTCTGGCGCTGCGCAGTCCCCAACCCGATCGCCAGGTCGATGGCCAACACGAGATCGGTGTCCGTGGCCCGACCGCAGAGATCAAGTGCCTGGGCGTAATAACGCAGGGCGTCAGCTGGGGCCAGCGCACCCAGAGCAGCGTCGCCGGCCTGGCGGGAGTAGTCGATCGCCTTGGCGAGGTCGATGGGTTGGGTGGCAGCTACCCAGTGTCGGGCGAGCTCGCCGACCCGTGCGCCAGGACGATCGCCGCAGAGATCCTCCAAGGCCTCCGCCACCTTGCGATGTGCCTGTGCCCGACGGCTGGGACGAAGGTCTTCATACAACGTGTGCTGAATGAGGGCATGGGCGAAGTTGTACCGCCCTGAAGCATCATCGGGTTCGCGCACCAGAGCCACGGCTGCAGCAGCTTCGAGGATGTCGAGGAGATCGTCTTCGATGGTCTTGGTGGCACGCGCCAAGAGGTCGAGGTCGAAGTCCCGACCGATGACCGCCGCCACCGAGAGCACCCTCTCAGCGTCTTTCCCAAGTCGACCTACCCTCGCCCCGATGACCTCTCGGACGCTGTCGGGCAAGGTCACATCCTCCAAGCTTGTCTCGGAGGTCCACCTTCCGGTGGCGTCCTGGTAGATGGCCCCGGTCTCCGTCAAATGGCGCAGGACCTCGCTGACGAAGTACGGGTTGCCGTCGGTCTCGCGAGACACGGCGTGAGCGAGACCCACTCCGGCGTCGTCGAGGAGCTGCCCGGCGGCGGCCTCGAAATATGCCACCACCTCCTTGTCGTTCAACCCGGTCAATTCGATGCGGCTGACGCCATGCTGCCGACGAAGTGCCGCCAGCATGTCGGTGAGCGGATGGGAGTGCGATAGTTCGCTGTCGCGATATGTCCCGAGCACGAGTACGCGCATGACCTGATCGGCCCCGGTGATGTGCCGCAACAACAGCAGGCTCCCTTTGTCGGCCCATTGGAGGTCATCGAGGACGAGGACGAGCGGCTGTTGCTCCGAGATCGTGGCCAACAGACTGACAATCGCCGCGAACAGCAGGAACCGCTCTGTGTCGGTGTCTGCGTCGGTGGCCTTGGACGGCGGGAGGTCGGGAATCCTGCTCGCCAGGGCAGGGACCAGCCTCGACAGTTCAGACCCGTGAGCCTCGACGTGCGCGACGAGTTCAGCCTCGCCGGCGTGGGTGACGTAGTGACTGAGGGCCTCGGCGAAGAGCTGGTAGGGGGTGGCGAGGTCTTCCTCGCAGTGGCCGAACAACACACAGCCCCCGTCTTCGAACGCGGCTCGGGCCGCTTCGGCCACCAGGGTGGTCTTGCCCAGACCGGCCTCCCCCGAGATCAGCAAAACCTCTCGGCCTTCGCCCCGAGACACACGCTTCGCGGCATTCGTCAACAACTGCAAGTCAGATTCGCGTCCCACCACGCCGACGGCGGGGCGCACGGCCAGACGAAACGGAAGTGGTATCGAAATCCCGGCGTCTGCTCCTCCCAGAGGTTCCCACAACACTTCGACGGCCTCGAGCGGGTCGGACAGGCCCTTTAGGGTGAGCTCTCCAAGCGACCGGCATTCGTGGCGGTTGCGGCGACCGGCCATGGCCCGCACGACATCGGTGGCCAAGACCTGCCCGCTGTCGCACGTCGCACAGAGCCTGGCCGCCTCGACGACAGGGTCTCCGAAATAGTCGTCGTCCTCTCGGGTTACTTCTCCGCCGCTGAGGCCCACCCGCAGGCCCACGGAATGTTCTCGGTTCCGGTTGTCCCGTTCGACGCCTTGTTGCATGGCCACCGCACAGGCCAGGGCGGCTGACGCCGAACCGAACACGACCATAAGCCCATCGCCGAGGTTCTTCACCTCCGTGCCGCCGGCCTCGGCGATGGTCTGGCGCAGGATAGAGAGGTGCCCTCGGCGGACCTCTTCGGCGGCGTCGGGAGACAGGCGCTGCGACAACTCCGTCGAGCCCACCACATCGGTGAACAGAATCGTTGTGCTCTCGATGACCAAGAAACACCTCTGGCTTGGAAAGCACCAGGGTAGCGAGGACCCCAGCCGCTTGCCGAGGCGCCAGAGGGCCCAAGCTTGGGGCTAAGGCACAGCCCGCGTGGCTCGTAAGCGGGAACGATCCGACGTCGCCGACCGAAGACGCGTTAATCCCGATCGGGCGAGCGGCCCATCGTTTTGCCTGTCAAGCGTCTAAGCGTTGGAGCGCTGCTGCAGCCCGACGTTTGACGTTCCGGTAGCCGTGGAGCGCTGCGGCAGCCTGCGCCTTAGTGAGGAGGTCCCGAGCTTTCTCGGTGTCATCCTGAGCCTTGCGTTGGGCGAGCATGCTCCCCCAAAGGAGATCCGTCACAGCAGCAAAGAACTTGGCATCCATTCGGGCACTCATGCCGGCAGATTGTGCGAAGTAGGTGTCCGCCTCGTCGTAGCGGCCGAGGACAGTTGCGAGTCCACCGAGGGAGTGGCTCACCAGCCCTGACGCCGTGACACTGCCGGCCGCCACTGACTGCTCGGCCCAAGGAACGAGCCGGTCGAAAATCGGTTCTGCGTACTTCGGATCCCCGCAATAAATCGCAGCCTCGGCGTAGCAGTGCATCGCTGTTATGTCGTCCGGGAGATCGAAGTGTGCCGCAGCGAACTCATCCAACAACCGCCGGGCATCCTCGCTGTGATCGGCTTCTGCGTAGGCCAACGCTAAAGCGGCAGTCAACACCCCAACGCTCGCGGGTGCCTCGTCCACCATCTGCTCAATAAGAGGGATCAACTCACCCATCGTTCCTCGTTGGGCGTTGACGATCATGAGCTGTCCCCCGAAGAAGAGCGCGGCATCGGGCTGGCCACATTCAGTGCCGATTTGCAGGGCCTCGGTCGCCAATTGTTCTGCGAGGGCGGTATCTCCGGCGATCTGCGCTCGCTTGGCCAGGTGGAATGTATTCGTCCAGCTCAGAATGGGTTGATCGAGCTGCTCCGCCAGGGTGCACATGACCTCGATACAACGATCCATCTCGTCGATGTCCCCAGCCAAGAAAACGGCCGTCGCTCGGGAGTGTGCCATAAGAAAGAGCAGCACCGGATCACCGACGCGCTCGGCCCGAATGAGGGCGTCCCGCGTCCAGTTCAACTGCTGTTCGAGCATGGACGGGACCAGCAGGGGGTAAAAGAGGTTATTGACAACGCGAGCGATGGTGGCGTCATCACCTGACAATGTGGCGATCCTCAGAGCCTCATCGGCCAAAGCCCGTCGCCGTTCGAGAGTACTCCCGTGGGCGAGTTCTGAACACAAAGTGGCGAGCACCAGCGACCGATCAGGGTCATCGGCCGAGAGGCGATCAAGAGCCATCTCCAAGACGTCAACCTTCTCGGTGTCGGTGGCATTGTTGTTACTGGTGTAACCCCGGTCGTTGGCCAGGGCGGCGGCAACGAGTCGGTTCGTATCGCCGAGATCAGCAGCCTGTCGAGCTGCAGTCAAGAGCATCTGTCGGGAGGCGGGGTCCCCGGTCTGTCGTTGGGCGGTGCCGAGCCCAATCGCCAACTCGACTCCTAGCAGCGGATCGGGGTCGGTGACCTTGGGATAGAGGTCAAGGGCCTGGGCGTAATAGCGCCGTGCCTCGCCTGGAGCCAACGCACCGAGCGCGGCATCGCCCGCCAGTTTCGAATATCCGATGGCCTTGGCCAGGTCGATGGGTTGGGTGGCGCTGGTCCAGTGCCGGGCCAGCTCACCCACCCGCGCCCCCGGTCGATCTCCACAGAGGTCCTCCAGTGCTTCGGCCACCTGCCGGTGGGACCGTGCTCTTCGGTTGTGACCGAGGTCCTCGTACAAGGTGTGCTGAATAAGGGCGTGGGCGAAGCTGTAACGTCCGGTGTCGGCCACTTCGCGCACCAAGGCAACGGTTGCGGCGGCGTCGAGGATATCGAGCAGATCGTCCTCGCTGGTGTTCGTGGCCCGGGCCAACAGGTCGAGATCGAAGTCGCGTCCGATGACCGACGCGATCGAGAGCACCCGCCCGGCGTTCTTGCCCAAGCGTCCGACCCTCGCCCCGATCACCATGCGCACGCTGTCGGGCAGGACCAACTGCTCCGTTGCGCTCTTGGTCACCCACCGACCGGTGGTGTCCTGGTAGATCGCTCGGGACTCCGAGAGGTGGCGCAGCATCTCGGTCACGAAGAACGGGTTGCCGTCGGTCTCCCGGAACACGGCATGGGCCAGACCGACCCCAGCGGCGTCGAGGTTCTGACCAGCCGCTGCCTCGAGGAGTGCCACCACTCCGTTGTCGTCGAGTCCCGCTATTTCGATCCGGGAGACACCCCGCTGGCGGTGGAGGGCGGCCAGGGTGTCGGTGAGGGGGTGGCTCTGTGACAACTCGCTGTCCCGGTAGGTCCCGAGGATCAGCACTCGCATGGCTTGTTCGGCCGCCGCGAGGTGGCGGAGCAGAAGCAGGCTGCCCTTGTCGGCCCACTGGAGATCGTCGAGGACGAGAACGACGGGCTGTTCCTTGGACATGGTGCCGAGAAGACCGACAACGGCTGCAAAGAGCAGGAACCGCTCGGTGTCAGAGTCGGTGGCCTTCGATGGTGGCAGGTCGCGAAGGCGACTGGCCAGCGTGGGAACGAGACGAAACAGCTCCGACCCGTGGGCCTTAACGTGGGCCAAGAGTTGCTCCTCGGGGGCGTGGGTGACGTAGTGCCCTAGGGACTCGGCGAAAAGCTGGTAAGGAGTGGCGAGATCCTCCTCGCAGTGACCGAATAGCACGCAGGCTCCTGTGTCGAAGGCCGCCCGGGCCGCCTCGGCCACCAGCGTGGTCTTTCCCAGACCGGCTTCACCCGAAGTGAGGAGCACCTCACGCCCCTCGCCCCGAGCAACCCGCTTGTTGGCGTCGCTGATGGTCTGCATCTCGGCGTTGCGCCCCACAACACCTGCGATCGGGCGCACGGCCAGACGACCGGGCAAGGGCATTGAAGTTCCACCATGGATTCCTCGAAGCGGTTCCCAAGCTACTTCGACGGTTTCGACTGGATCGGTCAAGCCTTTCAGAGTCAGCTCCCCGAGAGACCGGTATTCATGACGACCGCGCCGTCCGGAAGTCAATCGCACCCACACCGTCGCCAAGACCTGCCCGCTGTCGCAAGTCGCACAGAGCCTGGCCGCCTCGACGACAGGGTCTCCGAAATAGTCGTCGTCCTCTCTGGTTACTTCCCCACCGCTGAGGCCTACCCGCAGGCCCACGGAATGTTCTCGGTCCCGGTTGTCCCGTTCGACGCCTTGTTGCATGGCCACCGCACAGGCGAGGGCGGCGGACGCCGAAACGAACGCCACCATGAGCCCGTCGCCGAGGTTCTTCACCTCTGTGCCGCCCGCTTCGGCGACGGCCTGACGCAGGATCGAGAAGTGCCTCCGACGGACCTCGTCGGCGGCGTCGGGCGACAACCGTTGCGACAGGTCCGTGGACCCCACCGCGTCGGTGAAAAGGATCGTTGTGCTCTCGATGGCCAAGAAACACCTCTGGCTTGGAAGTAACAAGGGTAGGCGAGGACCCCAACCGCATGCCGAGGCGAAAGAAGGCCACCCATCTGGGAGCTAGGGCACGGGTCCGCCTGGTAACTCTTGAGAACGATAAGCGAAATGCGAGCCGATAACGACGACCTTGCATACTGATCTGGACCGGGCTGGAAGTGCCGACACTGGACGGGCCCGACCACCCCGCTTTGCCCGGGATTGTGTACGGCTCGGCACAACGCTTTCGTACCAATCAAAGATAGAAGCGTGTATGGAAATCTAGAAGCGATCGGAGTTGGGAGCCCCCCCGACCGGGCTCGTCAGCCGGTCACCGGATCAATCGTTCCAGTTGACCCCGTAGATACGTGTGGGTTCTGGTATCCCCTTCAGGGCGTGTTCGCCACGGTCGTCAAATCGAAAGGATTTGCCTGTGCAGAGTTCACGAACAGCCACCGAAACGACGATGTCGCCCTCAGATGCGGTGGCGCAAAGCCGGGCGGCGAGCTGGACTGCCGCTCCGAACAGATCGTCATTGTCATCAGTAACGGGTTCGCCGGCGCTGATGCCAATACTGATGTGGAACGGTGTGAGGGCTTTTTCGTTGCGTTCGTGAAGTCGTCGCTGCACACCGATCGCGAACGTGATCGCGGACACGACCGAAGAGAATGAGGCCATGATGCCGTCGCCCGTATGCTTGACCTCGCGACCGTCTTGCGAGGCAAGCTCTTGGCGCACGATCGCATTGTGTTCGCGCAATAGCTGCATATGGCCGTCGTCACCCAGTTGCTGCGTCTGAGCGACCGAGCCGCATACGTCCGTGAAGACGATTGCTCGCATCGCCGAGGCTGTGTAGGCGGTGCCTACGGGATGGTCCGGCACGGATCCGAGAAAAGCGTTGATCGGTGCCGTGCCATCGACCTCCACAATGGTGCCCGCTACCAGGCCGGTGGACTCTCTATGAACGGCTTCTAGTGCCTCTCTGCTCGGACCTTCAGCCAGGCAGAAGACCAAGCCGTGGTCTCGATCAAACCAGTAGGTGTGGTACTGGACGCTGTGTTTCTTCTGGATCGCCACGTCCAGCCGGTGGGCATCGGCGACCGCTTCGGGCGTTGCTCCCGGTAGATCGTGGCGATCGATGTAAATCGGCACAGGGCGAAGCTACACCTATGGCCCCGAGGAAACCGGACCGGATTTGTGGGGTGAGTCCTCACGAGGGGAGGGCTCCTGATCGAAGCGCCAAGGGTCAACGAGCGCCATCCGCTGCGCATTGCGAGAGCCCGCCGATCGGACCTGAGTACCGATCCGTGGCCCCGCCCCAACTCCGTTCGGGCGTGACCTTACGTGACCTTATCG
>CAVWJS010000006.1:0-927500 GCA_963755495.1 uncultured Acidimicrobiaceae bacterium
GCCCATACGTCAGACCTCAGCGAGGCAGGTCTTCTGGCTGCTGCCGCTGCCGCGGCCTCGGTGGCCCGGGAGGGTGGAGGCACGGTGCGCACTGTGGCCATGCCCTCGGGGCCGACGTTCAGCCACGAACGCGGCGAGCGGACGCTGCCGGGTTCGGTGCCGAAGTCCACCAAGCTCGATCTCCTGATCCGGGCCGATGAGGCGGCCCGGGCTGCGGGTAGTTCCATCAGTCAGGTGCAGGTGGGATGCGGGGACGGCCACCGGCGCATCTTGGTCGCCAACTCGGACGGGCTCTGGGCCGAGGACGAACAGGTCCGCACCCGTTTCAACGTCACCTGCGTGGCCAACGGCGATACCGGGCTGCAGACCGGGTACGAATCGCTGGCCCGCACCGAGGGCTTCGAGATCTTCGAGCGTTACCAGGTCGAGGACATCGCTCGGACAGCGGCGAACCGAGCCTTGGCCAAGCTGTCCGCCCGCCCCGCTCCTTCAGGAGAGGTGCCCATCGTCCTCGCTGGCGGGAGCGGGGGCATCCTCTTCCATGAGGCGTGTGGCCACGGCCTCGAGGCCGACCACATCGTCAAGGACGCCTCGGTGTACGCCGGGCAGATGGGCAAGCTCGTGGCGAGCCCGCTCGTCACCCTGGTCGACGATGGCACTGTCCTCGGCGAGTGGGGCAACTTCGCCGTCGACGACGAAGGCAATGCGCCCGCCCGCAACGTGCTCATCGAGAACGGCGTACTGACCGACTACATGTGGGATTGGCTGCGGGCCCGCCAAGAAGGCAGGAAGTCATCAGGCAACGGGCGTCGCCAGTCCTACCAGCACCTCCCCATGGTGCGGATGACCAACACCTATCTGCTGGCCGGTACCGAGAACGCGGACGAAATCGTGGCCCAGACGCCCTCCGGCGTCTACGTCTCCAAGCTCGGCGGTGGTCAGGTCAACACCACCACCGGTGATTTCGTGTTCGGGACGACCGAGGCCTATCTCATCGAGGACGGCCGCCTCACCGCACCGCTGCGCGACGCCAACCTGATCGGGAACGGTCCCGAGGTGCTGCGCCGGATCGATGCCGTGGCCGATGACTTCGACATGACGCCGGGGACGTGCGGGAAGGACGGCCAGAGCGTGCCCGTCGGGTGTGGACAGGCCACGCTGCGCATCACAGGGGTCACCTTGGGAGGAACAGCGTAATGGCCGATGTGAGCGATCTCATGGAACTGGCCGGCTCCGTTGTCGCGGAGGCCCAGCCCGGAGAGGGCTTGGAGGTCTACGTCACACGTGGCACCGAGAACGAGGTCCGGGCCTACGACGGGGCGGTCGAATCGCTGACGTCGGCCGATTCCTCGGGCGTGGGCATTCGAATCCTGCTCGAAGGGCCGCCCGGAGAGGGCAGCCGGCTGGGGTTCGCCTGGGCCGGATCCCTCGACCCGACCGTGGTGCAGGCTGCGCTGCGTGACGCGCGGGACAACGCCCGCTACGCCACCCCCGATCCCGATGTCGTCCTGGCCGTGCCTGACGGCTTGGCAGCCGTGGAGCAAGACCTTTGGGATGAGCGGGTCTTCACCACCCCCATGGACGAAAAGATCGGCCTGGCGCTCGAACTCGAACGCGCCACTCGTTCCGCTGATCCTCGTGTGCGCCAGGTCTCCTCAGCGGATTATTCCGACTCCCAGGTTGAGGTCGCCTTGGCTTCGACCACGGGGATTCGGTCATCCACCCGGCGTACCACCGCCTTCCTCTCTGTCGACGCGATTGCCGGCGAGGGGGCTGACTCGCAGACCGGGACGGGATTCAGTGTGGGCCGGGGCCCCGCGGCACTCGATCCGCAAGAGGCGATGGCCGACGCCGTACTTCGCTCGACCCGGTTGCTGGGAGCCCAGAAGGCCAAATCGGGCCGGTTCACTATCGTCTTCGACCCCCGCGTCGTCTCGACGCTGCTTTCGGTCGTGGCATCCGCCCTGTCGGGTGAGGCCGTGGTCAAAGGGCGCTCGTTCTTCGCGGGCAGGATCGGTGAGTCGGTGGCTGGTGGTTCTGTGACCTTGACCGATGACCCGACTGACAGCCGCGCCTTCAGCGCTGCCTCGTATGACGGCGAGGGCTTGGCATGCCGTCGTAATACCCTGATTTCCAACGGCATGCTCCGCATGTTCGTCTACGACACTGTCTCCGCTCGCCGAGCCCAGACCCAGTCGACCGGATCTGCAGTGCGGGGTGGCTTCGCCGGCACCCCGTCCGCTGGCTGCCGGGCCCTCGTCCTTTCGCCGGGCACCAAAAGCGCCATGGACATCTTGGCGGAGGTGGGCGAGGGGCTCTATGTCCAGTCGGTCACCGGCATCCATTCAGGCGTCAACACGGTGAGCGGTGATTTCTCGGTGGGCGCCGAAGGCCTGCTCATTCGTGGTGGTGCCCTGGCCGAGCCTGTGCGCGAGGTCACCGTGGCCTCGACCCTGCAGCGGATGTTGCAGTCCATCGTGGCCATCGGGGACGACCTGCGTTGGCTCCCCGGGGCGGCCGCCGGTCAGACGTTGGCCATCGCCGACATGCAGCTCAGTGGCGACTGACTTCCGGCACGACTGAGATTGGCCTGGGCGCGCGCCGGCCCCGGGACATGCTTTTCGAAGAAGCATACGGTGCGGTTAGGTTAAATTTTTACGAATGCCGAGACTGGCGACTCACACCGCTCTCAGGAGCGGCCACGAGGCCGATGGCATCGCGCTCGGGGGCTAGGAAGCGGTTGATGCTGCCGGCTTGGACTCCTTGGCCGGCTTATCGCTGCTGCTTCCCGAGCCCGATGACGAGCCCTCGGACTTCGAGCCGGACCCCGACCCCGAACCGGACCCCGAATCCTTCGCCGCACTGGCGCTGGTGTCGGATTTGGAATCCGATCCCGACCCTGATCCAGACCCTGCGCCGTTAGAAGATGACTTCTCGGAAGAACTGGATCGCTTGTCCGCCGCCCGGGTGTCGGTCTTGTAGAAACCACTGCCTTTGAGGACGATGCCGGGCGCGCCGAAGACCTTGCGCAAGGCTCCGCCACATTCCGGGCACTCCGTCAGGGCGTCATCGGTGAACTTCTGGACAGCCTCGAGCCGGTGCCCACACGCCTTGCAGGCGTACTCATAGGTCGGCATTGAACTCCTTGGATTGGCACTCGCTGCTTGTGACTGCCAACTCTACCCGAACCGCGCCCCGTTTAAGCCACATGGGCCGGTCGGCGACACCCTGGGTGCGGAGGCCGTACACTAGGGATCCGTGTCCGATCGCAGCCTGGCCCATCTCGATCCGCTAGGCGGTGCTCGCATGACAGACGTCACCCCACGGGAGCCCACTCATCGCCGTGCCCTCGCCCGATGTCGGGTCTCGATGTTGCCTGAAACGACCACATTGGTGGCCAACAACGCCATTACCAAGGGAGACGTCCTCGCTGCAGCCCGCATTGCGGGTATCGCGGCGGCCAAGCGGACGGCCGAGCTCATTCCCATGTGCCAGCTGGTACTGGTCGGGTCCATCGCCATCAATTTCTCCATCGGCGACGATTTCGTCGAGGTGGAGGCGCAGGTCGAGACGGTGGACCGCACCGGCGTCGAAATGGAAGCCATGATGGCCTGCACGACCGCAGCGCTGACGGTCTACGACATGTGCAAGTCCTCCGATCGCTCCATGACCATCGATCATGTGGCGCTGTGGGAGAAGTCCGGCGGCCGCTCGGGCCCCTGGCGGCGAGCCGAAGCCCGCCCCTAATCCTCTACGGATTCCTTTCCGGGGATCCTTTCCGGCCATGGCCACGCGCCGTTGTGTCTAAATTCACTCGAAGTGAATGGACGTGTGGCCGATCGCATCGGTATCGGCAAGGGTATTACGGGCACCGTCAATTCCGGGAATCGGGCGTATGGCCGGCCGCGACGTCGTGATCGCCCGCTCGTACTCACTTGAGCGGCGGGGCGCCCTCACCTATGCCGATGGGCTACGCCTGGCCGAGTCGGCCGATCTGGCTCGCCGTCTTCGCATCCCACTGGTATTCATCGTGGCCTCCAGCGGAGCTGATGTGCTCGACGGCGTGGCGGCGCTCCACGGCTGGGGCAAAGCGGCTGCTGCCATTGCGGCCTGCAGTGGCATCGTGCCGGTCCTCATGGCGGCAACCGGCCCAGTCGTCTCGGGGCCGGCTCTCCTGCTTGGGGCTGGCCGACCTGGTCGTGATGAACTCGGAGGCGGTTGCCTTCGTCTCGGGACCACAGATGGTGGCGGAATTCACCGGCGTGGAGGTCGGGCTGCGCGAGCTGGGCGGGGTCGACCACCCATGCCCGGTCGAGCGGCGTATGCGCCGTGGAGACCGACGATGTCGAGGGTGCGTTAGCTGCATTGCTCGAGCATCTGCCCTCACATGCGGACGAGATCCCGCCTCCCTGGACGATCTCGGACCCCGTTCTGCGTTCGACGCCCGAACTTCGAGACCTCATTCCCGAGCGCAAGGCAGCCACCTACGACGTGCGGGACGTGGTCCGCGCCGTGGTCGACGACGGTGAGTTCATCGAGTTGTGGCCCCGTTGGGCCGGTCAGATCGTCACCGGCCTCTGCCACATCGGCGGTCTCACGGTGGGCATCGTGGCGAACCAACCCCGGATCCTCGCTGGCACGCTCGACATCGCAGCCTCCCAGAAGGCCGCCCGCTTCGTGCGCTTTTGTGATTCGTTCAACCTGCCCATCGTGAGCCTGGTGGACACGCCCGGCTTTCTGCCCGGCAAGGATCTTGAATGGCGCGGCATGATCCGTCACGGGGCAGAGCTCGCCTTTGCGTACGCCCAGGCCACCGTGCCGCGGATCTGCCTCATTCTGCGCAAGGCCTTCGGAGGCGCGTACATCGTGATGGACTCGCGGGGGATCGGGAATGACATCTGCCTGGCATGGCCGGCAGCCGAGATTGCAGTCATGGGGGCTTCGGGAGCCGTGCAGATCCTGCATCGGGGTATCGACCCGGCCGAGCGGGCGGACCGCGAATCGGGATACGAAGATGCATTCCTGAATCCCTGGCCCGCTTCCGAGCGGGGATTGGTGGACCAGGTGATCGATCCGGCCGATACCCGGATCGTGCTGTGCTCCGTGTTGCGCCAGCTCGCTACCAAACGCGAGCTCCTTGTGGGCCGTAAGCATGATGCCGGACCGCAATAGCCGTGTGAGCAGCCATGCTAGTGATTGTCACGAATTCGCAACGAATATGTGGTTGTTCCGCGCTACTGTTTTGGTAATGGATCCGGCATGATCAAGAAGGTGGATCACTCGGGAGACGACACGCTTTTTGTGCTGGAGTCCTGTCACAGCACATGGATCTTCGACACCGAGAGGCTTCGGTTCAGGCGAATCCTCAAGGGGTTGGCGCTGGACGCCCACGCCGCGACGACGGCGTGGCGTGCCTACTACGGGCTGGAGATCGATCCCATCTCGGAATCGTTCGTGGTGCTTTTGAACCCTGAGGGATCTCGACTGCTCCGGTCGTGGCGTCACGTCGAGCAATGCCCGCAGTGCGGCGGCAACCAGACCGCTGAATTGTCGCTCGAGGAACTCCGGGGAGCCACGCTGGCCTGAGCCTGCCTGCCTGTCCGGGCCGGTGGGAGTTCTCTTCCGTATGCGTCGGAGGGCTACGTCGGAGGGTCGGCAGACGGAGGGTCGGCCGGAGGCGTCGGCAAGCGGCGCTCGCGCAGCTCACGGCGGTCAGCCCGCTGAATCTCTCGTTCGACGTCTGACCACAGCAAGGGCTCGGCGATCTTCTTCGATTCCCACGGCGGCGTGCGCTCGCGTCATGACGAAGAAGGCGACGGTCCACAGGACTGCGATGGTGCAGAGCTTGGCCAGGAACCCGGCCAGTTGCTGATCGAGAACGGGTGACATGCCAAGCACCGTGGCGTGGTGATCGTACGAGGGATACAGGGGCCGGCGGGCGAAGATCCACACCACCGAGAGAAAGCTCGGCACGATCGACTGCACGATCAGGTACGCCACCGCGTCCGACGGCGGAAAGTGGCTTTACGCCGGGCAGCTCGGTGAGGACCGGGGCCCACAGGACGAAACCCGAGAGCAGCACGACGAGCTGGATTACCACGCGGGCGACGTCCGAGTGGGCGGCCAGGCTGACCAGTCCCGTGGTCAAGCGTCCCTACGGCGACCACGGTGACGAAGACCACGGCCGGGATGGGCTTGACGGCCAGGCGCAGTACGGCGTCGACCGCGGCGGGCCGGGTGAGCCGCACAATGATCGGCCTCGGGGTCCCTGCGACGAGCAGCGGTGGCACGGCCAACATCAGAAGGAGCCGTTGCGCCACCAGGGCCAGCAGGGACCAACGCGCCGCGAGGTCTGCCAGCGGCCACATGAAGGCCACGACCAGTGCGACTACTCCCAGAGTGAAGCACTGGCGCTGGCGCCGGGTGGGCCGGTTCTCCTCAGAGCGGGTGGCGAGGACATACGCCACCACGAGAGCGGGGATGGCCACCGTCCAAAAGATGTCGAGGTGCCAGTCGAAGGGGTGGGCCAGTGCCGTCATGGGACAGCTGCGGCCGTAGGCTCTCCTCGATGGCTGGCCCGGCACGACTCGACCGACTGGAGCGGGTGACGGACCTCGTCCTGGTACTGCTCAACACCGAGCAGCCGCTGACGCTGGACGCGATCGCCTTGCAGGTGCCGGGGTACCCCGAAGAGCATTCGGCACGACGGCAAGCCTTCGAGCGGGACAAGCGACTCCTGCGCGACGAGGGAATCCCGGTGCTGACCCAACGTTTGCCCGGCCAGGAGCAGTACGGGTACCTCATCGATCGCGAGGCGTTCTACCTGCCTGATCTGGCGCTCGAACCCGACGAGCAGGTTGCCCTCCACCTGGCCGTTGCCGGCGTGCACCTCGACGATCCTAGTGGTCGAGATGCCCTTTTGAAGTTGGGCGCCACCGGTCTGGGAGAAGTGCGTCCCATCGCCACGCTGGTGACGCCACCCGCCCTGATCGAACTCTTCGAGGCCGTGCGCACGCACACCGTGGCCTCATTCTCCTACCGACAACGCGCACGCCGCGTGGCTCCGGCCGGGCTGTGGTTTCGCTTCGGTCATTGGTATCTGGTGGCCTGGGATCTCGACCGCGAAGCCGTGCGGACGTTTCGTGTCGACCGCATCGAGGACCTGTGCACCTCGGATGCTCCGGGCGGCGCAGTCCTTCCCGAGGGCATCGACATCAAGGCGTCGCTGCCCGATGAGCCGTGGCGGGCCGAGGGCGACGACTACGTCGTCACGCGTATCCGGGTTGACGCCATAGAGGGGCCGAGAGTGGCCGAAGAGGTCGGGAGCCGACCGGGTCGAGAGTCGCGCCGACGACGGTTCGGTCATCCTTTGTCTGCGGGTGGCGGGGTTCCCCGAGCTCCGCTACTGGATCCTCGGTCTGCTCGACCACGCCGAGATCCTCGAGCCACTCGAGTTCCGGTCCGAGCTCAGCGCGTGGTTGGACGGGCATCGCGGAAGGGCCGACGAATCCGCACCGTCGACCGCGCGGACGGCTCGCCCCGTTCGCGCACGTTCGCGCCGCACTCGTGGAGCGAGAGGCGCCCGAGACCTCCCGCACGCTGCCCGGGAAGGAGACGAGCCAACGCCTGCGGCGACTCCTGGCCGTCGTCGGATGGTTGGCGCGGGTAGGGGAGGCGGACATCGCCGACGTGGCGCGCCGCTTCTCCATGGAGGAGGACGAGCTGATCCGCGAGCTCGAACTGGCCGCGTGCTGTGGGGTGCCGCCCTACACCCCCGACACGCTGATGGAGATCGAGGTGTCGGAGACCTCGGTCCGCGCCTTCCTGCCACCCGAGTTCGCCCGACCGCGGCGGCTCACCGCCGGCCGAGGGGTTCGCGGTGGCGGCGTCGGCCCGCTTGATCATGGCCGTGCCGGGGCCCGACGACGAGGCCCTGCGCCGCGCCTTGGCAAAGCTCGACGCCGCATTGGGATCGCGCGAGGCGATCGGCATGGATGTCGATGCGCCCGCGTCACTTGCCGCCGTGCGGCGGGCCATGCGATGCCGGTCGAGCTGGTGGAGATCGATTACCACTCGGCCTCACGCGACGAGTTGACGACTCGCATCGTCGATCCGGTACAGGTGATCACGACGGACGGGCATTGGTACCTCGACGGCTTCTGCCAACGGGCGGGTGATATGCGGCGCTTCCGGGTCGATCGGATCAGCGCCGTGCGCTCCACGGGGCGCAAGGATGCGCGCGACCGCTCGGCCGACCCAGGCCAGCGGAGGGAAGTCTTCCTTCCTGGCCCCGGCGCCGTCGAGGTGCAGCTCCATCTTGGCCAGGGGGCCCAATGGGTACCCGAGTCCGTACCCGTCCGCGGCATCGCTCGCGCCGCCGACGGAACGGTGACCGATGTCGTCCTCGACGTGGCCGGCATGGCCTGGTTCGAGCGGCTTCTTCTCCAGCTCGGCCCCGATGCGTCGGTCGTCCGTCCCGCCGGAGCTCACCGACCTGGCCGGCGCGGGCTGCTCGCAAGGTCTTGCGGCTGTATGACCCAGCCCCCGAATCGCGGAGGATTGCGGACTCACCATGACGACCGTTCTCCGTTAACCGCAGGCGCGCATCGGGTGGCTTCGTGCGCTCACGGAGCCTGGGAAGGACAGAACCCTGGGAAAGGGGGCCGGGTGCTCGGAGTTCACCGCCTGACTTCCGCCGGAGCGAACTACTACCTGGCCGATTTGGCCCACGAGCTTCCTCTTCCGGGGCGATGGGACGACAGGCCCGCTGTCTGGGTCGGGGAAGCTGCGGCGGGGCTGGGGTTGCACGGAGCGCCCGACCTCAAGGCATTACGCGCCGTTCTCGATGGTTGTCATCCCACATCGGGGCGCCGGATGCGGTCAGATCGCGCCACCGTGCAGGGGTTCGACCTCACATTCAGCGCACCGAAGTCGGTGAGCGTGGTCTTCGCCTTGGGGGGAGAGGACGTGGCCCGACATGTGGTGTCGGCTCACCGCGAAAGCGTACGGGGCGCATTAGCCTACATGGAGTCGCATGGCCTCAGTGCCCAACGGGGTTCGGGCGAAGAGCGCCGCGTGGGGCCCACCACGGGCCTGGTGGCGGCGTCGTTTACCCATGGGGTGAATCGCAACCTCGACCCTCATCTGCACACACACGTCGTAATGGCCAACATGGTGCACGGCTTGGACGGCCGTTGGAGCGCTTGTGACCACCGCGGGCTGTCGGCGCATCGTGGTGCGGCGGCCGCCGTCTACGAAGCGCACCTGCGAGGGGAGCTCTCCGCCCGCATCGGGGTTCGGTGGGTGCAAGGGCCGCGCGTGAGCGCCGAGGTGGAGGGAGTCTCCCCGCTCGCCATGGGCGAGTTCTCGTCACGGTCAGCGGATATCCGGCGGCACATGGCGGAGTGGGGAGCGCATACTCGTGCAGGTGCACGAATCGCCTGGGCGGCTACTCGGCTAGAGAAGGTCTCTGGTCTGGACTTTGGCGAGCTGTCGTCGCAGTGGGAGTGGCGCGCCCGGTCGATCGGGAGTGATCGGGCGGAGATACAGGCCCTCCTGGGGCGAGCTGCGCGCAATGGAGGAACACAGAGTCTTGACGAGCACCGGTTCGGTGCCACCTTGTCGCTCGCTCCCGATGGCGCCGCGCGCCGCCGCGATATTGCGGCCGCCTTCGGCAATGCTGCGCTGGCGGGTGCCGACGCGCAAACCGTCGAGACGCTCACGGACCTCTGGACGCCCAAGCTTTCCGAACGAGAACAGGTTGGTGTGGCTGAGGACACTCGCACATTGCGCAGCGTCGTCCCAGGCAACCATCTACTCGGGGTACTCGGCCCGCGCCCGGTGAAGCCCGTCGACCACGCAGTTTGGCGAGAGGCGGCGCGGGTTGTTGACGACTACCGGGCTCGCTGGAACGTCACTCGCTGGAGCGATGCCCCGGGTTGCGACGCTCTCGGTACCGATCGACTGGTCTCGGGGATCGCATCCCTGCCCACTGAGCGCCTGGTCGATCACTTGCAGACGTCTCGGCATTTGGAAGTGGCACGTCAGCGATTGGGTTGGCGCGAAGCGCGCGGACATGAGATGGAGCGAAGTCGGTGAGTTCAGCGGGTCCGCTCAGGCGTCCCCGGCTCCCGCGCCAATGACAGCGCCTGATGACCTGACATCTCACGCCAGGGGCTGACACGCGTGGGCAGGGGTGAGACGGACCGATTCGAACGTTCTCTCCGGGGTGAGGACGAGCGCATGTCCCGTCGATCCCCTCGAGATCACGTCCACCGGGAGTCGTGGCACACGGACCGTGCTGACCGAACTCGAGGGGCGAAGTCGCCCCCACTCGCCCACCGACTGCCCAACGGTGGTCGAGCGCAGCTCGTGCTCACCGCCGATCGCACTGAGGTCACGCAGCGTGGCGACATCGGCGATGCCGGGGAACACCACCGTCGTGCCGAACAGGGTGAGAAAGCCATCAGCGGCCGATCCCCAACGGCCCCGCGCCTGCGAGAGGTCCTGCAGGCAGGCCATGACAAGGAGACCCTGCCCGGCACCCTCACTCAGCATGGTGGGCAGATCGGGAATGGGAGCGATGTTGGCGACCTCATCGAGGGCGAGCAGCGTGGGCGGGTACCGCTCACCGCTCCGCTCCCGGTCGTAGGTGGCGTCGCGCACGTCACCGATGGCCGCCACGACGAGGGGCGCGAACTGATGCTGACGCCGTCCGGCGGAGCAGATGTACATGGTGTTGGCACCTCGAGCAGAATTCGGCCGCATCGAGCGGAGGGAGCTCTGTGGATGCCAACGCGGCCTCCGACCTGTAGGCGGCCAGGACCCCCGAAGCGGTGGACCAGATACCCGACTGTTCCCGGGCATCCGTGCCGACGATGCCGGCCAGCAGGTCGGTGGCGGTGGCGTCCTCGCCCGACCGTGCGCGAGAGGATTTGCTAAGGCCGTCGCGCCATCGTGACGGTCAATCCAACGTAAGACCGATCCGCATGGGGAGAGATTCGAGTGCGGCGGCGTGGAGGAGTGGGGACAGCAACGCACTGGCTCGTTCGGTCCAATGCTGGTCTCCCGGCGGATTGTGACCCAGCACTACCGCCGAGGCGCGACGCATTGACCATTGCATCAGACGTCTGCACTGCGGCGTCCCAATCCGTCGGCGGTTGTCAATGGCGACCATCCGACGCGTTCGACTGACGTCGGGCATTCGATTTCACCGCTGGGATCGAAGAGAAAGGACCAACCCTCGCGACTGCGCTCGGTAGCCGTCGCCATCCATGACATCGGGCTTGGTCGAGGTGGAGACAACGGGGCCGTCGGCTACGAAAAGATTGGGGATGACCAGGGAAGACGTCTTTCCCGAGCGCGAAGGGCCGAGGACGAGTGTTGAGCGCTGCGGACCTGCCCACGACCACGTTCCGTTCGCCGATTCCGAGGTAGATGCCTGCGACCGTCGCTGCGCGGTGCGTCGAACCCGATCGTGGTCATACGCGCCGCGCGCGGTGACGATTGGCCTCGTTTGCAAACGACTGGTCGCGGCGGTGGTCGATTGTCGAGTCACGTAGATGCACGTTTGGAACAAATCACCGCGCAGAGCGACGCCGAAATCTGCGTCGACGCATCATCGAAGCGAGTGGCGCCGGTCAAGATTGCACGCGTGCGCTGCATCGAGAATTGGGTTGCATCGTCGACCAAAAAAGCACGTCGCAAAAAGATGATGCTTGACCTGAGCAGGTACATAACGAAGAATGTGTCTACCCGAAGCGTTATGGAGGGTTGATATGTGCTGCGACGCAACAGTGTGCAGCGCGCCAGGCAAAGACATTGGAATGCCAACTACGCGCCTCATGCAGTGCCTCATCACCTCAATCAGTCGTTGCAATTCGGGTAATCGGAACGGACTGCTCGTATGAAGGAAAGGTCGATGATCCATCTTCCTACGTGCCATATCGTTCCGAGCGACAAAGAAATCGGTGCGGCAGTGCGCACGACGATGTGTTCGTAGCATCGACGTGGCGCAGGCTTCACCTCTATTCAGTGACCATGCTCCTAGGGAGGTGCACCTGTGGCAGTAGCCGCGAAAAAGCGGGCCCCGGCCAAGAAGGCCGTGAAACGGGCCCCAGCAAAGAAAGCAGTAAAGCGAGCCCCCGCAAAGAAGGCAGTTAAGCGCGCGCCGGCGAAGAAAGCCGTCAAGCGGACTGCAGTAAAGAAGGCAGTCAAGCGGGCCCCGGCCAAGAAGGCCGTCAAACGGGCACCGGCTAAGAAGGCAGTCAAGAGGGCTCCAGCAAAGAAGGCAGTGAAGCGCGCGCCGGCGAAGAAAGCCGTCAAGCGGACTGCAGCGAAGAAGGCAGTCAAGCGGGCCCCGGCCAAGAAGGCCGTGAAGAGGGCACCGGCGAAGAAGGCTGTCAAGCGAGCACCGGCAAAGAAGGCAGTGCGTCGCGCCCCGGCCAAGAAGGCCGTCAAGCGGACGACTGCAAAGAAGGCAGTCCGTCGAGCCCCGGCTCGCAAGGCGGCTCGCTGAGCAGTTAGCAGGTAGCAGTTAGCAGTTTTCTTCTTGGAGCGAGTGAAGTCGGGGGCCTGCGGGCCCCCGACTTTGCAATTGCAAGGCCTAGATGTCGGTCACAGGTGGAAGCTCTCGCCCTGGGCGATCCCGCCAGAGCTCCGTGCTCACTTAGTTGTGTATGCACTCGGCGCGTGAAGGCATCGACTTGCGCCGATCCGGCATCCTCGATTCCCATGGTGCTCGCGAATTGACTCTCGTGCGCCAGCAGCGCCGCGATCTTCGTCTCGGCGAAATCCGCAGACGTCTTCGACATGATTCGGCTCATCCGCCTCCCACAAGAGCAGAGCCGATGGGCGGTGGGGTGCCAATCCCTGATCAGTGAAGAAGTGCGGATCGCGTGCGGCGACAATGGCGTCGGTGACGATGAATCCAGCGTGCCGGTGGTCGGGATGGAGGCGGTAGCGCCGCCACGGGTCGTGCCCGAGCACGACATCGGGACGGAGTGCGACGAATCCACAGAGAGACCTCCCACTGCTCGGCGCACACCGTTGCGCAGCTCCCCGTCGGTCCGCCCGAGAAAGATGACGTCACCCCCTCCGAGGAGCGCGGCGGCGCGTCGTTGCTCCTGCTGGCGTCGCGCGACCAGTGCCGCCGCATCGCGTCGTGGGTCCCAGGTTCCTTTCGCACCGTCGGTCAGCACCAGGTGGTGGATGGTGGCCCCCGCGGCGGCCCATTTGGCCAGTGTGGCACCGCAGCCGAATTCGATGTCGTCGGGGTGCGCGCCGATGGCCACGACGATGGACGGTGTGGGCAGATCGATCGTGGGACGGCCACGTTCGGGGAGATCGTTGACCGGCAACGATGCGGCCGGACGATTCTGCGCCGCTCATGTGGTGAGCTCGGCCACATCGGCCGGCCAGTCGACGTCGTACGCCAGGGCAGGTATGCGCAGAACGCGGACGGGCAGCCCGAGCTCGGACCGCCTCGGCGCGGTGTGATCGAAACGAGCCCGGGCCCGTAGGCAAAGCGGAAGTCGCAGCCGACGGGCAGTCGCAGGACGTTGGTGCCGTCGTCCTTGCGATCAGGCACGAGCGTGATGCCGGCGAACGGGGCCAGGTCCCCGAGGTCGCGGGCGCGGGGAAGGTCGCCATGGGCGACGATCACCCACTCGACACCAGCCGCAGCCAGCTGCTCCACGCCCGGCGCCGACGGCGCCGTTGAGCCCTTGCCCGGGCTCCCACATGACGGCTGCTCCGAGCGCCTCGGCCCATGCCGCCACCTCAGGATCGTCGCAGACGACCGCGACGGGGAGCGGGGCGCACGCAGCTACGACGTTTTCCGCCATGGATCGAACAAGGTGCTCCCGCGTCTCATCGGTCATGGACCCGCCCAGCCGGCGTTTGGCCTGTCGGAACCCCTTGACCGGGATGAGCACGACTTCTTGCCCGAGGTTGCCTCGGGGAGGAGCGGGTGGAGCCTGCGGGTGGGCGGTCACGCTGGCGGACACTGGGGACAGTGTAAGTGCGCCGGGCCGTGGCGCCCCGTGGTCACCGCCGTAGGCTCACGACCATGAGCGACCGCGTGGCAGTGGTGGGTGCCGGCTCGTGGGGTACGGCCGTGGCCGGACTCGTGGGTGCGTCGCATCCCGTCTCGCTGTGGGCGCGGTCTCGCCGAGCTGGCGTCGTCCATCGACCGAGTCGCGGGAGAACGCCACCTACCTCCCGGGAATCGGCCTGCCCGACGGGCTCGACGGCCACCGCCTCGTTGGAGGAGGCGTTGGACGGAGCGGGCATCGTCTTCATGGCGGTGCCGTCGCACGGGTTCCGGGCTGTGCTGGAGGAACTGCGACCCTTCGCCACGGAGGTCGAGGCCATCGTCAGCCTGGCCAAGGGCATCGAGACGGGGACCAACCTACGGATGTCCGAGGTGGTGGCGCAGGTCGTGCCTCGACGTGCCGGCCGGCGTTCTGACGGGGCCGAATCTGGCTCGCGAGGTGGCCGAAGGGCAACCGGCCGCCAGCGTCGTGGCGCTGCCCGACGAAGCGTTGGCCCGTCAAGTGCAGGATCTCCTTCACACCCGCACCTTTCGGGTGTACATGGGCACCGATGTCGTCGGTTGCGAAATAGCAGGGGCGACGAAGAACGTGATGGCGATCGCCGCCGGCATCTGTGACGGTCTGGGATTCGGCGAGAACACGCGTGCGGTGCTGATCACCCGAGGACTGGCCGAGTTGGGACGACTCGGCATCGCCCTGGGTGGCAAGGTGCTGACGTTCGGCGGGTTGGCCGGGGTCGGCGACATGGTCGCTACCTGTGCCAGCCCGAAGAGCCGCAACCGCACCGTTGGGTATCAGCTCGGTCAGGGCCAGTCTCTCGAGGAGATCGTCAACGGCATGCAGATGGTGGCCGAAGGGGTCAAGAGCGCCGGTCCCTTGGTTGGTTTGGCCCGGTCGCACGGCGTCGAAATGCCGATCGCCGAGCAGGTCGACGCCATCGTCGAGGGGCGCTGCTCACCCCGAGAGGCCCTACTGTCGCTCATGGACCGGCCCTCACGCCCCGAATGGGACGAGGCGCTGGTGCGAGAGACGCCTCAATGAGAGCGCCCCGCCGCGGTGTCAGGATCAGTAGGGGCCCAACCGGGCGGTGGCGATGCCGAATGGGCGCAGCTCGAATGATCCTTCGAAGTGACGTTCGGGGTAGCCACGGAGGTCGACCAGCCATCCCGCGTGCCCGGGCATGGTCACCATGGCGGTGTGGCCGGTGGGATTGAAAACGCGAACCTCGAGCAGCCCGTTCTCGCGGCGCACGGCGCTCACTTGCGCTCCCTCTATGTTGAGCGCGCTGCCCGCCGTCGGTCGAGTGCCTCCGCCAAGGGCCGTGACGACATCGAGGGGGACCAGGACATCGTCGGCCAAGGCATACGGATCGTCGTGTCCCACCGCCAGCGCATAGCTGAGCGACACGGGACGTCCAGCCATCTGCAGGCCTTCGACCGGGGTGAGCGGACCGGCCGGAAAGGGCCGGTAGGCCATGCCGAGGCGGGAGAGCATGCCCGTGGCGCGCAGCACCGTGAGGGCGATCGTTTGGGCCGCATCCCCGCCCGGTGTCGTCGTGATGTCGATGAGCTCGTACTCGCAGACGCCATCATGCACCACGGTCAGGCCGCCGGCGGAGACGAAGCGCCGAGCCGGTGCCGTTGGCAACCCGTACTCATCGGGGCGCCCTTCGGCCAGTGAGGCCTCGTTCGACGACGGCAAAGGCGCTTTCGGCGTGCGATGTCTGGGCCGCCACGGGCAGCGGAAGGTGGACGCGAAGCCGGTGGTCTTTGCTGGGGTTGACGAACGATGTCGTCACCCTGACCACCGACTCATCCGCTCTGAGCTCCAGGCGGGTCTCGACCTCGACATGGTGCTCGCCCACCCGCCTCTGCGACGATCCGTCCACGTGATCGGGCCACACGTAGATGGCGGTGATCCCGACGCTGGCCCGCACCGGTCCGCGCTCGATGACGCGCACCGACACCTCGACCGGCTTGTCGACCAGCGTGTCTTGACGCGGCGGCGAGTAGTTGTAGGAGTCGCCGAGGTCTCCGCCGTCGACGAGTTGGCCGTAGCCTTCCACCCCGTTGAGTGAGAACGTGCCACTCGTGTCATCGACCACCACCGTGACGAGACCATTGGTCACGGTGGCAGGCCCTCCGGGCTGGCTCACCTGGACCGGGTTGGTCAGGGGGGAGGGGGCGAAGGTCTGCCAGCCGTAGCCGGGAACATCGCTGACCCGGGCCACGATTCGTCGGATAGGGGGCTGGTTCAGGTTGACGCGGATGACGGCGTCGGGCCGCGCTCCCAGGCGGGCATAGATGTCCTGCTTCGCTTCGGATATCGGCGACGTTCGGTCGCTCTTCCGCACCGACGGTGACGGTGATGTTGAGGCCTTGGTCGTCCTCTTCGACGCTCACGTCGTGCACCCAGGCGTCGTTGTCGATCTTCGGGCCTTGCAGCATGCCGAGCACGGTGCGCACCGTGTTGGCGTCGAGCACCATCGAACCGGGGAGGCCGGTGCGCTCGGATACGACCTGTACATCGCCCGAAGGGGGATCCTCGGCCCCGACGACGAGCTCGACCAGCCCTGCCCGCGTGCGTTGGACGGCGTTGAGGATGTAGTTTCCCGGCTCGGCCAGGGATCGGGCGAACGAAGCGACGGCGCGATCGGCCAGGCCGCTGGCAATGGTCCGCGCTTCGGCATAGCGGTGCAGCACGGCGTCGACCACGTCGTCGACCGAGCAGGCGCAGATCGAGTCGTGCGCCGAGTTGCGGACCATCTCCTTCCAGGCCAGGGCCAGCAGCTCGTGTGGCCATTGGTCCGCCGTCTGGAAGAGTGCGGCCAGGGGCTCGGCTCTCCGCTCCAGCGCGCGCTCAGCCAGCGCACCCAAGCGCTTGACGTCGACACGGTTCGACGTCACCCCCATGAGCATGTTTGACCGAAAGCCCGAGCGGAGCTCTCCGTTCCACCTCTCCAATCCTTCTGTCGGCGCAGCGGCCAGATAGTCGGGGAGTGAGGTGACCTCGAACACGAGCTCGTCTTGAAGGTCGTTGGCTTCGGCCACCACCCGACCGAGGCGAGGTTGAGGGAACAGGTGATCCGAGCCGTTCATGCAGAGAAGGTCCTTCGATAAGGAAGGTCGCCACCTCGTCGACCAGGTCCTCCGTACGCCGCACGAGGGCCTTGGCGTCGTCGGGGAGCGCGGCCCCGTTGCCGTAGCCGACGGGAAGATATTCCGCCCGCACGCGGGAACCGTCGGGTGCCTCCCACCAGAATGCGTTCTTCGTGATGGCCGAGGGCACGCCCCGCCACACCACCGTGTGCGCGAACCCGGCCTGCTGGAGGATCTGCGGCATCTGGGCGATGTGCCCGAACATGTCGGGCAGGTAGCCGACGTTCATGGCGCCACCGAAGGCGGCGCCGCGGAGGATGCCCATCTGGAGGTTGCGGATGATCGTCTCACCCGAGGACAGGAACTCGTCCATCAGGATGTACCACGGGCCCATGCTGATCCGACCGGCCGCCGCCAGCGCGCGGAGCCGCGGCTCGGCTTCCGGCCGGATCTCGAGGTAGTCGTCGACGACGGCCATCTGTCCGTCCAACATGAAGTACGGGTAACCCGCATCGGACTCGAGCAGAGGGAGAAGGGCATCGAGCATGTCCACCAGATCGAGCCGAAAGTCCTGGTACGACTTGTACCATTCCCGATCCCAGTGCGAGTGCGGGACGATGGCGATACGGCGGCGGGTCATGTTTGCCAGACTATGGCGTGCGATGGCCGACGGACAGGGTGTGGTAGCGATGGACGCGGAGCGTGCCTGGTCCCGGCACCTGCCACAGGGATCACCACCCTTCGATCCGGCCGCACTATCCGGCGGTCGCACGCTGCCCGAGGTGTGGTCCCGCCGATGGCGGGACGAACCGGATCGTCCCGTGCTCATAGAGGGACAGGGTTCGGGTGCCGTGCTGCACGGCGACGCGTTGGCTCAGGCGACGGCTTTCGCCGCCGCACACTTGGCGGCGTGTGGTGTCACACCTGGGGACCGGGTGCTATGGAGTTGCTCCACGTCGTTGCACAGCATCATCGCGATCATCGGGGCCTTGCGTTTGGGCGCCGTCGTCGTCCCGGTGAACCCCTCCGCCACGAGGCGTGAGTTGCGCTATGTCGTCGACGACGTCGATCCAATGGTCTGTGTGATGGAGCGGGCCGAAAGCAAGGAGTGGTTGGGCGCCGATGTGCCGCACGCTGTCGTGCGCACGCCGCCTGAATTGCTCGGCGATCCCGGCCACGCTGCTGTCGCGCTCGATGTGTCGCAGCCCGACGACGATGCGTTGATCGTGTACACGTCGGGGACGACCGGAGAGCCCAAGGGCGCCGTCCACACGCACCGTTCACTGCTGGCAGGGGCCACGTCGCTCCGCGTGGCCTGGGGTTGGCAACCCGAGGACCGCCTGCTCCTGGCCCTTCCTCTCTTCCACGTGCACGGGTTGTGCGCCGGGCTGTTCGGCACTCTGGCTGCGGGCAGCTCCGCCGTTGTCTTCGAGCGGTTCGTTCCGGCACAGGTCCTCGACGCCATACACGAGCACGGGGGCACGATGTTCTTCGGCGTCCCCACCATGTACCACCGTCTGGCCGAGTCCGGTCGGGCAGCCGAGTTGTCAGCCCTGCGGCTCTGCGTGGCGGGATCGGCTCCCCTTCCGGCCGACCTCTGGCGGCGGTTTCACGCCGAATGGGACGTTGCGGTTCTGGAGCGGTACGGGATGTCTGAGACGTTGCTGACACTGTCCAACCCGCTTCTTGGCGAGCGACGACCCGGATCGGTTGGGTTTCCGCTTCCCGGCGTGGAGGCAACCATCGCCGATGCCGACGAGGAGGGGATCGGCGAACTGATGGTGCGCGGTCCGTCGCTGTGCCGCGGCTACTGGAACCGAGCCTCCGCGTCTGAGGCCATGTGGCAAGACGGTTGGTTCGCCACCGGCGATCTGGCGTCGCTGGGGGATGATGACTATGTCTCCATCAGGGGAAGGCGCACCGAGCTCATCATCACGGGTGGGCACAACGTGTACCCCGCCGAAGTGGAGGCTGTTCTGGGGCGACACCCATCGGTCGGGGAGATCGCGGTTATCGGATTGCCGTCGGCCGAGTGGGGTGAGTCTGTGACGGCCTTCGTCGTCGGCAGCGATGGTGATCCCGACCTTGACGGATTGGTCCTGCTCGCGGCGCAAGAGTTGACGTCCTACAAGCGGCCAAGAGAGTTCCGCGCAGTTCGCTTCTTTGCCCCGCAACGCCTTGGGCAAGGTCATTCGGCGCGAGCTACTTAGCGAGTAGCGAGCCCTTCTGACGCCAAGTGTTGCGATAGCGTGAGGTCATGTCGACATTTCTGATGCTCTCGACCGTGGGACCCGATGGAGCGGCAACCCTGGCCGAGAACCCCGATCGGCTGAAGGAGGTCAACGCCGAAGTTGAATCGATGGGCGTGCGCGTCCTGGCCCAGTGGGCCTTGCTCGGGCCCTACGACTTTTGTTCGGTGCTCGACGCGCCGGACGAGAAGACAATGGCGCGCGTGGCGCTCGTGCTCGGCGCGCGCGGCACACTCAAGACCCTGACGCTATCGGCCATACCCATCGACGACTACATCGAGGCGGTTCGTCGACCTCAGGCCGGCTGACGGTTCAGTGCCGGCGGGCGGTTCGGTGCCACCAGAAGGTCAGTGCCACCAGAAGCCTTGACGGCTCCGTCTGGCGGCGCACGTCGTCGCGGGAGAAGAGCTCGCCGAGGATGCTGCCGTCGGAGAGACGCCGGATGCGGTAGCCCTCCGGGGTGATCTCGGCCACCTCGAAGCCCCGCGTCCACGTGCCCTGATAGCGATTGCGGACATCGACCTGCGTACCCGGGGCAAGCGGGGACCGCGTGTTCGGCTCGCGTGCCGTCCCCCCAGTGCTCACGCCCCCATCGTATTGAAGCTTGGCACCCGGCGGTGACGTCATGACGGGAACCGGTGTCACGCACGCCGGATCTGGCCGAAGAACGCGCCCTGCGCGCCCGTGGGCACTCGTGCATCGCCGGCATGGACGAGGTTGGTCGCGGTGCGTGGGCCGGGCCGGTCACCGTCGGCGTCGCTGTGGTCCCGCCCAAAGCCACCAAACGCACCCAGCCCCGATGGCTCCGGGACTCCAAGCAACTCAGTGAAGCTCGACGAGAGTCCATCTTCGAGTCCGTCGGCGCCTGGTGCGTCGATTGGGCGGTGGGCCACGCCTCACCGGCGGAGTGCGATCGGTGGGGGATGCGGGTGGCGCTGCGTCTGGCCGGCCAACGGGCGCTCGCCGGGCTTGTCCAGTCCCCCCGATGCCCTCCTGATCGACGGCCCTCTCGACCTGGTGTCGAGCCCTGATCCAACCGAGGGGGAGTTCAACGGATCGGTCCACCCGATCATCGGCGGCGATGCCGCGCTGCGCCTCGGTGGCCGCCGCCTCGGTCCTGGCCAAGGTCGTCCGAGACCGCCTGATGCGTGACGAATCGGAGCATTTCCCTCCGTATGCATTCGAGCAGAACAAGGGATACCCCTCACCCGCCCACCAGATGGCGCTTCGGGGCTACGGGCTTTCGTCGATCCACCGGCGCAGCTGGTCCTTCGTGACCTCCTTGCCCTGGTGCGACGGGTGGCCGGTGACCCGCGAAAACTACCCCTGACCTGCATCGGCCACGTGTCGAACGCTTCAGTGACGAGTAGTGTGAACGGATGAGCAACGTGCTGGAGGTACAGAACCTCCGAACGGAATTCCGCATGCGGCATTCCTCCGTGGTTGCCGTCGACGACATCTCGTTCTCCGTGGGCCAGGGCGAGTGCGTCGGGATCGTCGGAGAGTCAGGTTGTGGCAAGAGCACGACCGGCCTTTCGGTCATGCGGCTCTTGCCCAACAACGGACATGTCATCGGCGGGAGCATCACCTTGCTCGGCCGCGACCTGGCCACGTTGGACGAGAAGGAGATGCGTCAGGTTCGAGGGGACGAGGTGGCCCTCATCCCGCAGGATCCTTTGACCGCGCTCAACCCGACGATGACCATCGGCAAGCAGATCTCCGAGGGAGTTCGACTTCACCGTGATGTGACCAAGGCCCAGGCGCGCCAGCGGGCGCTCGAAGTACTCACGCTGGTGGAGATGCCTCGACCCGCCGAGAGGCTCGATCAGTACCCTCACGAGCTCTCGGGCGGTCTCCGTCAGCGGGTGATGATCGCCATGGCGCTGGCGTGCGAGCCGAAGCTCCTCATCGCCGACGAGCCGACCACGGCGCTCGACGTGACGATTCAGGCCCAGATCCTCGACCTCATCGACGACCTGCGTGAGCGGTTGCATATGGGCGTCATCCTCATCACGCACGACATGGGCGTCATTGCCGGGCGCACTGATCGAGTGATCGTGATGTACGCCGGGAAGATCGTGGAGGAGGCGACGACTCCCGTGCTCTTCAAGAACGAGCGCCACCCGTACGCGGAGGCCCTTTTGGCCTCGGTGCCGAAAATCGATCAGGACCCGGGGGAGTCCCTCCTCACCATTCCCGGCTTACCCCCCGATCTCTCCGCGACCATCACCAATTGCCGCTTCGCGCCGCGCTGCCGCTACGCCACCGAGGAGTGCCGCGAGCACGAGCCACCGTTGGAACCGACGCATGACGGCGACGCGTCCCATCGTTTTGCTTGTTTCCACCCCGTCGAACACGAGCCCTCGCCCGAGGGTGTCGCGGTCAAGGTGGCCACATCGGCGCCCGCCCCGGGCACCGCGGCACACATCGCCGCGCTCGAGGGAGCACCGCTCATCCTCTCGGTCACCAATCTGGTGAAGGAATTTCCAGTCCTCGCCGGCGGCGTCATCCGGCACCAGGTGGGTGCCGTGCACGCCGTCAGCGATGTCACCCTCTCGATCCGTCAGGGTGAGACGTTCGGCCTCGTCGGCGAGTCTGGGTGCGGGAAGACCACCATAGGCCGCATGATGGTGGCGCTCGAGGAACCGACTGCCGGGTCCGTTCATTTCCAGGACCAAGTGCTCACGGAGCTCAAAGGGTCTGCGTTACGGGAAAAACGTCGCGACGTCCAGCTCATGTTCCAGGATCCCTATGCCTCGCTCGACCCCCGCATGCGTGTGGGGACGATCATCGGGGAGCCCCTGCGAGTGCAAAAGGTGGGGACGCGCGATGAGCAGCGGGACCGGGTGTTGTCCTTGCTGCGCGAGGTGGGGTTGAGCCCCCAGTCGGTACAGCGTTATCCCCATGAGTTCTCGGGCGGGCAGCGACAGCGGATCGGCTTGGCGCGGGCCTTGGCCCTCGAGCCCAAGCTGGTGGTGGCGGACGAGCCCGTATCGGCCCTCGACGTATCGATTCAGGCGCAGATCCTCAACCTCATGAAGGACTTGCAACGTCGCCATGGTCTGACCTACGTGCTGATCTCGCATGACCTGGCGGTCGTCCGTTACATGGCCGACACCATCGGCGTCATGTACCTGGGCAAATTGGTCGAACTCGGGCCGTCGGCCGAGGTCTACAACCGCCCGGCCCATCCCTACACGCAAGGACTGCTCGACGCGGTGCCTACGGCCGAGTATGCGTCGTCGCGCCAAGAGCGCAAGCTGGTCGTGCGGGGCGAGCTGCCTTCCGCTGTCGATCCCCCGTCAGGCTGCCGTTTTCGCACCCGCTGCCCGCGGGCCCAGAACCTGTGCGCTGAGGTGGAGCCCCTCCTGGTCAACTTCGGCACCGCGCACACGGCAGCTTGTCATTTCCCGTTGCAGACACCGGTCACCATCAAAGACGCCACGTCGGCGTTGCCCACCACCCCCTGAATCACCATCACGACTGAGTCAATTTCGCTGAAGGCGAACCTCGAGCGCGTCGCGCAGGGCGTCGCCGATGAAGTTGAAGGCGATGACGACAAAAACGATGCAAAGCCCAGCGGGGTAGATCTCCCACCAGTAGCCAAGCGCGGCGCTGTCCACGCCGTTGGACAACATGGTGCCCCAGTCGGTGCCCGGAGCCGGGATGCCCAGACCAATGAATCCGAGCGCGGCCAGCAGGAGGATGGAGTCGGCCACCTGGAAGGTGGCGAAGACCACGATGGTGCCGATCGAGTTAGGGACGATGTGACGTCCCACGATGCGCGTGCGCGAACCACCCATGACCCGGACCGCCTGGACGTACTCGCGCACGCGCAAGGTCAGTGTCTCCCCCCGCACGAGCCGGGCCGGCACGAGCCAGCTCACGAAGGCGATCACCACGATGATGAGCACCTCGGACTGCTTGAAGATGGTGACCAAGGCGATGAGAAGGAAGAGCACGGGGACCGAAAGCAACATGTCGACGAACCGCATCATGACGGCGTCGATCCATCCCCCGACGAAGCCGGCTACCGCCCCGTAGATGACCCCGATGACCGTGGCGGCGGCGGCGGAGACGAAGCCCACGATCAACGAGGCTTGGCCCCCGAACATGAGGCGACCCATGAGGTCGAACCCGTTGTTGTCGGTGCCGAGAAGGTGCCCGCTTCCCGGTGCTCCGTTCTGCGTGGCGTTGAGGGCGAGCTCGGAGTTGTTCTGATTGGTGTGGTAGATCGACGGTCCGACGAAGCAGAAGAGGACGAAGAACACGATGACGAACAAGCCCACCACGGCCAGCTTGTTTTCAATGAAGACCCGCAGGATTTGGCGGCCCATACCACCGACCGACGAGCTCTCCCCTCCTTCGGGGATGGCGGGAGCGGCGGGGGCGGGAACGATGTCGCCTGCCGGCATGGTCACGAGGTGCTCCCGAAGCGGATACGAGGATCGGCTATGGCATAGAGAAGATCGGCCAGGAGCGAGCCGGCGACGGTGAAGATGGTGATAACCAGCGTGGTGCCGAGAACTGTCGGGATGTCGTTGTTACTGGCCGCGGTTACCGTCAGAAGTCCCATTCCTGGGTAGTTGAACACGGTCTCAGTGATCAGGGCGCCGCTGGCGATGGCGGGGAGGGAAAGCCCGATGAGCGTCAGGATCGGGATGAGCGCGTTACGCAGGGCATGCCCATAGAGGACACGATTGTTGCTGGCGCCTTTCGCCCGCGCGGTGCGGATGTAGTCCTGTGTCAAGGCGTCCATCATGGAGGAGCGCATATACCGGCTGAACGACGCGATGGTGATGGCGGAGAGGGTGATCACCGGCAGGACGAAGGACCGAGGATCGTTGAAGATCGTCCACGCATTGCTGTTGATCGGTGGCGAGACCGGAAAGAGGTGGAGGTCGAAGCTGAAGTAGAGAATGAGGAGGAAGCCCAAAAAGAAGGGAGGCATGGCATAGAACAGGAATGAGCCTGCCGTCAGGCTGTAGTCGATGACCGTGTAGCGCTTGACGACCTGCAGGATGCCGAGCGGGACGGCGATGACAAGCGCCACGAGCGTCGAGACGCCGACCAGGGTCAATGTTTTTGGCAACCTCTGCGAGATCAACTCTTTCACGCCCTCATTGCTCTTGAAGGAGTAACCCAGATTGAGGTGAAAGAGCCCCCACAGGTAGCGCCAGAACTGATCGTAAATAGGCAGGTCCAGTCCATTGACCAAGTTGAAATGAGCGACCTGGGCCGGTGAACGTCGAGGGCCGAGCGCCGCCGCGGCCTCACCGCCTGGAATCAGTTTGCCCAACAGGAAGACGATGAGGACGACGCCCAGTATCACCACGATGGCCTGGAGGAAGCGCCGGACGAGAAAGCCGATCATGCGCCACGCCGTAGAAATGAACGCGAATCCCCCCGGCTGAGAGCATCACTGATCCAACCGGGGGGATTCATCGGTCAATTACCTAACAGGCAATCCGTACCACGTCCATTGTCTGCGTGTTTCTGCTTACTTACTTCCACCGCCAGTCTTCGGGCGAAATGCCGGTGAACGGGTTCTGCGGCGTGACCCCGGTCAGGTTCTTGTTGTACTCCGTCATCGCATAGGCCTCGTCGGGCTGGAAGATGACGGGCAACTGCTTGGCCAGGTAGTTCTCCCATGTCGTCAACGCCTGGTTGGTGTCGATGGTCTGGGTGATCAACGTGTTGTTCTTGGCATCGTTGTAGTCGCCATAGTTGGCCTCCGAACCAAGCTGGAACAGTTCCTCACCACTCGGGTAGTAGTCGGGGGCAAAGGTCCATCCGCCGCCCCAGTTCTGCAGCTGCCAGGAGCACCCGTTGGGGCAGGTGATGGCGTTCCCGATCACGGTATTGAAGGAGGCGCCGCTCAGCGTCACGTTGATGCCATCACTGGACCAGGCCGCCTTCTCTGCGGTGAACTCTTCGAGCTGGTCCGCATTGCCCGTCGCGTACTGCTCCGAGAACTTCAGCGGGGTCCCGGCGGGGATGCCGGCGCCACAGTCACCCTTGGCCGTTCCGGCCTTGATGCAGGTGTCGGTTCCGTTGGGTACCACTTTCCATCCATTTGCCTCGAGTACCGCCTTGGCCTTGGCCGGGCTGTACGGGTAGGGATTGGACTTCTCCAGTTTGGAGGCATAGGGGTTCGGCGGCACCACGGGGACCGGCCCGTAGGTCGGCACGGCGTAGCCCTTCCAGATCTTCTTGATCGAACAAGGGCTGGTTGACCAAGTACTGCAAGGCCTGCCGGATGTAGAGCTGGTTGAACAGCTTGCCCGTCACTCCACCGTTGGCGTTGGAGTCGAAGTTCTCTGGGAAGTAGTTGATGGAGAAGGTGTAGAGCGGACTCAAGTCGTAGGTGCCGGAAAGCCTCGGGTTGTTCGGGCCCACCTTGTACGGATTGCTCGTAGCCTGCGAAATGTCGTTGAGGGGGATGTAGCCCACACTCAGATTGCCACCCACCAGCGCGTTGAACTCGGAGGAGTCCGATGTGTAGGGCAGCTCGGTGAACGTCTTGAGGGTCGCCTTGACCGGGCCCGAGTAGGTCGGGTTCGGCACCATGGTGAGCTGGCCGTCGGGGTTGAAGGCACTCAGCTTCCACGGCCCGTCGACGACTTGCCACAACGGGTTCGTGGCGTAGGTGGACAGCGAGTTGTTGGCGGCGCTGGGGTTGGTGGGGTTGTAGCCAGCCGAGTTGGACAGGAAGGTGTACACCTTGGTGCACGCAGCGTCAGCGGTGCCGTAGGCGGCGCTGGAGCACCCGCCCGACCCGGCCGCGGCACCGGCTGCGGCGATGTCCCAGGCGATCGGCATGGGTGTGATCTGGCCCAGCTCGTTGTAGATGATCCAGTGCTGGTTGTAGGCCTTGTTGAACGTGAAGGTGACCGATGTGGTGGTGGCAGTGACGTTCGTCACGTTGTCGGGGAAGTCGCCCTTTACGTAGCCGCAGAAGCCCGCTGGCTGGGCGTGGTAGATGTTCATGAAGAACAGGACGTCCTGGCCCGTGACGGACTCACCGTTGGCCCATTTGTAGTTCTTCAGGTTGACGGTGACCGTCGTCCCGCCATTGGAGAAGGTCGGCGTCTGACCCAGCGAAAGCGACGTGTTGAGGTTCGGTGACGTCCCGACGCCGAACCAGTAGAGCGGGCGATACATCAAGAACTGGAACTGCTCGACGTTGTTCACCGAGCAGAGCTGGGCTGGGTAGAAGGGGAGGATGTAGTTCGGTGTGGCCTGTGCGGCCTCGGCCCAGGTGGCGGAGGTCGGCTTCGAGGCCGCCCCGCTGGTCCCGGGGGCGATGATCGCCAGTCCCGCCAAAAGTGCGCCGGCCGCCATTGCCACGGTCAGACAGCGCTTCAAATACCCCTTGATTCGCATAGCACTCCCTTGCTACTCGGCCGCCCCGAATGACGGCCTGAAGATCCACCTTCCGTCACCCCAGCGACGCAAGATTCCGTTACCGTAACGCAACTGCCACATTCTTCATAGTGCTGTGGCTATTTTTTTCGTCGGAAACACGCTGTTCATCGCTCGGTAACGGTGCCAAAATCGCTTCAACACATGATTCGTGCGCGTGGCGGCAAGGAAGCGCCTAATCACGTTATCTTACAGCAACCTGAGTGTCAGCTGCCTGAACGGTGAAGACGCCTCAGGCGGCCGGTACACCCGGTGTGCCCGATGGCTCAGACAGCCGGTATCCGTCCCAGCACGGCCCGGATGAAGCCGGCGAAATTGTCCGGGTGCGAGAGGTGGGCACCATGTTGGGCGCTGCGTATCTCATAGATCGTGGCTCCTGGCACGTGGGCTCCCAGCCAGCTCACTGCGTCCCGATGATGCAAGGCGGTGTTGGGGCCACCCATGCCGAACACGGCCGGTACGGCGAGCTTCCTGACGTCGAACGGGCTCTCGCCACGGAGGCTCATGAAATCGGCCACCAGTGCGGGCCCGTCGGCTCGGCGCCCCTCCCTCCCGGCTTCTGAGAGTCGTTCCCATGCTGCGGCACTTACCATCCGGCGGAAGAACCGTTCAGCCTCGTCACCAGGGTCTCTAGACGCTCGAGCCTCGTCGGCACTGCCCTGTCGTGGTTCTGTGTCGCTCGGCGCCCGTCGAAAGCCGATCCAGGGCATGGGCGGTTCGAAGGCCCCCAGGGCGTCCAAAGTGGTCGGCTCGGCGAGGGCGGCCCCGAGAACGACATCGCCGCCCACGCTGTGGCCAACCGCGACGACCCGTGAGGCACCTCGAGCGCGGACCTCGGCCAGGATATCGAGCAGGTCGGCAATGTGGCCACTGAGGCCGACCACGCCCGCGGCGCGAGAACCTTGGTAACCCCGGCGGTCGTACGCCACCATCGTGAGATCGGGCAGTCGCCGCATGGTCCGCCCGAAGCTGTCGCCCCGGTCGAGCGAGCCATGCACAAGGACGACCGCCGGCGCTCCCGGGGTCGTCCCCGCTCGTTCAAGGACGTTGAGTCCGGCCGGATAGCCCATGGGTAGCGCTGACAGTACCGCCCTGCCCCAATCCGGCCCGCGCCCCCGGTAGGGTGGGACTATGGCAAGGTCAGAGGGCGCAGGGGGCTCATTCGGCCCGAATGCGTGGCTGGTGGACGACATGTACGACCGATTCGTGGTCGATCCGTCCTCGGTCAGCGAAAGCTGGCGCGAGTTCTTTGCGGACTACCGGGCGGCCCCCGTGCCCAACCCTCCCGGCCCCTTGCCGGGCGCCACTGCGGTGGCGCCTGTGCCAGCACCCACATCCGATCCGGCAGCCCGGTCCCAGACGGAGCCCGCCGCGGGCTCCGACGCCGCGGTCATTCTCCGGGGAGCGGCCTCGAGGATTGTGGCCAACATGGAGGCCAGTCTCGGGGTGCCGACGGCGACCAGCGTGCGCACCGTCCCGGCGCGCCTGCTCGAAGTGAATCGTCAGATTCTCAACAACCAGCTCGCTCGGACAACGGGGGCGAAGGTGAGCTTCACCCATCTCATCGGCTTCGCCATCGTCCGCGCCCTTACTGATGTGCCTGCCCTGAACGCCACGTTCGTCGATGACGCCGGGGGCAGCGGTAAGCCGGGAGTCATTCATCACAAGCATGTCGGCCTGGGACTCGCCGTGGACCAGCAGAAGAGTGACGGCTCACGCACCTTGCTCGTACCCTGCATCCGCGATGCGGACACTCTCGATTTTCGTGCCTTTGTTCTGGCTTACGAAGAACTGATTCGCAAGATTCACACCGGCAAGATCTCCCCGGATGACTTCGGTGGGACAACGGTCTCGCTGACCAACCCGGGGACACTCGGCACCGCACAATCAGTGCCGCGTCTCATGCCCGGCCAAGGCGCCATCATCGGCGTGGGCGCACTCGGGTATCCCGCCGGGTACGAGGCGGCGGACCCGCGCGTCCTGGCCCAGCTCGGTCTGGGCAAAGTGGTGACGTTGACCTCGACCTATGACCACCGCATCATTCAAGGAGCGGAATCCGGCATCTTCTTGGCCCGGGTGGGGGCTCTCCTCTCGGGGCAAGACGGCTTCTACGACACGCTCTTCGAATCGATGGGTGTTCCCTACGAGCCGGCGCGCTGGCACGTGGACAGCAACGCCGGGCAAGGTACGGAAGAGGGCGAACATCAGCGACTGGTCAAGCAGGTCCACGTCCAGACGCTCATCAACATGTATCGGGTGCGGGGGCATCTCATCGCGCATCTCGACCCGCTCGACGCCGAGCCACCGCACATCCACCCAGAACTCGATCCGCTGACCTACGGACTCACGATTTGGGACCTGCCCCGCACGTTTGTCGCCGATGGCTTGGCGGGCCGCGATGTCGCCACCCTCGACGAGATCCTCCACGTCCTACGCGATGCGTACTGCCGTACTCTCGCCATCGAGTACATGCACATACAGGATCCGGAGCAGAAGCGGTGGATCCAACAGCACGTCGAGGGACAGCCGAGCACGCTCAACGAAGAGGAGCAGCGCCACATTCTCGACCGTCTCAATGCGGCCGAAGTGTTCGAGCGCTTCCTCCACACCCGCTACGTCGGACAGAAGCGCTTCGGACTAGAGGGAGCGGAGTCGACCATCGTGTTGCTCGACACCTTGCTCGATGCTGCAGCAGGCGCAGGCGTGGCCGAGGTGGTGATGGGTATGTCGCATCGCGGCCGGCTCAACGTGTTGGCCAACATCGTCGGCAAGTCGTACAAGGAGATATTCGAGGAGTTCGAAGGAAACCTCGATCCCGAATCGGTGCAGGGCTCGGGCGACGTGAAGTACCACAAGGGTGCACGTGGCATCTTCAAGGGAAGTGCGGGAGAAGAGCTTCCTGTCACTCTGGCCTCCAACCCCTCCCACCTCGAAGCGGTCGATCCTGTTGTCGAAGGCATGACCAGGGCAAAGCAGGACCGGCTTTCGCCCCCCACTGATGGCACCCCCAAAGCCCTGGCCGAGGGCAACTTCAGCTTTCCCTGCATGTCGGTCCTGGTACATGGCGATGCGGCGTTCGCCGGCCAGGGAGTTGTGGCCGAGACACTGAACCTTTCCGGCCTCTCGGGCTACCGCACCGGGGGGGCAGTGCACGTGGTCATCAACAACCAGCTGGGCTTCACCACAGCGCCGGCCTCGGCCCGGACCTCGGTGTACCCGACGGATGTGGCCAAAATGGTGCAGGCGCCGATCTTCCATGTCAACGGCGACGACCCCGAGGCGTGCCTGCGAGCGGCGCGGTTGGCGTTCTCCTTCCGGCAGACCTTCCACAAGGACGTCGTCATCGATGTCGTGTGCTACCGGAAATACGGACACAACGAGGGAGACGATCCGAGCTACACCCAACCCCTCATGTACCAGCGCATCGATGCCAAACGTTCGGTGCGCAAGCTCTACACCGAGACGTTGGTTCGCCGTGGCGACATCACCCTCGAAGGTGCTGAGGCGGCGCTCGACGATTTCAACAACCGGCTGCAGTCGGTCCTCGACGAGGTGAGGGGGGAGCCCTCGTTAGCGCCGACCCACCTTCCTGTGTACGACCGCGGCTGATGCTGACATTCCTTCCGAGGAGACCGGGGTATCCGGCGACTGCTGCGGGCGCTGGCCACCTTGGTGCGGACCGTACCTGAGGGATTCACGATCCATCCCAAGCTCGAACGGCAGTTCGCCCAACGCGACGACATGGTGGCCAAGGGGCACGTGGATTGGGCCTTGGCCGAGGCACTGGCCATCGGATCGCTTGGTGCACCAGGGAGTGAATGTCCGGCTCACCGGTCAGGACACCCGTCGGGGCACGTTCAGTCAACGCCATGCCGTGTTGGTGGACTACAACACTGCGGACGAGTATGTCCCCTTGTCCCACCTGGGCGACAGCCTGGCGCCGGATCGACGGTGCGGTGTCCGCTCCGGCCGAGGGGCAGCTGGGCCTCTTCACCGTGCGCGACTCGCTTCTCTCCGAGTACGCCGCCGTGGGGTTCGAATACGGCTACTCAGTCGAGGCGCCCGAGGCGCTCGTGGCGTGGGAGGCGCAGTTCGGTGATTTCGCCAACGGGGCGCAGATCATCATCGACAATTTCTTGGCGGCAGCAGAAATCAAATGGGGTCAATACGCCGGCCTGGTCATGCTGCTTCCCCACGGCTACGAGGGGCAGGGGCCTGAGCATTCGTCCTCTCGGTTCGAACGGTTCCTCGCCCTCTGCGCCCGCGGGAACATGCGTGTCGCGGTGCCTTCGACGTCGGCTCAGTACTTCCATCTGCTGCGTTCGCAGGCGTTGCTCGCCCCGAAGCGCCCCCTGATCGTGGTCACACCCAAGTCGATGCTGCGGGCCCAGGCTTCTCGATCACCGATCGAGGACCTCGAGAGCGGGATCCTTCGCCCACGTCCTGGACGATTCCGAAGTGGCGGACCCCGCCACCGTGCGACGCATCGTGCTGTGCAGCGGGAAGATCGCCCACGAAGCGGTGCAGCGTCGCCACGAGATCGCGGCCGACGACGCCGACGGCGGCGGCCGAGGTTGCCATTGTCAGGATGGAGCAGCTCTATCCGTGGCCTCTGGCCGAGTTGACATCAATGTTCGACCGGTACGCCAAGGCGGAAGAAGTGGTGTGGTTGCAAGAGGAGCCCGAGAACATGGGCGCCTGGTCGTTCGTACATGCTCGCCTCCACGCTGCACTACCCAAGCGCCTCAAGCTGCGTCACGTAAGTCGGCAGTGAGTCGGCCAGTCCGGCCATCGGAAGTGCGGCGCTGCATCAGCTGGAGCAGGCCGATCTGTTGCGGCGTGCCATTGGCTGAACCTCACCACGTCGTGGTGGACGGGTCGAACCTGGCCACCGAAGGGCGAACGCTTCCGAGCCTGCAGCAACTCGACGAGGCCGTCACGGCCTATGCGCAAGAGGATCCCGATAGTCGCATCACCGTCGTGGTCGATGCGTCGTTCGAGCACCGCATCGACGAATCCGAGCGCGAGACCCTGCGAGAAGCCATGCTCAACGGTGAAGTTGTCTCCCCTCCTGCCGGAGCCATCGGGCGCGGTGATGCCTTCGTTCTGCGCATCGCTGAGCGGACCGGGGCAATCGTCCTTTCCAACGACTCGTTCCAGGAGTTCCACGGCGAGCACCCGTGGCTGTTCGACGATGGGCGGCTGATCGGCGGAAAGCCGGTTCCCGGAGTGGGATGGATCTTCACACCCCGCCTGCCCATCCGGGGCCCCAAGAGCCGGGCGGCCACGGCCGACAAGCGGGCCAAAGATGACCCCGAGTCGGCTCCGGCCAAGGCAGCTGAGTTGGCCCGGGCGGCCAAAAAGGCGGCGAAGCGCTCAGCTCGAGCAAGAGGGCAGTGCCGGCCGTGGCGACCTCCTGGCCGCTCATACCGAGTGAGCCTCCGCCCCCGCCCCGCGGCAGGCGTGGCCGGACCCGTGTCGATCCCGACCTGTCGAGCGCGATCGACGAGGCGGTGGCCGAAGCGCTGGATCCACCCAAACCGGTCAAGGCCAGCAAGGTGGCCAAGGTGGCCAAGGTGGCCAAAGCAGGAAAGGCCCCGCAAAGAAGAAGAAGGTTGCGGCGGCAAAGAAGGATGCCGGACCCAAGAAGGCCGCTTCTACCAAGAGGGCGTCGACCAAGTCAGCCGCAACGACACCGGCCGCCACGAAGAAGGTGACCAAAAAGACAGTGGCCAAGAAGGCGGCGGCGACCAAGAAGGCCGCGTCCACCAAGAAGAGCGCGCCAGAAATGAAGGCGGAACCGGTAAGAAAGTCAACGGCCAAGAAGTCGCCGCCGTTGCCCCAGCCTGATCAGCATCCGGCCAAGAGGCGTACCTCCACGCCGCCACCTGCCGTCAACGAGCCTCTGGCCTTCATCACGTTCGTCGCCAGCTATCCGGTGGGGACCACCCTCGAAGGCGAGGTCGTCTCCTTCACCTCCCATGGAGCGATGGTCGACGTGGACCTGCCCGACGGCGGCAGCCTGCACTGCTACATCCCGCTCTCGGCCATGGGAACCCCCCGCCGACCAAGGCACGCCAGATGTTGACCAAGGGAGAAGTGCGGCCCTTCGTCTTGTCGAGTCTGGACCCTCCCCGCAGGGTGGCCGAGTTGTCGTTGCCCGCTCCGGCGACCGGGGCCAAAAGACGCCGGGACTCGGCCAAAAAGGCGGTTAAGGCACAACGTTGACGGCCGCCGTCGATAACCTCAGCGCCATGGAGATGCCGGAGCCGATCGACGTCCTGCCACACCGTCCGCCGTTCCTCTTCGTGACGGCGGTGACCGAAATCGATCCTGGTCACTCGGCGACAGGATCGTGGCAGCTCACCGGCTCTGAGCCGTTCTTCGCCGGGCATTTTCCGGGACGACCAACACTGCCCGGCGTGCTCATGATCGAAGCCCTGGCGCAGCTCGGGGCCATCGCCGTCCTTCTGGACCCCCGCTATGCCGGCAAGCTGCCACTCTTCGGAGGGATCGAACGGGCGCGCTTTCGGCGCCAGGTTGTTCCCGGTGACAACCTTGAGCTGCAGGTGACGCTCGACCGCATGTCGGCACGGGCAGGCAAGGGTCACGGGACCGCCCTCGTCGACGGGCAAAAGGCCTGCGAGACCGATCTCCTCTTCGTCATCGTCGAAAGTGAGGCGAACTAGTGCGACTGGCCACATGGAATGTCAACTCGCTGGGCGCACGCCTGCCACGGGTCACGGCCTGGGTCGCCGACCACCAACCAGACGTGCTCTGCATGCAGGAGACAAAGCTGGCCGACGACGAAATTTCCCGACGGACGTGTTCTCCGAACTGGGCTACGAGTCGGTGCACCATGGTGACGGGCGTTGGAACGGCGTGGCAATCCTTAGCCGCCTGGGGGTGGCCGACCCCGTGGCAGGTTTCGACAGCGCCGAAGACGATCATGGATGTCGCATCATTGCGGCCACGTGCGGCAGGCGTGCGGGTGCACTCGGTCTACGTGCCGAATGGCCGGAGCCTCGACAACGAGTTCTATGCCATCAAGCTGGCATGGTTGGCCCGATTGCGAACCATGCTCGACGAGACGTGCAAGCCGGGTGATGCGGTGGCTATCTGCGGCGACTTCAACGTGGCCCCCGACGATGGGGACGTGTGGGACCCGGCCCATTTCGTTGGCATGACGCACGTCAGCGAGCCCGAGCGTGCTGCCCTGCGCCAGGTCGAGGCATGGGGCCTCAACGACGTCTTCCGGCGTTTCAATGATCCCGGAGTATTCACGCTGGTGGGACTACCGGGCTGGCGATTTCCACCAGGGACGCGGCATGCGCATCGACCTCGTTCTCGTCAGCGATGACCTGGCCGCGCGGGCCACGCGGCGCCGTTCATGGATCGCGATGCGCGCAAGGGCCAGAAGCCTTCGGACCACGCTCCGGTTGTCGTTGATTTCGCTGACGCCTGATTCCGCCACACCATCGCTTTTGCCCACCTCAGGGCAGCGACACCTCAATGAGCGCCGGGCCAGGCTCGGCAAAGGATGCCTCAAGCGCTGTATTCAGCTCTTCGGCCGACTCGACCCGGCGCGCCGGGACACCCATCCCCCGGGAGAGGGCCACGAAGTCGAGCTCGGGATCGGTGAGATCCGAGAAGTCGGCGCGCCGACGGACCCCCGGCGTCGGCTCCTACCCGATGCAATTCCATGTTCAAAATGGCGTAGCTCCGGTTGGCCAGCACCACTGTCGTCACGTTGAGACCCTCCCGGGCCTGGGTCCAGAGCGCCTGCAGGGTGTACATAGCGCTCCCGTCAGCCTGCAGGCACAGCACCGGCCGGTCCGGCGCGGCCACGGCCGCGCCGGTGGCGGCGGGCAGGCCGAAGCCGATGGCCCCCCCGGTGAGGGTGAGCCAGTCGTGCGGCGGGGCCCCTGCGGTGGCCCCCGCGACGGATAGGCCCGCTGTGTTGCCCTCGTCCACCACGATCGCATTCTCGGGGAGTGCGGCACCGATTGCTGCGGCCAACGTCTGCGGCGTCAGGGCGCCGGTTGGTCGGTCGGGCCGCAGAGCCGCAGCGACCGGGCCGCTGCTTGCCGCGCCGAGTGTTTCGGCCAAAGCCTCGAGCGCCTCTGGCGCGTCTTCACCTGGACGCACCAATGCGTGGACGGTGCAGCCTGGTGGCACCAGATCGCTTGGCTTTCCCGGATAGGCGAAGAACGAGACCGGCGATTTCGTGTCGATCAGGATCAGGTGCTCGACGCCGGCCAATTGTGTCTGCGCGAATTCGGCCAAATAGGCGAGCCGGTCGATACCCGGGATGCCTGCCCCGCGTTCCAGGTTCGGCAGGAAAGGTCTCAGCAAGCAGCAAAGCGCCCGTGGTCGCCGCGATGCGACTGGCGGCGCGCAAGCCCCGAGTACGCAAAGCTGTCCCGCCGAGGAGAAGAGCCACCCGCCGCCCCGAACGCATGGCCTTGGCCACGCCATCGACGGTCTCGGTGGACACGTGGGGCGCCAAGCTGCGGGGGAGCGGTGGGCAAGGCCCGACTGCAGACTCGGACCACGACGAATCGGCAGGCAGTACAAGAGTGGCGACACACCCCGGAGGGCCATAGGCCGCAGCCACTGCTGCGGCCGCATCCGCCGCCACGTCGTCGGCCCGGGCCGTCACTCGATACCAGCCCGAGACGGGGCGGGCCACGGAGGCGATGTCGGATTGAAGGGGCGCGTCGAAGCGGGCGTGAGTAGGTGGCGTGGTCCCCCACGATGTTGACCAGTGGCGTGCGGGCGCGTCCGCGCGTTGTGCAGATTGGCCAGGCCGTTTCCGAGGCCTGGTCCCAGGTGCAGAAGCGTGGCCGCCGGCTTTCCCGCCACGCGGGCGTACCCATCAGCCGCCCCGGTGGCCACACCCTCGAAGAGGGTAAGGATCCCGCGCATCTGCGGCACGGCATCGAGTGCGGCGACGAAGTGCATCTCGGAGGTCCCGGGATTGCTGAAGCAGACATCGACTCCGGCGCCCACCAAGGTGGCCAACAAGGCGCGGGCTCCATTCATCTCAGATCTCCCACCGTCTCTCGAGTCATGCCGAGCAGTCGATCGGGGCCGAGGAGGCCAAGGGGGTCGAAGGAGCGCTTGATGGCGCGCATGAGGTCCAGGCTCACCGGGTCTTGAGTTTCCAAAAAGTACTCCAACTTTGCCGTCCCTATGCCGTGCTCTCCGGCGATTGCGCCTCCGGCCGCGATGGCCGTGTCGAAGATGGCATGCAACAGGGCGTGGCGTTGTTCCTCGTCGGGCTGGAAGATGGACAGGTGGACGTTGCCGTCACCCACGTGGCCACAAACCGTGAGGAGAGCTCCATGTTCGGCCGCCAGCTCGGCCACACGGGCGAGATACTCCGGTATGCCTGCCCGGGGAATGACTGCATCGACAATGTCGTCCGCGCCTGCCGCCTTGGCCACGAAGAACGCCTTCTCGCGAGCGGAGATCAGCTGGGTCCCGGCCGTCGGGGGGAGGACGAACACGTCCAGGGCGCCGAGGGTGGAAAGGAGGGTGCCCAGTTGCTCGACGTCCGCCTCCACTCGGTCCTCCTGCATCCCTTCGAGGACCACGACGAGATAGGCCATGGTCGCGGCCTTGATCTCGTCAGGGATGCCCAGGTCGAGTCCGGCACTCCGGGTGATACCGGTCATGGCGAACACGTCGATGTACTCGAGAATGCTCGGATCGACACCGCTGCTGACGATGTGCGGCACCGCATGCGCCACCTCGACCAGGGTGGCGAACGGCGCGACCACTGTCGCTGCTTCCCTCAGGCGAGGCTCAACTTTGAGGGTGATCTCGGTGGTGACGGCAAGTGTTCCTTCTGAGCCGATGAGCAATTGCGTCAGGTCGTATCCCGATGAGACCTTGACGTACTTGCCGCCAGTGCGCAGGACCGTGCCGTCCGCCAGCACAACCTCGAGACCCAGGACGTGGTGTCGTGTGGCGCCGTAGCGCACCGCACGCATGCCTCCGGCGTTCGTGGCCACATTCCCGCCGAGCGAGGCACTGGGCTCGCCGGGGGAGACCGGGTAGATGAGGCCGAGCGGGGCCAGCGCCCGGTCCAGCTGTTCCAATGTGACGCCAGGTTCGACGACGGCGACCTGGTTCTCCAGGTCGATCTCCTTGATCGCCTGCATGTGGTCGAACGCGATGAGGATCCCATCGGCCACGGGCAGGCACCCACCACTGAGCCCGGTCCCACTCCCTCGTGTCACTACGGGAAGGCGGGCCTGCGTGGCGTGGCGCAGGATTTCGCTGACCTCCCGCGTCGAGGCCGGGAGCACGACAGCCAACGGAGCCACGGGCTGCAGCGTCATTGCTTCATCGTGCGTGTAATCGTCGTGCACCGCCGTGCCCGACAGCACATTCCGATCGCCGACCACGAGACGGAGTGCGGCGAGAACGTCAGTCATGGTTCTGCTCCCTCGCTATCACGCTTCCCCTACCCCTTCCCCGATCCCTTCCCCTTCCCCGACAAGGCGCTGACGTAACTCGGCCACGCGTGCGGCGACGTCGGAAGTGGGCGTGGGTGCTGCCGCCTTGGTCAGCTGCATGATCGTGCGCTCAATAGGCGCCAGCCAGGGGCTTGGACTACGCGCTCTACCCGCACCTGCGGCCGTTTCGCCGTCCCCGGCGGACCAGCTACACCACAGCTCTTCTTCGGCGCGAGTCAGGGCGACGTAGAGGAGGCGGCGTTCCTCGTTGACGGCTTCGGTCGTCTGGGCCGAGGCCAGCGGCATCAAACCGGCGCTGAGCCCGACAATCAGCACGGTGTGCCATTGCAAGCCTTTGGAGCGGTGGAACGTCGTGAGCACCACCCGGTCGTGATCGATTTCCTCGCTGACGAACTCGTCGTCCGGATCGACGTGGCGCCGGGTTGCCCACCCACCGCGCAGATCACTGGCCGGGCCCAGGTCCGAGCCGGCCACCTGACATGGCACATTTGCCGCCTCCATGGCCGCTTGCACCACTGCCAGTTGTGCATTGGTCCGGGCCAGCACGGCGATGCTCGACCAGCGCCGTCCCGGGGTACGGGATTGTTTGGCCCGCGCCGCCGTCCACGTCGCCTCTTCGGCATCGCTGGCGTGTGCGATCACCTTTGGAACGGTGCCGTCGACCCGGCTGCTGCTGGCGGCGTCGATCTCACCCAAGATCGCCTCGTCAGTCTCGCTGTCGCGCAGGACAGCGGTCGCCACTGCCACTACTTGTGGAGTGCACCGGTGGTTCTCGTCGAGCCGGATGACTTTCGTTCCTCGCAGGATCTCGGGCAATCGATACAGCAGGGATGGGTCCGCGCCGTTGAACCCGTACACCGACTGGTTGGGGTCGCCGACGACGAAGAGGTCAGGCTCGTCGGACAACAGGGCGGTGAGGAGCCGGAATTGGGCCGGGTTCACATCTTGCATCTCGTCGACGAAGAGGTGGCGGGTCCGCCAGCGCACGGCATCGGCAAACCCCGCGTCACCGGCCAACGCGTCGGCGCAGGCCGTGATGAGGTCGTCGAAGTCGAGCACGCGCCGACGCACGCGTTCGGCTTCGTAGCGGACGTAGGCATCGGCCACCTGGTCGGAGCGGATGCCGGTGCGGCGCTTGGCCCGGCGGGCCTCGACCTCGTAGCGGTCCGGGGTGACGAGGCGAGCCTTGGCCCACCCGATCTCACCGTCGAGCGCGCGCACCCGGCGGGGGTCGCCCGTGACCAGGTCGGCCAGCAGGCGACGACGATCTGGGAGCAGTTGCGGTTCTGGTCTTCCCCGCTGGGCTCGATGCTCGCGCAGGAGCCCCAGTGCGGTGTGGTGGAAGGTTCCCGCCTTGACGCCGGAGACACCGAGTGACCACAGCCGTGTACGAAGTTCCTCGGCCGCCTTGCGGCTAAAGGTCGTGACCAGGGCACGATCGGCCTCAATGGATCCGTCTCGCACCCGACGGGCCACCCGCAGGGTCAGCACTCTGGTCTTTCCGGCCCCTGCCCCTGCCATGACGCAGAGCAGGGGATCCTCGGCCTCGATGGCCGAACGCTGGGCCAACGTGAGGCGGCTCGCGCCAGGAAGTTTCTCCCAGGCCTCACCTTCAAACGTCATCACCACACGCTCACCGTACCGAACCGTTGCTCTTGGGGTTCGAGGTGGTGGTCCCTTCGGTAGGGTGACCGGGCAGTTTGGTTGGCTCGGAGAGGTCGAGGTGCCCGCTGCAAGGAAGATCCGCAAAGTAGAAAGGCTCGGCAAATGGCAGAAGATGGCTCGGTGTCCGCGCCCAGAATTGCCGGGGTGAGCTGACCTCCATGCTCAGGACCTTTGCCGGCGGGGGACTGTTCGGTTCCGTAACGGGGACTGGGGTGCCCCGCATCCTGGCGCTTCATGGTTGGGGACGTACCCATCGCGACTTCGACGGCGTGGTCGCACCAAGCGGCGAGGACCCGTTGCCGGCCCTGGCGATCGACCTGCCCGGATTTGGAGCGTCCCCGCCGCCAACCGGTGTCTGGGGCGCCGACGAGTATGCCAAGGCCGTCGGTGAGCTCCTGGGCGAGATGCAGACTCCCGTCATCATTCTCGGCCATTCCTTCGGCGGTCGGGTGGCACTGCATCTCGCCAACCAGCATCCCGCGTCGGTCGGCGCCTTGGTTCTCACCGGAGTTCCCTTCCTCCATCCGGCGGGGCAACGGACGCGGATTGCGCCCGCCTACAAGGCCATCCGGCGCCTGCACCGGATGAAGGTCATCTCAGACGGCACGATGGAGGCTGCCCGACAACGCTATGGGTCCGCCGACTACAAGGCGGCTCAGGGCATCATGCGCCAGGTGCACGTGCGTTCTGTCAACGAGACGTACGAGGCACAGCTCGACACGGTGCAGTGCCCCGTTCACATGATCTGGGGTGCCGACGACACCGCGACTCCCGTGGAGGTGGCCGAACGCGCCGTGGCGCGAGTCGCCCACGGCGACCTTCATGTGTATCCCGGCGTCGGGCACCTGACCCCGTTGTCAATTCCGGCCGTCCTGCGCGCCGCCGTGGTGTCGTGTCTGCGTTGAGTCGTGTGTGGGTCGAAGCGCCGCTTGTGGGTCGAAGCGTCGTGTGCGGGTCGAAGCGTCGTGTGTGGGTCGAGGCGTCATGCCTGAGCTGATCGGCACCATCGTGAGCGCGCTGGCGCTGTTCCCCGCCGCGGCACGGTGGCTCCGTGTGGCTCAACGCGAGCATTATCTACCGGGCTCGACCACTCGCTTCGCCTGGCGCTGGTGGAGCAGCCGACCACTGGCGCTACCCATGGCGCTGGTTGCCCTCGCTGCGGCGGGTGTTGCCTTCGTGTTCCCGCTGGTTTCGTTGGCGACGGCCGCCCTGGTCATCGTGGGGCCGCCGTATCTTCGCGTGCGTGGGCGCACCTCGCCCCTCGCCTTCACCCGGCGGCTGCGTCTCCTCGCCGGAGTGTGGTTCGTGCTCCAGGCCATAGTGATTGTGGTGGGGATTCTCGTTCACCGTGCCGCACCAGTGGCCGCACTCGGCGCGTGCGCAGTGCCGCTCCCCGTAGATGCGGCGTGCGCGTTGTTGAGCCCGGTGGAGCGCCGGCTCGTGCGGCCCTACGTCGTGCGCGGCGCGGTACGCGACTGGCCCAGGTGGCTCCGGTCGTGGTGGCGATCACCGGCTCGTTCGGCAAGACCTCGACCAAGCAACACGTGGCTCATCTCGTCGGCGGTTCGCGGACCGTAGTGGCGAGCCCTGCGTCATTCAACAATCGAGCCGGCTTGGCCCGGGCCATCAACGAGCAGCTGACGCCGGGCACCGACGTCTTCGTGGCTGAGATGGGCACCTACAGCAAAGGTGAGATCGCCGACCTCTCTCGGTGGTGCCCTCCAGAGATTGCGGTGATCACGGCTATCGGCCCGGTGCACCTTGAGCGATTCAAGACCGAGGATGCCATTGTCGTCGCCAAGTCCGAGATCACCGAGACCGCGCACACGGTGGTCCTCAACGTCGACGACGTCCGCTTGGCCGCACTGGCCGATCAGCTGACGGCGCAGGGCACAAAGCGGGTGGTGCGCTGCTCCGCCACCGACATGACGGCTGACGTCTGTGTGGTGGCCGACGGCGACGGGGCTTCGGTCTACGCGGCCGGAGTGGCGGTGGGGCCGGTCATCGTGCTACCCACGTCGGTGCAATCCACGAATCTGGCCTGCGCCTTGGCCGTGGCGTTCGCTCTCGGCGTACCGCATGAGGTTGCGCTGGGACGCATTGCCAGCATCCCTGCGGTGGCGAACCGCCTCGCTTCCGCCGCGGCACCTTCGGGAGTGTGGGTCATCGACGACACCTTCAACTCCAATCCGAGCGGGGCCCGGGTCGCCTTGGCCGAGCTGGCTCGGCGGGGGGTCGGTGGCCGTCGCGTCGTCGTGACTCCAGGCATGGTCGAGCTTGGTCCCCGTCAATTCGAGGAGAACCGGTTGTTCGCGCAGGCGGCCGGAGATGTGGCCACCGACCTGGTGATCGTCGGGGCGACCAACCGGGCCGCGCTCCGGGCCGGATCGGTGGGACTCCAACCCCATTACGTCCGGACCAGGGAGGAAGCGGTGGCCTGGGTGCGGACGACGCTCGGACCCGGCGACGCTGTTTTGTACGAGAACGACCTGCCGGACCACTACCGTTGAGGCCGCCCGGCCCCGTGCCAGAGGCCGGTTGTGGTGGTGTATCGCACCCGAGGTCATCGAAGCCATCTGAAGTAATCGAAGCGAGGAATGCATCGTGTCTGATATCGCCGTGATCTTTGGGGGCCCTTCCCCCGAGCACGACGTCAGCGTCTTGACGGGGCTCCAGGCGGCACACGAACTGCAACGCGCCGGGCACACGGTGCAGGCGCTCTATTGGACCAAGACCGCGGAATGGTTCGCTGTCGATGCCGCACTCGAGGCGACGGCGTTCCTCGATGGTGTGCCCAAGGGGGCGCAGGCCATGCGTCTCGTGCTGGGTGCCAGTGGCGGTTTCGAGCCGACCGGTGGGCGCTTCTCCAAGCAAAGGGCGACGGAGTTTGAGGCCGCGGTCGTGTGCTGTCATGGTGGTCCAGGAGAGGATGGAACGCTCCAGGCGGCCCTGGACGGGGCGGGCATCGCTTATACCGGGCCTGGCGTGGCGGCGGCCGCGCTGGGTATGGACAAACTGGCCTTCGGGGGAGTGATGCTGGCGGCCGGCTTACCCACGTTGCCTCGGATTGCACTGACCGGGTCTGTGGGGGCACCCGGCGACGCAAATGACGGCGCCGTAAATGATGTGGGCTTCGCTGGCCCGTACATCGTCAAACCCCGGTTCGGCGGATCGTCCATCGGGATTGAGGTCGTCGAGGACGCGGCAACCGCCAAGGCTTTGCTCGGCGCGAGCGTCCACCTTCGATCCGGGGCCGTACTCGAGCCATTTCGTCCCGACCTTTTCGACGTCCAGGTGGCGTTGCGCGCCTGGCCCGCCCTGGAGGTCTCGGCCATCGAGCGCCCATTGCGATCGCCGGGTCGCGGCGGGTCCGCGGGCAAAGAGATCCTCGGCTATGTCGACAAATACGTAGGCGGCGAAGGTATGGCCAGCGCACCCAGGGAGCTTCCGGCCGATCTCCCCGCAACGCTGGCTGACGACCTACGCCGCGCCGCCCGTCGCATCGGCGAACTGGCACTCGTACGCGGGGTGGCACGAATTGACTTCCTCACCAACGGGACCGAATGGGTGGTCAACGAGATCAACACCATCCCTGGTTCTTTGGCCCGCTACCTATGGATCGACCCGGTCGTGCCCTTTGCTCGCCTGTTGGAGGACATGATCGCTGAGGCGCGGCGAGGCCGATGGCCCGGTACAGCGCCGCCGGCGCCGACGGCTTGGTGTTGCGGGGCGCCTCTTCCATCGCAGCCAAACTGGCGTGACGTTGCTCCGGTAGGTGACTTCAGCGACGGTGATCAGTGAGACGGATGGGAAATCTGCCCCGGGCCAGAGCCCCGGCCAGACCCCGGGCCAGAGCCCCGGCCAGAACCCCGGCACTAATTTATTTGCTAACTAGTCGGCCGGTAAGCTACTCAAGGATGTCCCGGAACTGCGGGGTCCAGATCTCCCGGGCCTTCGGGCGGTCTGGACGAACTCGGGAACCGCAACCGCGTCGTTTTTGCCTCTCACATTTGCCGTGCGCCCGCGTCGCCCGTGCTGCTATCTGCGCCGACCAGGACCCGTTGCTTCAGCTCGCCATAAAGGCGCTCCGTCCGCATCGAAGGGGAGCTGCCGGGGTCGAGCTCATCCATTCGACGCTGGCACTCCCGCCACTCACGGCGCAGTCGATCTGCGTCTCCGGCCGCCGCCGCAACCTGCATCGCAACTCGTGAGAGGGCCTCGCTATAGGGATCGACCAGTCGAGCTTGGTCAAGTCCCCACTGTGCGAGTTCGAAGTAGCCGGCCTCCACCGCAAGCGCGGCGAGATCGCTGGCTGCGTTGACGAGCACGGCAGCGAGGCGGGCGCCGTGACCCTCGGACTCCCACCAGCCATAGCCGGAGAGCGCATTCGCCAACGGTTCGCCCTCCACCATGGTGAGCGCCGAACGCAACAGGGCCATGGCGTGATCAGGATGCTCTGTTGCACTGCCTTCGGCAGCCAAGGCGCCCGCCAAGTGCACGTCCACCGAGACGCCTGCGCTGACCCGGTAGATCCCGGCCTTGGTCCCGGGAGGAAAGAGTGGCGCCCCTTCTTCATCAGTACCCATCGCCCGTCGTGCCGCTGTGGCGATATTGAACAGCGTTTTGGAGGCAGCATCAGCATCTGAAGATCCGAGCACGCGTGTGCGTAATCGGTCACTCGTGACGTCGTCGCCCGCGTGCAGGGCTAGATATGCCACGAGCTCAATGGAGCGCCGGGCCCGATTCGGCGCCAGCTCGTCGCGCAGGCCATCGAGTCTCGGGGTGGGGGTGAGCAACTTCACCTGCACGAGTCCCGGATCGGGAATCGAGATTTGGGCAGTTTTCGCGGGAATCTTTGCGGGGACCTGGCGTGGCGAGCGATCCTCGATTCCTTTTCGGCCCGCATCGTCGGTGTCCTCGTTACGAGGGCCGCTCTCGTGGCGGAGAGGGATCGACACGAGTTCACTGACCACGGCGGACGTTTCGATCCCCATGAGATGCGGTCGGACGGTGCGGCCCAGTGGGTGGATCGACGCGGCACGGCGGTCAACAAGCACGGTGACATCGCTGGCCCGCGCGGTCGATTGGGTGACGACCGCCACCATCTGCGCCTGCGAATCGGAGAGTGACGTCGGATCGCCGAAAAAGAGGAGCTGCAGTATGTCAGTCGACACTTCGGAGTTGCGGAGAAGATCAACTTCACGTTCCACGACCCAGGGGTCCTCAGTGACCATGACCTTATCGGCCCAGGCCCACGATTCTTGGGCGCGCCGCGCCGCGCGCCAAAGATCGCCGGCCGCCTCGCCTACCAAGGGGAGACACATGCCGGGTGTAAGCGGGATCAGCCACGTACCGGCGTCATCCTCACCAACGGGGAGCACGATCGGTAGGTGAGGATGAACTCCGTGCGCCCCGGCGAAGGCGTCATAAGGGGCACGCCAGACCTTGCCGTCGTGGATGAGGCTGAACCCGGGGGGAGCCGATTCTGCGGGCTCCGTGAGCCAGAAGTCGACGCCCGCTGCACCAACGCAAATCGACCGGATCAGCGTCGTGCGAGGAGCAAGTTCGCTCTGCGCTAGTGCAAGAGCCAGTGCGCAGTTCGCTTCCTCGAAGGCATGGAGAGCGGGGATGCCGGAGAAGCGAGCCAACATGATTCCGGTGTCGATGGCATCGTTCGAGTCCCCCGGGGACGCTGCAGGATCGTCTCCTGTCATCTGCCGTAAGACACGCGCGCGTCGGGACCGACGGGCCAAAGCAGCACAGGCCAGAGCCCCGATTCCCAGGGCGGTGAGCTCGGGCAGGCCCAACATCCCTCTGTTGCCGGTGCCGAGGGACACCGCTGATGGCGTGATCATCGCCGTCGCATCGGGGAAGGTGAGAGCGCTCGGCGGTATTGCAGAGGCGAATGCGGGCTTGGCTGGAGCTGCGGCGGCCGCTGCCGCTGATGGCCGAGATGCGATGGTGGGGAAGGGTGGAGGCGTGGTGCTCGGTGTAGGCGTGGCTGGTGGGACCGATGGTGTCGGTGGAGGAGGCAAGGTTGGGGGTCCAGGCCCCCGAAGAACGGTGTTTTCGGGAGTGAGCGAAGTGCCACTGCCTTCGTCTGGCATTTGCAGGGTCCAGCCGGCATGGATCAAGCTCGGGTCGACGAACCGCAGTCCATCAGGCATGGTGCGGCCCAGGTTCAGTGCGGCGATAGCCGGCCAATCCCCGCCATCGCCTAACTGTCTCTCGGCGATCGACCACAACGAGTCCCCCGGGTGGACTACGTAGGTGGCGTAAGCCGATTGCTGCACCGGAACTGGGGCCATCGGTAAAGGCGCCGCAGCCCTGGTTGCTGTGGTGAGTCGTGCCGCATCCATGCCGACCGTTGGTATGACGCGGGGGCTCGATGCACCGGCTCCAGAAGCGAACAGCGGGGCGGTCACCGCGATCAGAGACAGCACTCCTGCCGCGATCCTCGCGGCGACTCTGTCAGCGAGGACTGCGCCGACAGGAGCGTTGACCTGGCCCCGACGGACCTGTGTGATGACGGAGCGGATGAGTTGGGTGGAACAGGCCAGCCATGCCACCCAGGCCACGAGCGACACGCCGGTTAAGGCGAAGCGGGCCGCATGATCCCACTGATGACCAAGTCCGCCCCCGAGTGGATAGCCGACCACGGTGACCAGTACCGCAGGGGTTGCCGCAAAAACGAGGAGCGAGGTGAGGAGCGATCCGATGGCGTCGAAGACGTAGGAAACAGAGCGTTTTTGCCGTTCGCTACCCACTCGCCGGCACGATCGTCAACGTATAGGAGACAGCGGCATATTGAACGAGCAAGAGTTGCAAGGTGACTTCGCAGTAGCCGTCGGCATCGGGGATGACGATCGCAGCGCTCGAAGAGCCTTGTATGGTTTGGGGCCCCGACGGACACGACACCGAAAGTGAAAGCAGGGTGGAGGGGGACCAGGTCACCGAGACCTGCGTCGCGCCGGCACCGCTGAACGTGTACTTGGCCGTCGCATCGGTCGGCTGTTGCAGATCTCCCGTCCAAATCTGGGGAGCGGTTTGGGCCGGTGCCGTGCCGATGGCTGCACCCTTCGCCGGTGGGGCCGTCGTGGTCGTCGTGGTCGTCGGAGGAGTTGCGGGCGTGGTCGCCACGTCGATGCTTCCTCCATGCGGCACGGGTGCGACCTTCTGGGTAGTGGTGGTCTGTGTCAGGGCGCTCACGGGTTGGGTGGGAGGGGTCGTCGTGATGATGGTCGACGCGGGGGTTGGAGAGAACCGTGGCGCATGGAGACTTCTACTCGCCGCCGCGTCAGGCCTCCGGTTTTCGTGGCTGCCCGGATGATTCGAGGAGGCGGCAGCCACCAAGGCCAGAAGTGAGAGTGACACGGCGAGCACGACCCACCAGTGCGGCCGGATTCGTTGCGGCCGGGCGCGACGATGTCCGGTTCTTGTGAGATCTCCCGCCACGGGTTGACCTTAGGTGCCATGTGACCCGTCACCAACTTCGGGCGTCATGCGCACAATCGGCGTAAGCCTCGGTCGCGTCGGGCGTAGAGCGAACGACGATCCCGACCCGTGACCTTTGCCAGTTCCGCGATGGAGAAACCGAGGACGTGATGTGCGTAGAGGACCTCGATGTCTTCGGCCCTCATACCCTCTTGTCGCAAGTCAATCAGCGTTTTGGCCAAGACTTCGAGGTCGGTCTCGGAAGAATGACTGGCTCTGGGTTCGGGTATACCCGGCGTCATCTGCACCTCCAGTTGCTGATGATCTCTGGCGTGAAAGAGCTGGCGGCGCATGCGGCACCGGATCGCCGAGAGAAGGTCGAGCACGGCGTATGGACGGTCCTGGCCCGACCATTCGAACAGGACAAGCCAGGTGACCGAGAGCGTCTCACTGAAGAATTCGCTTCCGTCGTCCCAATCTCCTCCCTGGCCCCAGCGGAGTCGTTTGGCCACGGTCAGAAGGCCGGGCAGCAGAGCCTGAATGAGAATGCGAACGATCAGCGCGTCTGCGGGTGCCTCGCGCAGCATTGTCCTGATCAGCGCTGCTGCTTCCTCCCGCGCCCGGCTGCCGGTGGCCTGTCGCATGTAGTCGATCAGGTCGCACGGTGTCTCGCAGCGGGGCGGCACCGTGGGAGAAGGGCCGGAGGGCGGAGCGCCTCGGACCAGCAATGCGACGGTCAGATCGCTATCTGCCAGATGGTGCAAGGCGCGCACGGCACCTTGGGAGCGGCCAAGAGTGCGCCATTCACTGTTCAGTTGTTCGATGGGAAGGATCCGTTGTCGGGTGGCTGGGGGCATGGCGAGCACCCTCATCGGGCGACCTCCCCCGATGCCTCCCACCCGGTCCTGAGATGCACGCTGAGGGCGCCAGTCGGCCCCCTCCCTGGTCGGAGATAACCTCCCCCCGATGGATATCGAAGAGTTCTATGACGGCGACGCCCGGCGCCGACCTTCAGCAGAGATCGAACTGGGTACCGAGTGGCACGACACGCACGGCACCCGCTACGAACTCAACTGGGTCGAGGACACGGGCGAGCTCTATGTCATGCGTGAGCCGGCGCCGCACATCGTCGAAGATCCCTTTGGCGGTATTCACTCTTCAATACGCAGCAGTGAAGAACACAAGATGACCGTGCAGGTGGTGGGTCAGATCGCAACCCATGACGAGCTAGAGAAGATTCTCGCCGGATGGCCCGACGCCATGGCAGGTGAGAGCGGAGCCGAATGGCTGGCAGAGCGGTTGCGATCGGCCGGCGTGGCGGTGGGGACTGAGAACCCAATTCCCGACTCGACCTCCTGATGGAGATATCGAGGGTGGCCCATTCACAAGGGTCTCCCCTCGAGCGCGCACAGAGCCGGCGGCTCGCGAAGCGTTTGACCGTTACGAGCCGGTGAGGGTGCTTCCCGGCGTGGGGTTGACGTTCTGCGGCGTGGGGTTGACGTTCACATTCGTGTCCACTGCGGCACATTGGCCTTTTAGCGCCGGGATCAGATGTGCTTCATCCACGGTCGCGCTCTCGGAGATCGTCGTCATGAGGGAATTCATGGATCCGTCGGCCGATGTGGCTTCCGCTGCCAGCGGTAAGGCGGTGCGGAGTTCGGCGTCTGCTTTGGTTCGGAGCCGGGTGGCCTCGGTTAACGAGACGTTAGTCTTAGTGGATTGCTCGAAGTAACGGACCGAGAGTTTCACGTGGACGCAGGCTTCAACAGCTAAATCCTGCCCGCCGTCCCCGCAAGCGCTCAGAAGGAGCATGGAGCTCACTGCCATGGCGCCGAGCCCGATTATCGAACGGCGACCAGACAGAAGCGGTCGCCACATTTCAGCCGAGCCAGCTGTCGGCCGAGTCGAGGAGAAACCGGCTCACCGCGAGGGCGCGATCGAAGACATCACAGAGGAGTTCCTCCCCGCCGAGTACTCGTGCCAGTGATACTGGATGGCGCGCCACAATGCTGAGCCTTCGCTCCGATCCGTCGGTGGCGTTGGCAAACGAGTCGATGGCCGATACTTCGAGCGGAAGTTCTATCCCCCCGACTCCCGCCAGGTCGATGGCCAATCGCAGCAGGTCAGGACCGCTGGGAAGGGGGGGCAGCGCCCACGTGAAGGTGAGAGGGAAGTGGAACTCGTCGGGTGGTTCCTCCTCCTCGGTCAGGAGTACCACGGCGTCTTCAAACGAGAGCAGTACACGGGGGTCGACATCGAGAGCCAGGTGAAGATCCAGCGGACCTCCACAACCCTCTTCGGGATGTAGGTCGACTTCCCACACCTGGCGCAGGGAATACGTCTCGACGAAGTGCCGCTCGTCGTGCACGTGAAATCCATGATCGACGGAATGATCCTTTAGGTCCGCCACGTATCCGGCGACGTCAATAGCTGCCACAGTGCGATGAGCCTAATGGCCAATATGAGCCCGGTAACCAGTAGGGTTCCTGATCCGTGGACGAGGTCCGATTGCTCCAAGTTCTCGATGAAGCGGTCCACGCCGTGCGCATCGCCCTGGATGATCTGGACGATTGGGGGCCAGCCGGTACGCGGCCAGGCCAGTACCGCCTGGACTTGGCGGCCGATGCGGCTGCGTTGCCCATACTGCATGGAGCGGGCCTGGCGGTTCTCTCCGAAGAATCGGGTGTCACTGGGGACACATCGACGCCGCTCTTGGCGGTGATCGACCCCGTGGATGGGTCGACGAACGCCCACCGGGGTATCCCGTTCTATGCGACCAGTATCTGCGTGCTCGATACGGAAGGGCCTCTCCTGGGCGTTGTCGTCAACCAGGCCACGGGCGTCAAATTCCAGGCCGTACGGGGCGGCGGCGCGCGGCGCGACGACAAGGACCTGACCCCCTCGGGCTGCACCGAGCTCTCCTCGGCCATCGTGGGGATCTCCGGCTTTCCGGGGCGCCATCCGGGCTGGGCCCAGTTCCGCGCACTGGGTGCGGCTGCACTGGAATTCTGCGCTGTTGCCGAAGGCACACTCGACGCGTATTCGGTGGTCGGGACCAGCACACTCTTTGGATGGGACTACCTGGCCGGCATGCTTATCTGCAGCGAGGCTGGAGCAGTGACCAGGGAACGCGACGGCGCTCATGCCGTGGTGCGCGACGCCTCGACGCGACGGCCGTCCGTGGCCGCCACGCAGCAATTGTGTGACGAACTGGTCGCAGTGACAGACCTATGAGCGACGAGCCGGAGCCGGAAGAACGCTGCGGCTCTGTTGGCTCGCAAGACCTGGCGCCCTCGCGGGCGGCGCCCATGGGCGCCGTGACCCCCGAGGTGGTCGTTTTCGACCTTCTTCCATTTCAATCCCGAGCTGGTATACGCCGCTCTACCCCAAGCCTGGGATGTGGCCGCCCCGATGTCATATTGACGGCCCGGATGGAGGCTGTCGATCACCCACTGTGCGTCGGGCGAGGCGCCATTGGGGGTCTTACGTGCGACCCGCGGGTGGTCCGACGACGCATGGAACGCTGCCGTGAGTGAACTTCATGAGCGAGGGTGGCTGAGTCAACGCAACGATCTGACGCTCACCACAGTGGGGAACGAAGAAGAGCCGGGAGTATAGAAGCACTGACCGATGTGCTGGCTTCAAATCTCTACGCCTGTCTCGGGGAAGAGGATTGCGCCGAACTTCGCGCCCTTACCCGGCACGGGAGCAGGGTACTCTCCGAGGTGGCGTGCGGGGAATAGCGGAGCCGGAAAACTCAATGTCTGGTTCGCCTACGCTGTAGGGCGGCAACATCCGTGGACCCGGGCGCTTAGCTCAGTTGGTTAGAGCAGCTGGTTTACAACCAGCAGGTCGGGGGTTCGAGTCCCTCAGCGCCCACCTCAAGGCCTTGCCCCCAAATCGTGGACACGGCATACGAACCGCGTTCGCGGTGGTCGTGCGGCACGCTGGTAGGCGGAAGCAGGTCCGGATTTTGTGTCCGCTTTCGACGCGGACCTCGGCGACGAGGGACTGCAGGAGAACTTTGCGCACCGTTCCGTCGCCGTTCTTGATGGCGTCTCGGATTCTGGCGCCCACGGCAGCGATCTGATCCGCGGTCGGCATGGCAAAGGCGTCGGCGGCGAGGCCTGCTTTGAGATCGTCGCGGCGTTGGCGTAGTTCGACCGCTCGACCGCTCGACCGTTCGACCGCTCGACCGCCGAGTGAGCAAGTGGGCGAGTCCAAGAAGTGCTCCTAGCGGCGGTCGCTTGGACGGGCCGGATTGGCTTGACCTGGGAACGCAGTTCCGTGCTCCAACTTCCTGCCAGGCGGAGCGAAAAGAGTCGACGCTCGGAGCGCGCCGGCAGCGATGACTCAAATGGTGAGGTTGGGATAGAACGTGACTGGGCCGACGCGGGCAACTTCGTTGAGCAGATCGGTGCCGTACGAGTTACCCAGAGCTGTCTACGACAGCGAACGCCTGTCGGAGGTAGCTCCAGTTGTACCCAACACGATGCAAATGACACCGAACTCGAACTCGAACTCCGACGCCGTGACTGGGCCGTTACATCGACGGATCGATAACGCTTCGAGGAGCTGCAGGAGGCTACCGAGGGTCTCGATGACGTCGAGCGAGCGCTGATGTTCAGCGCGAACGCGGCGCGCGAGCGGACGGGCTCGCCGCCGAGCACGCGCCCCGCCAAGGGCGGAGGAGGTTCGTCAGCCGCTCGCAGCGGCGCCGGCCCCCGATTGAGCCGCGCGCATTACTCCTTCGACGATGCTCTGGTAGCCAGTGCAGCGACAGATGTTGCCCGAAAGGGCGTCGCGGATCTCCTCCTCACTGGGGTGCGGGTTCTCCTGCAAGAGTGCGGCCGTCATCATGACGAAACCGGGGGTGCAGAAGCCGCACTGGAACCCGTGGCTCTCTCGGAAGGCCTGCTGGACCGGATGCAGCTGGTCCCCGTCGGCGAGGCCCTCGACGGTGGTGACCTGGTGGCCGCGGGCTTGGACCGCCAGCATGAGGCAGGAGCGAACGGCCACCCCGTCGACCAGGACTGTGCAGGCCCCGCACACACCGTGCTCACAGCCCAGGTGGGTGCCGGTGAGCTCCAGCCGCTCCCGCAAGAAGTCGGCCAATGTCATCCTGACGTCCGCCTCGGCGCTTCGATGCAGGCCGTTTACATGGAACTCGATGGTCTCGCTCATAATGCCTTTCCGGCTCGTGAGGTCGCTGCCTCCAGCGACCGCCGCACAGTCACCCGAGCCAGCTGACGTCGGAAGTCACCCGAGCCGTGGATATCGGACGGCGGCCGCAGTTCCCGGACCGCCTCTTCGGCCGCCGCGACGAAGGCCTCGGTGGACGGTTCCGTCCCCACCAAAACCGCCTCGGCGGCGCTCGGCCGGAGCGGGCGGTCGGCCACACCGATCAGGCACAAGCGGACCTCGCCGACCTTGCCGGTTCCGTCGAGCGCCACCATGGCGGCCACCCCGACGAGGGCAAAGTCGCCACGACGGCGAGCGACTTCCTCGAAGGCCCAGCCGGCACCGGCCGGGCCCTTCGGCACCCGGACCTCGGTCAACAGCTCCTCGTCGCCGAGCGCCGTTGTGAAGTGCCCTTGAAAGAAGTCCTCGGCCGAGACGACGCGCTCGTCGGTGCTGCTCTTCACGACCATCTCGGCTCCGGTGATCCTCGCCACCGCTGGCAACTCCGCCAACGCGTCGGCGTGGGCGATGCTCCCGCCGATCGTGCCCCGGTTGCGGATCGAGATGTGGCCGATGTGGGGCAACGCCGCCGCCATGACTGGTAGGTATTGGGACACCAGCGCAGAGCCCTCGGCCTCCCGCTCCCGGGTCAACGCCCCGAAGGCCACGACGCCGTTGCGCTCGGCGATCCCGGTCAGACCCTCGACGTTGTTGATGTCGACGAGATGGGTGGGTCGGGCGAGGCGCATCGCCAGCAACGGGACGAGGCTCTGCCCCCCCGCCAGCACCTTGGCCTCGTCGCCGTGCTCGGCCAGCAGAGCGAGGACCTCCTCCACGCTGCGAGGGGCGTGGTACTCGAAGCGGGGTGTCTTCACCGAGCGCGCACCGTTCCGATCAGCTCGAGCACTTTCGCCGGTGGCAGGTGCTGCTCGCGCACCTTGGCCCCGAGGGGCGCGATCGCGTCCTCGATCGCGTTGGTGATGCAGGCCGGCGCAACGATCATCCCGCCCTCGCCCACCCCCCGGAAGTTCACGTCGGGGTCGGTCTGGACGGTCTCGACGTGGTGGATCTCGAAGTTCGGCACGACCGTCGTCGTCGGCATCAGGTAGTCCATGAAGGTCGCCGCGAGGAACTGCCCGTCCTCCCCGTAGGCGGAGTGCTCGAGCAGCACGGCGCCGATGCCCTGGGTGACACCACCCCGGATCTGTCCTTCGACGATGGCCGGGTTCACGGGGACGCCGCAGTCCTCGACCACCACGTAGCGGTCGATGTGGACCAGACCCGTTTCGATGTCCACCTCGAGCAGGCAACAGTGCGTCCCCCCCGACCAGCCGCTGCTCCCACCGTCGTAGGTGTAGGTGACGGTCAGGTCGGTGTCTAGCCCCTCGGGGAGCCGGCCGGGGTCCTCGGCCACCGTCCTTGCGAGGTCGCGCAGGCTCAGCTTCGCCTGCGGCGTACCCCGGACGCTCACCACCCCCTCGCTGATCTCGAGGTCAGCGGGGTTCGCCTCGAGCATCTCGGAAACGAGCAAGAGGATCTTCTCGCGGAGCTGCCGAGAGCCGTGCAGGACCGCCCCGTTGGCCATGGTGGCCGCCCGGCTCCCCCCGGTGCCGACCAGGGCGAACGGCGTGAGATCGGTGTCCCCGAAGACCACCCGGACGTCCTCGAACCGGACGCCGAGGACGTCGGAGGCCACCTGGGCGAGCGTCGTCTCGTGACCCTGACCGTGCGGCTGCTGGCGGGTCACCACGACGATCGTTCCGTCCTGGCTCGACCGAAACGTGGGTCACCTCGTTGCCGAGGATGCTCGCCGCCTGGTCGGCGGCCCCGGGAACCTTGGGGCCCGGAGCCGCCTCGAGGTAGGAAGCCATGCCGAGGCCGACGTAGCGACCCTCGGCCCGCAGCTCGGCCTGGCGCTGGCGGAAACCATCCCAGTCGACGATCTTGGCCGCCTGTTCAACCTGCTCCCTCGTGGTCGCCGATTCGAACGGTTGGCCGGTAAGCATCGTGAGCGGCGGTTGACCGCGCTCGACGTAGTTGCGCCGCCGCACCTCGATCGGGTCGATGTCGAGCTCGCGGGCCACGATGTCGAGCAGTCGCTCGCGCATGAAGTCGGCCGTCGCCCAGGGTCCCCGGTAGGAGACGTAGGTGGCCTTGTTGCTGAACACCGCCCGATGGATGGCCGAGAGCCCCTCGATGCGGGTCGGGCCTTGGAACGCGGCGCTGATGGAACCGACGAACATCGCACCCGGGAAGGGGTCGCAGGGATACGCTCCCGCATTTAGCTTCACGTCCATACGGACACCGAGGAGGACCCCGTCCGCCGTGACCGCGGCCTCGAGGTCGGCCATCTCCTCGCGGGCCTGACCGCCGGTGGCCAGATGCTCGAGGCGGTCCTCGATCCACTTGACCGGCCGACCCAGGTCGATCGAGGCGGCGGCCACCGCTACCTCCTCCCTCGAGACACCGTTCTTCAGCCCGAACCCTCCTCCGACGTCGGCCGCCAGGACGCGGATCTTCTCCATCGGCACGCCGATTTGGGGTGGCAGCAAGAGGCGGAGCATGTGCGGAGACTGCGTCGAGGAGTGGATCGTCAGATGCTCGTTGGCGACGTCCCAGGACGCCACCAGGCCACGACACTCCATCGGGACCGGTTGGTGGCGGTGGACGGACACGGTCGCCCGGACCACCCGGTCCGCCTTGGCGAAGGCCCCGCCGACGTCCCCGATTGCCATCTCGCCGGTGAGCGCCAGGTTGTCCTCGAATTCGTCCCACACCTGGGGTTTCGACGGGTCGAGGGCGTCCTCGTAGGTGACGATCGGCGCGAGCATCTCGATGTCGCCGACAATGAGCTCGAGGGCGTCCTCGGCGATGTACCGGTCCTCGGCGATGACCAAGGCGATCGGATCCCCAACGTAGCGGACCTTGTCGGTGGCCAGCGCGTAGAAAGACGGTGAGCGAAGGCCCGGCATCAGGTTGATGCCGATGGCCGATCCGGCCGTCGCCGGCTGCGTCAGCCGGGCGATGTCCTCGCCCGTGAAGACCGCCACCACCCCGTCGAGCTGCCGGGCCTCCTCCACGTCCACCGAACGGAGCCGGCCATGGGGCACGTCGCTGCGTAGGAACGCCGCGTGCAGCATCCCCGGCAGGACGACGTCGTCGACGTAGCGACCCCGACCGGTCAGGATACGCGGGTCCTCCGAGCGCAGGACGCGCGCCCCGATCGAACGCGCCCCGATCGGGCCTATCTGATCGACCATGCCTATCCCCTTGTCCGTCCCACGCCGACCCCGTTCTACCGAAGGGAGCTCGAGGGCGCTCAACTACTCCTTATCACGTACACGGCGAGGACAACCGTCTCGGAGACTCGCCCGGGGCCTGATCGATTGTTCACCAGGTGGTGGGGGGCGATTTCGCTAAGTGTCTAGCAGCAGGACCGTTTCACGCGCTCGATCAACCTTGCCCCTGACGATGATGGCGCCACCGCCAGCCGGGACGAAATCTTCCGCCTCGTCCATTCCGGCGACGATCGCCGCAATTCGTTCCTGAAAGGGGTTAGCACCCGAGGTCGATCTTGCGGTGGCGCTTGAACCAAGCTGCCCAGGCTCGCCGAACCGTTGCCGGGAGAACGAGGTCATCCCAGAGGTCGAGGAGCGCGTTAACGTCCACGAAGGAGCGGACGTCCTCCTCGGTGCCTTCTCGTAGTACCTGTTCATAGACACGGGCTGGATCCGCTCGATCAGTCAGGTCATAGGTGAGGGGGGGACCGCTCCATCGAATGTGGAATGGCAGCACTACCTCGCCAAACGCCTTTGTGAACGTCGACTCTTCAAGATCATCGGGAACGGCAACGGGTCGAGATGCCGGACCGAGCGGGGGTACCCAGTCCGCCCGTCCGTGCTCGCGCAACGAGTTTCTTCTCAGGCCGATCGGTGGGCCGGCGATCGCGGGGAAGCGGTTCTTATTTTGTCCCCCATGGTCCACCGACACAGCGCCCACCGGCGTGTAAGAGTTCGGTAGGCCTGTCTCACTGTGGCTCCGTACCTGTGACTCAGTACTCAACCCGGCTCCGGCACCTGGGCGACAGTGGCTCCGGTTCCTGTGTCCCACTCGGTCCATTGCCCCGATCCCGATTTTGATCTTTCCTTAGCTTGGGTCGAGCCAAGCGGGACAGTGGATGCGGTGCCGGTTTGGTCGTACGATCAGGAAAATCCGACCCTGGTCCGACGTAGGTGGAGACTCCGTTGCACAGACAGGACGCCACATGACTCAGACATTCAGCAATGAGTACGTTGCAGAGGGTGACGCGCAGATCCGCAGCGGGAATACGGCGTGGCGGCACATTCGATCCGAGTTCACCGACAGCGTGCCTCAGATTCTTGCCACGCTTGCCCCCGAAGGACCATTCGCGTATACCCCTCCGGCGTCACCGCAGGGACCGGGCGAACCCGCGCTGGTCAGCTTCAAAACCACCTACGAAGGCATTAAGGAGACCTACGAGGACATGCATCGCGTGGTCGGTGTGCGCGATATGCGCGCGGTGGTCGAGATCCGAGGCGACTGGTACACCTTCATGTACGGCCAGGGTGAGGGCTTAGTGCGCGGCTCCGACCTCACGGTCCAATCGATGACCGCGGTGATGTTCCCGACTCTGGGCCAGGAGGGCATTACGGGTGAATTGATTTGGGGATCGGGGGCAGCCGACTCCAGCGAGCTTCGGGCGCGCAATGACTACAGCGAGGAGGTGCGCGTGCTGGCCCGCCACGAGGAACTTTTGCACATGCTCCGTGGTGGCGATGTGGACGGCATCGTAAAGGCGACACATCCTAAAGCCCAGATCGGGATCCGTGACTACGTCACCGATTCCCGGACGGTCACCGACATCCACGATATCGATGGCGCCCATAAATATCTGACCGCATTCTACGATCGCTACAACGTTCGGGACATCGAACTGGTACAGCGTTATGCTTCCTACTGGTTCGTGTTCTCCGAGTTACGCTGGACCGTCGAGGAAATCGAGTCCAATGAGCGCGCCCAGTTTCACACAATCGAAATCACCGACATCGGCCAAGACGGTGTGTTCCGCGCACGCATCGGGCACGGAACGGATTTGAAGAGCATCTAGCCGCCGGACTCAAGACGGAGGGACACCGCCCAGACTGTCCGCAGCGGCCCACAGCTGCCGCTCGATTCGCTCACTGATACGCCAGCCCCCGGGGGTGCGCACCAGCTCGTCGTGGTACTCACCTCCGGTGAATCCCGTCGCGCCCTCCTGCGATACGCCGACAAAGAAAAATGTTGAGACCGAATGAGCACGGTCGTCCTGCACCGACACGCGTCGGTTTCCCACGAGATGTAACCACACCCTGGACGCAGGCCGCACCGCGGCGAGTGTGTCGCGAACGGTTACAAAGTCGCCGTCGATCCCCGCATCAGCGTAGGAGAGATGAGCGTCTGGCGTGAAGACAGTGTCGAGCATTTCGAATCGGTTGTCGTCCAGCGCGGTGACGTAGCGGTTCAGCAACTCATCGATCTCGAACCGGTCGGCGAATTCCTCGAGCGTCGCCGGTCTGGACATGAGTACCTCTTTCTCGCACGAACCGATCGCGCCGGAGTATCACACGCACCCATCTGCTCCGCAAGTGGTTTTGCGTATTCGTTTCGCCCCCGGCCTCGTCCCTGCTATGCGGAACTGCGTCAGCAAGGTTCGTCAGCCAAGTTCAGAAACCCAGGTCCACAGGCGGGAGATTGAAGGGTCCGTTGACCTTCTGCACGGCAGGCAACAGTTGGTCCTGGCCCAAGCCGACCAGATATCCGTCTATGAGGCGCTGGTAGTTGCCGATCAGACCCTCGACCTCGGCGCCCAGCCGCATGTACTCAAAGCCTCCGGCGTGGAGGCCCTTCTGCTGCCTCGGCAGATTGGAGAAATCCTGCCCGGGAATCGGCGGCCAGCGCGGATCGTCAGGGGCCATTGGCTCCGGCCGCTCGGGGCGCGGCCGATCATCACCTTCGGGATAGCGGGTCAACGACCAGATCTCGAACAACGTCTCCTCTGGACCAAGCGGTCGCGCTCGATACGACGAGGCGCTGCTGAACATCGGCAGGAGGAAATAGTGCGGGAAGCAGAACTCCACCGGCGACACCACTCCCGCAGCATCCAGCGCGTTGAGATCGGGAATTTTCATTCCCGCATTCCGGTTCCACTCGACGATGGCGTCATTTAGTTTCATCCGCCAGATCTGACCGGCCAAGGCTGGATCGGCGGGTAGCTCCAAGTCCCGAAGACCCTCCGCGATCCTGACGTCCTTCTCGTGAACCATGCCAGCCATACCCACGCCCAACGTACGCATACTGTGGATATTGGCGTCGATGAACACCTGGGAGTCGGTCCGACTGCCTGAGCCCTCGGCCATCCAGCGCGGGAGCGTCATCAGCTGGGGATGGGTCTGCATAGTGTGCCATCCCTCCATGAACGCCTCCATCGCCAGCTTCCAGTTAACCGGCAGCCGAGCGGATGCCCACCACTCAACGCGCAGTGACTCCGCACCCCACGCGTCGCAGGTACTCGCGAACGGTTCCGTACTCTCCCGTAATGAGGGGGCATTGTCGTCATGGTTGATGAAGGCGCACCCACCCATTGTCTCGACGCGGCACTCGGCCAAGGCGATGTCGCACACGTCGAGGTTGTCGTCGGCGAAAGCCTCGCGCTGAAGGACGAACGTGTTCTGACCGTCGATCCCCCAGCACCAGCCGTGGAACGGACAGATGAAGCCACTTGGCAGGTTCCCTCGGTCCTCCACCAGCTTTACTCCCCGGTGACGGCAGGCATTGTGGTACGCCTTGACTTCACTTGCGCTCGTCCTTACCACCACGACCGACTTGCCCAGGTTCTCGTACTCGACGAAGTCTCCCGGCTGGGGGATCTCATCCAGCCGACACGCCATCTGCCAGACATGCGGCCAGAGCAGCTCGCATTCCATCTGGTAGAACTCGGGATCGTAATATCGGGCAACCGGTACCCGATCTGGCCTTGTCATGGCATGGATGACGGGCAATGCGGCCCGCCCTGTCTGCTCTTTCAGCATGTGACGCCCTCCCATATCCCAGCTATCAGAACTCCGAACCGATGGTAACCCCACAAGGAACGACTGCGCCGATGCTGTGCATCACTTCCGCCGACACCCTGTCAATCAGCGGCTGTTGATAGTGCCGGCTCAGCGAGCCCGAAGAATGACAGAGCGTTATCGGCCAACATGCGTTTCGCCTCGATGTCGGAGACGCCCGCTCTGGCGAACTGCTCTTCGATGGTCTTGACGGACCCCGGGAACGTGCCATGCGAAGCCGGAAACTCGCGCGACCACATGACGTTGTCAAGATTGAGCGTGTCCCTAATCTGCAACCCAACGGGGTCAACGCTGAAATTGTGCATCAGGTTCTTCTTGACGTAGTAGCTCGGCGGGTGCGGCAAATCAGAGTTCGCCCAGTATCGATGGCGGAAATAGTGATCGTCGGCTTGCTCTCCCCAGTACTCGACCCAGGCGATACTGCCGTGGACGTAATAGATCCGCAGGTCAGGAATGCGATCGAAGACCCCGGTCGTGATTATTTCTGACGCCGAGTACGGTGCACCGCCCTTTGTGGTCAAAAAGGAGATGGTGAAGAAGTGATCGGGTGAACGGGTTGGGTCTTCCATGGCACCGCCGCCGAATTCCGTGTGCGCGACCATTGCAACACCGGAACTGACGGCTTCAGTCCAGAACACGTCGTCCTCAGGGGCGGGCGCTCCGCTGCCGTTCGGAAACTGTTGGAGTTGGAGGCCCTGCACGCCGGGAAGAGTTGCGACGCGCCGAAGCTCGTCGATGGAGTCCCCGAGGGTGGCCGCGGGAAGCAGCCCGACTCCGATGAGACGGAGAGGATCGACGGCTGTGTACTCCTGCGACAGCCAGTCGTTGTAGCCCCTCGCCAGGGCGATGGAAGCTTCGGCAGGCAGCGAGGGCAGCTGCCGGCTGCCGTAGAAGGGGGGGAGTAGGACCTCCGCGTCAACGCTGTCCTCGTCGAGTTCCCGCAGTCGTTGGGGGCCGTCTCCCGTGCCCGGGAGTCCGACTCCGTACTCGACGGTGTCGGCGATCTTCCCCGACGGAGAGATAAAGAGGTTCCTCGGCATCGGGACGATCTGCTCTGAAACTGGCATGATCCACGCCGCGCTCCCACCTGCTGAGGTCACCCGGGGAACGAACCGGCGGAACTCTGGATCGACGTACGGCTCCCAGATCTCGGGTGAAACCTCAACGTACGAGGCCGCGGATACCAATCGATCAAAAGCCATCTTCCTCCGTTCAGGCCATCGCGGGCAGCTTGAAGAACTCGACGGCATTGTCACGAATGATCTTTCGCCGGTCGATCTCGGGGATGTCGCCCATCTGTTCGTCGATACTTTGCCGCGACTGCGGCCAGTCCGTATTCATGTGTGGGAAGTCGGTCGACCACATGAAGTTATCGATGCCGATTTGATCGCGTAGCCGGATGGCCAACGGATCGACAATGAAGCTCCACCGGAAATGGCGCTTCATGTATTCGCTGGGAGCGTGCTCCAGATCGGCGTCGACCCAGAGGCCAAAGTCCTGGTACCACGAATCGGCAAACTGATAGGCGTAGGCCAACCAACCGCAGAATGTCTCGGCGCAGAAGATCCTGAGGCCGGGAAGCCGGTCGAATACCCCGGAGAGCATGTACTTGATGCAGCCCGCGGCGGCACCCGTCTTCGACAAATTGACATCAACGCCTTTGGGTGGCCACTCCACGCGCGGGGCCGGGAACCCGGCATGCGAGCACAACGGTATCCCCAGCTCCACCGCGGCCTCGAAAAACCGATCATCGCCGGGCTCGCAGTCGGGGAAGTTGACCACACCGTAGATACCGGGACGGCCCGCCATCCGGCGCATTTCCGCGATGGCCTCCTCGATTCCACCCTTCGGCAGCAAGGCCAGTCCGAGCAGGCGCTCAGGGCCGGCCGCTGTGTATTCCTGCGACAACCAATCGTTGTAGCCACGGCATATGGCGACATCAACTTCGACTGGAAGGTCAAGGCCACGAGTGCCGAAGATGGCGGGGAAGAGCACGTCGGCGTCCACCCCGTCCTCGTCCATCTCGCGGACCCTGCGATAGCCGTCTCCTGTTCCGGCGACGTCGGGCCCATAGCTGATCCCGATGGGTTTTGAGTACTTGTAGCGGTTTTCGACACCGGGGCGCGTGATGGCGAACTGCAGGCCGAGCGGGATGATGCCTCCGCCAGGCATCTCCCACGCGTCCCCGGTTCCGTCCGGGAGACGGATCACCTTTGGCACGTACTGGCGGAACTCCACCTCGACAAATGACCGCCACTGGTCCGGCGGTACTTCCAGATGCGAGTCCGCTGACACAACCTCGTAGGACCTCAACGTGGTACCTCCTCGCTCCCTGAAGGGACGCTATCCAATGACTTTACGCTCTTTGAGATCGTTGATTTCTTCCCACGACAGGCCGAGATCCAGAAGGGCGGACTCGGTATGCTCGCCGAGCTCGGGACCTCGCTCCGGCACGTTCGGTTGCCCGTCGAATTGAACCGGCGACGCCACCATGGGCACGGTGGTGCCGCTACCGAGGTCGACCTGGGCGATGTAGCCGTTGGCCTCAACCTGGGCATCGTCGGGAAGTTCGTAGGAGTGCTGGACGGGAACCCACTCTCCTTCGAAGTGGCTCAGAATGTCCAGCCAATCGCTATAGTCACGTTCCGCGAAGACACCCTCGAGCCATTCGATGCACGCTCGCGAGTTCTCGCTGCGCGCGTCCATCGTAGCGAAGAGAGGATCGCTCGACATTTCAGGTTGGCCGAGAGCCACGCACAAATCGGACCAGTAGCGCTCGGGTGAGAGCATTTGCAAGGAGATGAAGCGTCCATCCCGGGTGCGATAGGAGACCATGAGGGGATTGGGCATTTGGTACCGGTCCATGGTGAAGCTCGCCCTCTCGTGACGGACCTCGGGTGGCGTGATTACGCTGTTGATCAAGTCCGTTTGGATCTGCCACATTCCACTGGCAAGAAGCGAGGCGTCGACAACCGAGGGTTCTCCGGTGGCGCCCCTATGAAAGAGTGCGGCACTGATCGCACCGGCAATACTGAGGCCTCCGACCACGTCGCCGAATGCCGCTCTGGGAGTCGCCGGCCATTCGTCGTCGGGACGGGTGAAGATCTGTTGCATGCCACTTCGCGCCCAGTATGCACCGGCGTCGTAGCCGCCGCGACCCGCATCAGGACCATGAGGGCCGAAGGCGGTGCCGCGTACGTATATGACCGAAGGATTGTCAGCGCGTATGTCATCGACGTCGATGTGGAGATTTCGGCGAGCGCCAGCGCGCAGGTTGGTGACGAAAACATCGCACGTAGCTATGAGCTTGGAAAGGATACGTCGGCCTTCGGGCTGCTTGATGTCGAGGGCGATCGAGCGCTTGCCGCGATTGGCTGAGTGGAAACGAGGATCCACACCACCCGCCGTCCTTCCGATTCCAGCGGTGACCAGGCCACGATAGGGGTCTCCGGTCTCGGGGTGCTCGATCTTGGTCACTTCGGCGCCCCACTCGGCCATGACGGCGCCGGACATGGGTACGAATACGTGTGAGGCGACTTCAACGACGCGGACGCCGAGAAGTGGTCTGGTCATACGATGGACTTCTCGTGGTGCAGGGGGCGGGGGGTTTCTCGATCGAGACCGGGACTCGTCGAAGTTGTGCTCGGGATTGGCGCCGCGTATCCCCTCACCGGCGCCGACCCAGGCAACATCGCCGGGATGATCCCAAAGACGTTACGAGTCCCCAACTTTCGGCCAGCAATCACCGCTCCCCCTATTTGCGGATGACACTATTGCCCTGCACTCCATTGCGCCACCTCGCCTCTCGGGCATGGACCGCTCTGGTCGGCGCGCCGTCTTCGCGTGATTAGTGTCGCCCATTGGGGGGACCAACGATTGGGGCATCAGCCAGTTCATGCGCCTAAAGGGGAGCGACCGTACGGGCGAAGGTCAGTCTCGGAGCTCCGGGTCCACGGGCGCCAGATCGGAAGAAGATGTACAACTACTTCGATCAGTAACGACAAAAGCCAATAGGGAGGGGAAACCATGACCACATGGGATCGATCGGTTGACTTGGTGATCGCTGGTAGTGGCGGTGGTGGCCTGGCCGCGGCAATCGCGACCTTCGATGCCGGCTTTGAGGCCCTCGTGATCGAGAAGATGCCGGTGGTCGGTGGTTCGACCGGTATGTCTGGCGGCATGATCTGGTTGCCGAACAACCCTCTGATGCGAGCCGAGGGCGTGGCTGACTCCCACGAGGACGGCCTCGCCTATTTGGAGGCGGTGGTAGGTGACGTTGGTCCCGCTTCGACGCCCGAGCGTCGGGAGATGTTCCTTCGGGCTGGTTCCGAGATGATCACCTCCTTGCAGCGCAAGGGCGTCAAACTGGTTCGCTGTCCCGGATGGGCTGATTACTACTCCAACCGCACTGGCGGCAACGAGGCGGGACGGGGCGTCGAGGGCGTTCCCTTTGATGCCAGTGTGCTGGGCGCGTGGCAAAGCAAAATGCCGACCAGCCTGGCCAAGGGCATGGGTATGGTGATGAGAACCAACGAATTGAGGGCGGTGCAGTATTTCAATCGCACGCCCAGGAACTTCGCTGAGGCCGCTCGGGTGTTCCTACGGACCAAGCTGGCCCAGTTGCAACGCAAGGACCTGTTGACAAATGGTGCTTCCCTGGTGGCCCAGATGGTCAAGGTCCTCATGGATCTGCAAGGCGAGCCGCCCATCTGGACCGAGTCGCCGATCGAAGACCTGGTCGTCGAAGACGGAAGGGTCGTCGGTGTGCGGGCTCTGCACGACGGAAAGAGCGTGTTGATCGAGGGACGAAAGGGCGTGCTCCTGGCTGCAGGAGGCTTCAGCCACAACGCCGAGATGCGTCGTCAGTACAGCGGAAACCAGCCCAACGAGGCCAAGTGGTCGGTGGCCAACCCCGGCGACACCGGCGAAGTCCTCCAGTCGGCTATGCGGCTCGGCGCCAAGACGGACCTCCTCGACGAGGCATGGTGGCTCCCCTCGACGAGCTTCGCACTCGGTGCCGCTTCGGCATCGGTCGGTCAGGCCCGGCAGCGACCGGGGGCGATCTTCGTTGATACGAGCGGCCAAAGATTCTGCAATGAGTCGAACTCCTATGTCGAAGTGGGCAAGGCCATGTACGCCCAGAAGGCCGTCCCGTGCTGGCTCGTTTTCGACGAAGGCTACGTCCAGCGCTATGCGGCAACCGCAAACCCGCTCAAGCGTCGCATTCCTCAGGAGGTCATCGACAGCGGAGCGATCAAACAGGCCGATTCGCTGAGAGAGTTGGCCGACAAAATCGGGGTCCCGCCCGAAGCTTTGGAACAGACGGTCACGCGGTTCAACGGGTACGCACGAAAAGGACTCGATCCCGACTTCGGACGGGGCCAGTCGGCGTACAACGACTGTCTTGGCGATCCCGGGTACAAGCCGAACCACACGGTGGGGCCGCTCGACCGGGCGCCTTACTACGCCACCGAGGTGTACCCCAACGACGTGGGGACGTGCGGCGGTGTGGTGACCGACCAGTACGCACGGGTGCTCGGGGAAGACAACCAGCCCATTCCAGGCCTTTATGCCACCGGCAATATCACGGCAACGGTGACCGGCCGGACCTACCCGGGCGCCGGTGCCAGCATTGCAAATACGATGGTCTTCGGTTATGTCGCGGGGCGCCACGCTGCGGGCGCCCGCTTACCCGACAAACCTGGCATCGGCGTCGGCTGACGCCAGCCCCCTATGATCCGTTCCAGTATGCGCGACGACACAATGGCGGGGGAGTACGCACCCTGATGGACGTGTTCGACGCGCTTGCGTCTGCCGGTTCGATGCGGTGGCTGAAGCCAGATCCGGTCCCCGAGGAGTTCGTCGAGCAGGTGTTGTGGGCGGCGACTCGGGCGTCCAACCCCGGCAACTCTCAGCCCTGGGACTTCGTCGTGGTTCGGGACCAAACGGTTCGCCGCGACATCGCGTCGGTGATCACCGAGCGATTTGGATTCAACCTCGACGCGATAGCGGGGGAGGGTGTGAGTTATACCGATGACACGCAGCGAAGAATATTGACGGGCGTCCGGTACCTGCTCGAGCACTTCGGCCAGGTCCCGGTGCTGATCTTCGTGTGCGGTCACAACGTCTACCCGGCTGGCGCTCCCGACGAGTCGATGATGCTCTCGGCCACGCACAATGCCGCCCAGAACCTGCTTCTCGCTGCCCGCGCGCTGGGCCTGGGCGCTGCCTACACGACCTTCCATAACGGGGTTGAGGCACAGATCAAGGAACGGCTCGGCATTCCCGAGCCGACGCGGATCGTTGTCACGATGCCCCTCGGTTACCCGGCCCGACCGTTTCCTTCACTACGGCGCAAGCCGCTCGACGAGGTGGTGCACTACGACCGCTGGTGACGACGAGGTCGGCCCTTATAGAGACCGCGGCCAGGTTTGCGGATCGTTCCCACTGGCAGCTACGAGGTAATTGTGCAGTGTCCCGACCTCTTGGACCTCGCAGACAACGTGATCGCCAATCGTCAGGTCTGGCGCAGGGTAGGGGGTTCCCAGCGCGAGGACATCTCCTGTCTGCAGACCGATGAGGTGACTGACATGGCTGAGCATTTCGCTCGGCGTAAAGGCGAACCACTGGGTGTTGCCCTCCTGGCGCTTCTCGCCGTTGACGTAGCCGACGATGTCGAGGCCTTCCATGACCCGCTCCTCGGTGAGGTCGCGTCGGATCCAAGGGCCCCACGACGTGAACCCGTCGATTGACTTGGCCGTCGCCCACAGGGGTGTGGCCTGCGCAAAGCCGAATTCGGTCGCCGTCAAGTCGTTGAAGACGGTCCAGCCGAAAATGGCGTCATGGGCTTCGGCTACTGATGCGTTGCGTAACGGGTGGCCGACGACAAGGGCAAGCTCGGCCTCCATTTGCACCGGTCCCGTGAGGACGGCCGGAAGCTGAACTTCACCGTGATTACCGGTGGGGAATGCGGTCGCTTTGGGCAGCCACATCGCGAGGCGTTCAGGGCCACGAACGGTGTTGGGCTCTACGAAACCCCCCATGACATTGAAGAACCGGACTCCCTCGAGTGGAGTGCCGAGCGTTACGTCCTCAAGAGGGATCGACTGTCCATTGCGGCGGTAGGTGCCGAACGGATCACCGACGATGACGTGGAACCGGTCGTTCTCGATCTCGCCCTGACACGAGGTATCGCCAATCAGGGCACGTCCGAGCAAACTCATTCGCGTCGTCTCCTTTACGTGAAGGCACGACTGTGCCGCGGTATCGGTCATCGGTTGAAGTGTTCCGGCCAGCCCAAGGTGACGAGCTCTGACGCCTCGTGGTGATTCTTCTGGACCTTATTCGCATCCGGACGAGCTCGCTTGTGGCCACACCCCTTGCCTTGCATCCCAATCGTCGTTATGGTGACAACCAGTTACCATTTTGGAGTCGGGGGACGCCAGGACAAGCTAGGGGGGAAGATTGTGTTGCTCAGTGCTTGGTGGATCCGTCTGGGTGTGGCCATATCTTGCATGGCGGGAGTCTTCGTCGGAGTGTCGGCGACGGCTGCATCAGCCGCTGGAAGCAAGGCTCCCATTGTCATTGGATTGATTACCGACGAAACAGGTGCAGCTGCTTCGGACTACGCACTGGCCCAGGACGGCGCCGAAGCCCGCATTGCCGCTCAGAATGCCGCAGGCGGGGTGGACGGGCACAAATTAAGCCTCGTCATTGAGGACGACCAGTCCACGTCGAGCGGAAACTTGACGGCGGCCCAAACCCTGGTCCAAGACCAGAATGCCTTCGGGATCATCGATAATGCCTCGGTCGTGTACGGCGCCGCCCCCTATTTGAACAAAGAGGGGATACCAGTGATTGGTTCGGCCGCCGACGGCCCGGAGTGGGGCCAGGAGCCGAACACCAACATGTTCAGTGTCATCGGCATCAGCGACCAGCCCATCAACGGGAAGGACTACACCTACAACGATGCCGAGGTGGTCTTGAAGAACCTCGGCGTCACCAAGTTGGCACAGGTGGCTGCCAATGTTCCGACCGCCATCAATGCGGCCAATGGCATATTTGCGGCGGCGAAGCCTCTTGGCATCAGCAAATGCCTGGACGCAGTGGTGCCGCTTAGTGACGTGAGCTTCACGACCTTTGCCCTGCAAATGAAGTCATCAAAATGCAACGGCGTTGAGGTGCTGAGCACGCTTTCCACCTGTATCGCCGTGGAGAGCGCACTCAAACAAGCAGGACTCAGCAAGGTCGTTGACGAGTGTGCCACCAGCTACGATCAGGCCCTCCTCAACCAGCCGACTGCATTGGCGACCATGCAGGGCACGTACACCACGGCGCCGATCAACGTCCTTGGAAACGACATCAATGCTCCGACGAAACTCTTTCTCAGCAACCTGAAGAAATACACAAGCTGGCCGGGGGGCATTCCCGGCGAGAACATCGATTACGACTACGAGTCCGCCGACCTCATGATCAAGGGGCTGGAGCTCGCAGGCCCGAACGCGACACGTAAGGCCGTAATCTCCGATCTGCGTAAGGTCAGCGGCTATACCGCGGGCGGCCTGATCGCTCCACCGGGTGAGGATTTCACACACTTCGGAACCCTTGCTGGGGTGCCCAAGAAGGCTTGCGAGCAGGTGCTCGAGATCAAGGGTCACTCCTACGTTCCCGCAGGCAAGTTGGCGTGCGGCAATCTGGTCTCTTCGTCGGGGAGTGGGTAAGCGACCCGTCAAGGTTGAAAGCATTTACTATTCGGATTACGGTATGACTGCAAGCCTCTTGCATCGCAAGGGGAGCTGCATCGCATCAGAGAGGGGTGGACGTGGCCCAGCTAGAAGTGATCATCGACGCCGACAGTCACATCACTGAACCGCGGGATGTATGGACGTCGCGGCGTGCCGGCGAAGTACCGCGACGACGTTCCACACGTGGTGCGCAACGGCACTGCCGAAACGTGGGTGTTGGGCGACCAGCGCTTGACGCCGGTAGGGGTGACCGCACCGGCGGGTTGGCCGACGTTCCCCCCCGAGTATCCCCAGACGTACGAGGACTGCCATCCTGGCGCTTATCTCGCCGACGCTCGCTTGCGCTACATGGACGAAGCGGGCATCTGGGCGCAGGTGCTCTATCCCAACGTCGCCGGGTTCGGCAGCCAGAACTTCCTGCGGTTGAAGGATGAGAATCTCAAGCTTGTGTGTGTGCAGGCGTACAACGACTTCTTGCTCGAGTGGTCCTCGGCCGACTCCAACCGTTTGCTGCCTATCGTCGCCACACCATTCTGGGACGTCGATGCCACGGTGCGTGAGATCGAACGGTGTATCCCGCTCGGGGCACGAGGCATTTTGTTCACCGGCGAACCGCAGCGCTTCGACCTGCCGATCTTCGGGTCGAGCTACTGGAACCCACTCTGGTCGATCGCCCAGGACTCGGGACTGCCCATTCATTTCCACATCGGGAGCGGAGGTGACACCCTCGAAGCGTCGGGGCCCGAGCGCTTCGCCGAACACGGTGTTGCGGCCGCCCAGGCGTTCATGGCAGTCACCCTCTTCATGAAGAACGGGGTGCAGTGTTGCGACGTCATCACCTCGGGCGTGCTCAACCGTTATCCCGACCTCAAGTTCGTATCCGTGGAGAGCGGGATCGGCTGGCTGCCCTTCATGCTGGAGGCCACCGACTACAGCTGGTTGGGTGCGTTCCGTCCGGGCCGTGAGCGACAGAAAGGCGACGTGCTGCCCTCTGACCTCTTCCGCCAGTCCGTGTACGTCACCTACTGGTTCGAGTCGTTGGCACCAAAGCACTTCTTGGATCTCGTGCCGATCGACAACGTGTTGTTTGAAACGGACTTCCCCCACACGACCTGCTTATTTGGCAACATTCAAGAGACGATCGAGAACGGCCTTGGGCACCTCGACTCGAACACCCGCGGCAAGATCCTGTGGGACAACGCGGCGCGTCTGTACCGCATCAAGGAACCGCCATCCTCATGGCGCCAGGAAACATTGGCCGGACTCGCAGCACTTGGGAGCACACGATGAAAATGGAAGACATGGTGCTAGTGAGCGTGGACGACCACGTCATTGAGCCGGCGAACTTGTTCGACGACTTCTTGCCGGCCAAGTATCTCGACCGGGCCCCCAAGTTGATCTCCGATGACATTGGCGAGAAATGGGTCTTCGGCGAGGGCGAGACCCGCAACGTGGGGCTGAACGCCGTGGCCGGTCGGGTCCCCGAGGAGTACGGGCTGGAGCCCACTAACTTCGATGAGATCCGCGTCGGGCTGCTTCGATGTCGACGAGCGGATCAGGGACATGAACGCCAACGGGGTGCTCGGCTCTTTGAATTTTCCGTCAATGCCCCGTTTCTGCGGTCAGTTCTTCGCCTCACGCGTGGACGCAGGATCCCGAGCTGGCGCTGGCCGTGCTGCAGGCGTACAACGACTGGCACATCGACGCCTGGTGCGGCGCCTATCCCGAGCGGTTCATCCCTTGCACGATCCCGCCGATGTGGGACCCCCAATTGATGGCCGCCGAAGATACGCCGCACCGCGGCCAAAGGATCTCACTGCGTGAGCTTCTCCATGAATCCCCACGCGCTGGGGCTTCCCTCACTCCACGGCGACCACTGGGACCCGTTCTGGGCGGCATGTGACGAGACGGACACCGTCGTGACCATTGCACATCGGCTCGGGCGGTGGGGAGGCTTCAGACCTCGCCTGATGCGCCGATGAACGTGCGGATCACCTGCTCGGGCATCAACATCTACCCCACCGCGGCTGATCTGGTGTGGTCGCCCATCTTCCAGAAGTTCAAGAATGTGAAGGTGGCTCTGGCCGAAGGCGGGATCGGCTGGATCCCCTACTTCCTCGAGCGTGCCGACTACACCTACGAGCACCACAAGGCGTGGACATTGCCGGACCTCGGGGGCAAGCTCCCGAGCGAGGTATTCCGGGAGCGCATCATCACGTGCTTCATCGTCGACAAGTTCGGAATGGGCAACCTCGGACGCCATGAACGAGGACATGGTGGCGTGGGAGTGCGACTACCCGCACTCCGACACCACATGGCCCCGCTCTCCCGAAGTGGTGTGGGACAGCGTCGCAGAACCTCAGCGACGCGCAGATCGACAAGGTCACGCATGCCAACGCCATGCGGCTCTTCTCCTTCGACCCCTTCGCCACGCGACCACGCGAGCTGAGCACCGTCGGCGCTCTGCGCCAAGAAGCCGTAGGCCATGACGTCTCCAATCGTCTCGCACGGACTGAAGGAGCGCAAGGTGAAGAACCTCTGGGATCTCGCCAACGCGGCAAAGAGCTAGGAGCACCGTCGTGGCGGCTCCTCTCAGCGGCGTGCGCATCCTCGAGGTTGCGTCGCATGTGTTCGTCCCCATGTCTGGAGCGGTCCTGTCCGAATGGGGGGCCGAGGTCATCAAGATTGAACACCCCGAAACGGGCGACCCCTACCGAGGGCTGGTGACCGCCGGGCTGCACAAGCTCCACAACGGCATCGATCCGCAGTTCCAGTCGGCCAACCGGGGGAAGCGGTCCGTCGGCCTCGACCTCAAGCACCCCGAGGGCCGGCAGCTCCTTGGTCGCCTTCTGAGGAATTCAGATGTCTTCGTGACCAACCTGCGGGCCGACACGCGGCGCTCGCTGCATATAGAGGTCGACGACGTCCGCGCCGACAATCCTTCCCTCATTTACGTACGCGGCACCGCCTTCGGCGCCCGCGGCCCAGAGGCCAACCGTGGCGGCTACGACGCCGGCGCGTACTGGGCTCGCACCGGGATGCAGCACGTCTTCACCTCTCCGGGGTCGGAGTGGCCGGCTGGTCCGCGCCCCGCATTTGGGGACGTGGTCGGCGGTCTCACTATCGCCGGTGCGATCTCCACCGCGCTGTATCGCCGGGCCACGAGCGGAGAACCGTCGATCGTCGATGTGTCGTTGCTCGCTGCCGGGATGTGGCAGGTGCAGATCGACATCGTGAACGCCTGCCTGGACGAGGGGGGCCCGCCCCGCGCCTTCGGGAGTCGCTACGAATCCTGGAATCCGCTGATGATGCCGTATCGAACGAGCGATGGCCGTTTCATCAATCTGCAAATGCTTTCACCCGATCGCTACTGGCCCAACCTCTGCCAGGCCCTGGGCGTCCCCGAAATGGCCACCGATCCGCGGTTTGCGACGATGGAAGCGCGCCGCGAGAACGCCCACGACTGTGTCAAAACGCTGGAGGAGATTTTTGCCGGGCGAGACTTCGACCAGTGGCGCCAGCATCTCACGTACCAGTTCGAAGGCGAATGGGTGGCCTCGCAAAGTCCCGGCGACATGGCGGATGATCCGCAGGTCCAGGCCAACGGCTACATTGCTGACGTGGAAATGACCAACGGAACGACAGTGCCAATGGTGACGCCTCCGGTCCAGTTCGACGAGCAACCCGGCCACCCCATGCGGGCCCCTGAGCACGGTGAACACACAGAGACCGTTCTGCTCGACCTCGGCTTGTCGTGGGAAGAGATCGCGGCGCTCAAGGCGGACCGGGCGATCCTGTAATGGCAGCAGCCAAGGTGCCGGACATCCTCTGGCTTATGAAGAAGGCGTTCACTCATCAGCGCAGACTCGTCGAAGAGGCCATGCGCGCCCACGGGATCACAGCCACCCAGGCCGGCATACTGACCCAAATTCGCTCGTCGCCTGGACTGTCGAGTTCTGACATGGCGCGGCGGCTGAGCATCACGCCACAAGCAGTCATCGCGGCCATTGGACCGCTTGAGGAGAGCGGCCTTCTGGAGCGGTTCGACGACCCCCATCATGGCCGAATCCGCAAATGCTTCCTCACCGACAAAGGCGAGAAGGTCGCCGACGCGTGCGAGGTCTCGGCACGCGAAGTCAAGAAGAACCTTCTCGCAGCGTTCGATGACAAACAAGGACGTGCGTTCGCAGAATTTCTCACGCTGTACGTCCAAGAACGATCGCCCGAGTCGCGCCACGCGCAGAGCGGAACATCGCGCCGTCAAGACGACGATAATGAGAGTCAGCTATTTTGAAGGAGCGCTGAGGTGACATCTGTGTCTGGGGACTCCAATCCGATCGAATCAGTGCCAACTCCTGACATCCAGCAGCGGATGCTTGAGGTCATGGTGCTCGCCAGAGCGACGGATGAACGCATTCGTAAGGGAATTTCTACCGGTGAATTTTTCACCACCTATTGGCCTTCGCGCGGCCAAGAGGCCATTGCCGGCGCCATTTCGGCTGCCTTGCGCACTGACGATCGCCTCGTCACAACCTATCGAGGACTGCACGACCAGATCGGAAAGGGTGTGCCGCTTGTCGAGATCCTCGGCGAGATGCTTGGCCGGAAGGTCGGTGCTTGTGGTGGGAAGGGTGGCACCATGCACATCTCCGATCCGAGCGTCGGGTTGATGCTCTCTACCGGCATTGTGGGCGCGGGCATACCAGTGGCCATCGGCCTCGCTTTGGCTGCTCGGTCGCGAGGGTCGGACCGGGTGGTCGCGGTGAGTTTTGGGGACGGGGCCACCAATACGGGGTCATTTCATGAAGGTGCGAACCTCGCCGCCACGTGGCAGCTTCCCGTCATATTGGTTTGTCAGAACAACCTGTATGCCGAGATGACCCCCATCGCCGACACAATGCATGTCGAGCACGTGGCGGATCGATCCGCGGCCTACAACATGCCCGGGATCTGCACCGATGGCAATGATCCGCTCGAGGTGTACTCAGTGCTCTCCGCCGCAGTCAAACGGGCTCGTTCTGGGGAAGGACCAACCCTGATCGAATGTGTCACCTACCGCTTCTTCGGTCACTATTTCGGCGACCAGATGGCGTACATCCCCCCCGAGGAGCTCGCTGCGGCAAAGCAAGCAGATCCGGTCGACCGATTCGTGGATCGCTTGGTCACGTCGGGAGTGATCGACCGGGAGGGGGCGGCGGAAATCGAACAAAGAGCGAAACAGCAAGTGGACGAAGCAGTGGCCGTGGTGCTGGCCAGCCCTGCGCCTTCCCTCGACCAGCTCGACCAAGACGTCTACGCGGACGTAGTGGCACGATGAGCCCCGACGCCGAAATCGAGATGACGGTACGCGAGGCTCTTTCGCTCGCGCTGGACCAAGCATTGACACAGGACGAACGGGTGGTGCTGCTCGGAGAAGACCTGGCCGACCCCGCCGGAGGAGTCAGTGGCGTCACGGCTGGTCTCTCCACCAAGCATGGAGCTGACCGGGTACTGGACACACCTATTTCTGAGGCAGCAATCGTCGGAGCGGCCATTGGAGCCGCAATGGAAGGGATGTTGGCGATCCCCGAGATCATGATCATGGATTTCATTGGGATCGCTGTTGATCAAATCGTGAACCACGCGGCGAAGCTGCGCTTCATGTCTGGCGGCCGCACCACATGTCCGATCACGATCCGCACCGCGGTGTTCGGGGGATTGGGTTCGGGCGCCACCCACTCTCAGTCTCTCGAGGCATGGTTCATGCATATTCCCGGACTGAAGGTGATAGTGCCCAGCACGCCGCGAGACGCAAAGGGGCTCTTAACTTCCGCCATCTTCGATCCCGACCCCTGTGTGTTCATGGAGACGGTCATGACCTACGGCCAGCGGGGACTCGTGCCGACAGATCCCACGTTTTGTATCCCACTGGGTGAAGCCGAGGTGAAGAGGCCGGGACGCGATGTGACAATTGTGACCTACGGGCGCTCGGTCTTCGATGCCCTGACGGCGGCGGATGAGCTGGCCAAAGATGGCATTGAGGCAGAAGTATTGGACTTGCGCACATTGGTGCCACTCGACACAGCAGGTATTCTCGAATCTGTGGGGAGGACCAAGCGAGCTGTTGTCGCCCATTCCGCCACCGCCTTCGCCGGACCTGGCGCTGAGATTGCCGCCTGTATCGGGGAGGGGCTCTTCGGTGAACTGGCGGCCCCAGTCGAGCGCGTCGGCGCTCGTTTTTCGCCGATCCCCTCAGCACGCGAGCTGGAGGCGGCCGTGTTGCCGACAGCCTCGTCAATCGTTGCCGCAGCTCGCAGGACCATGGAGACCGCTGGTGGCTGACGTCGTTGCGGTTCGACTGCCAAAGCTGTCCTTGGCGACCTCTGAAGCAACCTTGACTGAATGGCTTGTTGAGGACGGAGCACTCGTAAGCGAAGGACAGCCTCTCTACGTGATCGAGACTGAGAAGGTTGAGACTGAGGTCGAAGCGAGCACCGGCGGGGTCCTCCGCCGCTCGGCCGAAGCAGGTCAGACCTTCCCCGTCGGGACTCAGGTCGCAACTATCGAAGAATCTCTTGCCTAAACCGGAAAATCGGTAGGCGCCTATCACGATGCAGGCGATGTCGCCGCACCGGGCCATATCGGGCTCACATGGAGGAATGTGTCCTATGACGGCATCGCGAGTTCAGCGCAGCGGGTTACAGGTCGCTGACATCCTGCGGGCCTTCATCGAGGATGAGGCGTTACCGGGCACCGGGTTAACAGCAGCGCAGTTCTGGGCAGCGGCCGACGCGATTCTGCACGACCTGGGACCACGTAACCGCGCGCTTCTCGTCGAACGGGACCGCCTGCAGCGGCATATCGACGCTTTTCATCGTGGCGTAAGAGGCGGCGCGAACCACTCGTCAAACTATGAGAGAAGCCTTCAGGAGATCGGTTACCTTGTCGCGGAGCCGAGCGACTTCACGATCGAGACGTCCGGAGTTGACAGAGAAATCGTCGCGCAGCCGGGTCCCCAGCTGGTCGTCCCGATTCTGAACGCGCGGTTCGCGGTCAACGCTGCCAATGCGCGCTGGGGTTCCCTCTACGACGCCCTCTACGGCACTGACGCCGTCGACCGCAGCGGCGAGCTTGCGCCTAGTGGTCGCTATAACCCAGCGCGCGGCGCAGAGGTGATCGCGCGCGGCCGACGGCTGCTCGACCTTTGCGCACCACTTGAGACCGGCTCGCACGCCGATGCGATTGACTACAAAGTGCGTTCAAGTGGTCTCGAGCTGAGTCTTTCTGGGGGCCGTATATCGCGCCTTATGCAGCCCGGCCAGTTCGTCGGGTGCTGTGGCGACCCTTCGGCCCCCTTCGCTGTTGTCCTTGTCCATCACGGCTTGCACCTCGAGATTCAGTTAGACCGAACGGACCCGATCGGTGCTGGCGATCCAGCTGGAGTGAAAGACATCGTCCTGGAGTCCGCCATCACCACAATCATGGACCTGGAGGACTCGGTGGCGGCCGTGGACGCCGAGGACAAGGTGAATTGCTACCGGAACTGGCTGGGCTTGATGCAGGGGACGCTCAGTGAGACGGTGACGAAGGGCGAACGGACCTTCCTGCGCACGATGCGGCCCGACCGCGAGTACGTCAACCAGTCCGGCCAAAAGGTCATCCTGCACGGGCGTGCGTTGCAGTTCGCACGGGTCGTCGGCCATCACATGATGACCGACGCCGTCTTGGACCGCGACGGTCGTGAGGTCGGGGAGGGTCTCCTTGACGCGGTGATCGTGACTCTGTGCGCCCTCCACGACCTGCGCCGCAATTCCGACTTGCACAACTCACGAACGGGCGCGATCTATATCGTCAAGCCCAAGATGCACGGCGCGGACGAGGTTGCCTTCGCGGTCGAGACCTTCGTCCGGATCGAGCAGGCCTTCAACCTGGTGCCAAACACTCTGAAGCTCGGGATAATGGACGAGGAACGCCGAACGACGGTGAACCTCAGAGCGTGCATCCACGCCGCCCGCGAACGGGTGGTCTTTATCAACACGGGATTCCTCGACCGCACTGGCGACGAGATCCACACGTCGATGATGGCCGGGGCGGTGGTGCGCAAGGCCGAGATGCGCAGCCAAGAATTCCTGTCAGCCTACGAGTCGCATAACGTCGAGGTCGGTCTCGCCACGGGACTTGCGGGCAAGGCGCAGATTGGCAAAGGCATGTGGGCCATGCCCGACCGCATGGCCGACATGATGGCGCTCAAGGGTGAGCAGTTACTGGAGGGCGCGTCGACCGCCTGGGTCCCTTCTCCCACGGCGGCGACGTTGCACGCCATTCATTACCACGAGGTGGATGTGTTCGCCATACAAGAGAAATTGGCCGAGCGCAAGCCGGTCGGCGTTGAGGCTATCCTGCGCTTACCAATCGCCTCAGACCCGGACTGGAGTGAAGCCGAGCGTCAGCAGGAGGTCGACAACAACGCGCAATCCATTCTTGGCTATGTCGTGCGATGGATCGACCAAGGTATTGGCTGTTCAAAGGTTCCCGACATCCACGATGTGGCTCTCATGGAAGACCGGGCCACACTGCGGATCTCCAGCCAGCTTCTCGCCAACTGGTTGGCGCACGGGATCATCGCAGATTCCGACGTGCTCGCAAGCTTGCAGCGGCAAGCACAGGTGGTTGATCGGCAGAACGCTGAAGACCCATGCTACGAGCCTCTCGGTGACGGCTCGGGCTCGCTTGCGTTCGCCGCAGCCCGCGACCTGATATTGCTTGGTGCACAACAGCCCAACGGTTACACGGAATCCATCCTGCATAGCTATCGTCGCATGAAGAAGGCCCAGATGAACGGTGATCCCTGACCGCGGCACCGACCGGTCTCTGGCCCGAAAGTCGCGAAGTTCCACCCTTCATGAGTCGGACTCACTTCTGATCGATCGTTGGTCAGATTTTAGGGACTGCGAGGGAGGGAGTTCGCCAGGCCGCGACGAGTGGAAATCGGCCAATTGATCAAGTTTGGCGTCAACACCAACCCACATCGTGGGTCTCGGCTGTCTACGAGCACTCGCCCGTTGTGCGGGCGAGATTTCGTCGCTCAGTATGATGCCGTCCGCTGGATCAGCGCATCGACGGAGTCAGCTGCGAGTGCGGCGCCATTGCAGACCTCAAGCGCACGGGAGCGCCTACGAGCTTCGTCGGTAAAGGTGGGATCGGAAAGGATCTCCTCGGCAGCGGATCGAATCTGGACGACTGAGGCGTCACCGGGCAGGGCAACTCCCACTCCCCACTCATCAAGCATCTCCGTGATTGGCGCCTGGTCGCCACCTTTGGCCGGGATCCCCACGATCGGGATGCCGTGTCGCAGGGCACGCATCGTCGTCCCATGCCCCCCATGACCCACGACTAACGAGGCAGCATTCATTAGGAGATCGTGATCGGCAAACGCAACGACGTAGGCGTTCGTTGGTCTGGCCAGCTCTCCTGGGTCAACAATCGCCCCCGTCGTAGCCACAACGTGCACCGGCAGTGCTGCGAGGGCGTCGAGCGCTCGTTGCAACATCTCGGGACTGCGCTGTTCCACCACGGTGCAGAAACTGAGCAGGACCAACGGGGTCGGGTCATCAGATTCCCATGGGAGCTCCACCGGCAGCGCCCGAGATTCCGTAGACAGAACAGGAGCTCCGTGGACGACATGATTCCATCGAGTCGCCGGGGAGCCATCGAACTCGTGGAGTGCGTTGACCTGGAGGAGGTCGCGATCACCCCACAGGAGCTCGAGCGGTGGCAAGCCCGAGAAGCCAGCTTTAATCCTCGACTCACTCTGCATCGTGAAGTTCGATTGCCACATGGTCCATAAGGAATCTAAGAGCGTGTGGAGCATGACGGCGGTCGGACGGCAGAACCGAGGGGCAACGTCAAGTGCGGCGGAGAACATGGCATCGATAATCACGACGTCCGGATTGAACGCTGAAGCCACACCGACGAGTTCTTCTCCGACGGAGGGCGAACTTGTGTAGCCAAACACCTCGGCCAGCGGATGAAATGAGTACCGATCGAGATCGGTGCGGGCCGCATCTAGTGCGGTTGCGGAGAAGCCGGCAGCTTCGACACGTCCGAGCATGTCAGGCCGTCCAAAGAAGTGGACGTCGTGACCACGATCGGTGAGCTCGCGGGCGATTCCGAGGCTCGGCGTGAGGTTGCCCCCTCCGTCCCAACAAGCCCACATGATTGATGCCATAAGGCATTCCTCCGCTTCGTTATTCAGAGGAGGCATCGAGAAGGACGCCTCGGACCAGTCGTTGGATGATTGACTCAGCTGCCGCGCGATCGAGGTTGAAATCACGCCGGAGGAGCTTCCAGACATACACGTCAGTAGCGGCAAGAAGAGCCAAGACCACCCGTTTTCGAGCCGCCGTCTGGTAACCGGCAAGTGGCTTGGCAAACGAAGATTCCACCCAGGCCCGATGGCTGCGCCGGCCAAGATCGGCAACGGCAGCGAAGCCAGGGATCCGATGCTCCTCTCCTAAGATCCGCATGACCCGATCGCCGATTTCCTCGTAGTCGTCGATGAGGACATGGACCGTTTCGTCGACAGACCGCGGCGCATTGAGGGCGAGTGGTTCACGATTCCGCAACGATCCGATTACTTCATCAAGCAGACCTTCTTTGCTGCTAAATGCTCGAAGCAAAGTCTGAACGCTGGTACCCGCATTCGACGCAACCTGGTCGAGCGTGAAGTCCGTGGCATGCGAGTCGAACAGTGCCCGTGCTACTTCGAGAATGCGCTGGCGGGTGGCCGCTGCCTTCTCGGACCGAACGGTCATGGAGTAGCCACGGCTTCGATTCATGGCAGTTATGGTCACATGAATGTGAGATTCATGTCAACCCAACACCCACGAATATGCAGCAGTTCAGCAAATAACCCGTGCGTTGTCCGCGGGGACCGCGTTGGTGGCAAATCCAATCAGGCGAGACCGCGTGCTTCTTCGATTCGGTGCTTCCACGCGATCGCCAGTCCGAGTATCGCCACGTAGCCGGCCAGGATCAGCCAATGGCTGAATCTCAGCGTTTGGCCGTCGAGGACGGCCAAAGCCAGGGAGACCTGGTGATAACTCGGCATGAGGTGGGCAACGAACTGGAGCGAGCCCGGCATTTGGTCGACCGGGGTGAACAGGCCCCCGAAGTAGCCGAGGACGAACATCAGCCCGGTGACGACGGGAAATGCAGCTTCGGTGGCTACCAGGAAGCCGATGAAGACGCCCAGTACGGCGAACGGCAGTGACGTGGCCCACAGCAGGAAAGTGAGTCCGATCCAAGTCGTAGCTGCCAGTCGAACGCCGCCGAATCCGGCGCCGACCGCTTCGACCAGAACGATGACCGGGAGCACCACGAGCATGCTGGCGATGACTTTGGTGGCCACGTACGACCATGCGGGGATCGGGGTGACCCGCAGCTGGCGGGCCCAGCCGGAGGCACGTTCCATCGAGAGTCTGGTACCGGCTGCGTTGAGGGCGGCCACGAGCGCCCCAAAGGAGCACATGGAGACCATGAGATACACGCGCCAAGGAACGGTGCCGTCCACGATTTTGCCCGCGGTTTGGTTGCCGAGGAAGAGGATGTAGAAGATCACCGGGAAGCCGACGGTGATGGCGAGGAACTTCCAGCTCCGCAACAGCCGTCCCACCTCGAATCGGCCGAAGGCCAGGAGTGGCGATAGGCGGCCGCGGCGGCCGTCCCGTGCCCTCAGGCCCGTTCGAGAGCGCGTAGGGGGATCGTCCGAGAGGTTGGGCGGGAGGGTCGAAGTATCCGTCACGTGCCGTCCCCGTCCATGGTGTCGGTCGAAAGGCTCTCGGAGGGTTCGGATGGGATGGTGTTGGACTTGACGAAGCCAACGCCGGTCAGCGCCACGAACGCCTGTTCTAGTCCCGCCCCGGTGACCTCGAGGTCGCGGAAGGGGACGCCACGGCCGACCAGGTCGCGGATGGTGGCGTCGGCATCAAGCGAGTCGATTGAGACTCCCGTGCCCGCGAGGTCGACCTCCGACACGCCATCGAGATCAAAGAGCGCCGCCCGGTTCGGGCAATCGGTGACGAAGCGCAGCCGCCGGGTCGGCACGGCCGCCTTGAGGGTGGCCCCGGGGCCATCAGCCACCACCCTTCCGTGGTTGAGTACGACGACGCGGTCGGCGATCTCATCTGCCTCCGCAAGTTGATGGGTAGCGAAGAGCACCGTGCGACCTTCGTTCCCGAAGTCCCGCATCATCCGCCAGAAGGACTGGCGGGACTCCACGTCCATGGCCGACGTGGGTTCATCGAGGAACACGACCTCGGGGTCGCCGGCGATGGCGATGGCGAAGCGGACTCGCTGGGCCTGGCCGCCTGAGAGACGGTCGGTCCGCCGGCGCAGGAGGGTGCTGATGTCGGCGCGCTCGACGATTTCGGCGAGCGGCAAGGGTCGCCGGTACATCCGCCGGATCAGGCCGAGGGCCTGGTCGACGCGGACGCCAGGGGGTAGACCGATGCCCGAGCCGGACTGAAGCATGGCACCGACCCGGCCATCAGCCACGGCCAGGCGTGGGTCGCTGCCGAGAACCTCGACGCATCCGTGCTGTGGTCGGAGCAGGCCGAGCAACACGGAGATCGTGGTCGACTTGCCGGCGCCGTTCGGTCCGAGGAGCGCAAGCACCTCACCTTGGTCAACCTCCAGGTCCAGGCGATCGAGGGCAATCCGGGTCCCGTAGCGGTGGGTGACGCCACGGAACGACAGAGCTACGGGCCGTGTGGGCTCAAGCACAGAGGCGTCGGGCGGCCCATCTGAAGGAAGGATCAAGAGGTGCGGTCCACTGTCGCGGGGGGCTTTTGTCGTCGCAGCTTCGAGATAATCCGGGACCGCCGACTTGGCCGGGCCCTCGTTCCGGCTGATCATGCGGTCGGGCATCGTGCCTCCTGGCTCCGAGCGACATGCCCGGGTGCGGGCCCAGACGAGCCCTACGAAGAGTCTTGTCCGGTTCGAATCGTGGCCAGTAGGGGCAAAGGTCACCTGCCGCGTGCGTTATTTGTGGCGGGTGCGGCGTGTGAACCCGCTCAGGACCAGGACGAGCGCCTACATCACAAGGAGCAAGACGGGCTGGAGTAGCCCGGGGGGCGGCTCGCCGGGATGGCCACTTTCCCCCACAGTGAACCCCGGTCAATCCGCCAGCCGTCATCCGACCTGGATCCCTCGGTCTCGGATGAGGGGGACGGCGAAGAACTGCCCCTCGGCGAGCGGAAGTTGCCAATCAGGGCACCGTGGCCGAGGATTCGAGAGGGATCACGACGGCGGATTTGCTTTCGGAAGCGCTCAGGAATCGGTCGTAGGCGCCAACCCGGCGCTGATACTTATCGACTCTTCGCCGCTCGAATGCCTGTGCTCGTTCGACTGCGGCCTGAAGTTCCTGAGGATCGTTCAGCAGCCTTACGGCGTGTAGTCGTGGAGATGCAATGGGCGAGTCCGCGGGCTTTTTGCTGTGATGGTGGAACATCGCATGCCTCCTTCCTCCGTGCAGCACTGCAGTGATGCATGCGCCCTCTGCATTATGCGCCCTCAGGGCGCGCCGCGGACCGCGGGCTCCCTTCCATTTCCGAGAGGGAGCCCTTCCATGCCCTGATGCCTAGGTGGAGACCTTGTCGCTTCGGCGTGGCAGCACCCAACCAGGGCGTGGAAAGTGGCACGTATACCCCTGCGGGTAACGTTCCAGATAGTCCTGATGCTCGGGCTCGGCTTCCCAGAATGGTCCTGCGGGCACGACTTCGGTGACGACCTTGCCCGGCCAGAGGCCGGATGCCTCGACGTCGCCGATGGTGTCATCCGCCACAGAGCGCTGCGCGTCGTCCTGGTAGAAGATGGCCGACCGGTAGCTCTTGCCCATATCGTTTCCTTGTCGATCCTTTGTCGTCGGATCGTGGATTTGGAAGAAGAACTCGAGCAGATCGCGATACGAGGTCTCATTGGGATCAAAGGTGATCTCGATGGCTTCGGCATGGGTTCCATGGTTGCGATAGGTCGCGTTGGCGACCTCACCTCCCGTGTAGCCGACCCGAGTCGACAGCACGCCAGGACGCTTCCGAATGAGGTCCTGCATTCCCCAGAAGCAACCGCCGGCGAGGACTGCCTTTTCTGTTGTGGTCATTGAGCCACCTCCTGGGTGGTCGCGGGATTGTCGAACAACTTCTTGTACTGGCCATATCCCTCAGCCTCGAGGCTTTCGTACGGGACGAAGCGAAGGGCCGCCGAATTGATGCAGTACCGCAGACCGCCCTCTTCGGGTGGTCCGTCGTTGAAGACGTGCCCGAGGTGGCTGTCGCCATGGGTGGAGCGAACCTCGGTCCTGATCATCCCGTGACTCTGGTCCACGATGTCCACGACGTTGTCGGGCTCGATGGGAGCCGTGAAGCTGGGCCAACCGCATCCGCTATCGAATTTCTTGGTCGACGTAAAGAGCGGCTCGCCTGAGACGATGTCTATGTAGAGGCCCGCTTCCTTGTGGTCCCAGAACTCATTGTGAAACGCCGGTTCTGTGGCGGCCTCTTGGGTGACCTCATATTGGCGAGGGTTCAATCGGGCAATGGCTGCCGGATCCTTGCTGTACGTGCTCGTCACACCAACTCCTTCTGACTCAGTGGTGGATATCCGCTCTTTTAATCAACGCCTGGTTACCCCGGAATCTTCCCACCATGGTGGTCGGCGGGCAGGTCAGGTGACGTTCTCCGCCCGGTAAATCAGGCGAGACATGCGGCGGAGCTCCGGAGAACACGTCACGAAATCCGCGCCGCGGATTCGGTAACTTCCATGTTACGGTAGCCGTTTAGTTACCAACTGTGTGCTGCAATTCACTAAAGAGAAGGTGGCCTGACCGTCATGGTTCATTCTCCCTCGCCCGGTGATCCTTTCGAGGCTCTCGGCGATCCCAATCGACGCGAGATTCTGCGTCTCCTCAGTTCAGGCGACAAGCCGGTTCAGGAGATCGCCGCCGCAATGTCGATCAGTCGCCCTGCAGTCTCTCGTCATCTCCGGCTGCTGAAGGACGCGGGGATGGTGGCCGAACACGCGCAGGGAACCCGACGCATCTATCACCTCCAATCAGAGGGGATGCGTGCCGTTCAGGAATATCTTGAGGGGATCTGGGGTGATGCCGCGGCGCGGTTCAGATTGCTGGCCGAGAACACCGACCCAAGGCCAAGAGTGTGACGGAGCCGCTCAGATTCACCTTCGATGTCGCCTGCTCGGCTGAGCACGCCTTCGATATCTGGACGACGAGGATTGGAAATTGGTGGCCACTGGACCACACCGTGAGCGGACAGGCGGAACTCGTGGTCCTTCAGGCCGGCGTCGGAGGACGAATCTACGAACGAACCCGCGATGGTCTTGAACATGACTGGGGCCAAGTGACCCTCTGGGAGCCGCCGAAGCAGCTGGCGTACTTGTGGCACCTCGGGACTGACCACTCGAGCGCCACCGAAGTGGTGATCCAGTTCCACCCGCTGAGCGAGTGCTCGACTCGGCTAGAGATCGAGCATCGGGGCTGGCAACGTCTGGGCCAAATGGGAGAGCAGTGGCGCAACCGCAATCGTGTCGGTTGGACCACCTTGCTCCCGCATTTTCGGGCCGAAATAGCGAGAGGAGAAGAATCATGACTGCCGGAAGCAGAGAAGAGCCGTGGGAGCTGAAGACGCCACCGGGCAGCTCGACCTACACGATGTACAGAGACGAAGAGTCCGATCCGCCCGCTTTGGTCTGCCAGGTGGGTTCAACCACCCTTAAATATCACTTGAGAGCCATAGACGATCTCCATGCGTGGCTGAAAACCAGAGGGGGCTGGGTCCCGCTCGGCGCGGCCGACGAGAAGAAGCCCGCGGCGGAAGGCACCGTGGAGGCGTGGGGGCGGTCGTCTGACAATCCAGTTCGTGGTTGGTACGGCCTGCGCAACGGATATCGCGGTCGATTCGGGATGTACCTCCCGCCGCTGCTCGAGGCGCTCGGCCTGGCCGAGGTCACCCACGATGCGCGCAACAACTCCATGCGCGCCCTCTGAGGGGGCTCGTACGGGATGCTCCAGGACTGAGCCGACGCGGGTCAGGCATGGCACGGCGGCCTTCGGCGGGTCCTCGAGCTCATCAAATGGGATACGAAGGGGGGGAAGAATCCACAATTCGGTGTCGATTCCGTCATCGGGCGTTCGTCGTAATGAGTGAGCGGCCCAACGGCGGGCCGACGGAGAGAGGAGAACACCATGGCCGAATATCTCATTCTCATTTACGGAGATGAGGCAGCACTGGACGCAGCCGATGCCGAGACGTCGAACGTGATGATGAAAGGACACGTCGAGTTCCAAGAGCGCAATGGATCGGCACTTCGAGGTGGCAATGCCCTTCAGCCCACTGGAACGGCGACGTCACTGCGGGAAGACTCTTCGGGAGGGTTGGTCATCACCGATGGACCCTTCGCCGAGACCAAGGAAGCGCTGGGTGGGTACTACCTCATTGAGGCGGCCGACCTGGACGAGGCGCTCGCCTTGGCCAAGCAGGTTCCGATGCCGGCGGGTGGAGTTGAGGTGCGACCGATCAGGACTTTCGACTGAACACGGCGCCCCTTTCCCAGGCGGCCTCGGTCGAGGCCGCGGTGGCCGATGCGCACCGTCGCGAGTGGGCGTTCGTGCTCGCCGCGACGGTGCGTTTCACCGGCGACATCGATCTGGCGGAGGAGTGCGTTCAGGAGGCTTACGCCCGTGCGCTGGCCTCCTGGTCCTCACGGGGCATCCCCGACAAGCCAGGCGCATGGTTGACCACCGTGGCGCGCCGCCGCGCCATCGACGTGGTGCGGCGGGAGGCAACCTTAGGCCGCTCGTTGCCCATGCTCGTCGAGAAAAGAGACGAGGCCGAACCCGGACCCGGTGAAACGGACACGCCCGAGATCATTGACGACCGCCTCAGGCTGATATTCACGTGCTGTCACCCCGCGATCGGCTCTGACGCCCAGGTCGCGCTGACGCTTCGCCTTCTGTGTGGGCTGACCACGGCCGAGGTGGCGCGTGCCTTCTTGGTCGGCGAGGCGACGATGGCAGCCCGCATCACCCGTGCCAAGAAGAAGATCACCATTGCGCGCATCCCGTATCGAGTGCCGCCAGTGGAGGAACTTCCCACTCGTATCGATGCGGTGCTCACTGTGGTTCACCTCCTTTATGCAACGGGGCATACCGCACCGGTCGGTCCCGACTTGGTGCGGCGAGACCTCATCGAGAGGTCGCTCGATTTGGCCCGCGTGCTGCACTCGTTGTTGCCTGACGATGCCGATGTCGCCGGGCTTCTGGGGTTGATCCTCCTTACCGATGCCCGCTCCGAGGCGCGCCTCGGAGCTAAGGGTGAATTGGTGCTGCTCGCCGATCAGGACCGCGCCCGGTGGGACCGGGCCGCCATCGACGAAGGCATCGCCCTCGTGCGCTATGCACTCCAGCGTCGGCCTCCTGGGCGCTTCGCGCTCATGGCAGCCATCGCGGCGGTGCATGCCCAGGCCCCCACATGGGAGGCGACCGACTGGCGGGAGATCGTGGGCCTCTACGTCGTACTCATGCAGATCTGGCCGTCGCCCGTCGTCGCTTTGAATCATGCGGTTGCCGTGGGTTTGGCCGAAGGGCCGCAGGCCGGTCTCGACGCTCTCGACAGACTCGCAACTGACTCGCTTCTGTCCACGTACGGCTACCTGGCTTCGGCACGTGCCGACTTTCTTCACAAGCTGCACCGGATGAGCGAGGCGCGTATGGCGTACGAAGAGGCTCTCCTCTTGAGTGAGAACGCGGTCGAACGTTCATTCTTAGAAGACCGGATACGCAAAATCGACAGCTCGGGCCCAGGCGAGGTTCTCGGACTGGAAGACTGGGGTCCATGACCAAAGTCGCGGTGCTTGACGACTATCTCGGACGTGCGAGCGGATTCGCCGATTGGGGATCGCTCGGGCGGGGGGTCGAGGTGACGTTCTTTCGTGAGACGCTCGCCCCCGATCAGTTGGTGCCGACTCTTGCTCCTTTCGATGTGCTCGTCCTCATGCGTGAACGGACGGCGTTCCCCAAGGCGCTGCTCGAGGGACTGACCAATCTGCAACTTCTGGTCACCACCGGCATGGGCAATGCCTCGGTGGATATCGAGTTCTTGCGCTCGCGGGGAGTGGTCGTCTCGGGTACAGGCATGACACAGGCAGGCTCCGGGCTGCCCAGCCCCGTCGAGGTGGCATGGGCCCTTATCTTTGCGACGCTGAAGCGGGTGACCATTGAGGACCGAGCGATCCGGTCGGGCGCGTGGCAGACGGGGTTCCCGCTGAACCTGGCCGGCATGACCCTCGGCCTGGCCGGGCTGGGCCGGCTGGGCAGTGCCATGGTCGCTCCGGCCAAGGTGTTCGGTATGGATGTCGTCGCGTGGAGCCCAAATCTGACCGAAGAGCGGGCGGCTGAGTTCGGCGTTCGCCCGGTCTCCAAGTCGGATCTGCTCTCGGGATCCGACGTTCTCTCTATCCATCTTGTACTCGGCGACCGCTCCCGTGGTCTCTTCGCGGCCGAGGATCTTGCCCTGATGCGGCCGAGCGCAGTGCTCATCAACACGTCGAGGGGTCCCATTGTGGACGAACAGGCGTTGGTCGATGCTTTGCGCGACGGCACGATCGGCGCGGCGGGCCTCGACGTGTTTGACCAAGAGCCACTCCCCTCGGGGCACCCCTTGACCAGTCTTGAGAACGCGGTCCTCCTCCCGCATCTCGGCTATGTCAGCGAATCGGGTTTCCACGCCATGTATGAGCAAGTCGTCGAGGACATTGGCGGGTTCTTGGAGGGTATGCCGTTGCGCGTTATCGGGTAAGGGTGGTGGATGGGCCCCTGTTTGTTGCGAATTCCCAGGTGTATCTCAGGAAAATGCAAGTCTGACGGCGTTCATGGCGGGTTCACAGTCGTAACTCAGCGGAATTGGACATGCTTAGTAGTAGTGAATTTGGTCGAAAACGACAGCAGGACGATTTGGCTGGTGCGACATGGTGAGAGCACGTGGAACGACCTCGGGCTCATTCAAGGGCACGCAGACGGACCGGTACTGACGGAGAAGGGCCAATCGCAATCACTCGAAGTAGCGCATCGCTTACAGGGAACTGGAGTTCAGGCGATTTATGCCAGTGATTTGACCCGCGCCCAGCAGACAGCAGCGTTGATCGGCACGGCACTGGATCTCCCTGTGCAGAGGCACCCGGCACTGCGCGAACGCTGCTTCGGCGTGCTCGAAGGCCAAGTCTTTGCTGCGCTTGATTCGCAGCACTCGGGAATCCGTGACGAGCGGGTCATCGACGCCTCGGCGCGTCCGGTTGGAGGGGAGTCACTCGACGACCTCCACACTCGCGTGGGGACATTCATGACATGGCTAGAAGATGAGCCTCTTGGAGGGGGCGATGTAGTGGTGGTGACGCATGGGGGGACCATTCGAGCCCTACGGGCCTACTGCGCCGGCGTGGCCATGAGCGACAGCCAATGGGACATAGTGCCCAATGGCAGTGTCTGGGGCGTCCGCCAGCCAGCTGTTGTCCACGCCACGAAATGTTAAATATCCGAAATGAGCACGGAGGGTCACATGCGTCCCACAGCCCTGCAGCTTCCTGAAAGGCCAAGCAAGCCAAGGTCGACCGGAATCACCATGGTCGTCGACGGCGGCCTTCCAACCCGTTACTTCCGCGATGTCGTGGAGAGTGGCGCGGAGTTTCTCGATTTCGTGAAGTTCGGGTGGGGGACCGCACTGGTCACCAACGACCTCAGCGAGAAGATCGCGGTCTTACGCGACGTGGGCGTGAACTTCTATTTCGGCGGCACCCTGTTCGAGAAGTTCGTCCTTCAGAATCGGTTGGACGACTACCGCAACCTCTGCAACACGTTCTCCTGCCAGTACGTCGAGGTCTCGAACGGAACTATCGACCTGACAAATCCGGAGAAGGCGGGGTACATCAGGAAGTTGTCCGATGACTTCCGGGTTATTTCCGAGGTGGGATTCAAGGATGCGGAGAGGTCGGAGAACCTGCCGCCAAGCCGTTGGATCGAATGCATTCACGAAGACCTTGATTCAGGAGCTGAGCTCGTGACCTTAGAGGCGCGAGAGAGCGGCAAGTCAGGCATTTGCCGGCCAAACGGCGAGCTGCGCTTCGGGCTCATAGAGGAGCTGCTCACCTGCGACCTCAATCACGAGAACCTCCTGTTTGAAGCGCCGTCGTCGGAGCTGCAGAATTATTTCGTGAAGCGGCTCGGGCCGAACGTGAATCTCGGGAATGTGGCGGCCACCGCTGTTCTGGGCCTCGAGACCATCCGACTCGGACTTCGAGCCGAGACGTTGATTTCATTCGAGGGTGGTATGCGTGAGAGAGAGTAGGGACGCCTTTCATCTGGCGATACCCGCGTACCACTTGGAAGACACCGAGGATTTCTATGTCCGCCAACTGGGGTGCAAGCTGGCCAGGCGATACCCAGATCGCATTACCCTCGACTTTTTCGGTGACCAGCTGGTATGCCATCTGACCGAACCACCGGCCGAGCGTAGTGGGGAGCTGGCCCTCTACCCCCGTCACTTCGGTGTGACGTTTCGCGAGGGAGAGGAGTTCGAGGCGCTGCACCGGCTGTGCCTCCAGCGCAAGATCGAGGTGTTTCGTGAGCTGAATGTCCGCTTCGAGGGTTTGGTGGAAGTCCATCGCACCTTCGTTCTGCGTGACCCGTCGGACAACCTGATCGAGTTCAAGCATTACACCGACCCCAGAATGATGTACTGAGGTGTCGATACTCACCTCAGAGGTGGACCCGTCCCCAAACAGCGGACGATGTGGCGGGCCGGTTTCCGATCTCGTCAGAGCTCGCGCCCTTTCGCAGGGCGACCAGGTCTATGTCGAGCACGCCCGCGAGAATCGGCGACGGTCCTTCCGAGAGCTTGACGCCGCCGCCGATCGATGGGCGCGTAAGTTCGAAGAGCTCAGCCTTCCCGCGGGTTCGACCGTCGGTCTCGTCATCAGCGATCCGATTGATTTCTCGGTCGCGTTCTTGGGGACCATGGCCGCTGGATGCTGGGCGGCTCCCCTCGATCCGGGTACCCCGGCGTACGGAGCCGGTGGGCTGACGGCCGCCCTCGAGCGGGTAGGGGCAGAACTGGTGTTCGCCGATCGACGCGCCCCCGACGGGATCGATGTCGACTGGATCGATGTCGACTGGGTCGATCTCGACTGGGTCGGTTATCGGGAGGACACTTCGAGAGCACAACGCCGTGACCCTCGGCGGCTCTCCACGAATGGCAGAGGCGCCTCTGGTGGTGCGGTCCTGGCCTCATCGGGCACCACCGGTGCACCCAAGGTGATCCCCTTGCCCCAAGAGCAACTTCTGCACACAGCCGGCAACGTGGTGGCCCACCACCGTCTCACCTCGAGCGATCGGGGATTCAATTCGCTTCCCCTCTTCCACATCAATGCGGAAGTGGTTGGGCTGCTGGCCACGCTCGTCGCCGGCTCGACCCTCGTGCTCGATGACCGGTTCCACCGGACCAACTTCTGGAACCTGATGGGCGAGCGCCAAATCACCTGGATCAATGCCGTCCCGGCCATCATCTCGCGGCTGGCCGATCCCGGGGAGGACGAAACGGTCCCAGAACGGATCAGATTCATCCGCTCCGCCTCAGCCCCCCTCCCCGTCGCCACCTCGGCCCGATTTGAGGCCAACACCGGCATCCCCGTGCTCGAGACGTACGGCATGACGGAGGCAGCGAGCCAAATAACGGCCAACCCGCTCTCTGGTCCGCGCAAGCCTGGCTCGGTTGGTCTCCCGGTTGGTGTCGAGTTGCGAATTGTGGCAGACGGCACGTCAGTCGCCGACGACCGAACGGAAGACAGCAACATCGGCCACGTCGAGATCCGAGGTCCGTCGGTCATCTTGACGTACGAGGGAAAGCATCACGTTGACCGCATTGACGCCGAGGGCTGGCTCCGGACCGGCGACCTCGGGCACTTTGACGGAGATGGCTACCTCTACCTCGATGCGCGTACAGATGACGTGATCAATCGGGGCGGGGAAAAAGTCTTTCCGCGTGAGATCGAGGAGATGGTCCTCATCGACCCTGCGGTGGCAGCGGTGGCGGTCGTGGCTGCCCCTGACCCCGAACTGGGCCAAGTCCCCGTCGCCTACCTCGTGGTGCACGGAGTCGAGAACGCGGCGGGAAGTGCCGTGGCTGAGGAAGTGCTGGTGCGCATCCGCGAGCGTCTCACCGCCGCGCTTGTCAAGAGCAAACGGCCGATCTCCCTCAACGTTGTGGGTGCGTTGCCCGCCGGGGCAACGGGAAAGGTGCAACGGCGCGCCTTGCGGGAGGACAATATGGCCGTGATCTCCCGCCTCGATTGTCGATGAGCGTCGAGGCGTCACCGCTCGCGCCGGCCATTCCCGTGAGTGGTACGCGGAAGCGCCTCGATCACATCGATGCAATGCGGCCCGTCAAGCAATTCGGGGTCGTCTCGACCCATACGCTCATCTTCTTTGCCGCTGCGGGAACCGGCATCACCGTGGGCGCAACGCTCCAGCTCCTGCATGTGACACGCGAGGCATTCCTCTTCATTTCTGCCTGCATGATCGCCTACAGCTTTCGCGGTGTGCAGCAGATGAACCTGCGCACTTTCTGGCGCAAACGGTTCAGTGCGGTCGGCGTGCCATATCTCTGTTGGACCCTGATCTATTTCTTCGTGACCTGGCATACGACGAAAGGATCTGTACCCTGGCGGCTCGATCATCTGGCGTATCTCGTGGGGACCGGTTACTACCAGCTCTATTTTCTGGTGGTCCTTCTCCAGTTCTATGCCGTGTTCCCGCTTCTCCTCATCCTCCTGCGTCGGACGATGGGGCACCATGTCCTTCTTCTGGCTGCCAGTGTCGCCTTGCAGGTCCTCCTTGTGTCTCTCATGCACTGGGGCGTGTTCCCGCACTGGATGCGGGGATTCTGGGCCACGCGCGAGGTCACCTCGTATCAGTTCTATCTCATTGCCGGCATGGTGGTCGCCTTCCACCTGGACGAGGTGCATCGCTGGCTGTGCTCACATGTCCGCGCTCGTGCTTGGCGCCACCCTGGCCAGCGCGGCGGTGGCCGAGGGCTGGTACTACCTCGCCGTGTACCACGTCGTGTCGTGGTTCGGCTCTAGCTCCGATCCGTTCCAACCCGTGGTGATTCCGTGGAATATCGGAGCCATTGCCAGCATCTATCTCCTCGGTGTGTGGTTGGTCAGCCGTCGTCGATCGCCGCGGACCAGGGCGTTGACCAAGACCGGATCGGACGATTCCTACGGTGTGTATCTGGCCCAGCTGGTATTCATCACCGCGCTCGGGTGGTGCGGATGGCGTCACCTCAACGCCTATGTGCCTTGGCCCATCGTCTGCCTGATCACGGTCCTGATCGTGTTCCTCGCCTGCGTCGCCTTGACCGAGTTGCTGGCGCGGACAGCACTTTCGAAGGCGCTGACCGGCCGCTCACGGGTGCCGCGTCTGCCGCGTCCGCACGTCGGCTCTTCCGATGAGCCCGGGCCGGGCGCGGGGGAGGAGCCGCAGCCGCAGCCGGAGCCGCAGTCGGAGCCGGAGGCGGCCCGAGCCATGATCCCGTCTGCTCGCTCCTGACGGTCAGGCGTTCGAAACCTCGTCAGTAATGGCCTGGCTGATCAGCCGATACCCGTACGCATTGGGATGCTTGTTGTGGCCAAGGGGACTGGTCACGCACTCCCAGGTGAGCGCGCATGTGCGTGCGACGTCGAGCGGCACGAGCTCGCCGTTGGGCAGGGCGGCGGGATCGCTGCTTTCCATGTCAAAGGCCCCGGCCACGTCTGCCATCGGGATGCCAGCGGCCGCGTAGGAGGATCGCAGGGTGTCGTTGAGGCGGGAGATGACGTCGAGACTTTGGTCAGCGAACGCTTTGCCGGCCGGACCTTCGAGATACGCCACCAGATAGGGGTCGTAGTGGCCCACCCCGACGATGTGCAGCGCCGGTCCACCGGCATGACGCAGCGCAGCCAGGATCTGCGGCAGCTGGGTCCGGATATTGGAGAGGGCCGAGCGCGACGCAAGGTCCGTCGACTTGCTGGTGTCCCATGCAATGCACGATGTCGTTGAAGCCGACATCCACGGTCACCAGAACCGTCGACGGGTGCTGTTGGAGGAACGAGACGGCGAGGCTGAGCTGCGACGCCGACGCATGACACCGATCTCCGCCGTCGAGCATGGCCAGGGTTGTCTCGCCCGGACAGCCCAATTGCGCCAGTCGGAGGTCGGGCCACCGGTCCCGCTCGGAGCTCAAGAGGTCGTCGGCGTAACCCACATCGGTGGGAGCGCCATGCGGCGCGTCCACGGTGGGCTGAAAACCCACCGAGTCCGAACCTCCCAGGGCCAGGTAGTAATGCGGTCCCGCATTGACAGCCTGAGCCGGCCCGAGGCCGATAACACCGCTGAACAGCACCACCACGGCTATGGCGAGTCCCGCGGCAGCAGCGATTCGTGACAGATGTCGGTAGCCTCTCAATCCCATCCGGCCCCCTGAGGTGATGCGAGTCCCAGCTAAATCCAAGGTTCAGACCGGCACTGTAGAGGCTGTGGGGGCCGAAGTGGGTGCGCCCGTGTCTTTTTCAAGGCTCAAAGAGAGGCCCGATGACCAGGCCTGTCGCGACCAGGCCCGGTACTGCGTCACACTGAATGGCATGGCAGCTCAGTTCATCTACACCATGCGCGATCTCAAGCGGTTCTATCCCCCCGATCGTGAGGTGCTGCGTGGCATAAATCTGTCCTTTTACCCAGGGGCCAAAATCGGAGTGATCGGCTCGAACGGTTCGGGAAAGTCGTCACTGCTGCAGATCATGGCCGGCGAAGACGATGGGTTCACTGGCGAGGCCCGACTGACCCCGGGGTTTACCGTTGGCCACTTGGCTCAGGAGCCGGAACTGGACCCGGCCAAGGACGTCGCAGGTAACGTGGCCGCCGGCGTCGGGGAGATCAAGGGACTTCTCGATCGCTTCAACGAGGTCTGCGCGGCGTTCGCCGAACCCGACGCCGACTTCGATGCGCTTCTTTCCGAACAGTCTGATTTGCAGTCAAAGATCGACGCGGCTGGTGCCTGGGACCTGGAGCGGACCTTTGAGATCGCCATGGATGCCCTCCGGCTGCCCCCGGGCGACGCCAACGTGTCGACGCTCTCGGGCGGCGAGCGTCGTCGGGTCGCCCTGTGCCGGCTCTTGCTCTCGAAGCCGGACCTGCTGCTCTTGGACGAGCCCACCAACCATCTCGATGCGGAGTCAGTGGCCTGGCTCGAGCGCACCCTGCAGGATTATCCGGGCACGGTGGTCGCGGTGACCCACGATCGCTACTTTCTCGACAACGTTGCCGGCTGGATACTCGAGCTCGATCGTGGCGCCGGCATTCCGTGGCAAGGTAACTACTCGTCGTGGCTGGAGCAGAAGCAAGCCCGCCTCGCCGGGGAGGAGAAGGCGGACCGCTCTCGAACCGATGCCCTCCAGCGCGAGCTGGACTGGATCCGGATGTCACCCCGGGCCCGCCAGAGCAAGGGCAAGGCTCGCATCACGGCCTACAACGACCTCGTGGCGGAGGCCGAAGCTGCCGAGCGCCGAGCGGACAAGGTCGAGATCACGATCCCTCCTGGTCCGAGGTTGGGGGACCGCGTGGTCGATGCAGCCGGGTTGGTCAAAGGCTATGGCGACCGCCTCCTTATCGACGGGCTTTCCTTTCTTCTTCCACCCGGCGGGATCGTGGGGGTCATTGGTCCCAACGGAGCCGGTAAAACCACATTGTTCAAGATGATCGTCGGCGAGGAAAAGCCCGATGGCGGTTCTCTCGACGTGGGATCCACGGTGGCGCTGGCCTATGTCGATCAGTCCCGTGACAACTTGCATGCCGACGCCACCGTCTTCGATGAGATCACGGGTGGGGTGGACCGGATCGTCGTGGGCAACCGTGAATTGCACAGCAGGGCATATGTGGCGAGCTTCGGTTTCAAGGGAAGCGACCAGCAGAAGAAGGTGGGCCAGCTCTCGGGTGGCGAGCGCAACCGCGTGCAGTTGGCCAAGGTGCTCAAGAGTGGCGGGAACGTCCTCCTGCTCGACGAACCGACGAACGACCTCGATGTCGACACCTTGCGCGCCCTCGAAGACGCATTGCTCGGTTTCCCCGGGTGTGTGGTGGTCATCAGCCACGATCGCTGGTTCCTCGATCGCGTCTCTACGCACGTCCTGGCCTTCGAGGGTGACTCAGAGGTGCGCTGGTGGGAGGGGAACTTCACCGACTACGAGGCCGACCGCAAGAAGCGCCTCGGTATCGACGCCGATCAGCCGCACCGTCTTCGCTACAAGCCCTTGGTGCGCGGCTAACCGGTTGCGTCATCTGATGCGGGTTCCGCTGCACAGTGAGCGGAGGGATCAGTTGGTCGAGCCGTGCGAATGGATGTGCGAGAGGATGTGAACAGGGCGCGCCGACGGTTCATCACAGCCCGCCGCGGCCAGTGCACATCGGTGGCCCAACCGAATCGCTCGAAGACGCGGATGGTGTCGGCGGCGATGTCGAGCTGGCCTGCATCCACGCCATGGCGGGCCGACCGCGGAAAGGCGTGGTGCGTGTTGTGCCACGCGTCACCGAAACTGAGGAGGGCGAGCGGTGCGAAATTCGTGCTGCGATCCTTGTTCCCGAAGGGTTGCTTGCCGAACGTGTGACAAAGGGAGTTGGTGCTCCACGTGACATGGTGCAGAAGAGCCACCCTCACCACGCCGCCCCAGAGCCCAGCGAGGACAGCGCCCTTGATCGTTCCAATGACGAGCCACCCGATGAATGTCGGGATGAGCAACGAGAGCACTGTCCATAGGACCACGGTGCGCGTGACGAACACCAGGTCGGGATCCCCTTGAAGATCGGCGCTCCAGCGTTCTGCGTTGACCTCGTTGTGCACGAAGAGCCATCCGGCGTGGGCGTGCCACAGGCCACGGAGTCGATGGCCGAGCCCCGGCCCATCGGGGGTGGGCGAATGCGGGTCACCGGCCCGATCCGTAAAGGCGTGGTGGCGTCGGTGCTGAGAGACCCAGCTGGTCACCGAACCCTCGACGCCCATCGTGCCGGCAATGGCCAGGGTTATCTTCAGCCACCGGGCGGCCACGAACGAGCGATGGCTGAAGAGGCGGTGGAAGCCCACGCTGAGCCCGATCCCGGTCACCAGATACATGCCGACACCCAGGCCGAGGTCGAGCCAACCGATGCCGTGGCTCCAAAAGATCACGATCGCCACCACGACGGCGACCAGGGGAAGTGCGACCACGAGGGATGCGCTTACGAGTTGGACCTTGGTGGCCACGGGCACCAACGTGGCAGGAGTCGATGTCGCGGTCGGCTCTTCGGCGACGGGTTGTGCAGCTTGTGCTGGGGCAACAACCGTCACTCGAGCTCCGATCGATGGTTTGCATCAATTGGGGAGTACGGAAATATCACCCAGCCCAACGGCCGTTACAATAGCGTGCGCTGGCAGCCTGCAGGCGTCAGGAAGCCCGATTTCACACTTCGGTCACCTTGCCCTTTGCTGGTGCCGGGGTGTGCGGGCCAGCGCCCACGGGATCATCGGTGGGCCTCATCTTCCTGCGCCCAAAGCCCGCTGACATCGACGAACGGTGCAGTGCAGGGAGGGCCTTCGGCTGCCCAGATCTGCGGAGGCGAGGCTGCGTCCGCTCCGTAGCGGATGAGGCAGGAGGAGCGTGTTCCGTAGTTGTCGTCATTCAGGTGCACGCAGTTGGCCGAGGATCTCGGCGCTACCGGGTTGTCGGGTCCTTCCGGGTCTTTCGGGCCCTCCGGGTCTACCGGGTTCACCGATTCCGCCCTCGTGTGGTCGGCCAGGACGCGCCGAAGGGCATTGCGGGCAGTGTCGACATCGTCCATCGTGGCGAGCGCAGCTGCGACCCTCTGGGCTTTGGGCGACGATGTGCTCAGAGGTCGATTTTCGAGCACATGGAGCCCGGGGCCCAGTGGCACGGCAACGGGCGCGACCAACCCCGTGAAGTCGATGAAGTAGAGCGAGTCACGGTCGCCGGCCAGCAACCATGATCCGTTGTAGTCCGATGGTCGATGGTGCGCCAGGAATGCCTCCACGCCGCGCTGAGCGGTCGCGTGTGCCGTGATCGCGAGCGGGAGCTCCCCCCGGGTTCGGCGTGACGCGTCGGGCCCTCCTTCTCTGGGCTGGTTGGTGAGTCCGGCGAACACGCCCTCCTCGTTGACAGCGAGCCACGTGCCACCTGACTGTTCGTCGAGCCCCCCGAGCACGCGGGGCGCTTCGGCCTGGAGCACGGTCATCGGGATCGCAGGCCGGTTCAGGAACTCATCGCGATTGGCGCCGATGAGGAGAGGGGTACCGGGAAGGAGCTGAAACGCCACCACCAGCAGGCACACGAGATCACACTAGCGACAGCGTGCTTTCCCCTTGGGATCATTGTCAACCGGAGAGAGCCCAGTGCCGCCTTGACTGACGGCAGGCTGAGGCCGGAGCCTTCGGTCAGGCCGCCATCAGCTCGCCTGCCGCTCCCCTCTCCGGCGTGCCGGACGGCACCGCGCAAACTCGCTGGGAGCGCCCCGGGAGGGCATAGCGGAAGATCTTTCCGATGACGGATGCGAATTGACGGGAGAGCCGGCCCGTGTTGTACGGGATGCCGTACCGCTGGCAGATCTCGCGCACCTCGGGTGCGATCTGCTTGTAGCGCCGCGCCGGGATGTCGGGGAAGAGGTGGTGCTCGATCTGGAAGCTGAGGTTGCCGCACATGATGTGGAATAGGCGCCCTCCGGTGATGTTGGCCGAGCCGAGCATTTGGCGGAAGTACCAGTGCCCCTTGGATTCGCCCTCGCACTCCTCCTCGGTGAACTCCAGGGCACCGTTGGGGAAGTGACCACAGAAGATGATGATGAAGGCCCAGAGGTTGCGGACGACATTTGCGAGCGCGTTGGCGGTCAGGGTGAACAAGAAGAGGGGGCCGGTGAAGGCGGGCCACATGATGTAGTCACGGAAGGCGAGTCTTCCTGACTTACGTAGCCCATTCTTGAGCGAGAGCTTCGCATCGGCCCACGATTTCTTCCCGGCCCGCACGTGGCCGAAGTCGACGTCGTGCAACATGATGCCGTGGTCAAAGATCAGGGCCAGGCCGAGCGCATAGAGGGGATTACCCAGATTGGCCGGCGTCCATGGCGTCTCGGCGCTGATCCGGATAACCCCATACCCGAGATCCCGATCCTTCTCCGTGATGTTGGTAAAGGTGTGGTGGAGGTAGTTGTGGTAGTGCTGCCAGCCCTTGGCCGGGCACGACGAATCCCATTCGAAATCCGTGGAGGACAGAGAGGGGTCCTTCGTCCAGTCGTATTGGCCGTGGAGCACGTTGTGCCCGATCTCCATGTTGTCGAGAATCTTCGAGAGCGAAAGGGCGCCAGCCCCAAGAAGCCAGAACGGAGGGAGGAAACCCAAAAAGAGAGAGGCCCGCCCGGTGACCTCGGCCCAACGCTGAATCCGAATCAAGCGGCGGATGTAGGCGACGTCCTCCGCGCCGAGCTGTCCGACAACGTTGGCTCGTAGAAGCTCGAGCTCGTGCTCCAGCGCATCGAGCTGGGCTGGGGTGAGGCCGTGCGCTTCGGCAACAGTGGGCATCCAGGGTCCTTTTCGGGCGAAATCCGGCTTAGAGGTCGATCTCGACGTCGCCGACCGGAACGCTGACGCAGATCCGGATGTTGGCATCGGGCCCGTTGGTCATCTCCCCTGTCACTGCATCGCGGACGACGCCCGAGCAGAGTCGGCGTGTGCAGGTGTGGCAGATTCCCATCCGACATCCCGTGAGAGGAGCGAGGCCCACTGCTTCGGCCTGCAAGAGCACGGGTGTGCCGTCGCTGACGACACCGATCTCGCTCGCTCCGAACCGGACGGTCCCTTCCACGCCGCCCGCTTCTGCGGTGAACTGGGCCAAGGTGAACGCCTCAGTGTGAAGGTTCTCGCTTCGTCCCGCCTCTGCGAAGAGACGCGCGCCGGTCTCCATCAGTGAAGCAGGCCCGCAGACGAATGCTTCCGCACCCGTCCATTCCGGACAAGCGCTCTCAAGATGTGCTGACGTCAAGAACCCATCGAGATCGCCGGTACCTGGTCGTTCGGTGAAGACCCGCATAATGCGCACGTTGGCCGCCGTGCGGGCGATCTCCTCCAACTCTTGCCGATAGAGCATGTCTTGCTCGGTCAACGCGTAGTGCAAGAAGGTGACCGGCGCGGTCCAGCCGAGTGCACAACGTGTCCGCAACATCGACATCACCGGCGTGATGCCACTGCCGCCCGAGATGAGGAAGAGCTGGGCGGGTTCTACAGACGGAAGGGTGAACGTGCCCATGGCCGGGGTGAGGACGACGGTCTGGCCCTTTTGGGCCGCGTGGTGCAAGTGCCGGCTGACGCTCCCCTCGGGATGTGCGGTGATCGAAAGCTCGATCGAGCCGTTGCGCGTCGTGGCGTCGTTGGTCATGGAGTAGCAGCGGGTATGCCGCACGCCGTCGATCTCGATACTGAGCTCTGTGTACTGCCCGGCACGAAAGCCGGTCCAGTTCCCGTTCGGGCGGAGGGTCAGCGTCACACTGCGCGGCGTGGTGCGTGCCACGTGCACCACCTTGGCTCGGACCTCGCTGGAGGACCATGTGGGGCGCACAAGCTCCACATAGCGATCGACCCCGTAAGGGGTGGCCGCGACGTTGAACACCCGGATTGCTTGGCGCAGTACCCGCTGCGACAGCGGCCGCCGCGCGGGGAGGACGCCAGTTGCCATGCCATACCGTACTCTGAGCTGGACCTCGCTGAGGAAGCGGTGCCGTTGGGCCGCGTATCCGATCGGGTCACGCTGAGGTCACAATCTTGGGGTGACCACCAATCGCTGGATGAAGGGCAATGTTCCTCGTGGGGCGCTCTATGACCACAGATTCGAAGAGCTGGCCGCCACCGGAATGGACATGCACGGTGAGGCCACCTTCGTCGAGTCCTACGGGCCGGGCCTCGTGCTCGACGCCGGATGCGGTACCGGGAGGGTCGCCATCGAGCTCAGCCGCCGGGGCTACGAAGTGGTGGGGATCGATATGGACCCTGCGATGCTGGAGGCCGCCCGACAGAAGGCGCCTCAGCTCCAATGGATCGTTGCCGATCTGGCCGACCCTGATCTGGCCGACGCTGATCTGGGCGACCCTGATCGGGGCGACCCTGATCGCAGCAGCTTCGACATCGTCGTGATGGCGGGGAACGTTCTCATCTTCGTGGCGCCGGGCACCGAGGGAACGGTGCTGGCCAACATGGCCGCACATCTCACGCCCGGGGGGATCCTCATTGCGGGTTACTCGCTCACGGCCGGTGGGCTGTCCGTGATGACGCATGATGACCTGGCTGCACGGGCTGGCTTGTTGTTGGAGGACCGATGGTCGACCTGGGATCGGCAGCCGTTCGACCGGACGAGCACGTATGCCGTGTCGGTGCACCGACTCGGCCCATAAAAAACCCGAGGGCGCTACCCGTTTGCTCCTAGCCCGCCAACGGGAAGCGGTCCGGTTGCGGCGCCGCACTACCGATGAGCTGGCCCAGTTGCTCGGCCACCGTGGAGCGGACGGCGGCGCTGCTCGCTTGCCGGACGTGCGCGTAGCCGTGCACGTCGTTGGCGGCGTTGACGACCGACCGCACCGAGTCAGCCGTCATGGGCGTGAGGTGATCCAACGCGTCGGCTACCCAGGACAGGTATTCGGCCAGAAACTGCCGCTCGGCGCCACGCTCAGCCGTCCAACCGAAGAGGTCAAACGGCGTCCCCCGAAGATGCCGCGCCGTCCGCAGAAGACGGAAAGCGGGAGTGGCACTGCGCACCAGCTTGATTTTGCGTTGCAGGCCGAGGCGCGCCAGGAGCGGGGGCTTGAGCATGTAGACCGGGCGCGCGCCGGGGAACGCCTGCCGGAACGCCTCCTGCTCCTCGGGGAGGAGATGCAGGCGCGCAACCTCGTACTCATCCTTCACTGCCGTCAGCGCGTAAAGCCCGCGGGCGAAAGCCTCGGTCACTCCTCCTGAGAAGTCCCCAAGGGACTTCAGTTCTTGTCCCGCCACGTGGCGGACCTGGTCGAGATAGTGCGCGGCCACTCTGCGGCTCTGGAAGTCGATGAGTTCGCCCACCCGCAGGCGCGTGACGGTGCGGAGGCCCTCGGGCCAGCTCACGTCGGGCTCGAGTCGGGACGGAAGGGAACGTCCACCCCGGGAACCGGCGACCTCTGCAGAAGGCGGGGCCATGACGGCCGCGACGACCTCGGGCGAGGCCACCGCGGCACGTCCCCAGGCGATAGCGGCCAAGCTGGCCGGGACGTCGACTCCGTTGAGACGGACTGCCTCGGCCAACTCTTCGGTTCCGAACGGCAGGAGCCCGGCCTGGAATGCCGCGCCTATGAGGACGAGGTTGGCGGCCAAATGGTCGCCGGTTAACTGCTCGGCGATGCTCTGTGCATCGAGGCAGATCATGTCGGCGGCCCGAGTGGAACGCGCGATGCGCGCGCGGAGACCTGACGCCAGGGGAAAGGGCGAGTGTTGGTGCCGGAGCATGGTGGCGGTCGGCACCTCGGCCACGTTGAGCACGGCCACCGTGCGTTCCGAGGAGGTCACCGACAGAGCATCATCACTCGCCGCACCGAGGAGGTCGAAGCCGAGGAGCACATCGGCGCCTCCTGGGCTGGCGTGTACGTCTCCTTCGATGGGAGAGGACGAGATCCGCACGTCGGATGTGACCGGCCCATTCTTCTGGGCCAGACCGGTCTGGTCGATTCCGGCCGCATGGAGTCCAGCCAGGTGCGCGGCCATCTGCGTGATGCGCGAGGCGGTCACGACACCCGTCCCACCGATGCCGGGCATGCGCATCACGGTGGTTCCAGACCAGGGGCGAACCGGCGGATCGGGCAGGGACGTGGGCGCGGCCGGATAGGAGCGCAGAGATGCGTTGAGAAGAGCAGGGTCGTGACGGGCGATGACGAAGGAGGGGCACTCTCCCTTGACGCACGACTTGTCGAGGTTGCAGCTGCCCTGATGCACCGACATCTTGGTGCCGAATTCGGTCTCGACATGGACCAGGGACATGCAGGTGGCGTGATCGGCGCAGTCACCACAGCCTTCACACACACGATTGTTGATCCATACCGACTCGGTCAGTGCCGGACGTTGCCCGCGATTGCGCAGCCGACGCTCCTCCGCCGCACAGGGGTCGAAATGGATGAGGGCGGTGACCCCCTCAATGGCCGCCAGCTCGCGTTGGGCGTGCGCCGTCTCGTCCCGGTGCACCACGGTGGCGGTGGAATGGAGCGCCGTGTGCGCCAGCTCTGCGGGGTCGGGCGTCGTGATGATGACCTTCTTCACTCCTTCCATTGCCAGCCAGTGGGTGAGCTCGGGCACGCCGACCCGACCGACCGGAGTCTGGCCCCCCGTCATCGCCACCGCGTCGTTGTAGAGGATCTTGTAGGTCATGGTGACGCCCGCCGCCACCGCACCGCGCACTGCGAGCGATCCTGAATGGAAGAACGTGCCGTCGCCCAGGTTCTGGGCGTAGTGGCGATCGTCGGTGAAAGGGGACATGCCGATCCACTGCGCTCCCTCGCCCCCCATCTGGGTCATGCCGATCTTGTGGCCGCGGCCTTCGTCGTCGAGCGCCGCCATGATGTGACAGCCGATGCCGAGGCCGATCAACTGATCATCGTCGGCGCGCGTGGAGATGTTGTGCGGGCACCCGGAGCAGAAGTACGGCGTGCGCGGCGCAGGGGCAGGGGCAGGGGCAGCAGCGCTGAGATCGATGCGCATCCGCGCACCGGCGTTGTGCCGGTCCACCGCGAGGCGGGCCGGTGCGGGAAGCGTTTCCTCGCGCCACAGGCGGGCCAGCGCCGTCGCCACCGCGTGACTTGTCACGGCTCCGTGACGGGGGATGAGGGACCGACCATCACCATCTTCTTTGCCGTAGATCCGAGGTTGCTTCGGTTGCCGGTAAAGGGCGGCCTTGAGCTGTTCTTCGACGATCGGGGCCTTGTCCTCGATCACCAGCACCTCGTGTGCCCGGTGCACCATCGCCCGCAGCGCGAAGGGGCTGAGCGGCCAGGGCAGGTCGATCTTGATCAGTCGCACTCCGAGGTCGTCCTGGTCGTGTGCGCTGAGACCGAGGTCGTCGAGCGCGCGCAGCGTCGCCGCGTGGGCCATGCCAGAGGCCAATATCGCCAGACGCGGGCGAACGGGCTCGCGCGTGATGCGGTTGAGGCCGGCGAGTTCGGTGTACTCGTGGACCCGCGGGATGCGCACGGAGTAGAGGTCTTCTTCGGCCTCGAGGGCACCCGGTCCGAGCAGCGTGCGCGGGTGCCAGAGCCGGGATTGGTCCGGTGCGGGGATACCGAGCGCCCCGAGCGCGGGGATGGTGACGGTCGCGCTGGCGTCGGCCAGGTCGGCCACGATCTTGAGCGCGCTCCAGAGTCCCGCATAGCGCGAAAGTGCGACGGCATGAAGTCCGAGCGGGATGATGTCGCTCACCGATGAGGGGGCGAGGACCGGTAGCCCCAGTGCCCGCGTCATCTGCTCGCAAGAGCTGGGCAGGGTGGAGGATTTCGAGAGAGGGTCGTCCCCGACCAGCGCAACGGCACCGCCGAGGGGGGCCGTGCCCGAGACATTGGCATGGCGGATGGCATCGGCCGCCCGGTCGAGCCCGGGGTTCTTCCCGAACCAGAACCCCACCACGCCGTCTACCCGCCGCCCCGGCAACTCGCCGGTCAGCTGGGTCCCACCGACTGCCGTTGCGGCGAGCTCTTCGTTGAGGCCGGGGGTGAAGACGATGTCCGCCTCTGCGAGGAGGTCGTGCGCCCGGTGCAGCTGTTGATCGAGACCTCCCAGAGGAGAGCCCTCGTAGCCACTGATGAAGAGAGCCGTCGACAATTCCCGTAGGCGGTCGAGACGCCGTTGGGTCAAGAGAAGGCGGACCAACGCCTCAATGCCCGAGAGCAACACGGTGCCGTCGATCGCCTCGTAGCGGTCGCTGATGCTCACCGTGCGCATCGGCTCGTCCGTTTCTCTCAGTCGGGGATGGTGACGGTGCGATCCAGGCGGGAGGATGCCCACTGTTCGGCGACCTGCAGGGGGAGGGAATGGCGGATGACGGATTCATCGAGCAGTTCGGCCGTGCGTGTCCCGACCGCGTCCAAGGCGAGTCCGAGGCGGGCGGCGTCCCATCCAGCGCGCTCGGCATGGATCTGCAGGACGCCACCGGCATTCGAGACGAAATCGGGCACGTAGGTGATCCCGCGCCGCGCCAGTCGATCAGCGTCGGCCCGCTCGGCCAGGACGTCATTGGCCGCCCCGACCACGAGCGCACATTGGAGCTCGTCGATCGACGCCGCGTGGAGTACCCGTGCCGACGCACAAGGGGCGAAGATGTGGCAGGGTACGGCGTGGGCCTTTTCGGGCGCCACGACCGTGCCACCTACGTTGTCGGCCACCGCCGCGGCCCGCGCCCCGTCGACATCGGCGATGCAAAGGTCGGCGCCCCGATCGGCGAGGAGCCCGGCCAGCGCCGATCCGACATGCCCGGCTCCTTGCACGATCACCTGAATTCCCGAGAGGTCACGATCCAGCGTATGTCGAACGGCAGCCTCAATGGAGTGGAATACGCCGAGGGCGGTCGCGGGCGAAGGGTCGTTGTGATTGCAGCTCACCCATGGCGCCACCGTGGCCATCACGGCCAGGTCCGCCACCGTCGTTCCCATGTCGACGCCGGGCACATACGCGCCACCCATACGGCTCACGAATGAGGCAAAGGCCAGGAGCTGTGCCTGGCGCCGCGCTTGTTGATCGGCCGCGCGACCCTTTTGTGGGCCGCCTTCCTCTCGGAGGATGACCGACTTGGCCCCGCCGTAGGGGATTCCGGCCACTGCATTCTTCAGGGTCATGACTTGCGACAGTCGGCATGCCTCCTCGACAGCATCCCCGAACGTCGGATAGTGCATCCAGCGGACGCCGCCCAATCCCGGTCCGAGCGTCGTGTCGTCCACGGCAATGGCGGCGGTGAGGCCGCTCGGCCGGTCATGGCAGAGAAGGAGCCCCTCCCCCAGGGGTTGCCGTATGCCGGGGACGGGCACCGTGTGTTGAGACTCCAGTTCATTCACAGGGAGAACGGTGGAAACACTCATCTAGACAGTCAATAGGACGAGGCCACGCAATGGAGGATGTAATGGGTGTTTCGATACCGGTACGCAACAGAAATTGGGGCATAACGGATTTCGGCGCACAGAATACGCGACCAGGTCCAGTCGTATTTATACTTGCCCTTGTGAGTGCCGTGGACCTTGATCAGACCGACCACCGGATCATCGAACTTCTCTCCCATAACGCCCGGCGCACGATGGCCGACATCGGCGAGAAGGTCTCCCTCTCGGCCTCGGCCGTTACTCGGCGCATCGAGCGGCTGGAGAAGTCAGGAGTCATCGCTGGCTACACCGTCGTGGTCGATCATCGCAAGGCGGGCCGCCCCATTCAGGCCTTTACGGAAGTGCGCTTCGCCGGAACGGCCGATCTCAAGGAGATCAAGGAGACGGCGATCCAACTCCCCGAGGTACAAGCCGTCTTCACGACGGCTGGTGACCCGGATGCGCTCGTGTGGCTACAAGTGCCCGATGTCGAGCGCTTGGGCCAGGTGATCGAACAGCTCCGCCGGCGAGGGAGGGTCACGGGCACCAAGACCCTGATCGTGCTGGACACGTGGACGCGTCATCGCTCGTTCGAGCCAGATCGACCAGCCAGCCGCACCTCGTGAGGGGGCGGCGGGGTCGAGGCGGGCTCCTCGTCGCCGCCATGGCGTCCGTCCTCCTGCTGGCCGCCTGCGGCGGAGGCGGGCATGGAAGTGCAGCCAGCACGACCAGCACGTCGGGCGGCATATCTGGTACTTCCACGACCGCGGTCAAACCCACCACGACGACGGTGGGTAGCGCCGCCGGGAGCTGGAAGCCCGTGACGATCGCGGCCGGCGCCGACCTCTCCGTGGTGTCGTGCCCCGTGGCAGGGTTCTGTTTGGTGGGCACGAAGAGCGGACAGTCGTATCGATTGCTGGGGGACCGTGCCGCGTCCGTGGGGTCGGTGGGAAGCGCACCATCGCCCCAGGGCGGCTCCTACCTGACCTGCACCAGCCCGACGTTTTGTGCCGCTGTTCCGAACCTGAACCAGGCCGTGCTGTTCAACGGCACGTCGTGGTCCGCACCGACGACGATTCCCGCCGCGCAGGGCTTTGAGTCCATCGGTTGCGTGGGGGCAACCTTCTGCGTGTCCATCGACGGAGAGGGCAATTCCTTCGTCTTCAATGGCCGATCGTGGTCGGGCAATGTAGGTGCTTGGGGCGCGGCCAACCAGATTTCATGTGTGACCCAGACGTTCTGTCTGGCCGTCGAAGGCGGGCCATCGGTGTGGAACGGCCATTCGTGGACGCAACCGACGGACGCCGACCCGCAGGGACAATTGAATGCAGTCTCGTGTGCCAGTCCGACTTTCTGCGTCGCGGTCGATAGCGCGGGCAACGTGCTGATGTGGAACGGCACAGGCTTCTCGGCCCCTACTCCCGTGGCGAAGGAACCGCCTCTCTCGGGGTCTGACGCATCAGGGTTGACCGGGGTCTCGTGCCCGGCGCCGACGTTCTGCCGGGCCGTTGACTCGCTCGGGCGGGTGTTCGGGTACAACGGCACGAAATGGAGCACTGGGGCCGTAATTGACTCCGGACATGCCCTCGTGGGAATCTCGTGCCCGTCGATCTCCTCCTGTGTGGCCGTGGACAACGCCGGCCGGGCCTTCATCTCCGATGGCATCGTCGCCGGGTAGGCCACAGCCCGACAGCCCTCACCCTGGCGGAATTACCGACTGCGCATCCAGCATGTCAGCCATCACGGCGCGGATGAATCTATCGGCCTCGTCGGTCATGCCTCCGGCGACGCCGCCATAGATTGCGCCGGACCTGGGTGCATCCGCTGCGTGCTCGTTGGCATAGGCGACGGCCTCGGCGAGATCGATGGCGAACGAGGCGGTGAAATCGGTCTGCGTCTGGGGACGGGTTACTGCCATGTGGAGGGCGTTGGGATATTGCTGCCCGTTGAATCGCCACCCTCGCAGGCGCATGAAATCGTTGACGTGATAGATGTCGAACACATCCGAGGTGAACGAGAAGAGGAACGTCGGGTGGCCGACCATCCTCAATTCGGGATGGCTCCGTACGGCATCTTGCATGGCGAAGGACGTCTCGAAGATCTGCTTGGCGTAGCCCAGATAGCCCTGATGGCCGAGCTGCACCATGGCGGCCCAGGTTGCGGCGATCAGGCCACCCGAACGAGACCCCTCCATGCCAGGTGAGGTGTACTTCCCCCCGCTCCAGTCGGTCAGGTAGAAGTACTGCGCGTTGCGCAATTCCTTCGAGCGGAAACTGAGCACCGACGAGCCCTTAAAGGCGTAGCCGTACTTGTGGGTGTCCGCCGATATTGACGTGACGCCCGGGAGGCGGCGGTCCGGTTTCCCGCCGACGACCCTCGTAGCTGGCGTTCGTATCCGAAGACGAAGCCGACGCCGACGCCGACCCCGACGCCGACGCCGAGGGCGACCTGGGCAAGAAGGTGCAGATCGGTGTGGAGCACGCGGTGATTATCGCAGGGACAACTCGGCCCGCACCGGCCTATGGTCCGAGCCAGCGGGGGGAAGGACCTCACCCGAGGAAACTTCTATGTTGCCGCGCACCAAGATGTGGTCGATTTGGCTGTGGGGGTGCCAAGCCGGCCACGTCCGGCCTTTCACCGCCCGCCGCCAATCAGGGAGGAAAGCGCGCACGGGCGGGCCCCAAAGGTTCATGTCGCCCAGGAGCACGGCTTCGGGTCGGGCTTCGGTCTGCAGGAGCCGCTTGAGATCGGCGTAGTTGCGGTGCGACCCGTAGTGCAGGTGCGACATGTGCGTCCCGACGACCGACAGCGGCACGCCGTCGACCTGGAGGTCCACCACAATGGCGGCGCGGTGCACCCGGTCGCGGGCCAACGGAGGCAGGCGTAACGTGCGTGTCCCCTCCACGGTGAGTGTGCGCCGGGTCAGGACAGCGATGCCCCAGGTGCCCGCCTCTGCTTGCTGATAGCGGGCACTTGCGAGCTCCTTGGGGTGCAGGTGCCCGGAGGTACTGACGTACAACGATCGCACGTCGATGCGAAAACCCAGGTGGGGCATCCAACGTTGCGTGGCTGCGGCATGGGGCCGGGGCCGACGTCCCTTGGCCAGCGTGCAGGTCACGACCTCGTATCCGAGAGCGGCGGCGATCTGCTCGGCTTGACCGGAGCCGGGCCCGTCCGCGTCGTTCGTCCACGCCTCCTCGAGGACGAGTACGTCCGCCTCGAAGCTGGCGCAAGCTGCGACCGCATCAAAGGGGCGACCCCATCCGTCGATCCCGGCATGCATGTTGAAGTTGACGACGGCGAGCACGGTTCCGTTCGAGGATAGGCGACCGGTACCATCGGGCTGTGCCGCCCCGATCAGCGGAAGTGCTTGCCGAGCGCCTCCGGCCCTTCACGACGACGATCTTTTCGGAAATGTCCCAGCTGGCCGTTGCTACCGGCTCCCTCAATCTGGGACAGGGCTTTCCGGACACCGACGGTCCGGCTGAAATGATCAAGGTGGCGACCAACGCCATGATGGCGGGTCGCAACCAGTATCCGCCGGCCCAGGGCGTCCCCGAGCTCCGAGCGGCGGTGGCCGCCCACCAGTTGACGTGGTACGGGATTCCTCTTTCGCCCGACGACGAGGTCCTGGTGACGACGGGGGCTACCGAAGCGATAGCGGCGTCCCTCCTCGCACTGTGCGAACCAGGCGACGAAGTGGTGATGTTCGAGCCGTCCTACGACTCCTACGCTGCCTGCGCTTCCATGGCTGGAGCAACGCCGCGCCTCGTGCGCCTCCATCCGCCAGACTGGTCCTTCGACCCCGAGGAGCTTGCGGCGGCGTTCGGGCCTCGCACCCGCCTCGTTCTGCTCAATACGCCGCACAATCCGACGGGCAAGGTCTTCACGTCCCACGAACTTTCTTTGATCGCCGAGCTTTGCTGTGCCTACGACGTCCTGGCGGTGACCGACGAGGTCTATGAGCATCTCATCTTCGAAGGTGCGCACATTCCTCTGGCCACATTGCCGGGCATGGCGGAGCGGACGCTGTCGATCTCTTCGGGCGGCAAGACGTTCTCGTTCACCGGATGGAAGGTCGGGTGGGTGACGGGTCCGGCTCCATTGGTCTCTGCCGTGCGCGCCGCCAAGCAGTTCCTCACCTATACGTCAGGTGCGCCCTTCCAGTTGGCGATTGCTCATGGCCTATCGATGGCGCCCGAGGAGATCTCCGCGTTCGGCACCGCGCTGAAGGCGAAGCGAAATGTCTTCTGCGACGGGTTGGAGAAGTTGGGATTCACCGTGCTCCGGCCGGCCGGCACCTATTTCGCCACCACCGACATCGCATCGATGGCACCTGGCCTGCATGCGTACGACTTCTGCCGCTCGCTGCCCGAGCGCTGCGGCGTGGTGGCCATACCAAGTTCGGTGTTCTACGGCGGCGGAATCCCGGCACCCTCCGCCGGGCCAGCCTCGCGCCCCGATCGCGCGCCGGGCTCTGGAGAGACCCTGGTGCGTTGGGCCTTCTGCAAGCGTGACGACGTCCTCCAAGAGGCGCTGGCCCGCCTGGCCACGTGGAATTGAATAAATGACGGTCTCTCTCACCTGGGTCGACGCCTTTACCGATACTGCATTTGCCGGCAATCCGGCCGGCGTCTGCTTACCTGGCGAGCCACTCAGCGCCGACTACATGCAGGCACTTGCCAAGGAGCTCGGGATCGCCGAGACGGCCTTTGTCACCGCTACTGCCGACCCACACACTTTCAACTTGCGTTGGTTCTCGCCCCTGGTCGAGATCGACCTGTGCGGCCACGCCACCCTCGCCTCGGCTCACGCCATGCGCGAGCTGGGAATGGTCGAGGGTGCGCATACATTGACGTTCTTGACCCGCAGCGGACCGCTGAAGGCCTCGTTCGACGGAGCCCGCATCGAGCTCGATTTCCCGGCCGATCCCGCAACCCCTCTCGCGTTGCCCGAATCGCTCAGGGGTGAATGGGACGGAGCCGACGTCGTCACGGTCGGACACACGTCGTTCTTCGCCATGGTGATCCTGAAGTCGGCCGAGTTAGTGCGCCACTACAAGCCGAACGTGCGCGCGATTGCGGCCGCCGGACACAAAGCGCTCCTCCTCACGGCGCCATCGGAACCGGGCTCGGAGGCCGATTACGTGCTGCGGGTGTTTGGTCCGAACGTGGGAATCGACGAAGACCCGGCCACGGGCTCGGCCCAATGTTCAGCCGGGCCGTATTGGTCGGAGATGTTGGGGCGGCCGAACCTGGTGGCTCATCAACTCTCACCTCGGGGGGCGGTGTTCTACGTTCGCTCGGCCGGTGAACGGGTCCACATCGGCGGGAATGCGGTCACGGTCTTCACGGGCCACCTGTGATGGTCCACCTGTGATAGAGAGCCACATGGTCGCTGAAACGGGAGAGCTTCGGGCAATCGTCACGGCCCACATACCGCGCACTTCTCGGGAGGTGGCGGCCAAGGACCGCTTCTTGGCCGAGCTCGATCGCTTGGTTGATCCTTGCCGCGAGGAGGCCGACCCCGTGCACGTCACCGCGTCGGCAATAGTCGTCGGCACGCGGGGCACCGTCCTCCATCTCCATAAGCGTCTGGCCCGCTGGATGCAGCCGGGCGGGCACATCGACCCCGGGGAGACGCCACCCGTGGCGGCACGGCGCGAGGCCATAGAGGAGTTAGGCCTGGACGTGGCCCATCCTGAGGGCGGGCCGCGGCTGATCCACCTCGATGTCCATGAGGCGGCTCTCGGTCACACCCACCTCGACCTGCGCTACCTTTTGCTCGGATCGGCCGATGACCCGCACCCGCCGCCCGGCGAGAGTCCCGACGCGCGCTGGTATGACTGGAACGAAGCGGCAGCCACGGCTGATGAAGCCCTTGCCCCTGCATTGGTGGTGGCGCGCGCCGAATGGGACGCGCTCACGGGTGAGGGTACGAGCGATGAGGACACGAGTGACGGGGGGAACGATGGGGGAGTTGGAAAATGAGCGGTTGGTATGACTGACGAATCGTTTGTGCGGTTGTTGGTGGTGCAGGACCTCGATACGTTGATCACCCAGCTTGCCCATCGGCGCGAGCTGTTGGCTGAGCGCTCCGGCCTGACCGGGTTCGAGGCCGAGTTGGGGGCACTCGCCGAGGAGAGAGCGAAATTGGCTGAGCAGCGTGCCGCCCTGGCGGCAACGCAGAAGGATCTGGAAGCGCAGATCGCCATCATCAACGAGCGCAGTGGTGGGATCGAGAAGCGCATGTACGCCGCCCGCGGTTCTTCGACTCGCGACCTCCAGGCCATGGACGAAGAGGTGCGTCACCTCAACCAGCGCCGCAGCGAGTTGGAGGATGAGGAGCTGGTGGCCATGGTGGACCAGGAGCCGATCGACGCCTCTCTGGCCGCGCTGGCAGCTCGCACGGCGCCGGTGGAGGAGAAGGTGAGCGCCCTGCGGAGCGAGGTGGCGCAGGGTCAATCGGAGATCGACGCTGAATTGGCCAGCGCGACGGCCGAGCGGGCGGCCGAGGTGGCGGAACTCCCCGCATCGCTTGCCGATCGCTACGAGGTCTTGCGAACCAGGCTCAAGGGGACCGGTGCCGCCCGGCTCATCGGCCATCGGTGCGACGGCTGTCACCTCGAGCTCTCCTCGGCCGAGGTCGAACGTATCCGCGCCACGACGCCCGACAGCGTGGTCACGTGCGACCAGTGCGGACGCATTCTTGTCCCGACCTGAGAGGATCGAAACGCTGCATGTTGATCTTGATCAGGCACGGTGAATCCGTTGCCAATGCGCGGGGTCTGTTGTTGGGGCGGTCCGATGCCGCACTCACCACAAAGGGGATAGCCCAGGCGGCAAAGGTTGGGCAGTTGTTACGTGATCCCGTCCTCGAGCTGCGGTCCAGCCCGCTCAGCCGGGCCCGGGACACGGCGGCGCTCCTGACGGCCAATCTTCCCATTGAGGTGGACGACCGTTGGGTAGAGGTCGACTACGGCGAGTATGACTGCCAGCCCCTCGGCGAGGTCCCCGCTGACGTCTGGCAGCAGTGGCAGCGCGATCCCGGATTTCGACCCCCCGGTGGGGAGTCACTGCGGGAGGTCGATGCTCGCGTGGCGAGGGCCTGCGACGAGCTCTTCAGTACCGACGGTCTCGGAGCTCGCGCTTCGGGCGGGGATGTCATCGTGGTGAGTCACGTCACGCCGATTAAAGCAGCGGTCGCGTGGGCGCTCGGCGTGGGAGTCGCGCTGTCGTGGCGGCTGCAGCTACAGACGGCGTCGGTGACCCGCATTGGTTGGGGAAACGGTCACCCGGTCCTACACGGTTTCAACGAGACCGTTCCCAACCGCGACGCCGTGACCGAGACGTCGTGAACGCGACGCCACCCTCTCGGAGCTGAGCGAGGGCGCGTCTGGAATGCCCGAATCAGGAATAGACCGCCGGCACGTAGGTCTGGTCATCCTTCGGGGGACGGACGTACCCGGTGGCGGACGGGCGAGCCGGGAGCACAATCGGCATGATCGGGTCATGGTCGTCATAGTGGATCACGCTCAGCAAGTGGTGAATGCAGTTGAGGCGCGCGGCCTTTTTGTCGTCGGAGGGTACGACGAACCAAGGTGACTGCTTTGTGTCGGTGTACGTGAACATCTCGTCCTTGGCCTTCGAATACTCAATCCAGCGCAACCGGGCCTCGAGGTCCATGGGAGACAGCTTCCATCGTCGGGTGGGATCGGCCAGGCGTGACTCCAGCCGTCGCTCCTGTTCCTCGTCGCTGACCGAGAACCAGTATTTGATGAGCTGAATACCCGAGCGGATCAGCATCCGTTCGAACTCGGGGCATGAGCGAAGGAACTCCTGGAGTTCGTCGTCGGTGCAGAAACCCATGACCCGCTCAATACCGGCGCGGTTGTACCAGGAGCGATCGAAGAGGACGATCTGGCCGGCTGACGGCAGATTGGCCACATAGCGCTGGAAGTACCACTCTGTACGTTCCTGTTCGTTCGGAGCAGCTAGGGCCACGACCTTGCACACCCTGGGGTTCATGCGTTCGGTGATCCGCTTGATCGTGCCGCCTTTGCCTGCGGCATCACGGCCCTCGAAGAGGATCACGATGCGAGCGCCTGATACCTGCACCCAGTGCTGGAGCTTGGCCAATTCCACTTGGAGCTGGTCCAGGGCGGCTCCGTATCCCTTGGAGTTCATAGGGCAGCAGTCTCCGACACCTGGCAAGACCGCACAAATTATTCGGGACAGATCATTCGGGGACGACGCGACCCTCTTCGAGCGTCACGACGGAGTCGCACCGCGTTGCTTCGCTGGCTCGGTGGGTGATGAGCAGGACGCTGCGCGGCCCGGCGGCGGCCAGCACTTCGGTCATCAGCCGGTCCGCTAACGGGGCATCGAGGCCCCCTGTGGGCTCGTCCAGGATCAGAACGGGGCCGCCGGCCAGGAGAGCCCGTGCCACCGCCAATCGCCTGCGCTCCCCTCCAGAGACTGCGACGCCTTCTTCGCCAACGGGGGTCTCGATCCCCGAGGGAAGCGTGGTGACCCAGTCGGCCAGCTGCGCCGCTTGCAGTGCCGAGGCGATCTGTGCGTCGGTCGCATCGGGCCGGCCCAGGGTGACATTGGACCGCACGGTCCCGGCGAAGAGTTGAGCCCTCTGGTCGACCAGGGCGCAGGTAGCCCGTACCTCGGCCTGGGTCAGCCGGTCGATGGAGATTCCGCCCAACGTGAGTGCACCGTTCTCGAGGGGCCAGAAGCGCAAGAGGGCGTTGACCAGACTCGATTTGCCGGCCCCACTCGATCCGGTGACCGCCACCCGTGAGCCCGGAGTCACCTCGACGTCCACCCTGTCGAGGGCGAAGGGAAGGTCGGGCGCGTAGCGCAGCGAAGCTCCGCCGAAGGAGATCCCTGGACTGCCGGGTTTCAGGTGTTCCGCCGCGACGGGATCGTGCACGGGAACCGGGACGGCCTCAAGGGCCAAGAGCCGGCGTGCCGCCGCGGTGACCGCCCGCGCCCGCGCTGCGGCAAGCGCGATGCCCGGGATTGGTTCGAATGTCCCCAACGCAGCCAGCGGGAGGACGGCCACCATGACGGGGTTGAGATGGCGGGCGTGCACGGCGCTGACGGTCACGGCGAGCACGGCGAGCACGGCGCCGCCAGTGCAGAGTTGGGTGATCAGCGCGGCGAACGCTTGGGCGTTCGCGTGGCAGCGCTCATCCCCGGCTGCCTCATTGCTCATCTTCTCGAGGCGGTCGAGCATGGCCGCGTCGGCACCGAAGGCGAGGAGATCGGGTGCACCATGAATGGCGTCGACGACCTGAGCGGAGAGCTCTCCGGCGAGCGCGGCGCCAGCGTCGCGGCCGGCGCCGCGCCAAGCGAAATAGGTCGGTACGGTAGCGGCGAGGGCAAGGGGAACTCCGAGCGCCCAGGCCGCCACGGGGAGTTCGAGGCCGACGACCACCAGGCCCAGCGCCGCCGCGCCGGCGGCAATGACCAATGGAAGCAAGGTGCGCAGGTAGAGGTCTTGCAACGTGTCGACGTCGTCGATCGCTCGCGTGAGCAGGTCGCCGCTACGCCAACCGGCGAGTGCGGCCGGAACGCGGGGCGTCAGAATGTCATAGAGCCAGACGCGCCAACGGGCCAAGGCCCGCAATGCGGCGTCATGGCCGACGAGACGTTCCGCGTAACGCAAGGGCCCCCGCAAGAAGGCCAGAACTTCGACGGCGGCCAGTATCCCGGCCAGCGCTCCGAGCCCGGGACGAGAGGCGGCGCGCCCGACGACATATCCCGACCCGGCCAGAAGCCCGATGGTGGCGGCGGCGGCGGCTAAGCCCAGCAATCCCGCCAGGGCCAGCCGTCCGTACGGCGTGCCTGGTTCGGCCAGGACGCGTCGAATCGGCTTCATCGTGTGACCGTCGACAGAGGTTCGGCGCGGACGTCGATGACCAGATCGAAGTGGGGGAGGAGAAGGGGCTCATGGGCGGCCACGATCACAGTGCGCCCAGCCAGCCACGGGGTAATCGCCCCCGCCAAACGTTCCGTTGTGGGGAGGTCAAGGGATGCCGTTGGCTCGTCGAGCAGCAGGATCGGTGCCGGACAGAGGAGGGCCCTCGCCAGAGCGACCCGCTGTCGCTCCCCGGCGCTGAGGGTTAGTCCGTCCTGCCCGAGCGGCGTCGCCAGACCGCGGGGCAGATGCGCCACCAGACGATCCAGGCCGACAGCCGCCGTAACCAGCTCGAGCGAGTTGTCCGCGGCCTCAGGTGCTCCGAGTCGCAGGTTCTCGGCCAATGAGGCGGTAAAGAGGTACGGGCGTTGCGGCAGCCAGGAGAAATGGGTTCGCCATTGAGCCATGAGGACTTCAGACGCTCTCACTCCGTCGACCGACATGTCGCCCGCCGTGGGCGGTACGAATCCGAGTAGCGCGGCCAACACTGACGACTTGCCCGCTCCCGACGGCCCGACGAGGGCCACGCGGCTGCCCGGCGGAGCGTGGAGGGAGAAGTCGTCAAGAATGGCGGCGGACCGATTTTCATAACTGATACGCAGCCCCTCAATACGAAGATCCACCGGCGCGGGGCGATGGGCAGCGACAGGCGGTCCGCTGCGCGGGGCGGCTGGGCGCTCGGCGGCGGCGTCCGCCGGAAGCGCCAGTATCTCGAGCACGCGTGCCGCCGCCGCCTGGCCTTCGGTACTGGCATGGAACTCCGCGCCGGCGCGTCGGAGCGGCACGAAGATCTCCGGGGTCACGAGAAGCACGGCCATTGCTGTCTGCAGGTCCAGTTCGCCCCACAACAGACGCAGTCCCAATGCCATGGCGACGAACCCGACACCGAATCCGGCGATCACATCCATGGAGAGGGCCGAGAGGAAGGCGACTCGAAGCGTCCGCATGGTGGCAACACGGACGCCTTCGGTGGACTCCACTACTTCGCGTCGTCCGTAGGCGTCGCGTCCGAAAGCGCGCAGCGTCGGGAGGCCCTCGATGAGTTGCAGGAACCGGCCGGCCAAAGATCCGAGTCGCCGCCACTGGCGCGCCGTGCGCCGGTTGGCCTCGCGACCGAAGTAGATCATTGTGATCGGCAGCGCGATGACCAACGCCAGAACCACCACGAGCGAGAGCCAGTCTTGTGAGGCGATCCAGGCCAACAGCACGACCGGAATGACCGCCGCCATTGCCGCCTGGGGGAGGTAGCGGGCGAAATACGTATGAAGTGACCGGAGTCCCCGCGTGGCGGTGAGCGAGAGCTCGCCTGGGCGTTCCCCGAGCAACCAGCCCGGGCCGAGTGAGAGGACCTGACGGAGCAGCTCTCGCTGCAATGTCGCCACCACCGTCGTCGCCGTGCGCTGAGCCCAGCGCTCGCCGATCAGCGCCAGCGCCGCTCGCGCCGCGACAGCCACTGCGATGGCAATGAGCTCTGGCCGAATTACGGCGAGCGAATCGTGGTGCAACAGCGATCGGTCGATGGCAGTGGCGAGGGCCACGGCCTGCACGGCAATAGAGGCAGCGCTGAGGGCTCCGATGACCAAGGCAACGGCCATGGCTGCCCGGATCGCCGGGATGCGGGCAGCCAGCTCGGGAGGAACGAGACGGGTGCGTGTGGGGCGAACCGGGCTCACCGTGAGAACGCGAACCCCTCGGCCCGGGCCAGAGGCCCCTTCGGGCCGGGCGGATCCCAGATGTGAGATGAAGGGTGCACGAGGGGCGATGCTACGGTCCGCGGATGGCGAGAAGCGATACGGGGCAGGCGGACCGTGTATCGAGCGGGTGGCGGGCCTGTGGTCATCGTGATCAGCGAGATGCCAGGCGTCACGCCGCGAGTGGCCGAATTCGGACGGCGAGTAGTGGCTGCCGGATGCAGTGGGGCCATGCCGAGTCTCTTTGGGGACCCCGGACGACCGGCGACCGGCTCGTACCTATTCCAGTATGTGCTTCACGGGCGGTTTCGCCCGCACGGCCACCCAGCAGGCGCACTCTGTGTTGACAGAACACCTCGTGGACCGTGAGGGTACGCCTACCCGCGCCGCACTCGACCAGACGCTGACCCTTTTGCGGGACAAGCTCGGGATGGGCCCGGGACCCGGTCCGCCACGCGGGCCATAGAGCCTCACTCGCTGCGCAGCAACTGGGCCGGAGGCGTCCGCGCCGCAATGCGACCCGGTACGGCCGCCACCACATTGGCCAGGATCACGGCCCCCACGCCGATCAGAACGATGGACCACGTCGGGATAGTCGGGTCCGGAACCGCATTGATCTGGCGCACGAAGAGGTCCCACAGGAACCGGCCGAGTGCGATGCCGAGCGGTATGCCGATGACACAGCCGATGCCGACGGCGACGCTGGCTTGCCAGGCGATGGCCGAGGCCAGTTGCCGCCTGGTGAAGCCGAGAGACTTGAGGAGGGCCAGGTCGGTCCGCCGCCGGCGCACCGAGCTCACGAGTGTTAGCCCCAGAGCGATCACCGCGCCGGCGGCCAGGGCGACGCCGAGCAGGGTCGGGGTCGTGCCCAGCGTGCGGTAATTGAGAATCTCAGCCGGCCGCTGCACCGGGAGCACCAACCCCCCGTCGCCCTTGATCTGCGGGTTCTTGCGGACGATCGATTGTAGGGAGCTGAACCCGGCGGCCTGGTTTGCCCCTTTCTTGAAGCGGACCAGGACGGCGTTCGGTCCGGGCTGCTGCACATCGAAGACGTTGCGCGCCTTCGATGGGATCAAGGTGTAGGACAGCAACGCACCGCTCCCCATTTCGAGATGCGATGATCCAACGACCCCGATGGAGGGCAGCGTTGCCGTGCCGACGATCCGGAGCGTCGTGAGACCCGTACGGGGAGCGCCCACCCTAACCGTGTCACCGACGTGCTTGTGGAGCTGGGCCAGCGTGCTGGCGCCGAGCACGACCTGGTTGACCGCGTCGAACGCGTGCCCCGACAGGAGAGGCGGTCCCACCGGTGCGTTCGGGCTCCCGCCCATCACCGGCACGTCCACCCCGTCGATCTGCAACGTGGAGTAGTAGACCCCGGTCCATGCGCCGACCAACGGGTCGGCGTTGAGCAGGCGCGCCACGTTATGGGCGGGAATGTCGCCTAGTCCGCCGCCCCCGTCAATGTCGGCACTCCAGTTCCACCCATAGAGGGCCGGATGGGAAATCAGGGTGTTCATGCTCGAGCCGAAGGTGATGGTACTGATCACTACTACCACCGCCAGCACGGCGCCGAGGATGGCGGAGCGGACCGGCACCGCGTTCCGACCGACGCCGGGCTCGAGTGCGAAGCGAATCCCGGTGACCGCCGCCGGTGGCAGGCCGCTGGAGGTGGCGACTCGGGCCACGCTCGAGGCCCGTTCCCTCCCGAGTCGGGTCACCACGCGATGGGGTGCCGCTCGAAAAGCAACCACCACGGCGAGCGTACCGAGGGCAACCGCTTGGACGGCCATCCCGAGGCCGACGACCGTCCAGTCGACTCGCAAGGCCAGCGGGGTCAGAGGCCCGATCGGGCCGAGGGGGCCGAGCGGTGAGAGTCCCACCGCGACGACGCCGGCCAGCAACATTCCCGCCAGGATTGCCCCCAGGGTACCGATGAGCCCGTCGCCGATGGTCATTTTTGGGTCGGCGCCCAGAGCGCGCAGGACGTCGAGCTCGTCCGTGGTGAGCCGGCTCCGCCGCCCGATCACCTGACCGGCAATGAGGAGCGCGGCCAGGCCAGCGATGCCACCAAAGATGCCGAGAGCGATCGACTCCGGCTTGAGTGTCCTCTCGGCCCGCGCCAGGACGTCGGTCGCCTGGACGTAGGTGAAGGGCACTCCCTTGGGCAGCACGGCGCGGAGTTCGGACTCGACGGCCGGGTAGTACCGGCTCTGCAGCCCGCCCTGGAGCATGATTCCGCTGAGCATGTCGTTGGAGCAACATGCGAGGATCTTGTCGGTGAACGCGGGCGTGAAGAGCTCGATCCCGCCGCTGCTTGCCCCGCCCTGGTCCTCGAACAGGTCGTTGAGGTCGACAGCGCCGACTCCGACCAGCTTCATTTTGATCTGCTGCGTCCGCGGCACCTTGAAATTGACCGAGTTGTTCCCCTGTGTGTTGCTGATCCAGCCGATCCTCACCGTCTCGCCGAGGTGAAGCCCGAAGAGGCGCGCTGTCCCAGAGTCCAACACGAACTCGTCGGCCTTCTCGGGGTTGGCCATCCGGCCCTGGGCCACGATGATGCGGTCCTCGTTGAAGTTCAGTCCGTCTACGCTGCCGTTTGCGCCAATACCCTCGGACGCCGGCAGCGGCTCGTCGTTCTTCTCTACGGGGCCCGCGTTGATCCCGGCTTCGGACTCGACCTTCTCGACGTGGGGCAGGTGGGCGATCGACTTGAGGAGCTTCGGGTTGTAGGCGGAGTTCTGCCCGATGGCGGGGTTGGCGTAGTCATCGAGCACGAAGAGTCCCGGGCTGTGCGTACTGGTGGCGAAGTCCAGAGGCGACGACTCCGTCGTCCGCGCCGCCTCGATAGCTCCCATCGACAGCCCGCCGAGCAGTCCGACCAGGAGGATCACCGCCAACAGGCCGCTCCAACGGTGCCTGAAGGTGGCGCGGAACCGGTACCAGGCGAATCCCTGCACCTGTCTCATCTTCAGATCGCCGCTGGTTCGTTTTCCACTTCCATGCTCCACCCCAGATCGTGCAGTGCGGTGCGGGCCGCACCGTCACCACACATCCCGTGCACCCCTCCACCGGGCGGGGTGGAGGCCGAGCAGAGATACACGCCCTTGAGTCCCGTGCGGTAGGGGTTCCAACGCACGGTGGGCCGAAAGACCGTTTGCCGCAATGTTGCCGCCCCGGCACCGATATCCCCGCCGACGTAGCTCGGGTTGTGGGCTTCGGTCTCGGAGGCGGTCGTTGTCACCTGACCCAGGATGCGGTCACGAAATCCGGGTGCGAATCGCTCGATCTGTGCTTCTATCCGCTCCCGCATGTCGACCGTTGATCCGTTGGGAACGTGGCAGTAGGCCCACAGCGTGTGCTTTCCTGCCGGGGCCCGCGTCGGATCGAGGACACAAGGTTGCGTGACCAGACAGAAAGGACGCTCCGGGTGTCGCCCGGCCGCGACATCGGCTTCACTCTGGGCCACCTCGGCGAAGCTTCCTCCCACGTGGAGGGTCACCGCCTCTCGGCATATATCCGCCTGCCAGGGAACGGGGCCGTCGAGCGCCCAATCGACCTTGCAAATTCCGGGACCGTACCTGAAGTGTTCCAGACCTCGGCGGTATCGGCTCGGGAGCCGATCACCGGCCAGATCGACCAACTGACGTGGCGTGACATCGAGGACCGTCGCCCGCGCTGGGGGGAGATCGTGCAGTCTCCTGACCCACTGGCCGGTGAAGATTCGGCCATTGAGGGACTCCAACTCCGAAGCGAGTCCGTCAACGATGTGCGCGCTGCCGCCTTCGACCACCGGCCAACCCAGTGAGTGCGCCAGCATGGTGAAGAGCAGCCCGAATGCCCCTGACAAAGGAGCGTCGAACGGGAGCATCGAGTGGGCGGCCGCCCCGGCAATGATGGCCCGGGCCTCGACCGTACGGAAGCGGGTGGCCAATCGCTCGGCTGACGCGAGGCCTTTCAACCCGAACATGCGCCGTGGCCAGCGGGCTGCTCGGGATCGAGCGCAACGGAGCGAGGAAGTTCGGCAATATGCCGTCCGCATTGCGCACCAGGGACGAGAACGTCCGCACGTACGCCCCGCGGTCTACACCGAGGTGCGAGGCGGTCTCGTTGACCGTGCCCGCAACGGCGGCCGCCTCACCCCCGTCGAGTGGTTGCGCGAAGGCGACGCGCGGCGTGAGAAGGGTCACCCCTCGAGCCGAGAGATCCGTCGTCCGAAAAAACGGAGAGGCACTGAGGAGAGGGTGGACCGCAGAGCAGACGTCGTGATGAAAGCCGGGAAGTGTCAGCTCCTCGGTACGGCATCCTCCGCCGAGGTTCTCCGCACCTTCGATGACGTCGACGGTTAGTCCGGCCCGGGCCATGGTCAGTGCGGCGGCGAGCCCGTTCGGACCGGAGCCCACGACAATGGCATCCGCCCGTCTCATCGAGACCTCATAGCGCAAGCTCCAGCATGTCGGAGGCCCCAATTACGGTGACGGTCGATGACGAGAAGCGATCCACCAGGGAGTCGAGGGCGGTGTCGCCGCGGTCGGGCTTGTGGTGGAACAGCGCGACCGTCTTCGCCCCGGCACGACGTCCCAGTTCCACCGCGTAGTCCGCCGCAGCATGGCCGAATGAGGCCTCTGCCGGCAGCTCCTCCGGCACCAGGTGCGCGTCATGGATGAGAACGTCCACGTCGCGTGCCAAGTCGAGGGCAGCTGGGTGATATTCACCCCACCCGTCGGGTCCCGCGCCGACCTCGGTTGGGCAGTGGTCGGGGATGTAGGCGATCGTCGAGTGGCCGTCGGTCACGCGATAGCCGACGGTGCGGCCTCCTTTATGAGGGACGTCCTTGGCCACCACGCGAAACCCACCGACAGGGAACCCACCCTCGGAGAAGGCATCAGGGGGCAGGACGTCGAACGTCCAGTTCCCGCGTAGGTTCCGCGGCCGGATGGGGAAGAGGGGGGGCGACATCATTCTGGCCAACACGCTCTCGGCGTCGGCCCCATCCTCTTGTGGGGGAAGCCGCAGGGTGACTTGCGAGTCGGGATGGTCGCCACTCTGGAAGAACGGCAGCCCCTGGATGTGGTCCCAGTGCAAATGGGTGAGGAGGATGGTGCCCTCGAAAGGCTGTCGGTCGAGAAGGAGGGTCGCTCGTCGCAGGCCGGTGCCGGCATCAAGGAGCAGGGTAGGCACGGCGGCGCCTGCTGGCGACGTATCGCCGTCGAGCGACAGGGCGATACAGGAGGTATGACCGCCATAGTGCACGAACTCGAGCCCGGGAGCTGGGGTGGATCCGCGAGTACCGCAGAAATGGACCCGCACCCGCTCAGTATCGCGCGTGATCTTCGCGACGGTGTCCTTCGGAGAGCTCCTGAAGGTCCGATCGTTCCAACTGGTCGGCCCCGACGATGGCGACCCGGCACGGGGTGACGGCGGCCAGTGTCGAGGTTCGCGCCCCGTCCTCCAGATGAGCCCGCTCCCCGAGGAGCGCTCCTGGTCCGTACTCAGCGAGGCGCTCCCCATCGTGCTCCACCCTGATTACCCCATCGAGCACCAAGAAGACCTCAGTGCCTGGCTCCCCTTGCTTGGCCAGGATCGCTCCCGCAGGGAATCGTTCGAATTTCACCTTGCTGCCTCCGCCCATGACCCGGGCGGAGAGCGAGCGTTCCAGTGCAGTTTCCACCGCCGTGACGAGCGCTTCTGAGTCCTGGTCGCCCCAGGGTGTGTGCCGTCCGAACGATTGGCGGTACCAATCCTTGAAGTCCGTGAGCCCCGACTTGTGGGACAGGTTCCCCAGGTCGTCGTAGACCCAATGACGGGGGAAGCGGCTGGCTCCGATGAGCGCACGTTCGGCGTGGCCATCGACGTGCAGCGTGAGCGACAGAGTGGTCCATACGAGAGGTGCCTGCCACTGAATGAAAGGTCGGCGGCGGACCCGTCGAGGCGCGGGCAACCCCGTACGTCCCCCGGTGGTCTGGACGAAGCGCACCCACCCATCTCCGAACTCGGGTTCGCGTTGGAGGTCGGGTAACTGCACCGCTTCGAACTTGTGACGGAGGCCCGCGACGCGGACCGTCGTCGACCCCATGAGCCCACCCCCGGCGTAACCACAATCGGTGACATGCCCGGCGGCATCGACTTCGATCCACGCCCGTAAGGCGTTGGCGAATCGAAAGCGGTCGGCCGCCTGGAGGGACTCGAGGTCGATGTCATCCGAGGGCGGCGGCGGGTCGTAGTGGGTGATGCCGGAGTCGAAGGCGATGCGCTGGGCGCCCTGAATCGCCTCCGAAGGGATCCACGAGAGCGACGTCACTATCCCCTCGTAGCGGGTTTTTGTATCGGTGGTCATGGAGCAAGCATCGCCCTCGCTCCCGGCGTTTACGAGTGTGCTGACAGGCATGTGCAGGTGTGCCTAGCACCACCCCGCAACAGGGATGGTCGCCCCCTTTCGCGCCGGGCGGCGATATGCGAAAACTGGTAGCGATGGATCTTCCCGACAGCGGTTCCTCCCCGCCAGCCCCGCCAGCGACGATTGACGTCCTCCTGGCCGACGACAACTTGATCGTTCGTGAAGGTGTGCGTGCCCTGATCGCTCGTCACGCCGATCTCCGGGTCGTCGGTGTAGCGGCCGACTACGACGAGGTCATCGACGGAGCACAAACGTGTTCGCCCCACGTTCTCGTCACTGACATCCGGATGCCGCCGTCCTTCAACCGCGAAGGTATCGACGCGGCGAAAGAGGTGCGACACCGTCACCCCGGAACCGGGGTCGTCATCCTCTCGCAGTACGACGACCCCGAATACGCCGTCTCGCTGCTGGCGGAGGGATCGGCCGGCTACGGCTATCTCTTGAAGGACCACATCGCTGAGGGCGATCAACTGGTGGACGCCATCCGAGCCGTGGCGACCGGGGGCACCGCGCTGGACCCTTCCATCGTGGAGGCCCTTTTGCGGCCCGTGACGACCAATGGCGGTCTGACGCCGGCCGAAGAGGCCCTGCTGGGCATGGTGGCCGAGGGAAAGCCGATCAAGGCCATTGCCGTGGCTCGTCAACTTCCGGCAGAGGCCATCGATGCTGAAGTCGAAGCCGTCTTCGTGAAACTGGCCGAGGGCGTCTCGGCCGGCACCCAGGGGGCGTTGCAGCGTCTGCGACTCTTGCACAAGGCGATCGTCGACCGCGAGGAGCAGGGTGAGACGCTCTCCCGTTTGCTTCCCGGCGGTCTGGCGGAGAAGCTTCGGCGTGATGGGCGGCACATTGGCGAGACAGAGCGAGTCGTGGTGACGGTCCTCATGAGCGATATCCGTTCGTACTCCACCATCGCCGAACATGCCGACCCCAGCCAGCTGGCCGGTCAACTCAACGTGCATCGTGCCGCCATGAACGAAGCGATCCTGGGAGAGAACGGCACGGTGATGCAGTTCGTGGGCGACGCCGTCATGGCTGTCTTTGGCGCACCCTTCGCCCAGGAGGATCATGCCGACCGGGCTGTGGCAGCCGCCCTGGCCATGCACGCCAAGCAGCACACGATCAATTCCCGGTGGGAGTCGGAAGGACTCCCGGCCTTCGGATTGGGATTGGGGCTGTCGACCGGTGAGGCTGCGGCGGCGCTCCTCGGGTCAGAGGAGCGCTTGGAGTACACATTGGTCGGTGACACCGTCAACATGTCACAACGGCTCCAACAGTTGGCGGCGGCGGGGGAAACAGTACTTTCGGAGGGAACCCTGAAAGCATTACGGGAGGCGGTGACCACGGTCGCCCTCGATCCACAGTTGGTGAAGGGGCGTGATACTCCGGTGGTCGCGTTCAGATTGGTCGAAGAGCCAGACCCGAGCACGGTCATGGCGCCGAGCGAAAGGCTTTGACATGGATGCACTCGTGGTGGAGAAGGTACGGAAGACATTCGAGGCGGAGAACGCTCCCGTACGGGCCTTACGCGGGGTCGACCTGGTGGTGCCATCCGGTGATTTTGTCGCCCTGATGGGCCCATCGGGGTGTGGAAAGTCGACGCTCTTGAATCTCGTGGCCGGGCTCGACGTGGCCGACGAGGGCACCATCACCGTCGCCGGCGAGCTGCGTGACTGGTCGCAGCGAAGACGAGCTGTCGCAACTGCGGCGTAAGCACATTGGGATCGTGTTCCAGTTCTTCAACCTGCTCGAGGGCATGACGGTACTGGAGAACGTCGCGCTGCCGGCGGTGATCGCGGGTCGTAAGCGCCGTCCGGCTGAGACCAGGGCGCGGGACCTGCTCGACCTCCTCGGCATCGGCGACAAGGCTTCGACGGTTCCTGGAATGCTCTCGGGCGGGCAGCGCCAACGGCTCGCCATCGCACGAGCATTGGCCAACGAGCCGACACTTCTGCTGGCCGATGAGCCCACAGGAGCCCTCGATTCCGAGGGCGGGCAGGAAGTCATTGAGCTGTTGAGCCGTTTGCACAATGGCGGTCAGACGATCGTGCTGGTGACGCACGACCCCGGCGTGGCGGCTGCGGCCGGGCGAGTTGTCCGCATGCGGGACGGGCGCATCGTCGAGGAGACTGCGGATATCACTGCCGGAGTCCTCTAACAGTGCAGGGGGCCGCCCTTCTCTTACTGCGGGCCGAATGAGGAGCGCCGACAAGATGGATGTGGTCGTGAATGAAGCCGCCGTCGAGCTGCGCGTGCCTCCCGCCAAACCACCGTCGTCGCAGGTCGCGCTGCAGGGTGCGCTGTTCGTGGTCACGGTGGTCATTGTTGTCCTCGGACTAAGAACCCATGTGGCGAGCGGCATGACTGCCGTAAATGCCGTCGCATTCGGGTTGGCTCTCGTGTGGGCTCTGGCGGCGCTGTTCGCCAGCCGCTTTTCGGATCGCGCCTCGGCGCGGGTGGATCCGTACGCACTGCTGATTGCGTTGGATTCCCTGCTGGCCGCGGTGGCGCTCTCGGCGGGGCGCCTGGCGCAACATGAGAGCGTTCACAGCTACGGTGCGGCGAAGTCGGTGGCCACGATCACCGCGCTCTTGGTGACTGCCGTTTCTTTTCACCTCTTGCTGGCTCTGCCCAACGGGCTCTTGCCGGGGACGGCGCGCCGCACGGCGGTCGTGGTCGTCTACGTGGCCGCCTTAGCCGCCGGGCTGTCCTTGGTCATCGACCAGCACGCATTCTCCATCCTCGATGGTGGTGTGAGCTGGTCCATCGCCGCGGTCGCAGCGCTCATTCCCTTGCGTCTGCGCTACGCCAGTGCGGTCGGGCACGAAAGGGAGCGCCTGCAGTGGTTCGCCATAGGGTGTGTCCTGGCCGGCGCTATCGCTCTTGTCGTGGCCGTGCTCCATGTGCTCATCGACTGGCCCCGTCCGCTGGGTGCGGTAGCAGCCGGGAGCACGGTACTGGTGCCGATTTCTCTCATGGCGGGAGAGTCTCGGCGTCTGGCCACGCAGAGCGGACGGATGCTCGTACGCTCATTCACCGTCTTCGGCTTTGTGGCCATGGTCTCGGCCATCTACCTGGTCGTCGTATTGGGCTTGGGTCACAAACCGAACAATTCGACCGACCGCACAACCCTTGGGCTCTCTATGCTTGCCACGGGTATCGCGGCGCTCGCATTCGTGCCGGCTCGAGAGCGTTTCGTCGGTTCCGCGACGCGATTCGTCTACGGTGCCCGGCAGGCGCCTGACGAGGTCCTGCGGACCTTCGGCAGCCGGTTGACACGGGCGATTCCGATGGACGAGCTCTTGTTGCAACTGGCCGAATCCCTTCGCAAGACGATGAACCTGGTGAGCGCCGAGGTGTATACGGGCATGGGGGAAGTCCTGGAAAGGGCTGTCTCAGTTCCTGACGCCGGCCCTCTCTCCCTTGTTGTGACGAGTCGGGAGCGTCCGGTCGTGACCCGGGCCGGCGTTTCAGGCAGCGCGTGGGTGTCGGTATGGTTGCCGGCCCTCCTGGACGGTCGACCCCAAGCGCAGCTCCGGGTCGCCCCCATCAGCCATGCGGGTGAGCTCCTGGGTCTTGTTGTCGTTGAGCGGATGTCGGGAGATGATTTGTTCTCCGAGGATGACGACCGTGTGCTCACGGACCTGGCGCGCCAGGTGGGTCTCGCCTTTCACAACTCGCAACTCGACACCGCCCTGCAGACCACGCTGGATGAGCTCCGCAAGCAGGCGGATGCCTTGCGGGAATCGCGCGCCCGTATCGTGGCCAGCGGTGATGCCGAGCGGAGGCGGGTCGAGCGGAACTTGCACGACGGTGCACAGCAGCACCTCGTGGCGCTCGCGGTAAACCTTCGCCTTGCGCGCGACATCATCGCGGACGATCCGACAGCCGGTGCCGAGATGCTGGATGAACTGGCCGGAGAGGTGCAGGAGACGATCCAAGAGCTTCGTGAGCTGGCGCATGGCATCTACCCACCTCTTCTGGTCGACAGCGGTCTCGTCGAGGCATTGCGCGCCGCGGCAAATCGCAATCCACTCGCGGTGGACGTCGTGGCCGAAGGCATCGGTCGTTATTCCTCGGAGACGGAGGCTGCTATCTACTTCTGCTGTTTGGAGGCGTTGCAGAACGCGGCCAAGCACGCGGTCGACGCCCACGTGGAGGTACGACTGTGGGAGGAGTCGGGCGGGCTCCTGTTCTCGGTCAGCGATGACGGCCCAGGTTTCGACGCGGACAAGGCCCAACGCGGCCACGGGTATATCAATATGGCGGACCGTCTCGGTGCCATCGGTGGCACGGTGCGCTGGGAGTCCTCGCCGGGCCACGGCGCTCGCGTCAACGGGTCGGTGCCGCTGATCTAAGCCCTGGCGGAGGAGGGCCCGGCTCAGCTGGTGATGAATCCTCCCGAATCCCTCTCGGCCCACAGCCTTCGGAGGATGTCGGCACCGAGGTGTTCCTTGTTGATGTACGCGCGCGGCCCCACTCGTCGCAGCCTCCGGGGGCAAATCCCCGACTTCATACGTCGAGCAGAGGACTACCACGACCTCAGGGTGGGATGACACGATGCGTCGTGTTGCCTCGATCCCGTTCATTTCGGGCATGTTGATGTCCATCAACACCAACGCGGGATGCAGTTCGTCAGCTAACGCAATGGCTTCCGCCCCGCTTGCGGCCTCTCCAGCGAGGTCGAACTCGGGCGAGCGTCGCAGAACGGCCTTCATGGCCGAGCGAAACGGTGCTTGGTCGTCCACCACGAGCACGGGAAGCGGATCACTCATCGATCCATCATCGCATGCAGTTCCGTCCTTCATGGTGGTGCTGGCACACTTGCAGCAGTGGGGTCAGCCTCCCCCCGGCTCGCTTAGGTAGACCAGTACCGCCTTGACACGCCGGTTCACTTCCTTTTCTTCGGTTAATCCCAGCTTGGAGAAAATGGAATTGGTGTGCTTCTCGACCGCACGCTCGGAAACCTGCAGTGAACTGGCGATGGCGGCATTGCTCTTTCCCTGCGCCATCTCGCCAAGGATCTCCGACTCACGGGGAGTGAGCCATGACAAATCCGATGTACGTCGAGTTGAGCGCGCCTCGATGAGTTCGTCCACCACCATCGGATCGATCATGGAGCCAGCCTGGGCCACAGTATGGATGGCCTGTGCCAGTTCGTCAGCTCCGGCAACCCGTTCCTTGAGGAGGTACGCCCTTCCCGCCGAGCCGGTCTCCAAGAGTGCCAAGGCGTACGCCGGGGCCGTGTACTGGCTCAGGACGACCACGCCCACACTTGGTCGATGCTGACGTAGCCACGATGCTGCCTGAATTCCTTCGTCCGTGCCGGTCGGAGGCATCCGAATGTCGGTCACGACGACGTCCGGCTCCTCCTTTTGGATCAAGTCGAGGAGCTCAGGCAGGTCGCAGGCGGTCCCCACCAGCTCCAGATCGGAGCGGGCGTCGATGATGCGGGAGATGCCCTCCCTGAGCAGCACATTATCCTCGGCCAGCGCGACTCGGATGACGTCCATTTGAAGGATCACGGTAGCGCGACGTGGCCCACCGGGCCGAACCAGCGAATTTTGGCCGTTGTCCGGCTCCGTGGTTCTGGCACCCGCCACGAAGTGGATGCTTTCACCCTTGGCCGGTGGACACCTTGCGGTGAGACTGTTCCGGAGGCGACGGGACGTCAGGGACGCGAGGAGAGCTTTGCAGTGAGGGCTGAGCGGCCAGGTGGTGCATTTCGGTGAAGCCGGCCCTTCTTGGTACCGCGTGCTCCGGGCGGAGTAAGGCGACAACCGCCCGTCGGAGAGCTAGAAGGTCTGCTTACCCTTACCCGAGAGTTGTCTTCGAAGAGGTCGTACCTAAAGGCGTCGACGCGGTGGTGAGGATCCTGCGAATCTGCTGCACGTCCTGGTGCGCCTTGGTGACGTTTTCCGTCGCGGCCTGTAGGGAACCATGTGATGGTGCCAGCAGGTCATGAGTGGCGTTCCACTGTGAAGGCGTGTAGCCGAGCAACGTGGAGGAGACTCCTGCGGTTCCGTTGGTGGCCGCCAGAATCTGTGCATTCAGGTCGTCGATGAGCGGCTGCAGGGTGGCGCGGTTGGCCGAGTTCACCTTCGAGGCTGCCCTGGATGAGATCGCAGTGAGATTGGGAATGTCCGTGACCTCGATAGCGTCAGCAGCGGCCGCGAGGCGTGCGGCCGGAAGAACAAGGGCCAGCACACGGTAGGAACTGAAGATCGTCGACGAGTCAGCCAGGGCCGTCGCCACACTGGTGTCGCCGGCGATCCTGGTGCCCAATGTCTGCAGCGGCGCGAGGTCCGCTTGGAGATACGCCACCAATGATGCGGCGCTCGAGCCGAGAAGGCTGGTGGCATTGACCTTTGCGATGGCCGTGTTCAGATCGTTTGTCCGTAGCGCGATGGCCGCCGCCGCCTTGGCCTGAATCGTCGAGAGGCTCAGGGTGCTCGCCCCAGGTGAGTCGGCGAATGCGGATGTGCTACCGAGCCCGACGACCGCGGCCGCGCTCAGAGCGACCGCTCCCAGACGGAATCCGTTTTTCGACATGGTTGCTCCTTTCGTGGGATCACAGATGATCGGCTTGCTACTTCTCGATCCTGGAGGAGTTGGGTCATGTTTCTGTGTGGCAAACATGAGGGTTTTGTAATGGCTGCCCGAATTTCGCCCATTTCGCTTGGCCAAGTGCCAGGCTGGGCCCTATGGACCCGCAACACGGCACGGTGGTGGTGATTGAAGACGATCCTCATATCGCCGATCTCGTCGATCTCTACCTTCGCCGGGACGGTTATCGTGTGTTGCTCGCCCGGGACGGGGAACAGGGCTTGACCCTTCTCAATCAGGAGGAGCCCTGGATCGTCATTCTGGACGTAGGGCTTCCGGGCGAGCTCGACGGCTTCGATGTGTGCCGCCGCATTCGGGCCAAGGGCAATCTGCCCGTCCTGTTCTTGACTGCCCGTGACGACGAGGTGGATCGGATTCTCGGCCTCGAACTGGGAGCAGATGACTACCTGGTGAAGCCCTTCTCCCCCCGAGAGTTGGTGGCTCGGGTGCGGGCCATTCTCCGCCGAACACGCGATGTCGTCCCTCAGCAAGATGTTGTCAGCATCGGTGGCCTCGAAGTCGATCTTCGGCGCCGCGAAGCCCGCAGCGGGGGAGAGGTCGTCGCTCTGGCCACCCGCGAGTTCGATCTCTTGGCCTTCTTGTCCGGCAATATCGGTCTCGCGCTGTCGCGCCAGCAGCTGCTCGATGGCGTGTGGGGCGCCGATTGGTATGGCGACGAGCGCACTGTTGATGTCCATGTGGCCCAGCTGCGCAAGAAGCTGGGCGACAGCCTGCCCCTCGCCACGGTGTGGGGCGTCGGCTATCGGTTCGGATGACGGAGACCCGATGCGCCGACGATTGATGACGGCCTTCGTTGGACTCGTAGCTGGCGTGTTGATCATTGCGGGCGCCGGAAGCATCATCTTGACCCACAACGCAGCGCGTCAGCAGGCCACGCAACAGTTGGTGACTGAGGCTCAGTCGCTTACCGCAGGAACAAGCGGTACGCAGCGGCTCGTCGTATTGAGAACGGTACGTCGAGTCCTGCGCCTCGAAGATGCCCGCTTCATTCGCGTGAGTGCCCTGGGAGTCGTCACGTCGCCACTCCCTCCGGGGCTGACGGCGGCGGATCTCCATTCCCAATCCCTCCTTTCCGGCGACACCGTATCGGGACGGGACGGCAACCTTGTCTTCGCCGCCGCCCCGATCACGCTGACGCCCCGTGAGCGCTCGCAGCTCAGACTTGGGGGCCAGATTGCCGTCGTCTTGACCCGCGACGTGGGGGATGTCGGCCCCAGCTGGGGCTACTTCATCGCCTCAGGGGGGGTCGCACTGCTCATCGCGGCACTGGTGGCCTGGCAGTTGAGTCGTCGTCTGTCGCATCCGTTGGTCGAGGCCGTGCGAGCGACGGCACGCATTGCGGCGGGAGACCTCGACAGCCAGATGCCTGAGCGGGCTCACGATTACCCGGAGTCCGCCTCACTGGCCCGCTCCATCAACGAAATGGCGCAGACGCTCAAGGACGGACGAAGCAGGGAACGCCATCTCCTCCTGTCGGTTTCGCACGACCTTCGCACGCCACTCACCTCGATTCGCGGCTTCGCCGAGGCCATTACCGATGGCGCCGTTGAGGACACCGCACAGGCGGCGGAGGTGATCATTGCCGAGTCTCGTCGCCTGGAGCGATTGGTCGGAGATCTGCTCGACCTGACAAAACTCGAGTCAAGACAGATGTCCATCGCGGCCCGACCCAGCGATGTGGCGGAAGTCGTGCACACCACGGCGGAGGGATTCCGCCCCCCAGCCGAGAGAGGTGGCGTGGATCTCGCGATCGAGATGCCCCCAGCGGCGCTGACGCCGGTGCTGATCGACCCCGACCGTCTGGCCCAGATACTGGCCAACCTCATTGAAAATGCGCTCACTTTCGCTCGCTCTCGTGTGACGGTGGCGCTGCGCGTCGGCACCGCAATGTCGCCGGACACGCAAGTCATCACGGTGGAAGACGATGGTCCCGGGATCGCATCCGGCAATCTGACACGAGTGTTCGAACGCTTCTACCAGGCTGATCACCATCCAAATCGTCAGTTCGGGTCTGGTCTCGGGCTGGCCATTGTGGCCGAGTTGGCTTCCGCAATGGGTGCCAGCGTCCAGGCGGAATCGCCGATTTATCCGACGGGCGGATCACGCTTCACCTTGAGACTCGGCACCCAGGGTGCGGCACAAACCTGACAGACCTCACGCACGCGCCATGCGGGCGGCGAATCAGGTGGATGCCGCTGCTGGCACCTCGCTGCCACAGAACTTGCACTTGGTTGCCGCCAACGGGAGGCCATCGGAGAGGCAACTCGGGCATTCCTTGGTGGGGGCGGGGTCGCCGAAGACGGTTGTTCCCCGCTTCTTCATGTAGGCCCGGTAGGGCACGACAAGAACGAAATATACGACGGCCATGAAAATGAGGAAGTAGACGATCGCCGCCACGAAAGCACCCACGGCGATCCTCTGCCCGTTGATGGTCCACCCGAGACCATTTGCCCCCGCGCCACCACCACCGGCCGCGTTGATGAGAGGAGTAATGACGTTGTCAGTGAAGGCCTTGATCAGGGTGCTGAATGCGAGGGCAACCACGAGGCCGACGGCAATGACGATGAGCTCGCCTTGCATGAGGAAATTCTTGAAGCCCTTGAGCATCGGTGACTCCTTCGCTTGTAGTCCGGACACCCGAACCGCTCGGGCTGGGGCACTATGGCAAGACGATACCGATAAATCGCGTTGACATGGGGAACCGACGGCGGCCCGGTTTCGGTTTGGCAGTGGGCTCAGGTCACCGAGCGATGCACAAGCACGGGACAGTGTGCGTTCGTGGCGCAGAATTCGCTCACTGATCCGATGAGCATTCCGACGAACTCGCCGTGCCCCCGACTGCCCACGACTAAGAGGTCCGCCCCCTTGGACTCCTCAACCAACAGTGGTGCGGGGTGTCCCTGCAGGGCTGCTGTGGTGATCTCGATCGCGGGGTGTTTCGCCCGGGTTTCGACCGCAGCCTGATCAAGTGCCTTCTGCACGTTCTGTTCGGGATCGAACCCATCGGGAATAGGGACGGCCCAGCCAAAGCTCGTAGGCCAGTCCCAGGTCCCGATGATCCGCAGTGCAGCGTTGGTCAGTTCGGCTTGCCGTGCTGCCCACTCGAGGGCAACCAAGGACGCGGCGGAGCCGTCGATTCCCACCACGATTCTGCCCGTCGGTGCCGTTTGCTCCGTTGCCATAGCGCCTTCTCCTCTTGCTCGTCGCTCGACGTGGTCAATCTGACATCGAGCCCTCGTCCAGTGACCGCTCAACGGAACCTACCCCGAAGAGATCACCATGGTCACGTGTCGTGTGTCTTCGGAGACTGACTTACTCCGATGTCCTCTGTTACTCCGATGTCCTGACCAAGACTGCCGCACCGTTCACGCGATCCTCCACCAGATCGACCAGAGCCGAGTTGGCGTCATCGAAGGAATAGGCCGTGGTTGAGACCACGATCCCGATCCGGGCCGCAATTTCGAGGAACTCCTCCCCATCAGCCCTGGTGTTCGCGGTCACGCTACGCAAAGACCGTTCCAAGAAGAGATGACGGTCGTAATCGAGCGGGGGAATGTTGCTTAGATAGATCCCCGCAATGGCCAAGGTGCCTCCTCGGTCCAGCGCCTCCATGGCCTGCGGCACGATGGTGCCCACGGGCGCGAACAAGATGGCCGCGTCCAATGGCTCCGGCGGCATGTCCGCTGCATCCCCCGCGCTGCTCGCCCCGAGCTCGAGTGCAAGTTGCCGCGCCGCGGCAGACCGCGTCATGACGTGAAGTCGGGCCCCCTCGGCCAGGGCGATCTGCGCCGTCAGATGGGCTGATCCCCCAAACCCGTAGATTCCAAGTCGTCCACCCGGCTGGAGGCCCGAACGGCGCAGGGCGCGGAAGCCGATAATTCCAGCGCACAGGAGTGGCGCAGCCTCGATGTCGGAGAAAACGTCCGGAATCGGATAGGCGTACGACTCGTTGACCGTCACGTACTCGGCGTAACCGCCGTCGAGGTCCCAGCCCGTAAAGCTGGGGTTCACGCAGAGGTTCTCACGACCGCTACGACAGAATGGGCAAGTACCGCAGGTATGGGCCAACCACGGGATGCCAATGCGGTCACCGACCTTAAAACGGGTGGAATCTTGTCCGACGGCATCGACCTGCCCCACGACCTCATGGCCGGGCACTACCAAGTGACGCTTTGGTGAAAGGTCCCCTTCGGCCAGATGGAGGTCGGTTCGGCAGACTCCACAAACGCTCACATGCACTCTGACCTGCCCTGACCCGGGTTCTGGCACCTTTCGCTGGATGAGCGCCAGTGGGTGAGTGCTCATCGGGCCCGGCACGTCGACCGCCCACGCCCGCATCATGTCTTCTGCCACGGCCGCTCCTTCTCCGACTTCAATCTCTCAATGTCCGGTCTACCGCCTCACCGTGGCTCTTGTGTCCGTCTCACTGCACTGGGTCAGTCTCACTGCACTGGGTCCGTCTCACTGCACGACCGCCGAAGTGAGGTCTGGCGTGATCCGACCTGTCTGGAGCCTCCTGAATATCTGGGCGACGTCGGGTCCGGATGCCGGGCGCGCAAAGAGGTATCCCTGGACGTTGTCGCAACCGAGTTCATCGAGGACGGAACGCTGGTTCTCGCGCTCCACGCCTTCGGCTATACAAGTGAACCCGAGTGCTCGACTGAGGTCGATTACCCCCCTCACCATGGCCGATCCCTCTGCGTCCCGCGTGATGCGATCGACAAATGACTTGTCGATCTTGACGAAATTGACCGGCAGATCCGCCAGGTAGCTGAGAGACGAATAGCCAGTGCCAAAGTCGTCCACCGCGAGCCGGACACCGAGGCACCTGAGTGCGTGCAGGCGAGGGAGGGTCAGGTCGAGATTCTTGATGAGGGCGGTTTCGGTGACCTCGAGGACGAGCGCCTCTGGAGGGAGGCCGGAGTCTTCGAGGGCACGGGATATGTCCTCCACCAGATCGGGTTCTTGAAGCTGGTAGGACGAGAGGTTGACGCTCACATAGAAGTCCTGACTTACGAGGCCGCCGAGGCGCCACTCTTGGGCCTGGAAGGCGGCGTGCCTGAGGACCTGCCGGCCCAGCGGCACGATGAGACCGGTCGCCTCGGCGATCGTGATGAAGTCGAGTGGCAGAAGAAGGCCCCGCGTCGGGTGGTTCCACCGCACGAGTGCCTCGGCGCCGATGAGCTGGCCGCTATGCGCATTGACGATCGGCTGGTAGAAAACTTCGAACTCACCTGCGTCGAGACCCTCGCGAAGTCCGACGGCGGTCTCCAGGCGGCGGACGGCGTCGGTGTGCATGTTGGGCCGGTACATTTCGAAGCGACCTTTGCCATTGCGCTTGGCGAGGTACATGGCAAGGTCAGCATCCCGGAGGAGGTCGTCCGGTGTCTCTTGCGGTCGCTGACCCAGCGCGATACCGATGCTCGCGCGCATCGTCACGTCGTTGGCGTGGACGCGAAATGTCGGGGCGAGGGCTTCGGTGATGCGCTCGGCGACCGCCTTGGCTGCTTCGGGCATAGTTCCCGACTCGACGAGGACCGCGAACTCGTCGCCACCGAACCGGGCCACCGTGTCACCAGGTCTGGTCGCCGAGCGGATGCGATCAGCCACGGCCACCAGGAGATGATCGCCCACGGGGTGTCCGAAGCTGTCATTGACGGTCTTGAAATCGTCGAGGTCCAAGAACAGGACGGCAACGGGCTCTGCTCCTCGATCACCCCTGTCCATGGCGTGGGAGAGCCGATCGAGGAAGAGCGAGCGGTTGGCCAGGCCGGTGAGCGTGTCATGAAAGGCCTGGTGGTTCAGCTCGCGCACCAAGATATGACGTTCAGTCACATCACGACCATTGAGCAAAATGGCATCGATATCGGGTTCATCAAGAAGATTGGTAATGACGGTATCGATCGTTCGCCACTCGCCGTCAGCGCGCGCCACTCGATATTCGAAGGAGGCTGTGGTTCCGAGTTCGCCCGTCATCACCTTGGTGAACTGGGCCTGGACGGTCGCCCTGTCGTCGGGGTGTGTCAACTCACTCAGAGTCTTCCCCACGAATTCGCCCGGCTCGCGGCCGAGGACCCTGATGACGGCCGGGGTCTGGTAAGTGATGCGCTGGTCGGGACTGATCAAACTGATCAAGTCCGTGGAGTACTTGACCATGGACTGGAATCTGCGCACGTTTCTCGCGTCGTGGACCACGCGGCGCCAATTCGACCCGCCCCAGTGCGAGCGTGAGCTGTGCCGCGATGCTGTCGAGTATGGCTCGAAGATCGATCGGAAGAGGCCGATCATGTGCGAGGAGCATCCTCTCTTGACCTGCATCTAGTTGCGCCGAATCGAGTTCCGTCCACATTGTTGCGAGTGGCGACGCCGTCACCGGTCTTCCGTTGGCCAGGCAGACCACTCTTCGGCCACCTTTTGGTCGAGGTACCGTGACGTGGACGACAACGCCGGCGAGGTCGGGCCATGTAGCGGCCAAGACCCGTTCGCCTCCCACTGAGGACTCGGTAACGATGCACCCGATCACGCCGGATGCGCCTATTTCCTCCACCGCGTTGACGGCTGCGGTCCACACGTCCGACCGCTCGGTCGTCGCCACGAGCGATTCGGAGAAGGTCCGTAGTGCCTGCTCCCTACGCGTATTGATGGCTTGCGCTCGGACCAGACCGTTCAATCGAAGCATCACCAGGGTGAAGACCAACACCGAGAAGGTGGCGAGGACCCCGGCATCTTTTGGCAGGCCACGCACATCCCGCCACACGATGATCAGTGGCGCGACCAGAGCGGACGCGGTCAAGACGACGAGTGTTGCTGGATTGAGCTGGCGCGTATGCCAGGGTTGCTCCATCGTGAGTTCACGCATAGTCGGATGGAGTGCCGCGGCGCCCCAGCACAGATAGAACAGAACCCAACCGAGGTCGGTCGGTCCCCCCACCTTCCACGAACCGTTAAGTTGAATCCACCCGTAAGCAGAGTCGGCGACCAGTACGCCCACTGCGCCCATTGTCAAGAGACGCACAGACGTGTTTGGGGTACCGCCGCCGAAAACCAGCCGGGCCAGCACGCAAAGGAGCAGGATGTCCCCAAGCGGATATGCGATGGACGTCAGCTTTGCGAACAGCGTCATGTCGGTGGCGTGCACGTAGGGCTGAATCAAATAGATCCAGGACACGACGCCAAGTCCCAACGTGATGATCAGCGCGTCCAATAGGGCGCCGGTCTCGCCATCCCGACGCCGTCGCATACGAACCATCGTGATCAACCCGGCGGCCAGAAGGAGATATGTGGCGAGGTAAAAGATGTCGGCGAGAGATGGGAACGGGTTTTGTTCGTGGAGAAACTTCGTCAGCACGTCGTACGTGATATCGCCTGTAGCGAAAGTGGTCACCCCGAGGGCGAGAAGAAGCCAGGCCATGGGATGCGTGGGCCGATTGCGAAGCACGCCAACGACGATTGCTGCTACCGAGCCCATACCGAGTAGTCCCCACAGATATAGATGAAGGTGGGGCAGCGCGAAGATCGCTACTACCAGAGGAAGGTTCAAACCCAGATAGATCCACGATGCGATCGATCGCCGAGCGACGAGCTGATCTGTCGCTTCTCCAGTTTGCCCGCTCACTCTGTGCTGATCCGGGGCGGACGCACCCAGCTGGCTACTCAATTGGGGCGATTCATTAGCCGTATTGTCCCAGCCGACCCCCAATACGGCGCCGACCTCCCCCCAACGGCTGCACAACGTCGGCTAGGAACGGCCATTTCAAAGAAGAGGAGCGGTTTGAAACGGGCGCTCCCTTTGGCCTAGCCGCATTGGTGTCGCCGAGCACGCCACCTACTACGCCGTGCTGATTTCGGCAGGACCGGCGCCGGCAGAGATCTTGTGGAGCTGGCGCTTGTCTGAAGCCAGCTCTAATTGTTTGGATCGGCGGCGGTGGGGTAGTTGGACCCTGTGACGATTCCCGGTGATCCCACTCCGATTGAGCCGCCCGAACCCGAGCCCAATCAGCCCGACGTACCGGGAAGCCCGGGCGAGCCGATTGACACCGATGAGTTCCAAAGTCGAGCAGATCCTGGCGGGTCATCTTTCGGCCGCCTGACACGTTGGAATCGAGGAGTCAGACCTCGGAGGCAATCAACGCCGCGAGTGCTTGCGCCCCGACCCCACCGATCGGCAAGTGAGTGCCGTCTGAGTAGACCCAGTTGGGATTCTGTGATTCCAATGAATACCAGTCAGCGATAACCGCGTTGGCGTACCGAGCGACCCCGCTCGCCAACACCTGATTATTAGGATTCTGCCAGGGTTTGTCGACGACGATGTTGACGAAGACGACGCGCGACACGCCTGACAGAACGGACATCATCGCATCGAATTCGGAGCTGGTGATCGGTCCGTTCGTGCCGAGCGCGACAATCACCACTGAGCCGAGACGCCCTTCGGATCGCAATTGTTGCAGTATCTCCTCGCCGGTGGACCACTGGCGACTGACCGCAGCTTCGACGTCGACTCCTGGAACGTCCGTCTCGAGATCCGACTGGTAGTCCAACATGACCGAGTCTCCGACGGCGGTCACATGCCCCACAACCAACCCGCTCGCGGGATTGGCGAGGGGCGGCAATGTGGTTGATGGCGAAGCGCTGGTGACCGGCGGGGTAGAAGTGGAGGAAGGGCTGGTGGACTTGAGCGTGGTTGACGGAGCGGTGCTCGAAGGAGGCGTCGTAGCTGGGACGGTCGTCGAGGTCGTCGTGGCAGGGACGCTGGTCTTTGGTGCGGTTCGCCCAGTGTGCAGATGAATCGTGGCCACCTTCGTAGGCGAACCACAGGCGACGAGCAGCACCAAGGGAAAAATTCCACCAGCGAGGGCAAACCGCTGGATGTGACGCTTCACCATGCAGGGATTAGATCAGCTCGGGGGGACGGTAGGAAGGTGCGTGCGTGCTCACGACCGGCGCGGGTCGGACCGATGGCCACGACGCTCGAGCGCTCATGGTCAATGGGTTCGATGTGTTCTCCTTCGCCGCAGGAGCCACGCAGATCCGCCAACCAAAGCGAACGCGCCCACCGCGATGACGACCTCCAGAATAGTGCGGTCGTTGTTCGCCGGTGCAGTTCGCCTCGTGCTTGGGGTTGATGTTGTCGTCGGATGCGTCTGAGCAGATATTGATGTTGACGTCGACGTTGTGGCGGAGGAAGCAGTGAAAGTGAAGGCGACGACGCGATTGGCGGCAGCAGCGAGGAGGAGTCCCTCGCCGACTGCCGCGGTCGGAAAGTGCGTTGCCGGTGGACCTATTGAAACCTGTTGGCGTACCTGGCCCGTGCTCGGATCGAGCCCGAAGAGCGTGCCGTCTTGTCCAATGCTCCAAACGAGTCCTCCAGCGACTATTGGAGGGCCGCCGCCGATCCCTGAGTTCCACAGAATTTTGAGGGCAGGCGGCGATTGGGTCGCCTCGACCGCGATAACGCCGCTCAGGCATGGGAGGTAGACAATCATGCCAACGACGGCGGTGCCACCGTCGATGTCTTCGCCACATCCAGACGAGAGCGACGCCTGCTCTGCCCCGATTCCGCCCAGGTCCGAGCCGTTGAGAAGGTAAATGATGCGGGACTTCCCAGCTTCCACCACCTGGCCATCCGAGAGAAGGGCCGGTTCCGTTGACATGTCGAGATCGTGCTCGTTGTTCGAAGCCCAGTTCGATGGCGCAAAATACTGTAGGAGCTTGAGTGACGAAGACAGTTCAAGCACCGAGTCGCTGTCGTCGTATGGCTGGCTGGACGAGTACACCGAGCCGTTACCGACCCCTACCCAGATGTTGCCGTTGGCATCGACCGCTGGCGCTGCGCCACCCATCCAAATGGCCCCCTGACTCTCACCATTAGCTGCATCGACGGTGAAGAAAGTGGGTGTACCGCCTCCCTCGCTCACCGCTCCTACGCGGCCCCTGTAGGTGGAGCAGTCTCCGTAGTTTCCCCCCATGCCGAACACCACTTGGCCGGCGTCGAGGGTGAGCCCGGTCCGCTGGAGGAGTGCCGCGGGATCCGAGCCCGGCGGGTCGACGTCTTGGGTCATCTCTGTCTTACCCGATGCGGCGTTCAGCCCAACCAGGATGTGCGCAGGGCTTCCATTCACCAGTTCGTCGGCCACAACGAATATTTCGTTCCTGGAGCGGTCAATGACCGGTGTTCCGGTAATCCCCACAGTGGGTGAAATGTCCCCGCAAGGAAGAGATGACGCCGCTACCGGGTTTCCAAGATGTGTCGACCAAATTACTGAACCGGCAGAAGCCGAGAGCGCGTATACCGTGTCGCTTTCGGTAGCAACATAGACGTCCCCTGATGAGATCAGTGGTTCACCGTAGAGCTCACCATCGAGAGCAGGCGAAGTCCAGGCCTCAGAAGAAGTGTTGACTGCCGTCGTTTGGCTCGAGCTACCAGATCCGGCGGGGTCGCCATGGTAGACGGTCCACGAAGTCGTGCCATCGGCGGTGGTGCGTGTTGCGAATGCGATGTTCGCTGCCATAGCGATCATAAAAGAGAATCCGGCGAGCATGCCCATAGCAAGTAGCGCTGATGATCTTGCCAGAACGGCCGCATGGACCTTCATCGTTGCTTGTCGCCGCAGCGGTGTGCGTCATCGCTCATATCAAGAAACTAATCATCACAACCGCAGAGCCATCTCACTCTTCGCCCTTGCCTACGGGTGACACCTCGCCATGCCCTTGACGGGGCATCGTCTCGATCGGAACGCAGGACACGGCGAAATGCACGTGGGCCACGAGGCCTATCCTGACCCGTCAGGGCAGGGGGATGGTGTTGTGAGGAGCCGGGTTCTCGAAGCGAACTGAATGACGAGCCGCTCTCCTCGCCGAGCCGGTACGGTAGTACCTGATGAGGCTGACAATCTACGGTGGCTTCGGCTGTGGTGCGAGGGGGTGAGTGGGGCGGAGAAGGAACCTCAACTCTGGTTTGGCAAGAAGGAGAGTTGGTTCGGATTCGGCCCCATCACACGACAGGGCCGCATGGTCTCCTACCTCTACGTCCTCCTCGTCGTGGTGGCCGTCTTCACCTATTCGCAGATTGCTCTCACTGCGTTCGTCGTGATCTTCTACACGATTGTGTTTGCTTTCGTGGTCGTGGCCAAGTCCGACATCATGAAGGACCAGACCCACCGCAAGTAGGGCCAGCACCCGACGCGGTGCCAGTGTACGGGCGCCGTTCTTGGTTTGCGCCGACACGGCGTGGGTACTCACTCCGGCATTGCCGACGGCGACATGAGAGGGGTGAGCTTTGTAACTGGCGAAATAACCAAGATTTGGTGAGTTCCGACGAATCCTCAAGAAATCACGCCGGGTCGTGGCCGTGGGATCTCTCGTCGTGACGTTTGCTGCTTGTTCATCGGGTCCAGTGACCAAGGCAAAACCTCACAAGGTTCCTCCCACAACAGTGACGCCCACCACTGAGCACCAAGGGGGATAAGGCAGTCGGAGTTGCCGGGTCAGAGTTCGGGATTGTCGTGTTCGGCGATGTCGCGGCGAGGGCTCGCGGTCTCCCGACCCATCGGGTGAGATGTCGTGCCTGCACGGAGCTCATGAGCCTGCCGCCGGTCGGCCCGTTCGAATTCTCGCTGCACATCGGCCCATACCAGGCCCTCGTCGAGACTCGCCTCCTCATCAGATGGCTTCGTCTTGACGAGGCCGAGGCTGGCCACGGTCAAAAGGACGATCAGCATGGTGAGCTTGGACACGAAGCCGGCGATTTGCTGGTCGTTGAGAGGACGCAGGTCGATGGCGGCGTGCGATCGGGCAAACGATGCGTACAGCGGATGAGGGGCGAGGATGAGGACAAAGGACAAAAATGCGGGCACCACGGCCTGGGCGGCCAGATAGCCGAAACGCAGCATGGGCCGTAACCGGGGGAGGCCCGGGATCCGGCCGACTGCTGGGATCCACAGGATCAGACCGGCCGCGACGGTGGCCAGGGCCAAGACTCCCCGGAGCACCGCCGATGATGACTGGACGTGCACCACCGGTGGGACCATTGATCCGACCGTGAGCACCGTCACGAGGATGATGGCAGTCGCTGGTCGTCGGCACCGCCTGAGAAGGGCGTCGACCGCCGCCGGTCGCGTGATCCGTTCGACGACATCGTACGGAAGACCGAGGAGGAGCATCGGCGTGACGGCCAGCAGGAGGATCAGTCGCTGGAGGACAAGCGCCGTGAGTGACCAGTGGGCGGCCAGGTCGGCCAGAGGCCAGGTGAGCGCCACCAACGAGGAGATACAGGCGCCGACAAAGACCCCCACCTCGTGCCGGGCCCAGCGGATCGGATGCTCGCCGGTGCGCAGCAGGTGACGGTGGGCCACAACGACCACGGCCACGACCAGGAACAGGCCCAGCCACGTGGCCAGGTGGAACTCCCACTCATAGGGTCTGTCCATAGTCCCCGCGATCGGAAGCAGACGTCAGCCTTTGGATGAAACGCCCTACCCTGTTGTTCCATCTGCTTCAGGCGGAGACTAGGCATGCCCGTGCACGATTTCAAGAGTGATTTTGGGTCCTGGGCCGGCGACATGACTGCCCCCATTGAGGTGGAAGGTGCGATATAGCGGTCGATGCGCACGTGCTGGCGTGCCGTATCGTGGCGCAGCGTTGGCGGTAGCGTCCCCTCCCGTGAAAGCGGCGAGCGGATCCTCGAGAACAGGCATCTGATGCCGGGCATGGGAAACCCAGTCGGGGCCGGCAATTCCTCTATCGTTCACGAGTTCTACGCCGCGCTCGGGCGTCAAGCGGCATTGATACTCCTGGTGCTCGTCCTGTTGTTCGTGGCCTGGAACAGCCTGCGCTCCCTTCAGTATCGGAGGGCGGTAGCACGAGGCGATCAGTTCCCTCCGTTGCGCCCCGAGGTCGCACCAGAGTCCCGGGCCCGTCGTTTGTTGCGTATCGGCTTCGGTGCCCTCTGGGTCATCGATGGCCTGCTGCAATTGCAAAAGGCCATGCCGCTGGGCATGCCCTCCACGGTCTTGCGCCCGGCGGCCGCGACGTCCCCGGCATGGGTGAAGGACCTGGTGCAATTCGGGGCCGACGCATGGAGCCGTCATCCAATATCCGCCGCGGCGTCCGTGGTGTGGATCCAGATGGGCATCGGTTTCTTTCTGCTGGTCGCGCCACGAGGCCTGTGGTCACGCGCCGCCGGCTTGACCAGCGTGGGATGGGGGCTCGTGGTCTGGGTCTTCGGCGAGGCGTTCGGGGGGATTTTCGCGCCTGGGCTCACCGTCCTCTTCGGCGCCCCCGGGGGCGTCCTGCTCTACGTGGCGGCCGGGGTTCTGATTGCCTTGCCGGACCGGGCGTGGACAGGCCAGAAGATCGGCCGCATCATCACCGCGAGTGCAGGCGTGTTCCTGCTCCTCACGGCCGTTCTCCAGGCCTGGCCCGGCCGGGGGTTCTGGCAAGGAGGTACATCGGCCAAGCCCGGGACACTGGTCGGAATGGTGCAGCAGATGTCGACCACGCCCCAACCCCACTTCCTGTCGGTACTCGTCAGTTCGTTCGCTTCGTTCGATGAGTCGCATGGCTGGGCCGTCAACCTCTTCGTCGTGGTGGCCCTGGCGGTCACAGGGTCGGCTCTGTTGTCAGGGAAACGGCGGCTCCTGCTCCCGACAGTGATCCTCCTGGTCGTGGTCGGTATCGCCGATTGGATCTTCATCGAGGATTTCGGAGTCTGGGGGGGCACGGGCACGGACCCGAATTCCATGATTCCGCTGCTGTTGCTTCTCGGCGCCGGCTACCTGGCCCTCGTGAGAGCGCCCGTTGCGGCCGACGCACCCGCCCGTGTTCCCTCCTCTGTTCCCGCCCCGGTCGCCCACGCCGGGGGCGTCCCGCCCCGCCGGTGGTGGGAGCTCCTGGATTCGGGCTACGCCGGACGCTTGGCCGCTGCCGTGGGAGCCATTGCCGTGGTTCTGGTCGGGACGGCGCCGATGGTTTCGGCTTCGGTCAACAGTCGAACCGACACCGACCTGGCCTTGGCGATCGCCGGTGCGCCGCAGGTCACCGCGGGCAACGCTCCCGGCTTTCATCTGGTCGATCAGCGTGGACAGCCGGTCTCGCTCTCGAACCTTCGTGGATACACCGTGGCCATGACCTTTCTCGATCCCGTCTGCACCACCGACTGCCCCGTCATCGCCCAGGAGTTCCGGGCGGCCAATCAGCTGCTGGGCTCGGCTGCGAGCAAGGTCCGTTTTGTGGCGATCGCCGCCAATCCCCAGTACCACTCGGTTACCGCCCTCGACGATTTCGACCGCGAAGAGGGGCTCAACTCCCAATCCAACTGGTTGTATCTCACGGGCACGTCGGCCACCTTGCATTCGGTGCTGAACGCCTACGGCGTGGCGGTCGCCAACGGCAGCGCCGGCTCCATGACCATTCACGCGGACATGGCGTACGTGATTGATCAGCGCGGCATCATCCGGCGAATCATCAATTCAGACCCCGGCGACAGCTCGGCTGATCATTCGTCCTTTTCGAGTTTGCTCGTTTCGGAGATCGATCAAGTCATGCATTCGTGAGGAGACAGGTAGCGCTGTTCGCCGCGCTCGCATTCGCCGCGCTCGCCCTCACGATGAGCGCAGGAGCCGGATACGCCAGCAGCGCCACTAGCGCAGGGCACGGTGGCATTGCGGCCACGCCGATCGCTGCCTCATCGACGACTCCGACAGAGTCCTCGATGCTGATCGCCATGGGTCATCTCAACCAACCGGCCAATACGTTCTGGGAGGTGTTTCTCCGCCTCGCCGGAAAGCCATCGTGGGTGCTCGACACGCCACCTGGGGTGGCGAGCAACGGTGGGCTCGTCGCGGCCGCCCCGCCCGTAGGTCCGCTCACTGTCGGATTCATGATCTCAGCCGACCTGAAATTCTCACCGGTCGCCCGAACCTCGAACGACGGAAAAACATGGTCGGCCGGGGAGTTGCCGGCCTCGCTTGCTGGGGCGCCCGACGCCCTGGCGGTTGGCCCGACGGGCGAGACATTGGCATTGGTCGGAAACGGCGGCGAACGCATCGTGACGTCGGGTGATCTGTCGACCTGGCACACCTTGACGACGGCAAAGGGGCTGGCCCGCGCCACATCGACGTGCGCCTGGCAACGGGTCACTGCCGTGGCTTACACGGCGCAATCGCAGCCGCTGCTGGGCCTCGCCTGCGCTCGGACGGGCGAAGTCGGGATACTCGCCCCTACGAGCGCGACGAGTGTCCGGCCGTCGGGCTGGCGCAATATCGGACCGTCACTGGAGGTTGGCGTGGGTCCTGCCTCCGTGGTCCGTCTCGAAACGACGGCTGCCGGGACCGTCGGCCTGGCCCAACTGGGACCTACACGGCGGATGTCCCTGGTGGCCTTCTGGGGTCAGGGATCGACGGATCAGTGGTCGCAGTCACGCGCCCTGTCGATCCCCAAGGGCTGGACGGTCGAGGCGACGGCAACCGGTGGGGGGATCGGGCAGGGTGTCGCTGTGCTGCTCGGTTCCCGAGAACAGCGTCGGGTCGAAGAAGTGGCGGGTCCCGGAACTCCATGGCTCACCGTGGCCAATTCCCCGGAGGGTGCCAGCGGAGTCTCCGCGGTGGGCACGGAAATCGACACCTTTGTGGTGAAGGGCTCAGACCTCGCCGTTTGGGCATGGACTCCGGGGTCAGTCGGTTGGCGCCAAACCGCCACGATCGTGGTACCCGTCCCTTACGGATCGTCCGGCTGATGGGGAGGGGACGTCACTGACCTCGGGAGACCGACGACGCAGTACCATCTCCCAAGCCGAAGAAGGACGAGCACGTGCAGCTCCCACCGTTATGGCAAGTGACACCCATAGGGCTCATCGCGGTAGTGGTCGGCATTGCGCACGAGTTCGGACTGCGTTGGTTGGCGCACCGCCAGACGCCGGAGCACCACCGTGAGTTCCGCAGGAGGAGTTGGGCTTTCTACGCCGGCCTTCTCGGCCTCATTCTGGTGGTATCGGGGCCGCTGGAACGGTGGGGCATGCAGTGGTTGAGCGTCCACATGATCATCCACGTACTCGAAATGTTCTATCTACCCCCGCTTCTCATTCTCGGAGCCCCGATGGTGCCGCTTCTGTTTTCGCTTCCCGTCGACTCCCGCCGTCGGCTCTTGCGCTCCTATTATCAGTCGGGGTCGTTGCGATGGCTACGACGTCTCTATTCGGCCATCTCCGCTCCGGTTGTTGCCGTCGTGCTCTTCAACGTCGTGATGGTCGCGTGGCATATACCGGTCATCTTCGACTGGGCATCGTGGCACGGGTGGGTCATGGACTGGCTCATGGCACCGAGCTTCGTGCTCGTGGGATTGGTATTCTGGCGGGTCATCCTTCCTTCCCATCCCTGGCCGGCACGCGGCTCGACCCGTCTACAGATTGCGGCGATCGTTGCGACCGCCTTCGAGATGTTGGTTCTCGCCATGGCCATGTCCATATTCACCAAAGGCCCGTGGTACTCCATGAATGTCCTGATGGATGGGACGGCGGCTGCCCTGCGTGATCAACGATGGGCGGCGGGCATCCTGTGGATCTGCGGCGATTTCTGGGCGGTCCCGGCACTTGTCCTCATTGCCATGCGAATCTCCAAATCCGGGGGTGGCGTATCGGCTTCTTTCGAGCGGGCTCTCGGTCGAGTCTGAGCGCCGATCGAGCTCATTCCGGTCGGGCTGGATCCTCTCCCTCCGCCGCTTCCATCACCTTCAGGTAGATGTTCCATGCATCGAGGTCTTTATCGGGCACCTCTTGTGATTTGGGTCGTGGGGAGTGGCTCTTCGATGCGGAACGGGGCGCGCGGTCGTTACCCTGCAAGAGGTTCCACCACATGTAGATGGCGAATCCGGCAAAGAGAGGCCACTCAAAGACGTAGATCCAACTGAATGAGTGGCCCCTGAGGGCCCGCGAGAGTTCGACTATGAACGCTCCAACGCAGAGAGTCAGGCCGCCGGCCAGGGTGAGGTGAAGGCGGAACGCATCGCGCCCCTTCAACCGGGTTGGGTGTACGGAGGAGGAGGGTTGTCCTTCGGTTCCGGACGAGGCCACCGCGCCCACGATAGCGAGCCCGATGCAGTATTGCGCGAGGTCGACGCGTCCGCTACACCGCAGTTGCAGAAAAGACTTCGCAGCATCCCATGACAAGCCGATACAAGTTGGCTAATCTCCGCCCTTGGAGTTTGCCGTGCCGCTTGTCTGGGGAAGGGAAAGGGCAAGGCACATATCTGTTTCGAAAGGGGGTAGCGATGGTTGAAGAGACGGAGTCTCAGGGCTCGCCGGAACCACCTGAGCGCTCCGAAGAAACGCCCCAGCAGACAATAAAGTCAAGAGGCAAACCACTCGGGTTGGTGATCACCATTGCGGTCGCTCTGGTGGTGTTCGCAGGTGTCGGACTGTTGTTCCACGCGCAGACGTACACCTCACCGGTTGGGACCGAGGTGGCCAAGGCCATCGGAACCAGCACCCTCGACGGCAAGACCTTGCCGCATGTGAGCCTCCACTTCAACACCTATCCCGACTCGACAGGCGTGGTCAACGGGACACCCATCCACCCGGGCGGCAATCCGAGCTGGCCGGCCTACGGGCCCACCAATCAGTACCAGGTGCCGGCGCACGCACTTGTGACGGTGTACGTGCGGCAGTACGACTCCGGGGGTTCGCTGAACGACGCATGGTTCGACAAGGTCCGGGGCACGGTGGGTGGGACCGCGACCATCAACGGCAAGGTGGTGAGCTCCATCAGCACGAACGATGTGGGGCATACCTTCACTGTCCGGGGTACTCCGGGCACCGATCCGGGGTTCTTCCTCAACGTTCCTTTCCCCGCCGTTCCCGGGGACAACCAGGCCGACAACGGCAAGTACGAGACCATCAAGTTCAGCTTCGTTTCTGGGAGCAAGGGTACCTACGCCTGGAACTGCGAGTTTCCATGTGGGACCACGATTGCCTCGTTCGGAGGGCCTATGAACGCCTATGGCTTCATGTCGGGATATCTGCATGTCGTCTGAGCAACCAGCACCCGAACACCCGACCCTCGAGCGGGGCGACTCCATCGTCAAGGGAGAGCCGTTCTTCTCGCGGCCGCTGGGCAAGGTCTTCATCATCTGGTTTCTGATGACGACGGTTGGCGTGTTGATCGGGATCTTCGTGCCGCATCATGTGATGCCGACCCTGCTCTCCCACGAGGCGACGGACGTATGGCGGACCATCGTGTTGTTCACCATCCTGGCGGCACCTGTGGCGGCCGTTGTCTACGCAGTGGCCGCCTACAGCCTTATCGGGTGGCGCCACCGGGGAAATCAGGAGGAGCCACCCGAGGACGGGCCGCCCCTGCGGGGTAACACCACGCTCACCGCTGTCTGGTTGGGTGTCTCATCGGTCCTTGTCCTGGTGTTGTTGGCCTGGGGTCTCAGCGTCTACTCCGCTGAGGAGGTAACGCACCCGAACACCCTGCAGGTCGATGTGACCGGCCAACAGTGGCAGTGGACGTTCACGTATCCGGGCACGGGAGTGGAGTCGCGCTCTCTTGTGCTCCCCATCAACCGACCGGTGCAGTTCAACGTCACCTCGGTCGATGTCACGCACGGTTTCTGGCCGGTGGGTCTGGGGGTGCAGGTGGATGCCAACCCCAATGTGGTGACCGTCATCCGGTCGACGCCGGACAAGCTCGGCAGCTTCACTGTCCGTTGTAGTCAGCTCTGCGGGCTCTACCACTCGTTCATGTATGCGCCCGGGTCGGTCGTGACGGCAGGGAAGTTCTCCCAATGGCTGCAGTCGCAGGGAGCCTCCACAACGACAGCGCAAGCTGCGGCATTCGTGACGAAGAAGTGATGCGATGAGAAGCGTGATCATCGTGCACAGCCCGGTACGGCCAGGCCGGAGAAGGCGGCAACCACGCGGAAGGGAAAGGGCATCGACGTGACAACAGATTTGGCCCCGCTGCTTCTCGAGGACACCCCAATCGGCCCAACGGCGGGCGGCCTCTATCGTCGACAGAACGTCTACACGGGCCTCGTGGCGGGTATCGTTCTCGGTTTCGTCGGTTGGATCGTTTCCCACGCCGTGCTCGAAGGGTCGAACTGGGGCAGCGACATGGTGGTCACGGTCACCATGGTCGGCTGGGTCATCGGTTTCAACGTCGGCGTCGGCACCTTCAACGCACCCATCCGCTGGATGCTGGGTCACGACCAGACGTACGAGGACGAGCTCTATGCCGCCGGTGTAGGACAGGGCAAAAAGCGGTACTACAAGTTCTGCACCGATCACAAGGTCGTCGGGACGCAGTACCTGGTCCTGGTGATCATCCTCTTCGCCGTCGGCGGGACTCTCGCCATGATGATGCGAACACAGCTCATCACGCCCCACACGGACTTCTTGTCCGCCAACGCGTACAACGCCATCGTCTCCATTCACGGCATGTGCATGATCATCGCTACCATCATCATGGTGACCGGCCCGTTCACCAACTTCATCATGCCGATCATGATCGGCGCCAAGGACATGGCGTTTCCCAGGCTCAACGCGATGAGCTTCTGGGTCGTCGTATCGGCGATACCGCCATTGCTGGCAACCTTCGTGCTCGGGGGTGTCGACGCAGGGTGGACGACCTATGCGCCGCTGTCCGTGCAGGCACCCCCGGCCATGGATGCATTCTCCATGACGATGATCGTCTTCGTCGTCTCGGTGACGGTGTCGGGAGTCAACACCATCGTGACCATTTTCACCATGCGGGCCCGAGGAATGACCCTGGGCCGGCTCCCCATCTTCACCTGGGCTTCCCTGGTCGGTGCGGCGCTGAGCATCTATGCCATGCCCGCCCTGTTGATGGCCTTCACCTCCATGATCACCGACCGCGTCGTCGGCACGTCGTTCTTCGTGGCGGGCCAGGGAGGTACGGGCTGGCTGTGGGAGAACGCCTTCTGGATCTTCGGGCATCCTGAGGTGTACATCATTCTGATCCCGCCGGTCGGCGCCCTGCTCGAGGTGGCCAGCACCTTCGCCCGAAAACCGCTTTTCGGCTACAAGGTGACCGTGGCCGGGTTCGTCGCCATCTCGGCCCTCTCCATCATGGTCTGGGCCCACCACATGTTCACCACCGGCTGGGCTCCTGAGCTGGCGGGTCCCTTTATGGTCACGACGGAGATCATTTCGATTCCGACGGGCATCATCTTCCTCTGCATCATCGGGACGCTCTGGAAGGGGCGAATATGGACCCGATTACCGATGTACTTCGTCTATCTGTTCCTGTGGAACTTCATCATCGGGGGAGTAACCGGGATCTATCTTTCCGATACTCCGGCTGATGAGTTCTTCCACGGCGACATGTTCGTCACCGCCCACTTCCATTACACGCTGCTGGGAGGGGCGATGATCGCGGCGACTGCCGGGCTCTGCTATTGGTTCCCGAAAATCACCGGCAAGGTGCTGAATGAACGCATCGGGAAGACGGCGTTCTGGTTGATCGCCATCGGCATACAGGTGACCTATTTCGGGATGTTCTGGGAGGGTTTCGAAGGGATGCCACGCCGTGTCGCGTTTTACGATCCGACATTCCTCCATGCCAACGAGATGGCGACGGGTGGCGCGTACCTCCTGATGCTGGGGTGGATCGTTCTGCTTTATGCCGGCATCAACTCGCTGCGCCACGCCCCCAATGCCTCGGCGAACCCGTGGCACTCCAAGACGCTGGAGTGGAAAGTGCCGACACCGGTACCTTTGGTGAACTTCCTCGTCGATCCGGTGGTCACCTCTGATCCCTACGGCTACGGGGAACCCGAACCCGTGGGACCGCTGGTCATCCCGGCGCCCGATCCGGACAAAGAGCTCGTGCCCAACCTCTCGAGCGATAAACCACTCGCAAGGGGTGACGAATAGTGGCCATCACCACCGATCCCCATGACGAGGGCCGCGTCGTCGAGGCGGTCGCCGGTCACCACGAGACCCGGGAGCAGCGACACTTCAAAGAGCACATCGCCATCTGGCTCTTCATTAGTGGGGACGCGGTGTTCCTTCTCATGGAGCTCTTTTACTGGTTCTACCTGAGGGCCCTCAACACCAATGGGATGTGGCGCGGCGTCGCGTGCTCAAAAGCCAACCCTTGTACCGACGGGTTGGGAAACCCGATCACCCACGTGATCGGCAAAGCCAATCCCGCCTACACCGTCAGTATCGCTGTTCTTACGGTGATCGCGGCCACCGCGATATGGGCAGCAGAAAAGTCATCTCAGCGCCAATCGAAGCGGAGTGCGATCAGCGGGGGCGCAGCCCTCGGGCTTCTGATCGTTCTCGCCGCGATCGTTGTGCAGTGCATTCAATTCGGGGCTCTGCCGTTCACAACGATCGACGGGGCCTACGCCTCCACGTTCGAGTTCTTCATGGGTTCGACGCTGGCTCACCTGCTTCTGCTGGCGTTCATCGTTACGGGACTGTGGACCCGGGCGCGCCGCGGGCGCTATGACGGTGGGCACTGGTATCAGGTGCGGATCATTCGGATTTTTGCCACCTGGTTGGCCACTTCCACCTGCATTTTGGCGATCGTCATGATTGCCTTTTCCTGACTTGGCGTTCGGCTGATGGCACTGACATCGGTGGAGCTGACTCGCCGGTCTTCCCTGGCCTTCCACGTCGGCGCGTACATCGCCCTTACCAAGCCACGCATCATCGAACTCTTATTGGTGACCACGCTGCCGACGATGATCGTCGCCCGACGCGGGCTACCTTCGTTGTGGCTCATGGTCGCCACTCTTCTCGGCGGGACATTTGCCGCAGGAGGGGCGAACGCCATCAACATGGTTGTGGACCGGGACATCGACAAGGTCATGCATCGCACCCGCAACCGACCGCTCGTCACAGGTGCGATGTCCCCCGGCCACGCGCTGATCTTCGCGCTTGCTTTGGAGTGTGCCGCCTTCGGGGAGTTGTGGGCGTGGGTGAACCCACTGTCCGCCGCCCTCGCCGTCTCGGCCACGCTCTTCTACGTCTTCGTTTACACGCTCTGGCTCAAGCGACGGAGCAGTCAGAACATCGTCATCGGCGGGGCAGCCGGCGCGGTGCCGGTGCTCGTCGGATGGGCGGCCGTGACGGACCACCTGGTGTGGGCCCCGGTCGTCATGTTCGCCATCATTTTCGTCTGGACACCACCACATTTTTGGGCCCTGGCCTTCAAGTACAAAGAGGATTACCAGGCCGTTGACGTTCCCATGCTGCCAGCGGTGGCAACGTTCCGGCGCACGGCGCGCGAGATCCTCATCTACAGCGTGCTGCTGGTCGGCGTCTCTCTCCTCCTGGCTCCCGTGGCGTCACTCGGAGTGATCTACCTCGCCTCCGCCTCCCTCTTGGGCCTGGGCTTTGTGGCGATGGCGGCGCGGCTGCAGTGGAGGGCCACCCCGAAGGCGGCCATGCAATTGTTCAGCTATTCGATCACCTACCTGACCCTTCTCTTTGTGTTCATGGCGGTCGACGTCTTCACCAAGCATTGAACAACGCAGCGCCCCGGACAAAGGTGGTGGACCGCCACCGGCGGCACAGGGTGATTGCCTTCGCAATGGCCGGCACGGTTGCGGTGGTGCTTGGAATCGGGCTCTTTACGAGCATGGGCACCTCGGCAAAGAGCGGCCCACCCCATGTAGGCGGGACAGCTCCGACCTTCTCTCTTTCGGGTCTGAACGTGGCGGGAAGGGTCGGAACTCCGATGAGCGGCGGTGGAAACGGGAAGCCCGTGGTGTTGCTTTTCATGGGTGACTGGTGCACCGTCTGCCACAGCGAAATCCCTCCGCTGGCGGCGAAGGTCAAGGAGCTTCGCTCGGGTCATAGTGCGCTTCGTCATCTGGCGGTTGTCGGCGTCGACAGCGAGGACACGCTTTCCGACGCGTTGTCCTTCATCAAGACAAGTGGGGTCACCTTCCCCGTGGGCGACGACGCTTCGGCGCACGTGATGAGTGGACTGTACGGGTTCGAAGGGGACCCCTACGCCGTGTTCGTAGAGGGAAACGGCACCATCATGACAATCCATCCGGGCCCCCTGAGCCCCTCCTTGTTGGTTCGCCTGGCGCAAAGGCTGATCTCGACATGATGGAACTGGCCCCGATCGCAAGCGCAATCTATATGGCCGCCGGTCTTGGAAAACGAAGCTGAGTGGGGGAACGATGCTGTATGCACGGCACGCCGCGCAAATGAGCATCAACATCAGGGGAGAACACCTGCAGTGCACTCCGCACCATGGCCACGACACCATCAGGATGGTGACATGCGCCACGGCCGTCGACTTGGGCCAACCGTCGCAAAAGTCTCGGCATGAGCTCGGTATCGCCGTGACCCTGAGCCAACAAAGTCAGATCGTGGGCGATCGCAGGCAGCCCGAAGACACAAGGACCGCACTGCCCAGAGCTCTCTTCGGCCAAGAAGCGAGCGATGCGTGCCGATTCCATAAGTCCACACCCAACAGTTCCGAGCACGACGATGATCCCGACCCCAGCCGACGCACCGATGGCGCGTAGCGGAACTGAAGCGTAGGGGACGGAGAAATGTGCAGGCCCAACCCACGTGCCTCCGTAGCCACCGACGAGATACGCGACCGAAGGGTCGCGTGGGGTGGCACGGAGGGCAATATCACGGAGGAGGGTGCCGCGGTCGACTTCGATGACGCCAGGTTGCGAGACGTCGCCACCTATTGTCACGAGGCACGTTCCGGGCTCTTCGGGCGTTCCCCGAGCGAGAAAAGGCCCCGGGCCATTGCGTGCAATGAGCGCGATATGGGCCAGCGTCTCAGTGTTGTGCACCAGCGTGGGAAGCCTGCCGACGTGCAATGGCGTGCTCTTGTCGAACCGAAATTTCGGCAGCGCCTTCCCGGTTTCTATCCAGTCAGCCAGCGCGGACTCCTCCCCGGCCACGAACCGACTGGGGGGACGGACCAGAACCTCGCTCACCCTGGCGTAGCGACGCACGTTGCGCTCGTACATCGCGCTGTTCACGGCAGCAGCGATGTCGTCTCGTCCGGTTGGGATACATATGATGATCTCTTGCGCACCACAGGCGGCGGCCAGCACTTGGGCTCCATCGAGGACGAGGTGCGGGGCTCTCGTGAGCAGCACCTTGTCCTTGTCGCTTGCTGGCTCGCTCTCCATTCCGTTGACGACGATGATTCCTCCCGTGCCGTCGGAGGACGCCGCCACAAGCTTGATCGACGCGGGAAAGGCACCACCACCCTTTCCGGTGAGGCCGGACGCGGCGAGGTTCTCGAGGAACGCCTGCTGCCATCTGACGTTGCGCCCAAGAGGGAGGGGGACGGGACCCAAGGCATCGAGATAACCGGTCAGATCGATCGGGTACCCGAGCAGGTGATGACGTGTGGGGGTCGTTGCGGTGTCAGCCACGGGAGAGCCCGCGGCGGTGGCGTAGAGGCATGCCCTTCACTTCTAGTCCACTCCGGACGCTTTGGCGACCCGCGCGCCGGCTGCTGAGGATGAAACGGGACCGCGGAAGGGATAACGATGGTTGACGGGACGCAGCAAGCGGAGCGGCCCGCCGGTGACCCAATCGGTCCAGGGTTCTTCCGTACCCTCAGCAAAGTCTGGGGGACCAAGCTCGGTCGCCGCACCATCGTCGTCGGGGTCGGCCTGTTTATCGTCTCGGTGATCATCGTGATCGGTCTGGTGGTCTTCTCCGACGTGTCCCGCCAATCCCAGTCGTACCGGGACGGCTACTCAGTCGGCGGCGCGGCCTATGCCGCTGACGCCTACGCGCAACGTGATGCGCAACAGGCCTGCCAGAAAACGGAGCTCAGCGGACCGGAGCACGGGGGCCTCCCCGTGGGGGACGACCCGGCCCAATGGTTGAAAGGTTGCGTCGCAGCCTTTGCTTCAGCGCAGTCGGGCAACTAACGGTATTGGATCGGCTCATCTGAAAGGCTGATCTCCGAGCCGTCAACCGGTGAACGACCCAGGATGGACTATCTCCAGGACACCCGGAAGGTCGAGGCGATGATCGCGAGCACACTCAAGCCGACGACGCGACGCAGAGGTCGACTCCAGGCGAAGGGCCGTGCCAGGAGCGCAGCCGGAGCCACCTGGGGCCAAAATAGACCGATTCGTCACATTTTGCTGTCCCACTGGGTCATGTTGGTGGGAATCCGAAATCTAAAGGAGATCGCAATGGACGCTCGAATCGACTTCTACGGCAATGCGGTGGTCCGAAGCTTCACCAAGCACATCAATGCCGCTGGCGCGGTCATAACCGGATCAACTTTGCCAGTCGTGACCCAGGAGCTCGTCAAGATCCGAGCCAGCCAGATCAACGGCTGCGCCGGCTGTCTGGACATGCACACCAAGGATGCCGAGCAGCGCGGGGAGACCTCGGTGCGAATCAACCTAGTTGCCGCATGGCGAGAGGCGACGGTCTTCACCGAATCCGAGAGGGCTGCCCTTGAGGTGGCCGAGCTGGGGACCCGCGTCGCCGATGGCGGCGGTGTCAACGATGAAGCATGGGCCAACGCGGCCAAGCACTTCAACGAAGACCAGCTCGGCGCACTGGTGTGCCTCATCGCCCTCATCAATCTCTACAACCGCCTCAATGTCATTACCCGACAGCCCGCAGGTGCCTACACGCCCGGCCAGTGGGGATGATGGCATGACGTCGCCTCGGGTCGGCCATCGATCCGGCTGACCCGAGGCTCACGAGATCCGACGTCGTGGGCCGGACTCGTTGAGGACGGAACCACGCCACCCTCGCTGATTCCTCGCTGCCGACAAGTGTGATCACCGTGCTCAAATGCGCCGTTGATCAGCAGTTTCTGAGACGCCGGCCTTGATCCCGCGCTGCCTTTGTCACATGGATGGGCGCTATGGGGTCATTGTGGTGACGCCTTTGAGCGAGGACAGGTGGAATGGACGAGAAGGACTGGTTAGCGAAGCGATTCGAGGAGCAAAGGGTCCATCTGCGAGCGGTCGCCTATCGGATGCTGGGCTCGCTCACGGAAGCTGACGATGCAGTCCAAGACGCCTGGCTGCGGGCGAGCCGGGCCGAGACAAACGAGGTCGAGAATCTTGGCGGATGGTTGACGACGATCGTCGCCCGCGTTTGCCTCAACATGCTCCGCTCGCGAAATGTCCGGCGAGAGGAATCCCTCGAGATGCATCTCCCCGATCCTGTCATCAGCTCAGCAGGGGAACTTGGACCAGAGGAAGAGGCACTGCTCGCCGATTCGGTTGGCCTGGCTCTCCTGGTCGTACTCGATGCTCTGGCTCCCGCTGAGCGCCTGGCCTTCGTACTCCATGACATGTTCGAGCTGCCATTCGAGGAGATTGCGCCCATGGTGGGTCGATCCCCGACGGCCGCGAGGCAGCTGGCGAGCAGAGCACGGCGCCGGGTCAAAGGCGCTGAAATCCCCGACCCCGACCTCAATCGCCAACGAGCGATGGTCGACGCCTTCCTTTTGGCAGCCCGTGGGGGAGACTTCGACGCACTGGTCGCCCTCCTTCACCCTGACGTCATCTTGCGAGTTGACTTCGGTCCGAGCCGTCCGGGTGCGTCCCGGGTCGTGCGCGGCGCACCCGCCGTCGCGAGACAGGCGCTCCTCGGTGCAAATCCGGCGGCAGTGGTCCACCCCGCGTTGATCAACGGGACGGCGGGCGTCGTGATCACTCTGGATTTGCAGCCACACCTCGTAATGGCCTTCACCGTCGTCAACGATCAGATCGTAGAACTCGACTTGATCGCCGACCCTGAACGCGTCCGCAGAGTCGCATCGGCGGTCCTCAGTGGAAAATGACACCGCATAGACGCTGGGCATCGTGGTCGACGCACGCAAACTTGGGCCTTTCCCACCACTCGGCATCTTCTGACTTGGACGGCGAGTGAGGCCCGTCCACAGCGCGAAGGCAACAGGGGATCAGAGCCGCGACAGATAACCCAGAAGTGGCCGTTGACCTCGCCCTTGACGGTGAGTCGCCCGATGGGCGGGGATTCTTAATCGTAAATTCTCTGATCAGCTCAGTGGTCTCTTGTCAGCAGTGACCCGATTGTCCCTCTGCCTTTGATGGTGCGCTCACAAGGACTGGGCCGGTGGACCCAGCATTTCCCCAACCCGCGTCGAGCTTACGTTTGAGGTCGTTCACGGAAATGATGAACTCAACCCTGGATGATCACGCGTGCCCTTGATGTCCACTGGCGCGGGGTTCAAACTGGCCGTGTGAATGCAGGACAGTCCCGTGAACGGCCCCCGCCTCGTTTCGTAGCCGATGAGAGAGAACTGCGAGACAAGGTCCGTGAATTACGGACGGTAGCTCAATCTGCGCTGGCCAGTGGTAGGGCCGCTGGCGCAATAAAGGAATACCTTGATTCCGTTGTGGTGTTTGCTGGCAGGTACGTGGAGGACTGACCATTTCAGTCGTTCCGGTTCCATGCATGGCCTCTCAATGAATTCGCAAACTGTGTCGATTGGCGTTGGACGATATGCCGAGACGGGATCTGTAAATGCTAAAAGACGTGGCGGCAGCAAGATGGAATCCGCGCCGATTCGTCGCATCACTCTGCATTCTGTGCGCGGTGACGCTGGTCGCCGCACCGGGCAGTCAGGCTGGAGCGGCAGCGACGACGACATCGTTCAAGTCAGTGAGTTCGTCCGAGCCGAAACCTTCGGCGCCGCTGTCGGCACCGAAGACATCCGCCGCTCAGGACGGGCAGTTCCTCACGGAGGTTACGGAGGCGGATTTCGCTTTGGCCACCTATGAGCAAAAACAGGGAAATGTTGCTCTACGTGCTCTTCTGAACGATGGATCGGCGTTCTGCGCCTTCCTGCAACGCGGCGCAGGGATCGACAACGCGTTGGCTTCCGTGGCCATTGGAGCAAGAGGCGAAGAGGCAAGGACCCGTCTTCCCTTGTCGGTGACGACCTTCAACACGATTGAAGCGGTCGCGCTCTTGACACTGTGTCCCGACGACCAGAAGCTACTCCCGCCTTCGGAGAGGTCCAAGATTCGCAAACTAGGTAAGACCCTCGCCACGCAGTCACACTGACGCGCTATTGCACCAACTGGAACTCAACGCGGTCGTTGCCAGGATGGTTCGACATTCGGTCACACAACGATAAGCCCCTCGTTGCACAACGGGTGCCGATAGTTAACCGAGCGGATTTACCGTTCTCTTATGCGAATCTCACAAACGTCACAGCGCAACCGTCTACGGAGAGGTGCGATGTTAATGGCGGTCGCCACCGCGGCCCTCTCCGTGGTAGCGCTGTCTTCTGTGACGGTTTCCGGCGCCTTCGCAGGCCCATCACCGGCGGTTCCGACGACGTGCCCGGCTGGAAGCGTCTTGAAGGAACCGACGGGAAGCACAAGTTCGCAGGCGCAGTGTGTCATCACATCCACCGGCACACCCATTGGTGGCATAAAGCACGTGTGGTTGATCATTTTGGAGAACAAGTCCTACGACGAGATTTTCACTGGGCTCAACCAGAACAGTTACCTGTGGCAGACGCTCCCCCAGCAGGGCGCCCTGCTCACCAACTATTACGGTACCGGCCACTTCAGCATGGATAACTACATCTCGCTGGTGTCCGGTCAATCCCCGTCCTACGCCACGCAGGACGACTGCTCCACGACGGCGAACATGACAAACAGCAACAGCGGCATCATCACGAGCGGCACGGTGGGCACCGGCACCGATACCGACGGGACGACCGACGGCTCGGGAACCAACACCCAACCCCCCAATCCAACGTCCAGCGCAAACGGTAACTACGGCCAACTCCTCACGCACGGTGGCGTCGATGCGTCATTGGCCAACAACGGCTGCGTGTTTCCAACCGACGTCACCACTCTGTTCAACCAGTACAACGCAGCCGGAGTCGCCTGGAAAGCCTATGCACAGGACCTTGGGGGGGCTCAGCCCGTCGGCTCCACCACCTACGTGACGAGTTCGACCCCAGGCGTGACCAACACAGTTCCGGGCCGGGATGACGGGGCTTGCGGATATCCCGGCTCGTCGACTGCGGACCCTGTCACTAACCCGACGGCCCTGGTGGCCCCGAGCGGGGACGTCACGAGCTTCACGGGCGCTCAGCCGGCCAATGCCAACAAGAACGGCGACCCGGCTGATCAGTACGTGGCCAAGCACTTCCCGACGGGCTGGTTCACGGCGCTGACTGGTGAACTAGCTGGCACGCAGAGCGGCGTTACCTATTCCGCGCAGCCGGCGCTCAACGAACCGACCACTTCCGAGTACGACGGACCCAGCGCTCCGACCACCGGTGCGAAGGACACCAACTGCGACGCCAACCACGTCGCCAACCTCGATGATCCCACCTATGGCCTGGAGCACGATCTGAGCCTCCCGGCCAACGAGGTCCCGGCCTTCAACTGGGTCACGCCGGACAACTGCAGCGACGCGCACGACGCAACATGTCAGGGCAACAACCTTTCGGGAGCTTTCAACGCCAACGGGACTCCGGACTACACGCCGTCGGGCCTGCCCGCCTACGATCCTGAAGCCACCACCCCTGTCAACTACACCGGTGGGTTGTATGCGGCCGACCTGTTCCTGCGCTACTACATCCCGCTGATCGAGCGGTCGGCGGCTTTTGCCGATGGAGGGCTCATCGACATCACCTTTGACGAGGCCAATCCTCCGTTCACCGTTGGCAACAGCTTCAACAATGTACCGGCTTCCGGCGACAGGACCACCTACTCCGCCCCGGCGGATCAGCCCACCTTTGGCACCACGGGGAGCACCGAACCGGGTGCCGACTCTCTCTACGGCGCCTTCGGAGCCCTGGCCGACGCCGCCGGTGAGAACATCAACGGCCACAATCTGCCTACCGAGCCGACCGGACCAAACGACCCAGAGGTGACCAACACTTCAGGTCAGCAGCTGCAGCCCGGCCCCGGGGCCTCCGGATTCATCGACAGGCCGACCGGCCTCGCCGGCGAGAGCCCCTACCTGAGCGGATCGCCCGGCACGGCGACCGAACCAGCCCTTGTCGCCACCAATTCCAGCATGGTCACGGACCCGCAGATCAATGCCGACGACACCGGCCGACTCGTCTCGGGTACCGATGCAAACGGCAACACGATCCCGCCTGACACCTTCGTCGGAGCAGTCAGCGACACTGGACCAATCGCTTTGGGGTCCAACGCCAGCACCACGACGGCATCGAACAACTACGCCAAGCCCTGGATCGGCACCTTTCAGCTGCTCAACGACAGCGGACAGCCGGTAACCCTCCCCAGCGGCTTCAACGGCAACGTCACCCTGGGCGCCGAGGGGGCGACGTCCACGGTCGGAAGCACCACCTGCCCGAGCGGGAATGAGGCTGCGACGACCAGTGGGTGCGTCACTGCGGACCCGCTCTACGATCCGACCGACTTCACTCCGGGCGGCGGCGACACCGGGACCGTGCTGATCAGCCCCTTCATCAAGCCCGGGACCGTGTCGAGTACGTACTACAACCACTACAGCACTTTGCGGACGATGGAGGATCTGTTCCTGACTGGGCGGACCTGCACCGAACCCAAGAATGCCGATACCCCGCTGGCTGCCGGCACGGTCTGTGGCGGACTCGATGGCCAGGGCCACATCGGCTACGCAGCGCAAGCCGGTCTAGCCGACTTCGGCCCCGATGTGTTCACGGTGCAGTCGTTCACGACGGTGACCACTCCGCCCGGCTATCAACAGATCAGTACCAGCTCCGGGAGCTTGTTCTGCCCCAAGGGCGCCAACCTCGGTCACGCGGGCCGCGACGGCCAGAACGGTGCGGGCAGCTTCGGTGGAGCTGGCGGCACGGGCGGTGCGGCTGGCTGTGGAAGCAACGGCGGGGCGGGAGGCAACGGTGGCAAGGGCGCCATAGCCGTCGGCAGCGGCGGCAGCGGCGGCAATGGCGGCAATGGCGGCAATGGCGCTTGTCCGCCCGAGGATTTTGTCAATGGAGTCTGGTTGACGGCCGTCGGGGTCGCCACATCGCCCTACGACACTCCTCCGTGCAGCGGTAACGGCGGGAATGGCGGGAGCGGAGGCAACGGCGGCAAGGGTGTCGGATCAAGCCCGGGCGGCAACGGGGCCGGCGGCGGGAACGGCTCACCCGGGAACCCCGGTAGGAACGGCGCAAACGGCAAGAAGGGTTAGTTCGATCCTTCGACCGCCCACGCATGCCGCGGCCCTGTCGGCAACGGCCTCATGGGGCCGGGCTGTGAAATCCGGCGCCGTGTTCGCCGCCGCCGCCCTCCTGTTGGTCGTCCTCCTCGCTGGTTGCGGTGGTGGCCCTTCGTACCCCGCGCTCCTTCCGAAGAGCACGCTCCATCCCCGCGTCGACGCCGCTCTGGTCGGAACAGAGGTGAAGCCGGCACTTCAGGTCGAAGGACTACCCGTCGTTGCAAAAACCAAGGCCTTCGACGTCGATGTCACAGTGAGTGGGCCGGTCGTCCCCGGTGAGGGCCTACCGGACCAGCCAGCCGCCACCACGTGCACCTGGACCGTCACGATGAAGGACGCCAGCGCGGACGTACCGGTCTCGATCGCCGACTTCCGCTCCGTCGACCACCTCGGTTCAGTGTTCCTTATGAAGCTCGTCCCGGGCGAACGCCCTCCGGCGTCCGTCTTGCACCCCGGCCAGACGCTCACCTTCAAGCTCCGGGCGTATGAGCTGGTGGGAGAAGGCATGATGCAATGGGCGCCCGACCACAAGCACGTTCTCGCCTACTGGGACTATACGGTCGAGAACGACTGAGGTGCGGTTCTGAACTCTTCGCGGTCAGGATCGTGTCACGAGGCAGTGTTGCAATCCTGAACTGCCTCCTAAGGAGCATGATGACGGTGAGTTGGCCGATAGGCGGGAAACTGCTTGTTGGCTTTTAGTGGTCACGCCGAGTGACACGGAACGCCACCACGGCACTTTTACAATTCGCCTGCACATCGTCCCGACGAATTCCGGGACATATGGAGTCATGATTGAGTCACGGGGGACTGTCTAAAGTCCGGTGTACAGTCCGCCTACCGACCCACCATCACCATTGGATTCTGGACAGGGTTCCGACCCGCCAGGCCGACGAGGGCGAACGCGAAGGACACGATCGCCAGAAAGACCCAACCGGTGTCGAAACTCGTATGGGGGACGAGATGTCCGAAGATGATGGGGATGAAGAAGCCGCCGATTGCGGCCAACGCCAGCATCAGACCAGTGGCCGTGCCGATGAATTGGTGCTCGATGTGGGAAACGCGGGAAGGCACTGCTAACCACGCCGCGAAGCCGAATATCAGGAAGAAGCCGATGGCGATCCCGAGCGCCCAAAGTGCTTGGTCCGGTACAACGGGGATGACGATGAGCAACGCGGAGACGACAATGAGGGGAACGAAAACGAACATCCGTAAGTTCTCGCTGCGGTCGGCGAAGTAGCCACCGAGCAAACTCCCCGGGATGCCTGCGAGCAGGATCAGCGAAGACAGGAGTCCTCCCGTGGTGGGGTCGAAGTGCCGGTCGAGGGTCACGTACTCGCTAAACAGCTGCGACGTGGTGAAGTACGCACCGTATCCGCCGAGAAGCGCGACGCCGTAGATCCACAAATCCCTGCTCCCGAGTGAGGCTTGCAATGCGGCGCGATCGAACCTTGCGCCCCCGAGCGACGGATTGCCGTCCGGTACATGGAAGGTGACGAGAGTCACCACCATGATGAGCAGTTCGAACGTGCCGGCCAGGACCAATGATGTGTGCCAACTCGTTGCCCGTTGCACATAGATCCAAACGTAAAGAGCAAAGGCTGCCCCCGCGCAGAAGGCGGCTCCTCCGGTGATGCCGAGGGCGAACGTCACGTCTCTCTCGTGAAACCAGACGAATACCGCGGCAGTCCCCATCGCGATGAACACGGAGCCACCGATGCCGCTGACGACTCGAAAGGAGGCAAGCTCGGTGTAGTTGTGCGAAAGCCCGGACATGACACCCGCCAGACCCTGGACCAAGAGCCCGAGCACGAGCGTTTTCTTCATGCCGATCCTGGTCGCGAGCATGCCGCCGGGAATATGCGAAAGCCCGTAGCCGACGATGTAGAGCGAGATGAGGTAGCTGAGCGATCCCAACCCAACGTGGAATTCTCCGCCGATGAGCGGGAACGCCGTGGCCACATCGAACCAATTCAGGGTCAGAGCGAAGATCCCTAAACTGATGACGGCGAGCATGCCCCAGCGAACCTGGCCATCCTCGATACTGTGGGCGGATGTCATGATCTCCCCTTGTCGGGAATGCCGCCCGAAGTCCAGGTCATAACGGTCAGACCCCGTTGGCCCCTTGCCCGCCGGGTGCCGTGCAGGCAAACAAACAGGCGTAGCATAACCGCCTGTGCTCGCATTTCGAAAGCCGCGGTGGCGACGGGCATGTGGTCATGGCCCTGCAGCCCTGATGGTGACGTCCGCCCAGCTTGAGAAGTGTCGGTCGGACCTGGGTGCGTCAGAAACTCCTTCTGGTTAGCTCGGTGACTGACCCTGTTGGCTTCGTCGGACGGCAGGGAGAACTGCGCATCCTCGAGGAACGGCTGGCTGCCGCGGTAACTGGTCGCCCACAGGTCGTCAGCGTGGAGGGCGAAGCCGGGGCGGGCAAGTCGACGCTCCTGTCCCGATTTCTCGGTTCGCTGTCGCACGCGGCTGTCCTCGAAGTTGGAGGTGACGAGGCAGAGACATTGCTCTCCTACGGGGTCATAGACCAGTTACAGCCTGGGGCCATCACGGATCCGGGTACGGATCCGATGGCGGTCGGGGCTCGGTTGGTGGACCTCTTAGACCGGCTGCAGTCCGACAGCGAGGTCGTGGTACTCGCTATTGACGATCTGCAATGGGTCGACCGGCCATCGAGTCGCGCCGTGTTGTTCGCGCTGCGGCGACTCCGAGCGGACAAAGTGTTGACTATCGTGTCTTCGCGGGTTGATCAGTCGGTCGACCCCGGTTGGGCGCGGTTCATAGCCGGCGATGCGCGGGTCACGCGCATCCGACTAGGAGGCCTTAACGCGTCAGACCTGATTGAGCTGGCGAGCGCGCTGGGGCTTCGGACCTTTTCGAAAAGAGCGGCAGCTCGCCTGGCTGCGCACACGGAAGGAAACGCTCTTTATTGCCGGGCGTTGCTCGATGAGATCGGGATCGCGGGATTGAACGGTGAGGACAGTGCTCTCCCTGCTCCTCGGGAACTCTCTGGGGTGATTCTCTCCCGTGTGGCCGGGCTCTCGGCCACAGCCCAGGCATTCTTGGCGGCAGCTTCGGTGTTGGGTCATCATGCGTCCGCGTCAACAATCGCTTCGGTTGCTCAGTTGCCCGAGGCCCAGGAGGCAATCGACGCGGCGGTGGCGGCCGGACTCCTGAACGAAAGCGCTCTGGCGTCAGAGCTTACCTTCGCCCATCCGTTGTATCGGGCCGCCATTTACGCCGACCTCAGTCCAACCAGCCGACGAGCACTGCACGCACGTGCCGCCAAGTTTGTCGCCGGTCGCGCCGGACTGACTCATCGCGTTGCGGCGTCGATTGGTCCAGACGAGGCATTGGCCCGCGAGTTCGAGGAATCCGCTCGAGCCAGTGTCGAGCTCGGAGAACTAGCCGCTTCGGCTTGGGCCTTAGAGCAGGCGGCTTCCCTTTCGCTGGCTGCTTCGGACCGAGAACGTCGACTGCTCGATGCCGCGGTGGTCCAACTCAACGCCGCCGACACGTCCGCTGCGGCTCGCGTCCTGGCTTCTTGTGAGGCGTCCAGTGCTCGATACGACGCGCTGATGGGACTTCTAGGCGTCTTTTCAGGTTCGCCCACCACCGAGGGTCGCTTGCTCGCCGCCTGGCAGGCGCATGATCCAGAAGGCGAACGTGAGATTGGAGCCCGCGCCGCGACGTCGTTGGCCAACTGGATGGTTATCTCGGGTCGGCCCGATCAAGCCATCGAGTGGGGGGGTCGAGCGGTCGATGGAACCGTTGCGGATTCTGCGGTGAGGGCCATGGCGTGCACTGCACAGGCATATGGATTCGCCGCCGCTGGACGCAGCCCCGAGGGGCTGGTCGTCCTCGACTTTCTGCCTGGCTCGGGAAATGAAGTGCCGGTATCTGAGACAGATGCCCTCATCATGCGGGGCATGCTCAAGGTCTACAGCGACGACCTCAGTGGGTCCATCGCGGACCTCGGCATAGCAGCGGCGCGTCTGCGCAATGGTCTGCCCGCGACCTACCCCGTCCCGTGTTTGTCCCATCTGAGCGATGCCCACTTTCGCCGGGGCGATTGGGACGCCGCCATAACCAATGCCCAGTTGGCGATCGCATGGGCGCAAGATGCCGACCGTCCGCTCGACCTGTCGCGAGCGCACGCACGCGCCGCCCAGGTCCTGGCCTTTCGCGGTGAGTGGTCTTCCGCCCAGGACCACGTGCGCGCGGCGCGAACAGCGGCGGAGCGGTTCCCGCAAGTGCTTCCGGTAGCCCACGCAGCCACGGGGGCCGTCTCTCTTGCCTCGGCGCAAGGTGATCCGATTGGGGTTCTTGCGGCGACGGAACCGGTACGCGCCACCGGACGCCTCGGTGTCGGTGGTCGCCCGGGCATCTTCAACTGGAGAGGGATGGAGGCGGCCGCACTCATCGAGCTCGGAAGACTCAGCGTGGCGGAAGCTGCACTCGGCGAGTTCGAGGCGGCCATCCCCCACAGTGGATTGGCATCGGCGGCTCTGACACTTGCCCGCTGTCGCGGGGCTCTTGCAACGGCGAACGGAAATGGGACCCAGGCGGAGGCGGAGTTCGCCCGGGCTCACTCGATGGAGCCACAGGTTCCCATACCGTTCGAGCACGCGCTCCTTGCACTCGACGATGGCCGGCGCTCGCGCACGACCGGGAATCCGCCAGCTGCGATTGCCCAACTCGAAAAGGCCCATCGCATCTTCTCCGATCTCGGCGCAGACCCGTACGTCCAGGCGTGTGCCAAGGAACTGGCCGCCCTGGAGGTCACCGTCGCGCCAGATAGCCCCGCCACCCTCTTGGGCCTGAGCCGCGCCGAGCTGGCTGTCGTCCGACTGGTCGCCACCGGACTGACCAACAAAGAGGTGGCAAACGAGTTGTATGTGTCGGTGAAAACCGTGGAGTACCACCTCCGGAACAGTTACATCAAGCTCGACATCACCTCCCGGCGAGCGCTCGCCGATCTTGTGAATTGACCGATCCGGTCCGGTTGGGCACTCGGGTCGATCTTCTTCGACCGCCTATGACCAGGTAATTCACAAAATCCAGGGTTAAACCTAGGGTCGTTCCCTGGGGACAAAACGGCGCAGGCGGCATTGACTTGAAGCCATGGACACCTCGCCAACACCAGAGCAGTCAGTGCGCCTCGACCTCGAGATCAGCCGTGCTCAAGACGGGCGCCTCGAAGGACAACTGCGGACCGATGCCGCCGACCGCTGGAGCCCGTTTTCGGGCGTGCTCGAGCTCCTCAAGGTGATCGAGGACTCGCTCGACGTCGTCGAAGCCGTCGAAGCCCCCACCCACGTTCAACCCAAGGAAAGGAATTGAGTCATGAAGAGCACAATGAACCAGACGGATGGAGCGGGATCCAAGCGCCCCCATCGCGCTGTCGATGGACGGATGTTGGGCGGAGTCGCCGCAGGGCTCGCGACTTACTTTGCCGTTGAGGTCACCTACGTACGGATCGCCTTCGCCGTGCTGTCGATCCTGGGGGGCGCTGGCCTTCCGCTCTACCTCGCCGCGTGGGCGTTGATCCCCGAAGAGGGTTCCGATGTGGCCATCGCCGAGGCGTTCTTTCGCCACGCTGGCGGTGCTACCTCGTGAACGCCGTCCGTGAGGCGGTCAACCCGTCGCTGTCATTCGAAGTCCAGTCCTCTTGCTTTGAGAAAGGAACGTCATGAGTCAGAATCCGTTGCTTGCCGAAGGAACTGCGGCTGACAAGCGCCGACGAGCCCGAGTTGTTCTGTGGGCGGCCGGCGTCGTTGCCCTCCTGGGCCTCCTGGGGGGCGGCATCACCTCTGCACACCTCACCTCGTCACTGAGCGACTATGACGCTCCCGGTTCCGCCGTCGTACTGGCGCAGCATCAGATCCAGCGGGTCACGGGCGCCAATCCCGAAGAGGGCTACGAAGTAGTCGTCCGCACGGTGGCACCCATCGACGTCTCGTCGCCCGTGCCGAACCGCGTGGCGAGGGTCGTTGCCCTCCTGCGGGCGCGCCCGGAGGTCAAGCGGGTCCTCGACTACGCCAACACCGGTGGTGGCTCGACCATGATCTCCAAAGACGGGGACTTCACCGTTGTCGTAGCCACTGTCGGCGCGGTACAGGAGAAGCAGGCTGTGACCGCTCTCCAGCACGCCATTGCGGCGCAACGTTCGCTCAAGGGCAACACTTGGCTCGGGGGGCCGACCGTGGCCGACGTCCAGATCGCCGCAGTGTCCTCTCAAGACCTGGGCCGATCCGAGCTCTTTGCGCTGCCCTTCTTGATCCTGTTGCTCTTTTTCGTCTTCCGTGGACTGCGCTCCGCCTCCGTGCCACTGCTCGGTGCGGTGTTCGCCATCGCGGTCACTTTGGGCGTCATGGGTCTGGTGATCGTGGCTCTGCCGTTGTCGGTCTTTGCGCTCAATCTGGTCATCGCCCTCGGACTGGGTCTCTCCGTCGACTTCAGCCTGCTCATTGTGTCCCGCTTTCGTGAGGAGTTTCGCCGGCAGGGTTCGGTCGAGTCCGCACTGGTCACCGTGAGGCGGACCGCAGGACACACCGTGCTCTTTAGCTCGCTCACCATCGCCGCCGCCATGGGGACGCTGGCCATCTTCCCCGAGCGCTTCGTCTACTCGATGGGGATCGCCGGTGCGATCGTGGTCCTGGCTGCTGGTGGCTTTGCCCTGCTCGTTTTACCGTCGCTCCTAACCGTGTTCGGTGAGCGCATCGCCGCTCACACCTCTTCATGGCGCCACGACCTCCCGGCGCAAGATGAGACCCAGACGACTGGACGTTGGTATCGCATCGCCACCGTCGTCATGCGGCGGCCTGCCCTTTGGGCCCTCTCCGCAGTCCTGATCCTGGTGGTTCTCGCCGCACCGTTCCTGCGCGTCTCGTTCACTGGGGCCGATGCGAGCGCGCTGCCGGCCAGCAACTCGGCCGGCACTGCCTATGAGCTGGTGCAGAGCAAGTTCACCGCCTTCTCCGAGGCGCCCGCCAGTCTTGTCATCGATGCGGCACACCCGACGGCCAGAGATTTGTCGTCACTGACCGCCAAGGCGGCAGCCGTTCCTGGAGTGAGGGCGGTTTCGACCTTTGAGCACCTCGGAGGCTCCCTGTGGGAGTCCAACGTGGCCCTCTCCTCACGCCCACTTTCACCGGCGGCCCAGCGAACCGTCAACGATCTTCAGTCGTTGCATGGCCCGGGACAGCTCACCGTGGTGGGACAGACGGCCTCCTTCTTGTCGCTGCAGAAGAGCCTCAAGTCCCACCTCCCAGTGGTCCTTGGGCTGATCGTCCTGATCGCACTCGTGATGCTCTTCGCCATGACGCGCTCAATCGTGCTCCCGCTCATGGCAGTGGTGATGAACGTCTTCACCATCGGCGCCACCTTCGGCATGCTGGTGTGGGCCTTCCAGTGGGGGCGTCTCAGTCACCTGCTCGGATTCAATGGTCCGGGCGCTCTGCAATCCACGTCGCTCATCATCATCCTCGCCGTGGTCTTCGGACTCTCCACCGACTATGGCGTGTTCCTCCTCGGGCGGATGAAGGAAGAGCATGACGCCGGGGCAACCCCAGACCAGGCGGTCGCCCTCGGTCTCGATCGCACCGGGGGGATCGTCAGTGCCGCCGCCGTCTGCCTGGCGCTGGCCATGGGTGCTCTGGTCCTTTCTCGGTTGGTCTTCGTAAAGGAACTGGGTCTGGGCGTGGCGTTCGCGGTGCTCCTCGACGCAACGGTTGTCCGAGCCATCCTGGTGCCGGCCGTGATGAAGCTCCTCGGACCTGTCGCCTGGTGGTCGCCGTGGTCCTCGCGCCGGGTTCAGCCACCCGTGTCTATTCCCGCCATGCCCAACACGACGATCACACCCGGCGCAGAGCGCAGAGCGGACGTACCGGCAATGAAGTAAGGGCGGGATCGTCACATGACCGGCTTTCGACCTCTCCTCAATCCGGCCACTGCCGACAATCCTGCTTTCAGTTCTTACGACGTCAACTACCAGTCAAGAAAGGCTTCCCCCATGACAACGCACCCAGCTGCTTCAGTGCAGACCCCCTCACTCCTCGAGCGCCAAGAGGGGAGAGTCGCCTATGACGTCGAAGGTGACGGTCCGCTCGTCGTGCTTGTACCCGGCATGGGCGATCTGCGGAGTGCGTACCGTTTCCTCGCTCCTGCCCTGCGTCAGGGCGGTTACCGCGTGGCATGTACGGACCTCCGTGGTCACGGCGATAGCGACACGACGTTCAGCTCCTATGGAGACGTTGAGACGGCAGGTGACATCATCGCCCTCATCGAGGAACTCGACGGCCCCGCTGTCGTGGTGGGCAACTCCATGGGCGCCGGTGCAGCCGCCTATGCCGCGGCCGAGCGACCTGACCTCCTCAGTGGCCTGATCCTCGTAGGACCCTTCGTTCGTAACGGCAAGACCACTGCCATGCAGCGGGTACTTCTGCGCATCGCCATGGCTCGGCCATGGGCGGCCATTTCGTGGAACTCCTATCTGCCCAAGCTCTATAAGGGGCAGCACCCCGTTGATTTCGACGAGTACCGCAAGATGGTGGTGGCGAGTATTCACCGCCCGGGGTACGCCAAGGCCTTCTCACTCACCACCCGCACCGACCATTCGTTTGCCGAGTCACGGCTCGGAGAAGTCTCAGCATCCACAATGGTCCTAATGGGTGAGCAGGATCCTGACTTTCCGGACCCACGCGCCGAGGCAGAGTGGATCTCGCAAACTCTTCATGGATGCGTCGTCATGGTGCCCGACGCCGGGCACTATCCCCAGTCACAGCAACCTGACATCACCACAAAGGCAGTGCTGAGCTTCCTGGAGGCGATCGACCATCGCGCCTAGTCGGCGGCCGATCCCTGCTCTGGGAGCAGCGCTGCAGAGGTCCGGTACGCCGATCGATCGTCGTCTGAGGCGACGCGATCAATCCGACTCATGGTTGAAGAGCACTTCTCCAACTCTGGGAGTGAGGGATTTCAAGTGGAGCGGTCGGGAAGATCGAGAATCCAAATGTAGCCACGCCCGGTATGACCTTTGGCGAAAATCTCACGGTCTTCCTCGCTGTCGAGACGGAATCCCAGTTTCCGGGGGATTGCAGCGCTCGCGAGATTCGCCTGATCCATTCGAATGATGACCTGTCTCGCTGTGTCGAGGTAAGTCGCTGCCGCATTGACGATGGCCAGAGCGGCTGAGGTAGCGATCCCTCGACGCGTGCGGCTGGTGCGCACCCAGTAGCCGATTTCAAATCGCTCGGGAAATTCAGTTCGATGTAGACCGGCCGCTCCAAAGACTTCATCAGAATTCGGATCGAGGATCGTGTAGTCCCAGCCGCGATTCGCGTGGAAATCGGACTGCCCCTGATGTAGGACTTCGTACAATCCGCTGGCTGTCGGGGTTTGTTGCGCCCACGCCATCCACTGTTCGAGTTCAGAAAAACTCTCTTCAATGGCAACGAGCATCTCTCGACCTTGCCGTGGGCTCCAGCATCGAAGCTCTAGTGACTCGGCCGAGAGTGAAGTGGGAAGCAACGTCATTTTCTCATGATGGCACTCGCTGGCTGGACTATCTCCGTCCGCCTGGACTTGTAATCATTGGGTTTGCCGGTACGACAGCTCGATGTCCACGTCTCGCGACTCCAATGCGGAGAGAAGGCTCGAGCGGACCGACTCTCTCTCCTCATCACCCGGACGGCATCCGTTCGTCCATTGCGCTCGCAAGAATTTCTAAATCCTCCCAAATCGGAGCAAAGCCACGGGGATCTGATTCATAGCGAGGCGTGAGCCACCAGTGCAGATGGGGTGCACCATTACCCAACGCTTCGTAGTTCAGCTTCTTAGGACTGAAGACACTCCAGAGTGCCGCGGCAACCTCGGCCATTTCGGCCAAATGGGCGTCCCTGGTGCCTCGATCCAAATCGTGCAGCTCATGGACGCAGGACTTCGTGAGAAAGAAACATGCGCCGCGGAAGTACTGGTTGGGGTTAAGCCTGACGTATCCCGTGGTCAATCTCGCCACACCCCACATCTCCTCACCAACATCCTGAGAGGCGTTGTCCGAGCAGATATGACATGAGGCCATGGAGGAACCATACGGCGGATGGTAAGCGACCTTGCGCATCCGGATCGGATCGCCGCGTCTTTCGCCATCGTGATGACCCTTTGAGTACCGCAGAACTGGAATCTCCATGTACCTGTCGCTGGCGTTCCATGGTTCCCAATCAGAAAACAGGACAAGCCCAGCCAGTCGTGAAATGATGCAGCGTATGGAATGTTTCATCGCCTGTCGCATCCGCTGAGGAACTCCCGTCCATTGACGGGGTGCAGTACGTAGTCATTTCACGTATCCCTCAGATCGAAAGGCAGCACCATGCGCATCCGTCCCTTCGCGCCGTCGGACATCCCCAGCCTCATCGAAATAACCATTGAGACATTCCGGCCCTTCTTTGAAGGGTACGTCGGCCCCCTTGCTTGGCCACGATGTATTTCAGCACCAACATGGTCAGTGGGAGCAGGACTACCGTGACGACGTGCCCACCCTGCACGACCCTGAGATGGGTCGTCATATTGCGGTGGCTCAGAGTGCGGACTCCATCGCCGGATTCATCTCATGGAAGTCTGGTGAGAGACCCAAGCATGGCGAGGTCTACCTATTGGCGGTGTCGCCGCCACTTCGAGGCCAGGGCGTCGGCCGTCGACTCTGCCTACACGCCATCGAAGAGATGAAGGCTGTGGGGGTCGAGGTCGTGGAAATCGGCACGGGGGATGACGCATTCCATGCGCCAGCTCGAGCCCTTTACGAGAGCTTCGGATTTACGAAGATTCCAGTCGCTGCTTATCTCATGAAGATCTGAGGGCGATCCAAGGCAAGGTGGCGGCGTCGTTGGACGAAGGGAAGAAGTGTCATGGACGGACGACAGCAACGAAAGGAACCCCGCCACGGTGCTAGGTGGTCAGTCGCTCGTGAACTATCCCGATGACCCGTTCAGGTTGCGGCAGCCCGACATCGCTGCCCTCACTGCCTTCCGAATGGCGACGGCATCCGTTGGGTCTGTCTTCGCTACTGCTTGTCGAATTCTGACCATGCAGGCGATGAAGGAAGGTCCACTTGCCACAGTCGGTGTTGCTGACCCGCCCCCAGTGCAGAGCATCGAACCGTCACGCCCACTAGCGACGGTACAGCGAGCGCCTTTCATCGCCACGACGACCGTCACTGCCGAAATGGTGGAGTCATGCGTGGCCGGCCCCTCTGACAGCCCGAGGCCCGCGCCGAGTCCGGCCCCGAGCGTCAAGATGCCGAGGAGTAGGTACGGGATGAGGCGACGACCTAGGCGCACGGGGGGAGGTTATGGCGGATCGTAAGGTGCGAAGGGCGGCCCTACGAAGACCGCTCGTGCTTCCGATTAAGCCGCCCAGGCGGCAGGAACCGTGTGCTCGCTTCGATTACGTCGGCAAGACTTGGCCGGAGTCGATCTTTCAGCCGCCGTACAACGCTCCGCTGAGGTGGTGATTCGACCAGGGGGAGCTGACGCTCAGCGACAGCGGATAGGGACCGGACCATGAGGTCGATGAGCTTGGTGCACTCAGTCAGAGCAACCGGCGTGGAAGCGGTGCAGACCTCGCCATTCCAGTGGCTGAACACGATTGTGTTGGAGTCGGGATGCCAGGTCGCCCGCAGGTACAGGTCGTTGCCTCGCACGTCGGAGAGGAAAACACGGTTGGAAGGCGCTTCGGCCACGTCGTGAGTATGCACCCACGGTGCACACGGTGCCAAGGGGCGGTTGTGACGGTGAGTCGGCCGATAGGCAGGATTCTGAAACGGGCAACCAGTTGACCTGGATCGATAGCTAGAAAGTGCGCGTTACCTGGTATTTGATCCTTTCGTTGGCGCGCATCGCGTTGCATATGTTGTCAACGTCCTGTGTCACGACCAAATCCTTGTGTGGCCGGATCAGACGCGTCCAGCGGCGCGCAGTGCCTCGGCGGCAGCAGGATCGCCCTCGACCCGGACGCGCTCGACGGGCGCTCGGTCCCACAACCACAAGAAGAGAGTGTCGGCGGGCCCGCTGACGGTGGCTTCAGCCGGCGCCCGGTGTCGTCGCACCGTGACTTCGTTGTCAATCGTGATTGTCCACTCCACGCCGAAATCATCGGTACGCAATGCAACTGTAACCGGCCGCTCCGTCGGCTTTTGGATCGCGATCACCGGCAGGTAAGTCTCGAACTTTTCGTCGATGCCGTCGATCGCCGACCTTGGGTCGATAATGCTGGCTATCCCCGCCGCCTGCTCGGCGTCGACCCGATGAACGGCGGCCTCGTTTGCCAGCCGCCGTAGCCACCAGCGAAGCGGGTTCGGTCCTCGAAACGTCCAGTAGCTTGACAACGGATCCGCGGTACGCAGGACGGAGAGGATTGCGGTGCGACCCTTGTCGTACCAACCGAAAGGGTCCCCAACGGGGGCGGTGGTCTCGGTTCGGTGGGGCCGGTGCTCGCGGTGCTCTCCGATGATGAGCGACGCTCGATAGAACACTGACCCGACGTGCTCCAAGAGGTCGGTGACCGTCCAGCCGGGACAGCCGGGGATCGGAGCGTCGGCCGTAGCGGCCTGCGCCGCAAGGTCCAGTGCAGCAGCGTCGTGTTCAATGGCCCCGAGCCAGTCAACTGGTGATCGTAGAGTGACTGGCTCGCTCATCGTTCCTCCTGGTGAGGTTGTTGATGGGCCAGGCGGGAAATTTCGACACTCCTGCCAACGAAGCAAGAGGGACAGGTACCGCGTGGTCTGCCCAGATCACCGTAGATAGCGAGCACGCGAACGTCAAGGGGGCGCCCGAGTTAGGCGTGGGACTCCCTTTCCAACGTGGCATCAGCGAACCGCGTCAGGTATCTGCGGACGACCGAGCCGCTTCTTGCACGGCGAACTGCGTCAGTGCCGAGTGAATGGAGTCGACTATAGCGACGGCGTGCGCGCGCGCCGGCTCCGCGATCTCGAGCTCACCGTAGCGCGCCGCTTCGTAGATGTCAGTTAACTCGGCGAGGGCGTTGCCCGCGCCTACGGCTGGTCCCTTGGACAGTCGACGCCGAAACTCACCTGTGGTTTCAGCCCCGGACCGACCCTGACCCGATGCCCTGGCTGCTTTGAGCATTCGACGGTAGGCATGGCGCACGTTCTCGAGACTCGCGTCGGAGAGGACGGGAACCGGCACAGTCCCGGGAGCGGCCTGGCGGTTGGTTCCGTGACGGCGAAAACGGCTGAGGAGAGCGAGGACACCACGCCATAGCTGCGTCACAAAGTGATGCCAGGTAAATACTGAGTCGCGTTCTTCGTCTTCGGCAAGGTCGGTACCATCTGCCGCGTCCATTCTTAAGCGCCGGAACGGTCGGAGATAGCGCACGACGAGGACGACGAACACCAAGATAATCACTCCAGCCACAACTTCTGGAACGATGTGCGGAACATGCCCTGGCGTAAAATGCAGAGGACGAGGTGTGCTGGCAGGGGTGGGGTGCGCATGCCGGGTGGGGGTCTTACTGTGGCTGTGGCTGACCAAATGCCACAGCGAGACCAAGGTATGGGCGAACACCCACCACAACACCCACCAAAGCGCCCAGGCGCCGCGCGCCACAACCCGGCCAACAACCGGTGCCCCCGGTCCGACGATCACGGCAAGGAGCAGGGCGACCAAGGCGACGGCGAACGTCGGCACCGCAAGGACGGTCAACCACACTGAACTGGGACGTGACCCCGCGCTGTTCAGGAACTGTTGTTCGAAGTCTCGCTGGCGCACCAGGGCGACGGCCACCACTGCGAAGACGAACCAGACGAAGAAGAGCCATCCTGTCGGGCCAGTGACGGACCGAAACGCCACGGCGTGCGCGTCCGCCCGCCCGACGATGATGCCGACGAAGGCGGCCGCACCCAATCCCATCGACCAGGCCGCGTGACGCAGCGAGGGCAACCTGACTCCCAGCCACGTACCTCGGATCCAGGCGCAGGCAGAGATGAACCAGACCGCCCCGGCCGTCACGGCTGCTCGCTGGCCCTCCACTGTCCAGGGTTGGGTGGCCACCCGCCAAAACAAGCCCGAACGGGTCAAGAGGCTTATCAGGCCCGCGGTCACCATGGCACAGGCAACCACCGCCAAAACGAGAGCGATGCCCTGCTGCCATCTTCGCCAGCCCGGCCGCCCGCTGCATGTGCCGACGACAGTGGCCGCCACGGCCGGGAGTGCCAGCGCAAGAAAGGGCAGGGAAACGTGGGGTCCCCGAGAGGTGTTCACCACGCCATTGACCAAGAGCGAGAACCAAGTCGCCTCGGCGGTCACCATCAGCGCCGGGATGGTGACCCTAGAGGCGAAAGTCCACGACGTCGTTGTGCTTCCAGTCATCGTCGAATCTCACCTCCTGCGTAAGGTCGACCAGCTCGACCGGCGGGGGTCGCCCGCTGTCGGTGGCCACCCACAAGGCAGTGACAGGTCGGTGGCGACGGACCTCGCTCATGGCGGCCAGAGTCTGCTCATCGAAATCACGTGCGACCACGATCACGCTGGTTCCTTGCCGCAGTCGACTTCCTTCCACCATCAGTAGTTCGGCAATCGATGAAGGGCCGTAGAGAGAAGCCAGCGCCAAAAGTTCGAGCATGGCCGCTAGTGCCGCCGGCGAGTTGTTCGGCCCTCTTGCCACTGGCCGGCCCTGCACGCTCCCTGATGCGTACAAACCAGTCTCCACGCCGTGCTCGACCAGGTGGGCCACGACCGACGCTCCCAGGGCAACAGTGAACTCCAGCACATCACGACTTGCGCCCACGATGCTGGACCTTGTGGCCCGCATGTCGAGGAAAACTGCCACGCGCCACGAAGCGGTGGGTTCGAACTCGCGGACCAGGAGGGAACCTCCGCGCGCCGTAGCCCGCCAGTCGATATGGCGAAGCGGGTCGCCTTCGCGATACTCGCGCACTCCCGCGATCCGGCTCGGGTCGCCTATCTGGTTCAACGGCGAGCGCACATCACCAAGCGGGACCCGGGAGATCATGGTGAGCCCCTCTAGGCGGAACAGCTTCGGGTACACGAGGAGGCTTTGCTGGTCCTTTATGGAAGCGAATCGCTGCCGGAGCCCGATCGGATCCCCGGAGCTGATTTGCGTCGGGCCGAACGTATGAACTCCCCGCTGATCGCAGATCACGGTCAACCGACGGCGAATCCGCTGGAACGGAAGCATGGGGAGGAGGTGCTGCAGGTCACGGCGCTGGTCAGAGCGCCCAAATGTCACCGTCCCGCCGCGGATGGTCAACCCCGTCGGCATGCTGTCTTCTACGTGCAGCCAGGTCAGCGGCACTACTTTGTCGTTGATCAGCTCGATATCCATGCCGACCTCCTCGCCGAAGGTGGCTCGCCCCTGGCGGAGAGTTCGGTGGTACGTCACGCCGGTCAGGCATTGGCGTTGCCACACGAAGAGCATGAGGACCGTGAGGGCGAACAAGGTACCGGCCAGCGCCAAAAGCACGGCGTGGATGCCCCAGCCAACCCCGGCCAGCGCGACTCCAATGCCCAACGCCAACCACTCGCTATCGAGACGACGTCCCGTCTCTGCTCCTACTCGCTACCTTCGTCCTCGACGGGAACCGGAACAGCATCGAGCACAGACGCAACGATGCCCTCCGCCGTTTCAGCCCGCAAGCGAGCACCCGTCTGGAGGACAAGTCGATGGGCCAGCACGTCCTCTGCCAGTGCCTTGACATCATCGGGCAGGGCGAAGCTTCGGCCTGCGATGAGGGACCAGGCCTGGATGGCCCTGTGTAGTGAGAGCGCCGCCCGAGGGCTTCCGCCGAGCACGACGCGTTCGTCGGTGCGGGTGGCTCGCACCACGTCAAGCAGGTAGGACCGCACGGCGTCCCCCACCTTGACCTGCGCCCGCTGGCGTTGCAATGACTTAATCTCCCCAGCACTCGTCACTGCCTTCAGCTGGGCGAAAGGGTCTGCGTGCTCGAAACGCCGAAGCATGAGGTCCTCTTCCTCGCGGGTGGGATATCCCGGCGCAATGCGAAGTAAGAAACGATCGAGCTGGGCTTCAGGAAGAGGGAACGTGCCCTCGAGCTCCACAGGGTTCTGTGTAGCCATCACCAGGAACGGCTCGGGCAAGGGTCGAGTCTGGCCATCGACGGTCACTTGACGCTCTTCCATGGCTTCGAGCAACGCCGACTGAGAGCGCGGAGTGGCCCGATTAATTTCGTCGGCCAGCAGGATCTGAGTGAAGATGGGGCCAGAGCGGAACTCGAAGTCGGCAGTGCGTTGATTGAACACACTCGAACCCGTGACATCCGACGGCATGACGTCGGGTGTGAATTGAATACGGTGGAACGCACATCCCATCGCTACCGCCAGCGAGCGAGCCAGCAACGTCTTACCCACCCCTGGAACATCTTCGAGCAGGGCATGACCGTGACACATCACGGCAACGAGAAGCTTGTCGACCACCGTCTCCTTACCGACTACCACGGTGCTGACCGCGTCACGGATGGTGGCTACCGTTCGTGACGCCATCGCCGGGTCAAAGACAACTTGCGCAAGCTGTGATCCTTCGCCGATCACGGTGGGTCCCGCGGCGGTACTGGATCCGCCGCCCTCCATCGTCGCATCGGTCATGGCGTGACTCACCTCGGTTGGTTCGCAATACGGGCGGCTGCAGGAGATCGAGCCCGGGAGAAAGGTCTACACGATCAGAGCTCTGTGCCGCCGAACCGCATGAAACTGCAAAATCCCTGGTTGACGGTGAGTCGGCCGATAGGCGGGATTCTGCTCGTCGTCAGCGTCAGGTGATGTCTGGCGTTGTGGAACGACGCTGAGCAGGGAATTCTACGCTTGCCAATGGTGTCAATCGGGCGGAGACTCTCGAATTGGTAGGGATGTTGGTAGGGACGCTTTTTGGTCGGGATAGCGCACGAGCAACCCGTCAGCGTGCCGCTCGCACGACCACACTCGGTGAACCCTCGCCATGGACAAGCGCCATGTCGATCTTCGGGCCGCTGCCGAAGCGGGAGAGATAGAGTCCCGCAACAGTTGAAAATATGCCCTGCAGCGACGCGTCATGCAGTACGTGGGACCCCAAGAGGAAGGAGCTCTTATGAGTGACTGGTTATGGCACGACGCGATTTCCCAGGCCCAGGCGATTCGTCAGGGCGAGCTGACGAGCGCCGAGCTCGCCGACTACACACTCGACCAGATTGAACGTCTCAACCCGCGTTTGCGCGCGTATGTGAGTGTCGACACCGAAGGCGCCCGTGCTGCGGCCCGCGAGGCAGATGAGATTCTTCGGCGTGTTGGCCGGGCAGACGTCGGGCCGCTTCATGGGGTCACCATCTCGTTCAAGGATGTCGACGACGTCGCAGGGCTGCCGACCACACACTCGTCGGAAGTGCTGGCCGACAAAATTGCCTCCGACGACGCACCGATCGTGCGCCGTTGCAAACAGGCGGGCCTTGTCGTGCTGGGAAAGACGAACCTGCCGGAGTTTCAGTCCTCCATGACAACGTCGAAGTTGAATGGCATCTGCCGCAACCCCTGGGACGAGGAACGCACCTCTGGCGGCTCCAGTGGCGGTGCCGGTGCGGCCCTGGCGGCCGGCATGTGCTCCGTGGCCCATGGCACTGACGGTGCGGGGTCCGTGCGGGTGCCAGCGTCTTTCTGTGGGCTGCTCGGGCTGAAGCCGACGCGGCGGCTCGTGTCCTTTGGCCCTCAAGAGGACCCGCCGTATTTCGGAACGAACGAACCAGGTATTTTGGCTCATTCGGTCCGAGATCTCGCCTCCATGCTCGACGTGATGACCGGCGCTGCGTCCTCGGAACCTCAATGGGGACCAAGGGGTCCACAGCCCTATCGCGAGCAGATCAAGGTGCCGAGTACCCGTTTACGCATCGCCGTCACGACGGAGTTCCCCTACGGAAGCGTCGCCGAAGAATGCGCCGGGGCAACCACGCGGACCGGCGAGATCCTCGCATCACTCGGGCACAGCGTGGACGTGGCAGCGCCTGATTGGATGCCGATCCTTCAGGCGCCCCTGCCACTTGAGGTGCCCGGACCTGGCGGTCTCGTGCGACCGGATCAGTTCGATCTGGTCGAACCGAGGAATCGCCCGATGGTGGCCCGACTGGCGGCCATGACCATTCTCGAGCATTCATTGGCCGTCGAGCGGACGCGTACAGCGGCGAGGCAGTTTCTGACGTTTTGGGATCGCTTTGACGTACTGCTCTCCCCGACATGCGGCATCATCCCTCCGCCCGTTTCGTTTGCTCCCTGGGATCAGACGCCCGAGGAGCACGCGGCGACGTTCTCCTCATTTGCCCTCTTCACCCACCCCTTCAACATCTCTGGACAACCAGCCATAAGCGTTCCCGCGGCCTGGTCCGGTGACGGGCTTCCAGTGGGGGTGCAAATTGCGGGCCGACCCCTCAGCGAGGGCCTTCTGCTCCAGCTCGCCGCCGAACTGGAGCAGGCTGTGCCGTGGGCTGATCGCCGTCCCGCCGCCATTTCGTAGCTCGGACGAGCTCGGGTGGGACCGGAGAGGAACGCGGCGAACCAATGGCATCGGAGATGACCGTTCAAGCTCGCTCAGGTTTGCCGGGTGACGGGCCCTGGTTGACGGTGAGTCGGCCGATAGGCAGGATTCTGAAACGGGCAACCAGTTGACCTGGATCGATAGCTAGAAAGTGCGCGTTACCTGGTATTTGATCCTTTCGTTGGCGCGCATCGCGTTGCATATGTTGTCAACGTCCTGTGTCACGACCAAATCCTTGTGTGGCCGGATCAGACGCGTCCAGCGGCGCGCAGTGCCTCGGCGGCAGCAGGATCGCCCTCGACCCGGACGCGCTCGACGGGCGCTCGGTCCCACAACCACAAGAAGAGAGTGTCGGCGGGCCCGCTGACGGTGGCTTCAGCCGGCGCCCGGTGTCGTCGCACCGTGACTTCGTTGTCAATCGTGATTGTCCACTCCACGCCGAAATCATCGGTACGCAATGCAACTGTAACCGGCCGCTCCGTCGGCTTTTGGATCGCGATCACCGGCAGGTAAGTCTCGAACTTTTCGTCGATGCCGTCGATCGCCGACCTTGGGTCGATAATGCTGGCTATCCCCGCCGCCTGCTCGGCGTCGACCCGATGAACGGCGGCCTCGTTTGCCAGCCGCCGTAGCCACCAGCGAAGCGGGTTCGGTCCTCGAAACGTCCAGTAGCTTGACAACGGATCCGCGGTACGCAGGACGGAGAGGATTGCGGTGCGACCCTTGTCGTACCAACCGAAAGGGTCCCCAACGGGGGCGGTGGTCTCGGTTCGGTGGGGCCGGTGCTCGCGGTGCTCTCCGATGATGAGTGACGCTCGATAGAACACTGACCCGACGTGCTCCAAGAGGTCGGTGACCGTCCAGCCGGGACAGCCGGGGATCGGAGCGTCGGCCGTAGCGGCCTGCGCCGCAAGGTCCAGTGCAGCAGCGTCGTGTTCAATGGCCCCGAGCCAGTCAACTGGTGATCGTAGAGTGACTGGCTCGCTCATCGTTCCTCCTGGTGAGGTTGTTGATGGGCCAGGCGGGAAATTTCGACACTCCTGCCAACGAAGCAAGAGGGACAGGTACCGCGTGGTCTGCCCAGATCACCGTAGATAGCGAGCACGCGAACGTCAAGGGGGCGCCCGAGTTAGGCGCGGGACTCCCTTTCCAACGTGGCATCAGCGAACCGACAACCGAGCGAGGATTGGTCACGCGGCCGACAGGGCGCGTGAGTCGGACAGGTTGTCGCTTGGACCCCACGCACCCTGCGATGCAAGAGGCGAGGGTTGTTAGCGAAGCTCGTCTACGTAGGAGTCGGTCCCGACGATGGTCGGGATGAACGGTGCCGCAAGGGATAGTTTCCCACCAACGGCTTCGAATTTGTCGGAGTGGGAGCGGAAGTGGGACCACCAACTGCGGGGGTCATCTTGGAGGAACCAGAGAATCTGGAGGGCGACGCCGTCGCCGTAGGGCTTACCCGGCGGGCGCGGGAGAGCGCTTTGTGGGTTGGGATCCGCGGAGCGAGGGGGGTGCGATCGAGAGGCAATCGCAATCGCAATAGGGGATCCTGCGAGCTCACCCGGGATGACGGTATCGCGTAGTGCCGAAAGGACTTCCTGGCGCGAGCTGCCTTCGGCAATATCGACGATCTCGAAGACCATGCCTTGCATGGGATGGAGGAAGACATGTTCGGCGCGCATGTGCGGTAGATCGGGTCGTACCACGGTGAATTCGTGGAGTTGCATGGCCGTATATATGTGTTTGCGGTGTTCGAAGGCGCGGCCCGGCTTGAGAGTGAGATTATCGATCATGGCAGGACCGCTCCACGCCAAGACGTCATCAAAGCGATCGGCAGCGTGGAGGTAGGTGGAGATGTAGGCCCCTTCGAAGACGGGCTGGATCACTGGGGAGTCTTCGGGGAACCGGAGGAGTTGCAAGTCGCGAGTGGCAACCCAACGGCGTCCGCCAAGCACTCCGGGACCGACGACCGCCCCATGGTAGAAGTGGTCGTCTTCGTACCAGCGGTTGTACTCGCGCTCGTGTCCGCGGTCAGGCTCGACCATGGTGATGAGCCCTCCGCTGATTCCCATCTCGTTGCGCGGGTCCAGCCCGATCGCGGTGTAGGGGTTCAACCCTTGGTCGACGTATGCAGACATGTTGACCTCACATTCAAAGATGGGACAGGATCGCCGAACTGTTCAGGGTGTACGCGCTCGACCTGGTTCAAACAGGATCGGTTGGCGAGGCCCGATCTATCCCTCCCCTCACAGCCCGGACCAGCAGAATATCAAGGTCGTCGCCAGAGCGCCTGGCCCTAGCGATGCGGCGGCCGTCGGACTAACTGCGCAGGAAATCGGTAGTTGACGGTGAGTCGGCCTATAGGCGGGATTCTGTTCAGCCCTTTGGGGGCCCTGGTGACCATCCATCTACGCGGCCTACCTGGGGATGCGCTCCTTCCGGAGAGCGGACGAGCAGCCCGTTTCCCACGCTTGGCCTTGCTCCGGGTGGGGTTTACCAAGCCGATCAGGTTGCCCTGAACGCTGGTGCGCTCTTACCGCACCGTTTCACCCTTACCTGTGCGGGCCCGAAGGCCCGCCATCGGCGGTTTGCTTTCTGTTGCACTTTCCTGCGAGTCGCCCCGACTGGCTGTTAGCCAGCACCCTGCTCTTTGGAGTCCCGACCTTCCTCAACACGATCCCGCACGTGCGGTCCGGGCTGCGGTCACCTGGCCGACTCACCGTCCCCGTCAGTCTGCCATGAATGAGAAGGTATGAGCCCAGCACACCTCGTCGGTAGGGTGTCCGTAATGGCCAGCTCATGCCCGCCAGCTCTTCGACCCCGAGGCCCCGCCGCGCCCGGGATCCGATGATCTCACCGGGGACGAAGGCCGCGCCGGGGTGCTCTCGATCGGCGCCCTTTACGACGAGGTCGAGGATGCCCTGACCTCGACATTTCCCCGGAATCGTCAGTTGTGGGTACGGGGAGAGATCCATAGCTTCTCGGACCAGTCAGGGCGATCCGGGCACTGCTATTTGGACCTGGTCGACCCGGACGAGGGGCGAGATGGTCAAGCCCCACGAGGCCGGGGTGGTCCGGCGCTCAGGGTCAAGTGCTGGAAGGGCACCTGGTTGCCCATGAAAGGCGGATCTGGCCAAGAACGGCGTGGTGCTCGGCCGAGGGCATGGTCGTCGTCCTGCGAGGGGCGATCGACCTTTACCGACCGAAGGGCGAGATCGGCTTCATCCTGTCCGAGCTCGACGTGACGGCGTTGTTGGGTCGGTTGGCCGCACAACGCGCCCAGCTCCTCGGGAAGCTCGAAGCCGAGGGATTGCTTCGCCGCAATGCCGGGCTTCCCGTCCCGGAGGTGCCGCTTCGTGTGGGATTGGTGGCCAGTCCGGGAACCGAGGGCTATCAGGATTTCCTCGGACAGCTCACCGGTTCGGGGTTCGGATTCCAACGTGCAGGTCGTGCCGGTAGCCGTGCAGGGTGGTGACGCGCCACTCAGGGTGGCGAGAGCAGTGAGGGCGTTGTGCCGCACCGATTGCGACTTGATCGTTGTCGTGAGGGGTGGGGGATCGAAGGCGGACTTGGCGTCGTTCGACTCCGAAGTGGTGGCCCGTGCCATTGCTGGAGCCACCAAGCCCGTGTGGACCGGAATAGGCCATACGGGAGATGAGTCCGTGGCCGACATCGTGGCTAACCGAGCGTGCATAACCCCGACCGAATGTGGACACCAGATCGTCGTCGCGCGTCGGTCAGTGGTGGGACCAGCATATCGGAGCCGCCGCTACGGTGCTCAGTCACCGCGTGCCTTCGTTGTTGGCGGAGGCCGAGGCACGAGATGCTGCAGCACGCGGTCGGTCTGACGCGTGCAGCGCGGGGTCAGTTGCGGGTGCACGGGGAGCGCTTGGCTCGGCGGGCGACCGCAATCGGACGTTTGGCACCCGAAGGACTGGCGGCGCGGCAAAGTGTCCTGCGGACACATGCCGCCCGCCTCGGCCCCCTGTCCCTGGGCCATGTCGCGCGAGAAACGGAGCGAGTGCGCTCGTGGCGCCGGTTGCTGACCGCCTACGACGTGGACCGCCAGTTGGAGCGGGGATACACGTTGACCCTGACCGCCTCGGGAGAGCTCGTCCGGAGTGCTGCTGACCTCGCCGTGGGCAGCGAAGTGGTCACACGTTTTGCCGATGGGCGGGCTCGCTCACGAGTGGAGTCGGCCGAAGTCCGAGATGGTCGATGTCGATGAGAAGAATGAGGAGACGCAATGACGACTGTCACGAACGAACCGCTCCCGGTGGAGGAGCTGAGCTACACCGACGCGAGCCGGGAACTCGATTCCATCGTGGAGTTCTTCGAACAGCGAGAGGTCGACGTGGACGTGCTTGGTGGCGCGTCTGGAACGTGCGACCGCGCTGATCGATGAGCTAGACCGAAGACTCCGTCACACGCGCGCGCAGGTGGAAGACCTCGTGCCCCGGCTAGACACGTTGGCGGGCGAAGTGGGTGGTGGCGACGATGAGTGACACCGTCGACGACCAACGGCTCTACTTCCGGCAACTTCTGTCCGGACAGGATTTCGCCAAGGGAGATCCGGATGGCCCGGCAGATGGTGAACTTCGTCTATCTCATCGGGGACCGAGCGACGGGCGAGGCGGTCATCGTGGATCCCGCCTACGCCGTGCAGGATCTGCTTGACATCGTGGAAGCAGACGGCATGAAGCTCACCGGTGTCCTGGCCACGCATTACCACCCCGATCATGTTGGCGGAGAGATGGCGGGGTGGGGCCTCGAGGGAATCAGCACTTTGTTGGAGATGGTCCAGGTTCCGATCCATCTGCAAAAAGAAGAGGTGCCGTGGGTGGAGCGCACGACGGGGGTGAGCGCCTCGCATCTGGTGGGCCACGACAGTGGCGACGTGGTGCAGGTCGGTGCCGTGGGAGTGGAACTGATCCACACCCCTGGCCACACACCAGGAAGCCAGTGTTTCTTGGTCGATGGTCGACTGGTCGCCGGGGACACGCTCTTTCTCGAGGGCTGTGGCCGCACCGATCTTCCGGGCTCCGATCCGTTGGCGATGTACGACTCCATCAACAACCGCCTGGCCCATGTGCCCGATAATGCGGTGCTCTTTCCTGGCCACCTGTATTCGCGAGACCCGTCGCAAGGCATGGGTGAAACTCGAAAGACGAACTTTGTCTTTCGACCGCGATCGATCGAAGAGTGGACAGCGATGTTCGGCGGCGCATGACGCCGGAGGGTTTGTCTTCGAATGGGTCTGTGGTCGTGGTCGGCGCGTCGCTGGCCGGGTGGCGGGCCGTGGAAACATTGCGGGCCGAAGGTTTTCATGGCGACATCACATTGGTTGGTGAGGAGTTACACCTGCCGTACGACCGACCGCCGCTTTCGAAACAGATACTCGCGGGAACGTGGCCACCCGAAAAAGCCGTCCTCGCCGACAGGAAGCGCAGCAGCGAGCTGCAGGTGCACGAGGTCCTCGGCCATCGTGCCATGCGGCTCGATGCAGAAGGTCGCAAAGTCGAGGTCGATGATGGCACCATCCTCACGGGCGACGCCGTGGTGATTGCGACGGGAGCGACGCCGAGACACCTGCCGGGTACGGAGAATCTGGGACATCGGGACGGACTGTTCACGCTTCGCACGCTCGACGACTCGGTAGCCCTCCAGAGAGCGGTGGGCGCGGTCCAGTCATGTCGCCTGATCGTCATTGGTGCTGGGTTCATCGGCGCCGAGGTGGCATCGACCTGTGCCGGACTCGGTTGTCGGGTCACCGTGATAGAGGCGATGGAGATCCCGCTGTCCAATATCCTCGGACCGCTGATCGGTGCCCATTGCGGTTCCCTGCACGCGAGCAACGGTGTGGACCTGCGTACTGGAGTCGGTGTCGCCGGTATCCGTCGCCTCGAGGGTGCCGCGAGTGGGCTGCAGGTCGAACTGGTTGGCGGTGACGTTCTCGCGGCCGATGTGGTGGTGGTCGGAATTGGCGTGGTGCCCGCCGTCAGCTGGCTCGAGGGCTCAGGCTTGACGCTGGAGAACGGCGTCGTGTGCGATGACCGCCTCTTTGCCGCGGAGGGAGTTGTGGCCGCGGGTGACACGGCTCGCTGGCTGTGGCATCACGACGGCGGCGAAGAGATGATTCGTATCGAACACTGGCAGATTGCGGCCGAAGCAGGCGTCGCCGCGGCGCGCAGCATCCTGGCCGGCCGAGCTGACGCCGAGCCTTTCGCACCGATACCGTATTTCTGGTCGGACCAATTTGGTATCCGGTTCCAGGTTCTGGGGAATCCTGGCGGAAACGATGAGGTGGAAATCGTCGACGGCTCGCTCGAAGATGGAAAGTTCGTGGCGTTGTTCGGTCGCGCCGGGCGCCTGCGCGCTGCGATGGCGATTGGTCGGCCGCGGCGATTGATGGGATATCGCCCGTTGCTCGCCGCGGGGAGCAGCTGGGATGACGCGTTGGCGCACCAAGCATCGTAGCTCTGCGCGCACCGGCGGGTCTTCCCCACGACGTCGAGAATCGCAGGGGTGCGCGCTGGCGCTCTCAGTACTTCTGCCTGAGATCAACAAACGGCTCAGCCGAAATGGGCCGATCGAAGGCTTCTGAGACGCGGACTAAAAGGAGATTCCGGAGAGCTCAGGGATCGTGGCTTCTGCTTTGGATCGCGCCGCCAGCCAACGCTCGCGCGCATGCGACCGGGTGGCGTCGTCGGTACGCGGTTCGACAATGCGTCGAGGCGAGAACGTCTCGGCCATCTCGTCTTCTGACCCGTAGACACCGATGGCCAGACCAGCAAGCAATCCGGCTCCAAGCGTGGTTGCTTCGAGTACGGGCGAAATCTCCACGGGTCGCCCGATGGCGTCGGCCAGCGCCGTCACGAAGACCTCGTTGTCTGACATTCCTCCGTCAACGCGCAAAGCATTGATGGGGAGACCACTGTCACCTTCGGCCGCTTCCAACAAGTCGGCGCCACGGTGCGCCACTCCTTCGAGCACCGCCCGTACGAGTTCAGGGCGACCTGAGCCCCTGGTCAATCCGACGAGGGTGCCTCGGGCCCCGAAGTCCCACACGGGCGTACCCAGGCCGAGAAGTGCGGGCACAAACCACACGTCGCCCGTGGTTTCGCACTCGGCCGCGAGGGAGGCGGATTCCGCGGCCGAGGTGAGGATCCCGAGGTCGTCGCGCAGCCATTCCACGCAGCTGCCCGCCGAGAGCATGACCGCTTCGATGCCCCAGGTCACGCTCCCGCCCACGCGGTACGCCACAATGGGGAAGGTGCCGTGCGCCCCCTGTCCGGCACGGATGGGGGGCTGCCCACGGCCGGTGCACTGGTCCAACATGCCGCCGGTGCCGAACGTGGCTTTGGCGAGTCCCGGACGGGTGCACCCTTGCCCGATCAAGGAGGCCTGTTGGTCGCCGGCAATGCCGCAGATCGGAGGTGCACCCGCGAGCGCGTGGCAGGCGCCGACGGCTCCGGAGGAATCGACAATGCGGGGCAGCATGGCCGCGGGTATGCGTAGGCGGTCGAGGAGGGACTGGTCCCACGCGACGGTGGAAGGATCGATGAGGGCGGTGACGGCGGCGTTCGTGGCGTCGGTGACATGCAACGCGTTGGCGCCCGCAGTCGCGCCGCCCGAGAGGATCCAAGCCACCCACGTGTCCACGGTGCCGAAGCAGAGCTCGCCCGCTTCAGCACGGGCCCGATCAGGGTCGACTGCGTCCAGTATGGCCATCAGTTTGGTAGCCGACGCGTTCGGGGCCAGTCGGATCCCGTCGGCTTGCAAGACGAGGCATGTCCCGACTGTGCGTAGATCCTGCCAACCGATTCCCGGCGAGACGGGTGTTCCGGTGGCCCTTTCCCACACAATCGTCGAGGCCCGTTGGTTGGCGATGCCGACGGCCTCCACCGGGCCCGCGTCGTGCAGCGTCGCGTTGGCCACGGCGAGGACGGCATCGGCCATCACCGTCGCATCGAATTCGACCAAGCCCGGTGCCGGGGAGTCGGGTAGTACCGGCGCATAGTGCGCGTGGCCGACAGTGGCATCTGGTCGCACGACTGCGGCGCGGACACCAGAGGTGCCTACGTCGACGACAAGGACGCTTCCACCTTGGCCGCTCATAACCACGGTGATGGTCCGAAGGGCGAGGGCAGCCCGAGTTTCCCCGGATTGAGGATGCCGGCGGGATCGAAGGTTTCCTTCAGGCCGACGAGCACGTCGAAGCCCGCACCGAGCGCGCGGGGGAGGAAACGGGAACGATTAAGACCGATGCCATGGTGGTGGCTGATGGCCGCACCATGGGCCATCGTCGTCGTCGTGACGGCGTCCCACGCTTGGCGGTAGTAGTGCTCGCGCCAGGCGCCGTCGCCTTCAGGTCCTTTGCCGCCGAAGGTGAAGTAGAGGCAGGCGCCGTCAGTGTACGCATGCGACTGATGGGCCGAGGCGGCCAGCGTGCCGTCGATTGCCGTGAGGGAGGCCGTGACTTCGTCGAACAGGTCCGGGAGTACCGCCCACGATCCGGAGATCTCCACCGTGTCCACCACAACGCCGGCCCGCCACAACGGTGCAAGGGCAGAGACGTCGTTGCGGTGTGTGAGCCAACGCTGGACCAGGGCAACGTCCATCGGATGAGCTCCGGCGGAGGTGGAGCATTCGTCGTCCACCACCGCCAGGGTCGCGGCCAAGAGCCCCGGGTCCGTCTCGTCCAACACAATGAGCACGTTCGTGCCTGGCTGTTCGAAGTTGCGTATGGATTCGGACTCGTCGTAGAGCCGGAGGACGGCCGGCGTCGCGCCGCGTCGCATGATCTTGCGACACGCGTCGAGGCCAGCGGCGAACGTCGTGAAACCAAACGCGCGCCGTTCTTGGGCCGCTGGCAGCGGGTGGATGCGAAAGCGGGCTTCGGTGATGACGCCCAGTGTCCCTTCACTTCCGACGAAGAGTTGGGTGAGGTTGGGTCCGGTGGCGGCTCGAGGTCCGTGCCCCTCCGTCCGCACGATGCGGCCGTCGGCCAACACGACCTCGAGCCCCTGGACCATGTCCTCGATCTTGCCGTAGCGGGTTGAGTACTGACCCGCGCCGCGGCAGGCCAGCCATCCACCGACGGTGGAGAGATCCATGGATTGAGGCCAGTGTCCGAGGGTGTACCCCGAGCCCACCCGACCGAGGTCTGCTTCGAGGTCGGGCCCGAAGGTGCCGGCCCGCACGTCCGCCGTCAGCGAGGTTTCGTCCACACCGATGAGACCCTCGAGGGAGGTGAGATCCAACGCGACGCCGCCGAACACGGGAATGGAACCACCACAAACCCCACTTCGTCCCGCCGCGGGAGTCACCGGGACATTGGCTTCGTGGCAGGTCGACAACACGGCCGAAACTTGCGCGGTGTTGTGTGGCCGGACGACAACTCCGGGACGTTGGGGCACCGTACCTTCGGCGGCCCACCCGATTGCCAGTGGCCACCAGTCGCGGCCGGCCTCTGCCCGGGACTCGTCGTCGGTGAGGATTTCGGATCCGCTTTGCGCCAGTCGGTCGATCAAGTGGTCGGGCAGGCTGACTACCGATCCCGAGAGCCGGTCGGTCACCGCGCCAGGTGCGGCGTCGATCGCCGCCACCGGAGTCGGAACCGTCAAGGGAGATCGAGTCCCGCCGTGAGGAGTTCCTTCTGACAGGTCTCGATGAAATCGTTGACCTGCTCAGCCGCCTGCTCTTCATCCCATCCCAATTCGGGAGCGATCAGTTGGGCCGTGGTGTACGCCGCCGCCATCGTTGGCTGGGCTCGCTGGATCATGGCGCGGGTCCGCCGGCTCAAGACGTCGGTCAGTGTCTGGGCCATTTCCTCCTGCACGGCATAGACGATCTCTGCTCCGGTGTACGGCAGGCCGGCGATGACTGGCTCGAGCAGTTCTGGCCGATCCGCCGCCAGCGCGAGGACGGCGGTGGAGTCGGTCCCGTACCGGCTGAGGAGGTGCGACTGCGGATGTGCCATGGTCACGGGGTCCTTGGTGGCCGCAGTGGCACCGAGAAGTCGCAGCGACTTGGTCACGCAGGGTCGACTCTTGAGGGGCTCCCCGAGCTGATGCACCACCGCGTCGACGGTGTCTTGTGCCATTTTGCGATAGGTGGTGAGCTTCCCGCCTGTCACCGTGACGACGCCGTGCGCCGAGGTGCGCACGGTGTGGCGTCGCGAGAGGTCGGATGTGCGTTCCGACACGTGGCTGCCCTTGTCGGGCGGCGCAAGCAACGGGCGCAAGCCAGCCCATACGCCCGTCACATCGGCCCGCGTCAACCGCGAGGTCGTGACATTGTTGGCAGCTTCGAGAAGGTAGTCGACGTCTTCGGGCGTGCAAGAGGGATCATCGAGAGGCCCCTGGTAGTCCGTGTCGGTTGTGCCGATATACACCAGGTTCGTCTGCGGCCACGGAACGACGAATATTGCTCTGCGGTCTTGTGGAACGGGGATGACCGCCGCGATATCGCACGGCAGTCTCTCCGCCGAGAGCGAGATGTGAATTCCTTTGGCCGGTCGAATCGAACGGGGATGAGCGCCTTCATCAAGCGCCCGTATGTCGTCGGCCCACACACCGGTGGCATTGACCACCACGCGGGCCCTGATGGCGAACTCGCTCGATGCGTCCGATGGGTCGGGACGCACTAGGGCGCCGTTAACTGCACCGTGATCATCGGCCGTGAGCCCGACCACCGAGGTGTAGTTGGCGATGACGGCGCCGTATTCGATGGCCGCGGTGCGAGCCAGCGTGAGGGTCAAGCGCGGCATCGTCGGCCCGGGCATCGAAGTAGAGGAAACCGGCGACGAGACGGGCGGTGTTCAGTGTCGGGAAGTGGGCCAGTGCCTGGGCCTTGGTCACCCGCTTATGACGAGCGCCGATACGCAGGCCCCCGGTCACGTCGTAGAGCCAGAGCGCGATGGAATAGGAACGGGCCACGGCCTTGGAGACCACGCCGTCGCGACCGAAGAGGGGGATGAGGAACGGCAGTGGGCTCACCAGGTGAGGCGCATTCTCCAAGAGTCGCTGCCGTTCGGCCAAGTTCTCGTAGACCAGACGGATTTCACGCTGCTGGAGATAGCGCAGGCCGCCATGGATCATCTTTGAGGACTTTGACGAGGTGCCCGAGGCAAAGTCGCGCTTTTCCACGAGGGCGGTTTTCAAGCCCCGGCTGGCCGCATCGAGTGCGACGCCTGCTCCGGTGACGCCGCCTCCCACCACCAGAACGTCAAAGTGTTCCTCGGCCAGGCGGTGCAGCGAATCCTGGCGGCGAAATCGATGCACATTCCCAGCCTGCCACACGAAATCTGAGCATCTGCTCCGCCGGTCGTAGCTGCTTACTCGGTGCGGCTCACCGCTTCAGGGGCGGCCTAGCCTTCGGGAATTGCCTCCCACCACTGGCACCACCACTGGTCGCCCACGAGGATTCGCAGCTTTGGGTGCCAGCAATAGGAGATGTCCTTGTGAGGCTCGAGGAAATAGCGGCAGTTCTCGCACTTTTCGTCCCCGGACGGTTTGCCCTTCAGGACGGCATTCTCGGCGAGATGCCGGAACTCGATCTCCAGCTTCTCGTCAATCTCCTTGGGTTCGGGTTCCGGGATCACGTAGTCGGCCACCCGAGAAAGGTAGCGCGCTCCGAGTCTGTTTGACAACGATTGTCAAAACCGAGGAAGGGACGCTATGGTGGCCACGGCATGCAGTCCCCCGATGCGCTGACCGACCTCTTCCGGGCCAACGGGCGGAAGATCACCGCCCAGCGGCAGTGCATATTCCGGGCCCTCGAAGGCGACGACACGCATCCCTCGGCCGAGAAGGTCTACGAGAGGGTGCGCACCGAGATGCCCAACGTCTCCCTCAAGACCGTGTACCAGACGCTGCACGACCTGGCCGAACTGGGAGAGATCTCCGCCCTCGACCTGGGCACGGGTCGGCCCGGTTCGACCCCAACGTGGAGTCGAACCACCATCACGTCGTCTGCCGGTCCTGCGGCAAGGTGCGCGACGTGGACGCCGACTTTCCCGGACTTGCAGATGCCCTCAGGCGCCGCACCCGGATTCAACGTGCTTAGTGCCGAGGTCGTCTTTCGCGGCCTGTGCGACGAGTGCCAGGAGGTCCACGACTCCAGCAGTAGCATTAGGACCAATCAGCAAGACAAAAGAAAGGGTACCAACACACCATGCCATCATTGAAGGGCACCCAGACCGAGGCCAACTTGAAGCGGCGTTCGCCGGCGAGAGCCAGGCCAATCGCCGTTACCTGTACTTCGCACAGAAGGCCGACGTCGAGGGCTACCCCGACGTTGCCGCACTGTTCCGCTCGGTCGCCGAAGGTGAGACCGGCCACGCGTTCGGGCACTTCGACTTCCTCAAGGAGGTCGGCGACCCGGTGACCGGGGTCCCGGTCGGTCCGACTTCGGACAACCTCAAGTCGGCCATCGAGGGCGAGACCTACGAGTACACCGAGATGTACCCCGGGTTCGCCAAGACCGCCCGTGACGAAGGCTTGGAGGAGGTCGCAGAGTGGCTCGAGACGCTGGCCCGGGCCGAGAAGTCCCACGCCGGTCGATTCACCCAGGGGCTCGAGTCCCTCTCCTAGAGCGGCGGACCGTGACGCCTTCGACAGACGGTCCGACCGACCTGCAGCGCGTGGCCCGGCCGCGCTGCGGGTCACGCTCGGACCGCGGAGCCAGCGTGAACGGTGCCATGCCCTCGCCTCTCGAGTCAGCTGTCACTTCGGGCTGACGAGTCGCCATGACCGAGGCACTGACCCTGGCCGACGTGCTGGATCTGCGGGCATACGAGCGGGTACGTGAGGAGTACCGAGCCCAGGTGATTGCCCGCAAGCGCCTGCGCCGGGTAGCGCTCGGCCCGATCATGACCCTGGTCTTCGAGTCCGTGGACACCGTTCGGTTCCAGATTCAGGAGATGGCCCGGGTCGAGAAGATCCTGACCGACGAGGCGATCCAGGTCGAACTGGACATCTACAACCGGCTGTTACCCCAGGTGGGGGAGCTCTCGGCCACCCTTTTCATCGAACTCACCTCCGATGGCGCTCCTGCGGGAGTGGTTGCCCAAGCTCGTGGGGATCGAGCGCGCGCTCGGCGTGGCGCTCGGCGACGACTTGGTGCCCAGCGTGCCCGAGGAGGCGCACGCTGCTGCGCTGGTGCGGGACACCGTTACGCCGGCGGTCCACTACCTCCGATTCGCGTTCACCCCCGCCCAGGTGGAGGCCTTCGCCGGCCCCGAGGAGGTCGCCCTGGTGGCCCGCCATCCCGAGTACGAGGAGCGCTCCGTGCTCCCGGCCGCCGTGCGTCAGGAACTGCTAGGTGACCTTCGTGGAACAACAAAGCCGCTTCCTATCGGCTGACCAGGGATAATTCTTTGTGTAGGTCTTTACAGGCGCCCCGGCCGTAGGCCATACTCTTCGTTCGCCGGAATTCGGTGCCGGCGCCGCTGGGTGAAGCCCAGCTGTGCTCCCGACTAGGGCGAAATTGCCCATATCCGACTTTGCGAGGAAGTGTTTCCCATGAGTGCCACCACGTGGCGCAAGCAGGCCGCCTGCCGGGGCCTCGATGTCGAGGCGTTCTACCCGATTTCAGAGGACGAGGCCGATGCGGCCGAAGCCAAGGCTATTTGCGCCGAATGCCCGGTCCGTCAGGCTTGCCTCGAGCACGCCCTGGCTCACCGCGAGCGTGAGGGTGTGTGGGGTGGGACCACAGAGCGGGAACGTCGGCGCATCGTCCGGCAGCGGCGCAAGTCGGCCTGACGCACTTCGACTGACGCCGGCCAGCCTGGAGTCAGTTAGCTCGACTTCTTCGTCGTCGACTTTGTTGCCGTCGACTTTGTTGCCGTCGAGGTAGTCGTCGTCGAGGCACTCGAGGCCGACGCCCAGGGTGCAGGGGACCGGGTTCCAGGGTTCGGGTTGCGTGTTGGTGTAGACGTTCCCGGGGACCGTGGTCGTCGTCGAGCCCGATCCCGTTCCCGGACTTCCCGTCGTGGTCGTAGTCGTCGAGGTCGTTGTCGTCACCGTGAGCGTTGCGTTCGCCACCCACAGGTTCAGGTTGTTCCCGGTCAGGGTGGGGTCGGGCACGTAGTGTCACCTTGCCCTGCAGGGAAGCCGCGAGGGTCTTGGCAGCCGGCAGCCCGCTCGGGCCGTAGAAGATCTCCGAGGGACTGCCGGCCGCGAGGACGCTCGGGCGCGTTGTTGATGCCGCTGATCACGAAGCCATCATGTCGTAGGCCGTCGGCGGTGTCGGTGGCCAGGAGCCCACCGCCCGAGGCGTTGAGGACGTTCACCGAGACCGGCGTGTTGCTCAGGGGCGGAGCGGTGTGTGGTCGTGGCGCGGATTTGGCGTTGGCTCGCCGAGTTGGTTGAACGCAGCGATCATCTGGCTGGCGTACGGCTGGGCGGCCAGGAGGACGTCTGCCCCGCCACCGGTGACATAACTCGTCGTCGGCAGCGTCTCGGTGACCAGGTGCGAGGACTGCAGACCCTTGAACTCGGTCGCGATGTGGAGCAGGTCACTCTCGCTGAGCGTGTCGTCGATGGCCAGGTTGCCGACGGCGGACGAAATGAAACCGTTGATGGCCAACGGGTTGGTGATCGAGGTGTTGACCTTGGCCAGGACGGCCCGGAAGAAGGAATCCTGTCGCTGGATTCGGCTGAAGTCGGAGAGCCCGTCGTACTCCCAGTGCCCGCTGCTGTTCATGTATTCGAGATGCCGGCTGCGGACAAGTTGGAGAGCGGTCGTTCCGTTGATGACCTGGCAGCCCGAGGTGGTGACGTCGAGCCCCGTGTAGGCGTCCTTTACCTCGGTCGGAAAGTCCATGGTGACCCCGCCCAGTGCGTTGACCATGCCCAAGAAGCCGGGGAACCCGACCGAGATGTAGTGGTTGATCGGGACGTGGAGGACGGATTCGATCGTCTGGATGAGCAGGTCGGGTCCCGAGTTGAAGGCGGCATTGATCCGGTTCATGCCCTGGATGTCGCTGCTGTTCGGGGGGATGTCGACCCACAGGTCGCGGGGAATGGAGATCACCGTGACGGATTTGGTCGCAGGGACGAAGCGGGCCACCATCGTCACGTCGCTCCGTTGTCCGCCGGCGTCGGCCTCGTTGCCGAATGCCTTCACCTGGGTGGGGTTGTCGACGAAGGCGCGAGAGTCAGAGCCGACGAGGAGCACGTTGAAGGGTTTGCCCGGCGCGGCGGCCTGCTTGACAAGGTGCTTCGAATGGATCTTGGGGATCTCGTCGTAGCGGTACCGGGCATAGAAGAAGATGCCTCCGACTGCCGGCGACCGCGATGAAGACGATGAATGACAAGAAATAGATGATGCGACGACGCCAGCGGTGCTTGCGGCGCTCTTCTTTCTTGCGGGCCTTGCGGAGGTCTGTTTGGACGTCGGCCCGTGACTCGAGGACTGCGGCCGATGTGGCCATCGGGACCGGATTCGTGGAGGATGCGACGAGTCTCTTTTCCGGGTCCTGGGAAGTCGGAGTCGGGGTTGCTCCTTCGGTCGCTTCTCCATCTGCTGGCTCTGCCGCGGTACCCGTAGCCGCCGGCGGAGTGGCATCGGGTGGGACTAACGCCGGAGCGGCATCGCCGGGCGGATCGACCCGCTCCGCATCGCCGGGCGCTGCAGCTTCATCGGGAAGGGCAGAGTCAGTAGGCGCTTCGTCAATAGGCGCTTCGTCACTAGGCACTTGGTCGACAGGGGGGGCGGCGACAGCCGGTGCGTCGGCGGGTAATTCGTCAGCGGAGTCCGAGTCGTTCAGAGCTCCCGCGGCCTCAGGTGGCTCAGTTGGCGTGGCTTCTGGGGTCTCGTCGGCTTCCTCGTCGGGGGTCAAGGGAGAGAAAATACATGGCAGGACCCTCCGGTAGCCTTCGCCGGTGGATTTTGATCTCCCGGACGAGCTGATTGCGCTGCAAGGTTCGGTGCGTCGCCTGGCTCAGGACAAGGTGCAACCCCGTGCCCGCTCCATCGACAAAGAGGGGACCTATCCCCAGGACGTCTTCGAGGCGTTTCGAGATGCCGGACTCCTCGGGCTTTGCATCCCGACCGACTACGGGGGCTCGGGCGCCGGGATCCTCGGTCTGACGATTGCCATCGAAGAGGTGGCCAAGTACTCGAACGCGGCCGCACTCATGCTGCTCCTGACCCGGCTGCCCACCGGCGCCATCATGATCGCCGGCACCGAGGCGCAGAAGCAGCGGTACCTGCCCGGCATTGCGGACGGAAGCCAGCGGGCGTCCTTCGGACTCTCCGAACCGCAGGCGGGGAGTGACGTGATGGGAATGCGCACGCGGGGCGTGCCCGACGGTGCGACGCCGGGTGGCTGGATACTCAATGGCACCAAATGCTGGATGTCCGGCGTGCGCGAGGCCGATTGGTACACCGTGTTCGCCAAGACGACCGAGCCGACGAGTCGGGCCCACGATTCGATCACGGCCTTCATCGTCGAGCGGAAGTGGGAGGGCGTGGACGTGGGCCGCGCCGATCACAAAATGGGCGTCAAGGGCGTCGATACGGGCGAGCTCATTCTGACCGACGTGCAGGTGCCGCCCGAGAACGTCATCGGCGAGGTCGGCGGCTTCCGCCTCGCCATGTTGGGCCTCAACGCCATGCGTCCGGTCGTGGCCGCCCGGGGGATCGGACTGGCTGAGGGCGCCCTCATGTACGCCACCGAGTACGTCCAGCAGCGTGAGGCCTTCGGACAGAAGATCGCCGACTTCCAGGGCATTCAGTGGGAGATCGCCAAGTGCGCGGTGGACATTGAGGCGGCCCGCCTCCTGACCTATCGGGCCGCCGTCCTCGCCGACCAGGGCAAGTACACCAAGGAGTACGTCCCGTATCTCTCCGTGGCCAAATACCACGCCACCGAGCTGGCCGTGAGGGCCTCCTCCCTGGCGGTCCAGCTCCTCGGCGCGGCGGGTTACATGGAGGATCATCCGACCGAACAGTGGTACCGCGACGCCAAGCAACTGACAATCGTCGAAGGCACCTCCCAGGTGCAGCTCGGCCTGATTGCGCGTGGCGTTCTGGACCGCGACTTGTGGTGGAACTGAAGTGGAGCTGACCATCGGCTGGCCCGACATCCTGAGCCGCCTTACCCGCCGGGTGTCGTTGGCCGAGGAAGAGGCAGAAGCCATTTTGGGCTCCGTATTGGCCGGCGAGGCCACGGCGGCCCAGATCGGTGCCTTCCTGACGCTATTGCACGCAAAGGGCGAGACGGTGGCCGAGGTGACTGGGCTGGCCCGGGCCATGGTGGCGGCGGCTGTGCCCCTCGTCCTGCCGGCAGGCCCCGACAAGGTGGTGGATCTCGTCGGCACGGGCGGTGATCGCATGAGCAGCATCAACGTGACCACGCTGGCCTCCTTGATCGTCGCCGGGTGCGGCGTGAGCGTGTGCAAACACGGAGGACGCTCGGCCTCATCGTCAGTGGGCTCCGCCGATGTGCTCGAGTCCCTCGGGGTGGCCATCGAGATCGGCCCCGTGGGCGTGGCCCGTTGCATCGCCGACGCGGGCATCGGTTTCTGTTTCGCCCAGCGATTTCATCCTGCGATGCGTTACGTGGGGCAGATCCGGCGCGAGCTCGGCGTGCCCACGATCTTCAACTTTCTCGGTCCGCTCACCAATCCGGCCCGCACGCACTATCAACTAGTGGGCGTCAACGATCCCGCCATGGCGACGATCATGGCGAACGTGTTGGGTTCGACGGGCAGCCGGCGCGCCATGATCATTTACGCCGACGACGGGCTCGATGAGCTCAGCGTGACGTCGCGCTCCACCGTGCTCGAGCTCAACGGAGACGGTGACGGAAGCTTTGAGCTCTCGGAGTGGCGGATCGACCCTGGAGTATTGGGCTTCGCTCCAGCGAGCATGGAAGACCTTCGAGGCGGAGACGCGGCGTTCAACGCCGCAGCCATCCGCTCGGTGCTTGCTGGCGAGCGGGGGCCGAATCGCGATATCGGTCTGCTCAACGCCGCCGCTGCCTTGATGGTCATCGGACGCGTCGACGATCTCGCCTCCGGCATAGCGCTGGCGAACGAGTCCATCGATGGGGGCCGCGCCGAAGCGGCGCTCGAAGCGCTCATCTCCACCTCGCAGGCGGCTGCGTCCCAGTCGGGAGACTGAGCCATCGGGAGGACTAATTACTTCAGGGGCCTATGCGGACCTCGGCTCCGGCCGAGGGGCGGACCGGCCAGGCCAGCTGCGGGGTGTAATTCTCCACGTTGAGGGCCGGTGAGTCGGGCTCGCAGAGTGCGACGGCGCAACCGCCGAATCCGCCGCCGGTCATGCGGGCTCCAAAGACGCCAGGAGTTTTCGCGAGGCGGTCGACCAGTTCGTCCAATGCAGGAATGGAGACCCTGAAGTCCTCGGCCAGGCTGCGGTGCCCCTCAGTCATCAGCGCACCTATTCCGCTGAGATTGCCGCGGCCCAAGAGGCGCTCCACTTCTCGCACGCGCGCGCACTCGGTAATCACGTGACGGGCTCGCCGGCGCAGTATCGAGCTGGGGAGTGCGCTCAGGTCGCCCAGCGTGCACAAGCCGAGCGGTTTGCCGATGTGATTTGCCGCCGTCTCGCACTCGGCCCGACGGTCGGCATAGAGCGAAGTGCCGAGAGCGCGGCTCACCCCGCAGTGCACCACGACGAATGCCGCCGCGTCGGGGAGAGCGACCTGGTGGGTCTCGAGCGTGGCGAAATCGATGGCGAGAGCGTGGCCGGCCATCGCAGCAATGATGGCGATGGGGTCGAGCAGGCCAACCCGGGATCCTGCTGCCTCCTCGGCCCTCTGACAGGACCTCGCAAGAGAGAGCGGGTCTTGGTCCAGGCCCAGGGCGAGGAGGACGGCCACCGAAAATGCGGCGCTCGAAGAGAGGCCGGCGCCCACCGGGATCGTGCTCGTCACCTTCATGCTGCCGCCAGAGGGGGGTTGAGCGAGGGTGATGAGGGCGCTCGCCAGGGCGGCCCGAGGGGGCGGAGGTGTGGTGTTTCCCAAGGTGATCTCCCACGGCTCAGCGAATTGGTCGCTGGTCATCCCGACCAGGAAACTTCCCACCTTGGGGGTGAAGCTGACCTCGGTAGCCAGGTCGATGGCCATCGGAAGCGAGAGGCCCTGGTTGTAGTCGGTGTGGTCGCCGATGAGAGTTATCCGTCCCGGTGCACGAGCAATGAGCATGCTCCAGCTTGACCCCTGCAGCTCCCTCGGGGGACGATCCTCAAATGGCGCAATCGTTGAGAACCGGGCCGCTCAACGGAATCAAGATCATCGAGTTGGCGGGGCTCGGGCCTGCTCCGTACGCCTCCATGATGCTGGCTGACGCGGGGGCGCAGGTCATTCGGCTCGAGCGGGCTGCACCTGGTGCGCCGGAGCGGGCAGCCGAGACCACCGGGTCGTATTGGAATTTCCTCAATCGAAGCCGCATCTCGGTTGGAATCGACCTGAAACACGAAGAAGCGGTAGAGCTCGTGCTGGCCCTCGTCGAGCAGGCCGACGGCCTGATCGAAGGCTTCCGGCCCGGCGTGGCCGAGCGTCTCGGCTTGGGGCCCGATGCCTGTTTGGCCCGAAATCGGGCGCTCGTGTACGGCCGCATGACTGGATGGGGTCAGGACGGTCCCATGGCGCAGATGGCCGGCCACGACATTGACTACATCGCCATCGGCGGTGCCCTTTGGCCGTTGGGGCGCGCCGGGTCGCCGCCGGTTCCCCCGTTGAACCTCGTGGGTGACTTCGGAGGCGGGGGCATGTTGCTCGCCTTCGGAATGGTCTCGGCATTGTTGGAGTCCGCCCGCTCGGGCGAGGGGCAAGTCGTCGATGTGGCCATGGTCGACGGCGCGGCGTCCCTCATGACCATGGTCCATGCGTTCCACGGGGTCGGGGCCTGGAGCGAGGAACGTGGTTCGAATGTGCTCGATACGGGTGCCCCCTTCTATGAGGTCTACGAGACCCTTGATGGGAAGTACTTCGCCGTGGGAGGCATTGAGCCCGGCTTCTATGCCGAGTTGCTGGAGGGCCTGGGGCTGGCCAATGACCCTGATTTCGTCGGGCGCGAGCAGAACGACAAGAGCAACTGGGCGAAGTGGAAAGAACGCTATGCAGCTGTATTCGCTACCAAGACCCGGGATGAGTGGACAGCTATCTTCGACGGGACCGACGCCTGCGCCGTGCCGGTTCTCTCACCGTGGGAAGCCCACCTGCACCCACACAACCGAGCACGTGCCACTTTCGTTGAGGTCGACGGCCGAATGCAGGCGGCCCCGACGCCGCGGTTCAGCCGTACCCCTTCCTCTATCAGCCAACCGCCTTCGTTCCCCGGTGCGGACACGGTGTCCGGACTGATCGAGTGGGGGATTGACGAAGGGACCGTGGCGGCACTGCGCCAGACGGGCGCACTGAGTTAGGGCTGTCGGTGTCGGTGACCCTTCGTGTGAGCGCGGCGCGAGACGGAGCCGCAGTCACGGACGTGTTTCAACGGGCGCGCGCCGAGATGCGCTACTTGCCGCTGCTCCACACCGATGCGGAGGACCGGGCCTTCTTCTGCGGGCGGGTCGTGCCCTTGAGTCATGTGAATGTGGCCGAGATCGATGACGTCATCGTCGGGTTCTCTGCTGTCAAAGACGAGTGGCTCGACCACCTCTATGTCGCTCCCGAACGCCAGGGCCGCGGGGTCGGGAGCGCGCTGCTGAACCGCGCCATGACCGAGAATCCCGCAGGCCTCTCATTGTGGGCCTTCGAGGCCAATCTCCGCGCCATCGCCCTCTATACCCGGGCCGGCTTCGTTGAGGTGCGCAGAACGGATGGCAGGGGGAACGAGGAGGGCCAGCCGGATGTACAGATGCATTGGGCCGGAACGCGGTGAGGGGGTCGTGGGTGCTGATCCTGTGACTGGCCGGGGTTGGCGGTCCCCGCCCATCTCCTTTTCGCGAAAGCATGCTGACCCGTTCGGTTAACTGAGAAAAGCCTCAAAGCGCCTGTAGGAACCCCTACGGGGTTTCCTGGACCAGGGTGAGAGCCGACCATAAGCCGTCAACCCCCGCAGCTGCGCTCTGGGGGTCGGCCTTCGGCCTTGACTGCCGATGGTCGGCGCGGTGCCTGATCTTGGTTCGGTGTGACCCTCTGGGAATGCCCAGCAGAAAGGTCAGATTCGCGTCAGGGAACCATCCTGGTCGGTATCGTTTCTCTGAAACAAGTGCCGGTGCTCTCGGCTCTCAGGTCGCCTTCAGGTTGATGAGGGTCTCCTCGGGGCTGCTCTCGGGCTTCTTCTCGGGGCTGCTCTGGGCGAGAGGCTGTGCTCAGGCGGGTTGCACTGAACGATTGGTCGCCGGACCTTAGAGGTTCACGACCGGGCAGGTGAGCGTCCGGGTGATGCCCTCGATCAACTGCACCTGGCCGACCACGAGTCGGCCCAATTCATCGACCGAGGCTGCTTCGACCCGCGCGATCACGTCATAAGGGCCGGTCACGTCCTCGGCGGCGACCACGCCGGTGATCTCGGCGATCTGGCGCGCAACATTGGCTGCCTTGCCCACTTCGGTCTGAATCAGCACGTACGCATGGACGGCCATGGCACACCGTACATTGAGGGGGTGCCGAGGGCCGCCAGGATCGAGCAGTTCCGGGAGATGGCTCGACAGGCCCGAAACGACCTGTTCGACCAATCCAAGCCCATCGGCCGGCTGTCCTTGGTGCAGGTCGCCATGCTGTCTGGTGACACTTTGGTCACGATCTCCCTGGCCGGATCGTTGTTCTTCTCGATCTCGCCCACTGAGGCCAAAAGCAAGGTGTTTTACTACCTCCTCTTCACCCTCGCCCCGTTTGCCATTGTCTCACCCTTGCTGGGACCGCTCATCGACCGCAGCCGCGGGGCCCGGCGCGCCATGGTGGTGTTCTCCGCCGTTGGTCGGGCGGTTCTCTGCCCGCTTATGGCCCTGAACGTGCACTCACTCCTGCTGTTTCCATTGGCGTTCTTGGTCCTCGTGCTCTCGAAGTTGTATCTCGTCACCCGGGGAGCGCTTGTGCCCGAGGTGGCCGAGATGACCGGCGCCGATCAAAGCGGGGAACAGACGCAGTACGCCACGCTCAACGCGAGGCTGACGTTGCTCGGCACGGTGGCCGGGTTCGTCGTTGCGCTACCCGGGGGCCTCATTTGGAAGCTCGGGGGATCATCAGCCCTCTTGTGGTTTGACGCATTCGTGTTTGTCGGCGCGGCGGTGGCGGGGATTCGGTTGCCGACGTTCACACGGCCGCGCATCGATCAACCCGAGCAGAGGTTCGCGGAGTCAACCCTCAACGATCAGCGGATTGACGACCGCACATCGGACCTGGCGCGCCTGCAACCGGTCGCCCACCCCGAAGTCCTGTTGGGGTTGTCGGCGATGTCCATCATCCGAGGCCTCCAGGGCTTCCAGATTTTCTTACTCGCATTTGGTCTGCGTCGGCTGAAGGTCGGGCTCTACATCTACGGCTTGGCCTTGAGCGCGAGTGGAGCGGGGGCGATCGTCGGCCTCGTGCTCCTGGGCCGTCTTCGCAAGCGCCTGAGCGAGCAGCAGCTTCTGCTCTCTGCCCTCTGGCTGATTGCGTTGTCCTCTCTGGGTGTTGCCATTTGGGGAACGCTGGTGGCCCAGGTTCTCTTGGCGTTCTTCGTGGGTTTGGCCGGAGCCATCGCGCAGCCGTCGTTCGATGCGATGACGCAGCGTTACATCCCTCAGGCGGCACAGGGCCGGGCCTTTGCCCGGTTCGCCACCCGCCAACAGCTGATCTGGGTAGTGGGCGCCATTATCCCGGTCATCGTGTCATTCACGCTGCCCCAGGGCGATGCCGTGATGGCAGCGCTGGCCGGCATCGGCGGACTGACGTATGTGACCGGCCGGCGTGCCGTGCGTTGGCCGCGAGCCAACCGCGGTGCGCAGGGACATCAACCCCCCGCTCGTGACTAACCGACAGTGCGCCGGCCGCGCGGTTCTAACGCAAACGCTCTTCGAGGGTGTCGATCTCTTTGGCCAGTGCCGCCGGAAGTCGGTCGCCGAACTGCGCGTAGAACTCGCGAATGGACGGAATCTCTGCCTTCCATTCGGTTGGATCGACCCGCAGGAGCTCGGTCATATCGGCCTCGCTGATATCGAGGCCGACCACGTCGATGTCGCCACTGGCCGGGACCGAGCCGATCGGCGTCTCGATCGCGTTGGCCTTGCCCACCACGCGGTTGAACACCCACTCGAGCACGCGTGAGTTGTCGCCGTAGCCCGGCCACAGCCACTTGCCCTCGTCGTCCTTGCGGAACCAATTGACGTAGAAGATCTTGGGCAGGAGCTCCTGGTCGGGTGCTGCCGCACCGACTTCCAGCCAGTGGGCGAAATAGTCGGCCATGTTGTAGCCGCAGAACGGCAGCATGGCGAAGGGGTCCCGACGGAGGTTGCCGACAGCACCGGCGGCCGCGGCGGTCGTCTCCGACGCCATGATCGAGCCCAGGAACACGCCGTGGTCCCAGTCCCGCGACTGGAATACCAGCGGCACGACCGAGGCCCGACGGCCACCCAGGAGAATGGCCGAGATCGGCACGCCCTGAGGGTCTTCCCATTCGGGGGCGATCGCCGGATCCTGGCTGGCCGGAGTGGTGAAGCGGGCGTTGGGGTGAGAGGCGGGAGTGCCCGAGGCCGGGCGTCCAGTCCTGCCCCTTCCAGTCGATCAGATGCGTCGGGCACCTCGTCGGTCATGCCCTCCCACCACACGTCACCGTCGTCGGTCATGGCGGTGTTGGTGAAGATGCAGTTCCCGTCGAGGGTGAGCATGGCATTCGGATTGGTGTGGCTGTTGGTGCCTGGAGCCACGCCGAAGAATCCCGCTTCGGGGTTAATGGCGTAAAGGCGGCCGTCCTGGCCGAATTTCATCCAGCAGATGTCGTCACCCACCGTCTCGACCTTCCACCCCTCGAGCGACGGAATGAGCATGGCGAGGTTGGTCTTGCCGCAGGCGGAGGGGAAGGCACCCGTCACGTAACGGGTCTCGCCCTCGGGCGAGGTCAGCTTCAAGATCAGCATGTGCTCGGCCATCCAACCCGTCGTCGCGCGCCATGACCGAGGCGATGCGCAGGGCGAAGCACTTCTTGCCGAGCAGAGCGTTCCCGCCGTACCCCGAGCCGTACGAGACGATCTCGTGGGTCTCGGGGAAGTGGACGATGTACTTGTTCTCGGCGTCGCAGGGCCAGGAGACATCGGCTTGGCCGGGCTCGAGTGGAGCACCGACGGAGTGCAGACAGGGCACGAAGTCGCCCTCGTCTCCGAGCACCTCGAGTGCGCCGGTGCCCATGCGAGCCATGATCCGCATGGAGACCACCACGTACGGCGAGTCGGTCAGCTCGACGCCGATGTGGGCGATCTCGGAGCCCAAGGGTCCCATCGAGAACGGAACGACGTACATCGTCCGCCCACGCATACAGCCGGTCATGAGGCTGTTGAGCAGGGAACGCATCTCCGCTGGGTCACGCCAGTTATTGGTGGGGCCGGCGTCGATCTCCTTCTGCGAGCAGATGAAGGTCCGGTCCTCCACTCGGGCGACGTCGCCCGGGTCGGAGTGGGCCCAGTAGCTGTTGGGCCGCTTGGCGTCCGAAAGCTTGGTGAAAGTCCCGGCGTCGACGAGCAATTGGCAGAGGCGGTCGTACTCGTCGGCCGAGCCGTCGCACCATTCGATGCGGTCGGGCGTGGTGATTGCCGCGACTTCATCGACCCAGGCGAGGAGTTTGGCATTCGTGGATCGGGGCATGGAGTGTGGCTCTTCTCCTCAGTTCGGCCGGTACGACGGCGTCCAATGCTAGGCATGTGCCGTGAGTTCCCCCAAACCTGGGCACAGCCCTCGTCTGGTTGAAGACGAGATGTTGGAGCGTATCCGCCGCACGCTCGGAGGTGGAATCGAGCAAACCGGGCTCCGGGACGATGCAGCGGTTGTCGAAGGTGCCCGGCGGTGGCTCGCTCGTTGTCTCCACAGACAGCGTAGTGGCGGGAGTCCACGTCGATCTCGCCATCTGTAGCCCGGCCGACGTGGGGTGGAAGGCCCTGATGGGGGCGGTCAGCGACCTGGCGGCCATGGGCGCTCGGCCGCTCGGAGCGCTGGTGGCGCTGTGCGTGCCCGATCGCGGGGACGGCGACGTCACGCTCGGCGTGATGGAGGTGTGGCCGAAGCATCCAAGGAGAGTGGCTGCCCCGTCGTCGGGGGCGACCTCTCCGAGGCGGGGGTGCTGACCGTCGTGGTGACAGTCATGGGCACGGTGGGCAGGGGCATTGCGGTGGAGCGGGCCGGCGCCCGGCCCGGTGATGTGCTCCTGATCACCGGGCCTTGCGGAGGCTCTGCAGCCGGCTTGAGGGTTCTGCGGGCGGATCTGGACCAGCACGAGGGGCATCCGGTTGAGCCGGGGTCGCTTGAGCCGGGGTCGGTTGAGCCGGGGTCGCTGCAGCTGGGGTCGCTGCAGCTGGGGTCGCTGCAGCCGGCGCTGGCGGCGGCGTACCGCCGGCCGGTGGCCCGATTGGCCGAGGGAGAGCTGGCCCGCCTGGCCGGGGCGCACGCCATGATCGACGTGTCCGACGGCCTGGCGCTCGACCTCCATCGGCTGGCCGACGCCTCGGGGGTCGGGTTCGCGCTGGAATCCATCCCGGTAGCCGAGGGCGCCACCCTCGACGAGGCTCTGGGAGGGGGAGAGGACTACGAGCTCATCGTGGCTCATCGATCCACAGGCGGTCGAGGACGTTCGCCGTCACGCTGCGCCGCGGCGGGACTCCGCCCACCGCTGCAGATCGGAGTGACCCATGCCGATCCGTCTGACCGGCGCCTGGGCGGCGAGGAGCTAGGTCGCCTGGGCTGGCAGCACGCCGTGGGTTAGTTCAGCTGGGAGATTCAGCTGGCCGTGGGGGCCGGGGTGCGGCGAACAGGCTTGGTCACCTTGCCGGCCCGGATGCAGGACGTGCAGACGTGGAGCCGCTTGGGTGCGCCGTTGACCAGGGCACGCACTCGCTGGATGTTGGGGTCCCAGCGTCGCTTGGTGCGCCGGTGGGAGTGGCTCACGCTCATGCCGAACGAGGGCTTCTTGCCACAGATATCGCACACTGCTGCCATTGGATAGACCTTCCTGGGGGCGGCCGCGGTGTTCTCACCACGCAAGCCTTCACGAACGGCGCAAAGGTTAGCATCCCTTGCCATGACCTCCCTGGCGACCTTGGGCGCGGACGAGCTGCGCGCCGTGATGGGCCGCTACCGGGATGCGCTGCGCACTCATCAGGCGGGACATCAACCTCCTGAACGTCTATCCGGTGCCCGACGGTGACACCGGGACCAACATGGCGCTGACGCTCGAAGCCGTGGTGAGCCGAGCTCGACGGCGTGCCGGCCGGTTCAGGGCTGGCCGACGTGTGCCGGGCCATCGGGCACGGCTCGCTCATGGGGGCACGAGGCAACTCCGGCGTGATCCTCTCCCAACTCCTCCGGGGCATGTGCGAGCGCATGGGCGCGGCCGGCGAGGCGCGGCGTCGACGGCGCCGTGCTGGCCGATGCGTTGGCCCACGCCGTCGGACCTGGCCCGCCGGGCCGTCGTGCGGCCCGTGGAAGGGACGATCCTGACCGTGGCCTCGGCGGCGGCCGAAGGTGCGGCCGCCGGTGTCGGACGCGGCGGGGCGACGTTGGTCGGCGTGGTCGAAGAAGCACACCGCACCGCGGCCGATGCCTTGGCCCGGACGCCCGAGATGCTGCCCGTGTTGGCCCAGGCCGGCGTGGTCGATGCCGGTGGCACGGGGTTCTTGCTCTTGCTCGATGCGTGCTGGTCGATCATCGATGAAGCCCACCTCCTCCCGGAGCCCTCGGGGGTGCCTGCGGTGGATCTGAGTCGTCTCGGTGGCGCAGAGACCAGTTGGGCCGGCGGTGGGCTCGCCGGCGAGAGGGGTGAGAGCGACGAGGAGGGAGCACACGATGTCGGGGACCTGCGCTACGAGGTCATGTACCTCCTCTACGCGCCGGACGACTCCATGGCGGACTTCAAGGAGGTATGGGCCGGCATCGGCGACTCCATCGTGGTCGTCGGGGGCGACGGGCTGTGGAACTGCCACATCCACACCGACGACATCGGGGCCGCCATCGAGGCGGGCGTCGATGCCGGACGGCCGCAGCGTATCCGGGTAACCGACCTGGCCGAGCAGGTGGAAGAGGAGCGCTGGGTCCGCGAGGCGGCCGAGCGCGCCGGAGGCGGGGCCGAACGGGCAGCCGGTCGGGCCGGTGCCGATCGACGAGCGTGGTCGCCGTCGTCACGGGTGAGGGGATCGGCCGCATCTTCCGCTCGCTGGGCGTGCACCATCAGGTGGTCGGGGGGCAATCAATGAACCCCTCCACCCAGGATCTCCTCGAGGCGGTCGAGCTGGTGGGCTCCGACGAGGTGGTGATCCTTCCGAACAACAAGAACATCCGGCCCGTGGCCGAGCAGGTGGACGCCCTGAGCGACAAGACGGTGCGGGTCGTCGCGACCGGCAGCATCCTCGAGGGGTTCGCCGCCCTGTTGGCCTACGACCCCGCCGCCGGTGCCGCGGTCAACGCGGCCAGCATGGGCGAGTCGGCGGCCCATGTGGTGCCGGCGGAGATCACCCGGGCGGTGCGGGATGCCTCTACCGAAGCAGGCGAGGTGCACGAGGGCGACTGGATCGGCCTCTCACGCGATGGCGTCATCTCGATCGCCGATTCGGCCGTGATGGCGATGCGCCTCCTTCTCGAGCCGGCTGCTCGAAGATCGGCACGAGCTGATCACGCTCATCGAGGGCGAGGGCTCCCAGCGCGGCCGACACCCGCAAGATCAGCGAGTGGCTCAAGCGAAGAGCACCCCGACGTGTCGCTCGAGGTGCATCACGGCGGTCAGCCCCTCTACCCCTACCTGCTGGGCCTCGAGTAGGCGGGCGGGGCGAGTGGCATCCCCCCGCACACTCCGCGATCTGAGCCTGCGGCCGGTCTCGGTGCTCAAGACCGTCTCGGATCGCAAGGCGGCCCAGCTCGAGCTGTGGGGCGTCGAGTCGGTGCTCGACCTTTTGATGACCTTTCCGCGCAAGGGTCGCTACATCGATCGAACGGCCAAGGCCAGCGTGTCAGGGCTCGACGTCGGGACGGCGGCGGCCGTGCTGGCCGAGGTGCGTCCGGGTGCGCTCTGGAGGTGGCGGAGGCGGGCTACAACCGCAACCGTAAAGTGCCCGTCACCGTGATCGTGCGCGACGAGACCGGGACGATGGAGGTCGCCTTCTTCAACCAGCCCTGGCGGGCCAAGCAACTGCGCGAGGGGACTGAGGCCATCTTCTGGGGGAAGGTCGGGGACTACCGGGGCACGCGCCAGATGGTCAATCCCGTGGTCGATGTCGTGGCGGGGGTGGATGACGACGTCGTCGGCCGGCAGCGGCGGACACTGCGGATCCTGCCCGTCTACCCGGCCTCGGCCAAGGCGGGCCTCACCAGCTGGGAGATCGGTACGTTCGTCGAGGAGGCGCTCGAACGGTCGGGTGAGTTCCTGGACCCGCTGGCCGGGGAATGGCTCGGCGTCGCTGGGACTGTGGGACCGTACGGCCGCCATGCGGGCCATCCACGGACCCGAGTCGATGGAGGTGATCGCGCCGGCGCGACGGCGTTTGACTTTCGACGAGCTGTTCCGCCTGCAGCTGGCGCTGGTGCTGCGCCGGCGGGCGTTCGAGCACAACGCACGGGCACTGCGCCACGACGTGTCCCCCCGCGAGATCACCGGTGGCGTCGGCGGCACCCTCGTTGCCCGCTTCCTCGGCGCGTTGCCCTTCGAGCTGACCACGGCCCAACGGCGGGCGCTGGCGGTGATCGTGGCCGATCTGGCCGGCCCGTTCCCCATGCACCGGCTGCTCCAGGGCGACGTCGGCTCGGGTAAGACCGTGGTGGCGCTGGCGGCGCTGCTGGGGGCGGTCCAGAGCGGGTACCAAGGGGCGCTGATGGTGCCGACAGAGGTACTGGCCGAGCAGCACGCGGCGGCCGTCCGCCAGATGCTCGGCGACCTCGACGTTCGGGTCGAGTTGCTGACGAGCCGGGTCAAGGGCAAGGCGCGGACGCAGATGCTGGCCGACCTGGCCAGTGGGGAGATTTCGATCGTCGTGGGGACGCATGCGCTCCTCACCGAGGAGGTCGAGTTCAAGTCGCTCGGCATGGTGGTCATCGACGAGCAGCACCGGTTCGGGGTCGAGCAGCGGGCCACGCTGCGGGCCAAGGGAGAAGAGGGCGATCCCGATCTCCTGGTCATGACGGCCACGCCCATCCCGCGCACGGCGGCCATGGTGATTTTCGGCGACCTCGACCTCACCGTGCTCGACGAGCTGCCGCCCGGACGGGTGAAGGTGACCACCAAATGGTTGCCGCTTCCGACCGACGAACACGTGGCCTGGGATCGAGTGCGCGACGAGGTGGCAGCGGGTCACCGGGCCTTCGTGGTCTGCCCCTTGGTCGGCGACTCCCTCCGGGTCGAGGCACGCTCGGCCACCGAGGAGTACGAGCGCCTGCAGGCGGCCGAGCTGGCCGGACTCCGGGTGGGACTTCTCCACGGGCAGATGGCACCGGCCGCTCGGGAGGAGGCGATGGCACAGTTCCGGCGCGGAGAGATCGAGGTGCTGGTGGCCACGACGGTGATCGAGGTGGGCGTCGACGTGCCGGAGGCCACGGTCATGGTGATCGAGAGTGCCGACCGGTTCGGCATCGCCCAGCTGCACCAGCTACGGGGCAGGGTCGGCCGGGGCAAGCTGGCGAGCTGGTGCTTCCTCCTCGGCGCCGGTGGCGAAGACGGGTTGGCTGCCGAGCGCCTGGCCGCGGTGGAAAAGACGACCGACGGGTTCGAGCTGGCCGAGGACGACCTGCGCCTGCGCGGTGAGGGCACGCTCCTCGGGGCCCGCCAACAGGGGCAGACCGACCTGCGGTTGGCCTCGTTGTCCGATGCCGACGACCGGTTCCTCCTGACCGAGGCCCGGCGGGTGGCCGAGGTCGTCGTCAACGTGGATCCTCAGCTGGAGGCGCATCCGGCGATGGCCGACGAGATAAAGCTGTTCCTGAGCGAGGACGAGGGCGAGTACCTGTTCAAGAGTTGACCGCTGAAGAGTTGACCTGCTGAAGAGTTGACCTGCTGAAGAGTTGAGCCGGCCCGGGTTGATCTACCCTGGCTCGGGTGCGTGTCATCGGAGGCCGGAGCCGGGGCCGGCGGCTGGCGGCCAAGTTGCCGGCCGCCGTGCGCCCCACGTCGGATCGGGTGCGTGAGTCGATCTTCGACATTCTCGGCTCGCGGGGCGGCGTCGATGGGCTCGCCGTGGTCGACCTGTTCTGTGGGAGCGGGGCTCTCGGGCTCGAGGCGCTCTCGCGTGGCGCCGCCTCGGCCACCTTTGTCGACCAGGACGCCGGCGCGCTCGACGCGGTGCGGACGAACCTGGCCTCGGTCGGACTGGGCGACGAGCCGATCACGATCGTGCGTGCCGCCCTGCCGGGTTGGCTGGCCGGGGCGCCGTCGTTCGATCTGGCCCTGTGCGACCCGCCCTACACCTTCGAGGCGTGGCCCGAACTGCTGTCGCTGTTGCGGGCCGACACCGCCGTACTCGAGTCGGCGGCGACCGTCTCCCTGCCCGCGGGCTGGATGGTCGCCAGGGAACGCCGGTACGGCGGTACGCTCGTGACCGTGGCTCATCGCAACGGATCCAGCTCGTGAAGAGTAGGTCTGTTCCCGGGCTCTTTCGACCCCTTTCACAACGGGCATCTCGAAATCGTCGAGCGCGCCAGCCGCCTCTTCGACGAGGTGGTCGTGGCCGCCCTGCGCAACCCTCAGAAGAGCCTGGCCCTGTTCGATCTCGAAGAGCGCAAGGGCATGCTCGAGGAGGTCACGGCGCACATCCCCGGTGTGCGCATCGTCTCGGTCTCGACGCTTTTGGTCAACGTGGCGCGTGACGTGGGGGCGACGGCCATCGTGCGCGGCCTGCGGGCCGTCTCGGACTTCGAGACCGAGATGCAGATGGCCCAGATGAACCACCACCTCTCAGGCGTGGAGACCATCTTCATCCCCACCAGCTCGAAATACTCGTTCATTGCTTCCAAGCTGGTGCGCGAGGTGGCCCATTTCGGAGGGGACGTGTCCGCCTTCGTGCCCAAGGTCGTGCAGGAACATCTCGTCAGGAAATTCGAGGACGGGAAGGGGGAGGAGTGACGGACCAGTATCTCGACATCGAGGAATCAGAACAGGACGTCAGTGCCGAAGCGGTCATCTCCCAGGTGCTCGATATCGTCAACAGCGCCAAGTCGATGCCGCTTTCCTCGTCGGTCATCGTCTCGCGCGAGGAGGTCGTCGGGCTCCTCCGCACCGCGTTGGACCGCCTGCCCGACGAGTTGCGCCAGGCCCGCTGGCTCCTGCGCGAGCGCGAGGAGTTCCTCGCCGAGCGCACCCGGGAGGCCGAGACGCTGATGGAGGAGGTGCGGGCCCAAGCCGAGCGCATGGTGCAGCGCACCGAGATCGTCCGCCAGGCCAACTCGGTGGCCCAGCGCATTCTCGACGACGCCAACGACGAGGCTCGCACCATGCGCCACGAGGCAGAGGACTTCTGCGACCAGAAGCTGGCCGGCATGGAGATCGTGCTCGATCGGCTCACGAGGACCGTGCAGTCCGGGCGGGCCAAGCTGGCCTCCCCACCCCCGCCGGCCCCGGTCGAGCACGAGAGCACGCGGGCCGGTGGCAGCACGGAGGAGGACGGCTTCTTCGATCAGGACGTGTCCTGATGGCAACCGACCCGTTCATCGTCCACGTGGCGCGTCTTCGGCGTAACCCCGGCGCGGTAGCGCATGAAGTGCGCCGGGGCCCGGTGGAGCTGGCGGGACCCCTCGACGAGCTGGGCATCGACCCGGGCCGCAGCGTGGTCCCCCTCGAGGCCGAGGCCGAGTGCGACATCACCTTGCGCCCCTTTATTGGCGGGATCGATGCCGTGGGCACCGTGCGCGCCCCCTGGGTCGGCATCTGCCGGCGCTGTGCGGTCCCGGTTGGCGGCGAGCTGCACGGTCGCGGTGAGCGAGCGTTTCGGCGACGGGCCCGATCGCCGAGGACGATCTTTACCCGATCCTGGACGACACCATCGATCTGGGCCCGCTGGTGCGTGACGCCATCGTGCTCGAGCTCCCCATGGCGCCCCTGTGCCGGGAGGACTGTCAGGGCCTGTGCCCGCAGTGCGGGGCCGATCGCAACGAGGCCGACTGCGGCTGCGTTGTCCCGGTGGACCCGCGTTGGGCTAACCTCGACGTGCTCCGGTAGCTGACCCTGTGCGGTCGGCCCGTCCGGCTCACCCCGATCCGATCGTTGGAGACCCACGATGGCTGTCCCGAAGAAGAAGACCTCCAAGGCCAAAGGGCGTAGTCGCCAGGCCGCTAACTGGGTACTGCGGCGCCCGCCGCGCAGCGTGTGCCCGCACTGCCAGGCCGCCAAGACGCCGCACGTGGTGTGCCCCAGCTGCGGTTGGTACAAAGGGCGACAAGCCGTAGAGGTCGACTGACTTGAGCCGACGGGGCGAGCGTCCGACTACGGCGGCGCTGGCCACACTGCCCGTGGCGATCGACGCCATGGGCGGTGACAAGTCCCCGGGCGAGATCGTCGAGGGGGCCCGGCGGGTAGCCGACGAGAACGGCATACCCGTGGTGCTGGTCGGACCACCCGACCAGGTAGGCGACACCTGGGGACTGCCGCTGGTCGCCTGTACCGAGGTCATCGCCATGGACGAGGACCCGGCCGGCGGTGTGCGCCGCAAGAAGGATTCTTCACTCGTCCGCGCGGCGGAACTGGTGCGCGACGGCCAGGCGTCGGCCATGGTGAGCGCGGGCAACACCGGCGCCACCATGGCGGCCGCCCTGTTGCGCATGGGCCGCTTGCCCGGTGTGGTCCGCCCCTGCATCGCCACGCCCTTGCCGCGGCTCGGCCGCCCCCCGGCCGTCCTGGTCGACGCCGGGGCGAATGCCGAGTGCACCCCGGCCATGCTGGTGCAATTCGCACAGATGGGCGCCGCCTATGCGGCCGCGCGCTTCGGCACGATCTCGCCCACCGTCGGACTGCTCTCGATCGGGGAGGAGCCGACCAAGGGCACGCCGCTGGTCAAGGAGACGCACGCCTTGCTGGCTGCGGGCAGGGTCGGTGGCACTCCGGGGGGTGCGGGGGACCAGGACGGGGCCAAGTTCGCGTTCGATTTCGTGGGCAACCTCGAGGGTCGGGACCTCCTGCCCTCGCCGGCCGACGTGGTCGTCACCGACGGCTTCACGGGCAACGTGGCGCTCAAGGCGCTCGAGGGTTCCCTGCGCTTCATCTTCGACCTGGTGACCAGCGTCTTCATGCTCGACGAAAACACCAGGGCGGCGGCCGACGTGCTGTTACCGCACCTGCTGCCGCTGGCGGCCGAGTTCGAGCCCGAGAACACCGGCGGGGCCATGCTGCTGGGCATCGACGGCGTGTGCGTGATCAGTCACGGGTCGTCCAATGCAACGGCCATCCTCAACGCCGTGAAGGTGGCCTACGAGTGCGCCACCCTGGGTTTGGCCGACCAGGTGGCCGCGGCGGTCCGTCCGCCGCAGGAGGCTTAAAAGGCCAGCTCAGAGCGGCTATCCGACTGGTCGAGGCCGAAAAACCGGTAGCATGGCTTTTGCTATCGCAAAGACCCCGACCCAGGAGTGCCAGTGCCTGCCGAAACCCATACCAACCAGGGACCGCTCGATCGCAACGGGGTGTTCGCACTTATCCGGGACCAGCTGGCCGACATCTTGGAGGCCGATCCGTCGACGATCACCGAGGGAGCGTCCTTCGTCGAGGATCTCGACGCCGACTCACTCGCGCTCATCGAGCTGGTCGAGGGGCTGGAAGAAGAACTGGGGGAGCGGACCGTCGGGTTCCGCATCGATGATGAAGACCTTGAAGACCTGCGCACCGTCCGAGACGCCGTTGACTACGTCTACGCCAAGCTCGAGGCGGGGTGACGCTGGCGCCGAAGGGGCGGCCAAGCTTGCCGAGCGCTTGGGCCACGACTTCGGCGACATCAGCCTTCTGCAGCACGCGCTCGCCCATCGGAGCTGGTGCGGCGAGCAGGAGGGTGGTGCGCCCTCCAACGAGCGACTCGAGTTCCTGGGCGATGCCGTGCTCGGCCTCGTCGTGGCCCGCTACAGCTACGAGCGGTTCCCCGACTTCCCCGAGGGGATGCTGGCCAAGGTGCGCTCGGCCGTGGTGAACGCCCGCGTGCTGGCCCAGGTGGCCGAGCGACTCGACGTGGGCGAGGTATTGCTGCTGGGCCGCGGGGAGGAGACCTCGGGCGGCCGCACGAAGGCCTCGATCCTGGCCGACGCCTTCGAGGCCATCTTGGGTGCGGTCTACCTCGATGCGGGGTGGGACGCCGCCGAGCTCCTCGTTCTGCGCGAGCTCCGTGACGCCATCAGCCGGGCCGCCGACGAGCCCGACGACTTCGATCACAAGAGCCGCTTGCAGGAGAAGGCAGTCCATGACGGAGGGGGCACGCCCCGCTACGTCGTGGTCGGTTCGGGACCGGATCACGAACGGGCCTATGAGGCCGAGGTGTTCGTCGGCGGCACCCGTTTGGGCGTCGGTGTCGGGCGGTCCAAGAAGGATGCCGAACAGGAAGCGGCGCGCAATGCCTGGGAGGGTCTGCAGAATGCCTGAGTTACCCGAAGTAGAAACGCTGCGACAGGACCTTTCCCGGGAGGTGCCGGGCAAGAAGATCAAGACGGTCTCGGTGGCCAACGGTCGCTCGGTACGCCGGCACGCTTCGGCCAAGCACTTCCGCACCCCGCTCGAGGGTCGCACCATCAAGTCGGTGGGCCGTTTGGGCAAGTACCTGCTTATGACACTGGACAGTGGCGACACGCTGGTCGTGCATCTTGGGATGAGCGGACAGCTCCTGCGGGTGAAGTCGGCCAAAGAGCCCAAGCCCAAGCACACGCACGTGGTGATCACGTTCACTCAGGGCGGCGAGCTGCGCTACGTGGATCCGCGCACGTTCGGGGAATTGTTCGTGTCGACGCCGCCCCTCAAGCCCGACGGCACCCCCTTCAGCCCGGTCTCGGGCACAGCCGGCGGCGACGGCGCCGCCATTCGCAAGGCCATTCCCGAACTGTCCCACCTGGGTTTCGACCCGGTCGAGGACCAGATGAGCTGGGACCGCTTCGGACTGCTGCTCCACCAGCACAAGGCGGGGATCAAGACCATGCTGATGGACCAGAGCTTCACCGCCGGCATCGGCAACCTTTACTCCGACGAGATGCTCTACCAGGCGGGGCTGCGCTACGACCGGGCGTCGAACACGCTGACGGCGACTGAAGTGCGACGGCTGTATCGAGCCATCGTCGAGACATTGGCCGACGCCATCAAGCACCGGGGATCTTCTTTGGCCGATGAGCAATACCGCGACCTGTTCGGCGAGATCGGCGACTTCCAAGGCTCGCACCAGGTCTATGACCGTGAGGGGCAACCGTGCCGTCGCTGCCGCAACGTCATCGTGCGGGTCAAGACAGGCGGTCGGTCGACCTTCTTCTGCGAGCACTGCCAAGTCTGAGTCGTCCAGGCCGCTAGGGTCGCCCCGATGTTCCTGAAGTCGCTCAGCATGAAGGGGTTCAAGTCGTTCGCCGACCCCACGGTGCTGGAATTCGAGCCGGGGATCACTGTCGTGGTCGGTCCCAACGGGAGCGGCAAGTCCAACGTGGTCGATGCGGTCACCTGGGTCCTGGGGGCGCAGGGCCCGCGTTCTTTGCGCTCGGCCAAAATGGAGGACGTCATCTTCGCCGGGACCTCCTCGCGGCCGGCTCTGGGGCGGGCCGAGGTCTCCCTGACCATCGACAATGCCTCGGGAAAGCTCCCCATCGACCTGGCCGAGGTGACGATCACCCGCACCCTCTTCCGCTCGGGCGACAGCGAGTACGCCATCAACGGTGCACCCTGCCGCCTGCTCGACGTCCAGGAGCTGCTTTCGGACTCGGGCGTGGGGCGCCAGCAGCACATGATCATCGGCCAGGGCCAGCTCGACACGGTGTTCAATGCCCGTCCCGAGGACCGGCGAGCCATCATTGAGGAGGCGGCCGGTGTGCTCAAGCACCGGCGGCGCCGCGAGCGGGCCGAGCGCCGGCTGGCCGGCACGGCCGAGAACCTGGAACGCCTGGGCGATCTGGTGCGCGAGGTGCGCCGGCAGATCCGGCCCCTGGAGCGCCAGGCCGCAGCCGCCCGCTCCCACGACAGCGTCGCCACCGAGCTGCTGACGATCCGGCGCTACCTCGCCGGAGCCGAGCTGGCCGAGCTCGCGGCACGACGCCGGGCCGCGGCGCAGAACCTGACCATCTGCCACGAGGAGGAGCGCGAGCTGCACGCCGCTCTGGAGTCGCTCGACGCGGAAGCCTCGACCACGTCGGCCGAGCTCTCCTCGCACCGCGAGGAGGACCTGGCCCGGGCGCTGGGCCGGGTGCAGGGGCTGGTCGAGCGGGCCCGTGGCACCTCAGGTGTGCTCCGTGAGCGGGGCCGCGCCGTCATGGCCGCCCTGGACGCGGCGGCCGACGTCGACGTCGTCTCCACCCTCGAAGCCGAAGGCGCCCGCCTGGCCAGCGAGATCGCCCTGGCGGCCGAGGAGAGCGCAACTGATCCGGGCGCGGCTGAGCTGGAGGCCGAGGCCCTCGAGGTCGAGTCGGAGGAGGCGGCGCTCCAGGAGCGTTGGGCCACCGTGCTGGGCGAAGACACGCGGACGCCCGATGACGCCCTGGCCAAGGTGCAGGCGCGCATCGAGCCCCTGGGCCGGGCCGAGGCGCGCGAGCAGCCAAGATATGGTCCGCCCTCCAGGTGCCGGGTGGCGGCGGTCGAGCAGCGTCACGCCGCGGCCGCCGTCAAGGCCGACCTGTTGACGGCCGAATCTTCGACGCTGGAGGGCACCACGGCCACGCTCGAGGCGGCCGCAGCCGCGGGCCGGACCGCGCTCGAAGCGGCGTCGTCGCGGGCCGACACGGCCCAACGGGTGGCCGACGAGCGGGAGCAGGCGCGCCATCGCAGCGCGGCCCGAGCCGAGGCATTGGAGCGGGCGCTGCGCGATCTGCAGGGTGCGGGCGGGCGTGAGCTCCTGCGCGGGCGTCGACGGCGTGGTCGGCTCGCTGCTCGACCTGGTGGAGATCGACGAAGGCTGGGAAGCGGCCTTCGAAGCGGCGGCGGGGGCCGGCGTGGCGGCGGTCGTGGTCGACGGGCGCCAGTCGGCCCATCAGGCCCTGGCCACGCTGCGCGAGCGGGGGGTCACCGGCGCCGTGTTGGCGCCCCGGGCCGGCACGGGCTGGCCGGCTCACGGCACCCTCGCCATCTCCTCTTCCGCCCGGCGTCGCGCGGCCCAGACCGGTGCGCAGCCACGTGCGGGCCCGTCACGGCGAGGCGATCGCCGAGTCCGTGCTCGATGCGCTGATCGGCCATGCCGTCCGGGTCGACGGGTGGGAGGAGGCCATCGATCTCTCCCTCGAGCGCGACGATCTCATCGTGGTGACCCCCGAGGGGGATCGCTTCGCCGCCACCGGGTGGCGCGTGCGCTCGTCGACCAGCGTGGTGACGGCCGCTGCGGTCGAGGAGGCGCAACGGCGCGGCACCGAAGCGGCGGCACTGGCCGACGCGGCCCGGGCCGACCTGGCCCGCTGCCGGGTGACCTTGTCCGAGGCCCGCGATGCCCTGGCTCAGGCCGACCGGGCACTTGATCGTCACGCCTCGGCGCGGGCGCACGCGGCCACCGAGGCCCAGCGGACCGAGGACGAGATGCGCCGCCTGGGCGAGGAGCTCGCGACCGCCCGCCAGGCCCTGGCCGAGGCCGGCCAACGGTTGGTGGCGGTACAGGCCGAGCGCGAGCGGCTCGTCGGGTCCCTGCCCGAGATCGAAGAGGCGGCCGCGGCGTGGCGCGACGCTGGCCGAGCGCCGCCGGGCCGTGACGGCAGCGGTACCAGGAGCACGAGGTCCGGGTGGCCGGCGCTGGCCGAGCGCCGCCGGGTGCTGGCCGAGCGCCAGGCCGAGGTCGAGCGACGCCTGCTCGGCCACGCCGAGGAGCGCGCCACCGCGGCGTCGCGGCGTCAACGGCTCGAGGCCGAAGGCACCGCGCTGCACCCGCCTCGAGGCTGTCGTCGAGGCCGAGCAGGCCCGTCTCGAGGGGATCTTCGACACCTTGCGCGGCGACTACCAGGACCAGGTCGATGCCGTGCGGGCCGGGGGGCGCGTCTCGAGCAGCTGCGCCAGGATCGCCACACGACGGAGCAGCGCCTCGATGCGGTTCGCACCCGCACCCGATGCCCTCGACCTCGAGACCAACGAGGTCACGCTGCGCTCCGAGACCCTGCACGAGCACATCGGGCGCGAGCTGGGCGCGGTGCCCGAAGACCTGGTCGGGCTGCCCATTCCCGAGGTGCCCGAGGGCACGAGCCTGCCGGCGCACGCGGCCGAGCTGGAGCGCAAGCTGGCGGCGCTCGGTCCGGTCAACCCACTGGCGCTCGAGGAGCTGTCCACGTTGGAGGAGCGCCACAAGGAGCTCGAGGTCCCAGGTCGACGACGTGCGGGGCGCCCGGCGGGAGCTGCACGAGGTCGTGCGCACGCTGGACCACGAGATCATGACCTCGTTCGCCGCCGCCGCGGCCGACGTCAACGAGCACTTCTCCACCCTGGTGGCGCTGCTGTTCCCCGGCGGGACCGGGCCGCATGGTGCTGACCGAGCCCGAGGACCTCCTCAACACGGGGGTCGAGATCGAGGTGCGGCCGGCCGGCCGCAACGTCCGCCGGGTGTCGCTGCTCTCGGGCGGCGAGCGCTCGATGGCCGCACTGGCCTTCCTCTTCGCCGTCTTCCGCAGCCGCCCGTCGCCCTTCTACCTGATGGACGAGGTGGAGGCGGCGCTCGACGACGTCAACCTGCACCGCTTCCTCGGCCTCGTCCGCGAGTTCCGCCACGAGGCCCAGCTGCTCATCGTGAGCCATCAGAAGCGCACCATGGAGACCGGCGACGCGCTCTACGGGGTCACGATGGCCCCCGGCGGCTCGTCGCAGGTCGTGAGCCAGAAGGTCGAGCGCCCGATGGAGCGCCCGATGGAGCACCAGCTGGAGCACCAGCTGGAGCACCAGCCCGAGAACGGGCTTGCATGACCGCGCTGTACATCGCCCTCGGCGTCGTGGTCGTGGTCCTGTTGGCCGCCCTCCTCCTCGTCGCCCGCTCCCGGCGGGCTTCGGGCTCTTCTGCCGTGGGCCGGGGCCGTTCGGCGGCCGCGCTCGAGAAGCCGCCTCCGAAGTCCAAGAATCAGTCGACCGAAGTCCAAGAACCTGAAGTCCAAGAAATCGACCGCAGCGCCCGCGAGACCCACCACCCGTCCACCCACCAAGCCCGAGACCAAGGCACCGGTCCCCGAACGGCCGCCGACGCCTGCGCCAGCGGTCGAACCCGCACCGTCGCCGCTCGAGTCCCCGCTCGAGCTCGAGCTGGGACCCCCGAGCTATCGCAGCCGCCTCGGCACCGTCCGCGGCATCTTCAGCGGTGCCGTCTCCTCCCTGCGCAGCGGCAAGATCGACGCGGCGACCTGGGACTCGCTCGAAGAGGCGCTCATCCGGGCCGACGTCGGGGTGCAGACGACCGATGGCGTTGCTGGCGGATCTGCGGGCCCGCGTCGACGCCAAGGAGATCGCCAGCGGGACCGATCTCCTTTCCGCTCTGGGCGACGTCGATCCGGGCGCTGCTCGATGTGCCCGAGTCCCGTCAGCTCCGCTTCGACGGCACTCCCGGCTCCGTCGACGTGTGGCTGGTCGTCGGGGTCAACGGCGTCGGGAAAGACGACCACCATCGGCAAGCTGGCCCGCCAGGAGTCGGCGGCCGGCCGATCGGTTCTGCTGGCCGCCGGGCGACACGTTCCGGGCCGCGGCGGCGGATCAGTTGGGGATGTGGGCCGAACGGTCCGGGGTCGACATCGTCCGTGGTGCCGAGGGCGGCGACCCCAGCGCCATCGTCTTCGACGCAGTGCAACGTGCTGCGGCGCGGGGCAACGATCTGGTGCTGGCCGACACCGCCGGCCGGCTCCACAACAAGGTCAATCTGGTGGAGGAGCTCAAGAAGATCCGCCGCATCGCCGATCGCGATCCCGGCAACGTGACCGAGGTGCTTCTCGTGCTGGACTCGACGACGGGACAGAACGCACTGGTGCAGGCCAAGCAGTTCACCGAGGCGGTGGACGTCACTGGGATCGTGCTCACGAAGTTGGACGGAACGGCCAAGGGTGGGATCGTCGTGGCGGTACAGCGCGAACTGGGCCTACCGGTGAAGCTGGTCGGACTGGGTGAAGGCCCTGACGACCTGGTGGCCTTCGATCCCGATGCATTCGTCGATGCGCTGCTGGGCCTGGACTAACGGATTCAGGTGGAGGTCGTCCATCCCCGCCACTTGCCGGGGCGGATGGCGCCCGAGCCATTAGCCTGAGGGTCGCATGTTCGACGCTCTCTCTGACCGCCTGGAGCGGATATCGACGCGCCTACGGGGCAAGGGTCGCATCAGCGAGGCCGACCTCGACGAGGCGCTCGGAGAGATCCGCACCGCCCTCCTCGAAGCCGACGTGGAGCTTTCGGTCGCCCGCCGCTTCTGCGACGGTATCCGCCTGCGGGTCAGCACGGAGTCGCTCTCGGCCAGCCTGACGCCGGGCCAGCAGGTGATCAAGGCCGTCCACGAGGAACTCGTCGGCGTGCTGGGCGGGGAGAGCCTCAAGATCTCCTACGCCTCGCGGCCTCCGACAGTCGTGCTGATGGCCGGACTCCAGGGCTCCGGCAAGACGACGGCCTCGGCCAAGTTGGCGCTGTGGTGGAAGCAGCAGGGCCGCAATCCGCTCCTCGTCGGCGCCGACCTGCAGCGCCCCGCCGCGGTCGAGCAACTCCGGGTCCTCGGTGGCCAGGCCGGTGTCACGGTCTTCAGCGAGCCCACCGACCCGGTAGCGGTGGCGAGGGCCGGCGTCGAGGAGGCTCGTCGCCTGGGCAAGGACGTTTGCATCATCGACACCGCCGGACGGCTGACGATCGACGCCGAGCTGATGGACGAAATCCGGGGGATCTCGGCCGCGACCGACCCTCACTACACGTTCCTGGTCATCGACGCCATGATCGGCCAGGACGCGGTGACGACCGCGAAGGCCTTTCACGAGACCCTCGAGCTCGATGCGGTCATCCTCTCCAAGCTCGACGGTGACGCCCGCGGTGGAGCGGCCCTCTCGGTCAAGGGTGTCGTGGGCAAGCCGATCGCCTTCGCCAGCACCGGTGAGCGGCTGGCCGACTTCGACCTTTTCCACCCCGACCGCATGGCCGACCGCATTCTGGGCATGGGCGACGTGCTCAGCCTCATTGAGCAGGCCGAGCGCACCATGGACCCCGACACGGTGGCCAAGGGCGCGGCCCGCCTCATGCAGGGCCACTTCACCCTGGATGACTTCCTCTCTCAGCTCCGCCAGGTCCGGAAGATGGGATCCCTTGGCGGTCTGATGAAGCTGATGCCGGGCATGTCCAAGGAGATGCGCCAGGCGGCCGGCCAGATCGACGACGGCGAGATCTCCCGGGTCGAGGCCATCGTCTGCTCCATGACGCCCGCTGAGCGTGACGACGTCACGCTCCTCGACGGCTCCCGGCGCAGCCGCGTCGCCCGTGGGTCGGGCACCACCGTGGCCGAAGTCAATACCCTCCTCAAGCAGTTCAAGGAGATGCAGAAGATGATGAAGGGGATGGCATCGGGCAATATGCCGAACATTCCCGGCATGGGCGGCATGGGCGGGCTCGCCGGAATGGGGGGCAAGGCAGCCCGGAAGCTGGCCGCTCAGGCCGCAGGTGCGGGACGTGGTGCGGGGGGCGCCGCCGGAGGCGAGTTCGACATGCTCTCCCAGCTCATGGGGGACTCAGGCGACCTCGGAGCAGACAACCCGTTGTTCCCAGGGCTGCCCGCACCCTCCAGCCCGCGGCCCGTCGTCAGTGGCAACAAAGGCACCAAAAAGAAGAAGAAGGGCGGGCGCGTCACCCCACCGAAAAGCCGGTAGGGCCGCTATCTGCCAGAATGGACGCACAAAGTCCAGATGATGGAGGAATCAGTTCGTGGCAGTGAAGCTCCGCCTGGTGCGGATGGGAAAGAAGAAGCAGCCGACTTACAGGGTCGTCGCTGCGGATAGCAGGTCGCCGCGTGACGGTCGATTCCTCGAGATCGTGGGTACGTACGCCCCTCGGGGTGCTTCGACCACCGAGCCCGATGCCGTGATCAAGATCGACAACGAGAAGGCCGTCAAGTGGTTGGTCAATGGCGCGCAGCCGACCGAGCGCGTCGAGAAGCTGCTCAAGACCTCGGGCGCCTGGGACGAGTTCGCGGCCGCGAGGGCGAAGTGACCAACCTCTACGAGGCGGGGGACGTCAACACGGTCGACGGTGACGACGAGCGCGACGTCAATGCGGCCGACAATGGGGCCGCCGACATCAACTCCGTCGACGACGCTGCGGTCGACGACGCTGCGGTCGATGACGGTAACTACTCCGACGACGAGGACGACGCAAGCGGTACGGGTGGCGGAACGCCGCTCGCGGTGCTCGCCTACCTCGCCCGCTCGCTCTCGAATGAACCCGACGCGGTCGTCATCGACACCGAAGAGCGGCGCGGTGGGCTGCGCCTGAGCCTGCATGTTGCGCCCGATGACATGGGGCGCGTGATCGGGCGGCGCGGCAGGACGGCCCAAGCCATCCGCACTCTGGTGAACGTGGCCGGCGCCAAGGATGGCGTGCAGGCCAGCGTTGACATCGTCGACGACTGACTACCGAAAGTCGGTCGGGTCTGCTCAAGGTCGGTCGGGTCACCAAGGCCCACGGTCTTCGCGGTGAGGTCGTCGTCCAACTCTGGACGGATCTGATCGAGCGGCTCGATCCCGGCTCCGTCCTCAGCAGCGAGCGGGGGAATCTGACCGTCGAATGGGCGCGGCCGTTCCAGGATCGCTGGATCGTGCAGTTCGAGGGCTATCGTCGATCGCTCCCAGGCCGAGCGACTACGAGGGGTGGAGCTCGAGGCCGAGTCCGTCGAGATCCCGGGAAAACTCTGGGTGCACGAGTTGGTGGGTGCCACGGTTTTTGACGTGAACGGGATCGAACTGGGATCGGTGCGCGCGGTCGAGGCCAATCCGGCGAGCGACCTGCTCGTTCTCGAGACCGGAGGACTGATCCCGTTGCGCTTCATGACGCAGAGCGATACCGCCGCCGGTACTTTGGTGGTCGACATCCCCGAGGGCCTGCTCGATCCGTGAGCCGCAGTTCAATGAACGGCGCGCAAACGTGAGAATCGTCGTCTTCACGTTGTTTCCCGAGGCCATCACGTCATACTGCGCCACCTCGATCCTCGGTCGGGCCCAGGAGTCGGGTGCCCTCGAGGTCGAGGTGCACGACCTGCGTGACGGCGCGCTCGATGCGCGCCGGACCGTCGATGACAGCCCCTTCGGCGGCGGCCCCGGCATGGTGTTGATGCCTGAGCCGGTGTTTCGGGCCGTCGAAGCAGTGCAGAGCAGTGGCGCCACCATGGCCGAGGGCCTGCCGCGGCCGTTGTTCCTACTGGCGCCCGGTGGGCGTCCATTCACCCAGGTTGTAGCGGCCGAGCTGGCCGCGCTTCCCGCCGGATTCTCGCTTCTGTGCGGCCGCTACGAGGGGGTTGATCAGCGGGTGAGCGACCACCTGGTCGATGGTGAGCTCTCGGTCGGCGACTTCGTGCTGGCCGGCGGGGAGCTCGGGGCTTTGGTCGTGGTCGAAACGGTGGCGAGGCTGCTGCCTGAAGTGTTGGGCAACGGAGACTCAGCCCTCGAGGAGAGCTTTGCCAATGGCCTCCTTGAATACCCCCAGTACACCAGGCCCGCCGAGTTCCGGGGTTGGGAGGTGCCGGCAGTGTTGCGTTCGGGCGATCACGCCGCGGTGGCGGCTTGGCGCAGGTCCCAATCCCTATTGCGCACCGCCAGCCGACGGCCCGATCTGTTCGAGAGCCTGGCCGCGGAGGGCCGCTTGACCGACGACGACGTGCGGGCGCTGGCCCAGCACGGCTACCATGTTCCGTCCGGCACTGAGCCGACGTGACGTTAGGAAGCCCTTCCCATGCACCCCACTGAAATCATCGATCGCGACAGCCTGCGTTCTGACATCCCCGAATTCCGTCCGGGTGACACCGTCAAGGTACACGTACGGGTCGTCGAGGGCACCCGGGAGCGCGTCCAGGTCTTCCAGGGTGCCGTCATGAAGCGCCAGGGGGGTGGGGTCCAAGAGACCTTCACCGTGCGCAAGGTGAGCTTCGGCGTCGGCGTCGAGCGGACCTTCCCCGTGCACTCGCCCACCATCGCCACTATCGAGGTCGTGACTCTGGGTGACGTGCGTCGGGCCAAGCTGTATTACCTGCGTGAGCGCCACGGGAAGTCCGCCAAGATCAAGGAGCTCCGGACGGCGAAGCCGTAAGGCCCGCATGAGCGAGGAAGACCTCGAGCGCTACGAAGCCGAGATCGAGCTCGGACTTGTTCAGGAGTATCGAGCCGTCCTGCCCGTATTCTCCTATGTCATCGAGACAGAACGCCGCTTCTACCTGGCCAATGAGGTCTCGTTGAAGGTGCGATCCGATACGACGCCGGCCTGTATCGAGCTGGAGCTCCGTGACGCATGGGTCTGGGACATGTACCGCCCGGCCCGCTTCGTGCCCACGGTCAACGTCGTCACCTTCCGGGACGTGAACATAGAGCGCCTGCCCGAGCAGGAGCTCTAGCCCGGTCAGGGCCACTGGAAGCTGAGAAAAACCTGAGCTGGGAGTCCCGATACCTCTCGCGCTAATAACCAACTGAACGGTATGGTTAGGTGTGAATTGGGCCTCCTTGGAGCCCGGCACGTGGCCCAAATGCGTGGCGCCACCGACCGTTCTGCAGTGTGGCCCCGCCCCCGTTCATCCCCACACCCCCGCCCCTCCCTGATCGCCGCAGAACTCTCGGTCAGGAAGGCGAAGAGCAAGCGGCGGATTGGTACATCGGCCACGGCTATCAGATCCTCGAGCGGAACTGGCGCAGTCGTCTCGGCGAGATTGACCTGGTGTGCGCACGTGCCCACGACAACGTCGTCGTCTTCTGCGAGGTCAAGACCCGCCGCAGCGATCGGCGCGGCGAGCCGGCTGAGGCAGTCACCCGGACCAAGCAGCTCCGTCTTCGTCGTCTCGCCGCCGAATATCTCTCCCGTCACGCTTGCGGCCCCGTCGAGGTCCGTTTCGACGTGGTTGCGATTCTTGGCCGGACCCTCACGGTGATCGAGGGTGCGTTCTGAGCGGCCGGCGGCGCCACGGAGATGGAGATCGTTGGGGCACACTCACGACATGCGGGCACGGCCGGACGCTGAATGGGCGACGGACCCTGCGTAGAGTGGTAGACGTGCTCAATGGCGTCCAGGGAATGGTGGGCGACACCGCACTGGTGACCCGGGAGATCCAGGGTGAGCACAACCCCGGGCGCGTCCGGGCCCGGGGCGAGGAATGGTTCGCCATCCCGTTGGACCATGAGAGCAGTATCCCGGTGGGGACGTCCGTCGTGGTGGCCGACATAGAGCGCGGTCTCCTCGTCGTCTACGCTCCCGACAGTTAGGAGATAACCATGTTGGCATCGACGGGCGAGATCATCGGAATCGTTGTAGCGGTCGTCGTCGGGGGTGGTGCGATAGCCGCCTGGCTCATGGCGCGAGCCGTGAAAATCGTCCAACAGGGCAGCGTCGGGGTGGTCAAGCGCTTCGGCCAGTTCAAGTCGGTGGACCAACCGGGGTTGCGCATCCTGCGCCCCTTCGTCGACAAGATGGAGAAGGTCGATATGCGCGAGTTCCCCATGACAGGGGATCAGCAGTCGGTCATCACCAAGGACAACGTCTCGTTGTGGGTCAGCGCCACCATCTTCTGCCAGGTCATCGACGTGAAGTCCGCACTCTTCGAGATCAACGACTACCGCCTGGCAGTTGACCAGCTCTCACGCACGGCGCTGCGAGCCGTGTTCGGTGAGCTTTCGCTGGACCAGGCGCTCTCGCAGCGCGAGGTGATCAACAGCCGGATGCAGGACCACATGGCCGACGCCACGGTGAAGTGGGGGGTGCGGCTCAACCGGATCGAGATTCTCGACATCACGCCACCGACGAATGTGATCCAGGCCATGTCCGAGCAGAAGGAGGCCGAGCAACACAAGAAGGCGGCCATCTTGAAGTCAGAGGGTGAGCAGCAGGCGGCGATCAACAGCGCCGGCGGGCGTCAGCAAGCGGCCGTGCTCGAGGCCCAGGGAGCAAAGGAAGCCGCCATCTTGCGGGCCGAGGCCGAGATGAAGGTACTCGAGCTGCAGGCCGAGGGCGAGAAGAAGGCGTTCACCCTACGCGGTGAGGGCGAGGCGGCCCGACTCACCTCGCTCGATACGGCGACCATCAACCCGCGCACTCTCGCCGTCCTGCAGTTGCGCGCGCTCCAGGAGATCGCGGCGTCCAACAATGCGAAGGTGGTCGTGCCTTACGAGGCGGCGAGCCTGATGGGGTCGGCGGAAGTCCTTCTCAGCACACTTCGTTCGGCGACCCCGGACTCGGCCGCTTCCGCCACCGCGCCAGAGAACCAAAACGGCAACAAAATAGCACCGTAACGTCTTAGGCGAATCGTTCCCCGCAGAGGGACTCGTCCCCGGCGATTCCCCACTTTCGGCATCCCTCCGCGTCACACCAGCCCAAGTGCAAGCGACCGCCCCGCAACTCTTGGAAGTGGTGCTGACACACGAATTGAGGTGGAAGTTGCGTCGGGTCACTCTCCCCGTCTCGGATGATGAGCCCTCTTCTTGCCAGGGGCGCGATATCTGAGGGCTTGTTGCAGACGACGCAGGGACCGAATGCCATGTCGCAGAGTACTCAAGGTGTCGACCGTTCCTCGGCATGCTCGCCTCAATCTCTGCAGCCAGCTTGAACGGTGCGGTCGGTCGCCCGGTCTCGGTCGAGGTCCATGTCTCCAACGGGCTCCCGGGATTCACCATCGTGGGACTACCCGATGCCGCGGTGCGGGAGTCGCGCGATCGCGTGCGGGCCGCCCTGCTCTCGAGTGGCCTTCCGTGGCCGATGCGGAGGGTAACCGTGAACCTCGCCCCTTCGGGCGTCCGCAAAGGAGGCGCCGGGCTCGACCTGGCCATCGCCGTGGGCGTGCTGGTAGCCACCGGCCAACTCCCGCCCGGGTGCACTGAAGGCCTGACCCTTTGTGGCGAGCTGGGGCTCAACGGCTCGTTGCGACACGTCCCCGGCATGATCGCCCTGGCCGATGCCGCGGACGCTCGTGGCCTGGTGGTCCCCCTCTGCGATGCCCGAGAGGCCTCACTGGTGCGGGGGATGCCGCTCACCGGGTGTCGTCGCTGGCCGAGCTGGCACAGATCCTGCGCACCAACGGCGAGTGGCCGGCTACGCCGCCCGCCTCACCCCCGCTTGAGGCTCCGGTCATCCCCGATCTGGCTGATGTCAGAGGGCAGCCCTTTGGGCGCCACGCACTCGAGGTGGCCGCGGCCGGTCGGCATCATCTGCTCATGGTGGGGCCGCCGGGCTCGGGGAAGACCATGTTGGCCGAGCGCCTACCCGGGCTCTTGCCCGCCCTGACGCCGGAGCAATCGTTCGTCGTGACCAGAGTGCACTCCGCGGCAGGGTGTCTCCGCGCCGACGGGGGACTGGTGAGCCAACCTCCGTTCCGGGCCCCGCACCATCGTTCGTCGATTCACCCTCGTCGGCGGGGGGAGTTGAGCGATAGGTGAAGTTTCGCCCGGTGGCCCTCGTTCCGGCGAAGTGACGGCCACACCCTCCGCACACCACCAGTCCGGCCAAGAGATCATCGGAATGCACCCACCACATGGGCAGGCCGCCGCCTGGTAGCCGCCGACGGCGGGATCTTCAGCTTCAGCGATGCGCAGTTCTTCGGCTCCACCGGCGCCATCCACCTCAACCGGCCCATCGTGGGGGTGGGCGGTCCAGACCTCCGAGATGCCGGGTTGACGACGCGGGATGTCTATTCTTGCCCCCGTCCTCCATGGGAAGTGAGTCTCGACCATGCGCCTCGGAAAAAACGACCTGGAGCAGATGCTCGACGTCGTCCAGATGGTCGGCCGTGCGCAAACTCGGGACGAGTTCCTGGCCTCGACGCTCGAAGGCGTCCTGAAGGTGGTGCCGTGCATGGTCGCCGCGGTCAACGAGATAGATCCGAGCGCCGACCGGTTCGAGTACTGGCACAATCCTTCGTCGTTCACTATGCCCGAGAACACGGCCCAAATCCTCCTCGAACTGGGGGGGGGAGCACCCACTGATCCGGCATCTGCAGACAACAGGTGACGGTTCGGCCCGGCGAATTAGTGACTTCTCCACACGGGAGGAGTTCCATGCGACGAGGCTGTACCAAGAGCTGTACAAGTCCATGGGCATGGAATACCAGATGTCGGTGACACTCCCGGCCCCGATGCCGATGGTCTTCGCCGTCGTGCTCGGCGATAGCGACCAGGATTTCTCCGAAAGCGATCGATTGAAGATGAATACGGTGCGCCCGCATCTCGCCCAGGCCTGGCGCAACATTCGTGACCAGGAACGCCTGCGCGCTCTGGTTGACGCCGCCAGTGACGCGTCGTCCCTGCAGGGATGGGGCGTGATCGTGCTGCGGGACCCTCCCGAAGAGCTCACGCCGGGCACCCTCACGACGCTGTACCGGTACTTCGGCCGGCCGTCGAGGACCTCACCGTTCCCAGGGCGGGTGCAGCGATGGCTGGGAGCGCAACTAGCGCACCATGATCTCCGACCCGATCTCGAATTACAACGTCCGCTCTCGGCCAAATTCGACGGTCGTCGGGTCGTCCTCCAGTTCCTCCCGCCCCATCGGGCCCATCCCGGGGCGATCGTCGTGCGCGAGTGGGAAGAGCGGGAGCGGCTGAGCCTGGAGGCACTCGGGCTGAGCGGGCGCGAGGCCGAGGTCGTCCACCTGGTGACGACCGGCATGCCAAATGTCATGATCGCGGAGGAGTTGCACTTGGCGCCCGGGACCGTTCGAAAACATCTCGACAACATCTACAACAAGCTCAGCGTGCGCGGCCGTGGCGCACTGACGGCCTTCGTCTTGGATATCGCTGGGCGCTAGCACCAGGGGCCGTCGGCTGGTTCCCTGGCGCTGATCACAGGCATGGTGTGTACATGAGTGCATTGCCAAATACGTCGAACGACGTATTTACCCTGCCAGGGGCCCCAGGTACGTTCTTCAGAAGGGCTGTTCTCTTCGTGTGAAGTTTCCCTTTTGGAAGTACCCCGAAAATTTCGGGTGGTCGACATGGCGGAGGTCGCAATGGAATATGGGAAAAGATGGTCAGTTGGCATTGCCCGACGTGCACCGGGGGGGGGATTCTGGGCGCGCTGGGAAGGGAATGGCGATGGCGACGCGTTCGAAGCTTGGTGGTCGGTTTGTGTTGGCGGTTTCGGGGAGCCTCGCGCTGCTGGCTTCGGGGTTGGTGTTGGGGGTGCTGGGGCCCGTCGGGCTGGAGCAGGCCCAGGCAGCTCCGACCTGCACGGATACTTGGACAAACTCTGCAGGTGGTGACTGGGGTACCGCGGGGAACTGGTCGACCGGTGTTGTGCCGGGATCGGGGGATGTCGCGTGTATCACCGCGCCAGGGACGTACGCGGTCGAGATCACCGCGGCGGACGGAAGCGAGCAGACCGTCGGTCTGGTCTTGGGGGCCGGGACGACCACTGGAGTGCAAACCCTCCAGATCGACGCGTCCGCGTCGCTGACCGCCGGGACGACTGCGAACGACGCAGGCGGCGCACTCGCGAACTCGGGCACGTTCACCTCGAGCAATTCGTTCGACCAGGACCAAGGGACGACTTCGGGTAACCCGGTCAACATCGACGGCACGTCGCTCACGTTCACCGCGTCAGGGCAGTCGAGTTTCGATCTGACCGGCTCCTCGTCCATCACCGGCAATATCGCTGCGGATCAGACCGTCAACCTGACCTCAGGGTCCATCTACTTCTATACCGCCGGCGCGACCAACGCCGGGACGATCACGGTGGCGGGGACAGGCTCGACACTCACTTCGTCCGCCGGCGTAACGAATACCGGACTGATAGAGGCGGTCGCGGGCGATACCGGCGTGTTAACGCTCGAGGGGTCCTTCGACAATCAGGGCAGCGGTGCGGACGGGGTCGTGGCGGACAGCTCGGTCACGGAGACCGGCGCGTTGACCAACGAGGGGACCATCACGGTCGGCGCCGGAGCGACATTCACTGACGCGTACATCCTGACCAACAACACGGGCACGATCGCCAACGCGGGTACGTTCAACGTGTCCGACGAGTTCATCGAGAACGCCGGCACGGCCACGGGAACCCCGATCGATGTCAACACGGCCAATCTCGAGATCACCGGGTCGGGGCAGTCGACGTTCGACCTGACGGGTAGTTGCGAGCTCACCGGCAATATCGCTGCGGATCAGACCGTCAACCTGACCTCGGGGGAGATCTACTTCTACACGGTGGGTGCGACGAACGCGGGCACGATCACGGTGGCCGGGACCGCCTCGACGCTCCAGGCGGCCCCGTCGGTGGTCAACACCGGGTTGATCGAACTCGACGCGGGCGCGGGTGTGGTGGCCCTCAATGGGACCTTTGACAATCAGGGCAGCGGGGCGGACGGGCTCGTGGCGGACAGCTCGGTCACCCTTACGGGGACGTTGACCAATGAGGGGGCCGTCACGATCGGCTCAGCGGCCACGTTCACCGTCGACGGGACATTGAGCACGACCGCCACGATCGACAACGCGGGCACGATCAACGTGCCCGGGGGGCATACGTTCAGCCAGGGGCCGGGAGCGACCTCGGGGAACCCGGTCAACATCAGCGGGGGCTCCTTGGCCTTCACCGGGGCGGGGCAATCGACGTTCGACCTGACCGGTAGTTGCGACCTGACCGGCAGCGTCGCCACGGAGTCAGACGATCAATCTGACCTCGGGGGAGATCTACTTCTACACGGGGGGCGCGACGAACGCGGGCACGATCACGGTGGCCGGGACCGGATCCACGTTGTACGCGGGGGGCGGGGTGGTTACCAATACGGGGGTGATCGAGGCTGACCCGGGCGATACCGGCGTGGTGATGATCGACGGGCCGTTCGACAATCAGGGGAGCACTCCAGGCGGCGTCGTCGCCGACAGCAACGTCACAGTCGACGGGAACTTCACCAACGAGGGGACTGTCTGGGTCGCGGCGGGGACCACGTTCACTGACGAGTACATCATGACCAACAACGCGGGCACGATCGCCGACGCGGGAACGTTCAACGTTACCAACGAGTTCATCGAGAACGACGGGACGGCGACCGGGATACCCGATAACGTGGTCGACGCCGCCTTGTACTTTACGGGGACGGGTGCGTCGAGCTTCACGGTCGTCGGCCCGGACGAGAGCACGTTGCACGGAGACATCGCTTCTGGTCAGACGCTGACGTTGGCTCCGGGGAGCTCGATCTACGCCTATGCGACGCCCTTGGTCAACTCAGGGGTGATCGATGCCGAGTCGACGACGGCGGGGACGTCGATCGTCGGGTCGGTCCAGAACGACGGCACGTTCATCGTCGGGTCGGGCTCGCCGACAACGATCGAGAGCGGCTCCTTCACCCAACAAGGCACCGGGACAACGCAGGTCGACCTCGGCGATCCGGTCAACTACGGGCGGCTCACCGTCGCCGGGACCGCCTCGTTGGACGGTCAGCTGGTCACCTCGACCAGTTTCACCCCGATGGCGGGAACCGGGTTTTCGATCATCAACAGCACCGGAGCGCTGAGCGGGACGTTCTCGAGCTACGCATTCGGGTCCCAGCCGTACACGATCGCGTACACCCCCAACTCGGTGGAGATCACCGGCGCGACGGGGTTGGCGGTCACGACGACCTCGCTCCCACCAGGGCAGGTGGCCAGCCCGTACACGGCGACGCTGACCTCCTCGGGTGGGGTTGGTGCGGTGAGCTGGGCGGTCACCTCCGGCGCCCTGCCCGCCGGTCTGAGCCTCAATACCAGCACCGGGGCGATCACGGGAGCACCCACCGCGCCAGGCCTGACGACATTCACGGTGACCGCCACCGACTCGAGCACCCCGACGCCCCAGACGACCTCGGCACTGCTGTCGATAAGTGTGGCCACTTCCGGCCTGGTCGTCACGACGACCTCGCTGCCCGCCGGAGAGGTCAACGACCCATACCCGGGAGCGACGCTGGCCTCGACCGGGGGGACCGCCCCGGTCACCTGGAAGGTCACCTCCGGCGCTCTCCCCGCCGGGTTGAGCCTCAACGCCGGGACTGGCGCGATCACCGGGACGCCCACCGCGGCGGGGACAAAGACGTTCTCGGTCACCGCCACCGACTCGACCAGCCCGACCGCGGAGACATCTAGGACGAACCTGTCGATCACGGTCGAGGCGGCGTTGGCGGTGACGACCAAGACGCTCCCGGGCGGCCAGGACGGCAGCGTCTACCTGGGCGCGACGCTCGCGTCGACAGGCGGGACCGCCCCGGTCACCTGGACGGTCAGCAACGGGGCCCTCCCCGCCGGGCTCACCCTCAACCCGAGCGGCGGGGCGATCACCGGGACGCCGACCGGGGCGGGAGCGGTCGACTCCTTCACGGTCGCCGCCACCGACTCGACCGCGCCCGCCGCCGCAGACCGCGACAGCCAACCTGTCGATCAAGATCTTCAGCGTCACCCTGGCGATCGTCCCGCCCGCATCGCTACCGGCGGGCATCGTCGCTGGCGCCTATCCGGGAGCGACGCTCGCCTCGACCGGGGGGACCGCCCCGGTCACCTGGGCGGTGACGACCGGGAAACTCCCCGCCGGGCTGACTCTCAACCCGAACAGCGGGGCGATCACCGGGACGCCCACCGCGGCCGGCACCAAGTCGTTCACGGTGGCCGCGACGGATTCGACCTCCCCGAAGGCCGAAACGGCCACCGTCAACCTGTCGATCAGTGTCGTCGCCGCTCTCAGCGTCATGACCAAGTCGTTGCCCACCGCGCAGGTCGGCACTGTCTTTCCCGGGGCGACGCTCGCGTTCGAAGGGCGGGACCGCCCCCGTCACCTGGAGGGTCAGCACCGGGGCCCTCCCCGCCGGTCTCACCATCAACGCGAATAGCGGGGCGATCACCGGGACGCCCACGGGGCCGGGCGCGCTCGCCTCGTTCACGGTGACGGCGACCGACTCGACCACCCCGACCGCGCTGACCGCGACCGCCAACCTGTCGATCAGCGTGGCGAGCCAGCCCCTGGCCGTCACGACCACCTCGCTGCCTGGCGGCCAAGTCGGCAACCCCTACCCCGGTGCGACGTTGACCTCGATTGGTGGGGCTGCGCCCATCAGCTGGGCCGTCGCCACCGGCACGCTCCCCGCCGGCCTGAGCCTCAGCACCGGCGGCGTTCTGAGTGGGACGCCGACCGCGGCGGGGACCGCCACGGTGACGGTGACGGCGACCGACTCGACCACCCCCACCACGCTGACCGCCAAAGCGAAACTGTCGATCTCGGTGATCGCCGCGCTCGTCGTGACCACCAACTCCCTGCCCACCGGACAAGTCAACGTCGCATATCGAGGCGCAACGCTCGCTTCGACCGGCGGCTCGGCCCCGATCACCTGGGCCGTCACCACCGGGAAACTTCCCGCCGGCTTGAGCCTCAGCAGCGCGGGAGCGATCACCGGTAAGCCGACCGCGACCGGCACCACCACCTTCACGGTGACCGCGACCGACTCGACCACCCCCACCGCGCTCACCGCCAAAGCGAAACTGTCGATCACCGTCAACGGTCCCACCCTTGTCATCACGAGCAGCTCCCTGACCGCCGGTCTGGTGAACAGCCCCTACAGCGGAGCGACGCTCGCCTCGACCGGGGGTACCGCCCCGATCAGCTGGGCGGTCACGACCGGCACCCTCCCCGCCGGGCTGGCGCTGAACTCGACGAGCGGGACGATCACCGGGACACCGACGGGGCCGGGCGCCGTCAGCACCTTCACGGTGACCGCGACCGACTCGAGCACACCGACCGCTGAGACAGCGACCGCCACCGTCTCGATCACCGTCACCAGCCCGTCGTTGACCGTCACCACCACCGCGCTGCCCAACGGCGCCGTCGGCATGGCCTACCCCGCGGCGACGCTCGCCTCGACCGGCGGCTCGGCCCCGATCACCTGGGCCGTCACCAGCGGGAAACTTCCCGCCGGTCTCAGCCTCAGCACTACCGGGGTCATCACCGGGACACCGACCGCGGGGGGACTCACCACCTTCACGGTGACCGCGACCGACTCGACCACGCCCACGCACCTGACCGCCAAAGTCAGCCTGTCGATCACGATCGCCGCCGGTTTCTCCATCAAAGCCATCCCGAGCCCGCCTTACGGACAGGTCGGCGTCGCCTACCCGGGGATCACCCCCGGCACCACCGGCGGCACCGCACCGATCACCTGGACCGCCACCCCCGGCAGCCTCCCGCCCGGTCTCAGCCTCAACACGGCCACCGGGGCGATCACCGGGACACCGACAAATGTAGGGACGTACCCGTTCACGTTGACGGGCACCGACTCGGGCGCACCGGTCCCCCAAACCGCCTCGGTCAACCTGTCGATCACCGTGCAAGGCCCGGCGCTGGTCATCACGACCACGTCGCTGCCGCCCGGCCAGGAACTGGGCTTCTACCCGCCGGCGTTCCTCTACAGCAGCGGCGGGTATAGCTCGATCAGCTGGGCGGTGACGGGAGGCAGTCTCCCGGCGGGGTTCACCCTCAGCAGCTCCGGCGTCATCAGCGGGCTCGTCGTAGCCGCACTCGGCGTGTATCAGTTCACCGTGACCGCGACCGACTCGAGCACGCCGCCTCTGACCGCTAAGGCCACCCTGTGGATACGCGGTGATCGGCACGTTGAGGATCACCACCAAGAACCTTCCAGCGGGGGAGCTCGGCGTGCCCTACACCGGGGCAACCCTCGCCTCGAGCGGTGGCACCGCACCGATCACGTGGAGTGTGACGCCCGGCAACCTTCCCGCCGGTCTCAGCCTCAACACGACCACCGGAGCGATCACCGGCACCCCGACCGCAGACGGGACCAGCATCTTCGAGGTGTACGCCAACGACTCGGGCATCACCGACCCCCAGACCGCCTATACCCAGATGTCGATCGTCATCCGGGGCGCGCCGCTCTAGATCACACCGAGCACCCCACCAGAGATCATGGAGTTACAAAGCTCAGCTGGCAGCTCTCCGCGACCGGTGGCACCTCCCCCTACAAATGGAGCGAGGTTGGTGCCCTCCGCAACGGCGTCACCTTCAACACGTCAACCGGGCTGATTTCGGGCACCCCCGCACGCCTAGGCGTCTACAACATCACCGTCACCGTGATTGACTCAGCCAGCGCCAAAGCCACCGCTCCCGAGCCCATCTTCGTCGGCCCACCGTACCCCTCGTAAGCTCACGCGCTGCGCCGGAGCCACCCTGCGCACGTGGTTCCAGCTGGGTCACGGAATGACCGGGGTCGGTGTGGAACAACGCCGCAGGAACGGCAGCCTCAAAAGTGCCACCACACGCGTCCTGAGCCCCGGCAGCCGACATCCCGATGACGAGACCGACGACAATGAGCACAGATGCGCTCGTCCACCGCCACATGACACGGCCTGGATCGATCGCCGGGGCAGATTCGATGAAATTCCATGCAGCATTGATCGACCTCTGGTTCTGATAGTCCACAGCTCTCATCGATTGGACTATTTCAAGGGAACTCGCCACCCAAGGGCTACCCCATTTACGCTGCCGAAACCGTTAGCCGCGGTTGTTTTCGGGCAACGTCCTTCCAGGCCTGTGACTCAATCGATGTCGTTTGGCCTGATGTGGCGTATGGGACGGCAGAGCTCACCTCTTTCTAGGGGCCATCGTTGATCGGTTTCCGAGCTCGCGCCATCGGTCCCGAGGCCATTTGGAGGGCATGAGCCCATCCCACGAAAATCCCACGGATTCAGTTTCGCTTGTCGCGAACCTGTCCGCAGCTCAAGGGGCTGACTCACTCATGACACCAGCTAGAAAGCGCCACACCCTTGACAGGCGAATTACCTTATGGACGGTCGAAATAGATCTCATAACTTTCCGCATGCTGTCGACCCACGGCGTGCTGGAATGTCTCTTGAGGCGGGAGTCCCTCTGCCGGCGTTCAGGGTCTAACCCGGCTGGAGCCATTGTCAACGACTCGGCGCCCTCTCGGCGCTGTCGTCTAGACCTCAGAGACCCAAGAGCGAAGTGCTGCGGCGACGGAGACTGCGTCGGGCATCGCCGCGATTTCCTCAGCACAACTGCGGCGCGCCCCGGCGTACGCCTCGTCATCTACGACGCGTCGCACTGCGGCTGCAAGGTTGGCAGCTGTAAGCCTTTCGGGCCGGAGAGCGATCGCTGTGCCAGCGCGCTCGTACATGACGGCATGCTCGTAGTTGTCGGCACCCTGAGGAAGGATCACCTGCGGAACACCGTGGGCCAGCGCGCCGAAGGTCGTGCCCGCCCCCCTGTGGTGCACCACGGCACTACACCACGGAAGAAGCTCAGCCTGCGGGATGAACCGTTCGAGCCGTGCGTTCGCGGGAAAGGGCGACAGCTCGGTTGGATTCTGATCGCGTCCGACGGTCATCACCACGTCAACTGGCTCATCAGCAAGTGCTTCGAGCGCGAGCCGGAAGAGATCGAGGTTGCTGTTGAATAATGTCCCAAATGTCACGTAGACGACCGGTCGTGGAGTGCTCTCTGGCAATCCGGTGGGCAATGGAACTGGGCGCAGGCGCAATGACTCGCCAATGGGCACTTGCGCCGCATCGAGCATCGGTGGACAGATCTGAATGGTCAGGTGTCGGTACATCCCGGCCCAGCCGGGCACATCGCGGCCAAAGGATCGCCAGATTGGGGAGACGGCATCATTTGCCATTTCCACCGCCTCATGCGGCGGCAGCGGTCCGAACATGTGAGCGACACTCGGGACCCCGAGGAGCTCGGCCACCAAGGGCCCGGCTAGGGCAAACGCCTCGAACAGCACAACGTCTGGAGCGAACTCCTGGCCGTGACGTAAGACGTCGTCGACCATTTCGCCGACACCGATCTCGCCGAACGCCCGAGGAAGGAAGTAGTGCAAGATGCGCTCGGGCGCGACACCGTCGCCAGGATTGCCCCGCGTCCTTGCCGCAAGTCGGGCCATGTACTCGGACTGGCTTCGACCAGCCAAGGCGAATCGCGCTCCAAATTTCTCGACGATCGGCGCTGCCCCGGGCCCGGATGCCACGAGCACCTCGTCCCCACCCGCCAGCAACGCACCAATGAGCGGGACGAGCGGAGTCACGTGGCCCGCACCCTCCGTAGATACGGCGAGCATCTTCATGATCTCCGCACATCAAAGACACCCGATTCAGCACTGAAGATAAGTGCCGGAGTGGGCGGGTTGGCGCGGGGTTAGCATTTGGACCCGCCACGCCAACTCTCTCTCAGTGTCCGGTAGGGGGTTGGCTTCAGGAAGCATCATCGCGACGTCGGATGACGGGACCTAGTGGGTACCTGCAGCAAGCGGCCAAACGTCCACTTCACCCTTTTTACCCTGAGGTCAGAATTTGGCAGCGGCCGATTGGACTGGCCTGGGTTTGCTAGAGCTCCAGGGTTGGTAGCGGAGGGCGGTGGAGACTGAGATCGGCAGCACCAGACCGAACACGTGATGCTGGATGATGTCGGCGGTGACTATCACGTTGCAACACCCGCTGAGCTGGTCTTTCCGACACCCGTAGAACCGCCAAATGCGTCGAAGACACCACTGGAGATAACGCGTCCACGACGCAGCGAAAGGCTCATGTCGGTTACCGCCTGTCCTTGGTCGGCATCGCCGTCAAGAACTTCCTGCACTCGTTGGAGCGGAGGACACCACGGAGAGGGTAGGTGCGGTTCGGTGGTGGCGGCTTGCGAGACTTGTCCTTGAGGACGGCACACCCCTGTCCCACGTCTTTCTGTCCAGGATGGCGTCCCATACGGCGTCACCGATAACGACAGGATCTCCATTCCCGTCCCTGCCGGCAAAACGGTCAAGGGCGAATGTGCCGGCGTAGTACCCGCCGATAGGCCGACCGTTCCTCAGCATGCTCGCTTGTATCGCTGCTGCGACCCTCACCGGCGCCGTGGGCCGCCCGGTCTCGGTCGAGGTCTACGTCTCCAACGGGCTGCCCGGCTTCACCATCGTGGGCCTGCCCGACGCCGCCGTGCGCGAGTCACGCGACCGCGTGCGGGCCGCGCTCCTCTCGTCGCGGGCTGCCCTGGCCCCTGCGCCGGGTCACGGTGAACCTGGCTCCCTCCGGCGTCCGAAAGGGCGGCGCCGGGCTCGACCTGGCCATCGCGGTCGGGGTGCTGGTAGCCACCGGACAACTCCCGCCTGGCTGTACCGACGGTCTGACGTTCTGCGGTGAGCTCGGGTTGAATGGCTCGCTGCGCCACGTGCCCGGCATGATCGCCCTCGCTGATGCGGCTGGCGATACTGCGGTCGACACTGCAGTCGATCCGGGACTCGACACGGCCGCCGACAGGGTGCGCGATGGTGCACTCGATGCCCATGCCCGGCGTACTCCGGGGCTGGTGGTGCCGCTGTGCGACGCCCGGGAGGCGGCGTTGGTACGGGGTGATGCGGCGCACGGCGTGGCCTCGCTGGCCGAACTGACCCAGATTCTGCGGACCGATGGCGACTGGCCCCAGACCCCTGCGCCGCACCCTCCCGGGCCACCACGGGACCGTCTGGATCTGGCCGACGTCAGAGGGCAGCCGATCGGGCTTCATGCCCTTGAAGTCGCTGCCGCCGGCCGCCACCACCTCCTCATGGTCGGACCAGCGGGCTCTGGGAAGACCATGCTGGCCGAAAGGCTGCCGGGACTGCTGCCGACGTTGACACTGGAAGAGTCGCTCACCGTCACCCGGGTCCACTCCGCCGCCGGCCAGCCACTCCCTGATGGGGCGCTGGTAAGCGAGCCTCCTTTTCGAGCGCCGCACCATCGTTCGTCGATCGTGGCGCTCGTGGGCGGTGGGAGCTGGTCCCTGCGGCCCGGCGAGATCAGCCTGGCGACACATGGCGTGCTCTTTCTCGACGAGATGGGAGAGTTCCCCGTCACCGCTCTCGAAGCGCTCCGCCAACCGCTCGAAGAAGGGGTGATCCGGGTCAGCCGCGCCGGCGGGACAGTCACCTTCCCGGCTCAGTTCCTCCTTGTTGCCGCGATGAATCCATGCCCTTGCGGCGAAGGGGTCTTCCTGGGAGCATGCCTCTGCAGTCTGGCCGATCGGGCTCGCTACACCCGTCGACTGTCGGCTCCGTTGCTTGACCGGTTTGACCTCGTCGTGCCGCTTTCGCGACCGGACCCCCGACAGCTCCTCGACCGGGCTCCCACCGGATCAACTGCGGATTCAGCGGCTCGGGTGGTGGCCGCCCGAGCCCGCGCCGCCGACCGGGTCGGGCAACTGGAACCACCCGTGCACCCCGATGCCACCCGCCTGTTGGCGTCCAGGCTTCGAGAAGGCGCCCTTACGGCGCGCGGTTTGCACAAGGTCTCACGGGTGGCCCGAACAGTGGCCGACCTCATGGGCGCCGAGCAAGTGGGAGAGGAACATGTCAGCGACGCCCTCTGCTTGCGCGCGGCCCGGGCAACGGTAACGCCATGAGTGAGGACCTGCCGGAAGAGGCGTTCGCCGCCGCGTTGGCCTCGGTTCCCCAGATGGGGCCGGCCACCCTGCGCACGATCTTGGCCAATGACGCCCCTTCGCTTGCCTGGTCGCGGGGCCGGTTCGTTGGCGATGTCGCGCGCATCTGGCGGGGGCACGAGGAGAAGGGGATCGAGGTGTGCTGGCGTGGGGGTCCGACGTATCCGCGACGTTTGGTGGACGACCCCGAGGCCCCAGCCGTGTTGTTCTGCCAGGGAGACCCGACGGCGATAAATCGGTATCCGACCGTAGCGATAGTGGGCACCCGCAGCCCCACCCGCTACGGCATCGGCGTGGCCGCTCAGTTTGGCGCCGATCTTGCCGCAGTCGGGGTGAGCATCGTCTCGGGCCTGGCTCTCGGGATCGACGGTGCCGCCCACGAGGGAGCGACGGCGGCGGGTGCGCCACCCATCGCGGTCGTTGCCGGAGGATTGGATGATCCCTACCCGCGACGTCACGAGCGCCTCTGGGCTCGGGTGGCCGAACAAGGGGCGGTGTACTCGGAATCTCCCGCCGGCGTGCGCACCGAAAAGTGGCGCTTCCCCGTGCGCAACCGCCTCTTGGCCATGCTGAGTGACGTCGTCGTTGTGGTGGAGAGCCGTCATCGAGGCGGCTCCATGTACACGGTGGCCGCCGCAGCAGAACGGGGGACCCCAGTGGGCGCTGTCCCTGGTTCCATCCGTAGTCCGGCATCGGAGGGGACGAACAGCCTCCTGTCCGATGGATGCTTCCCGGTGTGCACGGTGGCGGACGTTTTGACGGCGTTGTCATTGCGAGGCATCGCGGTCGCGAACCCGCACCCTTCAGCCTCGGCTGCGACGGTGAGAGGCGAGACCGCTGAGGCCCAGATCTCCGAACTCAACCCGAACGATCGTGCGCTGTTCGAGCAGCTCTCGCCGGATCCGACTTCCCTCGACCAGTTGATCCGCCTCACGGGATTGCCCTTCTCGACGCTTTGCGGCGGCCTCGAACGACTGTCGGCGGCAGGACTGGCAGATGACCTGGGTGGCTGGTGGGTGAGGACGTAGCGGGGACGTAGCGGGGACGTAGCGGGGTGAGGACATAGTGTGCGACATCGTGGAGGGCATCTTCTTGCACGCCCCCGACCTCGAGGCCGTTCCACCGGGTGTCGACGCCGTCTTCTTGGCCGATGGCCCCCTGGGGGACGCCATCGTCTTGGCGGCCGGCCTGGCGGGCCGGCTGGGCGAACGGATGCCCGACCTCCTCTTCGGTGTGCGGGTCAGCCTTGGGCCACAGCCAACCCGGCACCCCACGATTGTTGCCCGCGAACTGACAACCCTCGATCATGTGACCGGCGGCCGAACGGTGCTGGCCTTCATGGGACCGTTCAACGAGGCCAATTCGGCGGCCGTCTCCGAAGCGATCACGTTGTGCCGGGACATGTGGACCGAGGGAGTCGGTGTCAGTGAGGGTCCTCGCTACCCCGTGGTCGGGGCCATCAACCGGCCCTTGCCGAAGAGGCCGGGAGGACCACCCATAGCGTTAGACCTGACGGCAGGAGCGGCCCCGCCCCCCGATGAGGCGCTGCTGCGCCTGTGCGACCTCGTGCTCGTGCGCGCCGGGGCTAGCGCCGACGCCGGTGCTAGTGCCGACGCCGGCGCTAGTGCCGACGCCGACGCTACGCCGCCCGACGCTACGCCGCCCGACGCTCTCCCTCCCGGAGTTGAGGTGTGCTGGATCCGCGGCGTATAGCGGGCCGCGCTATCCCTGCATGGCGATGTGATCGGTACGCACCCGCACCTTTATCCGTACCTCACCCTCCGTGCGCATCGGATAGACATCAACCCCGAGGTATTTCTTTGCCAGTGCATCGATGTGTGCGTCGGCCCCCTCGGTGGTCGTGTCCGTCACGGTGCCCCGGAGTGCCACCACGTTGTAGGGGTCATCGGGATCGATCACCGAGACGGCCACCCGGGGATCGTGCTCGATGTGGCGCGCCTTGACACGTCCCTGAGCCGTGTTGAAGAGCAGATCGTCGCCGTCGATGTCGATCCACAGCGGGGTCACCTGCGGGGAGCCATCGGCGCCCAGAGTGGTGAGCGAGGCCAGCACCGGTCGGGCGATGAGCTCGCGCGCTTTGGTGGAGAGGGTGTCGGCCATGTGGTGGTCCTTTCGGGTCGGGTGCCTGTCCGACCGATATGCGGGGGAGCGCTACCTTCGTCGCATGACGATCGGAGCCCACGTACGGGCCGGCGGCAAGCTCATCCCCGCCCTCGAACGGGGCGTGGAGATCGGCGCCGAGGTGGTACAGATCTTCACCCAAAGCCCCAGGGCCTGGAAGCCGACGCAGTACGCCGAAGTGGTCCTCGACGAATACCGAAGGGCCCAAGCGGAGAGCCCAGAGATCACCGAGACGTTCTGCCACGCCACCTACTTGATCAATCTTGCTTCCGACCAGCCGGATCTCTTCGAGCGGTCGAAGGCTTGCCTGGCCGCCAACCTGGCGGTGGCCACGGGCATGGGCGCCTCAGGGCTTGTCCTCCACGTGGGAAGCCACAAGGGGACTGGGCTGCGCGCGACTGCGTGCCGCAGGTAGTCGACGCACTCCTCGAAGCCTTCGGCGACCCAGCCTGCGGGAGGGTGCCCGATACTGCTCGAGAACGCGGCCGGTACCGGTGGGACGGTCGGGCGCAGCTTCGAGGAGTTGGCGACATTGCTCGGCGCGGCCGGAACCGACGTGCGCCGGTCGACTCGGGCGTTTGCCTCGATACACAGCACCTGTGGGCCTCGGGGATCAGCTTCACCTCGCTGGAGGAGGCCGACCAGGTGGTGGCCGACTTCGACGCCGTCATCGGGCTCGGACGGCTGCGCTGCCTTCACCTCAACGACTCGAAGATCGCGCTTGGTGCGAACAGGGACCGCCACGAGAACATCGGCGAGGGAACGATCGGGGCGCCGGCGTTGGGGTTTCTGATCAGCCACCCCGCCTTGGTCGGGCTGCCAGCCATCCTCGAGGTCCCGGGACAAGGCGACGGGGCGCGGGCCTCGGATGTAGCGGCGGCCCATCGGGCCCTCCAACTGGGCCTCGCGGCGCGGCGGCCGTAAGCTGCCGCGACGTGGAAAACATTCGGGTGGAAAGCGACAGCATGGGGGAGATCGAGGTCCCCTCCGATCGGTACTGGGGTGCGCAGACGGCAGCGCTCGCTGCACCACTTCGACATCGGGCGTGAGACGATGCCCGAGCCGCTCATCAGGGCCTTCGGGATATCTGAAGGGTGCCTCGGCCAAGGTCAACCGTGATCTGGGCAAGCTGAGCGCCGGAGCTGGCCGCCCTCATTGAGCAGGCGGCGGCCGAGGTGGCCGACGGGCAAGCTCGACGACGAGTTCCCCCTCCACATCTGGCAGACCGGGAGCGGCACGCAGACCAACATGAACGCCAACGAGGTCATCTCCAACCGGGCCATCGAGCTCGCCGGTGGCGTGATGGGATCCAAGGTGCCGATCCACCCCAACGACCACGTCAACATGTCGCAGTCCTCGAACGACACCTTTCCCACGGCCATGCACATCGCGGCGGCCGAGGAGATCGTGCACCGGCTCCTCCCGTCGGTGCGGGCGCTGCGGGACGCCCTCTACGAGAAGGAGCTCGCCTACGCCGAGGTCACCAAGATCGGGCGCACCCATCTGATGGATGCCGTGCCGCTCACCTTGGGCCAGGAGTTCTCCGGGTACGTGGCCCAACTGACCGCCGATGTGGAGCGGATCGAGTTGACGCTCCCGGGCATCTACGAGCTGGCGGCGGGCGGCACCGCGGTGGGCACCGGGCTGAACACGCACCCCGAGTTCGGGCGCCGGGTGGCCGAGGCGATCGCCGACATGACCGGGCTCCCGTTCGTCACCGCCCCCAACAAGTTCGCCGCCCTGGCGGCCCACGACGCCCTGATGTTCACCCACGGGGCGCTGCGCACGCTCGCCGTCTCGCTGACGAAGATCGCCGACGACATCCGCTGGCTGGGCTCGGGACCCCGCAGTGGGCTGGGCGAGCTGGCCCTGCCCGAGAACGAGCCGGGATCGTCGATCATGCCGGGCAAGGTCAATCCGACACAGAGCGAGGCGATGATCATGGTCGGCATCCAGGTGCTCGGCAACGATGCGGCGATCGCCATCGCGGGCAGCCGGGGCAACCTCGAGCTCAACGTCTGCAAGCCGGTCATCATCTACAACGTCATGCAGTCCATCGCGCTGATGACCGACGCCTGCCGGGCCTTCCGGGAGTTCTGCGTCGAGGGGTTGCAGCCCGACTACCCGCAGATCGCCCGCCACCTGGCCAACTCGCTGATGCTGGTCACCGCGCTCAACCCGATCATCGGCTACGACAAGTCGGCCCAGGTGGCCAAGAAGGCCCACAAGGAAGGCACCACCCTGCGCGAAGCCGCGCTCGAGCTGGGCTTCCTCACGCGCCGAGCAGTTCGATGCCGCCGTGCGGCCCGAGGAGATGACGCACCCGTGAGCGAGCCAGACGCTGTCGTCCGAGGAGGTGGACGCCGCCCTGGCCGAGCAGGGCATCGCCTGGGACCACGTGGGCGACGAGCTGACAGACCACCGTCGAGCTGCACGACTTCGCCGAGGCGCTGGCCTTCGTCAACGCGGTCGGGGCGGCGGCGGAGGCGGCGAACCACCATCCCGACATCGACATCCGGTGGAACAAGGTGCACCTGGTGCTGACCACGCACGATTCGGGCGGGCTCACCGTGCTCGATCTGGCGCTGGCGGCCGCCATCGACCGCATGCGGCCCGCTGCGCTGAGTGGGCTGCGCCACGCTGAATGGCCGCGCTGTGCGGGCTGCGCCGCGCCCTGGGGTCAGGCTCAGCCTTCTTGCTCGAGCATCGCTCGCGCAGGCGCTCCACCACGTCGTCGGGCACGCCGATGGCCGAGGCGTATCGGCCACCGTCCCGTAGCGGTCCTTGAGGTGGGCGAACAGCGCCACCATGTTGGCAGGATCGGCCGAGAAGAGCGCGTCGGAGTCCGGCGATGAGTAGCTTGCCGTCGGGGTACTTGATCAGCAGCTTGGCCCGGAGCCGGGTCATGGCCGCGCCGCTGAGCGCGTAGTCGGCCACCACGGTGTCCTCGGGCACGCCCAGGAGCGAGAGCACGAGGGCAGAGAGCAGGCCGGTGCGGTCCTTGCCGGCCGTGCAATGGAAGACGGCGGGGCGGGCGTTCGGGCGCGGCCAGGGCCGACAGCGCCCCGACGATCTGCGGGGCCGCGTCGTCGAGCATCTCGTTGGTACTGCGTGCCGAGGAATCCCGGGGCCCGTTCGAAGTCCTCGGCGTTGGGCAGGGACTTGATGAAGGGGAAGTGGTGGAAGGTCACCGGGTGCGCCTCGACGTCGAACCGGCTCTGCTCGAGCTCGTGCCCGAGCGCAGGTCGATCACGGTGCGGATGCCGAGCTGGCGCATGACGTCCAGGTCGGCCTCGGTCAGCTCGCCCAGCCCGTCGGCCCGGAACAAGCACCCGCCAGCGGGTGCGCTGCCCGTCGGCGGTGGCGTAGCCGCCCAGGTCGCGGAAGTTCACCGCCCCTTCGAGATCGATGAGCGGCGATGCATCGCCGTCACTCGACGGTCATTGTCACTTGACCGGGAGGTCCCACATGGGGAACCAGCGGGTCAGATCCGCTTCGACCGGGAGGTCGACCCCGAGCATGGTGCGGATGCGCAGCTCGAGTTCGGTGTCGCGGCGCTCCTTCTGGTTGTCGACCGGAGCGAACGGGTAGAAGGTGCCCCGCTTGTAGAGGTAGACGAGCCAGAACGGCACGGGCGTCACTGGCCGCGCCCGGGCTCGGGCACGAAGCCGAAGACCGAGCACAGCAGTTGCGGCCCCCAACCCGCTTCGGTGAGGGTGGTGTTGGCCATGTGGGCCTTGCGTCACCAGGTCGTCCAGCGCGGGCTCGGCCAGGAGCAGCCATCCGTAGCCGAACGAGTCCTGCGTCTGGGTGAAGCCCTCGCCGACCAGCTGGGCCACTTCGGACTGCAGGTCCTGCGAGCCCTGGCCCGAGGGCGGCTTCCAGCACACGCCGGCGTGGCCCGAGGTCACGAGGCCGCCCGCGCTCTGCAGGGTCAGACGCCGCCGTCGGGAGGGCGAAGAGCGCATCGAGATTGGCCTTGACCGGCTTGGTGCGACCCAGCAGGGTGTCGAAGAGGCCCACGTCGTGATGGGTTCAGCGTGCTTGGCCGAGCTCGTGCTCGAGCTGGTCGAGCTGGGCCAGGCGGCGCTCCAGCGTGGGGTGGGTCCGGAAGAGGCTGCCGAAGCTGAACCCTTGCCGCCCTGCCCTGTCCCCGGCCCTGGTCCTGCGCGCCCTGCGCCACCGCCGGCACGAAGAAGAAGGCGTTGAACGGCTCGGCGGCGCGGAGATCCTTGGTCGGGACGCGGCCCATCTCCCCGGAGATCTTGATCAGCGCCGATGCCAGCAGGGACGGCTGCCCGATCAGGATGGCGCCCGAGCGGTCGGCGGCCAGCTCGCGGTAGCGCGAGAGCGCCATGGTGAGCAGGAAGCTGACGAAGTAGACGACGACGGAGACCAGCATGACGATCATCTCGATGATGACCAGCTGGCCGCCGCTGTTGTTGTTGCGCCCGCCGCCCGACCGCCACCGAAGATCTCCGAGTAGAACATGACCCGGGTCAAGCAGGCCGGCGATCATGCCCAGGCCGCTGGCGATCGTCATCACGGCCACGTCGCGGTGCGCCACATGGGAGATCTCATGGGCCAGGACGGCCTCGACCTCAGGCTCATCGAGCCGGCGCAGGAGGCCCGTGGTGGCGCACACCACGGCCGCCTTGGGGCTGCGTCCGGTGGCGAAGGCATTGGGCACGTCGGTCTGGGCGATGGCCACGCGTGGCTTGGGCATGTCGGCGAGCGCGCACAGGCGGTCGATCACGCCGTGCAGCTCGGGGGCCTCCTCCGGGGTGACCTCCTTGGCGTGCATGGCGAACATGGCGATCTTGTCGCTGAAGTAGTACTGGCAGAACAAGAGCCCGAAGGCGATGATCAGAATGAGCAGGAGGCTCTTCAGCACAAGGAAGAGCACGCCGATCAGGACGGCGTAGAGGACGACGAGGAAGAACCCCGTCATCAGCATGCGTGTGGTCAGGCCCCGATCGGCCTGGATGTTGTGTGAGAGCGCCATCAGCTGGATGCTCCTCCGCCGTGCCGTTTCCACTCTGGTCTGCCGACCGGCAGGGCCGCCGCCTCAGCGGTCCGTGGCTGGCCTCGCCGCTGCCCGCTCCGAGCTCGAGCTTCAGGGCCGCCAACTCGTTGTCCACCTGCGACGTGGCGGTCACCTTGTCGAGCTCCTTTTGGATGTCGTCGACCGGGGTGCTCAGGTCGTTGAGCGCGCCCGAGGCCAGCAACTCGTCCATGGCGCCGGCCCGCGCCTGCATGCTGGCGATCTTGTCCTGGGCCCGCTGCATGGCCTGGCCCGAATTGCCCATGGAGTCCGAGATCCCCGAGACGGCCTCGCCGACCTTGGTCTGGGCCTCGGCCGCGGTGTAACTGGCCTTGAGCGTCTCCTTCTTGGTGCGGAACTGCTCCACCCGCGTCTGGAGCTGCTGGGAGGTGTCGATCAGCTTCTGCTCCTGCTCGCTGATCTGGTCGTGCTGCGTCTTGAGCTCGGCCAGCTGCTCACCCAGTGCGGCCCGCCGCGACGAGCGCCTCGCGGGCCAGGTCCTCGTTGCCCTGCTGCAGCGCCGCCTTGGCCTGCGTCTGCAGCTTGTCGGCCTGCTTCTGCAGTCCCTGCGCCTGCAGCTCGAGGCGCTTGCGGGCCGTGGCTACGTCGGCCACCCCACGTCGGACCTTCTGCAGCTGCTCCAGTTGCTTCTCATAGGAGAGATCCAGCGTGTCGCGGGGGTCTTCGGCCTTGTCCAGGACCTTGTTGGCCTTGGCCTGGAAGATCCCACCGATCCGCTTGAACGTGCCTGCCATGACAACGAGCATAAGGCCCAGCAGCGCCGAAGGGGCAACGGCTGGGCACGGAGGCCCAGCCGGAGGCCTGAGTGGCCGCCGGCGGACGGCTGGCGTCGTGGGCCGCCGCTAAGGTCGGTGGCGTGCCAGACGATGGACTTTGCCTGCTCTCCGTGCACGCCCACCCCGACGACGAAGCCTCCAAGGGAGCGTCGACGGTCGCCCGCTACCACGCCGAAGGGGTGCGGACGGTGCTGGTGTGCTGCACCGGGGGCGAGGAGGGCGACATCCTCAATCCGGCCATGGACACGCCGGAGGTGCGGGCCGACATCGGAGCGGTCCGCATGGCCGAACTGAAGGCGGCCACCGAAATCATCGGCTACGACGAAACGGTCATGCTGGGCTATCGCGACTCGGGGATGCCCGGGATCCGAGGCCAACGCCCGGCCCGACTCCTTCGCCCAGGCGCCGCTTGAGGAGGCGGTCGGGCGCCTGGTGGCGGTCATCAGGCGTGAGCGCCCCCAGGTCATCCTGACCTATCCCGACGAGCAGTCCGAGTACCCGCATCCCGATCACCTCCGGGTGCACGAGATCTCCGTGGTGGCCTTCGACGCCGCCGGGGATCCTGACCGGTATCCGCGAGGCCGGCGACGCCGTTCGATCCCCTTGAAGCTCTACTACTCAGTGTGGCCGGCCGAGCGCTTCCGGCAGATCCACGCCAAGTTCTCGAGCTGGGATTGGAGTCGCCGTTCGACGAGGCGCGGCATGGCGCGTTTGACCGAGAGGACGACCCCTACACCACGTCGATCGACGTGCGCGGGCTTCGAGGAAGTGCGGAGCAACGCGTTGAAGGCGCACGCCACGCAGGTCGACCCCAACTCCCCTTTCTGGTTCGGCCTCCCGCCGAGGTACTCGAGGAGATCCACCCGGTCGACCAGTTTCGTCCTGGCGAAGAGCCGTGTCGGAGGTGCCTCCACGCCGACGCAACGTGTGGCACAAGGCGGTGCGATCGAGGACGACCTGTTCGCCGGGGTGCGCTAGTAGCGCCGCCGGTGCCGCTTCAGCCCTGTGGTTGGCCCTGCGTGGGGAGTTGGCCCTGCGTGGGGAGTTGCGTCGGGAGTTCCCGCAGATGCTTTTCGAGAAAGCATACGGACCAGTTGGGTTACGAGTGAAAGAAGGCTCATGGTAGATCCAGGTTCGCCAGCAGACACCCCTGCGAAAAAACACACCTGGTCGGTATCGTTTCTCGAAAACGATCGTCCGAGCTCTCGGTTCAGGCCGCACTCAGCCGCCGGCCGAAAAGGCACGACCTGCTTTCGAAGCGGTCAGCCGCCGAAGCGGGCCAGTTCCCGCAGGGGCCGGTAGCCGATGAGCGTCGCGCCTGCGGCCGCAATCGCCTCGGCGACCCAGGTCTCCTCGCAGATCATGCGGTAGTCGTCGACCCGGGCCTCCCAGTCGTCGGTGGCCAACGAGCGCAGCTCGGCGCTGTCGACGGCGGGGTGCAGATGCATCTCGGTCACGCCGGGCCGCAGGGTGGCGAGATCCTTCTCGAACGTCTGGCGGCTCCCGACGCCGGGCACGAAGCGGGTGTGATCGGTGAAGATCGCCCCGGCCTCGGCGGCCACGGCCCGGCCCGGGAACCCGACGTAGCGCTCCATGCCGGGGCTGATCATGCGCAGGGGGAGCCCGAACTCGATGGCCATGTCGAGATAGACGTCGAAGAACTCGGGCCGGAGCTGCAGCGTGCCCATGTGCGCATCGAGGTGGCTGACGTCGAAGCCCCAGAGGATGGCCCGCTCGATCTGGGCCCGGCACTCCCGCCGCACCTCGTCGAGGTCGGCGTGGTCCCACACGTCCTCCACTGTTCGTCGGAAATCCTCCGTCGCCCCCGAGCAGCGACGGAGCGTGGGTGATCGGGCCCCAGCGGTACAGCTCGAATTCGGCGTTGACGGTCAGGTGGACGCCGATGTCCTCGCCCCGGTAGCGGCTCGACGCCTCGCGGGCCCACGGGCACGGGCACCATCAACGTGGCGCTGGTGACAACTCCAGTGGCGAGGCACTCGAAGACACCGACATTGGCGGAGTGGCACGAGCCGAGGTCATCGGCGTTGATGATGAGGAGCTTGGCGTCGGCGGGATAGCCCGAGCCGCTGCGCCAGTGTCGGCTCACTCATCGCCGGCCACCCTCGGCCCGCCGACCGCGTCACGACCTCGGCATCCTGGGCACGCGCCGTGGCGGCGATCTCGTGCTGGAACTCCTCCATCGCTGCCGTCAACGTGTCGTCACCGATGGCCAGGATACGAACCGCCAGCAGCCCCGCGTTACGTGACCCGTTGACGGCCACGGTGGCGACCGGCACGCCACGGGGCATCTGCACGATCGAGAGGAGCGAATCGAGGCCGTCGAGGTGCGACAGGGCGACGGGGACCCCGATCACCGGCAGCGTGGTGACCGAGGCCAGCATGCCGGGCAGGTGGGCGGCGCCGCCGGCCCCGGCGATGAGCACCTTGAGACCCCGGGTTGCCGCCGCGTGCCCGTAGGCGATCATGTCGTCGGGCGTCCGGTGGGCCGAGACCACGCGCACCTCGTGGGGCACGCCGAACTGCTCGAGGACCGCGACCGCGTCTTGCATGACCTCGAGGTCTGACGAGCTGCCCATGACAACGCCCACAAGTCGGGACACGGAGCCCGGCTGGCGGCGCTCATCGAGGCGATCTCGCTCGGACGCGACCAGCCCGCTTGGCAGGCTTAGCCCGGGTGGACGTGGCGTGCCCAGGGCCAGCGCGGCCGTCCAGGCGCGCTGCGCGCACGACGTCGGCATCATTTCCGCACACGGTCACGTGTCCTAGTTTGCGCCCTGGCCTGGCCTCTTTGCCATACAGGTGGATATGGGCGCCCTCGACGGCCAAGCCGCAGCGGCAGCAGGGCGACCGGGATCCCCGCCCTCGGGGCCGCCGAAAACGTTGACGCTGGCCACCTGCGCGTGCTGTGGCGCGGTCGACCCGAGGGGGAGGTCGAGGACGGCGCGGAGATGGTTCTCGAACTGGGAGGTGACCGCCCCCTCAATGGTCCAGTGACCCGAGTTATGGGGCCGGGCCGCAATCTCGTTGACCATGAGCGACGCCGGCCGACCAGAAGAGCTCGACCGCCAGGACGCCCACGGCCCCGGCGATCTCGGCCACTCTGCCGACCGATCGCATCGGCGCGCTCGACGACCTCGTGCGGCAAGGCGGCCCGGGACGAGGACCTCGCGGCAGACGCCGTCGACCTGGGCCGTCTCGGTGGCCGGCCAGGCGACCATCTCGCCGGAGGGGCGGCGGGCGACCATGACGGCCAGCTCCGCCTCGAACGGGACCATCTCTTCGACCAGGACCGTTCCCGAGCAGGGCGCCAGCACCGGTCGCGGCCTCAGCCCGGTCGTCGACCAGCCAGACGCCCTTGCCGTCGTAGCCGCCGCGGGCCGTCTTGAGCACGAGCGGCCACCCGTGCTGTTCGGCGAACTGGGCGATGGCTCCGTCGGCGCTCGGCGGCAGTGGCGCCCGGACCGCCGATCTCCAGCACGATGTGGGCGGGCACCGGGATCCCGGCCTCGACCAGGACGGCCCGCATGTGGGCCTTGTCCACGGCCATCTCCAGGGTCTGCAGTCCGGGCCGGACGACGACGCCGTCCTCGACGAGGGCAGCGATGATGGCCAGATCCACCTGCTCGTGGTCGAACGTGACCACGTCGACCCGATCGGCCAGCGAGCGCAGATGTCGGCCTCGACCAGGGGGGAGCCCAGCAGCACCTCGGACGCGACGGCGCAGGCCGCATCGTCGGGGCTCTCGGCCAGCACCGCCACCGAGAGACCGAGGGCGCTGTCCGCCTCGGCGGCCATGCGCGCCAACTGCCCGGCGCCGACCACCCCGACGTGGTGGGCGCTCAGGTCGCTAGCCTCGGCGAGATCAGTGATCCGGACACGACCGGCACACTAGGCGAGGAGCCCCGATAGACCATGGCCAAACCCCTGCGCATCGGCAGCCTGATCGACGTCGACCGGTCGTTGCCCGACACCGTGGCCGAGCTGCGGCGTTTCGCCGAAGCCGGGTTCGACCACGCCTTGGCCGTCCAGATCTTCGGACCCGACGCGCTGACCCTCCTGGCCGCCGCCGGGGCGCAGGTGCCCGGCATCGGTCTGGGCACCGGCGTGGTGCCGGTCTACCCCCGCCACCCGATGATGCTGGCCCAGCAGGCCCTCACCGTGCAGTGGGCCACCGGCAACCGCCTGATTCTGGGCATCGGCCTCTCGCACCAGGTGGTGGTGGAGGGGATGTGGGGCCTCAGTTTCGACAAGCCGGCCCGCTACATGAAGGAGTACCTGGCCGCTCTCATGCCGCTGCTCCGCGGCGAGAAGGTCAACGTGGACGGGCGAGCGCATCACGACCCACGCCTTCGCGCCCCTCGAGTTGCGCGGCGCGGCGGCGCCCCCGGTACTGGTGGCCGCCTTGGGCGACACCATGCTCAAACTGGCGGGGCGGGTGGCCGACGGCACCGTCACCTGGATGACGGGTATCCGGACCATTGCGTCGCACATTTCCCCGGTCATTCGAGAGGCGGCGGAGAAGGCGGGACGGCCGGCTCCCCGCATCGGCGTGGCCCTGCCGGTCTCGGTCACGGCGGACATCGAGGCGGTCGAGGGAGCGGGTCAACGAGGAATTCCGTGTCTATCCGAACCTGCCCTCGTACAAGGCGATGCTGGACAAGGAGGGGGCGACGCAGCCCGGCCGACGTGGCCATCGTCGGCGACGAGGACGCCGTGACCGCAGTCGATCGAGAGACTGGCGGCGGCCGGTGCCACGGACTTCGTGGCATCCGTCGTCGGCACGCGCGAGGAGCGAGCGCGGACGTTCTCGTTGCTGAGCGCGCTGGCGAACGCGGTCGTAGCGCTCGCTTCTCAGCGCTCGAGCGTCGTGTACTTGAATTCGTTGAGGTCCGGCTGCTCGTCCATCAGCTGGACGACGTTCTCGATGGTACGCCGGGCCAGTGCCGCGTCGCCTTGGGGCCGGCTCATCAGCCGCACGAAGACGGCACGGTCCTCGACGACGAACGTCGGCACCCCGAAGACGCTCCATTCGTTGACCGCCTCCTCGTGGGCCCGCTTGATCTCTTCGATCGGCCCGCCGCCATCCACTTCGGCCAGGACCTTGTCGCCGGGAACGTTGTGGCTGTCGAGGACGCGGCATCACGACCGCCGGATCCCGGATGTCGAGTCCGTCGTCATGGCGGGCGGCGAACAGGGCGTCGTGCACCGCTCCGAACTGCTCGGGATACTGGTCGCGGACCACGACGCCAGCCGCCAGGGCGACGAGGTCCTTGAACTTCGCCGGGTCGTCCCACACCGGGGTTCCGCCTTCGGGCACGTGGACCTGGCTCAGCGTGAAGGGGAGGAAGGTGACGTCCCAGTCGGCCCCGTCGGCCAACCCGGCCAGGAGGTGCTCATGGGCGTTGCGGGCGAAGGGGCAGCGGTAGTCCCAAGTGACGGCAAATGGCTTCATAGTCTCTTCAACACGTAGCCGTCCGCTCCCATTCCCTTGGCCGTCCGAATCGCCTTCCGGGCCAGTCGGCGACGGGTGCCCGGAGTCACCCGGTTGAGAATGGGCCGCAGGACGAGGCCGAGGAGCGACCCGATGGCCGCCCCGCCCACGACGTCGCTCGGATGATGGGCCCGCAGGTGCACGCGGCTGGCGGCGACCGCCCCGGCGAAGCCGACGTAGGCCGCCGTCTCCGGCGTCGTCTCGGCCAGGACGAAGGCGGTGCAGAAGGCGGCCAAGCGTGTGCCCGCTCGGAAAGCTGCTGCTCGTGGGGGTACGGACCGCCGCGTCGAGGTGCTCTTCGGGACGCTCCCGCTGCACCGCCGACTTGACGGCTCGGTTGACGGCATATGAGGAGATGCCGGCCAAGCCCAATGCAGTGAAGGCGCGGCGCCGGTCCGGTCCGCGGCGCCGGGCCTTGTACAGCGCCAGCACGACCCAGACGAGGCCGTAGTCGGCCAGGTTGGAAACCAGTGGCTGCCGCTTGATCGACCTGGGGCTGCCCCCGCAGCGGGTCGAAGGCGGCATCGATCGTCTCGTCGAAGCGTGTCACGACGCCATCGTCACGCCGCGTTGAAGGCGGGGCAGGAAGGCTTGAAGTGGCAGAACTGGCACAACGGACCCACCTTGGGGCGGAAGTCCTCGCGTCACGCAAGCTCGCTCGATGGCTCCCCAGACGGCAGAGGTCCGGCGCTGTTGGCCCCGCAGCGTCTGCGGCGTGGGGACGGCCGAGATGATGAGCGGGTCGCGCAGGTGCAGGAGGCGCACCTCGGCGGGTGCGCGTCCGAGGAGCCTCTCGCACAGCAGCGCGTACGTCTGGACCCCGCCCATCCGCCCGTGCTCGTAGCGCTCCGAGGGCGCCCTCCCGGTCTTGTAGTCGACCACGATCAACGCGCCGTCAGGGCCGATGTCGAGGCGGTCGATGATGCCGCGCAGCCGCATGCCGTCCTGCTCGATCTCGACTCCGAGCTCCACGCCAATCGTGTGCGCGGCACCGACGGATCCTCGAGGCGGAAGTAGTTGTCGATCAGCATGTGCGCGTCAGCCAGGAATGACGCAGCATTTTCCGTCGTCAGGCCCAGCTCGACGAATTCGGGGTCGATCGCCAGTTCCTTCCAGGCCCATTCCCAACTCGTGTGCCGCTGCGGCTGGGTGCGATCGGCCGCATCGTGATTCCAAAAGAGGCCTTCGAGCGCGGCGTGCACCAGCGTGCCCTTGACGGCATGGGGCGAGGGCGGTTCGGGGCGGTGCTCGATCACGCGAGAAACGAAAGGCCAGCGGGCAGTTCGTGAACGCGGTGACCTTGGATGGCGTCAGAGTGCGGGGAAGATCGAGCGCCATGCGAGCCAGGATAGGACGAGGCTGTGACGTGTCGGGTGATTCCATCATCCATCCCCGTCCCCTCGCACGCCCACCCGGGCCGTGCACTAAAAAGAGTCGTTATGGGAGTCCGTAAGGTGGAGTCCGTGGTGGAGTCCGATGCCGCCGGCTGATCTCAGACGCAACACCCGTTGGGCGGGCCTGCAGACCGGGCGACCCCGTGCAGGTTGCGGGCACCCGTATTCGCGGCGCCTCCTGGTCCTTCGTGGCCCACGTCGCCAACGCCGAGACGGGGGAGGAGTGGGTCGAGGTGGTCGGTGGCCGAAAGGGGGACCGCGCCGTGCGCTCCTTTGCGGCCCGACCAGTTGTACGCCGCCTCCTCGCGCCCCGGCCGCGACCCCTCGTTGGCCGAGGCACCCGGGCTTCCCCTCGGCTGAGCGGGTGCACGCCCATGGCGTTCCATCCTCGTCACCGATCGCCTGGTTTGCGCCCCTTCGTCGCGGGCGACCTGGCCGACTTGGTCGAGGTGCATGCGGAAGAGTCGTTCTGGTGGTACCCCCTGCGTGGCGCCATGACGGCGGAGGAGACGGAGGCTTTCTTGACCCGAACGATGGCACGGTACGCCACGGACGGCTTCGGCATCGAGGCGGTCATCGATCGGCGCGAGCGACGCGATGATCGGGTGGGCCGGTCTGGCCATTCCCCACTTCTTGCCCGAGGTGTTGCCCGCGGTCGAAGTCGGGTGGCGGCTCTCAGGCCCGTATCGAGGCCGCGGACTGGCCACCGAGGCGGGCCGGGCCGCCGTCGATTGGGGCTTCACCGCCGGCGGGCTGTCGCGCATCGTCAGCATCTACGAGCCGGAGAATCTGGCCTCGGGCCGGGTGATGGAGCATCTCGGCTTCGTGCCGTTCCTGACCACCCGGATCGCCGAGCGGGGCGAGCGTGGTCGTGGTCACCGAGCTCACCGCGAGACGTGGGGAGCAGCTGCCCGCAGCCACGGCGAGCGGCCGAGCTACTCGACCGAGTAGCCGTCCATCCTCGAGAGGACGCGCAGCATCACCTCGTCGGCCCCGGCGCCGATGGAGTCGAGCCGGGTGTCGCGGTAGAAGCGGGAAGCCCAGTGCTCGGCCATGTAGGCGATGCCGCCGTGGAACTGCACGGCCGACGTCGGCCACCTCGCGCTGCAGCCGTGAGCCCATCAATTTGCCGATGGTGGCGAAACGGGTGGCATCCTCCCCGCGCTCGCACGGCATCGGCCGCAGCGCGGGCGTAGTGCTTGAGCATGTCGTGGCGGGCCGACAGCTCGGCCAGCACGAATTGCAGATGCTGGTTGGCCAGGAGGGGCTGGCCGAACGCCTGGCGCTCGCGCGAGGTAGGCCGCTGTGCGCTGGAGCGCCAGTTCGATCGCGCCGACCTGCTTGTACACCGTGATGAGTCGTTCCGCCTGGAATTGCACCATCTGCTGCTGGAAGCCGCGTCCGATCTCGCCGATGGTGTTCGACACCGGCACGCGGACGTCGATGAAGGAGAGCTCGGCCGTGTCGCTCGACCACATGCCCAATTTCTCGAGCTTGCGCGAGACGACGACGCCGTCGAGCGACGTCGGCACGACGATGAGCGACATGCCCCGGTAACCGACCTCCTCGCTCGTGCGGGCCAGGAGGCACAGCCAGTCGGCCTGGGTGCCGTTGGTGATGTAGAGCTTCGAGCCGTTAATGACCCACTCGTCCCCGTCGCGCACGGCGCGGGTGCGGATGCCGGCAACGTCGCTGCCGGCATCGGGCTCGGTCACCGCGATCGATGCCACCAGTTCACCGCGGATGGAGGGGGCGAGATACTCCTCCTTCAGGGCCGCCGACCCGTAACGTGCGAGCGCCGGCGTGGCCATCGACATCTGGACGGCCATCGCCATGGGGATCCCGCCGCAGCTGATGCGTCCCATCTCCTCGCCCGCCACCAGGGCAAAGGAATGGTCGGCCGCCATGCCTCCGTACGCTTCCTCGTACTCCAGTCCGAGCAGGCCGACCGCGCCCAACTTGGGGAAGAGCTCGTGGGCAGGAAAGGTGCGCGCCGCTTCCCACTCATCGACATGCGGCTCGATCTCACGCTCGAACAGATCCCGCAGGGTCTTGCGGAAGATCTTGTGTTCGTCGGTCTCGATCACGACCGAACGTTACCACCGGGTAATTTCTCTCTCCCGGGCCGCACGCGTGACCCCTACACTGCGGGTTCGTGACGGATGAGTTGGTCCACATCGCCCGGGAGGGCCCTGTCCTGTCGCTGACGCTCGACTCTCCGCGCAACCGCAACGCACTCTCTGCTGAGCTGCTCGACCAGCTGGCTGAGGGTTTCAGCCAAGCCGCGGCCGATCAGACGGTGAGGGTGGTGGTCCTCACTGCGACCGGCAGCGTCTTTTGCTCGGGCGCCGATCTTTCCGAGCCGGCCGGGGCTCGTCACGTCCCGCATGCCCGAAATCCTGACCGCCATCACTTCGCTCGCGGTGCCGGTCGTGGCCCGGGTCGGGGGGCACGCCCGCGCCGGGGGGATCGGGCTCATCGCCGCATGCGATCTGGCCGTGGCCACGGAGGACAGCACGTTTGCCTTCAGCGAGGTGAGGATCGGCGTGGCGCCAGCGATGATTCTGGTGCCGGTCCTGCGCGTGGCCGATCGGAGGTTCATCGAGCACGCCACCCTGACTGGCGAGTCGTTCAGTGCCACCGATGCGGCGAGGGCCGGCTTGCTCACCGGTGTGGTCGATGATCTGGCAGGCCTCGATGCATGGGTGCACGCCGTCGGTTGCGTCCATTCTCAAGTCGGCTCCCGGTGCAGTGGCGGCGACCAAGGCACTCCTCGATCGGCTACCCGAACTGCCGTGGTCCGAGGGGCTGAACGTCGCGCGCCTGGCCGTCGGCCGAGCTGTTCGAGAGGACGAGGCGGCAGAAGGAATGGACGCCTTCCTGCGACAAACGCGCACCGTCGTGGGAAGTCGCGGCGCCATGAGGACGCTCCGATGAGCTCGCCCCTCAGAACGCGTCTGATTGCGGGGAGTGAGGAGTTCGACGCCAACGCGCGCGCCATGGCGGCACTGGTCGAACAGGTGCGGGCATTGCACGATGACGTCCTCTCGGGCGGTGGTCCGCAGTACGTCGAGCGGCATCGAGCGCGAGGCAAGATGATGGTGCGGGAGCGACTGGAGGCACTCGTCGACGCCGGGACGCCCGTGCTGGAACTGAGCCCGCTGGCCGGTCTCGAGACGGCTGACCCGCTCGGAGGTGGCGTGGTCGTGGCCTTGGTCGAGGTGTCGCACACCCAGTGCCTCGTCATCGCGAACGATCCCACTGTCCGCGGCGGTACCACCAGTCCCACCACGATCAAGAAGCTGCTGCGCGCCATGGATGTGGCGGAGGCCAATCGGCTCCCGCTCTTGCTGCTCGTCGAGTCGGGCGGGGCTGACCTGCCACGGCAGGCCGACGTCTTCGTGCCGGGCGGCGAGCAGTTCCGCCGCCTGACCCAACTCTCCGCCCAGGGCATCCCAACCATCTGCGTCGTCTTCGGATCGTCGACGGCCGGCGGGGCCTACCTCCCGGGAATGAGCGACTACACGGTCATGGTCGAAGGGGAGGCCCGAGTGTTCCTGGGCGGACCCCCCCTGGTCAAAATGGCCACGGGCGAGGATGCCGATGAAGAGGAGCTCGGCGGCGCTCTCATGCACGCGCGCACATCGGGCTTGTGCGACTATCTGGCTCGGGACGAGCCGGACGCCATCCGGATCGCGCGCGGCATCGTGGCCCATCTGCATTGGCAGCGCCTCGGCCCGGGGCCTCAGCTTCCGGTCGAGCCGCCCCTCTATGGCGCCGAGGAGCTCCTGGGCATCGCACCGGTCGACGTGCGGGTCCCGTTCGAAGTGCGAGAGATCCTCGCTCGCGTGCTCGACGGGTCCCGCTTCGAGGAGTTCAAACCTCTGTACGGCGCTCAACTCGTGTGCGGTTGGGGAACGCTAGGTGGCTATCCCGTGGGCATCGTGGCCAACAACGGGATTCTCTTTTCGGAGGAGGGTCAGAAGGGCGCCCAATTCATCCAGCTCTGCAACCGCTCTGATACGCCCATTGTCTTCGTCCAGAACATCACTGGGTTCATGGTCGGGACCCGCTACGAGCAAGGAGGGATCATTAAGGACGGGGCCAAGCTGATCAACGCCGTGTCCAATTCTACCGTGCCCCACCTGACCCTGATGGTGGGTGCCAGTTACGGAGCCGGGAACTACGCCATGGCAGGGCGGGCCTACGACCCGCGCTTCGTCTTCACCTGGCCCAATCACCGCATCGCTGTCATGGGGCCCAAGCAACTGGCCGGTGTTCTTTCCATCGTGCGCCGCAACGCCGCCGAGGCAGCCGGACGGCCGTTCGACGAACAGGCGGATCAGGACCTCAGAGTGGCCACTGAGGCGCAGATCGAAGCGGAGTCGACCGCACGATTCGCCACCGGCCGGCTGTGGGACGACGGCATCATCGACCCGCGTGACACGCGCACCGTACTCGCCATCGCATTGACCGCGGTCCACTCGGCCCCGGTCCGAGGCACGGCAACCTTTGGCGTGGTCCGGCACTAGTGGCGCCCACTCGATTGCAGCGAGTCATCGTGGCCAACCGGGGTGAAATCGCGCGGCGCATCATCCGGGGCGTACACGACATGGGCTTGGCCGCGGTTGCGGTCTACACCTCAGAAGACAGTGCAGCGCCCTACGTCGGAGAGGCGGACGTCGCGCTCGAGTTGCCGGGACGAACGCTGGCCGAGACCTATCTCAATGCAGGGGTGCTGGTGGAGGCGGCGCAGCGGGCAGGCGCCGACGCGTTGCACCCGGGCTACGGATTTCTCTCGGAGAACCCCATCTTGCCCGAAGCGTGCGCCGAGGCAAAGGTCGTCTGGGTCGGTCCGTCGCCCGAATCGATGCGCATCATGGGCCACAAGGTGCGGGCCAAAGAAACGGTCTCTTCCGCTGGTGTGCCGGTCCTCCCGAGCATGGCCGTTCGCAGCGGCATCGCGCGCGAAGAGTTGGCACGCGCTGCCGCAGGCGTTGGCTACCCGCTGCTGGTCAAAGCAGCCGAGGGCGGTGGCGGTCGTGGCATGCGACTCGTACCCGGTCCCGACGCACTCTTCGAAGCGGTGGCGGCTGGTGCAACGCGAAGCGGCAGCGGCGTTCGGTTCGGACGAGGTGTTTCTGGAGCGCTATCTCCCCTCGCCCCGTCACGTAGAGGTACAGATCATCGGCGACGCCCATGGACACGTGGTGCACCTTTTCGACCGGGAGTGCTCGATCCAGCGACGGCACCAAAAGATCGTGGAGGAGGCACCGGCAGTACTCGTCGGCGACGCGACCCGAAAGGGAATATGGCGCGCTGCGGTCGCCGCCGCCATCTCGGTGGACTACCGGGGCGTAGGGACAGTCGAGTTCCTCGTCGACGGGAACGAGTTCTACTTCTTGGAGATGAACACGCGCCTCCAAGTCGAGCACGGCGTGACCGAGCTCGTCACCGGAGTCGACCTGGTGGGATTGCAGCTTTTGGTGGCGTCGGGCTCTCCGCTTCCCTTCCGGCAAAAGGATGTCACCGTGTCGGGCCATGCCATCGAGGCGAGATTGTGTGCCGAGCGTCCACGGGAGGACTATCGGCCCACGCCTGGGACGGCCACGCACGTTGCATGGCCCCGTGACACGGGACTACGTACCGACGCCGCCATTGAGTCGGGAAGCACGGTGAGCTCGTCCTATGACTCTTTGGTGGCGAAGATCATGGCACATGGCCCGGCGCGGCCGATCGCCATCGGACGGCTCGGGGGGGCACTGCGCTCACTCGAGGTGGATGGGCTCGAGACCAACCGTGACCTTCTCGTGGCGATCCTCTCGGATCCCGTCTTTGGCGACGGCGACGCCGGTATCGACTACCTCGATCAGCGCGACGATCTGCGCCGGGCCGCGCTCAGCGATGACGTACGCCACCGACATGCCGCAGCCGCGGCCTTCGCCTTCCTGCAGGAGCGTGCCGGCGAGAGTTTGGTGCCTATTCCCTCCGCCGGGTGGCGCAACGTGGGGGTCGCCCACCATGTCGACGCCTTCAGCGACGCGCAAGGGACGCTCAGTCTGTCGCGCGGGGAGTCCGGACGACGCCGTGGCGGTGCTCGTAGGTGACGAGTGGGTGCAGATGGGAACAGGATGCACGACGATCGGTGCCGACGGGCCCCGTCGTTGATCTCACGAAAGACGGAGTGCGCCGGCGCTACCGGATCAGGATGACCGCAGCGCGGGTCGAGGTGAACGGGCCCGAAGGTCAGTCGAGCTTTCTCCTGCCGGACCGACGACGACGCCGATGAGTCGAGGGGGCACGGCCGGGGAGTGTCGAGCGCCGCTACCGGGCGCCATCACCAAGGTCCTCGTTGGCGTGGGCGACGTCGTCAGCGAAGGGACCGGGTTGGTGGTGCTCGAGGCCATGAAGATGGAGCACACGTTGCGCTCCGGCGGCTGCGGGCACGGTCGGCCAGATTCTCTGCGTGCCGGGCGACCAGGTCGACGTGGGTGACGTGCTCGTGGTGGTCGAGCCAGCGTGATGCGCGATGCGCCACAGAACGCGGCCAAGGACGAGCGTGGGCATCCGAGCGTTCTGCGGGTGGCCAACTGCAGCGGGTTCTTCGGTGATCGCCTCTCAGCGGCGCGAGAGATGGTGGAGGGTGGTCCGATCGACGTGCTCACCGGCGACTGGCTGGCCGAGCTGACGATGTACATCCTGCACAAGACCCGAGAGCGCAGCGGCGGGCTACGCCCGGACCTTCCTGCAGCAACTCGAAGACGTCCTTCCGACCTGCATCGAGCGGGGAATCACTATCGTGTCCAATGCCGGTGGCCTCAATCCCGAAGGTCTCGCCAACGGCCGTGCGAGAGCTGGCCCGACGCCAGGGCGTCACGGTGCGAGTGGCTTCCGTCTCGGGGGACGACATCACCAGCCGTATGCCGGACTCTGGCCGCGGCCGGAGCACGTCGTTCATCAACCTCGACACGGGCGAGCCGCTTCCGTCCCGATGCGCCGCTGGTGACCGCCAACGCGTATCTCGGTGCTCGTCCCGATCGCCGACGCGCTGGCAGCTGGGCGCGCAGGTCGTGGTGACCGGACGGGTCACCGACGCATCCCTCACGGTCGGCCCCGGCTCTGCACGCGTTCGGGTGGGGTGATGAGGACGTCGACTGCCATTGCCGGCGCCGTCGTGGCCGGCCACGTGATCGAGTGCGGTGCGCAGTGCTGTGGGGGCAACTACGCCTTCTTCGAAGAGATTCCCCGGCGCGACGCGCATCGGATTTCCCCTCGCGGAGCTCCAGCCGGACGGCGTCCTCGTCATCACCAAGCATCCCGGGACGCGGAGGCGCGGTGACGGTCGGTACGGTGACGGCGCAACTTCTCTACGAGATCGCGCGGACCGCGTTACCTCAGCCCCGACGCGGTGGCCCGCTTCGACACCATGCGTTCGATCAGGAAGGTCCCGGACCGGGTGCGGATCAGCGGGGTGAAGGGCGAGCCACCGCCCCCGACCCTCAAGGTCACGGCAAACCTCGACGCCGGATGGCGGAACTCGATGACGTTGGCCATCACGCGGAGCCCTGGTCGAGGAGAAGGCTCGAGTGGCCGCGGCGGCGGTGTGGGCCGGCATCCCCGGTGGCCGCGACGCGTTCGCCGAGACGTCCGAAGACCTTTCCGGTGACCTTTCAGGCGGAGGCATGGCGTTCTTGCGCCTCGCCGTGCGAGGGGAGCGACGAGCACGCCGTGGGTCGAGCCTTCTCCGGAGCGGTGGTCGAGACCAGCTTGGCCAGTTATCCCGGAACCTTCTTCACCTCGGCGCCCGGTCGCGCCCAGGCCGTGGCGCGCTATTGGCCGACGACGATTGCGGCCGAGCGAGATCGTGCCGCGCATCGAGTGCGACGGGGAGCCGGTATCTCCAGTGATGCGCTCCCCGCACGTCGCACCGAGCGGCTCGATCTCGAGCGTCGGCCAGGACGGACCGGCGACGACCGGCGCGCCGACGTGCGCGCCGATTGCCGGAGAAACGTTCTGACGGTGCCGCTTTGGGTACTGGTCGGTGGGCGCTCGGGTGACAAGGGCGGCGACGCCAACATCGGGCTGTGGGCCGATTCCGAAGCGGTGGCCGAGTGGCTGTGCACGCACGCTTCGATGTCGCGCAGTTCAAAGAAGCGCTCCCCGAGGCGGCGCCGTTCAACGTCAGCCGCTATCCCCTGCCCAATCTGCGTGCGGTGAATTTCGTCGTGCACGGCATACTCGGCTGGGGTGTCGCCTCCAACTTGCGGCTCGACACGCAGGCAAAAGGTTTGGCGGAGCTCCTCCGCTCCCGTCAGGTGGTCGTGCCATCGACGTTGCTCAGAGGACGGAAAGCCGGCCGAACGAGCGTTGACTCAGGGACTGAACAGTCGCTCCTGCACCTCAAAGCGAGAATCCCCCCGCAGAACGCCACTTGTGACATTAGAGTGATCCCATGAACTCGGGGGGTTGCGTGCCGCCACAGGGCAGCTCAGGTGCGATGGTCGCGACGGCACTGGGATCGAGCCGATCATGTGGTCAGCACCTCGCTCATCCGTCGTCATCACGGGTGACTGTACGAAGGACGTGATGTAACCAGTGGACCCATCACCGAACATCGACAGCGGACAGCTCGGTTCTGGCGGGAGTGCGGTCTCGACCGTGCAGCCGACGGCACGGTCGCCGCTCGGCCGGCTGCTGTTCGACCACACCGTCACCGAGTATCCGCACGGCGCGCAGCGGGCCCGCTATCTCACCCTGGCCATTCTGGCCACCGTCGTCCTCTACTACGCCTATTACACGCAGTTCGGCGTGACGCCGAACATCTTGGCCAGCTTCCACATGAGCTTCGACTTCTTCATCGCCATCACCGTTGTCTCCAATCTTCTTGGCGCCTTCGCCTCGCTCCCGGCCAGCCAGACGGACCGCCTAGGCCGGACGAACGTGGTCATTTACGGGTTGCTCCTCGTTGGGCTCATCACGGCAATCGGCGTTCCCCTGGCCGACGGCGAATGGTCCTATCTCGTGGTGATCTGCCTACTCGGGGTGGTCGAAGGGGCCATACTCGTGGCCACTCCTGCGCTCGTCCGCGACTTCAGCCCGCAACTCGGGCGGGCGTCGGCCATGGGTTTTTGGACCATCGGGCCCGTCGCGGGCAGCCTCATCGCCTCGCTGGTCGCGGTGCACACGCTGAATCACTTCGGCCAAACCCATTGGAAGAGCCAGTTCGTCATTGCCGGTTGTGCCTCGCTGGTCATCTTTGCCGTCTCGTTCTTCGGACTAAAGGACCTCTCGCCCAGTCTCCGGGACCAGCTCATGGTGTCCGCCCGCGATCAGACCCTGGTCGAAGCCCGCGCCCGGGGCTTGACCGACGCAGGACCTCTTGGCCGCATCCGAGCGTCCGTGGCGGCAGATCTTCCATTGGGACCTGATCGGCGCTTGTGTCGGGATTGCGGTGTTCCTGCTCCTCTATTACGCCGCGGCGGCTCTCTTCACCGTCTACTACCCCGTCCTCTTCCAGAATGCCAATGGCACGAACTTCACCGTTACCCAGGCGAACGGGCTCAATACCTGGTTCTGGACCACGGACATCGTGGGGCTGATCATCGTGGGACTGCTCTCGGACGCGCTCAAAGTGCGAAAGCCGTTCATGCTGGTGGGTGCGGTTATCACCATCGTCATGCTGGCCGTCTTCATGGGGAACGCCACGCATCCCCACACGGGCTACTACACCCTCGCCATCGAAGCTTCAGCCATCGCGATCGGTGTGGCACTGGTGTTCGCGCCGTGGATTGCCAGTTACACCGAAAGTGTCGAGGCGAAGAATCCAGCTCTGGTGGCGACCGGTCTTGCCCTCTGGGGTTGGATCCTGCGACTCACGGTCGGAATCTCCTTCATCTTCTTGCCCTTGGTGATCACCAGCGTGAACCCGATTGTCGACAACCTCCCGGTGGCCGAAACGGTCATTCACGGTCAATCGATACAGAACTTCGTGGCCGAGCACCCCAAGACCATCGCGTTCGCCACGCAGCACACGGCGCTCCTCGCCATTCTGGCTAAGGACCCGGCGGCCGCCGCCGCCGTAGGTCAGGATCCCTCCGCAGCCAACATCGAGGCAGCGCTGAAAGCCTTTGGGCCGCAAGGTTTGACCGAGCTCGCCAAGTACAAGACGCAGCTCGCCACCCTGGTCGAGCCGTACACACCCCAACTGACATACATCTCTGCGCATCAGGGCGCGTTGGCAGCAACTCGAGCAGGGTTCGGCCAAAGCCCCGCACCAATGGCAGCACTGGTTCTGGGTGGATATGGTCGGCATGGTCGTGTTCATCCCGCTGATCTGGCTGGTCAAGGGTCGCTGGAAGCCGTCGTCCGCCCGCCGCGACGCGGCTGAGCACGAGGCAGCAGTGGCCGCAGAGCTGGCCCGACTCGTCGGCGAGCAGCGCGTCGCCACGTAGAGTTTGCCGGCGGGCCCGAGTGGAGTCCGCGCACGACATGACAGGATGAAGCGATGGAGACTTTTCTCCGCCTGTGCGGGCTGATCGCGGGGATACTCGTCGTCGTCGCCACCGCTCTCAGCGTGTTCACTGCACTCGTGGTGCCCCGGGTCACGTCGTCACGCGCCATGCGCAGCGTGGCAAAGCTCATCGGGGTGACGGCCCGGCAAGTCTTGCCGCGGTTGCCAAGCTACGAATCGCGCGATCGTCTCATGTCGTACGTCGGGCCTCTGGCCATGGTCACACTTTTCGTCCTGTGGTTGGGGTCCCTCGTCCTCGGGTTTGGCCTCATCGCCTGGTGGGCCAGCGGGCAAGATTTCGGTTCCGCCTTGGCCATCTCCGGCTCGTCCGTCTTTACGCTGGGCATTGCCACCAGCCCGGGTGCGGGCTCGCGCTCTATTGAGATCAGCGCGGCCTGCATCGGTCTGTTGGTCATCGCACTGGAGATCGCGTACCTGCCTGCTCTCTACAACGCCTTTGCCACGCGCGAAACCGAAGTCACGCTGCTTGCCACACGCTCGGGTACGCCGGCGTGGGGTCCCGAAATACTCGCCCGCCATCACATGCTGGACACCATTGACGAGTTGCCCGGTCTCTATGCCGATTGGGAACGTTGGGCGGCAGCCGTGTCGGAGAGTCATGCCAACTATCCCGCCCTGATCTGGTTCCGATCGCCGGTCTCGACGCGTAACTGGTTGCTGAGCCTGGTGGCAATGATGGATTCCGCCGCGCTGTACCACGCCGTCAGCCCAAGCGAGACGCCCCGTCAGGCCCGGCTCTGTCTCTCCATGGGCACCAACTGCCTGCGTTCCATCGCCGGCGCCTTGCAGATTACCTACGAGAGCGACCCGATCCCGACCGATGGAACGAGGCTGACCAAGGAGGAATTCACCGACGGTTATTCCCGTCTGGAAGAGGTGCATTTTCGCCTGGAGCGCGATCTGGACGAGTCCTGGCGTCATTTCCAGGGCTGGCGTATCAACTACGAATCGATCGTCGACGCTCTGACCAGGTTGGTGATGCCCCCACCGGCTCCGTGGTTCCTGGCCCGTCCCGGATTAGGGCAAGCCGAGTGGCCCACCGTGCGCAACCGCACCCCCGACGACCCCGAAGGCGCAAAGCCCTTCGGACCGGGCCCAGGTTTCAAGACCCCGCAGACGCGCGATCCCACCGAACTCAGCCCGCAGAATTAACGTCGACCACGCGCTTTGCCTGGCAGGTCACCACGGACCGTTCCGGGGAAGTACAGTAACGGGGCCTGAAAAGAATGCCTGGCCTCCTGTTCCACCCATGACGCTCATCCTCGACCACCAGACCACCGTTGATCACCCGGTCATCGACGATGCCGATGTCGACGCGTTCTTCGACACCGAAGACCTATGGGCGATCATCGTCTGGAACGACGATGTCACCACCTTCCAAACGGTGATCCAGGCCTTCGTGGAGATCTTCCACCATTCGGTGGAGCGAGCCGACCAGTTGGCCTGGACGATCCACCGCACCGGAAAGGCCGTCGCGGCGATCCGCCCCAAAGATGAAGCGGAAGCCGCCGTGCGCGACCTCCATCGCCGTAAGATCTCGGCCTCGCTCGCCCGAGCCTGATCACGCCGGCCCCGGTTGGGGGCCCAGTTGCAGGCGGGCCGTCAGGCGGTCCTTTACCGCCGGCCACTCGGCGGCCACGATGGAGTAACGAGCCGTGGTGCGCACGGTGTCGTCCGGGCCCGTCCGGTCCGCCCGCAAGATGCCGTCGAGCTTTCCGCCTATTCGCTCGATGGCGGCACGTGAGCGGGCATTGCGTACATCGGTTTGGATGCCGACGCGATGCACCTTCCACACCTCGAATGCATGTCCCAGCATGAGCAGCTTGGCCTCGGTATTGACCGGCGAACGCTGAGCCGAGCCGGCCAGCCACGTGTACCCGATGTCAGCGACATCGGGTACACCTTGTCGTTGATGGGTGGACCCCGGGGGCCATTCCCAGAACGCGACTTCGTAGAAGCGGGTGGAACCTACGATCCGGTCTTCGCCGTCGTCACCCTTGCGGAGCGTGGCGAACGCGACCTGGACGTCTGCGGCGATCTTCTTCAAAGCGTCGGCCACGTAGGTCGTCATCTGCTCAAGACCCTCGGGTGTGAACGTCCATCGGTAGTTGCTCCGATCCTCGGCCGCCGCTTCGACCAGAGCCGGGATGTGTGCCTCCGAGAGCGGTTCGAGCCGCACGAATTTCCCTTCGAGGACGAACGGTTCAAGCATGACCGCCGGCGCCTCCGGCTTGTCCGGCCGGGACCACGAAGTCGCTTTGGCGCACGAGGAGGAAGCCACCGACGCACCCGACGAAGGCGATGATGGCCCCGATGATCGTGAGGTGATTCAACGTGGTGGAAAATCCGACGTGGTAGGCGCGCAGAAGTTCGCTACGTGCCGCGGGCTGGTGGATTTGCGCCGCTGCTTCGTGCACTTCCCCCGCCGATTCGGCTGCCACGAGTTGGGCGCCACCCCGGTGCAGTACCGCTTGGCCCAGCGCCGTCTGCCGCAGGATATTGCCGGTATGGCTCACGATCTGGCTCTGGAAAACCGCCCCGAGGATGGCGATGCCGGTGGCAATACCCACTTGGCGGAAGGTGTTGTTGGCCCCCGACGCCATCCCGCTCCGCTGCGGTTCGACCACCGAGATGGCAGCCGACGCCAGCACGGGGTTCACCATGCCGATACCGAATCCGGACAAGAGGAACCCGGGCAACAGCACGGTCCAGGTGGAATTGGGTTGGGTGCGCGCCATGAGGAGCAGGCCGCCTGCGATGAGGAGCATTCCTAAACCCGAGCAAGAAGCGTGACTGGATGCGCACGGTGAGGCGACCGGCGAATGGGGCGACGACGAATGCCAAGACGGTGAGGGGGAGGAACCGCACCCCGGCCGGGAATGGGGCGAAGCCGAGACTGTCCTGGATGTAGAGCGTGAGGTACAAGAACATGGCGAAGATCGAGGCCGCGATCGTCACCGCCACGATGGACACACCTACGAAGGCTGGACGCCTGAAGAGGGAGAGATCGAGCATCGGGTCACGGGTCCGCTGCTCGTTGACGAAGAAGACGATCATGAGGACGACTGCCGCCACGATGAAGCTCACCGTGGTCGCGCTGGACCAGCCTTCGTCGTTGCCTCGCACGAGCGCAAACACCAGAAGGAAGAGACTGGCGGAAAACGAGATGAACCCGACCCAGTCGACGGAACGGGCCCGCACATCCTTCGACTTGGCGATGCGGGTCAGCGTCACGAAGATGGCGACGACACCGATAGGGACGTTGACGAAGAAGATCCAACGCCAGCCGATGCCGCTGGTGATGGCGCCCCCGACCAGCGGACCGACGGCCACGGCGCCCCCGATCACGCCGCCGTAGATGCCGAAGGCCGTGCCGCGGTCCTTGCCTTGAAACGCTTGCGCGATGAGGGCGAGAGAGGTGGCGAACATGATGGCGCCCCCCACGCCCTGCACGGCACGGGCCAGGTTGAGCATCAGGGAGTCGGTCGACAGGCCGCAGACGAGTGATGCCACCGAAAACAAGGCCAGGCCGCTGGCGAACACCTCGCGACGGCCATAGATATCGCCAATGACGCCGGCCGTGAGGAGGAAGGCGGCAAGCGTGAGGGAGTAGGCATCCACCACCCATTGCAGGTCGGCGAAGGATGAGTGCAGCGAGCGCTGGATGTCGGGCAGCGCCACGTTCACGACGGTGATGTCGAGCAACAGCATGAAGATGGCGGTACAGACCGCAATCAGGGTCCACCACTTGCGTTCGAGGCTGGGCATCTGCGGAGTGTATCGAGGGCCTGTATCGGCCCGTACAATGTGATGTGATCGTCGGTTCCTCCCTCACTATCGAAATTGGCGATCGGACGTTGGTGTCCGATGCGTCGTTCGTCGTGGGCGCAGGCGAGAAGGTCGGCCTGGTCGGCCGGAACGGCACCGGCAAGTCGTCGTTCATCTCGGTCATCGTCGGCGAGCCCACCCCGCAGCTGCGCCATCGGGGCAACGTCAGGCTCCTGGGGTCCTTCGGGTTCCTCCCGCAGGCGCCCGTGGCCGGGGGTCTCGGACTCGAACCGACCGGGCTTCTCCCACATCCTCTCCGCCCGTGGGCTCGACGTGCTCGACGAGGCGGTCGGGGCGGCGCGCAAGGCCATGGCCGACGACCCCTCGGCGGAGAACATCGAGCTCTTCACCGATCTGCAGGAGAAGTTCCAGAGCAACGGGGGCTACGAGGCGGAATCGGTGATGGCCCGCCTGGCCGATGGCCTCGGTCTGCGCCAGGAGCTTCTCCTCGAGGACATCGAATCGCTCTCGGGTGGCCAGCGCCGCCGCGTGGACCTCATGCGCGTCCTGTTCCAAGAGCCCGAGCTGATGATCCTGGACGAGCCGACGAACCACCTCGACCGTTCGGCCAAGCGCTGGCTGCTCGACGAGCTGGAGCGCTTTCCCGGAGCCATCCTCGTCGTGAGCCACGACCTCAAGCTGCTGGACCGTTCGATCTCCAAGGTCCTGCACATCTCGAACCAACGCCTGACCGAGTGGAAGGGCAACTACTCCAAGTTCGAGGCCCAGCACGAGGCCGACCAGTCACAGCGGGAGCGGGCGGCTGCCCTCGAAAAGCGCGAGATCACCCGTCTCGTCCACCTTGGCCGACTCCATGCGCGGCCAGACGGCCAAGCGGGCCAAGGTCGCCAAGTCACTGGACAGGCGGGTCGAGCGCATCGAAGGACAGCGCACCCAGGTCGACAAGCGGGAGAAGGCCAGCAAGTTCCGCCTCCCGACGCCGCCGCGCTCAGGGGTCGTCCCGCTCGAGGTCTCCAAGCTGTCGGTGGTGCTACGGCAAGAACGAGGTCATCAAGCAATGTGCAATTTCCATGTCAGCCGGGGCGACCACGTCGTCATCATCGGCCGCAACGGCGCCGGGCAAGTCGAGTTTGCTGCGGTGCCTGGCCGGCGTCCAGGAGCCGACGAACGGTGTGATCGAGTTCGGGGCCAACGTCGCCTTGGGCTATTTCGCCCAGGAGCACGAGCAGATCGACCTCTCACTGACCACGTTGGACAACGTGAGCGACACCGTGCTGGCCACCGAACGGGAGCGGCGGGCTCTTCTGGGCTCGTTCGGACTGCCGTCCAAGGCGGCCGATCAGATGCCCGACACCCTGTCGGGCGGGGAGCGGGCCAAGCTGGGTTTGGCCATGCTGTCGGCCGGGGAGACGAACCTGCTCCTGCTCGACGAGCCGACCAACAACCTGGACCCTTCGTCCATCACGGCTGTTGGCACCATGCTCGGCGCTGTGGCCCGGCACGATCATCGCGGTGAGTCACGAGACGAGGCTTCGTGGAGGCGCTCAAGCCCACCTACTGCCTGCGTCTCCCCGAGGAGCAGTTCACGCACTGGCGCGACGAGTACCTCGACGACGTCGAGATGCGCTGATTCGAGAGCGCTACCCGACCCAGACCTGCGTGGGCCAGATGACCCCGGCGTCGAACCCCAATGCCTTCGTGCCCTTCGGCGTGATGGGGTTGTTGAAGTTCTGCACGTTGGGGTTGGCCACCACGGCCCAGGTGGACCGGTCGCCGTACACGTAGGGGATGTCCTCACCCAGGTATTGGTTGACCTTTTGATACGCCTTGATCCGGACGGCCGGATCGCTCGTCGTGCGCGCCTCGACGAGGGCGGCCTGAATGCGGGGATCGGAATTACGGGCCATGTTGAGCGGAATGGGCCCGCTGGCTGTCGTGGTGCTCCACCATATGTAGTTGAGGTCCGGCACCACGGCGCCGAATTGGCGCCAGGTCACGGCCTGGTACTTGCCGGCCAATGCATCGTTGATCAGTGCGGCTTGCTCCTGTACGTTGATGGTGACCTTCATGCCCGCTTGACCCCACTCCTGCTGGAGGAACTGCGCCGCCCGCTCCGATCTGTGGATTGTTGGTGGCGATGAGCGTGAAGGCGACCGGTTGGCCCGTCTGCTGCTTGAACCTGCTTGACCAGCGTTCGCCGCACCCTTAGGGTCAGGCGCCGGGTAGGCCGTCTTGGTGTAGTACGGGCTGCCCGGGAGGAACAAACCGGACATCGGCGTGTTGATGCCGAGGTCGATGCTCTTTCGCATAGCGTTGGGCATTGCTGGCCTTGGCCATGGCGACGCGCAGCGTGTGGTTGTTGAATGGGGGCGCGGCGGTGTTGAGCATCACGCAGTTCACGTCTGGCTGACCGAGAATGGATCCGCTGTTGTCCACGTAGGCCCAGTTCCTGTTGTGCCGGAACGAAGGGAGCGATTGCGGCCGTGTTTGTGTGCATGATGTCGATGGTGCCCGACTGCAGCGCGCTCGACCCGTGACGAAGGATCGATGATCGGCTTGAAGGTGATCGAACTCAGGTAGGGCAGGCCCTTGCGCCAGTAGTGCGGATTGGCCGTGGCGGTGAAGTGGCTGTTGGGGATCCACTCCTTGAAGATGAAAGGCCCCGTGCCGACCGGGTTCGTGGTGCCATTCTTGCTGTTGAGCATGGACGGTGCGGCAATGTAGCCGGTCTGGGCCTGGGCCAGGGAGTAGGGAAATGGCTCCCACGGCGCATTCATGGTGACGGCGACGGTGAGTGGCCCGGTGACCTGCATGCTCGCCATATTTTGGAGCGCCGGGCCTGTGAGTACGGCGGCTTTCTGTCTTCTCCAGATTGAGTTGAAGCGCGGCGGCGTTCAGGGGAGTTCCGTCGTGGAACACGATGCCCGGTCGCAGGATGATCGTGTAGACGGTGAAGTCAGGATTGGAGGTGATCGATTGGGCCAGGTACGGCTCGACCTTGCCGGCGGCGGTGACGATGGCCAGGGGGTCGAAAACGGTGCGACCGTAGAGGAATCCACCCTCGTCCCAACGGGCCGTGGTGGGGTCGAATCCCCCCTCTTCGGTGTCGATGCCGAACGTGAGGGAGCCCCCGCGCTTGGGCTTGGCCGTTGAGATGCCATTTCGCCCCGGGCCGTTGGTGAGCGCCGCTCCGACCCATTCGGACTCCGTGCCCATTACAGCCAAACCGGCCCCGAGAGCGATCCCTCCGGCGAGGAACGACCGCCGATCAAATGCGTGTGCCATGGCACAACCCCCCAGTTGTAGGCTTTCCTCAACCAACCCCAGCTGTAGTGTCAGGACGCAGGCGCAGGCTACCCCGCTCGAGTGGATTGCGGTTGTCGGGAGCTGGTGTGGCAACCTTGCCGGAAGCAACCGAACAGCGGAGGAGACAAGCATGACGATCGCGACCGGCGACCCGATACCTGATGTGAAGGTGTTCACGTTCGGGGAGAGCGGACCGCAGGCCACCACCTCGGGCGAATTGCTGGGCGCGGGCAAGGTCGTGCTCTTCGCCGTTCCCGGCGCCTTTACCCCGACCTGCTCGGATCACCACCTGCCGGGATTCGTCTTGCGGGCCGACGAGATCAAGGCGAAAGGCGTGGACACGATCGTCTGTATCTCGGTGAACGACCCCTTCGTCATGGGGGCGTGGGGCGACGATCAGAAGGTCGGGCAGTCGGTCCTCATGGTCTCCGACGGCAACGGGGAATTCACGGCCGCCATGGGCCTGGGCATGGACGGAAGCGGCGTCGGACTCGGCGCTCGCTCGCAGCGCTATGCCGCCATCATTGAGGACGGGATCGTGACGTGGCTCGGGGTGGAGCCGGGCCCAGGTCTGAGCGCCAGCTCGGCCGAAGAGGTGTTGGCCGCTCTTTGATCAGCGGGGCGGAGCGCAACCCTTAGTCCGAGAATGCCGCGGGGACATGCGACTTGAGTGCCTGCTCGAACGCATCGGGATCGTCCGGGGTGACGAACGGGATGATGTGGCCCCCCGACGGTGACGAAGAAGCCGATGGATTTCCGCGGGCGTTGCGGGTCGAAGTTGGCCCAATGGCGAAGGTCGCCCGAACCCCAGATTCGCCCCTTTCCCCGCAGGGCGGTCATCGTGAAGCGCCTCACCGATTTGATGGAGGCGTACGGGATTCTCTTGGTGCCCCAGGGAAGTAGTACCCCTTCACGAGTAGCTCGGTATCGGTGCACTCGATCCATCGGTCTTTGTATGCGCTCATTGCAACATTGGACCACAGACACGACGCCTCCCGAAGGGCGCCCCGTTATCCCGACTCTCGTCGCGCGCTCAGTTGTCAACCGAAAGTTGCTGCGCCACGGCGGGGGATGCCGGAGACGTCTCAGTCGTACTGGTCGCCACCGACGTGCCGGGGCCTGCCGACAAATCCGTACAGGTGCGCGCGTTCGTCCAATTCTGCAGGGCCTCGGCGGCCGCCGCGCCGGCCAGAGGTACCGGGAGCTCGCCCTCGATGAGCGCCGGGCGCCACGTGACATTGTCGATGTGGCGCCCGGCGGCGGTGATGACGAGGGAGCCGCTTTGATCGGTCGGCGCCGGAGTGTTGTAGAAGGCGAAGTTACCGAGCCCGTAGTCCACGTAGGCCGAACCGAGGTAGCCGCCTCCCAGCAACACGTGGGCATGGCTGCCGACAATGATGTCTGCTCCCGCCTGCACCAACAAGGTCGCCAGTGGTTCTTGCAGGGGTCGGGGCAGGCGTCGAGCTCGACGCCCCAGTGGAGAAAGACGACGACGGTGTCGTCAACCTTGCGCGCCGCCTCCACGGCGGACACCAGGTCGGCCACGTCATAGGCGGAGGCCAGACCGGGCTGGGTCGCGGTGGCCGTCCAGCCGGACTGCAGATCGTCGTCGATGACCTGGGTGGCGGCGATGATCCCGATGTGCTCGCCGTCGATGGTCGTCTGGTAAGGGGTGAAGGCCTGCTGCCGCATTCTGCCCGATGCCGAGGACCGTGTAGTGGGCCTGGGCCCGGGCCGACAACGCCATCTGGAGGCCGGCGGGACCACAATCTTCGCCGTGGTTGTTGGCCTCGGTCGTCAGGGTTACTCCGGCCGACTGCAAGGCGGTGATGGCGCTGGCGGGGGCGAAGAAGTCGTAGGACTTGGGTTGTGGATCAGGGCATGTGCCATTGGTGACCGCCGTCTCGAGGTTCACCATGCTGAGGTTGACGCCTGAGAGGAGTGACGGCACCCCGGTGCCGAGGGCGGTTGCAGGATCGGCGGCCAGGCGGTCACCCAGCGTGCTACCGGAAGGGAAGTTGACGTCGCCGCCGAAGGCGATCGTGACGGGCTTCCCATCGCCCTCCCAGTCGGGATCAAGGCGGGGATTTGCCTTATGAGCAGCTGGAAGAGGGCGGAGCGCGTGATGCGCGGGAGAGGGGATCGCGCCATGCTCCATGTCCACGTCCGAAACCCAACCAGAGGCCGGCAGCGATCAGGGCCAGCAGAACCACCAACAAGATGCCGCGGTTCCGACGCGCACGTCGAGAAGCCAGGTCAGGGCCAGGATCGTTCGGCCCATTGGGGCCCTCAATGGTCCGCCGCACCGCCGGCCCGTCTCACATCGGGCCGAGACAGAAGGTCGCTGCCATTCGTCATCGCAACCTCCTCTGGTAGACGCCTCCTTGGGGACCGGGCCAAAGCCTCGCGCAATGTCGGCCGTAGACCGCAGTCGAGGGGTCTTCGATGGTGCGCGGCCCGGGGGCCCGAACCTCGACGTAGTGTCGGGTAACGCATATCAGGGGAGAAGGCCATGGCGATTGAACTGGCGCACCGTTTCGAGCAGATAAGCGCCAAGGCCTACGAACATCCGGCTGATCGAGCTGCCACGTCGGCGCTCCACTCCGTCCCTTTACTCGACAAGGTCATCAAGCGGTTGACCGACCTGGGGCATGAGCGCCGTCTACGCCAGATGGTGATGGGCAACGCGGTTCGGCTGGGCACCGACCAGGTGCCTGACACATGGACTCGGTATGTCCAGTGCGCGTCGATTCTCGACCTTGCGACGGTGCCAGATCTCTACATGATCAACAATCCAACGGTGAATGCCATGGCAATCGGGGCCAAGACGCCGATTGTGGTGGTCAATTCGTCATTGATCGGATCGTATTCGCCCGAAGAGATACAGACCGTTTTGGGCCATGAGCTCGGGCATGTGCTGTCGGAGCACAACTATTACTCGACGGCACTGTTGCTCCTTAAGCAATTCATGGAAGGAGCCCTCCCCAAGTCGCTTCTCCTCGGACTCCCCATTCGCGGGTTGTACTTCGCGCTGCTCGAGTGGTCGCGGGCGGCCGAGCTGTCCTGCGATCGGGCGGCCGCGCTTGTGATGGGTGACCCCCTGGCGCCTTGCCGCGTGCTGATGCGCCTGGCCGGCGGGGCCGTGCCCGGAATGAGCCTCGAGTCCTTCCTCAAGCAATCGGCCGAATACGAGGACGAGGAGGATCTGTTCTCGCGCCATACGCGTTTCTGGGCCGAACTCAGCCTCACGCATCCCATCGCCGTGCGACGGGTCAAGGAATTGACGCGAATGGGTGCAGTCCGGCGAGTACGACCGCATTCTGGCCGGCGACTACCCGAGGCGGGGGCAAGAGCCGCCGCCATCGGCCGAGTTCAACGCGGCAGTGGCTCACTACGGGGAGAGATTCTCGAAGTTTCTCGACCGCACCGCTGGCAACGTGCAGGACCTCGGTAAGCAACTCGGCGGCTGGTTGAAGAGGTGGCAGACGGACGATGTCGGTGACGACGGCGACGGTGGGAACGGCAGCAATTGATGCGCCCGCGGCAGCAGCCTTGAAGTCCCGGCACCTCTGCGCTCTTGTTTTCCTGTCGGCCATCCTTCTCTGCGGATGGTTCGGCACCGAGCCATCGGATGCGGCCACCCGCCCGGTCAAGTTGCCATTGATCGATTGGAACTGCACCTCGCCCGGTCGGGTAAAGCCGACTCGCATCGTGCTGGCGTGCGGCGATGGCAACGCAGTCGCGCAGAAACTGACCTGGTCGAAGTGGAACGCCACGTACGCCAGTGGCGCTGGAATCTTGCGGCAGAACAACTGCACTCCTGACTGTGCCGAGGGCACGTTTCACCTCTTTAGGGCCCGGTTCGTTCTCTCCGACACGGTGACCGCCGCCGGCCGACGCTACTTCACGAGCATAAAAGTCAGTTTTTTGGGGGCCGAGCCAGCCGGTCGGCGGACGGAAGTTTTGACCGACTGCGACGTGAACCCACCAGCGGCGTACATTCCGAGGTGCCCCTGAACAGAGCCGGCCCCGCGGAAGATCACATTCGCATTGAGGTCTTCACGATGCGGGTGTATGCCGCTAGCGGATCGTCGAGCGCCACAGGCGCTTTCTCCGACGCCAGGTGTGTACCAACAGGTAGATGGCGAGGACGAGCCCCGAGTCGAGGTGCCACCGGTCGAATGGTACGGGTAGTGGAAGCTGTGTTGGTTGGCCCCGGTCCCAGTCAATGATCCCCGACACGAGCATGTTCACACCGATGAAAAACAGGAGAAGATCCGAGACGGCGAGCCGGGTTATTCGAGCGCCGAACGTCTGGGTCCGGACAAGCCGGGTTGCCATGCGGGCGATGGTCCGGCGTCGCTGGACGAGGTGGATGGCCACCAGTCCGACAAACACGAAGCCGACGATGATGTGAGAGGTGTCACTCACGTGCAGAAGCTGCAGTGTGCCGAATGCCGCCGCGGCTGAGCACAGCAGACCAAGATGGACCACCCAACGGGACCGGGCACGCCACGTGGCCTGACGGTCGTTCGACTGCTCGAGTGATATCTCCGCCTGCGGCTCAGTCACCGAAACTCACTACAGCTTCCCCTCTTCACGTAACAATCGAAACGACTTAGACCATGAAGGCGTCCCGGCAACGCCTTTGCGGGACCGGACCGAGCCTCCCCCCGGGCGTCCTATTCCATCGGCCGCGTGGAGAGCCCCGTCGGGTCCCGTCCCGCCAGAACCCAGCCGACGATGGCTGCCACAACCGGCATGGCGATCACGATGAGGAACAGGTTGCTCCAGGGAATGTGGTCGATGATGTCCGACAGACCACCTTCCAGCGCGTTCGAGTGGAACCATCCGGCCAGCCCGACGTAGGCGGCCACCGTCCCGAGCAGCGCGCCGAGGAAGGCGAGGCCGCCGGCGGTGACCGCGGTCAGGGTGCGCCGGGTCCGAGAGCTCGCCCCGGTGGCGGTCAGGGTGCGCAGCTCGCCTGCCGTCTCGCTGCGGATGAGGCCGATGCTCATGGCGAGGATACCGAGGGCCAGCGCAATGGCGAAGATGGTGGCCCCATTCACGATCTCGGACGAGGTTGGAGCGTCGTTCTTCGATTCGGCGCTCAGGTCGTTGGTGGCCGCCAAGGCTTGGGCGTTCATGATCTGGGCCGAGGTGATCGGGGAGTGGGCTTGGAGGATCCAGCCATCGAGGCTGCTCAGGCTGGCCAGGTGGAGCCGACGCAACGCACTCTCGGTGATCACCGTGTTCGGTGCATCCGTGCCCGTGGGTAGTTGGCTCTCTTCCAACACTGCCGGGTGGGCGATACACGACCCGGGGGAGCAGTTGTTCGTGTTGCCGGGACCCGGGCCGCCACCACCCGCGCCGGGACCGAGACCGCCACCACCTGCGCCGGGGCCTACCAGTTGACCGCTGCCCTTGCCGCCTCCTCTCCCATAGGTCAGCTGCACGCCTGAGCCCGAGAGTCCCGGACGCGAGCTGAGGACGTCGACGGTGGACGGAATGGACGATGGATTGATGCCGTAGGCCCGCAGCAGCGCCGGCGTCGCCACGTAGATCTGTCCGTCCCACTGCCGGCCCGTTCCACTCGGGTTCTGCAGGCCGACCGAGGGCGCTGGATTGTCCAGCTCCACGACGTCGGTGGCACCGACAGCAGAGGCGATGGCGTGCACGCCGGCTTCCTGGGATTCGATGTTCTGCCGCGTCGGCGCGCTGGGATTGGGGTTGTTGCCATTCTGGCCGTTGGGACTCCACACGGCGAGTTGGTTGGACGCAAGGTTCGGGCCGACGTAGTCGAAGTCGTTGCTGTAACGGGCGACAGCGACGGCGCAGATGACTACGGCGATGAGGACCCCGACGCTGATGGCCGAAAGGGCCGAACCGGACCGGGCCCGGTACCGCGAGAGATCACGCAGGGGCAACCGGACAGCGATCGGAGCTTTTCGCCCCGCCCGTGCCAGCAGGGCCAGGAAGAAGGGTGACACGAGGATGATCCCCACGATCAGCGCGACGAAGCCCGGGATCAACCAGATCACACCGCTGCCTTCGGACCCCGCGCCCGAGAGTGAGAAGAAAACGAAGCCGATGACGAGCGCGACCACGCCGGGAACGAACGAGCGGTGGATTTGGCGCGGCGGGGCCGGGCGACCGGCCAATGCGGCGACGACCGGGACGCGGGTGATGGCGCGGGCCGGATGGCCGGCGGCGAAGAAGGTAGCGACGACCGCCAGCACCATCGCCACCACGATCACTGTCCACGGCAGGGCGAACATGGGGATCAGGTGGTGCGCACTCTGCTCGTTGTGTGGCCGGTACGCGAGCCACGCCACCAGTCCCAGCCCGAAACCCGCCACGGCGCCCACGGCACCGACGATGACGCCGTTGGCCTCCAGCACGAGCCGGACGTTGCGATCCGTCGCCCCCATGGATTCGAGCATCCCGATGGCGCGCAGTCGACGCTGCGCCAGCACCGTGAATCCGCCAATCGAGACCAGCGCGATCAGCAGCATGCCGACCGTCGCCAACGCCAGCACGATGGTCTCCGGATTGATCGCGTTGCCGTTGAGCGAGCCCGGCGTCGAGACGTTGGACCCGATGCGGGCGGCCTCCACGCCAGGTGCGTCGAAGAGGACGTCGATCGCCGTCGGGTGCGTGACCTGCCCCGGCGGAACCAGGGCGAACTCGTCGAGCAGGCTTTGGGGGTTCTGCACCATGCCGACCACTGTCTTGCCGCCTTGGGCGGACCATGTGTCGCCGACCCTGAGCCTGAACGCGGAGGCCAGCCCAGGCGTGAGGGCGATCTCGTTGGAGCCGGTCGGGTAGTGCCCGGAGAGCAGCTGGAGCATCGGGCCTGCGTAGGGGCCGTGCGGATCCTGGGACCGAAGGTCGTAGGTCTGGGTGCTGCCGGGGACGGGGAATGACTCGTTCTCGATGACCTGGACCGTGCCGAAGCGGTGCTGCAGCGCGACAATCTGGGCGGCCGCCGAGTGCAGATCGGACTGCTTCGCCGAGCTCGTGAAGGTCGCCAGATCGTCGGCCGTGCCGTAGCCGGCGTTTGCCGGAGGCGGGGTGTTGGTGGCGACCGTCGCGCCCACTACCACCGCGGCCACGGCCACCACGATGAGGAGCAGGATGAGCAGCTGTTGGCGCCACTCGCGCTTGAAGAGGCGCCAGGCCCAGCGGACCATGGCCTGGCGAGCCGGGACACCGCCTGTTGTCGGTTCGGGGGCCGACCCGGTGACCGACCGCTCGAGGATGCCGACGCTCACCGTTTCGGGAGTTGGGCGAGGAATGCTTCTGGGTCTTCGACAGGGAGTGTCTGGTCGACCACCCTGCCGTCACGCAGAAAGACCACGCGGTCGGCCCACGAAGCGAGTTGGGCGTCGTGGGTCACGACGACAGCGGCCATGCCGCCGCGGCAGGCCGCCAGGATCAGGCGCATGACAGCCTCTGCATTATTCGAGTCGAGCGCGCCCGAAGGTTCGTCGGCCAGGAGCAGCCGACGGTTGCCCACCACAGCGCGGGCAATGGCGACGCGCTGGCGCTCGCCACCTGAAAGCATGTCGGGGTAGTGCGATGCCCGGTCCTTGAGTCCGAAAGTCTCGAGCGACTCGAGTGCCGCCGACTGGGCCTTGCGGGCTGCGACGCCGTCGAGCTCGAGGGGAAGTGCCACATTTTCGACTGCGCTCAGCCCGGCGAGCAGGTTGTAGTCCTGAAAGACGTAGCCGACGGACTGTCTGCGGAGCTGTGCCTTGCCATTGCGCGAGAGCGACGACAGAGGCCGACCTTCGATGTAGACCTCACCGCTACTGGGAGCCTCGAGGCTGCCGGCGATGGTCAAAAGGGTGCTCTTGCCCGAGCCGCTGGCGCCCATGATCGCCACCAGGGACCCGGCGTCAACCGACAGATCGATGCGCTGAAGAGCGTGCACCTCTGCGGCCCCTTCTCCGTAGACCTTGGAGACATCGCGTAGTTCGAGGTAACTCATCTCTTCACTCCCACGTTGCGCCGGGCCTTAGGGAGGGGGAACGGTGGGCGGACCGGTGCCCGGCCCTCCACCGCGGCTCTCTTCAGTCGGCCGTCAGCCGTGTCGAGCCACCGAATCAGAGAATCCAGGCGGAACAGCTCGGCGTCGACGACAAGAGCGAAGTTCAGATCGAAGCGGGCCTCGTCCTCCTTGAGGCGCGTCCACTGCTGCATGAGCTCCACCAGATAGCGACGATGCACCTGCACCACCTCGTGCACATCGACGCCGGGGAGCTCGATCGCGACGAGCACCTTGATCACCAGCTCGTCGCGCGGCGGGGAGGAGAGGTCGGGCGGCGTGCGCAGCCACTCGGCCAGCGCGGCCGCACCTTCCTCAGTGATATGGAAGCCCTTCTGCGGTCCCTCGTCGGCGGTGGAATCATCCGCCTCGATGAGGCCGTCGCGCTCAAGCCGCTGGAGGGTGGTGTACACCTGCCCGACGTTCAGCGGCCACACCTCACCGGTCCGTGTCTCGAATTCCTGACGTAGCTGCAGCCCGTACTTGGGGCCTTCGCTCAGGAGGGCCAACAGGGCGTGCCGGACGCTCACGACGACCAACCCAGGGTTGTTGCGATCAGTAGCATACGCAGTATTCTACTGATCGGTTCTGAATTAGCAAGGGATGTAGCTCCATTGCCCGGATGGTGGCCAAGGGCAACCGACGACTCCGATTCCGAGGAGTGGAGAGGACCGAGTTCGGCATGTCTGCGTCTGGTCGCCATCAACCTGCGAAGGATGGTCTTCGGAATCGATTACCACGGAGAGCGGCTGCTCAGGGCCACATAATTGCTGACGCGCAAGCCCGGATCGTCAAAAAGGGACCACTCTCGGGCTATGCCCACCTGGGTGACCGGCCTCGACCCTCTTCACACCGGCGCTTCGGTCAGACATATCCGGAGCTTGCAAGATTGAACATACGCCTCAAATGGCGATTGTTCAACAGTTTCCTAGTCGAGCAGTGCGATGAGCTTCTTCGGCACGCGGAGCCGTCGCCAGAGCGCAACGTCAGTAAGAGTCATGGGTCAGACTCGGGATGCGATCGAGGCGCGGGCATGTTCGGAAGTCGTACAGCGAGGTATAGGGATGGGTGACCTCGGTCAGGGTACAGAGTCATCCCGGTCGGGAGGTTGTCTGATTTGCTGATCAGCTGTCAAGCCCCCGCCACATCCAGTACTGGCTCACCCGATCGACCCGCCATCCTCAGGAGAGCCCCGCGAGCTTGTATAGAACCAAAGAGCCGGCGACGGCCACGTTGAGGGATTGACCCACGCCCATCATGGGAATCTCCACAATCTGATCGAGGAAAGGCCACACCTCGGGTGGAAGTCCGGAGTGCTCGTGACCGAGGAGAATGACGCTTCGTGTGACTGCTTGGCGAACCTGGCAGAGGGAAATCGAGTCCTCGTCCAGCTCGACTCCGATTATCCGAGCACCCTGGCGTTGCTGTCGATCAATCCAACCGATTTTGGAGTCCACCCAGTGCAAGCATGGTCGAGCCGTCAGGGTGTCGCCCTTCTTCAATGCGTTGCGATAATGATCAGTTTCCGGTACGGCCATGCATGCCCCCACGGCATCACAGCTCCGCAGAAGTGTCCCAAGGTTGGCCCCGTACGCTACCCAGAGGGGGGCAACGATCAAATGGTTCGTGCAGGGTATGGGGGCACGTCGCCGTTCGGTGCGCTGTTCCGAACGGCGATTCCTTCTGCTCACAGAGGCCGAGTGTGGTCCTTGACGGGATCGGACTGATAGTTCATGAGCGTCGGACTTCTCGGCGTCCGTGGGCCTTCGTTGTCGGAGGTCCGAGCGTAGTCCGCTGCGATCCAGAGGAGCAATGGATTATCTCCCCGACCCGGGGCAGTGGAGCACCCAGCAAAAGGGTCTCAGTAGGCGATGATGTCCAGGTCCTGAGGGAAGTGGTGGAACGGCGAGCCCGGCCGGTACTCCTCGGGGACGTCGTCAATGTTGCTGTAGGTGGCGACATCAAAGACATTGGACGAGAGAATGTTCTCTTCGATGGCCACCCCGCACAGTCCAATCTCGGTGGCTGTGTCGAAGCAATTGACCAGCGGGACGACCTCGTCGCGCAGTTCCTCGTAGCGTTGGCGGGTGATGCGGCCAAGCAGCGTGTATTCGCAGCCGTTAGGCGAGACACCGACGCGGCGCCCGATCATGGCGTGGCGCCCTCCGTCGTCGATGCAGTAGAGAGTCAGGTCGTCGGCGGCTAGGCACTCGCGGATCCGCTCGTGCCGCTCGTGGGCGGGCAGGAGGTGCCACTGGATATGCCGGCGCTCCTTCATGGCCCACAACGGGCCCGACGGGATGGTGTGCTCGGGCTCGTCTTCTTCGAGGGCGGTCGACACGTCGTGGCCGACCAGAGGTTCTGGGGCAATGGCCAGGCCGGACTCGGTGATGATGTCGCCTGGCTCGGCGTGGCCAGAGGAGGCCGGGACGGCCTCTCCCCACTCGTGGACCTGCTCATTCTGCTGTTCGTCACTCTGGCCTGTCATCGATGCTCTCCCTGGTCCGCCGTTCGTCTCTCGGCCCGTCCCGCCCAGTGACCCTACTGGCCCCCGGACTGGGTCTCTCTCCACGAGTTACAGGGCAGGCTGTGCGATGGCTACATCGCTCGCACGAACCTACTGGAGTCCGTCACCGACGGAACTTTCAAGCCAAATGCAGACGACAAGACAAGTAGTTCTCACCAGCACGAGACATCCTCGCGCTCGATTGAGCCTGCATCAGGTCACTCCCGCGAGCAGCCCGGGTAAAGATTGACCTAACCGAGTAGGTAAGCGACCACGCAGCCTTGTCGGTGCCACGAGGACGGTGATGAACCCGGTAGCCCGCGGCACCGAGTTGCCGCGTGATGTACCCGACGACATCTGCGTCGGAGTAGCCATGACGGAGGGCCTCGCTCAGTTCGTTGGGGGCCACCAGCTGCATGTCCCACTTTGCCCCGTTCGGTCCCGTGAAGACGAGGAACCAGAGCGTGCTGCCCTTCTGGAGTAGGGCTCCGGTCGCCTCTGGGTGGACGTTGATGATCACTCGCCACCCCGGTTCTCGGTCAGCGGCCTCAGCCGGAGGATCGCCGGACGCTCGTTATGCGAGTGGAGGCCGCACCCGGCGACGAACCTGCGAGCGTCCAGCTCGGTCAGATCCTGATTGGTCCCTGCTTCTACTGCCACTTCTCACCCTTCTGTGAAATACTTCGTATTAAGAGTCACAGTATGATACTAGATGAAGCGTATGGTAACAGACTAGGGGTAAGTTATTGGCAATGGGAGAACCAAGCGACGGGACTGACCGCCGAGTACGGCGATCGCGGCGGGCGCTGCGGGAAGCGTTCGTCGCGCTTGTCATAGAGCAGGGCTATGACTCGGTCACCATCGAGGCCCTCACGGCGCGAGCGGACATGTCCAAAGCGACCTTCTACGCTCACTTCCACGACCTGGAAGATCTGCTCAGGGCCGTCGTCGGCGACCTGGTGGCGGACCTTGCCACCGAGGCGGAATCAGCCGTGACGACCAGTAGGCAAGAGCCGATCGCTCAAGGCAGCGGCGTGGTGACGTTTTGTCGGCACGTTGACGCCAACCGAGATCTGTACCGCGTCGCATTGTCCGGCGCGGGCAACGGTCAGGGTCGGGCGACTTTGACGGCGGCAGTGACCGCTACAGCAGAGCGGGTCTTCGTGCGGATCGTCAATGACATGGGCGCCTCCCCCCGCCGACAGGTCTCGTTGGTCGCCCGCTCCTGGGCTGGGTCCTGCATCACGCTCATCGACCACTGGCTCCAAGTAGATAATGACCTATCTGCTGATGAGTTCTCCTCCCTCATCGCCCCCCTTCTCCTAGAGGGGCCCCTCTGGGGACTGGGGCTGGATGACCTTGTCGTCGTCTCCGAGCCGGACTTCGTCGGCCCCGACGACCAGTAGCTCCGCTGTGCCGATGAGCCACACCTCGGGCCCCCGTTGGATGTTGGCTGTTGCACGCTGTTGACGAGTTCGAGAAGGCAGGGTGACGGAGTGTCTCTCTAAGCCGGCATTCTGGGCTACCCAGATCTATCGAGGTAGACCCAAGTAGTAGAAGTGCATCCCCGCCTCCATCTCCTCGGCAATGATGGCGCGCCAACCGCCAAAATCGTCACCGCAGGGTTTTCCGGCGAAGGTCAAAAGTGCCTCGTAGAAGATCGTCCAGCCGGTGTGCACCGACGATCACCGTGGGCGGTACGTCGGCCGCCTCGAGATCTCCTCCCCATTGCGCGATCAACTGGCCGTCACCGGCGAACACGACTGCCTCGGGCGGATCGGGTGGCAGGTACGCCGTTACCTGACGGCCACCGTCGTACTCAAACGTTTCGGTGACGAGTTCTCCCTCGATGGACGACATCGTCGCTGGCCTCCTGTTCCACCGGTTCCCCATACCAATAATGCACCAGGCTCTACGGGGCGACCCTGGCTCGCAAGGGGACGAACCGGATTCGGGGGCGGTGCCGGCGCCCTTTGATCCGGGCACGACGGTCCACACGTGTCGTCCTTTCGCGGCGAGATTCTCAGCAACTGGAGCCAGACACAATGGGGCTGGCTAAGTCGCCAGCTTGAGGAGGACCTCGACCAGCCCGTCGGGGTTGGCTAACGCGAGGAGGTGACCGCCGGAGATGACGGTTGCGTCTATGCCAGCGCGCTCTTGAAGCACTTGTCGCTGGAATTCAAGTGGAAATAGACGATCGTCGCGCCCTATGACTGCGGCGGTCGGTACGTCGGGCCACCTTGCGACATCGCAGGATTGGCGGAACGCTACATCCGATTCGTAGCCAGGATTGGCGAGAACGGAAGCGGCGTCCTCGGGTCCCAGGTCGTGCAGAAAGTACGTTTCCACGTCGAACTCTTCGCTGTAACCCCCTGCTTTGGCGGACGCAACCCTTGCGTCGATGGCACCCGTTGCCTCCCACCATTCCCTTGGTGTCTCCCCAAGTGCAGGAACCATCGCGTTGACGAAGACCAAACCACGAGCCTGAACCCAATCGCACGCCATCACGGCGCTGAATCCACCGAGAGATTGGGCCACAACAAGCGGCTCAGCAGAGTCTCGGATAGCGCTTACGACGAGCGCCACGTATTCCGGCAAACCCGAGTCGGGATCGCCACCGGGCAGGTCTACGGGGAGCGCCCGATGGCCAGCACGCTCAAGTCGTGCGCTAACGAGACGCCAGTAGAGGGTGGCTACGCCGCCCGCTCCGGGTACCAAAACGACGTCGGTCACCTTCGGTCCTCTCGTGTTCATCCTGGGTAGACGAGACACGGACGCCGGAATCATCGCGATCGAAGTCGCTTCGGGGGATCGCTACGGCGAGCCGTTCAAGGCAAATCAAGGCCCATCGTTCTGGGCTAGTCAGCCGCGAAGTTCCAAATGGGGGCTAGACGGAAAACGAGGTCATCGGGAGTAGTGAAGATAGACCACGCCGTTATCGTAAGTCGTGGAACCGGCGAGTGACCATGTGGCGGCGCCGGTGACTTCGGTGAACAGTCGTGGGCCAGCCCCACGTGTAACGGGGTACACGAACAGATGGAGCTCGTCGACCAGCCCGTCGGCGAGGAGCGCCCGAACTAGCGTCCCGCTCCCACTCACATAGAGCCCGCCGGACACGGAGTCCTTGAGGTCCTTGATGCGTTTGGCGTCGTAGGGACCCACCAGTTCCGAGTTCCGCCACGTGAGCCGGTCAAGCGTCGACGACACGACATACTTGGTGGTGTCGTTCATGAACGGTGCCCCAGGATCCTCCTCGCCCGTCCGTGACGACCATGCTGGTGCGAACATCTCGTAGGTCTTGCGCCCAAGCAGGATTCCCTCGCAAGTGCTCATGGCGCCACCGATCGCCTCCCCCATTCGAGGATCAAACCCAAAGTCGAATGTCCAACTGGGGTTATCAATAACCCCGTCAAGCGAAGCAAACTGATGGACCCGAATGTTCCCCATGACCCCTCGTCCTCCTCTATTCAAAAACTGTTGACGCTAGTCAGACGATCAGTGCGGTTCAGAGTCATCGGTATGTATTGCCGATGCCACCTCACCCGTGTAGTCGGTGCAACCAACACCAACTACACGGGTACATACCCGTCGCGCGCTTCTCAACCAGGTCCGCTATTCGGCAGCATCAGCGACTAACAGCTCTGGAAAATCCACGGCGTCACGGTATCTCCGTTGTGGCGAACGAAGGCACTGTCCCGGCGAACAGGGGAAGGTTCTGGTCGCGCCGTGTCTGCGAAGATAACCGACATGTCCAAGAATGAGGTCGATGCCTACCTGGGGCGGTTCATCAGCTCAGCCAGGCGCGCGGTCCGCGTCGATTGCCGCACTCTTTCAGTATCCCACCCTCCCGGCATTCGGGGATACTTTGGCGTGGAGTTGAAGCCTGTTACAGGCGGACGCGATGGAACGAACGTGATGTAAATTGTCGCAGGCGAGCGATCCCTACCCGAAGGGGACAGTCACCGGGCCGGGAACCGGTCGGTAGACCGCAAAGAAGTCACGGTCATCGGGGACGAGGTAGCGGTCGGGCGACTGATTCGGGTTGGGCCCAACCATCGTGGGGTTGAGGCCTGGGGGGTTGTACGTGTTGAGCGTGTGCCATTCAGGGTTGATGTCGAACTCCATTGCCCGCACCGCTCCGACGTGCTGAAGGATCTGCGCGATGCTGACCACTGTCTGATAATTCGCGGCAACATAAATGAGGTTGCCGCGGGCATCGATGCCAACGCCCGTGCGCCAAACTCGGGTAACGCCGCCGAGCGTGTATCCCCACTGCGGGCTGTCCGGATTAGTGTCCAATGTGGGATTCAGCTGACTGTTCCAGACGATCGGAGCTAGGCTCTGTCGGGCCCATGCGACGTCCGGGCCTGGGTTCGGTCCCCCGCTCCAATCCGCGATGTCGACGCGACCATCCGTATATCCAATGAGCGTCGCGTTGCCGTCCTTCAGCGGCTCGTTCGTTTGGCCGTTATCGGCTGACCCGTTGTCGCCGTCGACATAGGTGAAGCCGCCATTGAAGGTCGCAAGGAGACGAGAACGCTGGCTGTATGGGACCATCGTGGGCCCGCGCACGGCTGCATTCGGCGGCTCATAGCGGCCCGGGTAATACCCGAGCTCGGTACGTGTGTGGTCGAACCAGGCGACGTAGGCCACGATCTGTGGGTAGTTGGGGTCCGGACGATACGTCGTTACCAAAACGGGTGCACCACCATCGATCGATGGTCCGGTCAGCTGCCAGACCCCCTCGCCGGGAAGCGGGTTGGAGAAAATCGGAGTGATCGCCAACGGCCACGCTTTCGTCGCTGGGGCCGTGGTGTGCTTTACCCCCACCTTGGGCAGGCTCTTCAGTTGCGGCCCGCCCTTTTTGGGCGCTTGGCTGCTGTAGTAATCCTGCTCGACGTGGTCGGCGACCCAGTTGCCTATGCCGAAGGGGACGTTGTACCGCACCCATTCAACGCTATTCACTTTCCATGAGAGGCTCGTGGGCCGCAGCATCCAGACCGAATAGGAAACGGTCGCCCATAACAGCACGACGACGAGCGGTGCCACGATCAATGCGCACACGAGTTTGCCCCGGCGACTGAGTCTCCGCCTCCGCGTTCGTCTCCGCGCAGGTTCGCGGACTTGGATGTCTGGATCCTCAGAAGACGTCACCAGATCGGCTGAAGGGCCGGACAGGGAAGTGTGGTCGGCGAATTCGCGGTCGGGCACCACGCCTGAAGCCTAGCGGTTGGCCTTTCGATGCCCCTGAAGGGTGTGACGCCCCACAGTACCGAACGACCGCACACAGTTCCGGCGCACGGGAGCACCCTGCACTGGCGGAAAGCAACTTCGCCGTCCGCTCGATCAAGACTTCGGATCGTGTGATCCAGGTGGCGGATGGCCCTACTGAGTGTGGTCGCTCCGCGCCATGTCCGGATTCTTCCAAGTGGCTGCTGCCGCCACCGTCCATTTCGATCGAAGATCCCACGGCGAGGTGTATTTCCGTGTCGATTACGGGCTCGGAGTGGCCGTGCTGTCGAAGGCTGAATCGGATCCTTTTTGCCGACATCCGCTGCGTCGCTAGCTGAGGACGCGACATCCCGTAATGCACGGTTGTTGCACGACGACGGTTTTGAAACTGACTGGCGACCTCGATGGACCGTACGATCAGGTCTCTGAACTGGGACAACTCTTGGAGCGGCCGACCGGGATCGAACCGGCATGATCAGCTTGGAAGGCTGAGGTTCTACCATTGAACTACGGCCGCGAAACCGTGGGCAGTCTAGAGCGTCTACCGTCGTCACCGTGGACGTGCTCTTCAATCGGGTGAACGGCGAACAATTCTTCATTGATCTGGTCGACCGCTTCTACCTGGGTGTCGCTGGCGACCTTTTGCTGCGACCGTTGTATCCAAACGACCTGACCGAGGCAAAACGTCACCTGGCCCTGTTCCTCATGCAGTACTGGGGAGGTCCGTCTACCTACAACGAGCAACGGGGTCATCCAAGGTTGCGCATGCGGCATGTTCCATTCGTCATCGGTCCGGCTGAACGAGATGCCTGGTTGCGCCATATGCGCGCCGCCACCGACCAGATGCTGGACCACGGTCTCTCGGCCGATGATGCCGAGGAGTTGCGGGCCTATTTTGATATGGCGGCTCACTCCTTGGTCAACGCCCCTTAGCCTTGACGCGTGACGACGGAGCCCTCACCCTCGCTCATGGAATCGATGTCGGAATGCCGGAATCAATCATCCGAACAGTCCCCCTCGGTGATCAGGCGTTTCTCGTTGTTCTGTGGCCGGTCGATCTCGTGTCCGGCGCCGGACCGACAGTGAGCTCAATCCAACGATGAATACCGCCACCACGATCACGCCCATAATCGAGAAGGCCACTGCGAGCGGTCCCTCTTTGTGGCCGTGGACCGCGACCTTCTCAGGTCCAGACGTTGTGGTCGTTGTTGCATAAATTCGGGTGTGGTGAACGGTCACGACGTGGGAGATGCCCGCGCTGGCTGCAGTAGCGCCCAGACCGACGATCACCCAAAAGAGCACCACGTTGACGGCAATCATGGCAGGTAGCGCGAGGCGGCTTCGTCGTTGCATTTTTTGTCGTAATGAGTCGGATGATGGGCCTGTTTCAGTCCTTAGCATCGGTCGGCTCCGAAGTCGCGTCGGTCATCCACCCTTCGCGTAACAGCGAATAAGAGTAGACGTTGCGCTGAATGTCATCGATTCTTTCCCATCCGACGAGCAGCGCCTCCCGCGTGAAGCCGGCGAATTCGGCCGTGCGTTGCGACGCGATGTTCCAGGGCTCTATGAACAGATGAAGACGTGGAATGGCGAGAACCTCAAAAGCGAACGCGACGACCCCTCGCAGAGCCCATCCCGCGAGCCCTTTTCCTCGAGCGGAAGGAATGAGCCAGTAACCGATCGTGGCGCGTCCGCTCTCGATCTCGTGGAGCCACAATCCCAAACCTCCGATCCCCAGGCGGGGGTCGGCCGCCTCGGAGATCGCGAATGAGTAGCCATGGCCATGGATCGCTTGATGATGTTGTCGTGCGATGAAGGCGCGGCCCTCATCGTCGCTGTAGCCCGACGGGACAGAGGTGATGGCGGGAATATACGGATCGGTCGCCGCCTGGCGGATCAGAGAAAGATCGGACAGCAGGAACGGACGTAAGCGGACGGGTCCCTCTTGCAACTCCGGAACGCGCAAGGGTGCCGCGAACACCGACAGATCGAAGGCCCTCATTGGAGCGGGAAGTAGCCCGGGACCAGGTGATGGCTCGTGTCGAGGTATCCCTTGGCCTCGGGAGGTCCGCCGAACCGCCCGTGGCTCCATCGCACCTCGACGTGACCTGACACCTCACGAACTTGGCCCGAGGCACGCTCACGAACCGTGGCCATCCAGCCCACGCGTGGCTGCCCACCTGGTTGGGGAAAGATCTCTAGTCGCACCAATCGGAAAAGTTGCTTCCAATCCCATGGCGTGGCGATACGAAGTCGTAGTGAGCGCGCCGCGCTGGAACCAAGCACGAAATATGGCGCACTGCCCATTCGCAAGAGGCGCCAGAGCATGGCCTCGCCGGAATGGGCGCCCGCCGACAGGGCTGTATGCCACCGGGAAGCGGAGACTCGCGCCACCTCATCGGAAAGCTCGCGGTAGGCCGCCATGGACTCACCAGGCCAGCCGGATTTGAGCCGCTCTCCCAGGGCAACTCGGTGGGCGGACGTCAGGTCGATGGCGCGGCGAGGGAGATCTTGTAGGGCAGCTGACGAATGCTGCGCCACGACACCGTTGGGACGTGCCTCGAGGCGAACGGGCAATTCGAGTCCGGGCAGGGCCCGAGGCGCGCCTCCGTCGGCGTAGGGCACGGCTTCCCCTGTTGCGGTCTCGCGCTCTTCACCTCGGAGGGCGACGCGGACGGCGTCGAAGAGTTGCTGATAATGGGCGGGGGCGACTTCGGCATACCAATTCCCTCCAGCGCCTCGCCGACGCCCTGCGAGGCCGCCAACCAACAAGGAATCGAAGATATGGGAGGGTGAGGCGTTAAACAGGATGTCCGACATGTACTTGCAGCTGACCAAGTAGACGTGGTCAATTCGCAGGTCCACCGGGGCAACTTCGTCACCGCTGCCTCGGACGGCCCCCTTCCACTCCACGAGCTCTGGTCGGCGGCCACGCAAACCATCGCGTGCAGTGAGGAACGTACGCCCATTCAGCCAGGCCGAGTGAAACTCGGCGTCGTAGGCGCCGCCGGCGCGGATCGATCGAAGGAGATCCCAGTTGTCGGGTGAAAGGCTGTGCATCACCGGAGAGCGGGTGGCCAAGACCTCATCGAGGTCGTCATCCCCCAGCATGCCGAGTCCAGTGCCGAGCTCGGTCACCATGGTGCGCAGGTTTGGCACGACCGTTACATCTCGTAGACGATGAACGACGTTGGCCGCGCCACCTGGTCATACAGCGAGCGCGCCCTGCCGTTGTACTCCTGCGTATGCCAGTAGAGGCGTGCGGCACCGCGTGCGACAGACATTCGCTTAGCCTCTTCGAGCAAACGTCGACCGAGGTCGGTCCCGCGTGCCTCGGGCGACACGAAGAGGTCCTCGAGATAGCAAGACGGTCGCCAAGACCAGGTGGTGGGATGCACCACGCAGTGGGCCACACCCGATCCTTGACCGTCCGCGTCAACGGCGAGTAGGCCGAACATGTCGTCCGCACCCCTTGTGAGGCGATCAAATGTGCTCCGGGTGGTTCCCTCAGACAGCGGTGCTCTGTAGAACTCGAGATAGGCGGCCCAAAGGGGCTGCCAGTGGTCCCAGTCGTCTTTATCCAGCTGTCGAATGACGTGCACGGCTTGAGTTTCTCACGAGGTGTGCCCACCGCCCAAAGGGAACATTCGTCGTGAGGTCGATGACGTGAACGACCAGCGCCGGGTTCGAGTCCTATCATCGCGCTCGATCGAAAGGGGAAGAGCAGGTGGAGCAGGCTTCACGAAAGATGTGGTTCAGGCTGACTTTGGTGTTCCTGGGGCTCTTTGGGGCAGCTTTTGCGATCTCGGGATTGCTGATCGACCTCCCGAAACCAGCGATTGGAGGGACCTGCGGTCCCGGGAAGTACTCCGAGACTGCGATCGTGGCGCTCTTCGATCCGGGCTCCATCGGCGCTGGCTCAGAGCCACCGGCATCCAAGACCACCGATCGAGCAAAGTGGATGGCATTTGTCGCGGAGTGTCAGGCATCTACGGACAGCAGGGCGCTGGGCACCCTTGTGATCTTGGCGGTCTCTCTCGGAGTGGGCCTTGGGGGGATGGTCTTGCTGCTCAGATCGCGTAAGCGTCCGGTGTCGTCCGCTCCCTCCGGGGCCTTCTCTCCGCTTCCACCACCCATGTCACCGTTTGTCTCACACTGAACGTATGACGCCAAGGTCGCGATGACATTCGGGCTCATTGTCCAGCGTCCGTATGGTCGGACCCGAAGTGCTCACTGGCGTCGCGGTCCGCAGCCCACGGCGGCGGCGTCTAGTTCGGGGTCCGCCTCCGGAGGGTGCGGCGCCGACGGCTGTCGCGCCGTCCATCGAACTTCTCGCGTACTGCAGCCCGTCTGGCTTGAATCTCGCGGTAGGTAAGGCGCTCTGTCGATTCGTCCAGCCCGAATCCGGCTTTCACACTGCTGAGGTCCGGTTTCCAATCGTCCTGACGTTGAAGACCGAGCTGGTGCATGATTTGCTCGCCATGCTTTTCGCGCGAACATCAACGAGATGGTCTCGATCTCCCCGAAGAGGTCGAGGTCAGGAGCCAGAGTAGCGATAGCACCGTCCAAGAAGACCAGATTCTTCACGAACAACATGAGTTCCTTGGGCATGCGAGCACCGAGTGCGAGCAATGACTTGATCGACCGCTGGAGCTCTCCGACCAATTCGTCGGCGGTGAGCGTTGTGGGATCGATTGCCGGTCTGTCGAGACCTAGTTGGGCGATGACGGTGTCGACGTCAGTATCCGGTGGTAGGGCGCCAAGGTCGCGCAAAGCAGTCACTTGCGATGGGATGTGTCCATTCGACGCGCCAACAATGAAGGAGAGAAGCGCTAAGCGCTTGGGCTCAGTGAGCCGTGCAGTGATCCCGAAATCGAGGAGTGCGATTTTGCCTGATGGCAGGATGAACAGATTCCCGGCGTGCAGGTCACCGTGGAACACGCCATACATCATGGCGCCCTCGAGAAATCCGATCATGCCGCTCCGTACGACCGCGTCGGTGTCGATCCCCGCCGCACGCATGCCGTCGACGTCAGAGAAGTTGAAGCCACTAAGGCGCTCCATGACGAGCATCCGTCGAGTGACAAGGGTGGGGTGAGGTCGAGGGACAACGAAGTCGCGCTGGCCCAGCTTGGCGAACGTCGACGCGATATCGAGCATGTTCTCGGCTTCCAACCGGAAGTCGAGCTCCTCCACGATGGTCTCGGCGAAGAGCTCAACTAAGGCCGGGGGATTGGCTAATGCCGCGATAGGAATCCGACCGACCAGGTGGGGAGCTAGCCACGACATCACCGCGAGGTCTTGGCGTACTCGCTGTGCGACGGACGGCCGCTGCACTTTTACCACCACATCGGTTCCGTCAACGAGTCGAGCTGCATGGACCTGGGCGATGGATGCAGCCGCGAGCGGAGCATGCTCGATGGACGCAAAGACGTCGCTGAGAGGGAGGCCGAGCTCTTCGGACAGCACCCGCTCGACCACGGGCCATGGTTCTGGCGGCACCTTGTCCCGACACGACTTGAACTCCATTACGAGTTCGGCCGGGAAGATGCCGTCCCCCGAAGCCACAATCTGACCGAGCTTGATGTAGGTCGGCCCCAGCCGCTCGGCCGCGATACGAAGCCGTCGCGAAATGCCCGCAATCTTCTCTGCACCGCCGCGTCGACGTTCGGTGAGGTACCACAGCCCGAGCGCACCACCGAGTTGGCGTACCGTTGTTCCCACCCTGGCGCCCGGCGGCACCTTGCGGGCTCGAATCAATTCAGGCAGTGCCGCATGGAGCTCCGCTCGAATCCGAGCCAGCCCAGGTTTCCAGGCCAGATTCTCCAGGTCCAAGGTCCACGGACCTTCTTCGGTGAAGACGCCGAACCCAGTGTCGGCGGATGCCACGAATGGGAGTGTACCGAGTCTCTGGCTCGGCCAAGACGGGCGTTACAGGCCGCCTCAATCGAGGTTCTTTTGTTAGGCTCCGGGAGCACTGTTGGTATGAGGGGAGGGACAAGCCATGGACGTTCAGGCGGTCGCCGACAAGCTTGATATCTACGAATTGCTCCGCGCTATGCCAGAGGCGTTGATACGCACGACTGGGACGTTTGGCGCTCAGTTTTCACGGAGGATGCGGTCGTCGATTACAGCCAGTCCGGAGTCCTCTGCGGAAGCCGTGAAGAGGTGGCGGAGTTCCTACGGAACGGTTTCGAGAACATTCCGTGGGCTACCCACCACATCACCAATGTGGAAATCGAGCTCGACGGCGACCGAGCGAAAGTGCGAGCGATGTTCTTCAACCCGATGCAGCTACCCGGCATGGACAAGGAAAGCGCCACGGGCGGGTATTACTTCCACGACTTGGTACGCACGCCCGACGGATGGAAAAGCGAACACCTTGTCGAACAGCCGATGTGGTTCGTGAACAGGCCTCAAAACGCCTAACAAGCGACGCCGATAGGCGCAGTGAGATGAACTCCACGGTAGCGAGCCCCGTTCTACGCCTTAGCCGCCCGCCCCTCGACTTCTCCAGTCGGCGCCGGCAGGATCGCCACCGATTTGGAGGGATCGTCAGGGTCGAGAATCACGCGTAAACGGTTGTTGGCATCCGGGGGGTCCCCAGGAGCCTCTGCGGTGATCACCGGTTGGATATTCGTGGGTTGGAAGATCTCCTTGAGGCCGAGCGCGACGCCAGTGGCAATCGCTCCGACCGCTGAGCGCCGACGCCACGAATCAAAACGCCTGGCCGGAAAATCTTCCGGTGGCACATTCAGCGCCGCCTGGTCATCCTCGCCCGGTTCGATGTTCCATGATCGCAGGATCTTCGACCGACCGTCGAGCAGATAATTGCAATGGCCGTTACCGATTGCGGAGTCCTAACGCTCACGCCCTGACGCATTTCCCAAATGCCAATGAGAGCAAAAGTCACACGCGTAGGCATGCAAAACGGTTCCTGATTCGATTTGCCGCACGTTGGCGGCGCGCAGTGCCTCTTGTTGTGAGTGAAATACCGTCTTAGGGCCGCCGTCGGCCCGCCAATGCGACCCAAGGGAAAACGGTCGAACCTGAGGGCGTCCGCGACCGTTTCCCCTCGTCGCATTATTCCGTCGACTCATAGGGCCATTTTGACCGAGATTGTCCACTCCCATGTCACCGGGGGCATTCTCGGGGTACCAATGCGGGTTGGCCCCTGCAATGGAGCCCCGACGCACCATGATCCGACGGAGGGGGAAAAGGGGTCGAATCAGGCGCGCCGGGGCGTTTGAAGCCTACGAGAATCGCGCCCAAATTTGGACGATGCATCCAATGGGGCAATGGCGACCGGATGTGAGCAGATCGATAAGCCCCTCGGGGTGTCCTCGCCTCGGCGCCATAAAGGAAAGGTGCAGGGCGAACTCTACGAACGCTTACTAAGTTTTCATTGGGCTTAGTGGACCGCCTCTTCTATTAGGAAGGTCCCCCAATTCGCTTATATCGTCCCACTCTGGCATTATGGATTTATGGCAAAAACGGTAATAGTTAAGCTGACTGATGACATTGATGGTGGAGATGCCGACGAGACCGTGTATTTCTCACTGGACGGCAAGTCCTACGAGATCGATGTAAATAGCGAAAATGCGAGCCGGGTGCGTGCTGCATTTGAGCCGTTCATTGCAAAGGGGCGAGCAAGTGGTAGTAGTACGTCCCGCAGCCGTGCAGTCCGTCCTACGACGAGTTCCAGCGAGAAGACCCTGTTCTCTCAGCTCAGCAGCGATGAGAAGTCGCGCTTTCGGGCGTGGGCGAACATGGCCACGGCACGACGAATCAGCGATAGCCGTGTAAACAGTTGGGTGGCTGCGGGTAAGCCATAGGTTTGGGCATCAAGACGCTAGACAATTCATCCGGCAAGCAAAGATTGCCTGTGGCCTTCTCGGAACGTGCAGACTGTCGCCACTGCAGTCACTAGGCGAAGCTGAGCTGGCCGAAGGTATTGCACAGACCCAAGGCCTCAATGAGTAAAAAGGCCGAGATGATGGCCACGACGACAGGCGTCCGCCAACGTCGACCGCTTCGAGCCATCGCTGGTGCCATGTACCAGTCCGGAAGCTCCGCTCCTGCGAATTGGGACAGATGGAGGCTGAGCGGGATCGCTTGTTCACTGAGTGGTGCGTGGGGATCCGCGGCCAAGGCCAGGCGACACAGTTCCTCATCGCTAAGCGGCATATCCAGAAAAGGGATGCCGGCTGTCACCGCATCCTCGGTTGGCAGGAGAACGTCGAGGCGATGACGAGCGGACAAGTGGAGCTCCCTTCAACCATTCGGTCTGTGCCTCAGAGTATCGACCAATTCCCTCAGCATGAGGTCGGACGCTACAGACGCATCAAAGCGCGGCCGAATCGCTTGCTCAGGGCTCCGACGTCAGGTTGCCTGACCTGCGGGAAAACAGGCCAGGCAACCCAAACGATCCTAACGTTCTCGCGTCAGAACTCGATGAGGGCATCCGTCCTATTGGGGCGGTCCCGACGACAGCTGCACCGAAACCGTGTGCGACTGACCTGAACTATCCGTCCAGCCGATCGTCACCTTGTCACCAGGATGGTACGGCAGAAGGAAATTGGTGAGCGCACTTGGCGACGCGACTGTCTGCCCGTTGAAGGACGAAATGGTGTCACCTGCGGCGAGTCCGCTTTCCTGTGCAGGCCCACTTGTGACAACTGAGCAGATCAACGCTCCCGAAGTAGAAGTGCTCCCGGATCCGTTGCCGAGGTTACCGCCGAAGCCCCCGCCGAAGCCGCCCCCGAAGCCGCCGCTCCCACTGCTGTCACATGAGGTCTGTGCGACTTCCACGCCGAGGAAGGCCGTTGCCCCGATGTGAACGGCAGAGGATGCAGTCCCTGCCTCGATCTGCTTGGCAATGGTGGTCGCCTCGTTGATCGGGATCGCATAGCCCTGATTGCCAGCCGACTGACCCGAGGACTGGAACGAGAACCCAGCGGAGGCCGCGGTGTCGATGCCGATCACCGCTCCTGCGGTGTTCACCAGCGATCCGCCGGAATCACCCGCTTGAATGTCCGCGTTCGTCTCGATGAGGCCCGTGAGTTGCTCCGAGGTTCCATCGCCATCGTCACTGGCGGTGATCGCCTGGTTGAGTGCAGTCACTGTCCCTCCGGCGGCGCTCGGTGTTCCGCCGGTCCCACCGGCGTTACCGATGCCCACGACTCCTTGGCCAACTGACACGTTGGAAGAGTCGCCGATCGTCGCAGTCTGTAACCCCGACGCGCCGTGGAGTTGGAGAACGGCAATGTCCTTCGTGCGGCTGTAACCCACCACGCTGGCCGAGTACGTCTTGCCGTTGCCGACGTCGGTCACGCTGATGGTGGTCGCGCCGTCGATCACATGGTTATTGGTCAGGATCTCACCCGAAGAGGTCAGGACGATACCGGTTCCTGCGGCTTCCTCCTCCTGGTAGCCGAGCGTGGTGTTGATGTCGACCAATCCGGGATCCACCTTGCTCGCAATGGCAGAGACGTCACCGGGTCCCGACGAGCCGGAGCCGGACGAGCCGGAGCCGGACGAGCCGGAGCCAGTAGAGCCGGAGCCATTGGAGCCGGTGCCGGACGACCCTGAACCGTTCGACGACGGGACCGTGCCAGTAGAGGATGAGGAGGAGACGGAGTTCGTATTGCTTGTCCAAGCCACATGGCCGATACCGACACCCGCGGCCAGGGCAATAACGGCCGCGGCACCGATGAGCGCAGCCAGGCGTTTGCGATTGCCGGTCGGCCGTGGGGGAGCGGGAGGCGGGGTAGCACCCCAGCTGGAATACCCGGGGTTGTGCGGCGGGGGACCCCCGTAGCCAGACCCAAACGGGGAACCCAATTGGGGGTTCCCGGCTAGGGCGCCGAGGGCGTAGGAGCCGTACGGCACCCCGCCCGGGGGAGTCGGGGCAGGCCCTATGGGCGGGGGCTCTTGCCCCTGGGGCCCCTGTGGCGGTTGAGGAATCTCTACCGCCTCGGGAACCGGGGCGCCTACAGGCGGGAGTGGGATGCCCGCACCGGCCCCGGGCACTGGTGCACCCTGGAGCGGGGAGGGCGGCGTGTGCGGCTGGGCGTCAGGGTCACTGCGCTGCTCGAAATCTTCGTCCGTCATCGTGTCTCCTTCGGCCAGGGCCTCCGTCTAGAGGACCCCGCCATGTAGGCATTGAACCGTGCTCATCTGTATGCCAGGTCAAGGAAAGGTATGAGAAGGATAAATGTTCACTGAGCGGGACCAAACGCGGGGCATGTGGCGCCGAGCTCGACGCCCACCAGCCGTTATGAGGCTTCCGGGGTAGGGATTCACCGGTCATGCCTGCGGGCCACGTGGGGCATCGAGCCCGAGTCGTTGTTGCTCGACACTGAGGCAGCGGCCCTCGACGTAGAGCAGGCCCGCGCTATCGGCAATGGAGCGGGCTTCTTCGGACGTGATCCCGAGCTGTAGCCACAGGGCGGTGGCACCGGCGGCCACCGCCTGACGTGCGATCTCGGGTGTCTGAGCCGATGGGCGGAATACATTGACGAGTCCGAGCTGACCGGGGATCTCGGCCAGCGAGCGGTAGACGGGTTGTCCGAGAATCTGGTCGGCGTGCGGGTTGACCGGGATGATGTGCCACCCGTGTGACTGCATGTGGGCGGGCACGCGGTGTGCCGCCTTCGCAGGATCGTCACTGGCACCAACGACGGTGATGCTGGCATACGTACGCAGTAGGCGCTCAATGAGCTCGTCCGTATCGTTCACGGGCCTACCTTAATTTCCTACCCCCATCGGCCCGACGGCGGGCGTGAGCGCGGTGAAGTGCCCCTGATGGCGTGAGCCCGGCCGATAGAGTTCGCGTCGTTCCCCTTGACGCAAAGGACACGCAATGGTCGCTCTCGTTCTCGTTTTGACGTTCGTCGTTCTCTTGCTTGGAATACTGGTTGCAGGCCTACTCAGAAGCCACGCCGACATCTTGAAAGCGCTCCATGATCTCGGCGCGGGAGTGGGCGACCCGTCGGCAGGACTGGATCAGCATGCGCATCACCAAGGGGTTGGCCCACCTGCGCGCCCCGTCGCCGTTCCCTTCACACTGGGTCCTCCACTTCCTGTCGAGCGGGACGCGGTATCGGCTCCGACCATTGCCGGTGTCACGCCCCGGGGCGACGCGTTGGCTGTGGCGGTAACCGGCCATGACACGCTTACTCTCATCGCGTTCTTGTCCTCCGGCTGCTCCACCTGTGCCGGCTTCTGGGACGCATTCGGGCGACCGGACGAACTCGGCCTCCCCGAGGGAACACGCCTTGTGGTGGTGACCAAAGGCCCAGAGTTCGAGATCCAGGCTGAGGTAGATGCGAAAGCACGCGAGGGCTTGCTCATCATTATGTCGACCGAAGCATGGGGGGACTACGAAGTGCCCGGATCCCCGTTCTTCGTACTCGTCGACGGGGGCTCCGCCCGACGCATCGGCGAAGGAGTGGCGCATCATTTCAGCCAGGTGGTTGAGCTGGTCCGACGGGCTCAGGTCGATGTGCGGCCCTTCGGTCTGGCCAGTCGGAGCAGGGCGTCTGCCGACGGTCTTGACGGCCCGGCCCGCGAATCGGCAAATGATGAAGAGCTACTGGCGGCCGGGATTCATCCCGGCCATCGGAGTCTCTACCCGAGGTCCCTTGCAGATGTCTTCCCTCCGGAGCGAACGACGTATGGTCAAGACAACCATGACGCGCTGACGATCGATCCCGTCGAGAGAGCCGGTTAGCCATGGCGATGTTGCGTGCTCACGGCATCAGCGCGACGCTTCCTGACGGCTTCGAAGGGCGCATTTTCCGGCGGGCCTATCTCGAAGGTGAGGCCTCGTATCCGGTTGCGCACTTTGCAACATTTCCACTCCCGCAGGACGTGGGCGATTTCGGTAGCGGTGCCGTGACCCTCATGGGGCCGAATGACATTTTCGCCACCCTCTTTGAATACGGACCCGAAAGCGTCGGGAAAGCGCTTTTCGCCCGCCAGGGAATGCAACGGTCCTTGTGCGCCGAGGATTTTCGATCCACGGTCCTCCGCCGTGGACTTGGAGGCCAGTCGGGTACGCAGTGGTTCTTCACGGAAGCGGGGCGCCCCTTCACGTTCTACGCCGTTCTCGGGAGCCACGCTCGACGCGGCGCCCTAGTGCCGCGCGTTAACTCGCTTCTCGCCGCACTCTCGGTCAGCCCCCCACCACTCACGACAAGCGCGGGAACCGCATCTTGGAACTGATCGGACCGTACCTGATCGGTTGCACGCTCTTGTTCGTGGCAGGGGCAATGAAGGCATTGCATCCCGATGACACCGCCCGGGCGCTCGTTCGCGTCGTACCGGCACGGCTTAGCACCTTGGCCGATCTTCAGCGGATGCGAGCGATTATCCGGATAGGGGCAATCCTCGAGGCCGGGCTCGGTGTCGTCGCCGTCGCCTTGCCGCGGCCGTTGTTGGCTGCGTTCGTGGCCGCTTCCTATTGTGTCTTCGCCGGCGTAGTGGCGTACACCCGAGCCCGTGGTGGCGCACTCGCGAGCTGCGGTTGTTTCGGTACCCCCGACACCCCCGCCACGCTCCTTCACGTCGTGGTCGACCTCGTCGTGGCATTTGCCGCCGTGATGGTGGCGACGTCAGCGTCGTCGACGGCCACCATTGCCACCGTGCTCAGCCGCCAACCGTTCCATGGCGTACCGCTATTGCTGGTGTCGGCGGTCGGCGCGTGGCTGACCTACCTGACCCTGTCGATGCTTGGCGCGCTGTTGGCCGTTCGTAAGACGGTTGCCGCGTCCGGGAAGCGATGATCCGGCGATGACTCTTTCGACGATGCTCGTCGAGCGTACGTCCAACTTTCTCGGAACACGCCTTTCCCGACGGGGCTTCATCAATCGCTCGGCCTTCACGGGAAGTGCAGTGGTCATCGGCGCCGGTATGGATCTTGCGCTGAAACCGGGCACCGCCTACGGCGCCATCTGTTCGTGCGGCAACTCTGATTGTGGCTGTGGCACCACGTGCTGCTCGGGCTTTACGGAATTCTGCTGTTCGGTGAATGGGGGATACAACTACTGCCCGAGCAATTCGGTGATGGGGGGTTGGTGGAAGGCGGACAACTCCTCTTTCTGCGGTGGTCCCCGTTACTACATGGACTGCAACGCCACCTGCCAGTGCACCGCCGGCTGTTCAAGCGGATTCCCATTCTGTGACACCCAGTGCGACGGGACGAACTGCGGCTGCGGACCGGGCGGATGCAGTTCGTACATGACCGGGTGCTTGCAGTTTCGCTATGGCCAGTGCAACCAGGACGTCAGTTGCATGGGCCGGATCGTGTGCCGGGTGGTGGCATGTGTGCCACCTTGGGAGGTCGATCCTACGTGTACGACGGCGGTGGCTGTCGACAATGGGACGGCCGCGCAAAACGCGGCCTGTTGGACCACGGATCCTCCATCACCCCCCTGCGGTTCACCTGCGACGAACTGCCAAGTGGTCGCTGTGACCTCGAGTACCGACGGCGCGGGTTATGCCATTCTCACGTCGTTTGGCAAGCTCTTCGCCTACGGCGACTTTGCCAGCGGCGGCGACGAGTCGACGACGGCGCTCAATCGGCCGATTGTCGGTATGGCAGCCGCCAGGGGTGGAGTGGGTGGCGGGTATTACTTTGTCGCGGCGGACGGCGGCATCTTCACCTTCGGCGATGCCGTGTTCTACGGCTCCATGGGGGGCCAGACGCTCAACAAGCCGATCGTCGCCATGGCGGCCACCCCGACCGGAAAGGGCTATTGGTTCGTGGGGGCGGACGGCGGCATCTTCACCTTCGGCGATGCCGTGTTCTACGGCTCCATGGGGGGCCAGACGCTCAACAAGCCGATCGTCGCCATGACGGCCACCCCGACCGGAAAGGGCTATTGGTTCGTGGGGGCGGACGGCGGCATCTTCACCTTCGGCGATGCCGTGTTCTACGGCTCCATGGGGGGCCAGACGCTCAACAAGCCGATCGTCGCCATGGCGGCCACCCCGACCGGAAAGGGCTATTGGTTCGTGGGGGCGGACGGCGGCATCTTCACCTTCGGCGATGCCGTGTTCTACGGCTCCATGGGGGGCCAGACGCTCAACAAGCCGATCGTCGCCATGGCGGCCACCCCGACCGGAAAGGGCTATTGGTTCGTGGGGGCGGACGGCGGCATCTTCACCTTCGGCGATGCCGTGTTCTACGGCTCGGCCGCCTGAGGAAAGGAGTCACATGACCGCCTGGTTCATTGTTGCCACTGTCGTCGTCACCACCGCCGCCGCCGTGCGGTCGACCTGGTCGCCGTGCGGGCTCTCCATGCTCGCTTCGATAACGCCGCTCGCCGAGCGGGGTCGTGGTCACCGTTTCCGCTCCACGGCTTGGTGGTACGTGGTGGGGAGCGTCTTCGGGGGAGTGACACTGGGCCTTTGTGTCGCCGCAGTGACCGTGGGAGTGAACGCACTCTCGTTCACCTCACGCCAGTTGATTGTCGTCGCGCTCGTGGCGAGTGCAGTGGCGGTGATGTCGGATATCGGTTCAGGGGGATTCCACCTTCCGGTACACCACCGTCAGGTGAACGAACGCTGGCTCGATACTTTTCGCCCCTGGGTCTACGGGGCTGGGTTCGGGTGGCAGATCGGCGCCGGCGTGGCGACGTACATCATGACCGCCGCTGTCTATCTGATGCTCGTGTTGAGCGCTCTCACCGGGCAGCCATGGCTCGGTGTCGTCTTCGGGGCCTTCTTCGGCCTGGTGCGAGGCCTATCGGTCTGTCTCGGTCGACGCATCACGAGCACCGAAGCGTTGACGGAGTTCCATCGGCGTTTCTTTGCGTGGGGACCTACGGCACATCGCATGACGGTCGCGGTGGAGGTGATGGCAGCGGGACTTTTCGCCGGATTGCTCTCACCGTGGGCCCTCCTGGCGGTGGGAGGCGGCACGCTCTTTTGGGGTGTGGCGTGGGTCATCCGTCGCAATTCACTTTCGGCCCCCGAGGTCAAAACCTGCGTCATCACTTCGCCCACAGAGTCAGCGCGATGCAGCGATGGGCGGTATTCGCTAGCGCACGGCCTCCCTGCGCTTCGATGCTCCCTGTCAGGGGGCCAGCGCGTTCCAAACGATGGCAGAGACGGCATTGACGGTATCGATGCCGTACGACTCGGTCGCATTGCCGTCAGTGAGCACGGCGATGTAGTAGTCGCGCCCGTCTCCGTCGACCCATCCCGTCGTGTTGATCTGCCAACCATTCACCACCGCGAACCCGTTCTTCAGGGCCACGGTGACACCGGGGGGAACGCCCCCGGTGGCCCCCCAATCCTGGGTCGGGTTGATGTGCTCCATCAGATTGAGGACGTACGCTCGGGATGCATTGGAGAGCAACCCATTGGGTTGCGCCAGGGTGCGGATCATCGCGAGGCGGTCGAGAGCAGTCGTGGTGGTGGTGCCCCAGATACCGTCCGTCGCGGGGACGGTTGAAGTCATCCCTGCCGAGCGTTCGAACGCGCCGACAGCCGCCGGCCCGAGCCTGACCCAGAGGGCATCCGCCGCGCTGTCGAGGCTGTCCTCAATCATTGGGACGGCGAGTGCTTGTTCGGCCGGCGTGAGGGATCGGCCGGCCGCCTGTGTCTGAGTGAGAAGGGTGGCCAAAATGTCCACCTTCAGCGTGCTCGCGGTGTGCTCGACCACGCCGGGGCGGAATTGAAGGACTTCTCCGGTGCGAACGTCCGCGACCGCGACCGTCACGTTGTCGCTGCGGGAGGCGACATAGCGCGCGATGGCAGGGGCCATTTCGCTCGCGGCGTCTGGTCCGTAGGCGATCCAGTAACCGCCCGCGTCGGGTGCCAGTCCGACGGCTGAGGCTCCTTGGGTGGTCATGCCGGCATCTGATCCCTCGAACGGTGCGTCACCAAAGGTGAAGACCCCACCATCGGCCGCCACCAACCAGTACCCGTGCCCGTCGGGTGTCGCCGCTATGCCCACAATCGGCGCGTTGAGGGTCAGGTTGCCCAAGGACCCCTCGAACGGTGCGTCACCAAAGGTGAAGACCCCACCATCGGCCGCCACCAACCAGTAGCCGCGTCGCCCGTCGGGTCGTCGGCCGCTCATGCCCGACAGATGCGGCGCGTTGAGCGTGTCAGGTTGCCCAAGGATCCCTCGAACGGTGCGTCACCAAAGGTGAAGACCCCACCATCGGCCGCCACCAACCAGTACCCGTGCCCGTCGGGTGTCGCCGCTATGCCCACAATCGGCGCGTTGAGGGTCAGGTTGCCCAAGGATCCCTCGAACGGTGCGTCACCAAAGGTGAAGACCCCACCATCGGCCGCCTCCAACCAGTACCCGTGCCCGTCGGGTGTCGCCGCTATGCCCACAATCGGCGCGTTGAGTCCGGGTAACGAGGTTCCCGGCACGACAGAAGATGCCGATCCGAAGGCCGTCACGGCGTCGGGACCGGCCGAGCCCGTCTCGACGTGGTCGGTAGCGGTCGGCGGGGAGGCGTGGGCCGTCGTCGCACCCACAGTGGAGCCGGGGAGCGGCCACGAGCCGATGGTCAGAGCACCCACCAAGAGCCCCATGGCGATCGCTATTCGACCTGGTGTCCAGCCCAAATCCCTCTTCGACCGATGCACAGAGCAGACCATATCTGCGGGCGAGGGAAGGGCCTCACCAAATTGTGGTCACCAGCCCCCCTTTCGTGACCCGTAATTGGGGCTTTGCAATTGGCATCCCTCGCTAGGCTCGCGGAGACACCCGCCGGACCGAGGAGGCATCGATGGCGAGCAGGGACCTCCTGATGGACGCCTTCGAGCGGATCCGCGATGCGGTGCATCCGGCAGTCAATGGGCTGTCGTTTGAGGGATTGACCTTCCGCATCGACGCCGAGTCCAATTCCATTGCCTGGCTGGTATGGCACCTGACCCGTATCCAGGATGATCACGTGGCAGACCTTGCCGGTCGGGCGCAGGTGTGGACAGAGAACGGTTGGGTCGAGCGGTTCGGGCTTCCTCTGGATCCCGGCGATACCGGGTATGGGCATGGCCCCGACGAATCAGCCCAGGTGGCTGCCGAGGGATCTCTCCTTCTCGGCTATTTCGAAGACGTCCATGAAAAGTCGTTGCAGTTCGTCAGATCGCTCGACGAAGCAGAGCTTTCCCGAGTGGTGGATTCGAACTGGGATCCCCCGGTAACGGTCAGTATCCGCCTGGTGAGTGTGATCGCCGATGATCTGCAACACATCGGTCAGGCCGCGTACGTGCGAGGAATTCTTGAGCGCCGCTGAGCGCTTTCAGAACGCCTCTCCGTGATCACCCCCGACAACAAGGACTGGACCTGGGTCCTCAGCAGTCCGTGCCCTGAGTGCGGATTCGACGCCAGCAGCTGTCAGCTGGGCAACATCGTGGATCTGCTGCACGCCAATGCGGCGAAGTGGCGGTCGTTGCTCGACCGTGGGGTGATACGGCCTGGCCGACCGAGTGACTCCACCTGGTCGACGCTCGAGTACGCCTGTCACGTCCGCGACGTCTACGGGCGTTATGCCCTCCGGATCGAATTGATGCTGCGCGAGGACGACCCTCTCTATCCGAATTGGGACCAAGATGCCTCGGCGATTGCTGACCGCTACGAGGAACAGGAGCCAGGGGGGGTTGTTGCCGCCCTCACGACCAACGCCGAAGCGCTGGCTGCCCTTCTCGCCGGACTGTCAGTCGATGACTGGGAACGTCCGGGACGCCGGAGCGATGGCGCTTCATTTACCGTCGATTCACTCTCCCGCTACATGATCCATGATCCCATCCATCACATTTGGGATGTCACGGATCTTGAAAATAAATAAGCGCGAGCCAGGTGCTCACGCGACATGACCACTTTGAGGAACGGAAGGGCTGCGCCAAGCCGATCGAGATGGAGCTGTCTCGTGGACTTTGGAGGCGTCAGGCAATAGAGCGGCGCTGCGTCAGGGTTGCCCGGGAGTCCCTGTCCGCTCACGGTGGTATGACCACCAGGCGTACACGGGCCCCCGGGCGTTTGTCCGATTTATGCGACGATTATGCGACGACGGTTATGCGGCGACGCCCACCGAGGCGGAACGGTCGATCGATGCCTGGCGGATCTTGTCGGCCACAGAGGGGGCGAGGCGCAAGATCGAGCGGAACTCGCTGGCTGAACTGACCAACACTCCGAGGTCGGTGGCGGCCTTAGCCGTCGCTGACCGGGGCGAACCGTTGAGGAGTGCAATCTCCCCGAGGAACTCTCCGCTCCCGACCTCAGCCACCTTGGCAACGCCATCATCGGTTGCACGCGAGATTTCGGCCGTGCCGCTGTCGATGATGATGAACTCGTGAGCTGGGCTTCCTTCCTGCATGAGAACCTGATCCTTGGGGACCTGTAGGTAGGTCGTTAAGGAACGAATCTTCCGCAATTCGGCCTTCGTGCAGTCAGCAAAAAGCTCAAGTTCTCCGATATCAACTATGTGCGGTGCGTTCATTGGTGGCTCCTTCAATTCTGGACTTTCAAACCCGACAGAGAGAAGTATACCAGTCTTCATCTGAAATAACAATAAATAATAACGTTTCCATCTGTTAAAGAGATGACCTCAAATCTCAAATCCCGAAGGTCAGCAAGGGGGAATCTGTGTGAAGTATTCGGCGGAAGGGCATCATCAGCCCGTTCAACTGGACTTTTAGATCCCTCGCACGAACGGGTCGCTGAGTACCAGCTCGGCGTCACCCAACCGGCTTTTTGGCGGCAGAACCGGATCATGCCGTGGACACAATGCTGGCCGAGCTCCAATTGGGTCCGCTGGGCGCTGACCGAAGGCTTCACAGCCATCTGAAGCCTCGCCTCGCCTGGAGCACGCGGGGTGCCTTATGTACTACTTACTGGACAACCGGTAAGTAGTACATACTACATCCGGTAGGTCTGCCCATAGCGGTGAGCCGAATCTGTCACCCGCCCGAGTGGGTGAACCCTCGGGTCGCTGGGGGTGAGACTCAGGAGACGGGGTCCTCCGTCTCGGAGTCTTCGCTTTTGCTGTCTGACGCCGCGGGCGCAGGTGGGTCCTGATCAGGCCGGTAGGTGGCGGCGAGGAGGCCTGCCGTCGAGGCCAGTCCCAAGGCCGCGGCCCCCAAGGCGAGGCCCACGCCGGAGCGCGACTTGCGGCGAAAGAGCCTGTCTAATGACCAACGACCATGTCCGATGCCGGCCAGAGCGGTGGCGGCGAGGGCCACGAACGCGGTGTACTCCCAACCGCCCTTGAAAACAAAAAAGCCCTTTCCCTTGTGGTCGGTGGCTGCGGCGGTGGCCATCAGACCGACGACGGCAGCGCTCGGGAGTGGGTTGGCTACCCCCAGCGTGATGAGCGTCCCTGCCCCGATCTCCGTGGCGGCGGCCATACGGGCATGCACGGCTGCGGGGCGGAGCCCGAGTGAATCGAACCAACGCGTGGTGCCCTCGAGGCCGCCTTGGCCGAAGACTTTGTTGTATCCGTGGGCGATCAACATCGGCCCTATGGCCGCCCGTAGCGCGAGCGAGGCGAAGTCTCTTTCTCCAGCGCTCATGTGCGCCCCCTTTTCGTAATGGTCTGCATGAGACCGAAACGCTAGCGCCCAGGCCGACGAAGGAAATCAAGGCAGCGGGAGGGAGGGGTGCCCGGCGTGATCTCCCAGCACCCATGCCCGCGCTCGTACGCCCATCGGTGTGGAGGCGTTGCCGTTCAACCCTGCGGGGGTGATCGCGGCGGAAGTCAAGGTCGCCAGCTTGCCGGCCTCATGCGATGCCGCATGACCTGGGTCGAAGCACCGTCAATCGCACAGGATCCTGCGACCGAACAATGCCCTTCCCTGTGGCCACCGTGAAATCGAAGGCGACTTTCGGGGCACCCCCTGTCGCCCGTACCACGCCAGCTTGAGCCGGCGAGGATCGCCTGATCCTCGGGGGCCACGGCAGCCGGTAAGAAGAAATCTTCGCGGTCGTCGGCGGAGTCATCGACCGATTTCAATGAACGGGGAAGATACGGCCGCACGGCCTCGAACTGATTCGCCGGCGTGTGTGTGGGGTCCACCTGTCACGATCTCCTGCGTTCTGGTGTCATATACATTGACCCACGAGCGTGGTGAAACGTGTGACGAGAGGATTCCCATGTCAGTTCAGCTCAACGTCGTGTTGTATCCCGTGAGGGACCTGGACAATGCGAAGGCAGTCTTTACGGCCCTGTTCGCGGTCGAGCCCCACGTCGACTCGCCGTACTACGTCGGTTTCTCCGTGCACGGTACCGAAATCGGCCTCGTTCCCAACGGACATGACGACCAAGGCATGAAGGGACCGGTTCCATTTTTCGACGTCGAGGACATCGCGGCGACACTCGGTGCTCTTCAGGCCGCCGGGGCGAAGATCGTTCAAGAGCCGACCGACGTCAGTTCAGGACTGCTCGTGGCAAAGGTCAGAGACGCCGACGACAATGAGATTGGACTGCGTCAAGCGCCAGCCGGCGCATAGGAAAAGAGGCCGGTCACGCAGGGCAAGCGACAGACAACACTCGGCGTAGCATTGGCCTGTGCAGTTCAGCCCGGAATTGCGGGAGGACGTCGTGTCTGGCGCCATCACCGTGTCCTTCCGGTTGTGGCGGCGTCCGAAAGTCAAGATCGGAGGTCGCTACGCAGTCGGACCTGCACGCATCGAAATCGATGTCATCGAGGTCGTGCCATTTTCCAGCGTCACCAGTGCCGACGTGGAGCGCGCGGGTGAACACGACCGGGAAGAGTTACGTCGGCGAGCGGCCCACGCTGGCCCCATTCGCGCCGACACTCTTCTCTACCGCGTTGAGTTCCACGTCGTTCGATAGCTGGGTTTTGCCGTCTGGCCTTACCTCTTTGTCACGTTCATTGGCCATTCTGTGACGTCGAGTACGTATGGACCGGTCGACATGTGATCTGGAATCCCGAGCGGACGAGCTTTCTCTACAGGGAAGGTCCCAACCAGGTGTCACGTACAGAGGGCTGGGGCCCCGGTCAACGAGCGCTTTTGCGTACCGCGCCGGCAGGATCGACGCGCAGGCGAGTCAGCCGTAGCTCGGCGATGCGCCACTTTCCGTCGCTGCCCTTTTCGTAGCGCTCGTGGTAGTGCCCGAAGCCTTGATTGTTCCACCCGCTCTCGCCGGGCGCGTCGACCCAGTCGTACATGGCCCAAATACCCGAGGCAGTGTGGTCGTCCGTGAATGCAATCTCCGGCATATGGCCTTGGTGGACCGTCACAGCGTGTTCGAGCATGCCCGATACCATCGTGATGAAGTTCTCGCGGCCCGCGGCCATCGGCTCGGTCGACGTGGGGAGAGCGACATTGTCGTTGTAGAAGTTCAGGTCCTCAGTGAACAGTTCGCGCCACTTGTCCCACTGTTTGGTGTCGAGGTAGCGGAAGTAACTTGCCTTGAGTTCGGTCAGTGCCACCCAGTCCGCCATCCGTTCGGTATCCATGTCCATTTCCTCCTGTGGCGTATTGAGAGGAAGCCCTGTCGTCGGCACCCCACCGGCTCGAATCGCAATCGCTTCTGAGTCGACCTCGGCAACGCTAACGGCTCGGAGGTACTCGGTGACGGGCGATTTGCCGACTGCAGCATGCTCCTGTGGCCGGATGGTTCACCGTTGAGAGACAGGTCTGCCACCCTCCCTCGAACCTCCCTCGACGCGCTGGTCGGGTGGAAACCAGCACGCAGGTGACGAGATCCAGTCTCCGAGGCAAATTCAGCGACGACTGTGTAGTATCCGAAACGTCTACACGAGCCGAGGGGGAATCATGACCACGACGGAATCCGACCTGCGCTACATCGACTCCGATGGGCACATTCTCGAGCATCCGACCGCTATGCCCGACTATGCCCCCAAGGAGTTCCGCGACCGGATCTGGCACATCGAGACCGATTCGGACGGGACCGAGTACCTGCATTACAACGGAGAGGTCCGGCCGGCCAACGGCATGGCGGCCGCCGGCACCGCGGGAATGTCCGACGAAGATCGGGCGCGTGCGTTCCGGGGGGAGATGCGTTACACCGAGGTGCGGCCGGCGGCGTACAACGCCAAAGCACGCCTCGGGGACATGGACGAGGACGGCATTGATCTGGCCGTCCTCTATCCGACGAGCATGTTGGGCCTGCAGGGAATTACGGACGTGCCGTTCACGGCGGCCCAGGCGCACGCCTACAACCTGTGGGCCTCCGACCACACCCAAGAGGGCGAGGGTCGGCTCTTCGCCGCCGGGGCGGTCCCGGCCATGCACACGCCCGAGCACGTACAGGGTGTGGCGGACGAGATCCGGGCCGTGGCCGAAATGCCGGGCATGGTGTCGGTCTTCATGCGTCCGAACCCCGCCGTCGAGTGGAAGCACTTCAACGACCCGGTCTATGACCCGATCTGGCAGGCCAGCGCGGACACCGGGCTCCCGATCGCGTTGCACCCGTTCCTCGTTCCCGACCTTCCCGGGGCTTGTCAGGGACTGCACCTCCCGAGCGGGGTGCTCTTCAGCCAGGCGCTCGCCAACCCGGTCGACGTGATGGACTCGATCATGTGGATCACCGCGGGCGGCGTGTGCGAGCGCTTCCCCGACGCCAAGTTCATCTTCCTCGAGGCCAACGGCGGATGGATCGTCCCGTGGCTCGAGCGCCTCGACCACCACTGCCGCAAGTTCCAGTGGGAGGTACCGGACCTTGAATTGCTCCCGTCGGAATACTTCCGGCGCCAGTGCTGGATCAGCTTCGACCCCGACGAGTCCATGCTCGGCTTCACGGCGCGCTCCCCGCTGGTGGGGGCCGATCGCATCATCTGGGCCTCTGACTATCCGCACCCCGATGCCAAGTTCCCCGGGGTGACCCTCGAACTGGCCGAAGCAATGGAAGGCCTCACGGCGGCGCAGCAGCAGGCGATCACCTCCGAAAGCGCCATGGCCCTTTACGGCATTAGCTGAGAGCAGTTCAGCTGAGAGCAGCATCGCCGCTCTGCCGCACCTCGGCGGTAGGGACTTACGAAGGGATCACGGTCATTTCGCGACCGAGGGCCTTTCGTTTACATCTGTGCTCTTTCAGCGCCCAGGCTATGTCAGCTCCAGGAGAGGCTCTTGAGCTCCGTGAATGCCTCGAAGCCGTGGTGGCCCCACTCGCGGCCAACGCCGCTCTGCTTGAAACCGCCGAAGGCCCCGGCCTGCCCGATGCCGAACATGCTGTGACCCCCCCAGCCCGGGCCCTGGCCGTTGCCGGGGCCGAGGTCGGTGAGCGGAGTGCCACCGACGCCGGTGGCGTTCATGAACCCGGCTCGCACCTGGCGGGCGACGTTGAACGCCCGTGAGGTATTCGCCGCCACAACGCCGCCGCCGAGCCCGTAGATCGAGTCGTTGGCGATCCGGATGGCGTCGCGATCCTCGCCCGAGTAGGGGACCACGGTCATGACAGGCCCGAAGATCTCCTCCTGAGCGATGCGCATGTCATTGGTACCAATCAGGACGGTCGGCTCGTAGAAGTACCCCTTGTCGAGGCCGGGAGGACGCCTGGCGCCGCAGACCACCTCAGCCCCCTCGTCGATGCCTGATTGGACGAGTCCCTCCACCTTGTCACGCTGGGCCGCGCTGATGAGCGGTCCGAGAACTACGGTGGGGTCAGTCGCCGGCCCGATCTTGACTTCCTTATAGGCAGCGAGGACACCCTCCTTGTAGGCATCGAGGAATTTCTCGGGGAGCAGGAGGCGTGTCTGGATGACGCAACCCTGACCGGCGTTCGAGAGCACCGCGCCGAAGCCGATTGAGCGGACGTATTCCTCGCTCACGTCGTCGAGGACGACCATGGCGGACTTGCCCCCGAGCTCGAGGTGGAGTCGCTTCATCGTCTCGGCACCGGCAGCCATGATCCGCTTGCCGGTGGCGGTCGACCCGGTCATGGTGATCATGTCGACGAGCGGGCTGGTAGTTAGTTGCTCGCCGACTTCCACGTGACCCGTCACGACATTGAACACTCCGTCGGGTAGGCCCGCCTCCTCGGCCGCCTGTGCGATGAGGAAAGCGTTGAGCGGCGTCCACGGGTGTGGCTTGAGCACGACGGTGCAGCCCGCGCCCAGCGCAGGAGCGCACTTCACGGCGTTGAGGAAGAAGGGCACGTTGAACGGCGTGATCGCGCCGACGACGCCGACGGGCTCGCGGACGAGCGCGTGCCCACCCATGCCCCTCGGGCCACCGGTGGGCGGGTCGACCTCCGCCCATTGATAGCCGCTCTCGGCGAGCGTTGCGTTCGTGTCGAACAGCGGAATCGAACCTGAGGCCTGTACGTAGTCGATCATGAACCCGGCGCATCCCACTTCTGCGACGATGATCTCGCGGAGTTCAGCGGAGCGCGACCGGAGGATATCCGCCATCTTCCGGAGGTAACCACCTCGCTCGGCGGGCTTCATCGAAGGCCACGGTCCCTCATCGAAGGCGCGACGTGCGGCCTCGATCGCCCGGACTGCGTCCTTGGCCGACGCTTCGGGCACGATCCCGATGACCTCTTCGGTCGCAGGGTTGAGCACCTCGATCTCTTTGCCGCCTGCCTCGCCCTTTTCCCACTTGCCATCAATGTAGAGGTCGAAGTTCCACTGCTTGCTCATCGCATGAATCCTTTCGTTAAGGGGAAGCTCGTTAAGGGGAAGCTCAGCCTTACGCGCTCGGCACGAGCCCGATTCCCGCTGCCTCGTTTTGCTTACGCCATTCGTCCTTCGACATCCGGGTGGTGTCGACGTTCGCCGCGAGCGCACGCAGGGCACCGACACTGCTCTGATCCTTGGGCATATGTGTGAACGGATCCCAGTCGAAGAACCGCAGGGCGTTCTTCCAGGTGATCTTTTCGATGTTCTCGTCGGTCGTCTCCGCTGCCTGCAGCTCGCGCCACAACAGCTCGGGCGATTCCGGCCAGGTGGTGTCGGTGTGCGGGTAGTCGCACTCCCACGCGAGGATATCGACGCCGATGCGGTGTTGCGCTTCGAGTCCGGACGGGTCGGTGATGAAGCAGGCCAAGAAATGGTCGCGGAACACCTCGGATGGCAGCTTGCCCCCGAAGTCGTTGTGGATCCAGGTCTGGTTCTTGAAGTGACGGTCGGCCCGTTCGAGGTAGAACGGGATCCACCCGATACCACCCTCGGACAAGGCCACCCGAAGATTCGGGTACTTGCGCAAGGTCGGGCCGAAGAGCAGGTCTTGTGCCACGAGCATCGTGACCTGGGTCGGGATCACGATCGTGTGATCAATAGGCGCTTCAGGCGCCAATTTGATCAGACCGGACGCGCCGCCGATGTGCAGGCAGAGGACCATGTTCTCGTCGATGATCGCCTCGAGCATCGGATCCCAGTGACCCGAGAGGAAGCTCGGGAACCCCTGGGAGTGTGGCGCCTCGAGGAAGCTGATGGCCCGGCACCCCTTTTTCGCCACGCGGTGCACTTCCTGCACGGCGAGGTCGATGTCCCACATCGGCACGATCCCAAGCGGGATGAACCGGCCCGGGTACGTGGCGCACCACTCGTCGATGTGCCAGTCGTTGTAGGCCTGGAGCATCACCAGGGAGAGGTTCTTATCGCCCCCCTCAGTGAAGGTTCGGGCGTTGAACCCCGCCATGGTCGGGAAGCACATGGAGGCCAGCACGCCGTTGACGTTCATGTCACGCACCCGCTCGTGGATGTCGAAGCATCCCGGCCGGAGCTCGGAGAAACTACCGGGGTTGAAACCCCACTCGTCGTGGGGCCATCCGACGGTGGCTGCCATGCCGAACGGCGTGGAGGTCGCCTGGCCCTGGAAAACCCACAGGTCGACCCCTTCGTCGTTTTTGACGATTTTCGGCGCCTGGTCCTTGTATTTGGCAGGCAGGTGCCGGTCGTACATGTCCGGCGGCTCGATCGAGTGGTCGTCGACACTGACAAGAATCATGTCGTCCATGTTCATGGCGTTCTCCATTCGTACGGCGCAGGCCGGTGCCTCTTGTGGAATCTACAGCGGTTCCGGAAGGCGGGCCAGCGAACTTAACGCGTTCCCCCCCGGGGAACGCGACCATTATCTCACCAGACTATGTCACCGTTCCGGTCGGCAACGTGTGGTCCTGAGGAAGGAGCATTGGCCGGGTGCGATTTGTTATTGGTTGACCGTGTAGCCGCCGTTCACTGGATATGTCTGGCCGGTGATCCACTCGGATCGGGGGCTGGCGAGGAATGTCGCCATGGCCGCGATGTCATCGGGTCGTCCGAAGCGGCGGATGATGTAGCTGCTCATCTGCTTCTTGAACCGCTCCGCTGCCTCGGGCGTTCTCTCCGCTGCCGCAATTTGACCGGACGAGTCGATGCTGGCGAGTGCGATGTTGTTGACGGTCACCCCGTAGCGTCCGACGTCGCGGGCAAGCGAGCGGGAGAACCCGGCGGCACCGGCCTTGGCGGCCGAATAAGCAGCCATGCGCGGCTCACCCCAGCGGCCAGCGTCGGACACGATCGTGATGACACGACCCCAGCCCTGGTCGATCATCCCCGGCAGCACGGCGCGGGTGCAGTTCATGACGCCGAACAGGTTGACCGAGAAGTAGCGGTTCCAGTCGGCGGGCTCCGACTCGGCGAACGGGTTGAAGTTGAAGCCTTCGGGGCCCGCGTTGCCGGCGTTGTTGACGACGATGTCGATGCCAGAATCGCCCACGGCGTTCACCACCGCGTCGTAATTGCTCACGTCGTAGGGCGCGGCCGTGGCGGTGGCACCGAGGGCCGTGAGCTCGTCGACGACAGCGTTGGCCCTTTCCGCCACGAAGTCGTTGACGACCACAGCGGCGCCGGCTTCGGCAAAGGCGTGAGCGATCCCGCGTCCGACGCCCTGGCCACCCCCGGTGACCAGGGCTTTGTGACCCGACAGGTCGAGCTCGTACGTCATTTATGCCTCCCCAAGTAGTCCTGATGCATGCATGGCTTCTATCTCTTGTGCTGTATAGCCCGCGTCGGCGAGTACCGCGTCGGTGTCGGCGCCGGCGTCGGGTGGCGGGGTGGTGACGGTCGTGGCCCGCGGGCCTTCGGCCCCGTTGATGCGGATCGGATTGGCCGGCACGGGACGCCCGCCCACTTCGACCACAGAGCCCCGGGCACGGACCTGCGGGTCGTCGACGAAGGTCGATCCCTCGTGTACGAAGCTGATCGTCACACCGGCCGGCCCGAGTTCCGCCACCCACTCGCTTGCCGGTCGAGTGGCAAACGCCTCGGCGAAGCGGAGCCGCACCGCCTCGTAGTCCTCGCTCGCTGGACGACCTGATTCTGCGAGGTCGTCGAGGCCGAGCCCCCGGCACAGCGCTGTCCACGTCCGCGGCTCGTCGGCCGCGGTCGTGACCCACCGCCCGTCGGCACACTGGTAGAGGTGGCGTGCCGGTGAGAGCGGGATGGTCCAACCCGAGTCCGAGAGATGGCCCTCCACCCCGCTGAGCAACCAGGTCGCCGATTCCGAGAGGCTCACGTCGATATGCGCGCCGCGCCCAGTGCGTTCGCGGTCGAACAGCGCGGTGGTGATGGCGGCCACCGCCATCAGCCCGCCGGTCGGCACCGCAACCACGGTCTGCGGGTGCCACGGCAGGTGGTTAAGCGCCGAGAGGAGTCCCGAGTGCGCCAGGTACGTGAGGTCGTGGCCGGGCCAGGTCGCGTACGGGCCGTCCTGGCCGAAGCCAGTGATCGAGGCCCAGATCAGCGTTGGGTGCTCCTCTGTGGCCTTCTTCGGGCCGTACCCGCGCTCATCGAGCGAGCCCGGGCGGGCATTGTCGACCACGACGTCAGCCTGCGCGACGAGCCGTCGCAGGACCGCCTCGTAGTCGTTGTGGCGAAAATCGAGTGCGACCGACCGCTTCCCGCGGCCGATGCCCGCACTTCCTCCGAACATGTTCGGATTCGACCCCGGCGCGTCGATACGCACGACCTCGGCACCGAGGTCAGCGAGCAACACGGTGCAATAAGCACCAGGGGGGAACCGCGTCAGGTCGAGGACCCTTATTCCGGTCAGCGCACTCACTCCGCCCCCACCTCCACTCTTAGAACCAACGCTCGGGCTCCACCAGCTACCGCAGACCTCGGGCGCTCCGCCCGGAGCGGCTGCAACCGCGTGGAACGGGGATGACATTTGCACGTCTCCCAACGGTCTGCAATTCGGGCACGATTTTCGAAGCGGAGCGGGCCGCGGGACACGCGATACCGACTTTCGCGGGTCTCAGGAGGTACCGAGTGCAGTAGTCGCCTTGGTGCGGGCGGCCGCCAGGATCTCCGCGCGGTCCGACTTCAGGAGGAAACGGTTGCTGATCGTCCGGTCTAGGTCGGCGGTGAACTTCTTCATGTAATCGCTGACGCTGTGATAGCGCGCCTGAAGCGTGGCGGAAGGGAGCGGGGTCTCTACGCCTTCGAGCGTGCATAGCCCGGCCGGCGTATCGCTCGACTCGTAGCGTGCAAGAGCGTCGTCGAGGAACGGTGAGCGGACACCACCGGTTGCATTGCCGTTTTCGTCGAGGGCGGGTGTTGACACCACGCCGCCGGAGGCCAGGTTCATCAAAGGGCCGTGGGGAGGCTTCGTACCGTGCTCCACCTCGGCGTAAAGATTCATGAGAGCGGCCTGCTCGAAGTACTGTAGCGGGAAGGTTGTCGACGTCCCATCGCAGCCGGGCTCACCTGAAGCGTGCGACACGCCCGGGACCTCGTAAAGCTGGTACTGGTCGGTCGAAGTATCGCTATCGGGGCGGCGCACCGAGGCTCCCCCGGGGTTGACGTAGGTTGCGATCTGGAAACCCAGCACGTCGGTCTGGGTTTCGACGTCAAAAATCGGCGAGGTGGTTTTCTTCGCGAAGGCATGGAACTCGAATTTGGGCAGTGCAAGAACACCCGAGTTGAGTGGGGTGAAGCTCGCGTCGTGACCCATGATCAAGAAGCCGTTGTAGAGGTAGCCGCCCCCCGTTCGTTTGGCTATCGGGTTGATCACTTCGGCGTAGGTCGCCGAGTCAACCGCGCTCTGGGAGTACCCGGCCTGGTACACGTATTTCACCGATAGCGGGTGTAGCGGGTTCCGCGGCGAGCTTGAGCGGACCAGCTGGGCGATCTGGGTGAGGATGTCCCACTCCAGTCCATTGGAGGCAATGCTTATTTTGGCGTAGCGCACAGGATCGAAGGACTGGAGCGCAGCAACCGACGAGTTACGCACGGTCACCCCGATCCATGCGTCACCATTGTTGATGAGCTGGGGTCCGATCATGTCCCATGCCGCATCGAGATCGGTCTTCCCACTTGTGTTGAACGGCTCGACCACCACCCGGCCGCTGAACTGGGACGCCTTCTTCGGCGCGCGCACAAGGCCCCCCTTCAACTGCCATCTGCAGTTCCCCAGAGACAGTTGTTGATTGCCTGACGGCCGAGACTAAACCGAGGGGCAGCGTACTCCACGCGCTGCCGATGCGCTTTTGGGCTCCTGGACCAAAAGCCCCTTGTGGGTCGCGGCCGAGCAGTGCACTCATGCCACTACCAACGAGGCCCTTCATGGACACTCGGACACGCTCTTCACGAGCATGCCTTTGTGGTTGATCCGTTCATCGGGTTGGTTGCGTGGCTTTATTTGCGTGGCTTTAGTGGAGGTGGCGGGAATCGAACCCGCGTCCTCCGGAGTTTCAATAGGCCTTCTCCGAGCGCAGCCGGCATTGGATTGTCGGGGGCGGCATCACTGCCGGCGGTTGTGCCGCCCCGTAGCCAACAAAGATGTCCTCAGCGTTCAGTTGGTGTGAGGCGCTGAGTAAGCCCTACTTGATGGCGTCCACATTCCGATCCATAGGGCTGAGACCGGGTGAACGTCGCTACCTAGGCAGCGAGCGCGAGCTGAGGCTCGGCGTTTGTTTTTGGTTCCGGCTCTTTAACGTGGTTCCGGAGACCACGGCTCGCTTCTCCTATTTCGACGACCGGAGTCGAAGCCAATCACCCCCATGTGGGATTCTCCAGCTGACCCGGGTGGTCAGCCCATCCAGTCTACGGCGCTTCCGCGAGTTCGGTTTCAGGCCCCGCCCCACTGGTTGATCTCCTTGGTGGCGCGGGCTGCCTCTCGCTCGGCGTCGCGGGACATGATCAGGTTGCGCTTGTCGTAGAGGCGGCGCCCCTTGGCCAGGGCGATCTGCACCTTGGCCCGACCGTCCTTGAAATAAAGGGAGACCGGGATCAGTGTCAGGGACTGTTGCTGGGTCTTGCCCAGGAGCTCGTCGATCTGGTCCCGGTGCAGCAGCAACTTGCGCTTGCGATCGGGGTCGTGGGCCCCGAAACCGGTGGCGAACTGCCACGGCGGGATGTGCATCTGGAAGAGCCACATCTCGCCGTCGTCCACGCGGGCGTAAGCCTCGCTGAGCTGCGCCTTGCCCTCGCGCAGTGACTTCACCTCGGAGCCCTGCAGCACGATGCCCGCCTCGAGCGTCTCGATGAACTCGTACTCGCGCCGGGCGCGGCGATTGGTGGCGACCGTGCGGTCGGTCCCTCGCTCATCGCGGGCGGCTGCCCGCTTGGCGATCTGCTTCTTCGCCCTGGCCATAGGAGGTCGAGGGTACCCTGACATCGTGTTGCGACTGTCCAGGGAGATCTACATGGAGATGGTCGGGCATTGCCTGAGCGGTCTGCCCGACGAGGCATGCGGCCTCTTGGTGGGGTCCTATGGAGGGGAGGAGGCCGCCCATATCTTCCCGACGCAGAACGCGGCGGCGTCGGCGCTCATCTACGAGATCGACCCCAAAGAGATGCTTCGGGTGGACCGGGCCGCCCAGACCCTGGGCGCCGACATCATGGGGGTGTTCCACTCGCATACCCACACCGACGCCTACCCGTCGCCGACCGACGTGGCCCAGGCGCTCGATCCCGGGCTGGCATTACGTGCTGGTCTCGCTGCGTGACACCCATCCCGTTGTCCGCAGCTACTTCATCGTGGACGGGGTCATCACCGAAGAGCCGGTGGAGGTGCCCGGTCTCGACGCTGATCTCGAGGACGCGCCCGCAACGTGAGTGCAGAGGCCGGGGTGGGATCTCTCCTGTGCTCCAGCTAGAATCCCAACTAGATCAGTCAACAATCACCTGACCTGCATCTTTCAGATCGTGATGACCTAAACGAGGAGGCCCGATGGCCGTCGAAGTTCGCCTACCCACCGTCCTGCGCAATGCCGCGGGCGGGGCATCGGTCGTGAGCCTTGACGGCGCCACCATCGGAGAGGTCCTGGCCAAGTTGGTGGCCGAGTACCCCGGCATATCGGGCCAAGTGGTGCAGGAAGACGGATCGCTGCACAAGTTCGTCAACATTTACCTGAACGATGATGACGTCCGCTATCTGGACGGTGTGAACACACCCGTCCCCGAGGGAGCTGAGATCTCGATCCTCCCGGCCGTGGCCGGAGGCTGACTGCCGTCATGACGTTGTACACCTCCGTGCTTGGGCTCATCGGGAACACGCCCCTGGTGGACATCAGTTCCCTTAGCCCGAATCCCTCGGCGCGCCTGTTCATCAAACTGGAAGGCCAGAATCCCGGGGGCTCGGTCAAGGACAGGGTGGCACTGTCGCTAGTCGAGCAGGCCGAGCGCGACGGCCTCCTCGTGCCGGGCAAACCGGACCAGATCTTGATGGAGCCGTCCTCGGGCAACACCGGCATCGGGCTGGCGCTGGTATGCCGGGTCAAGGGTTACCACCTCAAAGTGGTGATGCCCACCAACGTCTCCATCGAGCGCCGCCAGCTGCTGGAGCTCTGGGGGGCCGAGATCATTGAATCACCTGGTTCCGAGGGATCCAACGGTGCGGTGCGCATGGCACAACGCCTGGCGGGAGAGCATCCGGAGTGGGTCTTCCTCTACCAGTACGGCAACCCGGCCAACCCAAGAGCCCACTACGTGGGTACCGGGCCTGAGATTTTCCGGGACTGCCCGGGCATCACCCATTTCGTGGCCGGCCTCGGCACCTCAGGGACGCTGTTGGGCGTGGGCCGCTTCCTACGCGAGAAGCTGGGCGACGCCGTGCAGGTCTGGGCGGTCGAGCCTCCTTCGGGCGAAGTGGTCGACGGCTTGCGCAACCTCGATGACGGCTACATCCCGCCGATCTTCGAAGAGCTGGGCGGCGCTGCGCTCTTGGACCGTAAGACCGTGGTCCGCCCACGGGAGTCGATCGAGTGGACGCGGCGACTGACGGATGTGGGGATATTCGCTGGCATATCTACGGGGGCCGCCGTGGCAGGGGCGATCAAGTGCGCCGCCTCCCTCGCTCCGGGTGTCGAGGCATCGATCGTGGTCGTCTCGGCCGACGGCGGGTGGAAGTACCTCTCGACGGGGGCCTGGACCGACGATCTCGACGAGGTCGCTGAGCGGGCGAAGTCGATCATTTACTTCTAACCGGATCAGAGGCCGGTGGATGCCCCTTGCGTCGCAGTGGGAATCCGATCCGCTCCGCGATCCACTGGGCCAGCTCCCCGATCACCTCGTCGCTTATCGGGGAAGCGGCCAAGCCGAGAAACACGTTGGCCGTCGCCTCACCGTCCTCGTCGCTCGGCGGGGGTGACCATTGAAATCCGTTGCGTGTGCAGAACTCCACAGTGGCCACGAGCGCTACTTGGACATTGCCATCCCGTAGTGGGTGGTTCTTGACAAGATGCGCGCCCAGCACGGCCGCCTTCGTCGGGAACTCAGGGTAGAACTCCTCGCCCACGAATCGGGCACGCGGAGCGTGGAGCGCCGAGTCCGCCAGGTTGAGGTTGGAGTCTTGGGCGATCTCTTTTGCCGGGGTCTGCAGGACAGCCTCGGCGATCAACAAGAAGTCGGCCAGCTCCAGATAGTCGATGCTCACGTGCCCAATCGCTCCAGGGCTTTGTGGTTCTGCTGGATGGCATCACGCAGCCTGAGAAAGAACTGCTGATCGGTCCGGCGCCGCCGGACCTGCGTCGTAAGGCTTGGGCGCCGTTCGGCGCCGTCTCCTGACCCACGTGCGGTGGGCCCCGTCGCCTCGGATCCTTCGGCGGGTCCCGGCAACCCGTCCTCGTGGTGGTTCATGCCGTGATTTTAGGAGGACGCCACACGTCTCCCTCCCGCAGGGTGAGAGGATCGGTGGTCGGTGCCAGCGCGGTGAGCTCGACGAGGTGTTCGTGCATGACGAGGGCCGAAATACCGGCATCGAACGCATCTTCGGATCCGACCATGGAGGAGGAGAAGCGGTCCGGTAGGTTCCACGGCGCCTCGTCCAGGTAGCGGGTCCGCTGGGCGAGGTTGCTCTTGTGAACGGCACCGGTGAAGAGCCTCGGGTAGATCTCGAGCACGGTCCATGGGGATGCGACGTCGAAAGGCCAGATGCTGAACCCCGACGCCCGCAGTTGGCGCAGGTGGGGCATGCCACGAATTGATCCGGTGCCCACTGCGCCGGCTCCGCCGATTTGGAACACGCTCTTGGCGGAGATGCCGCCCACCGACAGCGAGCGCTCGGCACGGCGAAGGTGAGCCGGGAGCAGGGGTCGGGGCCGGCCGGGGCGACCCCAGAATGGCGGGGCGCAGTCTGACAACCAGGTCTCGCCCTCGCGCTCGGCCAGTTGCCACATGTCGTCGACCGTGACGCAGGACATTTCCTGCATGAACCACGACGGAAACGAAAAGGAGAAATCCAGTCCCACGACCAGGCCGCCCGGTGTGCGCGAGCGCAGCGCCACGAGGTCATCGACCACCTGCGGCCGACTGCGACCGTTGCGCAGGGTCACCAACTCGCCGTCGACAACATGGGCCAACCAGATTTTCGACGATGCGGCCTGGAAAGCACCAGACCAATCAACGGCTACGACCTCCATTGGATGTTCAGACGTGCACCGAAGTGCCATGTTGCATTGAAACGCCGTGTTGCACCGAAGTGCAGTGTTGCATCGAAGCGCCGTGTCGCACCGAAGTGCCATGTTGCATCGAAATCGTGTGGCGTGTCGGCATTCAGGAATCGGCGAGTGCGCAGAGCTTGGTGACCGTGTTCCAATTCCGGGTCGTGCTGACGACGCCCAACCGCCGTTCCAGCATGGTGCCGCTGAGCTTGGAATTTCCGTATCCGTCTGGCGTGTGGACGTAGACCTCCTGGCCGATGATGACCAATTCGTCGCGTCCGCTGGCGGGAGCCGTGAAGGCGGAAAGTTTCTCCCTGCTTGGCGTCTCGGCCAGAAACGTCACGTGGTGTCGCGCTGGGTCGGCTCCCTGTTTCGGAAACGGGCTGGTGGCAAGCACCTGGGTCAGCTCGGGGACGGTGCGCAGAATCACCGCCGGCGAGCTCCCGAAATCCTGCTCCAATTGTGCTTCAATTCCGGCGACCAATTTGGAAGTGCTCTTGCTCGGCGACCGAAACAAGATGTTGCCGGTTTGGATGTACGTCGACACGTCGCTATGTCCGAGTTTTACGAAGCTCTGCACCACGTCCGCCATGGCGAGGCGGCCGTGGCCGGCCACGTTGACGCTTCTGAGCAGAGCGACGTAGTGCGGCATGACGATCTTGATCTTAGGGACGGCAGCTGATCTCAGGGCCGGCGGCTGCCTCAGGGCCGGCGGCTGCCTCAGGGCCGGCGGCTGCCTAGTGTGGAGATGTGCGGCCGGTTCTTCATTTGGCGACCGAGCAGACCATGGCGAAACTCCGTGATCCCAGCGGGAACGTCATGGAGCTCACGACCTACGCCGACGTCGAGTTCGCACTGGAGCCGCCGCTCTATGGTCCCGCCCAAGCCCTTGACCACTTTCGCTGAATCGGGCGATCCCGCGGCAACCGGTCCCCGACCGGTGGGAGCGGAACCCGCGGTGCGCACGCTTACGGTGTTGGGGTGTGACGGGAGCTGGCCCGGAGCAGGCGGCGCGGGAAGCGGCTACCTCGTTGCTGCCGGCGGTACATCGATCATGCTTGACGCCGGACCTGGCACGTTTGCCCAGCTTCAGCGCCACATCGACCCGGGGCACCTCGATGCCGTCATCCTGACCCATGCCCATCCCGATCATTGGACCGACTTCGAGGCGTTGGCCACTTGGGCCGGATACGGTCCGGGTCAGGACCGATTCCGCGGGAAGGGAGGTCGGTCGCTATTGGTGTACGCCCCACCCGGATTGCGGGAGCGCTCACACTATTGCTCGGCGACCTGGACGGATTGGAGGGAGCTCCAAGAATCCGAGGAGCTCACGCTGGGCGCGCTCGACGTCCGTATCGCGGCGACCGATCATGGCATCGCCACCCGGGCTATTGGGCTGACCCACGGCCACGCCACCTTGGCCTATTCGGCGGACTCGGGGCCGGGCTGGTCGGTGGAAGCTTTGGGGCGCGACATCGGGACGTTTTTGTGTGAGGCCACCTACACGCAGGACAGGGAAGGGTCGATGTTGCACCTGAGCGGTCGTCAGGCCGGTGCTATGGCGGCTGCGGCCGGCGTAGGTCGTCTCATCGTCACGCACCGGTGGCCTACGGTGGCAGCCGACGACCTTCGTCGTGAGGCCGAGCTCGCCTTCGGGCAACCGGTGGAACAGGCGAGTATGGGTGCTGTCTTTGGCTGGTAGCCATGGCCATTCCGCAATGACGAACCCGTAGTGACGAGAGGAATGCGATGTCCGAGAACAGGGAACCGAATGAGACTGGGCTTTTCAATGAGAAGGGCATGAGCACGACCGGGGACCCGCGCACCGCGCGCGGAGACGGACGCGCGCTCGACCAGCTCCGTCCCGTCAGCTTCGAGCGGGATTACACGGTGATGGCGCCGGGCTCGGTGCTGGTCTCTTTCGGTCGGACCAAGGTGCTTTGCACCGCTTCGATCGAGGATCGGGTTCCCCCATGGATGCGCGGGAGTGGCAAGGGGTGGGTGACCGCCGAGTATTCGATGTTGCCCGGCTCCACGCCCGAACGAGCATCTCGTGAGGCGGCCAAGGGCAAGCAGTCAGGTCGCACCCAAGAGATTCAGCGCTTGATCGCCCGCTCCTTGCGGGCGGTGTGCGACCTGGTCGTTCTCGGCGAGGCGCAGATAACGGTCGACTGCGATGTCCTCCAGGCGGACGGGGGCACGCGTACGGCCTCTATTTGCGGGGCCTATGTAGCGCTGCACGACGCGTTCACCCGCATGCAGCAGGGCGGTGTGCTGCGGGACAATCCACTGACGGACTCGGTGGCGGCAATCTCGGTGGGGATCATCGATGGAGTCCCGATGCTCGATCTTCCCTATGCAGAGGACTCCCGGGCCGAGGTCGACATGAACGTCGTCATGACCGGTGCTGGTCGCTTCGTTGAAGTGCAGGGAACGGCCGAGGGCATGGCGTTCAGTCGGGGCGAACTGGACAGCCTGTTGGGGTTGGCGGAAGCGGGTATCAAGGAATTGTCGGCCGCTCAAGCGGCGGTCCTCGCGACACCACCAACGCCGCGGTGAGCAACTCCGCTCCCATGCGGCTCGTGCTCGCCTCGGCCAATCCGGACAAGGTGGTGGAAATCTCTGCCGTGCTTTCCGATGCACTCGAGGTGGAGCTGATTCCCCGACCCGACGACGTTCCCGAGGTGGTGGAGGACGGGGAGACGCTCCTGGGCAATGCCCGCCTCAAGGCGAGAGCACTGGTGATTGCCACCAGCCTCCCGGCCGTGGCGGACGATACGGGCTTGGAGGTGGAGGCACTCGGCGGCGCCCCCGGCGTCTATTCGGCCCGCTACGCCGGCGAAGACGCGACCTACGCCGCCAACGTGGCCAAGCTCCTGGCTGAACTGGGAGGGCGGCCCGATGGCGGAGGAGATCGCTCTGCCCGATTCCGTACCGTCGCCCTGGTGTCGTTCCCCGACGGTTCCGAACTGTGGGCCGAAGGTGCGGTCGAAGGAACGATTGCCGCGAGCGGCGAGCGGAACGGGCGGGTTCGGTTACGACCCGGTTTTCGTACCGAGCGAAGGCGATGGACGCACGTTCGCCGAAATGACATCGGCCGAGAAGAACGTGATCTCGCATCGTGGGCGAGCGTTCCGCGCCTTGGCTGCGGCGCTGGCAACACGCCCGCGGTGAGGTCAGTCTCTTCTGTATGAAGGTTGCCTACGTGGTGCCTCGCTACGGCCTGCAAATCCGTGGGGGAGCGGAGACGGGTGCGCGCATGCTGGCCGAGCATCTCGTCGCCGATCGTGGCGATCAGGTCGAGGTGTTCACGTCGGCCGCGCTCGACGCGCTCACATGGCGGGACGAATTGGCAATCGGGACCGAGCGCATCAATGGGGTGACTGTTCACCGCATCGCTTCGGAGGCGGGACGGGGCGAGGGGTTTCATCCCCTCTCAGGCAGGCTGTTGGCCGACCCCACGCATGCCAGTGCATCCGACTGTGAACGCTGGCTCGACTTGCAGGGTCCCAAGTCGCCCGACCTCCTGAAGGCCCTGCAGGAAAGCGATGCCGATGTGATCGCCTTCTACCCCTACCTGTACTACCCGACTGTTCGTGGCCTGCCCCTGGTGCGCGAGCGAGCCATCCTCCATCCGGCGGCACACGAAGAGCCGGCCTTGCACCTTCCGATCTTTGACGCGTTGTTCTCGCAGTGCCGCAGCTTCGTGTTCCATACCCGTAGTGAGCGCCGCCTCGTGGCTGACCGTTTTAGCGTCGCCACCACACCACAGGTCGTGGTTGGATTGGGTATCGAGGAGGCCGGTGGTTCAGCCGAGTCGACGCGTTCGGCGTTTGGTCTCGGCGACGCGCCCTACCTCATGTGCATCGGAAGAGTGGATGACAAGAAGGGGACGGGAATCCTCTGGCGCTACTTCCGGTCCTACAAGGAGCGGCACCCCAGTGCTCTTCGACTGGTGCTGGTGGGCCAGATCGTCAATCCGCCCGAGACCGATGGCGACATCATCGTGACAGGCATGATCGACGACGAGTCCAAGTGGGGCTTACTCCGGGGCGCCTATGCGCTGGTCGCCCCCTCGCCGTTCGAATCGTTCTCTCTCACCGTGGTCGAGGGGATGACGGCGGGGGCGCCGGCCATCGTGAACGCGGTGTGCGGGGCTACCCGCGAGCATTGCGAACGGTCAGGCGCTGGGATGTGGTTCGAGGGGTACGCCGAATTCGAGGCTGTACTCGATCGAATGCTCGGTGATCGAGTGTTGCACGAGACCATGCGCCAGAACGGCTATCGCTATGTGGAGGCCAACTATCGCTGGCCGGTGGTCATGGATCGCTACGGCGCCTTCCTGGAGGCGTTCGCGGCCCGGCCACGCCGAGCTGGCGCCTCAGTCCCCACGTCACGACAAGCCCAGGTCTGAGGCCCCATTTGGCCTGGATGGCCAGATCTGATCAGATCGCCACATGACCGTGATCAAAATCAATGCCATAACCGTGCCGGAAGATGCCGGGGACGAGCTGGCGAAGAGATTTGCCGCCCGGGCTGGCGCCGTTGACAACCAGGAAGGGTTCGAGGGTTTCGAGTTGCTGCGCCCTACGGACGAGCGCCGCCAGTGGCTGGTCGTGACGAGGTGGAAGGACGAGGACTCCTTCAAGAGCTGGGTCTCCTCGCCGGCGTTCGCCCACGGGCACGCTGGCGCCGATCGGCCAGCCCCAGACGGCGGTCCGGTCACAGTGTCGTCGGAACTGTGGTCCTACGAAGTGTCCGTAGGATCGTCCCCCGATGACGGCGACTGAAGTGGTACGCCGCTCGTAGTACCGAGGCAAGATTTGCCCTGCCCCCGAACGAATCCGGCGTGGGCGCGCTCTCCGTCAGCCTGATGACGGTCGACGGCTTTAGGATGACGGTCTGTGGGCCTTTGGCTCGTTGTCTACCAGGCGACGGTCCAGCCGAGGTAGTCGAGATACTGCAGGCCGCGGCGGCCGCGTTGTGCATCGATGGTCCCGCTGCGCTGTGGCCGGCGAGCAGGAAGAATTGGTGACGATCTGGGGTTGTACGCATTGTGACGTCGACTTCGCGGCAGATGACCCTGTTCTGGCGGCCCGGCTGTCCCTATTGCTGGCGACTTCGAACCAAGCTGAAGCAGGCCGGCGTACATATGGACGAGATCAACATCTGGGAGGACGCTGCAGGGGCAGCCTTCGTTCGGTCGGTCACGGGCGGCGATGAAACGGTCCCGACCGTACGCATTGGAACACGGTCCGTGGTGAATCCCTCACCACGTGAGCTCATCGAGATGATCCGCGAGAACTCCGGCTAGACGGGCTCATCCCTCTTCGGGATCGTGCCCTTGTACGGACGGATCAGCGTCCCTCTGCCGTACAGACGCAGACCCGATTCCCGTCGGAATCAGCGAGAATCGTACACAAGGGAGCTGCGGAGTCGTCGACGATGGATCCCCCGGAAGCCACTGCCGCAACGATCCGTTCGTTGGCCACCTCGGGAGCGAGCCACAAGTCGAAATGCCAGCGTTGACGGGGGGTGTCGTGCTCGTCAGTGTTTTGGAACCACATACCAGGGACGCGGGCGGATGGATCGAAGATCGAGTCGTAGATTTTGTTGTCGGCGCTACCAGTGAGCAGCACCGACCAGAATGGCGAGACCTGGTCCTCGTGCGCGGTATCGAGTGCGATCTCGAGTTGGGTCACCCCGGCCGGGTCGGGTTTGAGCCCGAGCTCCTTCGCAATCTCACTGATTTTCCCCGCCATGTCGACATCTTTCTGCGTCACCCATAAACCGTCCTCATGGGTGCACAGCGAGACGTCGACAATGCCGACGGCCAGTTTCAGCTCAGGGTGGTGATCCTCGGCCTCAGCGATCTCGGCCACGGCCGATACGAACGCAGCTGCGGTGAGGTAATCCGGGCTCGAGTAGCGAGCGTGCAGGGCCTGGGCCAACTTGCGCCAGTCAACGAGACCCGCATCGAGGACCTGCTGGTTCCCGAGCCTCTCCATGCGTCCAACTCTGCCACAAGGCGCCGAGGGGCCACACCCGTCCCTGGTGCGGTCTCCACAATGGCCGTGACGACGGGAACCGATCGAGGCACAGATCGCCCTTTTACTGGGGTCCCTACAACGGGGTTTGCGCGGATGGTGCGTCAGGTCATCGTCTTCGACAAAAAGTAAGCTACTCGAGTTCCTTCCATTTCTCTCGACCAAAAAGGCGGCCAAACCGCGCGGTCAAGGAAGGCCCTTCGTCTCTCGCAGTATCGGGATGCAAGACAAGCGTTCCCTTCGGAGCGGGGAGCGCGGTCACTTCTTCATCAGTAAGAGAACACCGCACGACGGTCGTTGTGATGTCAGTGATTTGGTCCCGATCTACAAACCTCAGTCCATGCTTTGTCTTCACGGCAATGCCGTCAAAGAGGTCCTCTTCGGGAATCTGCAATACGTGCTCAACCGTTCCAAACTGAGACCCAGTCGAACTCAAGACCGACGTACCGACGGCCAGTGCTTCGTATGAGATTGGGCGGCCTTCGTCCATCGGACCCCTCGATTCTGCTCGACTCCGAATGTAGCCAACAGCTGGTGAACGAGGATAACGCCAAATGCACGCGCCCATACACCGAGGAGTCGGGGTCAGTCGGCTTGATGCCAATGGACGCGTCGCAGACGGAGCTGCCTTCACTCCGTTCGCAAGAGCTGTCCCACCGACCGTTTGCGCGCTGAGCTCACAGCCGGGATCACGGCCAGCGCATTCGCTACCACGAGCACCGCGATGGCCAAGACGGCGATCGTCAAAGCGGGAACGGCGCCGACGGGGACAACTCCGAGGTTCGTGGCAAAGGCATTCCAGACCGCCCGTCCGATCACGATGCCGAGAGGGATACCGATGATGATGCCCACCAGGGCAACCGTCGTCGCCTGCCAGAGAACGGTCTCGCCGACCTGCGCCTTCACGAAGCCGAGGGCCTTGAGCAGCCCGATCTCCCGGCGACGCCGGACGACGCTGACTACAAGCAGATGGAGGAGAGTTGCCACGCCGAATACCGCCAGCACAAATCCGAGGATGAGCGGGAAGTTCACCGCCTGCCCGAAATTGACCAACGAGGTGGGGATGGTCGGCCGGGTGGCATTGTCCCGGGCGACGTAGCGGGCAATATCGGCTTGGCCCTTCGGACCAGAAGTCGCCTTCGCCAAGACGACGAAATTTTGATTAGCCGCGAATGATTGTCGGCACGCGTTCTCTTCACGTCCGGGCGGACATACTGCATTCAGGTAGCCGGCCATCGTGAAGGCCGAGCCGGCACCGAGTCCTCCACCACCTGCGTCGCTCGGAAACGAGGCTGTCCCCACGACGCGAAACGGAACGCCACGGGATCCGCCCGTCGGCAGTTGCACGGTCACATTGAGAACCGACCCCACTTGAGCGCCGACCTGGTGCAAGGTCGTGACTCCAAGCGCAATCTCGTGGTCATCAGTGGGAAGCCGACCGTCGACCGACGACAGAAGCATTGGTCCTTCTACGGCCTTCCCGGCAATGGCGAGGACGTCATGCCCCTTGATCGACACCTCATCGCTGGCCGCCAGCATGATCGCGGTGATGGAGTGGTCGCGCTCCAGGCTCGATACCCAAGAGGTGGGATTGCCCGGCCCCCCGTTCGAGGACGAGAACGACAACTGGTAGTCGCTGCCATAGAGCGCGGGAGTAGTTGTGAGGTGCGTCAAGCTGTCGGCGAATACCACTGTGGCGCAAAGAGCCATGACCGCAAACGCTGATCCGAACAGTGCGGTGCCTACCGGGAGCGAGGCGCCGCCGTGTCCTCGTTCCAAGGCGCGACGGACTCCTATCACCGCGCTCGGCCGCGCGCCCAGGGCGACCACCTTGGACACAATGATGGACGGGTGTCCCTCCAATTCCCGGCCGCCGACGCGCATACGCGAGGCGCCGACGGTCGGCCAGATCCCCAGCAGCAGAACCACAACAACCGTTCCCAGCGCTCCCAAGAGGAGAACCAGCGGATCGAAGGCAAGACCGGTCGAAGGTTCGGCGAGGCGCGCCTCGCCGACCGGTGTCAGGGGGGACAGAACAAAGGCGACGATGATGGCGCCGGCCGCGCCGACGAGCGCCACCATCAGATTCCGCGCCGTGCCGAGCACCGTGAGCTGACGCCTGGCGAAGCCCAAGGCGATTAAGGAGGGGTACCCCTCGCTCTCAACGACACTCTGCCGACTGAGCGCCTGGCCGATGACGGCAACGCCGGCCAGTGCGGCCAGCACGGCCAGCACCCACCAGCCCACGGCCTGGGGATGGATCGATGCCTCTACCGCAGCAGCTGCACTGGCCTGATCAGAGACATAGACGAGGTGAAGAGAGCCTGCGTCCGCGGCGAACCGGAGGCGGTTGGACGTCCCGTGACGAAGCCGTACCAGATAGACGGAGGCCAGCACGGTTCGCTGATTGATGGCACGTGCAAATGCAGGCGTTGTGAAGAGGTCATATTCGGGAGTTGTCCCAGATGGAAACTCCATCTCGGCTGCACCGATTCCCACCACATGCAGGGCAACCGTCGGTCCCGACGGCGCCAAGTTGGCACCGCTTTCCAGTGCCGACAACTGTGACGACCCGTAAAGTGGCGCATGGATGACTGAACCGATGTGCACGCCGTAGTCCTGTTGGAGAGTGAAGGAGGCCAGCACGTCGTACGGTGACGATTCGGCAGGCATCTGACCGGAGACCAACTTCACCACCCGCCTCAATGCCGTGGGAGACAGTTCATTGATGTAGAAGTTCGACGGGTTGATGGCATGGGTGGTACAGGCACACGTCGGTTGTCCAATCGCGGGATTGCCGATCGCCGTGACAGAAGAAACGCCGGGCAGCTTGCTCAGCCCAGGAACGGGTTTCTGATTGAAGATATAGACGTCATACCCATGAGAAGCGACGAAGCGTGGAAACGCGGTAGCCGTTCGGCGCCCGGCGGCAGCGGCAGCCAGAACCAATCCGCCAACCACGGCAATTAAGACGACCAGGATCAGCCAGGAGCGCCAACGGCGCCGAAGCTCGGCACCGAACACCAACCAGACTGCGCCCACGATGACCTCCTGGTCCGATTGTGATTCATCGAGCCCCTCGCACCAAGGTGGTCGCCGCTCTTAAGGGAATAGTGGTCGCAACACCCTTCGAAACGTGTGTAACCACTTCTCTCTCCAAGGGCAGATTCAGAGCTAGAGCGTTGGGACTGGTCGCTCCGAGCGCCTGAGCATCGAATGGACCAGGACGGTCACTGCCAACACGATGAGTAGGACGCAACCGACCAAGAAGAAGACCCACGCCACATTGGACACGATGTTGCGAGCCCCATGTTGATGGCCTGCTCCGTACGCGATATTTGCGACGAAGAACAGCACTACGTCAGTGACAGCCAGAATGATCAAGTTCCGAGCCCGGACCACCTGGTCAAACCTGCTGATCGACGATTCGTTACGCATGGTCAACTCCTACGTTCGCTCTCGGGTCGAGCGTATGACTGGCGCCGTCGGCCCTCAAGGGTGGTACCCGTCGATCGTCGATCGTGCTACCACCACTATCGAATTAGGTGCCCGATGTCTGAGATCAAACGGCAGGAGAGCAAGGTCGGCTCGTGGCGGGGATGTGCTTGACGCTACTGCTCGACGCGTGGAGGTCACCCTTGACCTGAAGCAATGGAAGCTCCATTTTTTGAACATTGTGTTTCCCATGGCCCTGTGACCAGCGCCTTCGCGAAGCAGCAGTTCAAAGGGGGTTCCTTTCCGCAATGGGGAGGGAGATACTGAAGAGAGGGTGGTAATGGAAGACTCCGCCGTTACCCTTAGTGGAAAGGAGCTGCCGATGACGTCGACAAGCTCGACCGAGGAAGGCAATCCACCGGACTGAACCCGCGTCACCGACGTTGATGTCGGTGGCGCTTCAGCGCAACCCGCATGGACAAGAGCCCGGCGGAAATGGTCGCGCTTGAGCCGGTGAGTTTTGCGGTCGGCCGACAAGGCGACCCTCGCACATGACGCTGCAGGCAGGTTTCGTGTCAGGTTGCGCGCAAAGGCACATTGAGAACAGACGAGTGCGGGACCGGCTTGAGAGCCGGTCCCGTGCGCGTGCGGCCCAAAACCCGCGCCAGTAAGTCCGAAGCCTCTGTTTCGTGGCAGTGTGGAGGTCGTGACGATGGACGCCACACCACCTGAGGACGGGGATTTGCGGCGCCTGGGAATGTTCCCGCTCTCCGCCGTGCTCTATCCGCACGCGCAGATCTCCCTGCACGTCTTCGAGCCCCGATACCGGACCCTCATCGCGCGATTGCCTGGCCGGTGATTCGCAGTTTGGCGTCGTGCTCATCGAGCGAGGGGCCGAGGTCGGCGGGGGCGATCAACGGATGGCGGTTGGTACGCTCGCCGTCATCACCAAGGCGGTTGCTCTGCCGGATGGAAGGTGGCTGTTGCTCGTGCAGGGTGATGCCCGCATTCGTGTCGGTCGGTGGCTTGCCGATGAGCCTTACCCTCTGGCGATGATACAGGAGTGGCCGGCCCGTGAGGATGCGGTGGCGACGCCGGTGTTGCGCCGCGCCGAGCAGAGCGTCCGGCGCACGCGTGGGCTCCTCTCGGAGTCAGGGGCTTCCTCTGCGTTGTCCGCCGAAACCCAATTCGCCGATGACCCTGAAGTCGCGTCGTGGCAGTTATGCGCCGAAGCGCCACTGAACATGATGGACGCACAACGTGTGCTCTGTACGGCGAGCACGCTCGAGCGGTTGGAACTGCTCATCGAATTAACCGAGGCCATGGAACACGATCTGCACCGCATGCTCGCCTCGGGGTGACGAGTCGTCGCTGCACTTATCATTTTCGACCGGTCAGTCGCGCAAGCCCACCAGAGCAGCGGCGAGAAAGAGGGTCGGCGCCTCGACCATCGGATAATGGCCCACGCCGTCCAGCCGCACCACGGTAGCGTCGGGCCGCACTGCGAGAAGGGTGTCGACCATGGTCGGAACGGCAATCGGGTCGTCCATACCCCACACAATGTGCAACGGTGAGGGGTCGGATTCGATGGCCCCGGTGAATCGAGACTCGTTCTCTCGACGCTCCTCGATGTAGCGGATGAGACGCGTGAGGAGCAGCTGGCCGTCGTCTCGCGTGATCTGCTCGACCGTAGCTGGCACATGATCGACCACCGAACCCTCGTGCGAAAGCGAGGACATTGGGCTGTAGGTCTCTCGCAAGCTTCGCGCCAGTGAGGCAGCCGTCACCGGAGCGTCAGGTGACAACTTCTCGTCGGGCAGGCTGAGGAGCATCTGTTGGCCACTGGTCAGATGCGCCTGGGCTATGTAGATGCTTCCGTTCGTGATGACGCGCCGAGTTACTTCGACCGCCCATGTTCCCTCGGCGCGCCGGGCCAGCAATTCACCTCCGACCGTGTTGCCGACGTCATGGGTGAGGAGCGCCAACCGACTGAGCTCGAGCTCACGCACCAGCGCCATGGCCACATCGGCCTGCAGGGCTAGCGTGTAGTGCAAATCGGGCTTGGCTGACAATCCGTAGCCGAGTCCATCGAAGAGGATGACCCTACGGCCGGCGCGCAAGGGGTCGAGGACAGCGGCGTAGTCGAACGACGAAGTGGGAAATCCGTGCAGGATCAGCAGCGGTTCGTGCACTTGCGGCCCGATCGATGGCGCGTCGATGGTGAACACTCGGTGGCCGCAAAGCTCCCGGTGACGCCCCAACGCTTCCCAGCCCGCCGTCGTGATGATGCTGCGAAAGTTAGCTCTCCCGCCGTCGTGATGATGCTGCGAAAGTTAGCTCTCCCGCCGTCGCCTTGCTCGCCTACGAGCCAAAGCGGGACAGCGCGTCGCGGGTGACGTCGGCGATCAGCTCGCAGGTCTGGTGGCGGGAGCGGACTTCACCGAAACGTGCCGTCAGGTCGACGATCTCGAACCCGGCCCGAGATGGGTGAAGGAGCTCCCTGTCGGCCGCCCCCACGATGCACAGCACCGGACAGTGACCTGCCGCCAACATCAGCACTCCGCCCGGCACCTTTCCCGCGAAGGATGGAGGATCGAGATGTCCCTCGCCGGTAACCACCAGGTCGGCCCGCGCGATGCGTTCGGCCAGACCGGTCATGCCGGCGACCAGATCGAAGCCAGGCACGATGCGGGCGCCCAGCGCCACAAGGCCCCCGGCCAGTCCTCCCGCGGCACCGGCGCCGTCCATGGTGTCGACCTCGACGCCGAAGTCGCGCCGGTAACGGTCGGCCAAGGAGCAGAGGCGGTCCGTGAGCAATGCGATCTGCGCGGCCGAGGCACCCTTTTGCGGGCCGAAGATGGTGGCGGCGTTGAGGAATGCCGTCGTCACATCGCACGCCACTTCCAGGTCGATGCCGGCGAGCGCCGCGGGGGAGCCGACGACCTCTACGGCGCCCCAACCACCATCGGTGGTGGCCGAGCCCCCGCAACCGATCACGATCCGCGTGGCGCCGGCATCGCGGGCACTGAGAAGGAGATGGCCCACACCCGATGTATCGGCGTGGACCGGGTCGTCACCTGCGGGGTGGGGGAGCAGTGCCCGGCCCGAGGCTCGGGACATCTCGATCACCGCAGTCGGCCCCCGCTCCTCGGTAGCGGGCAGCAGGCGCCATTCGGCGTCGACTGCATTGCCAAGAGGGCCGGGCACCGTAGTGATCCGGGGCGTACCTCCAATGACATCGAGGAGTCCCTCGCCGCCGTCGGACATGGGGACCTCGTCGGCCGTCCAGCCAGCCCTTCGGGCTGCTCCCGCGATCGCTGTCGCCACCTCGGCTGCGGTCGCCGTTCCCCGGAACTTGTCAGGGGCGGCGACCAAGTGGGGCATCACGGTCGAAGCTATCCGTTACCGCTCGCAGGTTGTCGCCACAGCGGGTCGTGGCTCGCGGGTGGGAGCCAACGGATGCGTGACACGTCAGCCGCCACAAAGCAGCGGGCGCCGAAAGGTCGCGGTTGGACGATCGATGAAGGTACGTTGAGGGCCATGCCAACGGTGAAGGGCGCGCTGCGCCGCGTGCGCGGCGCCCCTCTGCCGTTTCCCGGTGGTCGGGGCTGGCGGGGGCTGTCTACCCTGTCGGCCCAGCAGGTGCTCGAGGTGATTTACGAGCTGATGTTGGGACGAGAGCCCGATCCGACCGGCACCACCAGTTACCTTTCGGGCCTCCAGAGCGGGTCGCTGAGCCCCCAGGAGGTGGCCCAGTGGGCAGTCGCCTCGGGAGAGTGGTGGTCCGTGACGCCCTTCCCCGGCCTCGGGCAGTCCCTCCATCTCAGCCGCATGATGTTCGTTCGATCCCTCCCGGCGGCCAAGCGGATACTTGACCTGGGGGGCACCGCCCTCGGCAATGCCACCGGGGCACTCGTGCTAATGGGCTATCCCTATCTCTTCGATGACCTGGTCGTGATCGACCTCCCCTCAGAAGAGCGCAACGAGCTCTACCAGGAGGACACGGCGCATGCGGTGACCCAGACCAAGCTCGGCCCGGTGCGCTATCGCTATCACTCCATGGTCGATCTCTCCGACTACGCCGACGGGTCGGTGGACCTCGTGTACAGCGGGCAGAGCATTGAACACGTCCCGGTCGACGTCGCCGACGTGGTGCTCGCGGAAGTGCGACGGGTGCTCCGGCCCGGGGGGTATCTCGCCCTGGACACCCCGAATGCGCGTGTGACCCGGCTCCAACAGTCAGCCTTCATCGACCCCGATCACGAGCATGAGTACACCCATGCCGAGCTGCGCTCGAAGTTGGTGGGCGCCGGGTTCGAGATCTTGGAGGCCAAGGGCCTCAACTACGCCGGCCCGAGCCTGGCGGCAGGCCATTTCGACGTGGACGCCATATCGACGGCGCGGGGCTTGTTCAGCGAAATCGAGGATTGCTACCTCCTGGCGTATGTGTGCCAGGTGCCAGCGAGGTAGCGGGCGAGGGCGTGCAAGAGACGGTCCATTTCACCTTCGGCGACGCCAACTTTTTTCAGCTCCCTCCGCTGCCTCACCGCCGGAGCCGGAGCCGGAGCTGGTGCCGGAGCTGGGGCTGGTGCCGGAGCTAGAGCCGGCAACCTCGGGACTTGTTTTCGGAAAACGGTACCGAACGGTTCGGTTGGGTTTTCCGCGCGAGAAGTGTGGGGACTCTCCGCCCAGGTTGCTCTCAGACGTGGACCCGACGATGCCGAGGGTGGAACCGAGGCCGGGTCCGCCGTTGGTCGCGTGACCGAGGTGCGGCGGCTGAGGAGCCCTTGAACCGGAAGCGGGACGATCCTCGAAGCCATGGTCGAGCGCAGTAGCACCAGAGTCCATGAGCACCAGAGTCCATGAGCACCAGAGTCAATGAGCACGAGAGTCCGAGCACGAGAGTCCATGAGATGGGTTGAAAATTGGTGCGGGCGAGAGGACTCGAACCTCCACCCCCAGTGGGGACCGGGACCTAAACCCGGCGCGTCTGCCTATTCCGCCACGCCCGCAGCCACCCGTTGCGTCTACCGAACCGCGGGTGGACAGGGAGTCTACGGCTATGTGCCCATGTGTGCCGTTCTTGGCCACTAGCCTCATGCCATGCCTCCTGTACTTACTGTTCCTACGATCGTTGCTGCTGGCGGGGGACCCGATCCCACGTCGGACATCTACCAGCGGCTCCTCAAAGAGCGCATCGTCTTCATCGGTAGCGCCATTGACCAGGTCACGGCCAACTCTGTCTGCGCCCAACTCATCCTCTTGGAGTCAGAGGATGCCGAGAAGGACATCTCGGTCTACATCAACTCCCCTGGCGGCTCGGTGACCGATGGCTTGGCCATCTACGACACCATGCAGTTCGTCCAACCCGACGTGTCGACCATCTGCGTCGGCCTCGCCGCCAGCATGGGCCAGTTCCTTCTTTGTGCCGGAGCGCCCGGCAAGCGATTCGCCCTGCCTCACTCGCGCATCCTCATGCACCAGCCTTCAGGGGCCATGCAGGGGCAGGCCGCTGACATCGCCATCCAGGCCGAGCAGATCATCTATCTGAAGAGGATGATGGCCGAGCGCATCGCCTTCCACACCGGGCAGCCGCTCGAGCGCATTGAGCTGGACTCGGACCGCGACCGCTGGTTCACCGCCGAAGAGGCGCGTGAGTACGGATTCATCGACCAGGTCATTGAGCGTTCCGTGGCCGCGGCAGGGATCGTTTAGACGTGGCATTGGACGTCCCGGCCTCGCCGTCGGGCGCCAATCCCCCTGCAGAGAGTGGTGTGCACGAAGGCTACGGTCTGGCGCGTCCAGTAGCCGATTCGTCACCCATGGCGGCGCAAGCAGCGGGGTACACCGCTCGCGAAGCGCGCAGTCACAAGGTCACGCGGGTCGTCTCACCGACAATAAGCGTGCGTCAGCGCATGCGGGAGATCTGGCTCTCACGCGAGCTCCTCGTCTACCTCGTTCGCACCGAGATCAAGGTCAAGTACAAGAACTCGGTGCTAGGCCTGGTGTGGTCGATGATCGCGCCGGCCATGACGCTGGCCATCTACTTCATCGTCTTTCAGGTCGTGCTGGGCAACCGCATGCCCAACTTCGTCATCTTCCTCTTTGCCGGGCTCCTGATCTGGAACCTCTTCCAGCTCGGGGTGCAGACCGGCACCGGGGTGATCGTCAACAACGCCGGCATCGTCAAGAAGGTGTCGTTCCCCCGCGAGATCCTGGCGCTCGCCGCGGTGGGCTCGGCCTGCGTCTTCTTCTTCTTCCAGTCCTGTGTGATGGTCATCTTCCTGATCGTGCTGCACAACTCGCCGGACTGGTCCTACCTCCCGCTCCTGTTCCTGGCCCTGTTCACCGGGATCGTGCTGGCCTGCGCCCTGGCCGTGCTGCTCTCCTCCATCAATGTGTACCTGCGCGACACGCAGCACCTCATTGAGGTCATCCTCACCGCCTGGTTCTGGGCCTGCCCGATCGTGTACGCCTTCCAGCAGAACATCGGCCAGAAGCTGGGCCCCAAGCACCTGCTCTGGGTCTACTTCCTCAACCCGGTTACCCCGCTGGTGCTGACATTTCAGCGCTGCATCTACGGGCGCGTGTCACCGGTCGCGATCATCAAGCATGTCCGAACGCCCTATTACGTCCTTCCCCTGCACGGGTACCTCTGGTATCTCTCCCTCGATCTCGGCGTCCTGATCATCGCCGTCGCCCTCTTGCTCGTGGCGCTCGCGGTCTTCGGCCGGCTCGAGGGCAACTTCGCCGAGGAGCTCTAGACGATGAGTGACATTGCAGTCGACGTCAAGGACGTGTCGAAGCGGTTCCGGTTGGCCCATGGACGCTACAACTCCATAAAGGAACGCCTCATCCACGGCGGGCGAGGGCCCACCGAAGACTTCTGGGCCCTCAAGAACGTCGCGCTGCAGGTGCGCGAAGGAGAGACGGTCGGGATCCTGGGTCGGAACGGTTCAGGCAAGTCGACGTTGCTCAAGTGCATCTGTGGCGTGCTGCAGCCGACGTCGGGCGAGGTCGTCGTGCGCGGCAAGCTGGCCGGGCTGCTCGAGCTCGGGGCCGGCTTCCAACAGGACCTGACCGGACGGGAGAACATCTACCTCAACGGTTCCCTCCTCGGCATGTCCAAGAAGGAGGTCGATCGGGTCTTCGACGCCATAGTGGACTTCTCCGAGCTCGAAGCGTTCATCGACGGCGCGGTGAAGTTCTACTCCTCGGGTATGTACGTCCGTCTCGGCTTCGCCGTGGCGGTCAACGTCGATCCGGATATTTTGGTCATCGACGAGGTGCTGGCGGTCGGCGACGAACGGTTCCAACGCAAGTGCATCGACCGGGTGAAGGCGTTTCAGCAAGAAGGCCGCACCATTCTTTTGGTCACCCATTCACCCGATCAGGTGCGGGCCATCTGCGACCGGGCCATCGTGCTCAGCCATGGCAACGTCGTCAGTGAAGCGCTTCCGGGTGAAGCGGTGCGCATCTTCCGAGAGGGACTCCTCGAGGAGGGTGGCACCTTGATCGTGCCCGAAGAGCAACCCGAGGAGCGACCCATTGAGGTGAACCTCGGTCCCGATGTCGAGCACCCCGTGCGGATCACCTACGCCGCGCACACCTATCCGAGGTTCGACGAAGTGGCCTACCTCTCGACGGGCGACCCGCTGACCATCGGCGTGGGCTATCACGCGTCGATCGCCACCGAGGATGTCGTGTTCTCGCTAGAGCTCAGGGACAACGACGGCAATGCCTTCATGCGGACCGATACCGACATCCTCGGTGAGCGCTTCGACCTCCCGGTGGGCCCTGGACTGGTCAACTTCTTGATCGACGACGTCCCCCTACTCGACGGCAAGTTCTCCTTCTCTGTGGGGATTCTCAGCAAGGGCGGCGTGCTCTACGATTGGCGCGAACCGGCCGGGGAATTCGACGTCATGAGTCCCGGCAAGGCTACGGGGTTCATCACCTTGCCGGTGCGGGCCTTTCTGGCGCCGCCCGAGCGGGATTCGATCGCACTCATGGCGCCCGACGAGTTGGCACACCTCGAACCACGGGCGTGAGCGGCGAGGCGGGTCCCGAATGACGACACAAGGAGAGCCAGCAGTGGAGGCTGACCCGCAGGCCGACCCGCAGGCCTATGTGGCCCAGGTCATGGCCGAGATCGAAGAGGAGGTTCGCCTGCGTCGTACGTCGGGTGACCTCCCGCCGAAGCTCGAACGCGAGCTTGACGAGCTGTTCCTTGCGCATTCCCCCGTGGCCGGGCGGGGGGGAGACCTCACCGAGGCCTTGCGGATGGTCGACGCCGCCACGTTCGTGGACCCGGTGGTACCGGTCGACTCGCAGCGGGCGGCCGGTGCCGCGGTCAAAAAGGGAATGCGCACCCTGTTGCTCTGGTACGTGGGCTGGATCACCCACCAGGTGAGCCAGTTCGCTTCGGCCGTCAGCCGGACCTTGCACATCGTGGAGGGGAGGCTGAAGGATCTCGAACGCAAAGTGGAGGTCCAGCGGGTTCCGAGTGCCGGCGTGGTCGAGGTTCCCGCGCTGCATGGTGCGGATGCGTGGTGGGCCGAGCCGGCCGTCGGGGCCGTGACATCGGTGGGCGGCCGAATCTTGCACGCCGCCAGCGGCGACGGATGGCTGGTGCAGAAGATCATCGCCGCCGGCGGGGACGCGTATGGCGTCGATCCCCGGACCAATCTGGTCGAACAGGGCGTACGCACGCTGTCGGACCTGCGCGGCGAGGATCTGGCTGATCATCTACGGGCGGTGGCTCCGGCCGGGCTCGGGGCCATTGTGCTGAGCGGCGTGGTCGACGGCATGGCGAGTGGCGAGCGCACGCAGCTGCTCCATCTGATCGCCACCACCTTGGCCCCGGATGGTGTCCTGGTTGTTCACTCCCTCAGCCGTGCGTCGTGGGACGGAGAGGATGCACCCTACGAAGCCGACCTCGCGCCAGGTCGACCTCTACGGGCGGATACCTGGCGGCAACTTCTCTCGCACAGTGGGTACCACGCCACGGTGGTGAGCGGGCCTGGTGGGGCCGACTACCTGGTGACCGCGATCCGGGCCACCGTTCCTCCGCCTGAGCCGATTACGGCTCGGTGAGCGCCGCCGGGCCGCAGGGTCCGCCGGTGGCCGTCCATCAATTCGTGCCAACGCTCAACCCGCACGACGCGACGGGGACCCATACCCTCTTGTTGCGTGACATTCTCCGTGGCGCCGGGTGGCGATCGGAGATATTCGCCGAAGCGATTCACGATGATCTGGCCTCCGAGGCCTACAAGTACTGGATGTACCCCGACCACGCGGCCGAGGGCGACGTGCACATTTACCAGTTCTGCACGTCATCGGCCGTGGCCGGATTCCTGTCCGCTCGGTCCGAGCCGCTCATCGTCGACTATCACAACTTCACCGGGCCTGAGCTCTTCGCGGGTTGGGAACCGCACACGCAAGCGCGGGCGGAGCGGGCGCAGGAAGAGCTGGTTCTGTTGGCCCAGAGGGCACAGTTGGGACTGGCCGTCAGCCATTTCAACGAGCTCGACCTGCGCCGAGCGGGCTACCGCCGGACGATGGTGGTCCCGGTTCTGGTGGACTACCAGCGCGTGGGGGCGGGAGCTGAGGTCGACGCCCGGGTAGCAGCCGAGCTCGCCGGATTGAAGGAGGGTGGCGGGACCGACATCCTCTTCGTCGGGCGGATCGTCCCGTCCAAGGGGCAGCACGAACTGGTGAAGGCGTTGTGGGCCTACCGGCGGCTGTATGACCCCGCGGCCCGCTTGCACCTGGTGGGAGGCACCTCGAGCTTTGCCTATCTCAAGGCACTGCGCGGCTTCGTCCGTGATCTGAGCCTGGCCAACGCCGTGCGCATCACGGGGGGAGTCTCCGACGCGGCATTGCGGGCGTATTTCGCCACGGCCGATGTGTACCTCTCGCTTTCGGCTCACGAGGGCTTCGGGGTGCCGCTGATCGAGGCGATGGAGGCTGGGGTACCCGTCGTGGCCCGGGGCCTTGGTGCCGTGGCGGAGACCGTCGGCGAGGGTGCCCTCCTCTTGAGAGCGGACGACCCGTCGTACGTCGCCGCCGCCGTCCGCCGTGTCTGCACCGACCCAGTGTTGCGACGACGATTGATCGAGGCCGGCCGCCGACGAGTGCCCACGTTCTCCATCGACGCGGTGGCCCCACAGGTCGTGGCGGCCGTGGCGACCGTCGCGGGTGCACCGCGGTGAAGGTCGCGTTCGTGACGCCGCGCTACGGGCCCCAGGTCATGGGCGGAGCCGAAACGGCGGCACGTCAGTTGGCCGAGCACCTGGTGGCGGAGACGGCGTGGGAAGCCGAGGCCTACTCGACGTGTGCGCTCGACCCGCATACCTGGGCCGACGAGCTCGAGCCTGGTGATACGGAGATCAACGGGGTTCCCGTGCACCGATTCGCGGCAGCACATGGTCGTCTCGCGGACTTCTATGGCCTGGACGGACGGGTCCGATTGGCCCCTCAGCGCGCCAGCCGGGACGAAGGCCGTCGATGGGTCGACTACAACGGCCCCGTTTCGCCCGACCTCATTGAGGCCGTCTGCGCCTCCGACGCCGACGTCGTCGCCTTCTATCCCTACCTCTACCACCCGACGGTGGCGGCCATCGGAAGGGTGCCGATGCCGGCCGTTCTTCACCCGGCGGCTCATGACGAGCCCTGTCTCTACCTGCCGGTGTTCCGTGGGACCTTCGGTGATGCCGACGCGTTCTGCTTCCACACCGCGGCTGAGCGTCTGTTGGTGGAGCGCACCTACCCGGTCGCGGAAAAGCCGCAGATTGTCCTGGGCCTGGGGGTGGGGGAATCCGCCGGAGCCGGCCGCCCGGGAGGCGAGATCCTCGGCCTGGGCGACCGCCCTTACATCGTCAGCGTGGGACGGGTGGATGAGCACAAGGGCTCCAAGATGCTGGCGGAGTTCTTCAGCACCTACAAGGAACGGCACCCCGGGCCACTGGCCCTGGCCCTGGTCGGTCCGATTTCGGTCGAGCTCGACCCTCATGCCGACATCGTGATCACTGGGGTGGTGGATGAGGCCGACAAATGGGACATCGTCCACGACGCAATGGTGGCGGTGTCCCCCTCCGCACTCGAATCGTTCTCGCTCGTCGTGCTCGAGGCGTGGGTGGACAGGGTGCCGGTCATCGTCAATGGAACCTGTGGCCCGACCCGCGAGCATTGCGAGCGCTCAGGTGGTGGGCTGTGGTTCACGTCCTACCCCGAGTTCGAGGAGACCTTGGACCGCCTCCTCGGTGACCCCACGTTGCGCCGCACCCTGGGTGCCAACGGTCGTGCTTATGTCGATCGCTTTTACCAGTGGCCCGTGCTCATCTCTCGTTATGCCGAGTTCCTCGAGTCGGTGGTGGCGCGTGGGCGGGGCACGCCGGGCCTTCTCTAAGCGTCGCCGGTTAGCCTCGCACCGGCCGCTTAGCCTCGCACGGGCCAATTAGGCGGTTTGGCGCCCGTTCGTGACGTCGGTGGTCGTTGGCTCGTCGCCTCCGCCCATATCCTCCAGCGTGCGGCGGGCCGGTTCAGGCAGGACCGCTGTCACGGCGAAACCGAGGATGGCCGAGGCTCCCGCTACCGCCAGCAGACCCCTCAAGCCGATGTGGTCCTGGAGAACCGGGACGAGAAAGACGCCGACGAACGCTCCCAGCTTTCCGATACCTGCCGCCATGCCGTGCCCCGTTGTCCGCACACTGACCGGAAAGACCTCGGATGGCAGGACGAAGGTGGTCATGTTCGGCCCGAACTCTATGAAGAAGTAGCTGAGGCCGAGGATCGCCAGGAAGGGAGCCACGTGCATCGTGAGCGCCGGGATGATGGCAAGCGTGAGAAATGCCAAAGCCATGACGGAGAACCCGATGAACTGGAGGCGTCGGTGTCCGATGCGGTCCATCCGCATTACAGCCAGGAAGTAGCCCGGCACGGCGAATAGGACGAACATGCCCAATGACCAAGCCAGCTTCGTTTCGAGGGATGCTGCGGGATTCACCTGTTTCAAGATGGCGGGTAGCGAGAGCGTGTTGCCGTAGTACGCATAGTCGAAGAGGAACCATGACCCGGCGGTGCCGAGAAGGAGGATCAGCATGCGAGGGTTGGTCAGGAACTCGCCCAGCTTCATGCGGCGCCCGGGAGAAGCCGAAGTGGTCGGACCGCTGATCACCCCCTCGGAGAACACGGTCACCTCCTGTGCTGCTCGGTCAGCATCGCCTTGGACCTGCGCCAGGTAGCGGGGGGACTCGGGCATCTTCGATCGTAGGTAGACGACGGCTGCCGCAGGGATTGCGCCGAACCCGAGCAACAGGCGCCACGTGAGATTCCCGCCGATCCCCGATGACAACAACACCAGGGCGACCAGGGGCCCGACGATCAGCCCGAGCGCTTGCATGGAGAAGACCAGGCCGACCATGCGACCCCGGTCTTTTCGATTGGAGTACTCGCTCATGAGAACGGCGGAGACCGGGTAGTCCCCGCCAATCCCTAAACCGAGCACCAGGCGGGCCGCAACCAGCCACAGGAACCCTGGCGCGACGGCAGATGCGACGGCGCCCAGAATCATGATGACGGCGACAGTGACATAGACCCTCTTGCGGCCGATGACATCTGCAATGCGCCCGAACGTGAAGGCACCGATGAAGGCGCCCAGGATGGCTGCGCCCGTGACCCAGCTCGTCTGCAACGTACTGAGGTGCCATTGGACGGCCACGAGGGCCGCCGCCGTGCCGATCACGAAAAGGTCGTACGCATCGGTGAAGAAGCCCACGCCGGAGATGATCACGGTGCGACGGTGGAACTTGCTCGAGGGCGCCTCGTTCAAGAGATCGGTGACGCTCGAGCCACCGGGAGGTGTCGTTATGGCCGTGACCGGAAGAAGGGGCAGCTTGGACGATGTTTTCTCCCGGTCCCGCATGAACACCATGCGGCAACTCTTACGGCCCGAAGTGAACCGGCGGCCATCCGTAGGTGAACGTAACGCGAACAAAACGCGAACTTTTGGGGTCGGTTGGCCCTAACCTACGTGAGCCGTGGCCCCCGACACCCCTGAGATCCAGCTCATCGACTCCCGGATGACGCAGCTGTTCGAGCTGGTATCGGGAGCATTGGCCGCCGCAACGGACGCTCTCTTGGACAACGACGTGGCGGCCGGGCAGCGTGTGGTGGAGGGGGATCAGTCCGTGGATGATCTCACCTCCGAGGTCGAACTCCTGGTGTGGAGCCAGATTGGGGACGAGACAGATTCGAGGGTCGCCATGCGGCACCTCGTTGGCCTGCTGCTCATTTTGCCTGAGCTCGAGCGATCCGGGGACCTGGCGGAGCACATTGCCCAACGCGTGGTCACTGGCCTCGGTGCGGAGATGAGTCCTCTCAGTCGTGGGATCGTGCAGCGCATGGCCGAGGTCGTCTTGGAGATGTGGAGCGAAGCCGCAGCTGCCTACGCGGACCGTGCCGCGGACCCTGCCGATCTGGCCGAGACGGACGAGGAGATCGACATCCTCCACGAGCGGCTCACGAAGGAGATCGCAGCCGGATCGATGCCCACGGCGATCGGCGCACAGGTGACCCTCTTGGCTCGGTTCTATGAACGTCTTGGCGACCACGCGGTGGACCTGGCGCGACGGGTCGAAATGCTGCAGTAGGTCTTTAGCTCCAGGTGGGGGCATGGCCGATAGCATCGCCCGAGTGCCCGTCCACCCTTCGCCATCGGAAGATTCCCCTCGCCCCGGCGCCGGCGCCGCCGGCCAGGACCCCGAAGCCGGCGAGAGTCATGTGGCTGCGGTTGAAGCGCTCCGGGCCGCATTCTCCCGCTTGAAGCCGCAGGGGAGCGATGCGTGGAACTTTCTCGCCGCGTTCACCCACCTGGGGGATCGCTATGGCCCTTACAAGCCGGGGGCCTCGGAGCTATCGAGCCAGACGGAGGCGACAGGATCGGGCCCGACCGGGCAGCCCGGCACCTGGAAACAACGCCTGCGCCAGCAGGTCGCCTCACGAGGCGCCGGCCAAGGTGGCGGCGGCGGACGAGGTGCGGGAGCGCCCGGCGTCCAATCGGAGCTGGAGCAGGCCATGGCGCAAGTCGTCGAGGCCTTTCGCTTTCTGTCGACCCGGGTGCGGACCCTCGAGGAGCGATTGGCATTCGAGGATCGTCCGCTGGAGGGGGCAGCGTGGCTCGTAGCGGCCCAAGAACTGGGACGTTGGGTCGACCCCGTGGTGGCGCATCTCGTCGGTGCCTGGCCCGGCGGCGAGGTGCTCCACGCCGACTGTGGTGAAGGGCATCTTGTCGAAGCCCTCGAGAAGGCGGGGGTGCTCACGTACGGCGTCGAACCCAGGGGCTCCGTTGCTCTGGGGGCTTTGGAGAGGGGCCGCAGGGTCGAGATCACGGAGGTGACGGACGAACTGGCGGGCCGTCCGCCGAGCTCCCTCGGAGGATTGGTGCTGAGTGGCGTCGTCGATCGCCTCCCACTCCATGCCTTGGTCTCGCTCCTGGCCCGGGCCCGGGTTGTCCTGGCACTCGGAGCGCCGATCCTCATTGTGGCGAGCGATCCCGAGAGGAAGGGGACGTGGTCGGGAGCTTTGGCCCAGGACCTCCTCCATGCCCGCCCTCTCCACGCCGAGACGTGGGAGCTGCTCTTGCATCGGGCCGGTTTCGTCTCGGTGTCGTCGCTGAGCGGCCGTGGTGTCGATGCAGAGGACGGCCGCTTCGCACTTGTTGCTTCGTGCCCCACGTGAACGCCATCCACCAGTTCGTTCCCGTCCTCCACGGCGGTGACGCGGTCGGTCGGCACACTCTGGGACTGCGCGACGCCATTGTTGCCCGTGGTATCGAGAGCCGCATTTACGTCGACACGGTCGAGGAAGGAACCAGCGCGGAGACCTCGCCCGTGCTGGCGTATCCGGCCGAGGCGAAGGCCCATGACCTGTTGCTCTATCAATTCGCGACGGCCTCGCCCATGGCCGCTTGGCTGGCAGGCCGACGCGAAACGTTGATCGTCAACTACCACAACATCACCCCGCCCGAGTTGCTGGCTGCATGGGATAACCACCTGGCGCTGGGCCAGCTTCGGGCCCAGGCCGAGCTCGGGTTGTTGGCGCACAGGACGGCACTCGCCGTGGCCGATTCGCACTACAACCGCGAGCACCTCGTGGCGGCTGGTTTCAAGGAGACAGCGGTCGTGCCACCATCGGCTGCACTCGGTTCAGCCGTCCTGGCGGCCGCTCGCCCTCGCGCGCCGCAGACCGCAGAGGGCAGGGGGCGCGCTGGCTCAGCGTCGGACGGATCGCCCCGAACAAGGCAATCGAGGACACCATCGCGGCCCTGCTGGTGACGCGTCGGCAAAGCGATCCGGCCGCCACGCTCCTGATTATCGGCAAGCCGGCGACGACGTCGTACGTCGACGCCTTGCACCGCTATGTCGCTTCATTGGGCTTGAGCGATGCGGTCACGTTCGGCGGTCACGCCAGCGACGCCACCGTCGCCGCCGCGTACGCGCAGTGCGACGTTCTCGTCGTCACCTCAGTACATGAGGGGTACTGCGTGCCAGTGGTCGAAGCGATGTCGGTCGGCCTTCCCGTGGTGGCGTTTCGCCAAGGCGCGTTGCCTGAAGTCCTCGGAACGGCCGGGGTGCTGGTCGAATCCAAGGATCCCTACGCACTCTCCTCGACCATCGACCGCGTGGTGCGCGATGCCCCATTGCGTTCCCGGTTGGGCGACCTGGCGAAGCAGAGAATGGCGGAGTTGGACCTCGACACGGCCGCCGATCGCTTCGTCACGTTGCTCTGTGCCGTCCAGGATCAAGGCTGATGAGCGGGATTCACCAATTCGTTCCCATGCTGCATCGGGGCGATGCGGTGGGTCGCCATACCATGCGCCTGCGCGATCTGTTGGTGGCCCGCGGGATCGAGTCCCGTATTTATGTGGAGCTCATCGATCCAGAGACGGCAGACGAGGTTGCACTGGCGTCGACGTACCCTGGCCTCAGCCAACCGGGCGACGTGCTGATGTACCAGTTCGCCACCGCATCGGATCTGGCTCCGTGGTTGGCCGGGCGCGAGGAGACGCTCGTGGTGAACTATCACAACATCACGCCACCGGAGCTCTTCGCGGCGTGGGACAACCGGTTGGCGCGCCACCAGGTCCGCGCCCGCGCCGAGCTCGACCTTCTGTCTTCTCGCGCCGCATTGGGCATTGCCGACTCCAACTTCAACCGGCGGGATCTCGAAGGTGCGGGATACCGGGTGACCGCGGTCGTTCCTCCCCTCGCGGGCCTGGCGTGGCAAGACGGAGCGACTGGACCGGTAAGGAAGACCCCGGAAAGCGGAGCTCGCTGGCTGAGTGTTGGACGCGTCGCCCCGAACAAGGTCATTGAGGACATCGTGATGGCCCTTCTCGTGGCGCGTTCGGCGTACGACGCCGACGCTCTGCTCGAAGTAGTTGGTAAGCCGGTCCTCGCGTCCTATGCGCACGCGTTGCAACGGTTCGTGCGTGACCTCGGCCTGGACGAGGCGGTTACCTTCACGGGTTACGCCAGCGACGCTGACCTGGCGGCGGCGTACGCACGAGCCGACGTGCTGGTCGTGGCGTCGGGGCATGAGGGATTCTGCGTGCCGCTCGTCGAAGCGATGTCGATGGGATTGCCAATCGTTGTTTCCCGCGCCGGCGCCTTGCCGGAAATCGTCGGCGAGGCCGGCGTCGTGACCGATACGGAAGATCCTTGGGTGCTGGCGAGCACCATCACCGAGTTGTTGGGCGACGCGGCGCGCTGCTTCGCTTTGGCCGAGTGTGGTCGTGCGCAGCTCGATGTGCTCGGTCTCGACACTGCCGGCGATCGTTTGGTCGACCTGGTCTGTGGGCTCAGATGAGGATCGCCTCTTGCACCAGGGCCACGAAACGTCGTTGCGAGTCGGGCAGGCTGAACCCTGCAGCGCGGGCGAGCCCCGCAGTGGAAAGATGTTGGCGCAGGGCCGGATCAGACAGGACCCTCGCCACCGCTGAGGCGAAATGCACCGGTGATTTGTCGGGGAGCAGCAAGCCGGCACCCGCCACGGTCTCTGGCACCGCGGTTACCCCGTAGGCCACGATCGGAACCCCGTGGCCCATGGCCTCGGCCAGAGGAACGCAGAAGCCCTCATGGTCAGAGGCGCACACGAAAACGTCGGCCGACTGCAAATATGCCTCGAGTTCGGCTTCACTGACGGATCCGGCGAAGTTGACGACATCGGTCAGGCCGAGGTCGTCGATGAAGGAGCGCAGTGCGGGCTCGTAGGTTTCTCCCAGTGGCGAGCCCACCAGGTGCAGGCGGGCCGCTGGGTCGTAGAGACGGCGGAGCACGGCGAGCATCTTGACGAGGTCGTGCGGCGCCTTGTGCGGGGAGACCTTGCCCACGAAGAGAAGGTCGGCTCCTCCCGTCGCCGTCTTGTGCCGGGCCAGCTCTGCCATCAGCGCCGGGTCAGGTTCCTCGCTCTTGGTATGCATGTCGATGAGGAGCGGGACCACCGCGGTGTGGTCGTAGCCCAGCTCATGGAGCTCCGACTCGTTGAAGGCCGAGTCCGCCACGGCGAAGCGGCTTTGCGGCGCCAGCCGGGCCAATTGCGTGCGTCCCAAGGCGACCTCGTAGCCCACGTTGGGCTCCCAGTCGCGCAACAGGTGCGCCGGCGTGATGTTGTGGTAGTTCACCAACTTGGGTTCGGGCCGTGCCGCGAGAATGTCGTACACCGGGCTGCCGATGGAGGACTGGTAGAGCAACCACCGGTCGCGCCCGGCGCGGCCGAGCTCGGTTACCGGACGGCCCTCGTGCTGCACGTCGGCTGTGAAGCTGCCGTAGAAGATGTCCGAGTCGATGCCGGCCTGACGTAGGCCATCACGCAGGTTGATGGTGTGGACACCTATGGCGTCCCGACTGGCCAGCGAAGGAATGACCTGGTCAAGACGCACGGGCGTGCAGTGTACCGGTGCCCGCGTGCTACCCGGGTTACGGGAGGGGTACACAATCGCGCGAGGTCGCCCCGGTAGTGTTTCACCATGGTGATGGGCATTTCCGTTCGTGCGCGCCCGTACGTCCCCCGCCACTCCAGGCCCACTCGGTGCAGGCCCGGCCGTCGGGCGTGGGCTGCCTGCAGTGCCACCTTGCTCGCGCTGGTCACCGTTGTTCTGTTCGGGGTTGAGGTGGCACCGGCGACGCCGGCGGCAGCCGATACGCCCTCGAGCATCACGCTGGTGGGCCACGGGTACGGTCACGGCATCGGCATGGGCCAGTGGGGGTCGCTGGGGTATGCCCTCGGTGCCGACGCCGGGGCGGGGAACTTCACCTACAGCCAGATCCTCACGCACTTCTACGGCAACACTTCACTGCAGACGCTGGGCACCGCTCCCGCTCCCGCCTCGCTCAACGGAGGCAATGTCCTGGTGGCCATGACCGAGAACAACGGCATCGACCTCATCGCCACGGCCGCCTCGGGCACGTTGAGCGCCACCGGAGTAAACGGACCGGCTCCGGCGGTGCTCTTCCACCTCGTCGGGCCAGGCTCGCTCTATGAGGTCTTCACCGGTCCGGGTTGCGCCGGCCCATGGACCTTGGCCACCGGCAATGTCACCGAGCCCACGGCGGTCGCCACCAATGGCGGGCCGGTGGATCTGTGCCAGCCGGGCCCGAGTATTGAGCTGCATGGATCGCTCACGGCACTGGCCAACTCAGCCGGCCAGGCCCGGACGGTCAATACCGTCCCGTTGGAGCAGTACGTGGCCGATGTCGCGCCGGCCGAGTCGCCGTCGAGCTGGTCCACCCTGGGTGGGGCGGGTCCCCAGGGCCAGGCCTGGGGCTTCCAGCAGTCCGAGGCCCAGAGCGTGGCGGTGCGCTCGTATGTCGAGGCGGGCCCGCTCAGTTACGGCGGCTATGCCGACACCTGCGACCAGACATGTCAGTCGTACCCGGGGATGAAGTACGAGACGGCCACTTCCGTGCTCGCCGCGCAAGATACGGCGGGCCAGGTCATGGTGACCAATGGCACCTCCACGGTGGCCACGACCCAATACTCCTCTTCGTCGGGCGGCTACTCGACCGGTGCGCAGTTCCCGGCCGTCGTCGACGCCGGTGACGCCATCTGCATCAGCGCCTCGGTGTGCAACGCCAACCACAGCTGGACCGTCACGCTCTCCGCCACCTCCCTCAATGCCGCGTACCCGTCGATCGGCACGTTCACCTCGCTCGTGGTGACCTCGCGCAACGGGTTGGGCGACCTCGGGGGTCGGGTGAACCAGCTGACCGTGACCGGCACCGGCGGTGCGGTCTCGGTCACCGGGTCGGCATTCGCCGGCGCCCTCGATCTGAAGTCGGACTGGTTCAGCCTCGGCGACCAACCCAGTGGCGGGGTGGGGGGCTACTGGATTGATGACGCCAAGGGCGGCGTGTACAGCTTCGGCAGCGCGCCGTTCTACGGCAGCGCCGGCAACCTCGTGCTCAACAGACCGATCGTGGGTATGGCCGCTACCCCCGACGACGGGGGCTACTGGCTGGTGGCTTCCGACGGCGGCATCTTCACCTTTGGCGACGCCGGGTTCTACGGCAGCACCGGCAACCTCGTGCTCAACAAACCGATCGTCGGCATGGCCGCTACCCCCGACGGCAAGGGTTACTGGCTGGTGGCATCCGACGGCGGCATCTTCACCTTTGGCGACGCCGGGTTCTCCGGCAGCACCGGCAACCTCGTGCTGAACAAACCGATCGTCGGCATGGTGCCGACACACGACGGCCGGGGCTACTGGCTGGTGGCGTCCGACGGCGGCATCTTCAGTTTCGGCGACACCACGTTCTACGGCTCGCTTGGTGCGTCGCCCCCCAGCTCGCCCGTGGTTGACGTCGCCCCATCGTCGGGTGGCACCGGGTACTGGATGCTCGAGGCCAACGGGACGGTCCAGGGCTTCGGGAGCGCACCCAACCTGGCGCCTGCGGCGAGCTCGCCCATGATCACCTCGGCGAAGAGCTCGATGACGTCCCTTATCCCGTCTGCCGATGGCCTGGGTTACACGCTCGTCGACAGCTCGGGACAGGCCTTCAGCTTCGGCGACGCGCCCTATTTCGGCGACGTTGCCTCCACGGTGCCCGGCTACTCGGGACGCGTGGTGGGGATCGCCGCCAGTCCTGGCTGAGTTCGGCTGTCCAATTCCCTGGCCGCGTCGGATTCCCTGATGACGTCGGCCAGGCGGGGGAACCTTCGCAGGCGTCCGAGAGGTCCCAGCAACCCGGCATCGATGCCGTGATCAGCGGCCCGCAGCAGACGAAGGTCGCCGCGGCTGTTCCCGTAAGCCCAGAGTTCCGGCTGGTCGTCACCTCCGCCGAGCAATCCGTGCGACCGCAGATGGACCACGAGCCGGGCGTACTTCTCTGCGCCGCGACAGTTCTGCCCCTCGTAGCCTCCGGTCAGGAGACCGCCCCCGCCGACAGCCAGTCTGGTGGCCAGCACGCCGTCGACACCGAGGATCTCTCCGGCGCGCTGCACGTAGCACTCCGGAGAAGCGGACACGATAACCACGTGGTGCCCCTGGCTCTGATGCCATTGCAGGCGCCGGCGGGCATCGTGGCGCAGCCGCCGCGTCAGATGCTGCTCGGCGAACGTCGCGGCCCGCTCGTTGACCAGGTCGCTCGGGAGACCTCCGAGCAGCCGGGTAAAGAGTCGCTGCTTGAGGTCGTCAGCCGCTGTCCCGCCTACCAAGGCGGCGCGCAACAGCTTGGGCGAGAGCTCGACGACAGCGCGTAGCACGGGCCCCCAGCCACGCAACGAGACGAGAAAGGGAAAGACGCTCCCGCCGCTGGTCAGCGTGCCGTCGAAATCGAAAGCAGCCACCGTCGTCGAGGGTGTGCTCAATGGCCCGGGTGCGGGTGCCACGGGTTGGGAAGGCTGACTGGTCACCGGGTCCATTGTCGCATGACCGACCTGCTCATCAGCCCACCTGCGCCTCCCGCCCCCTTTCGACTTTCCCGCCTACAAACCTCAATCGCCTTAAATCGCTCTAAAGCTGACTAACCCGGTCGACAATTGGAGGAAGACCCGGTAAGCTCTCGTGCTCGACAACCTCGCGCCAGACCTACAGGAGGCTCACATGGCAGTTCGACTCGGCGACACCGCTCCCGATTTCACCGCTGATACGACCGAAGGCACCATCAATTTCCACGAATGGCTTGGTGACAGCTGGGGGGTTCTGTTCTCGCACCCCAAGGACTTCACACCGGTCTGCACAACCGAGTTGGGCGCCTTCTCCAAGGCCAAGCCCGAATTCGACAAGCGCAACGCCAAGCTCATCGGACTCTCGGTGGACTCCGTGCAGTCTCACAAGGGTTGGGCGGGAGACATCGAGGAGACCCAGGGCTCCGCGCTGGCCTTCCCGCTTATCGGCGACGAGGACCGTAAGGTGGCCGACCTCTACGACATGATCCACCCCAACGCCAACGACACCCTTACGGTGCGCTCGGTCTTCATCATCGGACCGGACAAGAAGGTCAAGCTGACCCTGACTTACCCGGCCTCCACCGGCCGCAATGTCGAGGAGATCCTCCGGGTCCTCGACTCACTGCAGTTGACGGCTGACTACAAGGTGGCGACGCCCGTGAACTGGACCGACGGTCAGGACGTCATCATCGTCCCCGCCCTGAGTGACGACGAGGCCAAGGAGCGGTTCCCCAAGGGTTGGAAGGCCCTCAAGCCTTACCTCCGCGTGACACCTCAGCCGAACCGCTGACAGCCCGGGGGCGGCGTACGCCCCCTGCGGCTGACCGCCTCACTCAAATGACAGTGCCCGTCCTTTCGAGGGCGGGCACTGTCACGTTGATGTGCGTGGTGCGCCGAGCAGCTCGTCGCGTAGCTGACGCTTGAGCACCTTGCCCGCCGGGTTGCGGGGGAGTGGTTCGTGGCGGAACCAGACGTGGGTGGGAACCATGAAGGCGGCCAGGCGATTTCGCACGTGGAGGGAGAGCTCTTCGGCTCCTACCTTGGCTCCCGGCCGTAGCACCACAACGGCACCGACCTCTTCACCCAATGTCGGCTCGGGAACGCCGATCACGGCGCAGTCGGCAACGGCGGGATGTTCAAAGAGGGCGGCTTCCACCTGGACCGAGTAGATGTTTTCCCCGCCCCGGATGATCATGTCCTTGGCCCGGTCGACGATGTAGATGAAGTTCTCCGTATCGAGCCGGGCGATGTCGCCGGAATGGAGCCACCCCTTGGTGAAGACCTCGGCCGTTTCCAGCGGGCGATTCCAGTAGCCACGGACGACATGAGGGCCCTTGATCCAGAGCTCGCCCCGGACATCGGGGCCTCGGGGGATGGAGTCGTCGGGCTCGTCACCCGCGAAGTCTTCGGGCACGATGGCCACGTCGCTCACCGGAACCGGTGGTCCGACGCTGTCGGGCTTGGCGACGTAGTCGCCGCCCGAGTTCATGGAGGTGGCCGCCGACGTCTCGGTGAGGCCATAGCCGTTGGAAGGCTGCCCGATGGGCCAGGCCTCATGGATGCGCCGAACGAGATCGGGTGGCGCCGGGGCGCCGCCATAGGAAACGCTCCGGATGGAGGAAGTGTCGTACTGGGCGAATCGCGGGAAGTCGAGTACCTGCATGACCATCGACGGCACACCGCCGAACGAGCTCACTCGCTCACGAGCGATCAACTCGAGGGCGCGCTCGGGATCGAAGTGGTGCATCATGACGAGCCTTCCGCCGGCACCGAGGTTCCCGACCATGATGGAGTGGCAGCCGGTGGCATGGAAGAGCGGGACCGACAGCAGCATGGAGCGCTGCTCTTTCGCAGAGAGATCGACGAGCGACGCACCGAATCGAAGTTGCGTGCGAGTGTTGAGGAACAGGAGGCTCATCAGGTTCGTACACATGTTGCGATGCGAGCCAACGGCGCCCTTGGGGCGACCCGTTGTGCCCGACGTGTAGAAGATGGTGACATCATCGTCCGGATCGATCGTGACATCGGGAGGCAGGGCGTTGGCATCCGCCCCCCCGAGCGCCAGTGCGAAGGGCCATTCGTCCACCGGCGCCGATCCTTGCGGCGCGTAGCGGATCGTCGGGGCACCGGTTGCGGTGCGGTGCTCGTCGGTCACGATCAGGGTGGTGAAGTCACTGAGCCCCCCGAGGAATGGTCGGATGTTCCCGGCTCGTTCTGTGTCGACGAACGCCAGCTTCGAGCCTGAGTCCTCCAACCCGTAACGCAGCTCCTCTCCCGACCACCACGCGTTGAGGGGGACGACGATGGCCCCGGTCAAAGCGATGGCCCAGAAGGCCATGACCCATTCGGGCAGATTCCGCATGGCGATGGCGACGCGGTCACCAGGGGCGATCGAGAACTCGTCAATCAGCCGGTGGGCCAGTGTGCACGCAATCCGGTAGTGCTCGGCGAAGCTTGTGCGTTCGTCCTCATAGACGAGGAATGTGGCGTCTCCGTGGCCGAGTGAGAGATCGAGTACTGTCCGCAGCGTTTGTGGCGCGTGCTTCCACGTACGGGTGGGAAGGCCGCGGATATCCTGCATCTCCATCTCGAACAACTGACCGGGAGCGGTGAGGAGGGCGTCCGTCTCGGCGACTGATGGAGTCGGTGCGACGCCCTCAGTCGTCACTTGTGATCACAGAGGGTGCAGGATTGAACACGGCCCCTCGATAGAAGGCGAGCTCCGCCACACTCTCGCGAATGTCCTGGAGGGCGCGGTGCCCGCCCTTCTTCTCGGGTGCGGTCTTGTAGATGTCGGGGTACCAGCGACGGCAGAGCTCTTTGACTGTCGAGACATCGACCGAGCGATAGTGGAGGTAGTCCTCAATCTCGGGGAGCTGGGTGGCCAGGAAGCGGCGGTCGGTCCCAATGGAGTTACCGGCGAGAGGGACGGTCCCTGCCTGTGGGATATGGAGTTTGAGAAACTCCAGTGTCTGCGCGCCAGCGTCTTGGAGGGTGAGCGTGGACGCTTCAATTTCGCGGAGTAGGCCCGATCGAGTGTGCATGGCGATTACGAAATCATCCATTTCCGCCAATTGTTCCGGCGTGGCATGGACGACCAGGTCAGGCCCCTCCGCCACAATGGTCAAGTTGTCGTCGGTCACCAAGGAGGCAATCTCCACGATGACGTGGCGGGAGGGCTCGAGTCCCGTCATCTCCAGATCGATCCAGGCCAGCATGGGCGGGATGCTACTGGTCAGCGTCAGAGGCGCGGCAATACCGAGGATTCATTCCCTGTAATGTCCGACGATGTTGCACGTGCCCCTGCACCAACTCGATCCAGAGCTGGGAGTGCCCGCCTACGCCAAACCCGGCGATGCCGGCGCGGACCTGGTGGCCCGTAAGCCGGCTGTCCTCCCAGCTCAGGGTGGTCGTGCGCTGGTGCCGACGGGAGTGGCAGTGGCCATACCAGAGGGGTACGCCGGCCTGGTCCTTCCCCGGAGTGGTTTGGCGCTGCGCCATGGTGTGACGTGCCTCAATGCTCCGGGGCTGATCGACGCCGGGTACCGGGGCGAGCTGCAGGTCATTTTGGTCAACCATGACCCGGTGGAGGATTACGTCGTGAGTCGAGGGGACCGTATTGCCCAGCTGGTCATCGTGCGCGTCGAGGAAGCGACGTTCGCAATCGTCGGCGCCGACGGGCTCGGTGAGGCGGCGCGGGGGTCGGGTGGATTCGGACACACGGGCACATGAAGCCGCTCGAAGGGATGGACGGCGCCTTTTTGTCGTTCGAGACACCGACCACACCCTTGCATGTCGGGTTGGTTATGGTGCTCGACCCACCGGAGGGCGCCCGCTCGCTCTTCTCCCCGACGACGCGGTACGCCCAGATCCGACGCGTGGTCGCACAACGTCTTCACTTGGTGGGCCCGTTCCGCCAACGGGCCATGCGGGTGCCGTTGGGTCTCCATCACCCGGTGTGGGTCGACGACCCGGACTTCGAGCTGGACGACCACCTCTCGCGTGCGAGCCTCCCATCGCCGGGCGGGCCGGCCGAGCTCGACGCTTTCGTGGCCCAGGCAATGGGTCGCAGACTCGACCCCAACCGTCCGTTGTGGGAGATGTACGTGGTCGAAGGACTAGCCGGTGATCGCACCGCACTGATCGCCAAGGTGCATCACGCCATCCTCGACGGCGTCAGTGGCGCCTCCATGTTGGCCGTATTCCTCGATCTCAGCCCCCGCACGCGCCTCATGCCCACACCAATGGAGAGATGGGAACCGGAACCGCTGCCGGGCAGCGTGCAGATGTTGCGCTACGCCGCGACGTCGCTCTCGCGGCAGCCGGGGCGGGCGCTGAGCACCATCAATGCCGGCGTAGAGGTCATCGCCGATCTCGGCATGCACAACCAAGAGCTCCTCCGCCGCGGCGAAACGCCGCCCCCCGGTTTCTTCTCGGCGCCGCGAACCTCATTCAATGGAACCGTGTCGAGTCGCAAGCGTTTCTCATCTCTCTCACTCCCGCTCGAGGATGCCAAGCTGATCCGCCACACGTTCGGTGGCACGGTCAACGACGTCATTCTGGCCGGTGTCGCCGGGGGATTGCGGCGACTGCTGCAAGGGCGCGCAGAGATTGTCCAGCAGCCTTTGGTAGCGATGGTGCCCGTATCGACTCGACCTGATGATGAAGGTGGTGCGCTCGGCAATCAGATTTCGGCGATGTTGGTCAGTCTCGCCACCGACGTCGACGATCCGCTCCAGCGACTTGCTGTCATCGCTCATTCGACCAAGGTGGCCAAGGAGCAAGAGCAACTGCATCGCGGCAGGGTGCTCGGAGACGTGGCGCAGATGGCGGCCCCCGGTGTGATGTCGCGGGTGGCCCGTGCCGTCGCCGGCACCAAAATATTCGACCGGGTCCGCCCACCGTTCAACGTCATGGTCTCGAGCGTGAAGGGTCCCGATTTCTCGCTCTTCTGCGCCGGTAGTCGGGTGTCCGCCCTCTATCCGGTGGGACCTGTGGCCGAGGGAGTGGGACTCAACGTGACGATCTTTTCGTATCTCGACCAGCTCCACTTCGGGTTGCTGGCCTGTCGCAAGCTCCTGCCCGAGCTCGACGACCTGGCGGTCAGCATCGACGATGCCTTCGGCGAATTGGTCGGGTGCGCCCTCGATGCCCGCGGCGCGGTGGGGTAGCGCGTCGGCGGGCTGGCACCCTGGTCGAGTCCCGAAATTCGCAGGTAGATTCCTCGCCGCCATGGTGGTTTCTCCCACGGCCAGAGGGAAGCTAGGCTCAATGCTCCACGCGGAAGTGGCGCAGCGGTAGCGCACAACCTTGCCAAGGTTGGGGTCGCGGGTTCGAATCCCGTCTTCCGCTCCATTGTGGCAGGTCAAAGCGGCTTTTGTAGTGCCGCTCTGTTGGTCCCTGCTGAGAAACTCTACTACCAGGCGCGGAATGGCCCGCAGGTAGTTAGGGCACTCCAAACTCGCTGCCTTTCAACCGAGCAACATTCGCGACATCACCATTACGCCTGGTCACCGTCGAGATGGCAGCCCGACACTTCGGGTCACCTGCACCATCGTCCCGGTTAAAGACACGGTGGGGTCGGCGGTAACGGGTGGAACTACGTCGAGTACGAAGCGCTGTGGGGTACGGCTCTATCGGCAGCCGGATGTCTCCGAAGAGACGTACGCGAGACCTATGACGGCTGGGCTTCGCACGTCGAATGAGGCGCCAATACCGAATGGATCTCCCGCCAAGCGATGCTTAGCTGCGACAGCTCCGCCCGCTGCGTCCACAGCGAGAAGTGCGATGAGCAGTCGCTTAGTTGTGAGCTCCGAGGCAGTATGTGAGTATCGAACTGAGGAGCCCTGAATCCAAGAATGATTGACGTCACCGCATTGCCCAAAATCTCAGCTGACGCACACGTCAACGAGCCCCATGACCTTTGGTACAAGAGGTTACCGGTCGACTTGCGGGAAGCATCGCCTCATCGCATTCAGACGGAGAATGACGGGGGGTGGCGTCTTGTAGTTAACGGCGAGGTCGATGAGTCGGGCGGCCGGATCGGTACGGGCGAGGTCGGGAACGATCGTTCGATAACCATTGAAGCCCGGCGCGCTGCGTTGGAGGCACTAGAAGAGGATAAGCGGAGAGAGGCCGATGCTTCCATCGATGCCCGGTTGACGATGATGCACACAGATGGCATCCATGGCGAAATGATCTATCCGACCATCGGACTTTATGTCTACGGAGTTGAGCGCCCCGACGTGGGAATAGCTTCGTGCCGGGTGTACAACGACTGGATCGAAGCGCGCATTGGTGGCGGTAATCCGAGGGTTCGATATGCCGCGCTGGTGCCGGCTTGGGATATCGCATCGGCGATCGCCGAAGTGCAACGAGTGGCTCAATGGAGCGGAGTAGGTGCGCTGATGCTTCCCCTCGTCGGAACGCCGAGTTGGAACCTTCCTCAATGGGAGCCGCTGTGGAGTGCAATCGAGGAAACAGGTCTCCCGGTGGTAATGCATCAGGGAACCGGCCATAGCATGATTTTCTTCCGCGGTTGGGGCAGTCCTACCGCCAATCTTCTGGCAACCCAGTCCATGGCCTCATGGACAGCTTCCTTAGTTTCATGCAGTGGTGTCCTGGAGCGTCATCCGGATCTCCATTTCGTATTGGTCGAAGTGAATGCTGGGTGGATGGCTTGGACGATGAGCACATTGGATGAATACTTCATCGCTCACAAAGCGGCGCTCCGCAACCCGCATCTTCCGGAATTGCCGAGTCACTACCTGCGACGTCAGGTGCACGCAACCTTCCAAAGAGACCCGGTGGCCATAGCTGCAAGAGAATTCACCGGGGTGAACTGTCTTATGTGGGGAAATGACTTTCCCCATGACGAAGGAACGTTCCCCGATTCCCACAAGGTTCTGGCCGATCTGCTTGATGGGGTACAGGCTGAAGATGCCGCCCGCATTAGTGGCGGGAACGCCCTGGATATTTTTGGCTTCGATCGAACTATCCTCGGAAGCCTTCCGTGACGGGTGGCGTTAGTAGAGCGCTCTACAACAGGGACGAATCCGGTGGACTCAGTGGAAACCGGGTGGACCTAACTGCAGGCCAGGGGACTGGTTAGAACCACGTGGACGGAAACCGCCACCTTGCTAAGGTTGGGTCGCGGGTTCGAATCCCGTCTTCCGCTCCATTGTAGCAGGTCGGGTGGGGTTTCTGGGGCCGTCGTTGACCATGATCACGGGGATGATCTCACCGGTCTCGGGATCTGTGCGGTCCTCGCGCAGTGTCGCTCCCAGCGGACCTTCGGGCTGAGTCGATCTCCTACTAAGGGGTTGACAGGTCGCATCGAGGTAGGTAGTAATGGCTTCTCGTACGACTCGAACTTGCACGAGGAGGCGTAGATGGCACGACTGAAATCGGTCGAGTTCCCCGGCGTGGACATTGACTCCCTTGATCAGGGAGCACGCGTCAACATGGGTGTCGGCGGCATCCTGGCTCAGCGTCCCGAGATCGCAGTTGCTCTCGGTGTGTTTTCAGACGCGGTCATTCATGCCGGGACGCTGCCACGTCGCTTGACTGAGTTGATCCGCCTCCGAATTGCATTTCACAACCAGTGCCGGAGTTGCATGTCTATCCGCTACCGGGAGGCGATAGACGACGGGGTCACCGAGGACCTGGTCTGCTCCCTCGAGAAACCGGAGGAGGCTCCGGAACTCACCGCGGCCGAGCGGGCAGCGCTTCGATTCGCCGACTTGTTCGCCACCAACCATCTGGCCATAGACGATGCCGTCTACGACGATCTTCGCCAGTACTACAGCGAGGGCGAGCTTGTCGAGATCGGATTGAACTGCGCTCTTGACGTCGGTATCGGCAGACTGGCAGCAACGTGGCACGTTACCGACGATCTTTCCGAAGAGTTCAAGCGCGATGGTGTCGTTCTCGGTCCGTGGGATCTGGCGGATTCCCTCGTCGTTTCGTGACGCGGGGGCCGCGGCTGGGCAGTGAGAATGAGAACCGAGATTCTACGGAATAAGCCAAGTGCAGCACGCAGCTAAGAGCCTTTGTGAGGCGAGGTCTATTGATCTGTGTAGGGAGGATTCCCAGAGCGAGACGAAGTCGCGATACTGCACCAGTGCGACATCAGATCGAAAGCGACTGGCTGGCGCCTGTCTAGTGCCCGAACGCCGGAAGGACCTCGTGCTCAAAGAGGCGCAGGCTCTCCCACGCCAAGGCGGGTGGCATCCCCCCACACAGTGGGTGGAGGTTGACGAACGGTGACGGGACACCCCGAAGCTCGCTGACGAATTCCTCCGGGGTGACGACGCGATAGCGGCCACTCGCCCGAAGCTCCTGGGTGCTCTGGACGGTCCGGTACGGGCTGGCCACGTTGTCCTCGGCCTGCCATGCGCCGTAGGCGTTCATCTCGTGGAGAAAAAACGGCGCCATTTGCTCCCACCCTCGTTCGGGGTCTGTGGCAAAGGCAATATTCACGGTGTCGAACCCGGGGAACGGCCCAGGATCTGGCTTGCCGAGGCGGACCATCTCGTCTCGATACCAGACCCAGGCGGCCGGAATGCTGGGAACGAAGCCGTCCCCGATACGCGCCGCTCGCCGGGCGGCCGGCTCGCTCCCGCCTCCCATGACGATTCTCGGTCCGCCGGGCTGGTAGGGCGCAGGCGTCACCTGCACAGTTCGGCCCCGATAGCTGAAGGGCTGGCCGGTGAAGGCCGCACGAAGGGTCTCGACGGTTTCGGTAATTCGTTGCGGCCGCTCATTCATGGGAACGCCAAACATGGAGAACTCCTCATGAACGTAGCCCCCGGCCAGGATGATATCGAAGCGTCCTTGGCTGAGGTTGTCGACCACTGCGATGTCCTCGGCGAGCCGCAGGGGATCATGGAACGGAGCGAGAAGCGCACCAATGCCTAGCCGGGCCGAAGTCGAACGCTGAGCCATCGCGGCCAACATGGGGAGGGCGCTCGGAAGGTACCCATCGGGTGATCCGTGGTGTTCTGAGACCCCAATGCTCACACAGCCCAAGGCGTCAGCCCACTCGACCATGTCAAGGGCGGCGGCATAACGCTCCGCCATGGAAGTGCCCGCTATCGGAGGGTTACGGAAGTCGAAACGCAATGAAAACAGCACAAAACTCCTTTGGTTCGATCAGACGATGCCGAGGAGTTGGTACGTCTGGTGATCCGTCAAGGCCGCCCCCAGCCGCGGCATGTGCTGTAACACTTCGTCTCGTCCGCGGATCATCGTGATGACCCACATCAGATATCCGTAGCCGAAGCTCTTTCGGTACAAGTCCCATGCTTCATCGAATGACGGCGCCGGCGCCCCGTTGGCGGCTAGCTCGGCCAGGTAAAATCGGACGAGTTCTTCTTCATGGGCTCGACGGTCCTCGATGGTCAACACGGAGCCGAGGTGATAGGCAACGTCTTGGGCCCAGTGCCCTGTCTGTGCGTTCTCCCAGTCGAAAAAGCTGCCGTGCCCCTCCGGATCGAGGTAGACGTTGCCCGTGTGCACGTCGCCATGGAGGACGCACGTGACGGCGAATTCCTGCTGCAGGCGAAGAGCGGCGGCGAGGTTTTCCCCCGAACAGATCTCGGGCGCAAAGCCATCGGCCCGGCCATCGTCGAGAAACTTCTGGAGGTCTTCGGCGTTACACATGGTGGCGAATCGATCGAGCCCGTGACTGAGCCACTGAATGTCCGCCACGAGTTCGAGGCCCCACGTCGTCGCATGGAGGCGGGCGAGCTGTGACAACGTCTCACGCACGAGTTCCTGGTGGAAAGGGAAATGCGGGTTCATGAACTTGCCGCCCAAGGCGACGATGTCGTCCATCACGATGATCGAGTCCATCCCGTCCACCGCGGTGTAGTGCACGCGCGGAAGTCGGAGGTCGAGGCGAGGTGCGACGTCGACGTAGAACATCGCTTCGCCGGCGCTGCCGCCGCCCGAGCCGTCCAGCCTCGCCTTGGCGCAGTAGTGATTCACGCGACGTCCGGCGGGACCATCGACCGTCACGGCGAACTGCAGCTTCTCGAGCCGCGTCTTTGAGGTGCCGGTGGTCTCGACGGCGACAATCGTGTCGTCGTCGCCGATGTCATCGAGTGCAGCGTGAAGCCACGCGGGATCGAGGACTTCCTCATGCGTGAGCGGGATGGCTACTGTCGGCAGTTGCTCCATGTTGGACACGCTCCTCCATCTCTTGCTGCCTGGCTGGATCTCTGGTGGGTTGGACAAATATTGGCGATCAAGACATGCTAGGACAGTTATGACATTTCTTGTCAATCTTGAGGAACCCCGTTATGCTGAAGGTAGAAGAGCAGTTTTGAGTCATCTTCGCCCATTCAGTTGGGGTTCGTCTACGTGGACGGGATATGTCTGATCGGCGATTCGCCGCAAGAGGGGGGCAAAGTGGGGAAGTTCCGTAGGACCGTGGCCAGTTTTTGCGCTGGTCTCTTATTTACTGGCGGCGCGATCGTTGCTCTTGGTTCGTCTCCTTCGGTCGAAGCAGGAGCCAGCACGAGCAAGTCGCCGATTGTCCTTGGACTGATCCTGGCAGAAACAGGAGGCGACTCATCTTCTTATGTGAATGTCCCCGATGGGGCACAGGCCCGCATCGATGCGCAGAACGCGGCCGGGGGGATTGATGGCCATCCGCTCAAGCTTGTGGTCGAAGACGACCAGTCCACGACGACTGGTACCTTGGCCGCCTCACAAACCTTGATTCAGGACAAGGGCGCCTTTGGGATTCTGGATGACTCGTCGGCGACATTCGCGTCCGCCGCTTACATGCAAAAGGCCGGAGTTCCCGTGACTGGCTCAGGAGAGGACGGTCCCGAATGGGATCAGGCGCCAAATTCGAACATGTTCAGAGTGAGTCCGGCTCTCCTCACGCCGTTTGGCGGAAAGTTCTACAGCTACAACGATGGTGAAGCGGCGCTGAAGGATCTCGGTGTCACCAAGTTGGCTCAGGTCGTGGCAAACGTTCCCTCTGCCATCGATTCGGCCAACGGAATCTTCGCGGCGGCCAAGCCGCTCGGCATCAGCAAATGTCTCGATGACATTGTCCCGCTCGGCGATGTGAACTTCACCACATTTGCTCTGCAAATGAAGCAGGATGGATGCAACGGCGTCGAAGTGCTGAGCATCCTTTCCACCTGCATCGGCGTACAGAGCGCCCTCAAGCAGGCTGGCCTTAAAGCCGCGGATTTCTGCGCCACGGGCTATGACCAGTCAGTTCTCAGCCAGCCGTCGGCGCTGGCGACCATGCAGGGCACGTACGCCACGGCGGCGGTGAACGTCCTTGGGAACGACGTATCTGCTCCAGCCAAGCTTCTTCTTAGTCGCTTGAAGAAGTACACCAGCTGGCCCGGAGGTATCCCGAGCGCGGAACTCGACTATGCCTACGAGGCTGCCGACCTCATGATCCAAGGATTGAAAGCAGCGGGTCCTAATCCGACTCGCAAGGCCGTCATCTCCGACCTGCGCAAGGTCTCCAGCTACACCGCGGGGGGTCTCATCCCCGCACCTGGACTCGATTACACGCACTTCGGCACGCTCGCCGGAGTGGCGAAGACCCAATGCGAGGTGATCTACCAAGTAAAGGGAAAATCATATGTACCAGCCCTTCATGGAAAGGCGGCCTGCGGCAAGTTGGTCGTCTCTTCGTCTAGCTAGCGCCAGACACGTCGCAAGACGCCAGGTCGTATTGCGACTCGTGGGTTGGGTCGATCCCCGCTGGCGTGTTGCGGTTGGCCGCATTCCGTTTTGTTCTGCTCAGCGATTTAAGCCTGGCAAGTGGAGCCGGCCCGCGCCCAGGGGACTTCGTTGACGAATTGCTGTCTAGCAGCGCGGCGAGGCCGACACGGAGCGGCATAGTGGAGATCGAGTTGGCGAAGTGGAGCCTGACGAGGGGTGATGGAGTGAGACGGTAGTCCCATTCGACGCCGATCAGGAGACTCCTGTCGACTTCCGTCAGGGCCGGCAGAAAAGGAGGAGGACCTGATATGGAGCCAAGAGGAAATAGCGACAACTGGGGGCGATGGGGAGCCGATGATGAACGGGGAGCACTGAACCTGATCACAGCGGACGCCATTCGAGACGCTGCTGGCACCGTCCAACGCGGATATGTGTATTCTCTCGGTCTCCCCATTGATGCGAAGGCGACTCCGGTACTTCCAAACAAGGGTGAACCGCGTCGGTTCACCCTGACTAGCGACTCAGACGCCGACCTCTACGCCAGCTTTGGGGCCGCCCCGGGAGTCGGAGGAAACCAGGATGTCCTGATGATTCCTTCCCACCACGGGACGCACATTGACGCGCTCTCCCACGTGTTCTCACAACACCGGATGTTCAACGGTTTCGAGAGCTCCACTTTCACTTCATTCTCTGGTGCCACTCGCCTGGGGGTCGAGAAACTCGGCGCGATCGTTGGGCGAGGCGTACTCCTCGACATGGCGGCATTCTCCGGAGTGGAGGCACTACCTGCTGGATATCGCATTACGAGTGAGGAACTTGAGTCTTGCGCCCACGGCCAGGGAACGACCCTCGAGGCTGGCGACATTCTTCTGCTCCGAACCGGGTGGATCGAAGAATGGGCTCGGACTAGATCGCAGCAAGGCGGTCAACCCGGCATCGGTCTCGATGCCACAGACTTTATTCGAGACAACGATGTTGCCGTTGTGGGTGCCGACAACTCAGCGGTGGAGGTCATGCCCTTTGATGGCGGCACTTTCCTTGCGGTGCATATCGAACTCCTGGTCAAATTGGGTGTGCCATTGATCGAGCACCTGTACCTGGCCGAACTCGCCAGAGACAATGCATACGAGTTTCTTTTTGTGGCAGCGCCGCTCAAGGTGACGGGCGCGGCCGGTAGTCCCATAAATCCGATTGCTGTCGTCTGACCTGATGGCGATCGGAATGAGGGTGACAGACGTCCCGATCACTTGGGCTACTTCGCGGGCATATCCTGACACTCGGCAGGTACGAGTTGGCGACCTAACCCCCATTTGAATTGTGGCTACGTGTATCACTTGGCGTGGCGCCTGGGGATGGGTTGGGTGAAGGACTGCGATGACTCATCGCTTATCTGTTCGCAACGCTTCAGTGCTGAAGGGGAAGTAACTCGTGGGTTGTTTTGGTAAGAGGAGGAAGTAATGCTTCGCCTGACTATGCGATTCGACTTTCGGAACCCAGCCTTCGCCGACACACCTATGAGCGAGCGATATCGGGCAGCACTCGATATGGTCGAGTGGGCGGATAACTTGGGCTTCTCAAGCGTCGGAGTGTCCGAGCACCACGGCGTTGAGGATGGGTATCTCCCCAGCCCGTGCGTTATGGCGGCGGCCATAGCGTCTCGCACCAGTCGTATCCAGATCAGCCTCGGGGCGATCATCGCGCCGATACATGATCCGCTCCGGCTGGCCGAAGACCTTGCCGTTCTCGACAATCTGGCTCAAGGACGCCTTTCGGTCATCGTGGTCAACGGCTACGTGCCACTTGAGTACGAGATGTTCGGTTACGTCTCCAGCGACCGTCCCCGCCGGACCGAGGAGATCGTTGCGACGCTTCGTCAGGCTTGGTCTGGGGAACCCTTCTCGTATCGCGGCCGCACCGTGCGGGTGACGCCGACGCCATTCCAACCGGGTGGACCGAAGATCGCTCTTGGAGGGAAGACGGACGCTGCCGCTCGGCGTGCGGCTCGGATTGCCGACTCATTCGTGCCGAGTGACCCTGCGTGCTGGGAGGCCTACCGAGACGAGCTGCGCAGTGTGGGTCGCACCGATCCCGGACCGGCGAGCCCCTCGGGGGGGATCAATTTCGTTCACGTTGCGGATGATCCAGATGCAGCGTGGAGCGAAATCGCTCCATACGCGTTGTACGAAATGAATGCTTACGGGAAGTGGCTGGCTGACGCCGGGTTGGTCGGTGAGGGCAGCTACTCGCCGGTCAAGGACATCGACGAGCTCAGAGCGACAGGTGTCTATCGAACGATGTCACCACCTGAGCTCCTCAGCGAGCTCGCTGCTTTACCCGCAGATGGGCACCTTGTCTTCCACCCTCTTATGGGCGGCATCCCACCGTCATTGGCATGGGAGAGTTTGCGGCTCTTTGAGCGTGAGGTCCACCCAATGCTCCGGGCACAAGGAAGAGCCATCGGCAGTTAGTTGCTTTGATCAGTTCCAGATTCGGCCGCCCGGCATTGGGTACCTTGCGGCAACGCGACACGCCGAACTGGCCCAGAAATGGACGCCAAGCCACCAACGTTCACGCTGGAAGAGGTCACCTCTACTCGGCGCGGAGCCATATCAGGGGAGGCCCGCACATGGATACAGACGAGGGAGTGAAGACGAGAAAAAATGCCAACGAAAAGCGGCAGGTCATGGGCTTCGGTATTCGACACTAAGACGTAATCATCTTCTACAAGTTGTGGCATAACATGTAGGAGTTGGCGTTTTACGTCAATCATGGCAAGAGCGCAACAAACGGAGTCCGTAAGGTGGACGCGTAAGAATCCGGCAAAGTGCTCTGGGTTTGGTTGTGGATCCCGGGTCTATGGCTGAATAGTTCTTGTGCGAGATTTATGGAGCGAGAGTGAAGGTGAGTGTCAAACTTTGCTGAACCTCAGGTCCCGAACGGTCGGTCCCTGGACGCGACCGGCGACTACGAATCCAAAAAAATGGGAAAGCTGCTACTCAGCCCGTGCGGGACCACATGGGCGCAATACCCCTTCGATCCTTCGAGCGCCTCGTGCCGAGCTTTGTCGACAAGTGCAGAGCGCTGGGCTGAACCGATATGACAACCACTAGAGGAGAAGAAACGAATACCCCCTCGCTTTCTCTCCAGCTTCGGGAGAAGCGCTCGCAAATGATGATGTCGGAGTTGGAGGCCGTTGCCTTGCGACTCTTCGACGAGCACGGGTTCAGCAATGTCAGCATCGAAGACATTGCTCTCGAAGCCCGCATTTCCGTTCGCACCTTCTACCGCTACTTTGCGTCCAAGGAGGATGTATTACAGTTCCGAATCTACAGACGAAGAGAAGTTGTCCGAGCGGAGCTATCGGATCGTCCCGCCGACGAACCACCGCTTCGCTCCCTCCGCTTGGCACTTGGGGCAGAGGTCTCAGCTGTCGACCCGGTCGTTCTTAGGCGCTGGTGCGCAGTCAACTCGGACAATCCGAATGTGTTGAAGGGCGTCTATGGGGCCATCCATATAGAACTTGAACCGGTGATCGCCGAGTTTCTCGGTACTCGATTGGATGTCCCCAGTGATTCGTTAGTCCCCACGATGTTTGCAGCAGCCGCGCTCGGGGTCTTTCACGCTGCCATCTCCGAATGGTTCCAGAACGGTGGCGACTTGGCGACAAAGGTGTCGGTGAGTTTTGAGGTTTTGGAGAACGGCATGAGCGGTGACTCCAAATCCTGGACACTGTCCGGAGATCGTGTAGAGCCGGAAAAGCCACGCAGCCGCATCCGAACGAAGGCGCCCAAGACGAAGCCCGCCTAGTTCGAGCTGGACATCAATTGACATTTGTTGTCACACTGCAAATTGCGGTTGAGCCCCATCCGGCGGCGAGTGTGACCCGTGCGACAGACACCTCCAACTATGACGCCAGACGGGGAACTGTGGGTGCCTCCCTCCGCCGTCTGAGAGTTCGGTGCGAACTTAGGAACGGGGAACTTGATCATGATTCGGCGGCAACAGATAGTAGAGCGCTCTACAACGCTGACGAATTCGGTGGACGCAGTGGAAACTGGTTGGACCGAACTGCAGACCAGGGGACTCAGGCTGGGGGCGACGGCCTCAAGTAACGATGCCGTCGATACCTCAAAGATCTCTCACGGTTTCCATGAATGGTATGCCTTGGTTCGCGATTGGGTCTGCGCATGGTCGACATTCCGAGCATTGAGCTTGGAACCTCGCAAGCTACCGCAATGAGTTGGCTGCGCCCTGATGGAACGTTCACAGGTGAGGGTGGTGGGATGAGCAGTGTCGTCGTTGCCGGTTTTCCATCGGCGATCCCGCAGATTGTGATGGGGGCGTTTGACAACGCATCCGTCGGCGAGCCCGTCCCGGAGGAACACCGACTGCTTTTGCAAGCGCGAGACAGCATGTGGTCGAAAGACTTACGATCGTCAGTCATCGACGCTGGCACTGCCGCTGAGGTGGCTCTGGGTACCGCGATCCACGGCTACGGCGACGGCCGTGGTAAACGCGGCTCGGCCGCTGTCTTTACCTTGACGGCCAAATTCTCGCCAGCGAGGAGTGCGTTTCGTCGAACTTAGCGGAGGTTCAGGCCGCCATCCTTCCTCGCCCCACCAACTCCCCGGCTTGGCGCTCGCACGACCAGACGGACTTCCAACCCGTGACATAGCGGTAACGACCCCGCCATTCGATTGGCTCCTCGCAATGGCTGGCATGGCCCGCCACATTGACGTAGACCATCCGCCAGCACCGTCCGGGCTGGGCCATGATCCCCGGAGCCACCGTGCCGCCGATCCCCCGAACCGCCAAAGGGGGCCAAATTCATCACGGGATGACAACCTGCAACGGCGACAGTCGGGAGGTGCCCACGGCCAACGACATATCCACGGGAGAAGAAACGGACGCCGATGTGTGATAAACGACAGGAGACTTCCGGCATCAGGAGTGACGCACGCAAGGTACTCAAAAGGGATCAGGGGGTTACAGATGAAGACCGCGGCAATGGCGAAAAGCACCCTGGGAATCGGTGCGGTGCTTTTAGCCCTCCTCATAACGGCCGCTCCGGCCACCATAGCCAGCGCCTCAACGTCCGTGACCGTGCCTTGCTCGGGCACTGGTGGCGGCGCCGCCGGACTCATCGCCGCCATCACGACCGCCAATACGAGCGGGGGCGCGACCATCAATCTCGCAGCGGGGTGCACGTATACGCTCACTACCTCTAATAACGGTACCGCAACTGGCACTGGCGCGACCGGCCTCAATGGCCTGCCCGTAGTCACGAGCGCGATCACCGTCATCGGCAGTAGCACCACGATCACCGCAAACAACACGGACTTTCGCGTCTTTGAGGTGGATGGCCCGGGTGGGAACCTCACGCTGCAGGATCTGGCCATCACTGGGGGGAACAGCATCTTCGGTGGCGGTATCTTAAATGCCGAAGGCGCTGTCACTCTCGATCAAAGCCAAGTCACCCGTAATACCGGTCAGATGGGCGGCGGCGGCATCGCTAGTGGAATAGTGAACCCCGCTCACCTCGGCCCCATCGGCACCCTCACTCTCAACTCCAGCGAAGTAAACGACAACACTGCCCTGGCTGGTGGGGGTGGTGGCATCCTCAATCACGCTGGCACGCTCACGCTCAATTCCAACAGCCAGGTAAACAGCAACACGTCGGCGGGAGGTGGAGGTGGCATCGCCAGCGGCAACGGTAATGGAGGTGCCGCAGGAACCGGGAGCAGTACGCTCATCGTCAACTCCAGTGAAGTGAACGACAATACGTCGACCGGAGGTCCTACGGCTGGCGCAGGCGGCATCGCCAACGGCGGCGTGGCGACCATCACGAGCAGTCAAGTGAACGGCAACAGCGCTCCTGGGGCTTCGGGTGGCGGCATCTTCAACCACGGTTCGATGACCATCACTTCGAGCACTGTGAACAACAACACCGCGCCCAATGACGCCACGGGCGACAGCGGGTACGGTGGTGGCATCGCGAACCTCAATGAGGGTGTCATCGCCGACGCCCCCAACAGTGGCGTCCTTGTCGTCAACCAGAGCCAGATTGAGAACAACACGGCTTCTGGTCTGGGCGGCGGGATTTACGAGGTCGGTGTCAACGCAGCTGGCCCCGCCATTCCCGGTGGCCCGCTCACCCTCAACTCGACTCAGGTGAGCAGCAATGTGAGCGGCTCTGGGGGCGGGATCTACGCCAATGTCGGTAGTCCCGTGACCATCACGGGCACTTCGTCGGTTGGTGGGGACACGACGTCTGACTGTGCAGGCAACACCGGCAACGCTGCTTTCTTGTGCGCCGCCTATGAGAACCTCTTGGGGCGGACGCCAGATCCCACCGGGATTGCTGCCTTCGAAGCGCTGTTGTCCAAGGGAACGAGCCGCACAAAAGTCGCCTATCAGATCGCCACGTCTACAGAATACCGAGATGATTTTGTCAACGGCCTCTACGAGGACTACTTGGGTCGTTCGGCGGACGCGCGGGGTCTCTCGGGCTGGGTCGCTCTGATGGCGAGAGGCGGGAGCGACCAGCGGGTGCTCGAATCCATCCTCGGCTCGCCCGAGTTCTACGCCGACTCGGGCAGCACGGCCACCGGGTTCGTTACCGCCTTGTACGGCGACCTACTCGGACGCGCCCCTGACTCCACAGAGCTCGCATACTGGACGTCCCAACTCGCCGCGAGGGTGAGTCGCAACAACGTCGCAGCAGGTTTCGTGCTCTCGAATGAGTTCCTCTCGAACTTGATCGGGACTCAGTACCTCGTCCTCTTGGACCGCGCTCCGAGCGCTGACCCCGCAGGCATCTCAGGCTGGGTGTCCCAGCTCCTGCGTGGCACCTCCTACCAGGGGGTGGTGGCCGGCGTCATCGGATCACCTGAGTTCTACGCACTTAACACATAACACACGTCGACAAAGCAGGATCGGCACTGCGGCTCGTGTCTCTTGGGACAGCGGCCTAAAGTTCGCCGGTTTAGAGTTTTTTGGGTCGTCCATATTACGCCCCGCCCTGCCCTGTGCCCCTCGTCCCGCGGTTCGGGTGGGTCCCGCCGGTGCCGTTGCGTTCGGCCCTCCGTCGCCGTTGCGCGGCGGTTTTGGCCCGTTTTGCCGCCGTGGCCTGGCATTCTGGGAGAGAGGGCTCAAGGGCACAAGTGTGAATATGCTCATCATCGAGTCTCTTTCCGCAGAGGTCGCCCGTGTGCGCGCCGACAAGGAGTTCAGCACTCGAGCCAACCTGCTCCTCAAGCGAGACAAGGAGCTGCTGGACCGGCTCGCCCGTTGACGCGGTTCATTTCACTGCCTGAAATCTTCTGGCTCGCCGAATAGGTCACGGGAATCGAGGCCCACGTGCTCGCGAACTCGGGCAGCATCAACCTCGCCGATTCGGCGCTGCATGCACCCCAAGCCAGCTTCGGCGATCAGGAATTCTACTCTGACCTGATCGACAAGGCCGCCGTGCTCACCTGTCATCTGGAGTGGAACCACCCACTGCCCGACGGGAATAAGAGAGCGGGCTGGGCATGCCTCGTGATGTTCCTCGATCTAAGCGGAGTGGTCTGGGATCCCGATCCACCTGATGTCGACGAGGCAGAGTTAGCAATCCACTCGGTGGCTGCAACCGAGGTTGACGAAGCATGGTTTGCGAGCTGGCTCCGCCAACGGACCCGTGCTTCCGACGAATACCGGCAGGACGATCCCGATGCGGACGACGTCCGAGGGGGTCCGAACTTCTCCGTCAGTTTGATCCAAGCCCGCTACAACTTCGCCAGCATCGGAGCCGCAGAAGCTAGGGTCCTGAAGTTCGTGTGGCCACCCCATCCACACGAGTTGCCACACTCCATCTGAAGGCACGAAGGACTGCCCAATCGTCCCGAAGGGCCTGACCTCACCCGGCGTATTGGGGGTGCGTCCAGAAGATTGGGCGCCATGACAACAAGGAGGTTGTGATGACGTAACCAATCGACAAGCTGAGGGCAGCCAGCCGGTGTGAGTCCGGTCCGGGGAGACGCCAAGGTCCCCGGTAGCGAAGCCCCCGTGCGTGGTCGAGAGGCCGGGTTCGGAGCGGGGCCGAGCAACTGACCAGTCCGCAACATGAAGTGAAGCCTGCAGCGTCGTTACGCCGGTCCGTGCGCTGCACGGACGAGGAGGAGCCGAGCCTTTCCCCAAAGGGCGAAGGCCATGGACGGCACCAGAGAGCTTGGAGCGGGTGCCTAAGAATCTCCCGGCGCAGGGGGCGTGGAATGGCCAGAAGGGTGTCCTTGGAACTGGAGAGATCCTCCTCGGCCCCGGACCTGCGGTCCGGGAAGCGGCCCTGTCTATAACCGGAAACGGGAAGTGCCAGGCGGCCGAGAGGAAGTCGGAGGGGGCCGTAGTAGTGATGACGGTCGGGACAACACAACCCGACCCGAGCGAAGGGCCCCTACTTCACCGGTGCATTGCGAAGTTGTGGAGGAACCCTGATGAGTGCCGAACATTCGGCTAAATCCGTCAGCCACGCCGAAGGCGTGGACCCGGTCCGAGCCCTTCAACGCGTGCTTTATCGCAGTGCCAAGCAGGAACCCACCAGACGCTTCCACGCCCTCTACGACAAGGTCGCCCGCAGCGACGTCTTGTGGCGGGCCTGGGTCGAGGTGGCGAAGAACCAGGGTGCCCCCGGAGTTGACGGCGTGACCATCACGTCGATCAGCGACGGTGGCGCCAACGGGGTCAAGGAGTTCCTCGACGGCCTCGCCGCTCAGCTTTTGGCTAAGACGTATCGCCCGAAGCCGTTGCGGCGGGTCCACATCCCAAAACCGGGCAAGCCGGGGGAGACCCGGCCGCTCGGCATCCCAACCGTGGCCGACCGTGTCGTCATGACGGCGGCCAAGATCGTCCTCGAGCCAATCTTCGAGGCCGATTTCTCCCCGCAGAGCTTTGGGTTCAGGCCCAAGCGTTCCGCCCACCAGGCGCTCGAAGCGATCCGGGTGGCGGCCAACGGGGGAGCCAACTGGGTGCTCGATGCCGACATCAAGGCATGCTTCGATGAGATCGACCACGAGGCCCTTATGGCTCAGGTCGGACGCCGGGTTCTTGACCGGCAGATGTTGAAGCTGCTGCGGAGTTGGCTTCGAGCCGGGGTGTTCGAGGGCGGGCTGGTTTCCGACACAGAGTCGGGGACACCGCAGGGTTCACCCATCTCCCCGTTGCTGGCCAACATTGCCCTCCACGTCATCGACGTGGCCTGGGCAAAGGCGGCCGGTCTGGGAACGCTGGTCCGCTACGCGGACGATTTCGTGGTCCTCACCACCAGCCGGAGCCGAGCCGAAGAGGCCAAGCGCCGGATCGAGGCAGTGCTGGTCGGACTCGGGTTGCGCCTGCATCCCGACAAGACCCGCATCGTCTTTATTGGTGATGGCACCGACGGCTTCGACTTCTTGGGCTTCACGCACCGGAAGACACCATCGAAGTTCGGAGATCGCCGCTACCTGTCGAAGTGGCCGTCACCACGGGCCATGGCGTCAGTTCGAGCCAAGGTCCGTGATCACACTGACCGCCGCTTCGCCAGCCGTGAGCTGCACAGTGTTGTTGCTGACCTAACCCCCGTTCTACGGGGTTGGGGGGCGTACTTCCGATACGGAAACTCGAATCGCCAGTTCGCCGCCATCGACAGCTACATGCACTTTCGGATGTCAAAGCTCGCCAGCGTCAAATACGCCACCCGAGGTCGACTTCGCGCCAGCCGCTTCAACTATGAGTGGCTGAGCGAACTCGGCGTCTATCGACTCAGCGGACGTGTTCGGAGATGGGGACCTGCGCATGCCTGACGATGAACGGTGTCGGAAAGCCGTGTGCGGGAGAACCGCATGCACGGTTTGATAGGGGGCCGCTGGGGAAAGTGATCCGCATCGGAGATACTGCGATCCACCAAAATGACGACCCGTAAATGGGCCACCGTCAGTCGCCGATGTTTCAACCGCTCAACCAGCGGCCTACCTCACCTAGTCACCCATGGCTGAGTGCGACGTGATTCGCATGAACTAGTCCGAGGGAGGCGTCGCCCATCCCGGTTATTCCTTCTCAACTGGCGGCTCAGCGGATGCGGTCATCTCCCACAATCCTTCGGCAGCAGCCCATTGGTCTGCTGGAAGGTTCCGCTTGATCACTTCCTTAGCTTCGTCTGAGCTCAGACTCCCTCCGGATCGCAACGCCTTGATGGCCGAGATCGGAAGCAAATGCTTCTCTTCGAGAAGGGTCTTTGCGACTTGGTCAGGTGTGTCACCGGCCTCAAGGGACGAACGCACCACGGCGGCAAAGTCCATCTACAGATCATGGTTCACCAACCAGCAGGGTGCCACTTGTTCATCGTCGGCCGCCTTCAGGCCGGCGAACGTGGCGCGTGGGCGTTGGCCAAGGGTTGCTCAACTCTGCGACCGACCCGGCGGGCGTCTTACGTCCAGCAGACTCAGGAAAGGGGACTCTCGACACTTTCGATCGACCTTGGCACGATGGTGGCCGCCGATGACGCCGGTGGCTCGCCAGGCGTTGTGGTCGAAATTGAACCATCCGCCGGGACCGAGGCGAAGGGCTCACAGAACGCAGCCATCGTCGCCATGATGGCGGCCAGCTCCGCGTCGTCATCACCTGACTCGGCCCGAAGATCATTGAGTTCGACGGTGATGGTCGCCAGAAGCTCGCTCGCCCCGAACACCTTGTTCTGTAGGTCCCGCAGCCGGGTCTCCCTGTCCCTCAGGAGCAGCTCGGCCTCCGCACGCACGGTCCTACCGCTCTCCTGGGCCAGCTTCTTCGCCTTAGCGACGAGCGCATCGGCCTCGACCTCGGTGTAGGTCAGCTGCTTCTCGATCAAGAGGCTGATGACATCGCGTCGGGCGGTCCTGGCCACCAGACGACTGTAACGTCTCCGCCGTTACGGCCGTGTCCGAAAGCCGACAAGGTCCCGACGGTCGCTCTTCAGCATTGCCCGCATTTCCGGCGAACTGGGTACTCGGCAACCTATGAACCCATCGGCAGAAAGAACTCGAGCTGAATGTTGTCCGGGTCCCGAAATGCGAGACCGGCCCCGTATGATCGATCCAAGATCTCACCGTGTTCGATACCCAAGGCATCGAGTCGTGCTGGCCAGGATTCGAGCTCATCTCGACTAGCGCAACCAAAGGCGATGTGGTCGAGTCCGATTCGAAATTCATCGAACACGTCGCCCCCAAGCTGATGCTGATTTGCGTGGATTGCGAGCATCGGCTCAAACCAGATCGCCGCTCGAAAATTGTCCTCCTCGATGACCGCAACCGGCGGCGACTCGAAGAGGCGCTCGTACCACTCGATGCTTCGTTGGAGATTGGAAACTGTCAAGGCGTAATGGTTGAAAGCTGGAAATGATGACATTCACCAACCCTATATATTCCCGGAATCACCACGCTCAAGTCCGGCGTTATACATGTAATCCGTGTCAAGCCGACTCCTCCGTCGCCCGGCTGACCAGGTCTTGGAAAAGATTGGCTCGCTCGTCCTGACCGTGCTTTCGGGCATGATCGCGTTGACGCAAGAGGACCGGCACGAACTCTGGGCCGGTGCGGAAATAGGCACAGGTCTCGCACACCGACTCCATGCGGCAGTCGAGTTCGGCGGGACGCGTGCACATGCCATTTCCGAGCATTCGGGCGTGGGCTTCTTTGCGTAGTCGAGTCATGGCCGCCGTCTCGATCTCGGCGGGCAGTGCGCCGGGAACATTCGCCGTCTTGTAGAGACGATCGATCTGCTCGCAGACAGATGCGTACTCGTCGGCCACCACCCGGTTGGTGATGCGGGCATAGGTCAACGTCATCTCCATGGAGCGATGGCCGAGCAAAGCCGCAATCGCTTCGAGTCGCATGCCGCGGTTGATGGCCTGAGTGGCAAAGGTATGACGGAGTTGGTGGGGGTGGACGATGCCGATGCCGGCCTTCTTGGCCGTGGTGGCCACCATTCGGTGCACGGTGCGGCGATCGAGGAGTTCGTGCTCGTCGGCCATCAGACGTCCCTTGGCGCGGATGTACTCGGCGTTGGTGGCGGTCCACTCGGCCAAGAGTGCGACGCACTCGGCGTGCAGCGGGATCATGCGGTCGTTGCGCAGCTTGCCGACCGGGACGCGGAGCCAGTACTCGTTGCCCAGGAGGTTCACCGAGTCGGCCGCCAACTCACATAGTTCGCTGGCGCGCAGTCCGGTCCAAATCAACATGATGACGACCAGGCGATAGCGGGGCAGCCGATGAGCCCGGGCCGCCGCAATGAGCTTGGTGGCATCTTGATCGTTCAAGAATTTGGGCAACGGGTCGGTCCACGGTGGGATGTCGCCATGGAGAATCGGGTTGCGCCCCGGTGCATCGGGCCAGTCCCACTCGATGAGGCGCTCGAGGAAGATGCGGATCATGCGCAGCCGCATGCGCTGTGTGTTCTTGGCCATGGTCGGACCTTTGGCGCCGGGCTGGGCGGCCAGCCAGACCTTGTAGTCCTCGATGTGGGTTCTGGTGATGTCGGCCACCACGGTCACCTCGGTGTCGGCCACCAACCAGCGCGTTAGTTGGCGCAAACAGTTATCGGCGGCTTCGACGCTGCGGGGAGCCAAGAAGGTGGTCAGCTGGATCAGATAGCGCCGCATGGTCGCCACCAACTGGGGCGCCTTTGTGCTCAATTGCGCCCATTCCCGGTTCGACTCGTCCTGGGGCATCCAGGCCATCACCTTGGCTCGGGTGGCGCTCATTGGGCCAGCTCCTCCATGGCCAAGAGCTCGGCGGCATAGGTGGCGTCGATCAGCTCGGCTGCTCTGCGGTACTCAGCGGCCAGCCAGTCGTTGGTCAGATGGAGGTAGATCCGGGTCGACTCGATGGAGCGGTGACCGGCCTGGGCCTGGACCGCCTCGAGCGCCATGCCGGCTTCTCGCAGGCGGGTGAGGCAGGTGTGACGGAGCTGGTGACAGGTCGCTCTTCGCAGTCGCGCCCTCTCTTTGGCACTGAGCAAGATGGTCTCGAGCCCCTGGGCGCTCAACCCGTAACCTCGACGTGGTCCCTTCAAGGTGACGAACACGCGGTCTGTCGGTGCCCCCGCCGGACGTTCGGTGTGCAGATAGTCACCGACCTCGGAGAAGAACACATTGGAGATCGGCACCACGCGCTGATGGCCACCTTTGCCGTCGACTACGAACAGGGAGCGCTCGGCCACGTTGACGTCTTCGAGTCGGAGGCCGAGCACCTCGCACCGGCGCAGACCACCCAGCAGCATGGCGAAGACCATGGCCCGGTCTCGATGGGTGCGCAGGGCTCCGACGAGAGCATCGACCTCATCGGGCGAGAGGATCTTGGGCAGTGTGCGCGGCACGCGCACCAGCGGCACCGTTCGTGTCCGGCCTCCGCCTCTTCGTGTCGACAGTCCCTTGGGGACGGGGTTCGTCCGCACCGTCGTGTCCCCACGGGCCACCACGTAGGCATAGAAGCCCGACACCGACGACAACCGACGGGCGATCGTGCGAGCGGACAGACCCGACTCACCGTCACAGATGCGGACCACCTTGCGGTCCCCACGCTGGTGGGCCAAGAAGTCGAATACGTCGGTGGCCACGACGTCGAGGGGATCTTTGTCGACGACCGAGAAGAAAGTCTTGAGATCGAACGCGACTGCCCGCAACGTGTTGGGTCTCGTCCGTCCCGCCACGAACTCCAAATAGGAGTCCACCAGCGGATGCCCCAGTGAAAACCGGGTCTCTCCAGCCCGTGATTGCGAGCGGCTCAAGTCAGGGAATTTGGTCATCCTCGGATGCTTCCACCGCCGGATGGAAAACACTGAGATACCAAATGGATCACATGTGTATTAAGCGTTAGGGGCGCCACTTGGTGAAACCCTGATTAAATTTACGGGCGCGGTACCCGCCCGGTCTGCATTCGAAGACTCCATTGAACCCGAGGGTCCGCAATCACGAGTCGTGAAGGGTCATCCTCTGTAGGGAGCGCTTCAATCGCCACTTGCTGTGACCCCAGGCCGTCAGAGCCATCGCCACAACGGTGCCGATGATCTCCAATGCGGCGACAAACCATCTCACTGGGCCGACGAACAGCAAGAACGATACCCCGAACCCTGCCCCGACAGCGAGTGGCAGTCCATACGCCAGAGCGAGTCCCCACTCACGCACTCGTTCAGTGTGGAGGTGATCTACTTCGAACTCGAGTTCTGGGGGGGTCCAGGCCGGCCTCTTTTCCACGAACTGCCGAGCGGTTTGGAACTTTTCAATCTTGAACGAGACTCCGACCGAGCGACAAAGCGTTCCCAATTGCTCAAGGTTGAACTCCCAAGTCCCGCTGCTGTCTTGGCCGTAGTCCATAGAGTTGTCGAGGCGTGCCAGCATGGTGTTCTGGGCATCGAGAAAGAACAGAAGATTGGTTCCGAGGCTCTTCCATCCGATTGGCTTTTGCTGGATCACGCAACTCACGACAGTCGTCACCACTGGTCTGCGGGTGGTCGAGGTCGATGGAAGTGCAAAATGCCGCCTGTGATGACCGTGGCTATGCTCACGATCGAACACAACCATTTCGCCACACCCGACGAATATCGCCTGTCGAGTTTTGTTAGCAAGGTGGGTACCGTTGCACAGCTCGAGCCGTTCGCCAGCGGCCAGTCCGAGGTACTGTCCATCGGGGATTCCGGTCCTGCCGCGAGCGCTACCCCTTTTGCTTCGCCCGCCAACAAGCCGACACCTACCGCCAGGCGCTACCGGTGGGCGACTACGCGGTCGAACACGGCGGGATCGTCGTGGCAGTCGTCGAACGCAAAGGCCTCTCGGACCTCGCCAACAGCCTGGTCGACGGCAGCCTCGGATTCGCCATGGCCGAACTCGCAAGCGCACCCCGAGCAGCGCTGGTGGTCGAAGATCGCTACGGGGCGCTGTTCAAAGTCCCCTACGTCGCGCCTGGCTTCTTGGCCGACCTCATAGGGGCACTACAGGTCCGCTATCCGGCGGTTCCGATCGTCTTTTGCGACACCAGGCCTCTGGCCGAGGAATGGACCTTCAGATTCCTAGGCGCGGCTCTTGCCCAAGTCCGGCAAGGTCACGAAGCGACGGCAAAATAACACCTATCGAAGAGAAATCTGTCCAGAAAACTTGACCCGGGACAAATCTACGAAGCCCTCAGCGCCGGCGCGAGCGGATTCGTGCTTAAAGACGACCCCCCCCGAACAGCTGATCGAGGCGGTCCGCACCGTCGCCGCTGGAGACGCGCTCCTCTCACCAGCGATCACCAAACACGTGATCAAGCAATTCACAAGCATCCCTCGGCACGTGCCGCCGAAAGAGCTCGACGAGCTCACCGCGCCCGAGCAAGACATCCTTCGGCTCATCGCCCGCGGCCTGTCCAACGCAGAGATCGGCGGGGAGCTCTACATCAGCGAGACGACCGTGAAGACCCACGTCACGCACGTCCTCCAGAAACTCGGCCTCCGCGACCGCGTCCAGGTCGTCGTACTCGCATACCAGACTGGGTTCGTACAGTGAGCCACGCCCACCTAAGCCTCACAGGGGGCCGGCAAGCGCGACTGCCGCCGTTCCGTCGATCCCGCGACGCAGGACCATCTCTGAGGTCGCCTCAGGAGGGGCCGTTGTAAACGCGCAGGGACAACCGGCTCCTGCAAGAGGAATCACCCGCATCGTCGCCTCCCACTTGGGCGTCCCTCGCCAGAAACACACCGGCTCGAACGTGGTCTCGTCGAGCGGCCGTCAGTGATGTCCGGTCGGATGGCTCAGAAGGCAACTTTATCGTCAGCGGCGAAGCCCATGAGCTTGTTGAGGTTGCCACCCATCAGCTTGGCCTTGTCCTCTTCGGCGAGTTCGTCGATCTCCTCGTAGAACTCTGTCGGGTCGTGCATGCCTTCGGGATGCGGGTAGTCCGATCCGAATACGACATTGTCGATACCGACGAGGTCGACAATCCCGATTACGTCCTCTTCGAAAAACGGGTGGATGATGATCGATCGCTTGAACGCCACCATGGGGTCCTCCTCGAAGATCTCCGGCTGCTTGTCGTAGATCTTCTCGAACTGCTTGAGGGCGGTCGGAACAAACTGACTGCCGTTTTCTACCGGCATGAACCGCAGCTTCGGGAATCGCGTTGCTAACCCATGGCCGATGATCGAATAGACGGTGTCGCGAATCGATCGGTATTCGCTGCCCACCAGCGCAACGAATGGGCTGATCTTCTTGAAGGGGTTCATCTCGTCCGTGATTCCCTCCCACTCGTTGGTGTGGCGGGTGTAGCCGTCGTCCGAGGAGTGCATCCCGACCAGAACCCCGGCCTCTTGGGCCTTGCTCCAGAACGGGTCGTACTCCGGCAGGGCGAACGAGCGTCGACGGCCGTTGTAGTCCGGCACGCTCGCCGGCCGGATGAGGATCGCCCGTGCGCCGTTCTCCACCACATAGTCGAGCTCGCGGATCGCCTCGTCGACGATGCTGAGGTTGATCACCGGGGTAGCGAAGATGCGGTCTTCGAAGTTAAATGTCCAATGCTCGAGCATCCACTCGTTAAGCGCGTGGATGACGACGCCGGTGGCGACCGGGTCATCCGCCAGCCGCTCCTCAAGCAGGCTGGCGAGCGTTGGCCACATCATCGCCCGATCGATCTTCTGCTCGTCCATGAGCTGAAGACGCGCCTCGGGGCCGAAAAACGCCGGCGGCGACTCGATGTACTTCGGCGGCAGCCCGACGAGGGAGGCTCCCTCCTCGGTCTTGGTCAAGTGGAAGCCCCGGCCACCAACCGAGTGCTTGGACGACGGGTTCTTGATCCGGAATTCGAGCTCCTGCGCGCCCGGGGGCGCCACTTTGTTGAAGGTCGGGTTCGGGATGTAGTCGCTGATCACGTTGCGCAGCGCGATCTTCGTCCGGCCGTTGACCTGGACGTACTTCACGAGACCGTCGTACTCCGCTGGCAAGTACTTGGTGAAGGCGTCGGTCGTCTCGTACATATGGTTGTCGGCATCGAACACCGGAAAGCTCAGGGCTTGTGGCACAGCAGCACCTCTTCTGGCTCATGGACCACGGCGACCGCGTCCTTGAATTATCTCTTCTCCGTTGCCACTTTAGGGTATGACACCACGGGTAGGTCATTCACGCGGCGGAGAACCGGGGGGACGCGCAAAAACGGCTGGGACACCGGCCAGTTCCCAAGCCAGTTAGGGCACCCCGAATTCGTTGGATTTTTGCCGAGCACACCGTGTGCAAAGCGGCCCAGATTCTCGCCCGAAGCCTCAAGGCCAGCAGCTCGACAGCTATGCCGAGGCCCTTGAGGTTGCGGGCGTGCACGTCCGTTCATGGCAGGTTGGTTACCGAGGACCCATCTCAGCTGAAGATCTCAATGGACTGCGGCTCGACAACTTCGATCCAGCGGACCCGGATCTCCCCTTGACGCTTGTTGCGATCGACGATGGCACGATTTGTGGATTCGTTGCCTTTGGACCGGCCTAAGTGGCCGATGCTTCAGAAGCGGGTGAGATTCTCGCCCTTTATGCCGAACCTGTTGGGGCGATCACCTGCACGGCGGCGCCACCTAGGTTCCTGCGGCTCGTCGCGTTCTTTCTTGAATTCTAAACCGCTTGTCATCAACCGCCTCCGTTATCAACGCAACGAACGAAAGGATGACGGACCTCGTCGACAAATACGATGGGTGAGAAGAACTCCCTCGAACACGGAGTCCGTGTTGAGGGAACACGAGAGGTTCCGGTTTTCCGCCTGCTTCGCTGACGTCAGTAGTCTGGGCAGACGGTAGGCGTAGCGGATCTGAGAGAGCGAGTAGACATGCGATATCGCAAGTTGGGTTGGACTGGGGTCGATGTCTCGACTCAGTGCCTCGGCACCATGATGTTCGGCGGTTTCGGCAATCCCGATCATGAGAACTGCGTGGCCATCATCCACAAGGCCATCGATGAGGGGATTAACTTCATTGACACCGCAGATGTTTACTCCGACGGCGAGTCCGAGACGATCGTGGGCAAGGCGATCAAGGGTCGGCGCGACGACCTGGTTGTCGCGACCAAGTTCTTCAACAATTTCAAGGGCGAGAGGAACCGACGTGGCGGCTCGCGCCTCTGGATCCGCAAGGCAGTCGAGAACTCGCTCCAGCGCCTCGGCACCGATCGCCTCGACCTTTACCAGATCCACCGCTACGACTGGGACACCGACATCGACGAGACCCTGGGGGCGTTGAGCGATCTGGTGCACGAGGGAAAGATCCTTTACCTCGGTCACTCCTCGTTTCCGGCCGACAAGATTGTCGAGGCGCAGTGGATGGCCGAGCGACGCAGCCGCGAGCGCTTTGTTTGCGAACAGCCGCAGTACTCGATCTTCGCCCGCACGATCGAGCACGACGTCTTACCCGCAGCGTACAAGTACGGCCTCGGAGTCATACCCTGGTCGCCGCTCTCGGGTGGCTGGTTGGCCGGAAAGTACCACCGTGGCCACGCCCCCGAGGCTGGCTCACGCTATGCGGAGGGCTCGCTGTTCACGCGACTGCAGGGCCCGGTCGACACCGATGAGGATCCCCGGCTGGCCCTGGTTGAGCGACTGGAAGCAGTCGCTGCCGCAGCCGGGATCTCGCTGGCTGGACTCGGTCTCGGTTTCGTGGACGCGCACCCGGCCATCACCTCGGCCATCATCGGCCCCCGGACCATGGAGCAGCTCGACGGGCTCCTTGCCGTGTCCGACGCGGTCCTTGACGCCGCCACCCTCGACGCGATCGATGAGATCTGCCCGCCGGGAGCTAACGCGCCAGGGGTCACAACCGCAGTGCCCAACAGAATGATGGAGCCTGCGAACCGACGCCGTTAGGACGCTTGATCTGCGCCCACTCACCACGATTTCGACTCTGACTTAGTAGAACTGGACCATTCTCGCCAACGCTCAGTGTGCCACGTAAGCATCCCTCTACAGCCGGCTTCAGGGCGATGACGGGCAAATATTCTTTTCGTCCTTTGAAGACATCAGGTCGAGGGCTCAACCCGAGAACTCGGGCCGTTGTTCCGTGCCTCTTGACTGAGAAGCTCTTATTTTTAGACCGTCAATGACGGCGTCGAATCCGAACTCGAAAAGTTCATCGCGCGAAAACGGTGTGGTTCGGGTGACGCCCTCGAGGGTCGCTCTTAGGGATTCACTGACGACAGCGTGAGCCATGGTGTCGAGATCAATCTGACCGGTCATGAAGGTGAAGAGCGTAGCGAAACACAAGACGGCATCCTGAGGGCTAAATCCCCCGTCTCGGAGAATCATTAATACACCTTCGGCCAGTCGCGTACCTTCCGCAGACCCCCCATCCCTCATCAGGGCAGACATGCCAGGTTGCTCCGCCAATACGCGCCGAGCATCGCGTTCCAAGCGTCGGAGTCGCACGCGAAAGAAGATCCCGGTGCTTATTCTGGGGCCATGCTTGGCATCCTCGCCCGGGCAGTGGATGACGGTGAACTGAGCGATATTGAGGCAGTGGGCATTCTGGGCGTTCTCATAGCCGCAGGTGGCGAATCCACGACAAGCCTCACCGGTACCAGTGTTCGTATACTCACTGAGCGCCGCGACCTCCAAGACCGGCTCCGCTCAAGTGCCGAGCTCATTCCTGCGTTTGTCGAGGAAGCCTGCAGGTTCGATCCGCCCTTTCGAGGTCATTACCGACGCGCCACGCAGGACATCGATCTCGCAGGAGTGTCGATACCAGCGGAATCCCAAATCGTCCTGATGTGGCCCGCGGCGAATCGGGACCCGCCGAATTCGACCACCCAGACGAGGTGCGTTTGGATCGTCCAAATCCTCGTCATCACCTCGGGTTCGGGTGGGGGATTCATCTGTGCGTCGGGGCACCACTTGCTCGCGTAGAGGCAAAGGTGGCCATCGAGACACTTTTGGATCGCACCAGGTCATTCAAGCTTGATCCTGATGCGTCCCCGCTCCGCTATCACGTGAGTTTGATGGTGCGTCGGCTGGTAGAACTGCCGCTCCTCCTTGAGGTCGCGGAGTGAAATCGACCAGTCTCACAGGTTGGATCGCCAGCCACGAAGCTTCTCTTCTTTTGTCGCACTTTACAACGACCAGCGACAGCTACATCATAGTGTCCGAAACGTCTACACGAGCCGAGGGGGAATCATGACCACGACGGAATCCGACCTGCGCTACATCGACTCCGATGGGCACATTCTCGAGCCTCCCACGGCCCTTCCCGATTATGCCCCCAAGGAGTTCCGTGACCGGATCTGGCACATCGAGACCGATTCGGACGGGAACGAGTTCCTGCATTACAACGGAGAGGTCATGTCGGCCAACTTCATGGCGGCTGCCGGCACCGCGGGATTGTCCGACGAAGATCGGGCGCGTGCGTTCCGGGGGGAGATGCGTTACACCGAGGTGCGGCCGGCGGCGTACAACGCCAAAGCACGCCTCGGGGACATGGACGAAGACGGCATCGATCTGGCCGTCCTCTATCCGACGATGATGTTGGGCCTGCAGGGGATGACGGACGTGCCGTTCACGGCGGCCCAGGCGCACGCCTACAACCTGTGGGCCTCCGACCACACCCAAGAGGGCGAGGGTCGGCTCTTCGCCGCCGGGGCGGTCCCGGCCATGCACACGCCCGAGCACGTACAGGGTGTGGCGGACGAGATCCGGGCCGTGGCCGAAATGCCGGGCATGGTGTCGGTCTTCATGCGCCCGAACCCCGCCGTCGAGTGGAAGCACTTCAACGACCCGGTCTATGACCCGATCTGGCAGGCCAGCGCGGACACCGGGCTCCCGATCGCGTTGCACCCGTTCCTTGCTCCTGACCTCCCGGGGCGTGTCAGGGACTGCACCTCCCGAGCGGGGTGCTCTTCAGCCAGGCGCTCGCCAACCCGGTCGACGTGATGGACTCGATCATGTGGATCACCGCGGGCGGCGTGTGCGAGCGCTTCCCCGACGCCAAGTTCATCTTCCTCGAGGCCAACGGCGGATGGATCGTCCCGTGGCTCGAGCGCCTCGACCACCACTGCCGCAAGTTCCAGTGGGAGGTACCGGACCTTGAAATTGCTCCCGTCGGAATACTTCCGGCGCCAGTGCTGGATCAGCTTCGACCCCGACGAGTCCATGCTCGGCTTCACGGCGCGCTCCCCGCTGGTGGGGGCCGATCGCATCATCTGGGCCTCTGACTATCCGCACCCCGATGCCAAGTTCCCCGGGGTGACCCTCGAACTGGCCGAAGCAATGGAAGGCCTCACGGCGGCGCAGCAGCAGGCGATCACCTCCGAAAGCGCCATGGCCCTTTACGGCATTAGCTGAGACCACCTGTGCCGCCCTCTTGCGTATCGACCGTAGGGGAGGTCAGGAACGCGCGATCTATGCGCACGTAGAGAGGAATCCGTATCGATGTCTCAGAACTTCTAGCGAAACAGATCCGCTGGTTGAACAAGCAACTCGGCTCGGTGGCGATTTTCAGGAAGGCACAGAAGGCGCTGGGTGTGCCGCCCGATGAGGCAGTGAGGTTCAAGGACAAGCGCGTCCCCACTTCTGGTAGATCCACATTTCGAGCAGTCGCCAACCCGACCCCTGCCCTTAGAAGAGTGGCAATACATTCTTGGATAGGGCCAAAAACATAAAGGCGAGTGAGTTCGTGGTGGGGAGCGGGAATGCGGCGTAACTCAAGACCTAGAAGAGACCCGAGCGCTTCATTTCACCGAGGGCTACCAGTGATTAGGACACCCCTACCGACTTTGGGGCGTTCGAGATTTCGCTCATCTCACATCCGCGATTGTTCATAGGTCCTTTACCTATGGTCAGAAGGCTTTTCTCGCTGAGGCGCAAGCGGTGCCCGGTCAGACAGCAAATCCAAGGAAGCGAAGAAACAGGAGGAGATCAAAGTGGCCAAAGTCTTGTGCGTGCTGTACCCCGACCCCGCAGATGGATACCCGCCCAAGTATGCGCGGGATGACATCCCTGTGTTGGATCACTACCCGGATGGTACGACCGTCCCGAGCCCATTGGCCATCGACTTCAAACCCGGTGAATTACTCGGCTGTGTATCTGGAGAACTGGGGCTGCGGAAGTACCTCGAAAACGCAGGCCACTCGTTGGTGGTCACGTCGGACAAGGAGGGGGAAGAATCCGTGTTTGACAAGGAGTTGGTTGACGCCGACGTCGTGATCTCTCAACCATTCTGGCCTGCCTATCTGACGGAAGAACGGATCACGAAGGCGCCAAAACTGAAACTTGCCATCACTGCAGGCATCGGCTCCGACCACGTCGACCTCAACGCCGCCATCGCGAGGGGGATCACGGTGGCCGAAGTGACCTGGTGCAACAGCATCAGCGTCTCCGAGCATGCGGTCATGCAGATTCTTTCCCTCGTCCGCAACTTCATCCCTTCCCACGAGTGGGCAGTCAATGGTGGCTGGAACATCGCCGACTGTGTGAAGCGGTCATACGATCTGGAGGGGATGAACGTTGGAGTCCTCGCGGCGGGCCGGATCGGGCTGGCGGTGCTCCGTCGCCTGGCTCCCTTCGATGTTCATCTGCACTACAGCGACAAACGGCAGTTGCCAGACGAGACGGAGAAGGAGCTAGGCCTCACCTTTCATCGCGACGCTCGCTCCCTGGCCGCCAGCGTTGACGTCCTCTCGATCCACAGCCCGCTGGTCCCAGAGACTTACCAACTCTTTAACGATGAGCTTCTGAGTCAGATGAAGAGAGGCTCTTACATTGTGAACACGGCCCGTGGAGCGATCATGGACCGGGATGCGGTGGTTCGCGCGCTCGAGTCCGGGCAGCTGGCCGGGTACGCCGGGGACGTCTGGTATCCGCAGCCACCGCGCGACGATCACCCTTGGCGAAGGATGCCCTACAACGCCATGACTCCCCACACTTCGGGCACCTCCTTGTCTGCACAGGCCCGCTATGCCGCGGGAACTCGGGAAATCCTCGAGGCCTACTTCGGTGGGTCACCCATTCGGGACGAGTATCTCATTGTGCATGGGGGTGAACTGGCTGGGACCGGGGCCGTCTCCTACAGTGTCGGCGGCAAGGCGAGCCCAGGGAGTAGCGGACGGTAGGGCCGTGCGTCGCAAGTTGTGATGGAGCACATCGGTGGAGATGGTTCGACGAGGTAAGTCATCCTGTCGCGTTGGTGAGAACGTCGCGAGATTGTCGTAGCTGTCTGGTAGACCAAGTAGATGGATCTGCAATTACGGGGTCGCCGCGCATTGATCACTGGTGGTAGTCGAGGCATCGGGCTGGAGGTAGCAAGGGGGCTCGCCGCTGAGGGGGTCGACGTCGCCATCGCGGCCCGTGACATCGGGCACCTCGAGGCCTCCGCTGCGGACCTCCGAGCCGCCAGTGGACAAAAGATCGTTCCCGTCGTGATCGACACCGCGGAGGACGCGTCTGTACGTGCTGCGGTTGGCGTCGCTCTCGAGGCGCTCGGCGGGATCGACATCCTGGTGAACAACGCCGCCCAGACTGGCCTCGGGGCGCCCCCGTCGAAGCTGGCGGATATCACCGATGAGATCTTCTTCGCCGACGTGAACGTGAAGGTGCTTGGCTATCTGCGTTGCGCCCGTGAGGTCGCCCCGCTGATGATCAAGCAACGCTGGGGGCGCATCATCAACGTGAGCGGTCTGGCCGCTCGCCAAACCGGTGCGATCGTCGGCTCGGTCCGAAACGTATCCGTCGCGGCACTGACCAAGAACCTCGCCGACGAACTTGGCGGGCATGGTATTAACGTATCGGTGGTGCACCCCGGGCTGACCAGGACCGAGAAGACCGCTGGTGTGATTGCAGCCCAAGCTGAAAGCCTTGGGCTGACAGCGGCCGAAATTGAATCTCGGATGGGGTCGCGTGTGGCCATCGGTCGGATCGTCGACGCGGCCGAGGTTGCCGACGTCATCGTTTTCCTGGCCTCACCGAGAAGTGTCGCCATAACAGGCGACGCTATCGCCGTCGGCGGCGGGGCGATCGGGTCTATCCACTATTGACCTCAGCGATCACCTCCGACGTCGGACTTGGCCCCTCTCAAGGAAAGACCAAGTCCGAGGCCCTCAGATCTCTCCGCCGACAGATCTCCAACGAGGTCTATCGTCGACCTCTATCCGACGAATTGGCCAGAGACGCAGTGGTTTTGACCAGCGTTCTCGTGGCCGCTTGACAAAGGAGCATCCTATGGCTCACTACCGAAAGCCCGGATGGTTCACCCGTGTTGTCTTCAACGGCGTCATGGCCGGGATGACGCGCCTGGGCGTCAGCGTGTGGGGTTCTCGGGTTCTGCGGGTTAGGGGCCGAAGGAGCGGCCAGTTGCGCTCCACGCCCGTGAACTTGCTGAACTTCGACGGCCACCGCTATCTGGTGGCGCCCCGAGGCGAGACACAGTGGGTCCGGAACTTACGCTCAGCGGGAACCGCAGAACTTGTTGTCGGCCGACGCCGCGAGCCATTCCGCGCTTTCGAGATCCCCGATGAGGAGAAGGCGCCAATCCTACGCGCCTACCTCAAGCGTTGGAAGGCCGAGGTGGGAGTCTTCTTCGATGGCGTCAGTGCCTCATCCACTGAGGAAGAGCTCAGGCGGATCGCGCCTAGACATCCGGCGTTCAGGATCGAGCCGATCTGACAGGAAATCGTCGTCTCCTCCCGTGAGGTGAAGCACTGGCCGTGCTGCGCTTCACCGATGCGAAGCGGGGCACCTTCGGGACTCAGCGATGAGCGTGCTTCACGTCCAGTCCCGCGAGGTCGACTAATCGGCCATCGAAGAAGCGAACCCGTTCCCACCAACCGCCCGAAGGTCCATCTTTGATGTAGCTGATTTCAGGTGCTTCCGATTTGAATAGCCAATCTTCCCTTCTAGTTAGTCGACGCAGCATTAGGGCCCAATTCCACACGGCAAAGTCATCTCGAGTGAGATACTCGCCTGTGCCGAGCCTCTCCGCTAAATGACCAAGGGCTCCCTTCATGGATTCCACGAGGTCTTCGTCCCAGCCGTTACTTCGCTCGTCATTGGTCAACGCTTGCTGCAGAAATGAATGCAGTTCCTCAACTTGCAGCATGACGTTCTCCGCATGGCGGAGGTCGGCCAGGGCATTTTGGCCAACAAGGGCTCCATCGAGAGCCCGTGCTCGCGTGTCGTCTGGCCCGTCCCAGGGTTCACCCTTCACCCAAAAGATGATGTGTTCGTCATGGACGTGGCCGTCAACAGTCAGGTCCTTTGCGATAGCTCCGTAGGAATCCAACATTGTCTTAACCACCTCGCCGCACCGTTCGTGGTTTGCCTTAAGGACCCGAATGGATTCGTTGATTGCAGAAAGCACCCGATTCCAGCGGGGCCCTGAGGTGATGTGTTGTCGACTCTGGCCTTCGCTCGTCGCCATGAAGTCAATGTATTCGAGTTACCTTCCGGTGGTGCGTCGAAGGTTGCATTGATTCGATGCTCGAAGGTGGAGCCGATGGCCGAGATGCGACTGGAGCGTGATCTCTTCCCAGTCGAGCTCGCCGTCGAGACGAACGCCGATCCAGCCGGTTCCTCCGAGGTGCGGTGGTCGAAAGAATCGATCTGGCTCCGTCGTGACGAGGCTCCGTCGTGACGACTTCATTTCGGACGCCGGTCGGAGCCGCACACCACACGAGAGGGAATCGGTGATCGCGGTGGTCATCGAGCCAGAGCGTCAGGAACTGCCTAAACGCGAAGAACGCAGGTGTGCCGTGACTCCGCTTCTCCGTCACACCGGGGAGTCATGCAGATCGCTCGGATCGTTCAATAATATCAGGAGGAGTTTCCTTCTGTTCCACTTCGTTGACACAGATAGCCCTGGCAAAGTTTACGACGTCGATGCTGATAGCGATACGGAACGCGCGGCACGAGTTGACATAAGGGCGTTCCACGCGCAACGCTCGCAAAGTGACCGGAGAGGTTGCAGAACACCTAGGGGGACAAATGGATAGCCTCTTGAAGCATCAACAGAGCCATGAATAGCGGGCAGACGACGGGTGCACTTGTCGGCAAAATCGCAGTCGTGACCGGCTCGACGAGTGGTTCGGGCCGAGCCGTGGCGCGCCGTTTCGCCACCGAAGGCGCGCAGGTCGTGTTGCTCGCCCGGGGCAGGGAACGGCTGGTAGCGGAAGCCGAGCTGATCGAAGGCGCCGTTCCGATCGTCACCGATGTCGGTGACCCCGACAGCGTTCGCCTGGCCTTCGCCGAAATCGAAGAGCGGTTCGGGAAGCTCGACATTCTCGTGAATAACGCCGGGGTCTATCGTCCCTGCAGCGTGGAGGAACTCAGTGACTTCGACATTGAGCGACAGGTCCGCACCAATTACCTCGGACCTGTCTACACCTGCCGGGCTGCCATCCCGCTCTTGCGGGCTGCCGGCCAGGGCGACATCGTCAACACCTCGAGCGAGTCCACGCTTGACCCCTTCCCCATGCTGTCCATGTACGTTTCGAGTAAGGCTGCTCTCGAGGCCTTCAGCAGAACCCTCATGACCGAGGTCCAGCAGCACGACATCCGTGTGACGGTCATCGTCCAAGGTGTCGCCCTCGATGGCGACGGCTCCACCGACTGGTCCTGGCAACCCGAGCATGCGATAGTCGCCGGCCAATTGTGGACCGAGCGGGGCTATATCGCTCGGACCTTAGGCCGTGAGGGCAGTCTGGGCCAGTCGGTCGACGATGTCGCCGATGTGCACCTGTACGTCGTCACAAGGCCGCGCGGACAAAAGCTCGACACGGTCCACGTTCGTTCCTACTAATCGACAACCTCTGGCAGTTGAGATTTGTCATAGCCTCTCATGCAGCGGGTGACCGAGATCGTCCGCAATGACCCGGGTATGCACGTTTTGGTCTCTCAGAATGAGAAGTCCCCTACGCCATTCGGCACGGCGGCGACCGTCGGCATGCTACCCAAGTCAACGCATCGTGCAGGAGGGCGATCGCACCATTTCGTTCCGCGTCAGAAGCTCTGATTCAGGATCACCTTGGTGGCGCGGCTCATACACGCCGCCCTGTCCTCCACCCGGAAGCTGGATTTTCGTACTGATCCCCATCTGGCGTTTTCAACTTCTGAACAGTTGATGCCCTTGTGGAGCAGAGTCTCCATCTCAGACCCAAGGTCATCGCACATGAGGTAAAGCTCATGCCAACGATCTTCGATTACTGGAGAACGGCGAACTCGGCAGGAGGAAGCTTGAAGATCAGCCAATCGTGACCGGCATCCACCAGTGGATGTTCGAGGTCGTCTCGAAAGAGCGCCCGGTCTGTTTATCGGACGATGCCTGCGCCGCTGAGGAACTCAATCATTCGTGCGACACCAATAGAGGATGTATTGAATGAGTCTGGGTCCGGCCACTTGTCAATCACGATCAAGTCCTTGCCGTCGGAGAGCAGCCTGCGTCTTGTTTGACCCGACCTCTTGCCATAGGCCGAGGCTGACGTTGCCGCGGAGCCTTATGAGAAGAGAAGGGAATACGGAAAATCTTCATGCAATGGGTCCACTGGCTTGGTGCATGTGGGTTGCTTCGCGTGTGTATAGGACTTTTTCCTCTAGCAAGCGATACCGCCGATTCATACCCTGGACATCTGACCGGAGCACCATCCCCAGCGGGCGCACCGCGACGATAAGAAGGGTTCGCGTCCATGAGTTCCATGAAGCCATTTCTTCAACTCCTAATCTCAAAGCGGAGACACCCCGCCGGAGACGCGTCCGGGCGCACGGGGATTCGCAAGAGGTGACGGCGCTTCCCTCGCTACAGAGCGCTCTTCGACCCGCCGCGGCGTGTTTGGCGTCATTCGTCCTCCTTTGTGGCGCACTCATGCTTACGGCAGCGAAGCCGACGTCCGCAGGGGCCACCACATCGGAGGCCGTCTCGGTGGCATACCAAATGGACGCCACCCACGACGGCGACCAGCCGAACGAAACGCTCCCGACCTCTCCAGTCGAAAAGTGGAGCGACGATTTCGGGGGTAGCGTTTCGTACCCCCTCATAGTCGGCGATCGAGTGTTCGTTACCGTATCTGGAAATGGGCAAGGCGGTTATGGATCGGAGCTTTACGCGCTCGATGCATCGAACGGCGACTCCCTCTGGGGCCCAATCGAGCTGGGAGGCACCTACTTCCGAGCCGGAATTGCCTACGACAATGGACTCGTCTTTGCCGTCAACTCCGACGGCCAACTGACCGCATTTGCTGCCGCGACAGGATATGAGGACTGGCAGACATCACTTCCCGGGCAGTATTCCTTCACCTCAGCTCCCACTGCGAGCGGAGGTGTCGTCTATGTCGGCGGAGCCGGTGGCGGTGGCACGCTCTATGCGGTCAACGAATCCAATGGTGAGCTTCTCTGGACGGGCTCGGTTGAGAACGGTGATCAGAGCTCACCGGTGGTGACCAGCACCGGCGTCTATGTCTCATACGCCTGCGAGCAGACGTATGATTTCGCACCAAGCACGGGCGATCTGATTTGGCACCACTCAACAGATTGCGAGGGCGGCGGCGGTCGCACACCAGTCTTGTACAACGGAAATCTCTACGTGCGGGACGATGCAGGTATGGCGCCCGCCATCCTTTCAGCTGCCACGGGTGCGGATCTCGGGGGCTACTCATCGACCACGGCTCCCGCATTCGACAATTCTCTCGAATTCACGATGAATAACGGGACCCTCTCGGCGCTGCAGGCATCCACGGGAGCGGGAATGTGGAGCCAGACTGCGGATGGGTCGCTCGATTCGGCCCCTATCGTCGTCGGAGGGAAGGTGTACGTCGCCGGCAGTAGCGGTCTCGTGGCCTCGTTCAGCGAGAGCACGGGCGTCGAGACCTGGTCGGCCAATGCAGGGTCCCCGATCACGGCCCCCGATGAGCACAACGTCAGCGATGAGCTGACCGGACTCGCGGCCGGCGATGACCTCCTCGTAGTGCCGGCCAGCGACACTCTCGTGGCGTTCGGCTCGAATGACCCTTCAGACCCTTCTTCACCGGGACCGCCACCAGCTCCCTCTGGATCAATATCGGGAACGGTAACCGACTCCAGCGGTGCGGGACTCGCCGGGGCGTGTGCTCTTCTCGTCAATCCGACAACTGGAGAATTCTCTGGACCCGAAGGCGTGACGGATGCCAGCGGGGACTACTCCCTCAGCGATGTGCCTCCCGGTAGTTACGACGTGTATTTCCTATACGGCTGCCAAGCAGGCGGGCTGACTGGCAACTTTGCACCGGACATCTACAACAATGCGACGGATCTGTCCTCGGCTCAAACCGTTACCATTGGTTCGGGACAGACAACGAACGGAATCAACGCCGAACTTCAAACAGGCGGGCAGATCACCGGAGTCGTCACCGACGCCTCGGGGGATCCGACTGGCAACGTAGCGGTGGCGGTAGTGCGGGTGGGAGATGTCCCCACTGTCGCCATCACGACTCTGACCGGGGCCGACGGTACGTACGACATCCCCGATTTGTCGAACGGTAGCTACCTGGTGGAATTTGAATATTGCATCTCGACGTCGTCATGTCAGTCGGCGTTCTACAACGGAACGAGCACGTTAACTAGCGCCACGTTGGTGAGTGTCACGATCGCCACGACGACCTCTGGCATTAACGCCACGACACCGTTCGCCGGAACCGCCGGCTCAGGCGGCAGTGGCTCAGGCGGCAGTGGCTCAGGCGGCAGTGGCTCAGGCGGCAGTGGCTCAGGCGGCAGTGGCTCAGGCGGCAGTGGCTCAGGCGGCAGTGGCTCAGGCGGCAGTGGCTCAGGCGGCAGTGGCTCAGGCGGCAGTGGCGCTCCGGAGGGGGGAGCGAGGGCGAAGGCACCAGCGGCACCGGAGGGAGCACGCCCACAGCTCCAGTAGCCACCGGAAGGCCGGGATACGAAATGGTGGCCTCCGACGGCGGCATCTTCACCTTCGGCGACGCCAGTTACTACGGCTCCGAGGGCGGAACTCCCCTCAACAAACCCATCATCGGCATGGCGGCTACGCCCGATGGCAAGGGCTACTGGCTGGTGGCCTCCGACGGCGGGATCTTCACCTTCGGCGACGCCAGTTACTACGGCTCCGAGGGCGGAACTCCCCTCAACAAACCCATCATCGGCATGGCGGCTACGCCCGATGGCAAGGGCTACTGGCTGGTGGCCTCCGACGGCGGCATCTTCACCTTCGGCGACGCCAGTTACTACGGCTCCGAGGGCGGAACTCCCCTCAACAAACCCATCATCGGCATGGCGGCTACGCCCGATGGCAAGGGCTACTGGCTGGTGGCCTCCGACGGCGGGATCTTCACCTTCGGCGACGCCAGTTACTACGGCTCCGAGGGCGGAACTCCCCTCAACAAACCCATCATCGGCATGGCGGCTACGCCCGATGGCAACGGCTACTGGCTGGTGGCCTCCGACGGCGGGATCTTCACCTTCGGCGACGCCAGTTACTACGGCTCCGAGGGCGGAACTCCCCTCAACAAACCCATCATCGGCATGGCGGCCTCATAAGGTCCCAGCATGAGGGCCATCGGCAGCTCGCGCGAAACCGAATGTCGCCGAGGAGGGCTGCGGTGACAAAGCGACTGGCGCTCGGTGCAACCGCCTTGTCGGTTCCGTTCCGGGTCCACATCCCAAAACCAGAAAAACCGGGGGAGACCCGGCCGCTAACGCTTTGATCTTTGGGACGTAATGCCCTATCCGAGTCTGAAAGAACGAGTCAACATGGTCGGCAAAGCGCCGAAGTAATCAGCCTTTGACTGATCCCTGAAATCTCACTGATCTAACGATGGAACGGCCAATGTTATGAGCGAAGTTGAGCGAGTTCTGAGTCGAGTGGCGCGCAGAATTGACACCAGCGAGCCATGATCGATGCTACACACAAGCGTCATAAGTGGCTTCTTTGGTGCACATCGACGATTTGCCTGTTCGCCCTATTTGTCGCGATGTCGATTCCTACTGCGAGAGGTGCTGCGGCCACTGGAAACCGGACTGCGCTGCCCCAACCGGGATCCGACCTACCGAAGAGTATGGCGGGATCTATCGATTCCTCGTCCTCTCCGGAAAGCCCACCGTTGGTGGTGACTTCTGACGGCAGCGGCTACTGGCTCGTTGCCTCCGACGGTGGCATCTTTTCCTTCGGCGACGCCGGGTACTACGGCTCCACCGGAGCGACCGCGCTCAACCAGGCCATTGTGGGCATGGCGCCAACTCCCGATGGCGGGGGTTATTGGTTAGTGGCAAAAGACGGCGGGATCTTCTCCTTCGGAGGATCGTCACGCGGATACTACGGCTCCACCGGCGGCATCAGTCTCAATAAGCCGATCGTAGGCATGGCGGCCACGCCAGACGGAAAGGGTTACTGGCTTGTCGCCTCTGACGGCGGGATCTTCTCCTTCGGAGACGCGGGATACTACGGCTCCACCGGCGACATCAGTCTCAATAGGCCGATCGTAGGCATGGCGGACACTCTGAGCGGCAAGGGCTACTGGCTCGTGGCTTCTGACGGCGGCGTGTTCACCTTCGGTGATGCTGAGTACTTCGGTTCGGAGCCAGGGACCGGAGTCGATGTCACAAATATTGTCGGGCTCACTCCAAATCCGAACGGTCACGGTTATTGGATCGAGGGCAGCGATGGAAAAGTAGATGCCTTCGGGGATACATTCCCCCTGGGTTCGATGCTGGGCAATCCCCTGAACAAGCCGATCGTTGGATTTGCCGTGGATCCGAGCGCCCAGACGCCAACAACGCCCCTTACCATCGCGACGCCATCGCTTCCGATTGCTTTGGTAGGAGCGAACTATTCGGCCTCACTGGCCGTATCGGGAGGAATCAGCCCCTATGCATGGACGATCATCTCCGGCTCATTGCCGAATGGTCTGAGTCTTTCGTCATCCGGAAAAATCACCGGTGTTCCGAACAATTCGAGCAATTTCACAGTTACGGCGCAAGTTGTGGACGGGTCGACACCCATTGCGCAAACGGCTTCAACGACCTTTTCGATCGACGTATCGCAAGCGTCAGCGACGGCAGCGCTCTCCGGACCCGTCTTTCAGACTACCAATTGGTCAGGCTACGTCGCTGGGAGCGGCCCGTTCACTTCTGTGACCGGAACCTTCAATGTAGCCTCAGTCGATTCGGGGACACCGAACGATGCCCTAATGACCGAGTGGGTGGGCATTGACGGTTGGGATGGCGATAATTCGCTCATCCAAGCTGGAATTACCGAGTATTCCGATCCCCTGGAACCTGATCGGTTCGTTATTCAACCGTGGTGGACGATCCTCCCGGCGCACGCGGCAGAGGTCAACATCCCAGGCATGACAGTTTCTGCCGGTGATGAGGTCACGGTCAATATTGACCAAGTGGGGGGCACCGAATGGCAGATTGACTTGATTGACGATACGAACGGAGAGAGCTTCAATACGGATCAGACGTATACGGGTCCCGGCTCGACAGCCGATTGGATCGTCGAGGCCCCTTCGATCAACGGGCAGATCGCGCCGCTCGCGCCGTACAGTCCCATCGTCCACTTCACTGACCTACGAATGTCCCCAGTTAACACCACGGCAGTAGGGGTGAACCTGGTCCAGAGCGGAGCGCGTCTTCGGTCTCCACCCCGTCCCCCATTACGGCCAACGGGTTCAACGTGGCATACGGCGATGTCGCCCCTCCGCCTCCGTAACGTGACTCCAAGAACAGCGAAGTTCGGTTAAGTCCCGGAGTGCCGCTCGGTGGAAGCCCGAGCCCCCAAGTTCCACTATCAGGCGTGGAAGAGCCAAGGTCGTTAGGGCTCCCAGCGGGAGTATGTTCAAAGCCCAGTGGACCGAAGTGTGAACACTCATCTCACTGGATGGTGCAACGACCCGTATGGTCGCCACGAACACCGCAGGCTCACTGCGGGCAAGCCGTCTGCGTTGGTGGGAGATGGCGGTGTGCCGAGTCAAGATCCTCCGCCTGATGGCCCGTTTGTTGTTGAGCCGGTACTTATAGAGGGAAACTCGGTTGGCGGCGATGACTTGCGGAGGGCAGGCGAGGCGACTCCTCAGGATCCCGGCCAAAAGGTGTGGAGCGAAACGATAGGGAGACTGCCGTGGCCCTGAGGGTCTGACCGCTACGACGGAGGCACACCACGATCTGGATGTGATCGAAGGACCGTGCCGGGAGTGGTCACCGTTGAGGGTGATGCTGGTGTCGTGGATGTGATGGGCTTATGGGTGCCGACCGGTAGCAGGGTCAAGGATGTCCGTCACGGCGCCGGCGGCTTCAAAACTTGATCCTGCGGCCACACATTGGCCCGCAGATGGGCACACCACCGCGTTGAGGGCGCCGGTTCCCTCCGGTGTCTGAATGCTTTGGCCGGCGACAATCGCGGCGGTTGTTGGATCGATTGGTACAGCTTGCCCAGCGGAGGGATCACCGGCGTCGTTGCCCACAGCCAGGCACAAGGAACTTGACGGACAGCTCACGGCCGTCAAGATTGCCGCCCGCGCCGAAATGGGTCGATCCCTTTGGCCCTTTGAAAGAGCGCCCGTTCTCGGCTCGATCGTTACAGCCACCGACGGTTGGCTGGCCCCCCAACCGACAGCCAGGCACACGGTGGTCGACGGACAGGCCACGTCAAACAGGATGCCTTTGTGGGTGACGTTTCGGACGCTCTGCCCACGGCGTATCCGTCCGTTGGCCGGATTCAGCGGTACGGCAACCCCGCCCGACCTCCCAGAGTTCTCCCCGACAGCCACGCAAAGGTTCGCCAAGGGACAGGCCACTCCTTCTAGCCCGCCACCACCCGTCCCCGGAATGGTCCGCACTCTCTGTCCCCTCAAGATGGCTCCTGTAGCCGGACTGAGGGCCACCGTGACACCCGACCCGCTGGAGTCGTGTCCCACGGCCAGGCACTGTTTCCTTGACGCACATGCCACCCCGGACATGAAGATGCCGGAGATGATGTGGAGTTCTTGACCACTGCGCACCATCGCAGTATGGGGGTTGAGTGGTACGGCTGTACCCCGGGTCTCATTGGGATTTTCCCCCACCGCTAGACAGGCCGAACCAGATGGGCAGCTCACTCCGTTGAGGAACCCGCTCGATCTAATCAGCTGGAGCGATTGCCCAGACGAGAGGCCACCCGACACCGGATCTAGAGACGCAGCTGCTCCCGAGTTGACACTCGACACTACGTTTCCGACACCGATGCATTGGGTTGCGGAAGCACAGGCGACGCCGTTGAATGTCGTCATCGGCGTGAAGTCTTGAGCGACGGCGCTGGCGGACGCCGTGAAGAGGGCTGACCCTGTTGCCAAGCCGACCAGAGTCAGCGCCAGCATCAGGGAGCCAATTCGAATGGCTTGGGTAGAAGAATTCATCATTACTTGGTAACCCCCCGGTTGCTCATCAAGACCGATCCGCATTCATTGAAAGCTAGGGCCTCGACGCGGCCTTGGTCCCAAGAATGGGATAATCATGGTGAGCCAGAGATCCCTAGACGTATGACAGACCCTGGGTTTTGTGTCCGGGACCTTTTCGCATCAGAGGCTCGGTCGCCCGAGGAGAGTTGTTCTCCACGCCCCGAAGCGCCGCGGCGTCCCACCCTCCCGGCGACGCTCCTATTAGTTGTCAAGCCCCTTTTTTGGAATCAGAAGTGCAAGTTGCGGGCAGAACAGTGATGAGTCACTCGGCAGAGGACATGCTCTTATCAAGCCACGCCGTTTGCACTGAAGTGGTCCCGGACCGTGGGTCGGCGAGTCGCCGGAAAGTCAGCCCGAAGGGGCGACAGTTAGGGGCTGAGCCAGACCCACGGCCTCGGGTTCAGGCGCGAGGTAGGTAGCGGTAAACCTCGCGGGCGACGTAGCGCTTGAGGAGTCGAATGACGTCGCGCTTGGTGCGTCCCTCCTTCACCTTGCGTTCGAAGTAGGCAGTCGTCCTCGGGTCATGGGCGATGCGCACGATGACGATGCGCCACAAGGCTGCATTGGCCTGACGATCGCCGCCCCGGTCGAGGCGGTAGCGACCAGCGCTCTTGCCCGACGACGCTGGGATGGGCGCGGCGCCACAAAGGTGGGCCCAGGCAGCTTCTGAGTGCAGTCGTTCGGGATTGTCGCCGGCACTGATCAAAAGAGCGGCCGCGGTGTCAGGACCGACACCGAAAAGGGAGAGCAACGCGGGAGCCGTCGCCGCCAAGAGCTTCTCGATCCTTTCATCAAGCGCGGCGATCTCATCATCGAGCTCTTGGATTCGGCGGGCCAACGAACACAGCAACGCCTTGTAGGCAGCCATGACTTGATCACCAGAACGCGACGGTCGCAGCCGCGCCGCCTCGCTGACCAGTGCTGGAATCGTCAGCCCCGTGAGGCGGCAACGCAGCTGGTCAGGGGCGGTGATCACCAGGTGGCGCATCTGGGTCAGCGCCTTGACCCGGGCCCCTCGAGCTGAACGCTTGGCCACGACGAGCACCCGGATGGCCTCAACGGCGCCGTCTTTGGACTTAGAGATGCTCTTGGCTCTTCCACCGAGTGCCGCTCGGGCGGCTTCGACAGCGTCCAGAGGATCTGACTTTCCCGAGCGGCGCCGTTCGGCTCGGTTCGGCCGGTCGACCTCGATCACGTCAATGTGCGCTTGGCGAAGAAACCGGGACAGGCCGACGCCATAGGAGCCGGTACCTTCGACGCCCACCTTGGTCACGGCACCGAAGCTCTCGAGCCAAGCCAGCAGTGACTTGTAGCCATCGGGCGTCGTGGCAAAGGAGGCCGAGCCGAGTAAGGCTCCGAGCGAGTCGAGTGCTGCTGCCACGTGGACGTCGAGGTGAGTGTCGACACCACCGGTCACAGTCCGCGTTGCTTCTACAATGGTCATTGTCATCCCTTTCTGCTTAACGGTTGAGGGGTGGCACGGCCGTTCCGGATCGGAGTGACGGGCGGTCCGGATTGTTGGTAGCAAACCGGGCCAATCACCCTCTTCTCGAGACGGGGCGTGCCGTTGTCAATGTGCAACTGGAAGGACCCGGTCGACGATGTCGCAGAGCGCCCCTGGACTACGAGTCAGGCCGAATCTTCCAGCACTCCCGAAGATATTGAGGACTCGCAACGAAACGGTGGATCCCTAAGCGCATTATCACTGTTAGGGGACAGGGTTCTGCCTACCAGAACGAGGTGAGGCCGACTCATCAACACGCTCCGGCAGAGGTCCTACTGAGTAATGATCTTGTCGAGTTTCTCCAGGCTGGCCGTCATGGACTCAAGCACCGAATTGTTCCCGTTGATCCACGCCCCGCCATCGCGCAACAGGGATTGACGCATCTCCGCCGTCACGGTGCCATAGTCAAAGACCTCGGTGACGACGGTGGCGTCGTCACCGTCCGGAGTGAGGATGTAGCCCCAGCGGTAGCCCGCAGGAATCCCGACTTTGGATGGATCATCACCCTCAGCTCGAGAAGGGTCTCCGGGAGCCGGTTCCGAAAATATGCGCCTATCTGGCTCGAACTCCACCACATAGTTGAGCATGAGGTAGTCGTCTCCGAGCCGATGCATCTTCATGGTGAAGGTGTCCCCCACATCGGAGATGGGACGGTCGAGAACGGCTCCCCGGAGCATGTCGGATCCGTCGAAATCCATGTGATATTGCGGATTCGCCAGGATCCTGAAGATGAGGGCCGCCGGTGCTTCGATTCTGCGTGACACCTCGACCGGCTTGCTTTCCTCTGCCATAGTCCAGTTCCCTCTTTCTCCCTGCCCCTGCACTTTGCGTCTGCTTTACGGGGCGCACCTCAGCCGCTTCATACAATTGGACGTTGCAGGTCCCACGATATCATTCATCGGTCAGAAATTCACATTCTGGCTGATTCGAGGTATCGCTTTGACAGTTGTCAGCAGGGTGGAGCATGCGCTCTAAGGGCCGATCAGTCTTACTTGGCCCGGCGCGAACTGGGATATGACATCCGCTGTCCACCTCGGCAATTGTCACATAACAAGGACGTAGTCGAAAGTTGTTCGATCTCGGTGCACGGAATAGGGCCAGCTCGGAGGATCCTCTCCCCGTCCACGGGTTGAGGTTCGAGCCGAAGGTTGCTTCTCGGACGATCTCCGGCCTCTGTATACGAGGGATAGCCTTCCACTTTGCATCTAGCGGACCTGTGTGGTCGGGTCTCTAAGCCCCCGAAGGAGTAGTTCCGAACACGCCTTGCCTCTGTCTCATAGAAGACTTCATCGTTTCGGTTTCCACGCTCGCCGTACCAACCTGCCATCCCCCCTGGAACGATGTCGATGCAGTAGCGCTCGGATTTGTCTTCGGCGATGCTGTAGCTGGACTCTCGGATCCCTTCACGACCAGGGCCAACAGCAAGTCATCTCGATTCACAGAGCGAACGATGGCACAGATCGGCTATCCCCAGTGAGCCGGAGTGAGAGTGCCCATCCTCCCGGCGGTACGGGCTAGCTCATGCTCAATGACAGGAGCATCGTCAGTGAACCTCCCACGATGTCCACGGTCACGAACCCCAACTTCTCATAGGTCGCTACGGCGTAGTTATCCGGGTCAACGCTCAAACTAAGGGCGGGCAACGAGAGAGATTCTGCTTCCGTGATGAGGCGCCTCAGAAGCTCCGTCCCAATACCGGTGCCTCGGCGGCTTTCGATAACGCCAATGGCAATCTCAGGGATAGCGGCGCCCACGAATCCGTAGCCCGGATCGTCTTTCGTAAAGAATCGCCACCATGCTGCTCCGAGAGGAATACGATCCTCTGCAATGAACCCCACATCGCCGGATCGAATCCAACCAGCGACGTAGTGACTGAGGTCCGATTGGCACATGATCTGTGCGGCCGAGAGGACTGGAGACTCCGGGTCGCCAGCTTGAGGCAATCGCAAGCATGTCCCACAAAAATGGAGCGTCATCGTGACCGGCCAGGCGGATGTTGCTCACTAACAGATTATGCACCGACCCTGGGCCAGGTGGTCTGCTACAGGCGTCACTCAGTCACCGACAGTTCGTGGGACACTTAGCCGGCTAACACAAGGTGGTCTCCAGTGGACCAGGGAGAAGCAATGAGCGATGTCTCGCAAGGGCATGGTTGGTGGCTGGCTTCGGACGGAAAATGGTATCCCCCCGAGCACCACCCTGACTATCGACCTACATTGCCCCCTCCACCCCAAGCTATTCCGTCGATTGCTGACATTGGTTCAGTCCGAGCTAGGTCCAACCTTCGCGCCTTCCTTGGCGTCGTGCTTCTTCTTTTGGGCGCGGGCCAGATTGATTTCGGTGCGACCCACCACATGGGGTTCCAGCTCTTCTTCGGAATAGTGGTCGTCGTATCCGCCATAGTCATCGAGGTGTTCGAAATCCGCCGGAGGCGATGAAATCCACAAGGAAAGTTGATTCAACGTTGGGCCCGAGTTGGTGCGCCGTTGCGCAATCGGACCCACACTCTTTGATGGACCCGGTCGGACGGTATCGCTATGGTCAGCCCAGGTGGGTAAAGGCCGCAGGTGTGCCATCCTTAGAGGAGTGGCGTGGGCAATGGCGATGAGCAAGCACACACGTTCGAACGGCCTGCGTACGAGTGCTTTCCTTCGAGTCGAGAGAGACTTCGCCCATGTAGGCGGAATTCGGTGGAGAAATAGAATTCTCCCCCTCCTGGGTACTGGCATCGCCGTGGGTTCAATCGGCATGACAACGTCAGCGCACGCGTCAACGTCTTCCTCTTTTAGCTCACAGACTGCCGATGCAATAGTCGCCCAGGCGCGTGCCGCCATGACCAGCGCGGGCTCCGTGAGCGCCAGTGGCGAGGGACCTTTGAGCATTCCTGGCGTGGGGAAAGTCATTACGAGCGAGAACGACTACACATCGGGGACGTCGGGCAGCCAAGTTATGAAGATGACCTCCACCCATCTCAAGTCCGGAGTCGTCCTGCCTTCGGCGTCCGTGTTGGACGTGGGTGGTCAGCTTTTCGTCGACGCGAATGCTTCGTTTTGGTCTAGTTCCGCGGGACTGACCAATGCCGAAGCCCATGGAGCCGCTAACCGATGGGTACAAATCCAAACGAGCAGCGACCTCTACGAGTCCGCAGCCGCAGATCTCACGATGCCGAGCCTGGTGACAGATCTCTTCAGCTCTCACAACTACCACAAGGGACCTGTTCGAACAGTCGATGGCGTGCGATCGATCGCCATCACTTACATGAATTCCGGCAATGACCCAGGTCAAGCAACATGCTACATAGCTCTCGGCGGACACCACTTGCCTGTGTCAGTGACACTCGGGGGGATATCACTTCGCCTCAAATCGTGGGGACAGACGAAAGCGGTTATGGCGCCAGCTGGCGTGGTGCAGCTGGGCAACTTGCTCCCTCCAAGTGAATCAACCACATAGGGAAACGAGCCGCCCACCCCAGGGACGGGATCCACGGTCCCGGCTTTAGGAACACGAGACTCCCCCCGATATCTTCACATTCTGTTCAGTCGGAGTAACCCTCAAGGCTCGTGGACAGACGTGCGAGCACACATCTCACAGGATGGTGCAACGACCCTTTGGTCGCCACGAACACCGGTGGCTGACGGCGGCGGCGGGCAGGCGAGTCGATTCCTCCGGATTCCGGCCAGGCGGTAGACTTGACGGCCAAGACAGCCAAGTTCAAACGCGACGAAGCGATCGCCACCCTCGCATGAAGTATTTCTAGCTGCCGGGCGGGTCTCGGCGGACCACACCTCCCAACCGCCGCCTGCATTGAGATCCAGTGCCGCTGGCCCAGCGAACAGGGATGCAAGGTGCGGAGGTCATCCCTGGCGCCAAGGAGCACCTCTGGCTCTTCGCAGAGGCCGGTGAAGCGCTGGGCGTCGATCTGCAGTCGTCAGAGGATCGTCACGCGGGTCGCTTCCTGCTTGCCTTGGACGAAACCGGCACGGGCGGAGGGGATGCGGGTCGCCGGGTCCATCTGGTTTGTGCCCATTGCGGCTTGGGAATCGGCGTCCGGCGTGATCACCTCGACGCGGCTGCCCTGCTTACGCAGAGCCTCGACCTGGCCCTCCAGGTCCATGCCCCATTCCGGTGGTCTGCGCAGGCCCTCGAACTGGCCTTCGGGCAATGTCCCGCTCCGTCCGCCGAACGGCGAGAGCACCACGACATTCGCATAGCCCGAGGCAAGGTCGGCGTTTTCGGGGGAGCGCACGCCGCCGTTGATGTAGTGAGTGCCGTTGATGCTGATAGTGGGGGACGAACCCGGCAGCGCAGTGCCCGCGGTGACCGCGTCCACCAAGTCGACGCCCGAATCGCGGTCGAAAGTAGCCAACTCGCCGGTATGCGCGTTGACGGCTACCACAATCATCGGCCTGGCCGGCCATTCATGGCGAGGCAACCGGGCGGCGACCACGGCGCGGTGCTGTCCCGCCGTGGGTCCGAGTATGGAGTCGCACTCCAACCCGAATGCGCCCATCGCACGTTGTAGATCGGCCGCCGAGGTGGCGGCGGCGGAGATGGCCCTCATCCGCTCGAACACCGTGGCCATCGGCAAGGCCGGCGGTCGTTCGCGGTTCTGTCCGACCGGTTGAACAGGCGGGGACAGCACCGAGGCGAACAGTTCGGCCGGCGGTATTCCGCTGCGCAGCTGTGCTGCCGCGGTGGCACCGGACGACGTGCCGATCACCAAATCGGCGGCCTCTGTCATATCGAGACCCGCTTCGGCGAGGCCTGCGATGATCCCGATCTCCCAGGCATTTCCGGCAGCCCCACCACCACCGAGAACCAGAGCGACGTTGTGAGCCACCTGCGGGTGCGACGTACGTCGCGCCGAGTCAGGCGTGAAGGATTGGGCTTTGCCCCCAGTCGATGGGAGCGATTCTTGAAACTGCGACATGTCTTGGTCCCTTTCAGGGCATCCGAGATGCGGGCACCCGAGGACCGATGACGACGAAGCTCTAGCGGCTCCAGCGTGAAGGGGTGAGTGCCCGACAGTGAACGAAAAGAATCGGAACCACCTCCTTAGATCATGCGCCGTGACAGCGCTCCTCAAACGAACTGACCCTTGAGAGTAGACGGTGCAGCAACTCTGCCGCAAACGAAGCAGTTGTCGCCCGGATTCAGGTTCAAAGCAACTGTCGGAGGCTGGCGGAGTCGGGCTATTCCAGAAGTGCCGCTTGGTCACCGGCGGACGCGGCGACCCTAGGACACCGCGGTTGGCCATACGGTGCTCCCGCGTCCATCGAAGCGAGTCAACTCGAGCGCCCTCGCTCAGATGGTCAATTCGAGCCACGTCTCGTTGTGCTCAACGCGGAGTGCCGCGTGGTCCCCGGGAAGCTCGCGCTGAACCACCGCTTGGTAGTAGTCCCGGCCCTCGGGATCGTCGGTCAGAACGACAACGCCGTCGCCGGTCGAGGGGCAACCGATAACGAAGTTGCTCGCATCACCATTGAGCCCCCATTGCCACCCATGAAGAGGTGGACCGAGTTCGATGCCCCAGCCTGCGCCCCAGGCGAGTTCGTCATCAATTCTCCAGAGCGGCTCCCAGCGCGCGTCGTCGAGCTGGAGAACGTGGGCTAAGAAGCGCCCATAATCGCCGGCCGTGGTCAAGAGTGGCCGGTAGCCGTGAAGACCGGGTTCAGGATCGCCCAGGCGGCTTTGCTCCATACCGAGGGGTCCGAAGACCCGATCTTGGGCAAGCGTGGCGATCGGCACACCGGTGCGTCGTTGTAGGTGCTCTTGGAGCAGGACGAAGCCCTCGCCGGAGTAGCCCCACCGCTGGCCAGGCGGGCGGAGAGGCTCGAGAGGTTGTCCATCAGGGCGCCAGTTCGGAAGCCCAGTGGTGTGAGTGATTATGTGACGTACCGTGATGTCACCCAAGACGGGTTCTTCCAGGTCCTCAATGAGCTCCAGCGCTAGGTGCGCGAGGATCTGCTTCACAAGGGATGCCGCCTTCATCACCGCTACATCGCCCTCGACTCGAACGAGCTGCCAGTTACGCACAACGCCGACCGATCTGCGCATGCGGTTCACGCTACGCCCATAACTGCCCACGAACTACCTTCTTGAAGGTTTCGGAGACGCCTCCCCGTGTGACGGAAACAAAGCTCTCCAGCTGAGTCTAAGAAGTGAGTGCGCATAGGTCGCGTATTTGCGAACATCCGACGGAGTTCCTTTGACTACGAAGATGTGTTTGTCGTGCAACGAGAAATTGAAAATTCCTACCATGTACCTCTTTATCGTTAGGCTGAAGCTTCCTTCGGCGAAGTCGATGGCTTGACTGCCCGTGGCACGCATACCTCACGCTGCCTCTGAGTGCCGCAGTGCCTCATGGCACAGTTGCCAGCGCAGCCATCGACGGAGTGCGGCTCCAGGCCGGCAGCGTATGGGGCGCTCTATCCTTCTGAGGTGGGCTATTACCACAGCTCTGATGTTGTGCACCCAGGCTCAAGACGCCATGTCGATCGAAGGCTCGGCGCCCCGCTCGCCCTTATAGGCCGAGCGTTGTCCGTGGGTCGCGTCCCATGAAGGCAGCAAGGCGTTCCCAGTCGTCAGCACCGGGAGCTGGGTAGACCTCCGCCCCGAAAGGGGCTCCAGGCTCGACCATGTTGCGGTACTGAGGTTTGATCATGGCCCGTGCCCCCTCGAGTGCCGGCATGGCGAGGGAAGGGTCCAACTTGTCGGTCTGTCCGGTGGCCCTGGCCAAGTCCCAGGTGTGTGTGGCCAGCTCTGCGAGGTACATGTCCACCAGGGTGGCCCCTGTGTACTCCTCGCCCCACGGCATGGTGTACCTCAAGGACAAGGTGGAGTTGTCGCCCCATGCTTGTGCCGCCCGTTGCGCAGCGCGACGTAGCTGACCGGGCACGTCGGAGAGCTCCACGTGAGGGGACTCGTCTCCGGGCGGGGGTGCCTGCCCGCGGCCGAGAGCGGCCACCCGGCGGCCCGCCTCGACGAGGTGGTCGATCAGTCCGGCCACGTCGTACTTGGGGCACGGTGTCGGGTGGCCGAGCTCGTCAGCAACTATTCCTGACACGATTACCGCCGCGTTCTCGTAAGAATCCAACAACGTGCTTCGGCGGTCAGAATCGGCCATGCGGTTCCTCCTCGGTGTGACAGGCTAGCTGCGGGTTAGCGGGGGTCGCAGTTGCTCCGCCGGACAACTCCGGCGCCCCAAAGAGGATCGCTCAGCGCATCCGAAGATCGGCTGACAGCCGCCAAAGCAGCCGTAGGCCGTATTCGCCAGCGCAAAGCGCTTCCTCATCACTCGCGGCAGGGAGCAACTCGCGCAGATCGCGAAGAAGGCGGCACTTTCCGTGTCACGGCTGTCCATGAATTCAGCAAGTTCGACCCAGTTCGCGGCAAATGCGACGGTGGGAACGACACCTGAGAGAGCGAGGGTCGAACGGACGGTCGGCTTCACATGTGTCAATATCAATCGAACGTGCCGTTGTCGACTAGCTGACCCGACCGCCACCGACCAGGTTTGCGTATCGTCGAGGACAATCCCTGGTAGCACGGAAAACCATCGCTCGGCTTCAGCACGGAGCGCTTCGTCCTCAAAGACGTACGCGGACTCCTTCGCGAGGCTGCCAACGATCAGTTCGTAGCTCCCGGGCACGAACTGACCCTTGGGTGGTTCCGAGGTCCACATACTTCACTTGGAGGTAGGCGAAAGGGTCCAGTTCGATCTGACCGAGATGACGATGAAGAGCGAAAGTATCATCAAGCGTCGGCCGTGTATGGTTGAAAATTGCAAGGTCGAAATCCGAGAAACCGGGAATGAACGACCCATCGACCCCACTCCCATACACGTAGAGAGCAACACATCGTGTGCCGAAGGTCTTATCCACGGCATCGACGACAGACGACCGGAGTCGAGCGAGTCGCGGATCACCGTCGATCACAAGGAAACTCTAGAGTGTCCGGCTCCGTAAGGTGTGGCCACCTGCTTCTGACGATCGGGGTGGACGTTCGTTTCCGCCCTACGCCTCCGTACCCCTCGGATACGCCAGTGCTGCGACTGGCGGAGCTAACCGGCTCTCGATTGGAGTCTGCCAAGACCGTTCATGTGCAGTCCAGCGATCCCCACGGTACCCGCGCACGGGGGTACCCCCCGAGTGGGGTACTCATCTTGGCGGTCAACTGTCGGCGCGGTGCAAGATACGTTTGGTGGACATCCGACGAGTTGAGCCAACGGAAGCACAGACTCTCGCAGAGATCGCTCATCGGGCGATCAGGATTTCGGCATCGCCGTGGTACTCCCATGAAGAACTAGAGCAGTGGACGAACGCATTCTCCGAAGTCTCGATGCGCAACGCCATCGAGAACTCGGCCGTCTTCGGCGCCATTGCATCAGATCGCATTGCAGGGTTCGCCAATCTTGTTACTTCGGCCAATGGGCGGTCAGAACTCGATCTCTTGTTCGTCGACCCCGACTTTGCGGGCCGGGGAGTCGCTCGAACCCTTATTGCTGCCGTCGAGGAAGAGGCTGCTTCAGTAGGCGTAGGCGAGATCTGGGTCGATGCCTCCATCCCCGCCAAATCGGTCTTCGAGCGCCTTGGTTATCAAGTTCAACAGACTCATCTGAAAGAGTTCGGAGCTCAGCACTATGAGAACACTTGGCTCAGCAAACGTTTAGGTGCGTAGCCCAGCTCTAGCACCCCGCACACAGTTGTCGAATCGCCAATTTCTACGGCGCCCCCTCCCCCGTTGTGCCGATTGGCCACGACTCAATCCGGCGGTCTGGTCGGGGGCAGTCTGATGTCGGCGGCTATCTGCCCTCTCAGTCGTCATTATGTGCCGAACCTGGTGCGAGTCCGGCCGGGCCGATGACGATCCCGCATAGCTGGCAGTAGACCATGCGGACTGAGATGGGGTCCTTGGCTACGCCACGACCGTCTTGGGGTATTTCGATCACTCGATATCGAGCATCCTCGGCAAGACCTGCTCCGCAGCGCTGACAACGTGGGGGGTCAGCCACCTTGGATCGTTTCCTTACCACGCCCTCGGCGGTGCCCGACATAAGAGCGATGACCTCTTGACGAACTAGCCCAAGGTCCACATCGAGTCTCTCGATGACCGCCGCACCCACTCCCTGTCCTTCACGGATCAATCCGAGAAGAATATGCTCCGTCCCGATGTAGCTGTGCCCCAGTTGCAACGCCTCACGAAGTGAGAGCTCCAGGATCTTTTTGGCTCGCGGAGTGAACGGTGGCGAGCCGTCCGCTTGGTCCGCTGGAGACGAAACGATCAACTCAACCTGCGTCCGCGCCGCTTCAAGTGAGATGCCGCATCGGCCGAGAGCAATGGCTGCGACGCCCGCTTCTTCTCGGATTAAGCCCAAGAGAATGTGTTCCGTTCCCATAAAGCTGTGCTTGAGTCGGGCAGCCTCCTCTTGAGCATAGACGAGGACCCTTCTGGAGCGATCGGTGAAGCGTTCGAACATGGATTGAGCCTAGTGATGACAGAACGCCGATGCTGATGGCCCTTTTGATCTGATCCAAAGAAGGTCCGCCGGGGCTGGCTGCACCAACTATCCGGCGATCAGGGGCGGACGTGACGTCACGCTAGGTAGTGGCCTAGCGACACGGTATTCAGAATGATTCGAACGGCTTCATTGCAGCACGGGCCCACGATCGGCATCGGAGAATCCGCAACCTGCATCTGGCGGGCGTCAGACGGGTCGAATGAGTGTCCGCAACTTCGACACTCGACCGTTGACACGTCGCAATATTCGTTGATCAGACGACGTATGCAGGAGCACCCACGATCGCGCTCGGTCCCGGCGAACGGGGGATAAGGGGGTTTACGGCGCCGGGACCGATTGCTGACTGATACTCCTCACGCTAATCCCGTTGAACGCCGCGTGCACCTTTGGGCCGAAAGATCCGACCAAGAGAACTGGGACGTACCCGCCGACGAACGCTCGGACGATCTGGTCACCGATCGCGCCGACGCTCGTGCCGTTGACGTATGCAACCAACTGCGTGACCTCTTTGTCGGAGGTCGTGTCTGTGATCACACAGGTCAGTTGCAGTGTCGCCGTACTCCCAAGGGCTGAGGTGTAGCCCGAGGCGATAGTCTCGACCGCTCCGGGGATGCGAGCTTCCTCTATGTACCACTGACCATTCGGGTAGACCACGAGCTGGTACACCAGAGGCGGCTGGACTCCCAGGCCAGATTGGCACCCAACGCCCATGGAGACGTTGTCGCTGGAAAAGTCGGTGGCCTGTGTCTCGACGGAGATCCCTGCGTGTGACACCGAGTACGGGGTGAGCAGGGCGTGGTGAACCGTTGTCCACCCATAGACCACATACTCGCCGTTCGTCAATGAGGCCGTCGTGTTTGCATTCAGGCTCCCTGTAAGCCAGTGCTGGCCACTCCCGAAGTTGCTTGAGTACACGACGGCACCCATCAAACGGTTGAACGAACCGGCGGGTGAGACGGTCGATCCGATCGGCTTGGCGGAGTTCGTCGTATTTGAAGCCACGAGAGCAATACTCAGTGCGATGATGACGATGCCCTCTAACACCGCGACGCCGATGGCAATCAACAGTCCAACCCGGTGGCTCTTGCGAGGTGGCTGTGCTGCCGTTCCCGGCCAAGAGGTTCCACCGTAAGGGGGCAGAGGGTCGCCGCCAAATGGGTGGTGCTGCTGCTGACCCAGATGTCCCGTTGTCTCATTGCTGTCGACACCGACAATCCCGTTGTCGCATACGTACCCGGTGAATTTCGTGCCGTCGTGGTAACGGAGCTGATGCCGACCTGCCGGATCCGGCTGCCAACCCGTCTCGGGATCATCCCCCATGTGGGCTCCTTCTCGCGTCGACAATCACGGCTCTGGACCACTCCAACCACGCTGAAAGATTCACCCTTCGAATCTCCGTCGAACTGCGCCAGTCACGGCTCAATAGTGACGGAGGTATTTGTCCAACAAGGTGCCGCTGGGGTGCAGTTTGGTGGCGGTGGTTGAAAGGGCTTGCCTATCTGCTGGCAGGGTGTGCCGTTGGCCCGCCTCGGCCAACTAACGAGGTGACCGTGGACCTTGCGGGTGGATGGTCTTGCCTCGGGCCAGCAGCGTGCGCGTCCGAAGGAGCGTCTTACGCGTCGCGGCTCAGAACCCTCCAGTACGAAAGTGCGATGAGCCCTGCCGCCAACACCAGGAAGATCGCAGATTCGATGCCTTGGAATGCCCAGAACCTATTCGATGGCTGAAATGTGATGGCATTTTGGAAGCCGTGCGAGGTCAGACAATTAACAATCGAGCCCTTGTCGATGGATGCTCCCACCTGACAAGCCGCGGGTAGGTCGTTTGGGTTCAAACCGTGCGCTAGAGCTTGGCCGTGCGGACTCACGAGGCCCTGCGAGATCAACCAGGAACCGGCGGGCGCATTGCTCCCGGGTCCCCTGAGAGATGAAATTTTGGTCAGGGGCGCCATGTAGTGCGGCCGGAGGTAAATCCCGACAGCTGCGCGCACGAGAACAAATGCACCCAGCGTCGCGGCGATTGATGGCAACGCCCGCTTAAAGAGCGAACCCACTGCGATGCCGAGCGCAACGGCGAACAGCGAATATGCAATCGGGACAATCCCCTGCTGGTCGAATGCGTCAAATCGTGAACCCAACGCATTTTCGGGTACTCGCCACCACAGGACCAACAACGAGATGGCGGTGCCCCAGATAGCTGCGGCGCCAAGACACCAAATTACGTTGGTGCTTAGCCAGCGCCTCCGGGTCACTCCTTGCGTCCACACCAAGTTGTGCGTTCCATCTTCGAGTTCTTTGGAAACCAGAGGCGCACCCCAAAACAAACCGAACAAGAGGGGCACTACGATCGTGAGATTCACGATGTCGAAGATGGCGCCATCACCACTGAAGAGTTCTCCTTGGCCATTGGAGCAACTCTGAGTAAGTGTGCAGTTGGCTAGGAACCGGTGGTAGTCGTTCGCCATCACCACGCCGGTGATGAGGATGAGCACAGCGAAGGAAATCAGGGCGATTGTCGCGAAGTAGGCCTGGCCCCGGTGGAGCCTCCAGATGAGCTGGTTCATGATGCCACCTCCTCAATCAGACTCAGGCTTGACGCTCTGAAATCGTCATGACCCATGTAGGCGACGATGATGTCCTCCAGCCCGAGTTCGCTGATCTCCCACGTTGGGTCGAGAACCGTTCCCTCGACCTTCGCCACCAGCCGGAGCTGATTGGTTGTGGTCGTGGATTTGACCACTTTGATCGACGGTTCGATATTGGCGAGAGATCGCTTCGGACCGACCAGCATGCGATGGGTAGTCAAGACGATATCGATCTCTTCACACAGCTGAGCGTGGCCTGCGGCCAGCAAGACGACGTGATCGCAAACCCGCTCGAGGTCATGCAAGAGATGTGATGACAACACAACGGAAAGGTCCCCGCCGGCTACTGCTTCAGTGAGCGAGGCGAGGAACTCAAGTCGAGCAAGGGGGTCGAGCGCAGCCACCGGCTCGTCGAGCAACAAGATTTGCGGCCGCTTCGCCAATGCTAGACCGAGACCGACTTGTGCCCGCTGTCCTCCTGAGAGCGTTGCTACGGGTCGATCCATCGGAACACCCAGCCTTTTGAGACGCTTCCGTGCACCGGCATCGTCCCATTCACGATTGAGGTGGGTCCCGAGCCGCAAGTGGTCGTCGGCGGTCAATCGACGATAGAGGGGAACGTCCTGTGCCAGGTATCCGATGCTGGCCAAGTAATCCTCGGACTGTTCCGGGCGACGGCCGAGCACCAAAGCGGCACCGGCACTGGAGGCCGCCAGCCCTACCAACAGGCGCAGCAGTGTTGTCTTGCCGGCTCCGTTTGGCCCCACTAGCGCGGACACACGACCGCGGGGGACTTCGATCGTGCACTCCTCGAGTGCCCAGGTATTTCCGAAGCGTTTGCCCAGCCCATGCGTGCTGATGGCAGAAGGTGCGAGACCAGTATTCATGCGAGCCCCTGAAGGCGCGATTTACGGAGGGTGTCTCGAAGCATCGACTCGATTGAGTCATCATCGAGGCCTTGGGCTCGGGCCGTCTGCACCCATCGGTCCAAGCCCCGTGACATGCGAACTTGCGTTCCCGGAGGTGGGCCGCTTGGCCGGCGCACTATGAACGTACCCACACCTTGGCGCCCCTCGACCAACCCTTGATGCTCGAGTTCCCAATAGGCTTTCATCACGGTATTGGGATTGACAGCCACTTCGGCTACCACCTCCCTCACTGTCGGAAGCTTGTCTCCGACATTCAGGCTCCCCATGCGGAGTGCTTGTCTGATCTGCTCGACCAGCTGCAGATAGGCAGGTACACCACTTGAGGTGCTCAGATGGAAGCTGATCGACTGCCTCAGGTGTTCGCTAGTCATCTAGAGAACTGTAGAGCATTTGATGCAGTTGTCAAGGCCAATGAAAGGGGGCGGGTACCAAATCAACCAATCGGATCCCGACGATTCAGCCATTCAGGTGCTTGGGTATCTCCAAGTGTCGGTGCCTGGCAAAAGGTCGCCGCACTGCCCCCTACCTCAGTCGGGCTGCTCCCTGGCAGGCCATAGTCGCGAGGGCTGAGTTCCCTATAACTCCTCTTGGGTGTGAGAGCGACAAGCCATCGGCTCCAGTTCGTGACAGTGGAATCGGCGTTGACCCACAACGTTCGATTTCTAGCGGTCCTCTCGAGGTGTCCCACTTTGACAACGAAAGATGCACGTGGGGCATGCCCCCAATGTGCCTGATCGTGGCGGGTTAACGAGCGGTTAGCAGTGGCCCCACCAGAGCACTCCAGCGCCCCAAAGAGGATCCTGTTCTGGGCTGGAACCAGTAATTTCGGCAACGTCTTTCGAGTTCAGCAAGGATGGGTCCATGGAACCAGTTGAAACAGAATTGGCTGTCGGCGACCGGGTCCTCCGAATCCGCGACACGGGGGACATTGACGGCCATCCCATCGTCTATTTTCACGGAACGCCCGGCTCACGCCTCGATCTCGCCTTTGGAGATGTGCTTTTGAGCGGCCAAAGTGTCCGAATAGTTTCATTCGATCGGCCCGGCTACGGAGGATCGACCGAGGCCGCGTTCGGCCTCTCGTTGGTTGCCCGAGACGCACTGTCGATAGCCGACTCCTTGGAGCTAGGTGCCTTCACTACCTTGGGATTGTCCGGTGGAGGGCCGTTCGCGCTGGCCACCGCGGCCATTGGCGGCGACCGCATAAAGGGCGTGGGTGTGGCCTCAGGAGCGGGACCGTTCGAGCATGTGCCAAATGCTCTCGACAAACTTAGCGACATCGACACGGAGGCCTACTCCCACCTTCCTGCAGATCCTGAAACCGCAGCACTGGGCTTTGCTTCAGGATTCGAGGAGTTAGCGCAGATGTTGCGCAATGGTGACGACGAGGCAGTTATCGCTGAGTTCGCGCCCGCCCTAAGCGAACGCGATCGGGTCCTGATTAGCGATGAAATGGTCGGATCGAAAGTGATCGGCTCCATGAGAGAAGGCCTGTCGAAGAGTGTCCTCGGCGGCGGCTGGGACAATGTGGCATGGATTGGTCATTGGGACTTTAAAATCTCCCAAGTTCGATGTCCGGTATTGCTTTGGTACGGCGAACAAGACCTGATGGCCCCTCCGGCTCATGGGCAATGGCTCGAAGAGAATCTCCTCAACGCGAAGTTGACAATAAGGCCTTCAGAGGGTCACTTCGGTCTAGTGGACCATTTCTCCGAAGTGCTACACGAACTAGCCGAGCTGTAGATCAACGTGCCGTCTGGCATCCTCGACTGTGCAGCTCAGCGCTTTTGACTGCCTCGACTACCATTCGCAATACCCGCAGATAAGGGATGTCGTAGGGACGGCGACGTCTCCGCTCCCCACTGGAGGATCCTCTCAATGGGAGAAGCAGTCACCAATCCCGGGCGTCATCAGCTTCTCCAAAGCTGATGAGAACGAGCACAAGGAACCGCTGGGGGAGCAGGCTCGGAGGCGAAGCTGTGTGACACATAATGCACAGACGACGACGAATTGGCCTGTCGCAATCTCCCGAAAGGTCGGATCAGGAAGTCTCGGGGTCGTGTTTCGGGAGTCCAGTAGTGTGTGTGCCTCGGCGCTCGAACGGTCGATCATTTTCTGGCAGGGTGAACCAACCGTACGGTGCCAACGTGTTGGGGCGGCGTGATCTGTGCTTCTCATGGGGCGCCCGTCTGTAGCGGTCGTCGGGGGAGGATTGTGTGGGATTTCGAGGGAAACGGGGAGTGAATGAACGCCCGTCAAGGGCCGACCCGCTGTGGGCAAGGCAAATGAGGAGTCGGGTGTCGTGCTGACAGGCCGCCCGCACCGGATCGAGCGTCGCCAGGATAACGGGCAGCCTTCAGCGATGGATCGGCTGCGGGAACGAGACGGCTTACGGTTGGCGCTGCTGAGCTGCGCTCAGTTCGTCCTAGTCGTTGACGCAACAATCGTTCTGGTTTCACTGCCCACCATTTCAAAGGACCTGCACTTCAACGCGGGAAACTTGCAGTGGATCATTACGTTCTACGGGCTCACATTCGGCGGATTCCTCATGTTGGGGGGCCGTGCCGCGGACGTATTGGGTCGAAGACGCATGTTCATGATCGGTCTGGCCACCTTCGCAGTGATGTCCGCCGTTTGTGCTGTATCCCAATCAGACCTGATGTTGATCATTGGTCGCGCCGGTCAGGGACTCGGAGCTGCCATGGCCTCCCCAGCAGCGCTCTCCTTGCTGACTGGAACGTTCCCTGAAGGCAAGAAGCGCAACGTCGCGCTTGGTGTGTGGTCTGCCGTCGGCGCTTCGGGAGGCGCGGCAGGAAACGTATTGGGCGGCGTGATCACCTCGACCATTGGTTGGCGTTGGATCTTCACCGTGAACATTCCGATATGTGCGATGGTCATCGTGGGGTCGTTCCTTCTCCTCCCAGTAGCTCGCGACAAGAAGAGGCAACCACTCGATGCCGCAGGTGCGCTGACTGTTACCGTAGGGTTGGGATCGCTTATCTATGCACTTTCTGCCGTCGAAGAACACGGATTGGCTAGCCCTGCTGCCTTTCTTCCATTGATACTTTCACTTGCCTTCCTCGTGGCCTTCGGCATAATCGAGTCGCGCATTGCGATGCCTTTGCTGCCGTATACGCTTCTCAATCGTCCATTGGTTGTGGGGAATGTCCTGCTCGTCCTCGGATCCGTGGCGGGCTCTTGCACGTACTACTTCGCGTCCCTGTTCTTTCAACAAGTTCGAGGGCATTCTCCGATGTGGACGGGGTTCGCGTTCGTCCCATGGGCGGCCACAATCGTTGTTTGCTCTCTCATTGCCTCTCGTACAAACCATCGGTTTGGTGGGAGGCCAATTGCGACAGCCGGCTTTGCCGTGTCGTCGCTTGGATGCCTCTTGATAGCTCTTGCGCTCACGTTGACGAGTTCGTACGCCGAGATACTCCCGGCCTTTTTCGTGATCGGCATCGGATCGGGATTTATTGGGGTGACGAACACGATCGCCGCCATGAGCGGGGTCGAGAAGAGATATCAAGGGGTGGCGGCCGGACTCACCAATAGCTCTCAGCGTCTTGGGTCCGCCATCGGACTGGCCGTATTGGCCACCATCGCAACCGGTCACATCAATTCCTTGAGCCGAGTCGGCGTGAGCATCGGAAAAGCCGAGCTTTCGGGATACCGGCTCGGCATCTTCATAACCGGAGCGATTGCATTCGTGGGAGCAATCGGTGCGTTCATTTTCGTGCGAAGTGGACCGGCAGGTGCGGCAGATGAAGGAATCCCGCTGGAGCAAGAAAGCGTCATTCTGGAGTCGATCGAGACATCACTCTGAACCCAATGGTCAACGGAGTCAACGGGCACCCGGCGGACTTAGCGCCACCCGCATCGTCATTAAGTATTTATCCTGGTCAAGCTCGGTGTCGGAGGAGAGACTTACTCAGAATCCGACTGGAGGCTGTAGCCCTGGTCATCGCCCTAAACCGGCAGCGGTAGGGGATACCCTTCACGAAGCTTACCAGCGACGTGCTGCGCGACCCGGTACCCAAGCACGGCCATGCCGTCATCGAGATCGCGCAGGTTAAAAAACTCGAAGAGGACCTTTATGAGGGCCATTTGAGCGGCGGCGACTCGGCCCGAAACTCCGCGTTCAACGTCGGGTGGCCCGCCATATCAACGGTCGGCTCCCCGTGGGATAAAATCCGGACTGTCAGAGTCACTTCCTGGTTGCGTCAACCACATCTTCGAAAGTTTCGGAGACGCTTCCTCGTGTCACGGAAACAAATTTCTTGCTCAGTCTAAGAAGGGAATACGCATAAGTTGCGTCGTTACGAATCTGCGACGGAGTTCCTTCGACCACGAAGATGTGCTTGTCGTGTGCCGAGAAATTGGGAAATCCTTCCATGCACCTCTCCATTGCTTGGTCGAAGCTTCCATAGGTGAAGTCGAGGGCTTCACTGGAGGTTGTACCTGCCTCAAAAACCGCCCAAGCCTCCACTCGATCCGAAGTGCTCGGAGAGGGCGACCAGTCCCCGCTACGGCGACAGCGTGCTGACACCGCGGCTGGTGAGGTGGATCCATGTGGCGAGGCGCCAGCAACACCGTGAAACACAATCGTTGGAATGGTCAGCGTCATTATCCAGATCGCCATTAGGGGAATTTTTACGGATCGGCTAAAAGGAAGGTTGCCGCTCATCACAACAGAGTGACTCACAGAAGATCCATCGCCCAGGGAACTTCGACCCATGGTTTGCCGGGGCCGTCGCCCCAGTCGCGCTGAAAGGCTGCGCGCCGATCCGGCGTTATACAGGTGATCCGTAGGTCCTGGGCCTTGCTCTATGGAAGCACACTCATTGGGCCTCGGCGACTCCTTCGATGAGGCCGTCGAAGAGCCCACTGCGATCGCTCTGACCGCGCTGGTCGGCATGCTTTCGTTGCCGCTTCAAGATGGTGACGAACTGGGGACCGGTCTCGAAGAACCCGCACCGTTCGCAGACGCTCTCGAAGGCGCAGTCGAGGAGGGCGGGTCTCGTGCAGTGACCGTTGGCCAGGAGACGACGATGGTCGCCGACCGGCTGCTGCGCGCTCGAGCGTGAAGCTCGAACAGGGACAGCGCCTGAGAGTCCGTAGTACTGGGCCTCGACCGCTTCGGTCACCTTGAAGTACGCGTTGGCGACCGTGTCGTCGGAGATGCGGGCATAGATAAGTGTCATGTCCATGGAGCGGTGCCCGAGCAACGCGGCGATCGCTTCGAGGCTCATGCCCCGGTTGATCGACTGGGTGGCGAGCGTGTGGCGCAACTGATGGGGATGGACATGGCCGATGTCGGCGCGCTTGGCCACCGTGGCCACGTAGCGCTGCACCGTGCGTCGATCGAAGGGCCGGCCGTCGTCACGCTCTAAGAGGTGTCCAGAGCGTGAGCGTCCACGCACCGCCTTGTACTCGCCGATGAGGTCGACCAGCATCGGGAGCAAAGGGACGTAGCGATCGTTGTGCAGTTTGCCGATGGGGATGCGCAGACGATGGCCGTCGCCCTTGCGCACCATGGCATCGTCTTCGAGTCCGGCCAACTCACCGACGCGCATGCCGGTGCGGGCCAACAGCTCGACCATAAGACGACGGCGCAGGTTGGGGTCCTGCGCCAGGGCGGCCATGAACTTGGCTGCGGTCGGGTCGTCTAAGAATCTGGGCAGTGGCTCGTCGAGGGCGGGGAAGTCGCTCATGTAGATGAACAGGCGCGCCGGCGCATCGTCGTAGTCCCACTCCATGATGCGCTCGAAGAAGGTGCGCACAGTGCTGAGCCGATGCCGGATCGTCATGGTGGCCAAGGGCCTTCCGGTCCTGCCCCGACGCGCCTTGAGCCAGACCTTGAAGTCCTCGATGTGGGCTCGTCCGATGCGCGCCACCGAAACACAACTTGGGTCGGCCTCGGTCACCCGATGGGCGAAGAAGCGCAGCGTCAGATCAGCCGCGTCAACGGTGCCCGGACGGGCCGAGACCTCGAGTTGGTCCAGGTAGGAGGCCATGGTGGCGGCCATCACCGGTGCCTTGGCGGCGATCTGGGCCCAGGTGACCTCGGGCGTCCCACCGCCTTGGCGTCTCGGTGGGACAGGCTGCGATTGTGCCAGCGCGTTCATTGGGCCACCCCTACGAGCGCTTGGGCCTCGATGGCCTCGACGGCGCGGCGGTACTCGTCAGCCAGCCAGTCGACGCTCAGGTGCAGATAGACCCGCGTCGAGGTGATCGAGCGGTGTCCGGCTTGGGCCTGGATGGCTTCTATGGCCATGCCCGCCTCGCGTAGCCGGGTGAAGCAGGTGTGGCGCAGCTCGTGACAGGTGCCATGGCTGAGACCCGCCCGCTCACGTGCGGCCCGGATGATCTGGTCGAGGCCGGGCACCGAGAGCGGTTGGCCGCGATGTGCTCCTTTGAGCGCGACGAAGAGCGAATCACTCGTGGTCTCGGCCGGTCGCTCCTGATCCATGTAGCGCCCCACGGTGGAGAAGAAGGTCGGCGAGAGCGGCACCAAGCGTTCGTGTCCGCCCTTGCCTTCTCTGATCAACACCCGCCACTCTCCAAAGCGCAGATCACCGAGACGAAGACCGAGCACCTCGCAGCGTCGCAGGCCGCCCAGCACCATGGCCTGGGTCACGGCCCGGTCGCGCTCGGTGCGCAGCGCTTCCATCAGCGCGTCGATCTCGTCGGGATCGAGGATCCGCGGCAACCGGCGCACGCCGCGCACCAAGGGAAGGCCCCGCCCGCCCCGCGACCGGCTCTGACGCGTGGCGATGCCCCGGGGCACGGGGTTGACCGTCACCGCGACGTCGTCGCGGGTGATCAGGTAGCCATAGAAGCTCGAGACCGCAGCCAGTCGGCGCTTGATCGTCGCAGCCGAAAGACCCGCCGAGCCATCGCGATGCGCACCACGTTCTCGGCCCCGGGCTTGGGTCGGCGCTGCGCGGTGACGAAGGACATCACGTCCTTGGGCCTCACCTCGATCGGTTCCTTCGCCACCACCGTGAAGAAGACGCTCAGGTCATGGGCATAGGCCCGCACCGTATTCGGACGGGCCCGGCCCACGACGAACTCCAAGAACTCGTCGATCAGCTGATGGCCGATCCTGTACTCGTGTTCACCGTCGGGACGGACGTGACACTCGAAAGACGGACTCCACTCCACCGCACACCTCCTGCTCGGGTATGCACCCGAGGAGGCTCCCTCGGATGCCTATTCCAGGAGGTGGATCACCTGTATAACCGGCGTTCTGGGTCAGTGTAGGCGTCCGCCGTCGCTAACGTTCGGGACATGAAAGTTGACGACTACGACAGCATGATTCTCTTTGTCAGGGACCTCTGCGAAGCAAAGGCGTTCTACGTCGGGACCCTTGGACTGCCCCGTCCGCTTCGAAGATGACATCATCGTCGCTGTCGGCGGACGTTCAGGACAAATTGTCTTGCATCGGAACGACCGAGGTCACGATGAGAGGAATCTTTCCAGCGGGGACAACAGCCGGGGCAGCATCGGTGCGCTTCAAGGTGGAGGACCCTGACGCATGGGAAGAGGAGGCGAGACGAGCTGGAGTTCCGGTTCTCTGACCGACGCAGGAGGCCACATGGGGAAGGTTCGTGGTCGTAGCTGACCCAGATGGTCGACCCGTTGCTCTGGCCAAAATGAACACAATCTGAATCAACTCACCGTCATCCCCAAGCGTCACGGTCCCGGCGACGCGAGGCACCCTTGATCCCACTGCCGCTACCAGCAGAGGGCTCTTATCGCACGCGCTGGGCGTGGAGGATGACGTCGTCGTGCGTATGACCGGCTCCGGCACCGGCGACCACGTGCCGCGGCCTCCGCTCATCGACCACTACTTGCCAGTCATTGTCGAGCATCGACGCAACATTCGCGGGAAGCACGTAGCCGTCCGGGTCAAAACCATGTGACCGTGCCTCTTCAACATCAACATCGGCGTGATGGACTACGAGAAGATTGCCGTGAGGCGCTACCGCTGAAAGCAGTGAACGCTCCGCATCGTGGGTCGCCGTGCGCAACAAGGCGGGATACTGCGCAGAGACGAGATCGAATCCCTCCGCCGGGAGCGTCGCATCGAGCAGACCGACATGCAGCCATTCCACCGCGACATCGATCAGCGCTGCTGCTTCTCGAGCGCGGCGCAGGGCAACCTCGGAGACATCGATCGCTGTGACTTGCCAGCCCAGCCCGGCCAGCCAGATCGCGTCTGCCCCTTCGCCGCAACCAACGTCGAGTGCTGTGCCTGGCTCGAGGCCGTTCACTACTGATACGAGGGATGCATTGGGTTCACCGCTCCACATCTGGTCGGCCTCTAAGTAGCGCTCATCCCAATCGAAGTCGCTGCCACTTTGTCGCTCACGGTTCCTGGCATGAGTGCGCCCCTGGGCGTCAACCTCGGATTCTGGGTGTGTGTGTTCAGGACTCATCGTCCATAGAGTCTGCCTCATCCATTCAAGCCCATTGAGGCAGACCCCGGCGGTCTGACGTTTCTTCGGTGTCGCCCGACCCGGCGAGTCTGGGCTAACCGAGGGCCTTAGCGGCCGTACCAGTCTTCAAGGCGAACGACGTCATCCAGCTCCGTTGTACTCGCCTCCAGCACGACGGTATCCACCAGAGCCTTCATCCGATGTCTGGTCCCGGGTCGGAGGTGCACTGATTCACCCGGGAGTAGTTCAAACGATTCAAGGCCGTCATCTTCGTCGCCCACTTCGAAGAACAGGCGTCCAGATTGCACGGAAATCGTCTCCTCTTTGCGCTCGTGGTACTGCAATGAGAGCGCGTGTCCCTCGTTCACATGGAGCGATTTGCCGCAATATTTCCCATCGACCAATGCGAAATGAATTTCGTGACCCCAAGGTTTCTCGACTCGAAGAACGCTCTGCACCCAATCCGACTTCGCCATGTTGGAAATCGTACTGGCTGTTTCTAGGAGTGCCCACCCTCCCGGCGCAAGGGGATACCCAATAGATCCTCAGCGAAGGCGCTCTGAGCGCCAAAATCGAAGGCGCTCAAGGTAGGGGTGTGTTCCGACGTAGCACTAAATGCTCAGCTGCCATAGGGCCGGGTGAGTACCTCCATATTGTGACCGGAGGGATCCTCAAAATAGAAGCCGCGTCCGTGGTTGTTGATGCGGTTCTCCTGTTGGTGCCCGGGGTCAGCCCAATAGGTAAGTCCACGGTTTGTTACCCGGGCGAAGATAGCGTCAAATTCCTCCTCGGTGACGAGAAAGGCGTAATGGTGCTGTTCTGGAGTCCCTCGGTCGTCGTAGTCGAGACTGACGCCATTGGCGGTCTCGAGGCACATAAACGGCCCGAACGGCTTCGGGGGATGGAGGCCGAGGATCTCAGCAAGAAAGTTCGCCGACGCCTCCTTGTCCTTAACCGGGACGATGGTGTGGTTGAGTTGAACTGCCATGGCGCCTCCCTTCAACTTGATACCAGCACCCATTATTGGCCCGGGGAGGTCGGGAGCGCTCGACGCGACCGATGCCGCCGCTGGCCGCTACTCGGCACTCCTCCCCGGGTGCGCATCGAACCGGCGATCTGGGGCCGGTGCTAGGGGCGCCCACTGGAGCGCATCAACCGAGTCAAACGACCCTTGGTTCCGGGAACTGAACGGTTGAACACGCAGAGGTGTGAAACACGAAGCTATTGACCATCACCCACCGGTACTAGATGCGCCGCAAGCCCTGAAGCTCAACCAGGATGAGCGGACGACCACGACCACAGATGGGATGTTCGGACTCTTGATGGCATTCGTGAAGCCGAGTCAAGCGCTACACATCGAGTTATTGCAGGATGACATGGGGTCTGCCAGCTAAGGAATGGTGCCCGGTTACCGAACGGCGTTGCGATGCTCTCAGGGCTATCCTCGTGCTGCCGGAGCGTATCGCCGGACCGGCGTTATACATGTAATCCGTGTCAAGCCGACTCCTCCGTCGCCCGGCTGACCAGGTCTTGGAAAAGATTGGCTCGCTCGTCCTGACCGTGCTTTCGGGCATGATCGCGTTGACGCAAGAGGACCGGCACGAACTCTGGGCCGGTGCGGAAATAGGCACAGGTCTCGCACACCGACTCCATGCGGCAGTCGAGTTCGGCGGGACGCGTGCACATGCCATTTCCGAGCATTCGGGCGTGGGCTTCTTTGCGTAGTCGAGTCATGGCCGCCGTCTCGATCTCGGCGGGCAGTGCGCCGGGAACATTCGCCGTCTTGTAGAGACGATCGATCTGCTCGCAGACAGATGCGTACTCGTCGGCCACCACTCGGTTGGTGATGCGGGCATAGGTCAACGTCATCTCCATGGAGCGATGGCCGAGCAAAGCCGCAATCGCTTCGAGCCGCATGCCTCGGTTGATGGCCTGGGTGGCAAAGGTATGACGGAGTTGGTGGGGGTAGACGATGCCGATGCCGGCCTTCTTGGCCGTGGTGGCCACCATTCGGTGCACGGTGCGGCGATCGAGGAGTTCGTGCTCGTCGGCCATCAGACGTCCCTTGGCGCGGATGTACTCGGCGTTGGTGGCGGTCCACTCGGCCAAGAGTGCGACGCACTCGGCGTGCAGCGGGATCATGCGGTCGTTGCGCAGCTTGCCGACCGGGACGCGGAGCCAGTACTCGTTGCCCAGGAGGTTCACCGAGTCGGCCGCCAAGCTCACATAGTTCGCTGGCGCGCAGTCCGGTCCAAATCAACATGATGACGACCAGGCGATAGCGGGGCAGCCGATGAGCCCGGGCCGCCGCAATGAGCTTGGTGGCATCTTGATCGTTCAAGAATTTTGGGCAACGGGTCGGTCCGCGGTGGGATGTCGCCATGGAGAATCGGGTTGCGCCCCGGTGCATCGGGCCAGTCCCACTCGATGAGGCGCTCGAGGAAGATGCGGATCATGCGCAGCCGCATGCGCTGTGTGTTCTTGGCCATGGTCGGACCTTTGGCGCCGGGCTGGGCGGCCAGCCAGACCTTGTAGTCCTCGATGTGGGTTCTGGTGATGTCGGCCACCACGGTCACCTCGGTGTCGGCCACCAACCAGCGGGTTAGTTGGCGCAAACAGTTATCGGCGGCTTCGACGCTGCGGGGAGCCAAGAAGGTGGTCAGCTGGATCAGATAGCGCCGCATGGTCGCCACCAACTGGGGCGCCTTTGTGCTCGAATTGCGCCCATTCCCGGTTCGACTCGTCCTGGGGCATCCAGGCCATCACCTTGGCTCGGGTGGCGCTCATTGGGCCGAGCTCCTCCATGGCCAAGAGCTCGGCGGCATAGGTGGCGTCGATCAGCTCGGCTGCTCTGCGGTACTCAGCGGCCAGCCAGTCGTTGGTCAGATGGAGGTAGATCCGGGTCGACTCGATGGAGCGGTGACCGGCCTGGGCCTGGACCGCCTCGAGCGCCATGCCGGCTTCTCGCAGGCGGGTGAGGCAGGTGTGACGGAGCTGGTGACAGGTCGCTCTTCGCAGTCGCGCCCTCTCTTTGGCACTGAGCAAGATGGTCTCGAGCCCCTGGGCGCTCAACCCGTAACCTCGACGTGGTCCCTTCAAGGTGACGAACACGCGGTCTGTCGGTGCCCCCGCCGGACGTTCGGTGTGCAGATAGTCACCGACCTCGGAGAAGAACACATTGGAGATCGGCACCACGCGCTGATGGCCACCTTTGCCGTCGACGACGAACAGGGAGCGCTCGGCCACGTTGACGTCTTCGAGTCGGAGGCCGAGCACCTCGCACCGGCGCAGACCACCCAGCAGCATGGCGAAGACCATGGCCCGGTCTCGATGGGTGCGCAGGGCTCCGACGAGAGCATCGACCTCATCGGGCGAGAGGATCTTGGGCAGTGTGCGCGGCACGCGCACCAGCGGCACCGTTCGTGTCCGGCCTCCGCCTCTTCGTGTCGACAGTCCCTTGGGGACGGGGTTCGTCCGCACCGTCGTGTCCCCACGGGCCACCACGTAGGCATAGAAGCCCGACACCGACGACAACCGACGGGCGATCGTGCGAGCGGACAGACCCGACTCACCGTCACAGATGCGGACCACCTTGCGGTCCCCACGCTGGTGGGCCAAGAAGTCGAATACGTCGGTGGCCACGACGTCGAGGGGATCTTTGTCGACGACCGAGAAGAAAGTCTTGAGATCGAACGCGACTGCCCGCAACGTGTTGGGTCTCGTCCGTCCCGCCACGAACTCCAAATAGGAGTCCACCAGCGGATGCCCCAGTGAAAACCGGGTCTCTCCAGCCCGTGATTGCGAGCGGCTCAAGTCAGGGAATTTGGTCATCCTCGGATGCTTCCACCGCCGGATGGAAAACACTGAGATACCAAATGGATCACATGTGTATTAAGCGTTCGGGGGCGCGGCCTCCTTCGGCCAGAGCACGGCGGTATGGGGTGGTTTCGCCGCGGCGATTCCCGGGTCATGATTGGCTGCCCTTACCCCCTCGAACGGTAACCGATGGGTACGCCCAATTGGACGGACAGGATGTGACCGGCCCTCAGTGCCGTTCGAGCTCTGTTCGCACTGGCCAAGGGCTACCTGCGCATTCGTGTTCAGCTACGGTAGGTGACCTCTTAGTCGTGTCCCGAGTCGCTCGATAGCTTGGCTGCATGCGGGCACGACCAGCCGGTGAAGGGAGAGTGCGATGGCTGAACAGGACATGCCGCCTCATCTGGAAGTCATGGGGCGACAGGTGGTGGAGTGCGGGCGGCTACGATTCGAGGCGACCTTCCGAGCGCCGGCGGGGGCTACCCTGCGCGTGTTCGGCGACATCGACGGCCATGTCACCGAGGTGCTGCGCTTCGATGACTTCATCGACGGACCCCACTACCACATCCCCGCGGCCGGTGATCCAAGACCTTTCGACCAGGCGGCGCTGGGAGAGCCGTTGACCTGGATCGTCTCCCAGCTACGCGACCATCTTCCTGAGCTACTCGCCGAGGCAGGATTTGTGTCAGACGTCGACTTCGATGCGGTCGCTGACCACGCTGAGGACGTTAGGAAAGCGATGGAAGCCTGCGTGCCCGACGGGTACATCCGAGTACCGGGGGTCGGTTTGCAACGATCCCCTGCCTGATCATGGGGTAACGATCCAAGCGGGCTGTGGGGTCAGCAGATAGACAGCGCTCCCCCGCCTAGCAATATGGGCGCATCGCGGCGCTGAAGCGGGTTGAGAGGTAGGGGACGCTTTTTGAGTCTGCAATAGCGAGTTCAGTCTGCCAGCGCCGTCATACGGGTCGGGGTTTCGGATCTCGGCCTGAGCGATCAGAAGTTGAAGCGGTAGACCGGCTCCCCAACGAGCACCGTGGGGAGCGATCGAGTGATGCCGAAGTCCTGACCCTGGAGAGTTTGGCGGTCCACCGACGAGGTAATCACCGATCCAGTCGGAATTTTCGCTCCCGGTGGTATCGAACAGCCCCGACAGGTGAAGCGACCCTGGATCACCACCTCGTAGACCGGCTGATCACTGTTCACGATGTCGGGAGCCGCCGCCTGCTCGCGCGTCGTCAAGACGATGTAGCCACGATGGACGGAGGGATCGGCGTTCAGACGTGCTTCGGCGGTGGCGCTCTTCTCCAGGGATCCGAGGGCCGGCACGGTCAGCGTGGTGGCCAATTGGGCAGTGCGGTAGGCGGCTGGGTTGGCGCGTGGTTCGATGACGGTCACGGGCAGTGGCTTGGCTGTCGGGATTGAGGAATCGGTGGCCATCACCGCCTGATAACGGCCCACTGGCAGTGGTGGTGGGCCGTTATCAGGCGCTGGAAGACATCGTGGTAAACCGGCACCTGAGCCACCGGGTTCGATGCACCCCTGGTATGAGGCACTGATGTCAATGGGGTAGCGGTGTAGCCCAGGGGTCAGTTCGACGTCAGGGCACTTCACGGCGGCAAAGACGGCCGCCTGGGGCACCTCGGGGCTGGAGAGTACAACGGCGACGTCTGGCTTTCCCCCACAGCCCTGCGTCACCGAGATCGGTGTCTTGGCCGTGTTGTTAATGACGACATACCCGCTCGTCGACGCACCGGTCGATAGGGTGCGGCCGGCAAGCAGCACCAGGTGAACACGAAGCGCACGAACTTCGTGCACGGTGGACTCCGACGTACCGGAGGCACCAGCGAGAGGCGTTGGTGGGGCGAGCAGTGCACCCATCATCACCAGCGATCCGAGAGCCAGGAGACGGTCCCATCGCACAAGAGCTATTGCAGCACATCGTCTGTGCAGATGGGCTGCGGCAGCTTGTCCTACCAACAACGCGACGCCCGAATCACAGGACACAAACTCATCTGGGGCACATCATCCACTCCATCACGACGGTGGTCAACGACCAGTTTGACGCATGTAGTCCCGGTTTGGTTCGGCGCACCTGATTCAGCCGCACTCCGACATGGTGATCCGGCGGGCTGCCCCACCCGTGTCGAACTGCCCACCGAACCGGCATCGATGATAGGGGCTACCCCGGGGTGGAGTTGGTCGGTGGGATTGCGAAAACTCGGCGGCGTTAAGAGACGTCGAAACTTCTTGCAAGCTCGTCGACGATTTCCGCTTCACTTCTTCGGGTCTGCAGTGACTTTGGTTGACGATTGTTGTGGTTGTCAGGCCGCATCCGCGGCGGAATTGGTGAAGGCGAGTTCGAACTCTACGGGAGTCAGCTTGCCGAGGGTCCTCTGACGGCGTCGGCGATTGTAGGTGTGCTCGATCCACAAGATGATCGCGTAGGCGAGTTCGTCCCGGCTCCTCCAGCGTCCCCGGTTGAGCACGTTCTTTTGGAGCAGGGAGTAGAAGGATTCCATCGCCGCGTTGTCCCCGGCTGAGGAGACCCGACCCATTGATCCGGTGAGGTCGTTGGCCTTGAGCACGGCCCGGAATTTTCGTGAACGAAATTGGCCGCCCCGGTCCGAATGCACCACGACCGTGCCCTTGGGTTGGCGTCGGGCCACCGCTGAGCGAAGAGCAGACACGGCCAAGTCCGCCGTCATGCGGTCCGAGAGGGCGTAGCCCACGATCCGGTTGGAGAAGGCGTCTTTGATGGCGCAGGCGTAGAGCTTTCCTTCGCTGGTCGGGTGCTCGGTGATATCGGTGAGCCACACCAGGTCGGGCCCTGGAGCGCTGAAGTCGCGCTGGACCAGGTCGTCGTGGACGGCCGGACCTGGGGTCTTGGTGCTTCTGCGGCCTTTCTTCGTGGTCGTTGACCAGATCCGGTGCTCCCGGCACAGCCGCTGGACCCGGCTTTCGCCCACTTCGTGGCCCTCTCGCTCGAGCTCGTCGGCGATGAAGCGGTAACCGAACTCGGGATCGTCGGCATGGATGTCGACGATGGCATTGGTCAAATGAGCATCGTCGAGATCGCGTTGACAGATCGGGTCGGCCGCCCACTTGTAGAAGGCCTGGGTGGAAAAGCCCAACACCCCGCAGGTCAGCCGCACCGGGAACCCCTCGGCGGCCAATTCTTGGACCAGCGGGTATCTCATTTTGGGAGGGTCTCTTTGGCGAAGTAGGCGGCGGCGCGCCGCAGGATCTCGTTTTCCATCTCGAGCTGGCGCACTCGTCGCCGCAGCTGGACCCCTTCGGCTTGTTCGGCCGAAGTCAGGCCGTCTTTGATCCCTTCATCGATGTCCGCCTGGCGCTTCCAGCGTTGCACCGACTGGACCGAGATGTCGAAGTCGGCTGCTACTTCAGCGACGCTCAGATCACCTGGGCGGGCCACGCGGACCACATCCGCCTTGAACTCCGGCGGGAACCTCTTTGCCATGGCTTCCATCCTTTCGGGGAACATTGTCCCTCTCTAAGAATGTCAACCAAAGTCACTGCAGACACTTTCGATGCAGACTTGGTTCATGCGGAGAGTGGCTCGTGTGCGACAGCCCGGGGCCGATCGGACTCGGACGGGGGTCCTCGGGCTCGCCACCCTCCTCTTTGTTGGGTATTCGCTTCAGGCGTTGGTCGAGCCGCAAATGGCACAGGCGCAGACTTCCATTTTGCATACCAACACAACTGCAGCGAAGGCAGAGGTCATCGATGGAGTGCCCTTGGTCCCAACGACAAAATCTCAGAGAAACGAATGTCAGAGGTTTGCGGACCACCTCAAGAGACAAATCCCATGCCCGGGACTGTTACCCGTACCGCTACCAGTATCCGACGCCTCCCTTTCGGGGGCTTGCGAAGGAATGGTCGGAGCGATGGCGGAAATGGCCTGCGGACCTGCTGTAATCGAATTGAATGGCAACCTGTTCGAGCTCAGTCAATCCAACTTCGAGGTGCCACCCGGCTACGTGGGCGTGTCCTTCCAACAGAACAACGGGTCTTGGGTGCCAGAGCAATCGATCAGTGGAGGCTCCCTCGGTCATTTTGTCTTCATGACTGGCACCGACATGCAGTCCGTAATGACAGGCAAGCGCAGCAAGAGTTTGGCGCCAGTTCCGCCTTACTGCTCGCCTTTGGACCAACCCAGTGTCTTCCGAGTGCATGGACGCCGCGCGAAGTTGTACACGTGTGCCGATGAATCAAACTCCCAGACGGGGGGCGAAATCATCCTTGGCCACACCCTTCTCGCCTGGGACGACCATGGCATGACGTGCGAGGTGAGCTTCCACGGACACAGCCAGGTGAACGTCGACTTGGATGAGGCAGAGGCGGATGCGACGGTCTTGGTTTCTCCTCAAAAGAGGTAGAGGCTTCGTACCGACCACTGGGGCAATCCGGTTCGGAAAAGGGTGTCCCCATGGTGCGATTACATGGGTGATCCACGGGACCTGGGCTAGCCATCCGACTCGCCCCTCACTAGTCACCCAGCAATGTGTCGCACCTCTTGGTGGCGGAGAGCAGCGGATAGCAGACCGCTTTACCACAGGGACGCATTCGTTGGACTGAACGGACACTGGGTGGACCGAACCGCAGGCCGGGGGACCGGTTAGAACCATGGGCGGAAGTTGCCGCCTCGCCAAGGTTGAGTTCGAGGGGTCGACTCCATTTTGGGCCCTCTCCTACAGGGCGAGTCGGCGAAACTCTCCTGGACCGAGCACCTGGATGCGAGCTCTCACCCGGTCAGAGTGGGGATGCCGCTGGCCTTTCTGTTTCTCCGCCGAGCGCTCTCGTCAGTCCCTCTAAATCGGCCACGGTCACGGTCAGCGCTGAATGGCCACTTCGTCGGAGTGCGGACGGGACTTTCTCGGCAAAGTGAACGCAGACGCCTCCGTCGCGATTCGTTCCAAGGGTCAAACCGTCATCGGCACGTGACGTGCGAATCCCGAACGCCGTCCACCAGCGGTAGTTCCGGGTGATATGCGCTTCAGTGACGTTTGCAAGTGGCGTAGCGATCTTAAAGAGTCCGAAAGTCGCCACTAACCTGCCGTCGTCAGTGACTGAGACGCCATCCTTTGTCGGTCGCAGCAAAAAGGGGAGCAACACTGGCAGGTATCGTTTATCGATCGCGTAGACGAATTTGTTCACTCTCAGCACGATATAGGTGCCGGTGAGTATCTCCGCTCCCTCCCCCTCCCGGCGGTGTCCCCTGATGGCGGAACGCGCAGGTGCCCGCCGGCGACGGTCTTCCAACCGTAGGCGAACGCAACACCGAGACGAAGGCCGTCACCTCGAGCGAAAAATGCTGCACGACGTCCCAGATGCGGTTCCTGGTCACCTGGAGCTTCCCGTGTAGGCGTGAACAATGAGAACTGAAGTCCGGTCGGAAAAGGCTCAAAACCCCCCGGACTGCAAGGGTGCTCTCTGAGCGAAGGCATGATAGAAGTAACGCGTGCCATCCGCATTTGTTACTGGGGCCAGCCGGGGGATCGGCAAGGCAATTGCCGTCCATTTGGCCAGGGCCGGATACGACATTGCCATCACCGCTCGGACCGTCCAGGAAGGTGAGGCCCGCGAGCACTCGTCGACTCTGGCCAAGTCCGATACGAGCCCCTTACCGGGCTCGCTTTCTTCGACCGCCCAGCTGGTGGAATCTGAAGGCGTTCGCTCATTGACCGTCCCAGCCGACCTGACCGACCGGGCCAGTGTCATTGCCGCGGCGCAGACCGTCCTGGCCGAATGGGGCCCGATCGATGTGCTCGTCAACAACGGCCGCTACATCGGCCCTGGGCACATGGACCGATTTGTTGACACCCCCTTGCAGCTGCTGGACCGTCATCTCGAGGCGAACGTCATGGCTCCGCTCGCGCTCATCCAAGAGTTTCTGCCCGGAATGCTCGAGCGTGGCGCGGGGATCATTATCAACATCTCCTCCGGCGCCGGTACGCACGATCCGACGGCCGCGGCCGGCAATGGCGGGTGGGGAATCGGGTACGGCTTCAGTAAGGGAGCCTTGCATCGGATTGCGGGCATCTTGTGGCTCGAGCTGGGCGAGCGCGGCATTCGTCCCTACAACGTGCAGCCCGGGTATATCGCCACCGAACGCATGGCCCAGGACATGGCTGGGTTCGGTTTCGACTTCGACACCTCTTCGGGCCCTCCTCCCGACGCGGTCGGTGCCGCCGTGTCTTGGATCGTGCGCAACCCTGACGCCGCAGACGCACGTCTCGCTCGCGACGCCCGCGAGGTCGAGGCGCAGCAGCTCTGCGGTGATCTTGGCCTACTCCCCGGGTGGCCCACCCCAGACCGACCAGCGATGTACGGCCAGGGAGGTTGAGGTATCTCGCGGTCCCTGGTGGTATGGGCCACTTGAAGCCGATGCCTTAATGCTCCTCACGAACTTCCAATAACCCAACCCGAGGCGCTCCTACGACTCGGAGAGTAGGCACTCACAGGGCTTCAGGGCCAGCATGCGTTTCTGCTCGTCGGGAGAGTCGATGAAGGCATCTTGTATCCGCATGCCCATGGCCGCGGCCCGATCCAAAGGCGACTTGTGCTGGTAACCACGTAGTTCCATCTCGGCCACCAGTTGCTCGTGCCGCTGGAAAAGTGCCCTTGTCTTGCCTACCCAACGCAGCGTCTCGGGATGTTGCGAGTACCCGCCCGCGCAGTTGTGCACGACAAGGATGTTCCAGAGCCCGTGCAGTTCCCGGTGCTCACCGAGCAGATGTTGCCGACAGAGCTGTCGGGGTGGCACGTCCCAAATCCGCATCTGTCCATTCTCACTCACCTCGGAAAGTTGCCACGTCTGTGCCCTCGAGTTTCGGGACCGCAGACTGCCCCAAAATATGCCCGATTCATAGTTTTAGGCGAACGCTCCGCGAGCCCGCCCGCCAGGCGCGGCCGCTACCAGATGAGCTCGAGGTTCTCCACGCTCCGAAGGCCCCGGGCGTAGTGCAGTTCGCTGCCCGGTTTAAGCGAGTAGTCGGGGATGCGCTTGTGCCACTCACGCAAAGTCACCCGGAGCTCCCGGCGGGCCAGGTGCGACCCGAGACACCGGTGGATGCCGCCCCCGAACCCGACGTGGGGGTTGGTGGCGCGATCGAAGCGCACCATCATCGGGTCGCCGAACTGCGCCGGGTCGACGTTGGCGGCACCGAGGGACGCCATCATCAACGTGCCCGCCTTCACCGGGCACCCCGCAACCTCGGTATCGGCGATGGCCATGCGGGGCACGCCGGGGACCGGGCTCTCCCAGCGGAGGAGCTCCTCGACTGCGGCGGGGATGACCGAGGGATCCTTTGCGATCTGGCTGCGGTGCTCGGGGTTCTGGGCCAGGAAGGCGAAAAAGCAGGTGAGTGAGTCGGTCACCGTGTCGAGCCCGGCGATCAGGAAGAGGAAGCAGATGTCGAGAATGTCCTCGCGGGTGAGACGGCTGCCGTCAATCTCGGTATTCAGGAAGCCCGACAGGATGTCGTCGCGAGGCTTCCGCTCGCGCTCGTCGAGGATGGCGTTGAAATAGTCATAAATCTCCTGTGCCGCTTCGCTCTGAATGCGCCCCCGTTCCTCCGGGTCGACCTTCTCTGCCTCCATCATCGTTGCCCCGCCAGGCCTGATGATCCCATCCTTCATACGGAGGAACGTGTCGAGATCCTCCCACGGCAACCCCATGAGGCCGAGGAAAACGGCCGAGGGGAAGGGCACGGCCAGCTCGTCAGTGAAGTGGCAACTTCCGCGGTCGACAAACGTGTCGATGAAGCGGTTCACGCGCGCCGCGATGTCGTCTTCAATGGCGTCCATGCGCTTGGGGGCGAACAGCGGATCGAGCAACTTGCGATAGCTGAGGTGCTCGGGCGGATCGATGCTCAAGGGGATGAGTGGCCGGATGTTGCCGAGCTGCACGATGCCCTTCGACGTGAAGAGCTCCGGGTGGCGGAGCACCTCGTCCACCGCACTGCGGCTGGTGGCCAGGGCGAACCCCTCGACCGGGCAGAGGAGCCCGCCGTCCTGGATCCATCGCTCGTAGCGAGGCTGCGGGTTGGCCATGTCGAGGAGGGCCTCAAGCGCCCGATCGTCCTCGTTTCCGAACCCGCCCTCGGGCGGGTCTGCTCCCAGGTCCTCTCCTGTTGCCTGCTGGGTCATGGCATCCTCCACTCCGTATCGTGCGGCCTTGGGTGAAAACGATTGTTTCCCGACCCTAACCAATGGAGCGACTCCGCACCCCCAGGAGCAGCGCGCCCCAAGCGAGCCAGAGTTCTCCGTCCACGTGGCTGGGGTGCGAGCCACTCACAAAGCCCAGCCAAGTGGTACCTGATGAAACTCACAGGCAAGACCAACTCACCACTGACCCGCGTGATCGCACCGTTGGGTACATGACAGACTCTGACATCGATCCGACCCCGGCTCATGGCAGCGCCAACATGCGGGACGGTGGTGGACAACGCGACCGCCAGGAATGGGTTCGGGCCAACTTCACCCAGATCTTCGGTACCTCGGCCGATGAATTGCAGGCCCAGGGGATCAACCCTCGTCAATACGCCAGGGAACACCGTGGTGAGATCCGTCAGTTCGCTCAGATACAACGTAGCCAGGGCATCGCTGTACCCACTGGTCGCCCTACCGGCGCCCGTAGACCCGACAGCGGTGAACCCAAAGCCGGGGGACGGGCCAACGGCGAATATGGTTATGGCCGGAGTAGGAGCTTCGGCGTGGGAATGCGCGGCGGCACTGGGTGGATAGGGGTATTGCTCGTGTTGTTCGCCCTGCGATTCTTGCTGGTCGACTCATTCGCCGGCACGCACGCTGCCATCTTCTGGGTACTCGGAATCGGCGGGATCATGCTGGTCGCGCGAGTGTTCCTATTCTCCTGGCTCCGCAAGAGACGTTTCAACCGACGTCACTCAGGACAGCGTAACTAGGCACCGCGTCAACACCATCAGATATGAGCAAACACCTCACGGATTGTCAGATCGAGCTGGGTCACACCAGGCATAGGGGGCAACGGATATTGAGCTGCCTCTTGTGCCTGTTCCTTGGTCTCGAAGAGCAGGACCGATGTACCAATGCCACCAATCGGTTCCAGCCAGTAGCCGCTTACGATGCCGGGTGCGTGAGAAACGAGTGCTTGTCTAGCTTCCGGTAGGAGCAGCCGGGCTTCGTCAGGATTCTCCACACGGACGTTCGTCACGATTGCGTACATCGGCATCCTCCTCCGTCGATCGCCACACGAGGGAGGATAGATGCCGGATGGCGCCTCCACCATTCCCACGACCGGCGACGTGTGTCACCACCGGACCCACCACGATGGTCGGGACTCAGGCACGACGGCACAGACGGTTTTTCTATTAGGGGTCTTGCGGACCAGACCCATGGGCCTCGATAGCATCTCCGCTTATGTTCAGAAATCAGACGATTCGTCGCCGCGTCGCCGCAGTTCTGCCTCGTGGCCGAACGCTGAGACTCGGGCGTGTAAGTGTGCGTCATCAGTGGGATGGCCTTCTATTCGGCCCCAGCGTCGCGCATCCGATATATGGGAGGTCGTACCGAGCCGAACCACTGCCGATAGATTTGACGTCCGAAGATCTGCAGAGATACGTGAGCCGCACGAGCTGGAGTCACGAGATCGACCTCGGCCATGGCGTCTACACGAGACCGGCAGCGAAGTCACATGAGGAGTTAGCTCGTGATTGGAAGCTGTTCGGGATTGAGAACCCTCGCGGGAAGTCGGTGCTTGACATCGGAGGTATTGATGGTGGTTATGCGTTCCTCGCCGAGCAGGCAGGCTGCAGCCCGGTAGCGGTGCTCGATCACTACATCTGGTCTCTGGACTCTGAGGAGTACAGCCGTATCTACAGCGACAGCATCAAGGCGGGCATGACACCTCCGGCTCCGCACGAAAGCACTGCGTGGCATCCCGATACGATGCCCACTCGGCAGCGATTCGATACGGCCAGGCAAGCGTTGAACAGTCAGGTAAAGGCCATCGCGGTCGACTTTCTGGATTGCAATCTGGCCGAAGTGGGCGCCTGGGACATCACCCTTTACCTCGGGGTGCTCTATCACATGCCCGATCCCATCGGGGCTCTGCGTCGAGTAGCCGCCATTACAAAAGAGCAATGCATCATCGAGACGGAGGCGATGTACATACCTGGACACCCTGAAGCACTCTGGCGATTTTTCCCCGCCGGTGAACTCAACAACGATGCCACCAACTGGTGGGTTCCCAACATAAACGCATTAGTGGGAATTGCTACCGCGGCAGGGTTTCACAGGGTCGAGGTTCTCCGGGGTGAGCCAGCGCAGGATGAACAAATGTCAGACGCCAACCCCCGCCATTATCGAGCGGTTGTTCGAGCCCTCAAGACGAGTGGAAGCTGAGCATTGGAAGAACTCTTCTGTGAGCTATCTGGTCGAGGCGGACTGATCGCATCGCATCAGGATCGACAGGTATCGCTCCCCGCGACAGCGAAGCCGGTGGAGGTCCCTGCCTCGGGGAGGAGCGCACTCTTCGGAGGTGCGGTGACGCGTACCGGCGCTCCGTACTCTGAAAACGTCAGTGATGCGACCGTGGTCGTGGGCCCATGGGGAAAGCCGTCGAGGGCAGTCGGGAGCTTCACGCCGCGACGCAAGCGGCCGTTGAAGTAGAGCGTGCCGCGGACTCGGACGAGCTGTCCGGCATCGTCGAGCCACACGCGGCTCGGGCGTTGGGTCAAGACCTGGGTCGCCTGGTGCGGCGCGCAGACGTGCAGCGGTGCGTACTGGATCTCGTACTGAGTGGTGGCGACGCCCTCAACTTTGGCCGGTCCGAGGTTGGTCACCGACGCCACCGCATTGGGACCGCGTAGCGTATCGAGTGCGACCGACGCGTCGAGGGCCAGGGAGAGTCCTCGCTGCGAGCGCGGCAGAGCAGGAAACGGAAGCACTCGGTAACTTCCAGTGAACGCCAGCCCCGGTATCGGGTTCGCCTGGTAAACGGTCCCGCCGATCACGATGGCGTCCGTGATGTTCGTCGAGGAAACCGGGTGCAGTGGCTGGCTGCCCGAAGCGCTGAAGCTGATATCCCGATCAACCTCGGTGACGCGCACATCGTCGGTGGTGAAGTCCACCTCCCCGTGACCCGACAGCGAAGCTCGGAGTTCGGGGTTGGGGCTCGAGGTGACCTGGGTGTAAGAGAAGTGCGCGCTCCCGGCTCCCTCGGTCGTCGCAAGCACGTCAGCGACCCACTGGGAGGGGGACGGAGTCGAGGACCCTTGCGCGACGCCGAGCGCTGCGCCTGCAGCCGCCCCCACCAGGACGAGGGAGAGCAGAAACCATGGAGCGAGGCGACGCACAGGAGCGAATTGTGCCTCAAGCGGGACTCAGGATGTGGCGATCAGTTGTCTCACTGCCTATTGGGGGATCACACGGAGGGTCGAGGAAAAAGATCCTCTCAGAGGGACGTCGGATGGATGGTGAGTGCGTCAGTGAGGTCACCACGAAGAACACGGATGACAAGTTGACCGTTAGCCAGGCTTGACTCAAGGCTGCTCCCGAAACCGTCGGGAAGCTCGATCTCGCGTTCGTAGCCGCCATATTCCCACTCATGGAGTAGATAGGTACGCGGACCCGCACTACGGAGCAAGGCGTGAAAGCGCAACTTTCCGGGCCGGATCTCAACTGTCACGTCACCAGTTGTGACCGCGGGCAATGGAGCAACGACGACCAGCGCTGCCGACGTTTCGTAGACATTCACGGGGACCACTTGGAGGTGCATTGTCTCAGCGGTATGGGCCGTAGCTGCTGCCACCTCTTCATGCGTCGCCTGCGATTTCTCCATGACAAACCCTACGCCTTCTGACCCATGCGTTTCCTTGGAGCTCCAGTCGGCCACTTGTTTCCTGAGTCCCAAGGTGGCGAGGTCCCGCATCTTGCCGGCGTCAGGTGACACCGGGGAGGCCATCAAATCGTCGCTGAAGCAAGGGCGATCATTAGATAGGTGGCGTACGGTGCATCTGGACACGCCGGGCTGCGCTGGGGACTACTCAAGGCGCGGGCTGGGACCGGGCGAGGAGCGGGAACAGCCGTGACCCCAGGTGCTGGGCGAATTCGATGGCCAGGGCGGGCGACACCTTCGGATCGGAGTCCGGAGGGTCGGGGAGATCCTTGTCGCGGCGGGCGTGCTCGTAGAGGCCCTGACAAAGGTGCCGGCCCAATATGCCCAGGGCCCGCACGGTCTGCTCTCGCCCCGCCTGGTAAAGGGGGACGGGCAGCGGTTCGACGTCTGGCCAGGTCTCGGGCGGCCGCGGCGCCTCGAGGCTCAGCACCTTCTCGAAGCTAGGTGCGGCGGCATCCCGGGCGGTGAAGGGTTCGCCCAAATTCCAGACCGCGCGCAGGGTGGCCAGCAGGGAGGTGTGCCGGTACTCGTCGGTGCATACCGTCTTCTCGGGAACCCATGGAGATACGACGACGGCGGGGACGCGGTAGCCAGAGCGGTCAAAGGCGAATCCGAGCTGACCAGGGCCGGCACCGGGATGCGGGGGCGCCACCGGTCCCGGCGGCACGTGGTCGTACGTGCCCCCAGGCTCGTCGAAGCCGACGAAGAGCAACGTATTGAAGGCGTTGGACCCCGTCGTCGAGTCCGCTGATCGCATCGCCTCGTAGATCCGGCCGAGGAAGTCCTCCCCGGCGAGAATCGACGATGGTGCGTCCAAGAGGAGGTCGAGGCCCGGGATCATGGCCCGCCCGAATGCGGGGTGGTAGTCCCCGTGGCCCGCCATGAGATTTGGCTCGATGAGCGAGAAGTCGGGCAGAGATCCTTCGGCGGCGTCCCGCAGGAAGTCGGAGAAGGGAAAGAAATGGGTGGCGAAGCGGTCGCGTAAGCGCGGCATGTGGATGAAGCCGGTGAAGGAGATGGGTCCCGGTTCCAGCACATAGACCTTCCATGTCTTGCCGCAACGCTCGAGGCGGTCGAAGATGGTCTCAGCCACGTTGTGGCGCATGAAGTTGGTGACCGGCCGGTTCACCACGAAGCCGGAGGAGGTGGCCGCGGTCCAAAACGAGCGATTGGCCAACGTCTGTGATGGGACTTCGCTGAGCCAGTGGTCGAACACCCCGAAGCCACGTGCGAGGGCGCTGATCACTGGCACTTGCTCGGGCGTGTACCCAGTCATGATCTGGCTGTATTCCTCATACGTGGGTTGGCGGCCGAACTCGACGGTGAGAAAACTGATGTAGTCGGTGACGAAGCCGTCCATCGAGGGCTGTTGGCCGGCAGGGGGTGCGTTATAAGGTGCGAGCATCTGGGTGGCGTCCTTGAAGCGATTGGCGTCGTCGAGCACATTGAAGAGTTGGGTGTTGGTGTGGGGGTACTCCTCGCCGGGGTCGGGGTTCGGGGCGTCCATTCCGACAGAGATGCCGTAGGGCACGACGCCCCCCTCCGTGCCGTGCACGGCCCAGTCCGGCACTGGGTTGTGAAGTTCTTTGCCGAGCACGCCTTCAAACGACTCGACCTCCCCGGGTGCGTAGAGGCGTCCGAGCAGGTTGTCGAACGACCGGTTCTCGAAGAGCACGAGCACCACGTGGTCCATCGCATTCGCTCGTACCGGGGGCATGGATCCTTTCGCTTTTGCGCAGGTATTACATCGAGCGTCGTGGGTCGAGTGAACCTTCGAAGTACCGCGCCATTGCGTCCTGGTGGAAAGTGGCCACGAGCTGACCGTCCTGGGTCCGGACCAGTCCTCGACCATGCACGCGACCCCTTCCGGCGTGGATGGTGTGCTGGCTGATGCTCATCCATTCGTTGACATCGAAGTCTTCAACGAAGTGGACGGTGTGGGCGATCACCCCGGTGGAGATGGTGACGTGGGCTTGCGAGATGTTGACGGCGTTGCTGCCCCGCATGGCCAGGCCGATGAGTGCTCCGCACGTGCCCCAGGCCAGGATCGCCTGGTTCGCCGCGACTGAGCTCAAGACACCTGGGTAGCGGAACCACGAGATCATGGCGGGGGCACCATCGATCTCGAGATCGTCGTCTTTGATGTCGCGCCACTCGGTGCCGGGGAAACCCAGGCTGGAGGCGGGGGTGGCTTGATCGGGACCGGGGATCTTTGGGGAGGTGAGCTCGTGACGCAGAAGGTCGCCCTCCACGACGTTGGAGAGGACCTCGGAGCGGGCCATGACTTTGCCGTCCTGGTAGGCGGTGATCGTGTCGCTGGCCCACGAACGACCATCGAGGATGGTCTCTACATCCAGCTCGATGGGTTTGGTGTAGGTCGCGGCCCGGGCGAAGGTGGCGTGAATAGATCGGGCCTGTTTGCCCGGGCCGTGCAGACTGTCTGCTGCCATCAGCATCTGGGCCAGCAACTGACCGCTGAAGACCACGTCACGCCCTTCGGCTGATTCAGCGGGCATGTGGACCTGAAAGCGGGAGGAAGCCAGGTGGTCGAGTTCCAACACGTCAGGCAAATCAGTCATTTCGGTCCTCTGGGGGTCTTGGATAACGGCCTCAAATCGGCATCGTAGCCCTCGTCAGAGCTTTGGCCTCGGTGGAAGGACACACCACGAAGTGGTTGATCCCGGGGGCGATCACCCATTGAGCTCGAGCTCGCGGTGACTCGAGCGTCGCGCTTGATGACGATTCAGTGCTCGGCACGACCATCGGACTTGGCCAACGCAGCGATATGGGTCTGCCATGCCGCAATCGCAGGCATACCGATGAGCTCGAGCACGATCGCCGGGATAAAGATCGGATGAGGTCTTCCGGCCTTGCGCCACGAGATCAGCCGGGCCACACCGCCAATGAACACAACACCCATCACCATTCGGAGCGTGGAGGTCTTCTCTTCTATCCGCGGCAGTGTTGACCAGATGACGGGTGCGACCGCAAACCAAGAGGCCATGACAAATCGATACTCACTGTCAAGAGTAGGTGTCACTTTACTTTGGGCACCGGGAAGAGTAGCGGGACCTGTGATCATGCCGACCAAACCAGTGACAAATGGAATGCCGGTGAGAATTCCAAGTGTGATTTGCAGCAGCCGCCGATCGCCGGTGAGGCCGCTCTTGGTCATCCACTCATGATTCCACAGAAGGGACCTCGGGGTTGGACTTGACCGGGATCGAACCGGTACCACCCTCGGAAATCAGCGACACGCCGTCGCCCACTCCGCCCTGATCCGTTCAGATGCGCTCAATTCGATGACGAATGGTGCGTCGCGCGCGTCTGCCCAGAGCAGTTACGCAACGATTCCGAATTTCTTTCTCCTACCTCTAGTAATGGGAAGGCGCAATTCGTTACGATGTGCGAACCATACCGAGCGTTGCAGGAGGTGCCCCGTGAAGAAGCTAATCAATAAGCCAATGCGAGCGTGCGCCGCCCCGCTCTCGATGTGTGCATAACTCTGCTGGTTAATTCAGCATTGAGCTAGCCCTCATCCCCCGATCCGTGGATCGGAATCGAAACCAATCTTGCTCAGGCTCCACGCCTCCGAGTCCGCTCGTTATCGCGGCATCGGCTGAGCCCTGCATGCGGTTTATCCCTATTTCTTTCGTTTGAGGAGTTGTTGTGCATCCCGACCTATTACGGGCGCTCGCAAAAGCGCGCCAAGCGGATCTTTTCCGCAATCAAGAATTCCGACAATCGAGGGCAAACCGCTCAACGAGTGAGGCCCGCAGACCTGGCACATCGATCGGCCGGATACGACGTACGGTTGGCGCCGTACTCGTAAGCACTGGCACGCGCCTGCTCGGTGAAAATAATCCGAACATTGAACTGCTCAACGGTCCGCGTTGAGGCGTGTGCATCGAGCATCTTTCCTACAGGTACTCGACCTTTCTCTGTGCCTGCATCCCTCAGGTGTTCTGTATCACGGTGGCTTCGCCGGACCCCGTGGTCGGATGTCGATGCACGACCAGGCCTGCTCCAGCCGCGGCGACCGCCACTAGTCCGAGGGCGATGAATGGAAAGGCGCTGTAGGGGGAAGGCTGACCAGGTTTGCACAATTCAATGAACGGAATTATCAGCACGGCCGAGCCCATGCTTGGGGTGATCACATGTCGGACCAGCGAGAACATGTTGCGATGCCGCCGCCACATGAATACAGGCAGAGAGATATTGGTTAAGAGGTAAACGACCAGGATCACGATTGTGCCCATGGTGGAGCACTCGGCGTAGAGACCGACTGGATTCATCGATCCGCTGTGGCCGCTTAAGAGATGACTCAGCCACCAAACGGCGATGATGCCCAAGCCGACCACAGCCATAGCGATCAGCGCGTTCACTGGCGTATCGGTCCTTTGCCGTAGCCGACCGAGCCACGAAGGCAGCAGCCCCGAGCGTCCTCCGTCGAACAGCATGCGCGCCTGAGAGCTCGACCCGGCGACCAGCGCGGCGAGTACCGAGACAATCCCGGCGATCCAGGCGAGTACAGCGGCTCCACCCAAATCGTGATCGGCCACCGTGAGGAATGGGACCGAAGAGCGACCGATGGACGACAGTTTGTAGTGGAATCCAGTGACGGTGACATATGCAAAGAACAGGAAAAGTACCGCTCCTATCGCGATGGAAAGGTGCAACGCTCTGGGGATCGTCCGTTTGGGGTCTCGGCACTCCTCCGCCAGCGCCGGTCCATTCTCCCAGCCAATGAACATGTACAGCGCCAGCGGGAAGCCGGTTGAGAGGCCGGCCAGTCCCCCCTTTAGATGCGCCCAGGTGAAAGGCGCTCCCGAAAGGTGGCTCCGTTCGTCGATGAGGACGACCACGCACACCACCATCATCACGGCAATCTGAGCGATGAGGGCTATGCCCACCGCGGCGGTTGAGAGTTTCACCCCTTTTGCGGTGACCCAAATGGCCGCGACGGTCAGTGCGACGCTCAAGGGACCCCAGGGCAAGTCCACAGAGGTGTAGTGCGCCAGCGTCATCGCCAGCAATCCTCCCGACATGGTGAAGACCCCTGTCATGGCGACCGTATAGCCGACGGCAACAAGGAGCGCCGTCACGACGCCCGCCTTCGGTCCAAGGCTTGTCTCCACGTAGGTGATGAAGCTTCCGGCTGAGGGTTCCGCTCGGGTGAACTCAGCCACGGTCGCGGCCAAAAAGAGTACGGCGATCCCGGCCGCCACGATGGTCAGCGGAGCCCCGATGCCGGCGGTAACGGCAATCACGCCGAACGCAAAATAGAAATCGATCCCGGGACCGATATTCGCTACCGTCGATACCGTCAGATCCCTTGTACCGAGCTGGCCGGCCCTGAGACGTCCTCCATTTCGCTGAGGGCCACCCCCGCCCGAATGTTGGGTTCCGCTATCGCCGCTGAACGTCACTGTTCTCCTTGGTTGAGAGTGATGGTTGCGTGATAACGGCCATAGGTACCGCCAATCACACACTACGGCTGCTCCGTCGATTCATCATCCTCGCGAATTATTGTCCGCCATATCGAAGGATCAACGTGGCGCTCCCAGAGCGATGAAAGCCTCGAGGCACAAGCCCCATGGGAAATGGAATCCTGGAACCCGATGCGGAAAAGGTGAGTTGTGTCTCTGTTGGGAGAGCGGCGGCCATGGGTTGTGAGTATTTTGAGAGACTTCTATCGGTGAGCATGCCAAAGGTCCAGCGTGACGTGAGCGACCTGCGGGTCGGTTATGGCTGGCGCTGAGCGGAGGCTCGTCGGGGCGTATGAAAGCAATGAAACGGGCCCCGAAGGCGACGTCACGTCACGCCAACATGAACTAACGGCTCCGGATTCCGACCTCGGCCACACGTTCGAAGCTGCTTATATCACTGCCGTCTACCAGTCTATTGTCGACTTGGAGACCCGAGAAGTTTTGGCGGCAGAGGCGCTCGTACGGTGGCCCGGTTTGTCCATCACCCCCGATGTTGCCTTCGAATACGCTCGCCGCCGACATCGAGTGGACGAATTGGACCTGTTGTGTCAACGAGCGGCAGTTAAGGGAGCGACAGCCGTCGATCTTCCGGATGGGTTCAAGGTATTCGTCAATATCGAACCAGGGAACTCTGTAGAAACCCTCGTCGAGGCGACGTCCCGGATTGAGATCGTCGTGGAGATCACCGAACGCGCGCTCCTGCACAACCCTGCCGAGCTGCTCCGCTCCATTCGCCGAATGCGTGAACTCGGGTGCGGAATTGCACTTGACGATGTCGGCGCGGTGCCCGACTCACTCGCCCTGCTTCCATTCGTCGCTCCTGACGTCATAAAACTTGATATCTCGTTGGTTCAAGGCTGGCCGAATAGTGAGCAGGCCCGTATCCTGACTGCTGTCGCTGATTACGCGGAGCGTTCCGGTGCGACTATTCTCGCCGAGGGCATCGAGTCCGCAGCGCACCTTGATCAAGCTCGGGCGCTGGGCGCAACTGTCGGGCAAGGTTGGTACTTCTCGCGCCCTGGGCCACTCAAGAGTTGTCCAGCACCCGCCCGCCCAATTCTCGTACTCGCCCCCGTTGTGGCGCCAGCGAACACTCCCTTTGAACTTCTCAATCAAACGAAGGTTCGGCTGGCATCGAAGGGCATGTTGCTCGCTATCTCGCGGCACATTGAGCAACAGGGCCTCAGCCTACTAACTCCTCCGCTTGTGCTCGCTGCCTTTCAGGATCACGCTCGCTTTACTCCGGCGACTGCAAGCCGCTATCGCACCCTCGCTGAGCGTTGCCCTCTCGTAGTCGTGCTTGGTGCTGGAATGGAGCCAATCCCGACCCGAGGAGTCCGCGGTGCAGACCTTGCGCCAAACGATGGCCTGCGAGGAGAGTGGACCGTCGTGGTTGTCGGAGCTCACTACGCCGGAGCGCTGATCGCACGTGATGTCGGTGATAGCGGACCGGACCTCGACCGTCGATTTGAATTTGTGCTCACACATGACAGCGACACCGTCTTTTCCGCGGCACGTATCTTGCTGGCCCGGATCAAACCAATCTCCCGATATGACGCGCAAGGTACACGCTGACAATTAGCGGTCGGTGCGTCGCCACTACCCGCTCCTCCTCGACAACCCCGCTCTGAGGGCCCCCACCGAGGCCAGGATCAACAGGGGTTCGACGGCGAACGCATTCCGCAGACCGACGATGTCGGCGAGCGCCCCCAACATCAGGGGGGCGATCAGCGACACCGCACCGCCGAGGAGCTGCATGCGTGCGTTGGCGATGTCGGCATGCCCGGGAGCGGTGGCGAGCGCCAGCGCCGACGACAACGGGTAGAGGTTGGCGACCCCCAGCCCGGCGACGAACAGACCGATCAACGCGGGAATCAGGACCGGCACGAGCCAGAGGACGGCGAAGCCGGCCGTGACCACCGCGAGGGAAAGCAGGATGAGGGGTCCGGCCCGTCCCGGCCGTCGGGTCAGTCGACCTCCTATCAAGCGTCCGGCCAGGAGCCCGGCGAAAAACAGGCTGAGCGCCCCGCCGGCATCCGCGGCTGAGAGGTGCTCGGAGTGGACGAGGAGTTCGGCTCCAAAGTAGATGAGGCAAAACTCGATTCCGATTCCCAAGGCCACCAGGACGGCCAGGATCCAGAACCTGGTTGGCAGAGGACTCCGGTCAGCGATGGGCTGCGGGTGGGCCGCGACCTCCGGCAACATGAGGTTGCGATAGGCCAGCCAGGCCACCGCCATCCCGATGACCGGGATGAGCATCGCCGCCCTATGCAGACTACGGGGGAGTGTCGTGACAGCCTCAACCCCTTCTCGGACAAAAGGTGGTGCTCGCTTACGAAGCGGAGTGTGGGCTCGAACCGCGATCGCGTTGCCGGCGCCGAGCTAGAGAACTGGACAATCGTCGTCAACCGAAGGTGATGGCCTCACGGCGTGGTCACACAGTAGGGCTTAGGTCGACTCGGGCGTCGAGTTGGACTCGCCGAGACGTAATGACCCAGCGTCCTTCGCGCACGCCGTACTCGTCGACGTAGCGCCCCCAGTGATCGATGCCGTGCGGCATGAGAACGAGGAAGTAGCAGCGACCGCGCGCATGCGACTCGTCGACAAGGTCGATCTGATGGGTGGCGGTGAAGTGGCGAATATGGTGACGCGTTCCGCCGCCGTTCCTGCGGCTGCCGCCGTCAGCGCCAGTGCGCGCGCTCTCATCCCAGTTGCCTTTGGCCTCGGTAAAGATGGTCGCGACCTGATCGATCCCGTCATAGCGCCGGACGGCTCCGTCGGCGACCAGCTCCATTGACGCGTCATCTGCAAAGACCTCGAGCATTTGTTCGAACCGACCCGAATCGCCATTGGCGTTATATCGGGCGACGAGGTCGCGGATGCTCTCGCGGGCGATCAATTCCCAAAGTTCCATCGTTCCCCCTAGGGTTGGCCGCAATCGGGACCAGGTCGTGAGTTACTCAGCCTGGTCCGTATCGAGGACGTCAGCGTAGCGGTCCTATCTTTTGGCGACAAGCGCGTTGAGCGGCCAGGTCGGCACGATCGTCACGATCGTCACTAGATTGTTTGGGAAGGCTTGATTGCGAACACTTGTTCAGTTGCCTTGCGGGACAGGAGCCACCGATGCGCGACGAGGAGCTGCTTTACGCCCGGGAAGGAATCTGTCATCCTGGGCAACAACCTCGCATGCCTTCTTGGCGTCGAATAGCTCGTGAGCGCATGCAGCTCGAAGGGTGTCCGACGGTGACGCAAGTCGGCCCCTAGGAAGGGGAAAAGATGCTCGAAGACATTCGCTCCACTGCGCCCGACCAGTATTGGGAGGAGCTGCGTCGGCGTTGGGGGGCCTTGCTGAGCTATCGCTACATCGGCGCCGCGTTTAGTTCTATGAACACGGCAACGGTAGATCCGAGAGTCCTGATCCGTCATGACATGCGGAACGCGGCCGGCGGGATCATGGCGGCGCCGCTTGCCATCACTTGTCCTGTGGGAGGAGGTGGCAAGTCGGATCTGGAGGCGGTGCCGAATCCGGTGATTCACTCGCTACAGATCCTTGACGATGCCCGGGACGTGAAGCGGATCCAGGTGCTTGACGCCACCACCCTGAAGTCCGGACGTCGATTCGGTTACGGGCGCGCCACGATCGTGGATGCCGACCACCATTCTCGGGTGATTGCCGTCGTGGAGAGTCAGAGCACGGTGATCGGCGATGTGCCCGAAGGCCTGCAACGCTTCGACGACGATCCGGTAATGCACATCGAGGACTCGCCGGATCTTCCGCCTCTGTGGCAGGTGTTTGGCGGTAGCAGGCGGGACGATGGCCACTGGGTGTTGCCAGCGCTCCACCTGGAGCTGGCTTCCCCAGACGGCGCCCTGCACCTCGGGCCTCAGCACATCATCTTGGAGGCCGCCGCGACCAGTCTTGCCGCCGAGCTGGTGGGGACCGATCGACTTCAGGTCTTGAGCACTCACGTCATGCACCTATCCCGGGGCAAGGTCGGGCCTTTCCGCGTCGAGGGCACTGCTCACCTGGGCGGCCAAGGCCGGGTTACGGTGCAGATGACGATCTTCGACGAGGGAAACGAAGATATGGCCGTGACAGGAGGAGCAACGATGTTCTGTCTCGTCCCCTGACTCAATGCGCAGCACGATCCGATCGCGATCCTGAGCACGGGAGGGAATTTTCGAATACCATCGCTGTTCGAACAAAGAATGGGAGAGTCGGTTGGAGGGCTTCGGCACCTCTTCGGGGTGCAAAAGGATTTGATTGCCGCGTGTCGTGATGCGGATGCGGAGGCGCTTGTCTCGCTAATGCTCGCAACAGGTCCTCCGACGCTTGAGGATCGGGGCGTCGAGGCAGCGAGGTGCTATCTCGAGGAGCGCGCCGCCGCAAGTCCCGGCCCGCCAATCGACCAAGTCGAGGACCGCACAATCGACGGTGGCGTGCGGGTTCGGATCTACCGTCCGACGTTGCCCGCGCCTGCACCTGTCGTCACGTACTTCCATGGCGGCGGCTGGGTGATTGGAAGCCTGGCCACCAGCGACGCCTTTTGCCGGCGACTCGCGGCGTCCGTACCGTGTGTCGTCGTGTCGGTCGAGTACCGACTGGCGCCCGAGCATCCGTATCCGGCGGCGGTAGAGGATGCCATCGCTTCTATCGCCTGGACAGCAGCCAACATTGGCGGGCCTCTGGTGGTCCTCGGAGACTCGGCAGGCGGGAACGTCGCCACCGTCGCCACGCGTCAGGTCTGCGAGCGTGGGGTGGCGGAGGTCGCCCGCCAGGTTCTCGCGTACCCAACGATCTCGACCGAGCAACATTGGGCATCGCACGGGGCGCACGGCGGTGAATGGCCGCTGACCAGCGGCGATCTGGCATGGTTCGTGCGCTGTTACGTGCCCCACGGCGTGGACCCCCAGCACCCTGACATCTCCCCGCTGAATGCGGACGTGTCGGCGCTTCCCCGCACAACGATCCTCCTCGCTGGTTGCGATCCCCTTCACGACGAGGGGATCGCCTACGCGGAACACCTCGTTGCGGCGGGAGTTTCCGTCGACCTCCACGATTTCGCCGGCCAGATCCACGGATTTCTCACAATGGCGGAGGAGATCCTGCCCACCAGCCGCGAGGCCATGGCATTGGTCGCCAGTGCAGTACGGCACGCATGAAGCGACACTTAGAGACGCTTCCGATCGTCGACACCGACGATGAGATCGCAATGGCCCTCGAAGGTTGCAGCGTGCCCGCCCTCATCGCATCGGTCGTCCAGCTCACCGGCGACCCCTCGATCCTGCGTGGTCCCATCCGGCCGCGGGCCTTTATTCCGAACGAGTTCCAGGGTCAAATGACCGAGGAAGAACGAGCCACCCTCCGCTCGATTGCCCTGAGGGCCATCATCAACTACCGGGATGCCGGATGCCTCCCGCTGCCGCCACCCAACCGTGAAACAGTTCGCGAGCTCATGAACTGGATCGCCTGCGAGCCCGTGTCCGACGACTACGCGGCGATGTTTGAAGAGGAACTCGATCTTCCGGGTGATGATCCACGACGTATCCGCCTTCCTGCCGCGCCGAATGGAATCTCCGTCCTTGTTGTCGGGTGCGGGATGTCGGGGCTCCTCGCCGGTATTCGCCTCAAACAAGCGGGGATTCCATTTGAGATCGTGGAGAAGAATGACGATGTTGGCGGTACGTGGTACGAGAACACGTATCCCGGCTGCCGCGTGGACGTGGCAAACCACTACTACTGCTACTCGTTTGAGCCGAATCACGGGTTTAGCGAGCTGTATTCGCAACAACCCGAACTGCAGCGCTACTTCAAAGAGCTCATGCGACAACACGGCATCGATGAGCACGTCCGTTGGCGAACCGAGGTCGAACGCGCCGAATGGGATGACGAGCACTCGGAGTGGCGGATCAGTGTTCGCCACGCTGACGGATCGGAGGAGAAGCTGGTCGCCTCGGCCGTGATCGCCGCCGTCGGGCAGCTAAATCGTCCGGCCGTACCCGACATCTCCAATCTCGACCGGTTCGGCGGACCCGTATTCCACTCGGCCCGATGGGAACACGGGGTTGACCTGCACGGCAAGCGGGTCGGGCTGATCGGCGCAGGAGCATCTGGCTTTCAGATCGGACCTGCCATTGTCGATGATGTCGCGGAACTTGTGGTGTTTCAACGCTCAGCCCAGTGGATGGCCCCGAATCCGGGCTACCACATGGAAGTGTCTCCCGGGAACCAGTGGGCTATGCGCCACCTGCCGGGCTATGCGCGTTGGTATCGCTTTCTACTCTTGTGGCAGTCGAGCGACAAAGCTCTCGACGTGGCGCGAGTTAATCCCGAGTGGGGCGACCTGCCCCAGTCGGTGAATAGCGTGAGCGCGCAGCGCCGTGAGATCCTCGTCCGCTGGATTGAGGAACAGGTTGGCGATGACCCCGAACTACTTGCGAAAGTCGTACCCGACTACCCGCCAATGGGCAAGCGAATGCTGCAGGACGATGGAAGCTGGTTGCGCTGTCTCCGACGCGAGCACGTGACGCTGGAACGCCGGCCGATAATCGACGTCGAGCATGATGCCGTCATCGTCGACGGTGCCCGTTACGAACTCGATGTCATCATTCTGGCCACCGGCTTTCGGGCCAACGAGTTCCTTTTCCCGATGGAAATCGTCGGCCGCAGCGGCCTCACGCTCACCGAGACGTGGGCTGAACGGCCAGCCGCATTTCTCGGGATCACGGTGCCTGATTTCCCGAATTTCTTCCTGCTCTACGGTCCAGGTACGAACCTGGCCCATGCGGGCAGCATCATGTTTCACTCGGAGTGTCAGATGCGGTACATCGGCGGATGCCTGGCGGTGCTTGCACAGCAAGGTGGCGGCACGATCGAACCGACGTCAGCGGCCTTCAGGCGGTACGTCGACCGCTACCGCACCGAAATGTCGACTCTGGTCTGGTCACATCCGTCAGTAAAGCACTCCTGGTACAAGGCGGCCGACGGCCATGTGTACGTGCTCAGTCCGTGGCGCCTGGTCGACTACTGGAAGATGACGGCGGAGCCGCGGCCAGAAGACCATGTGATGCGTGGGGTCAGCCATGACCAAGCGACCCACCGCTGAAGTCCGAAGACCTGTAGTCGCAATGCCCATACGTCGGCTTGCCAACTTGTAGCCTCCTGGCCGATGCGTTCGTCGCTGGGGTTAGATCCGTCCGAGAAGACTCCGGCGAGCGAGGAAGGGACTCGGAACGGTCAACGAGGCTCGACCGCCGCACCGTGGCGTCTGTCGATGCTCCTCATCACCCTTCTCGCTCTGAGCGTGCGCCTCGGCTACGCCTTCATCTACCGCCGGCACTCACAGCCGACTGGCGACGCGTATTACTACCACTATCAGGCAAACTTGCTGGCTTCGGGCAAAGGGTTCATCAATCCCGATACGTACTACTTCGTGGGCCGGACCGTCGCCGCTGCCGATCACCCCCCGTTGTGGACTCTGGTGCTAGCGCTGGCCGCCCTCATCGGATTGAAGAGCTTCTTCTCCCAAATCTTGTGGAGCTGTGTCATCGGTGGGCTCTCAGTTGCTGTTGTGGGGCTCGCGGCGCGAGAAGTTGCCGGCCGGCGCGCTGGGTTGGCCGCGGCGGCGATCGCCGCTGCCTACCCGACGTTTTGGATCGATGACGGTGCCCTCATGTCCGAGACCCTGGTGATCACTACCACCGCCGCCGTCATCTGGTTCTTCTACCGGTTCTGGCACGGACCGTCGATAAGGCGGGCGGTCCTGCTGGGAGTGACCTGCGCCCTCGCTGCTCTCACCCACTCCGAATTGGTGCTGCTCGTACCCGTACTCGTCGTGGGAGTGGCGCTCGGAGGTCTCGCACCAGGGGTGCGACGACGACTTGCTCTGTCAGCGGGGGTGGTGCTCGGTGCCCTGTTGACCTTTGCTCCGTGGTGGATCTACAACATCCCCCGTTTTTCGAACCCGGTCCTACTCTCAAGCCAACTCGGCGTGACGCTGGAGGGTGCCAACTGCCCGGCGACCTATTCGGGGCCTCTCATCGGCTCGTGGTCGCTGGCGTGCAACCTGGCCGTGAAGGTCAAAGCGGGTACCGATCCTTCCGAGCAGGACGAACAGTTCCGCTCCGTGGCCATTCATTATGCTGAGCACCACGAATCGAGACTGCCCGAGGTCGCCCTGGCGCGGGTCGGGAGAGAGCTGGGGCTGTTCCGGCCCTTCCAGCAGATCGACCTCGAATGGTCACTTCTGGGTCGTCCCCGACTTCCGGCCACCATCGGACTCTTCGCGTTTTATGCCATGGCGATAGCCGGGGTCGGAGGCGCGGTGGTCCTGCGATGGCGAAGGATTCGCCTGTGGCCGCTGGTGGCCATCGCGGCCGTTGTCATCATCGTCGCTGTGGCCACGTTCGGCGAAACCCGGTACCGCACCAGCCTCGACGTGGTCCTGGTCGTTCTGGCGGCCGTCACGGTCGACGAGGGTGTTGGATCGCTCTGGCATGGCCATATGACCGCTCGTCGAGCGCGATCGCCCGTTGTCTCGCCACCCACGCACCGGTAGTCCAGCCCAGCCACGGCCCCGAGGATCATGCGCGAGGCTAGGGTAAACGGACGTGCCCGAACCCAGGCCCGAAGACTCGTCGGTGTCTCCTCCCGCCACGGCTGGTTACAGAATGCCGCCCGAGACGGATCCTCATGAACGCACCTTGATCTCGTGGCCCTGCCGACGCGAGCTGTGGGGAGCGGTCCTCGACGATGCGAAGGAAGAATACGCGGCCGTCGCCAATGCAGTCGCTGCCTTCGAGCCCGTGACACTGGTTGCGAGCGATGCGCACGACGCCGCCGAAGCGCGTCGTGCCACCGGCGACGGCGTCGACGTAATCGAGATTCCATTAGACGATTCGTGGATCCGCGACAACGGTCCGGTGTTCGTAACTGGGGGGCCTTCCGGACGCCGAGGAGTGCATTTCGGCTTCAACGCCTGGGGTGCCAAGTTTGAGCGATGGGACCGTGATGTGGCTGCGGGAACAAGGCTCGCCCAGATGTTCGCGGCCGATGTCGTCGAAGCACCGTTCGTATTGGAGGGCGGCTCAGTTTGCGTCGACGGTCGGGGACGTCTGTTAACCACTGCACAGTGTCTCTTGAACCCCAATCGCAACCCGCAGCTGTCTAAGGAGCAGGTCGAACGGGGCCTGCGAGATTTCCTCGGGGTAACGGAAATCGTCTGGTTTGATCGCGGCCTGGTCGGAGATCGTGACACCGACGGTCACGTCGACATGTTCACCGCTCTTACGGACGACGGTGCTCTGCTTCTCCAAGTGCGTCCACCCGGTGACCCTGACCATGGCCCCATGACCGAGAACCGACGGAGAGCCGTTGAAGCTGGGTTCTCGGTGATCGACTTTCCATATTTGGCGAGTGGTCGGGTGAATGGCGATGACGTGATGTTGTCCTACTTGAATATCTACCTGTGTAATGGCGGTGTGATCGTTCCTCTGGCGGGTGTCGCTATGGACGACGAGGCCCTCGCGCTCCTACGCGCCACCTACCCCGAGCGCCAAGTGGTCGGAGTGCCGAGCTTGACCATCGCCTACGGCGGCGGTGGCCCCCACTGCATCACCCAACAAGTTCCTACGTCATGAAGGTGTTCCGCGCTGATGCGCTGCCCTCGTTCGCACGGGTGGACGGTCCCGAACATCCACCCGTACGAGTCGGTGCTGTACAGCAGGCATGGCATCGCGATCCTGAGGACCATCGGGCGGCACTTTCCGATGGCATACGTCTTGCCGCGAGCGAGGGTGCGCAGCTGGTGTGCCTCCAGGAACTCACCTTGTCCCCTTATTTCGCCGTCACTTCCGAGGGACCGGCTCCCGGTCGAGTCCAACCGGAGCCACTATTGAACGGCCCGACCCTGCGATTCATTGCGACAATGGCCGCTGAAACCGGCGTTCTGATTCACGCTTCCCTCTACGAGGAACGCCCGGGTCATCGCCTGGGATACAACACGGCGATCGTCGTTGACCCCGAGGGCGCGCTGCGTCTCCGGACTCGCAAACTTCACATTCCGGTTACGGCTGGGTACTACGAGGACCAGTATTTTGCCCCGGGACCGGCCGACGCTGAGGCGTTTCAGACGCTCAGGATCGGCGATGCCGAGTTCGGCTTTCCCACTTGTTGGGATCAATGGTTTCCCGAGGTGGCACGAGCGTATTCATTGCGCGGAGCAGCTGTGATCGTGTATCCCACCGCCATCGGTTCCGAACCTGATCACCCCGATTTCGATACCGAACCACTTTGGGAGAGGGTCATCACTGCAAACGGGATCGCCAATGGCACATTCATGATCGCTATTAATCGAATTGGTACCGAGCCGCCAGTGACCTTCTATGGGTCCTCGTTCATCTCGGATCCCTACGGTCGCATTCTGGTGCAAGCTCCACGGAGCGAGCCGGCGGTGCTGATCGCCGACCTTGACATCGATCAGCGGCGAGACTGGTTGGCACTTTTCCCACTGTTGGAGACTCGCCGACCCGATGCTTATGGGTTACTCACCTCGACAAAGCGGAGCGCGCCCGACACCACAGTGCTCTGATGTCCTGGCAGCGCCAGGAGGCGATGTTCATATGAGGAACAGGTGGACGCAAAGTTGGCGCCGAACTGGACGAGGGAGGTTCGCCTGTCGATTGGTCCGGGCTCTGGCAACCCCATTTGCAGAGCTTCATGCCGGGAGGCTTTGCAACTTTCCGTGACCACAATGGCAGCCACACTTAATGTTCCCTTTGAAAGGTCAGCGTGCTCCAATTCAATTGTGACCACTGCGAGCAGCTCGTGTTCTTCGACAACAGCGATCGATGGGGCGAGACGATCTTTATCCCTTTGTCTTACCGCCACCGGTTATTCGCAAACTCGCATTTGTGGACAAACTTGTCCATCGACAAGCCAGGCGTGCCTCCGAGAATCTGGTCGGGTCGGAGTAGATAGAGCCTCTTTGAGACCGTTCGCTGGTGCGAACACAGTGTCTGGTGCTATCGCGGTGGAATGTCTGATTTCGAATCCTTGGTCGCTCTCCCGCCTTCTCTCGACCCCACGGGACGGTGGTACATCGTGGGATCCGATGCCAGCTTGCTGGTTGATCCAAACGGGATGCCACCGTTCGGTGGGTCGAGTCTGGTGGAGACAACGGAGCCGCCGATCTTGATGGGTTTGCTCGACGGAGTACCCACGTGGGCCGTGGGCACCAATGAGTTGTCAGCTGTGCCTTACGGCTACGAATGGCAACGATTGCGTCAGCTGGGAGCACAATTGGATACGCCGTCATGGATGTTGGCCGGACGGGCCGTGCAACTGGTCGAATGGGCCAGAACCAGTCGTTTTTGCGGGCGTTGCGGTGCGGCCACCGAATTGTCCGCCCGAGAGCGAGCGGCGCGGTGCCCCCATTGTGGGCTCAACGCGTATCCCCGATTGGCTCCCGCCATCATCGTCACGATCGAACGGGGCGATGCAATCCTGCTCGGGCAGGGTCGCGGATTCCAGGGGATGTACTCGGCCTTGGCCGGATTTGCCGAGCCGGGCGAAACGCTCGAAGAGGCAGTAAGGCGCGAAGTGCGAGAAGAGGTTGGCGTGGAGGTCGGTCTCGTGCGCTACTTTGGCAGCCAACCGTGGCCGTTTCCCCACTCCTTGATGATCGGTTTTGTGGCTACCTGGGTGTCTGGGGAGATTCACGTTGACGGCGAGGAGATCGTGGACGCCAGATGGTTCAAAGCGGACGACCTGCCGGATATCCCGCCACCACTCAGCATCGCTCGACGTCTCATCGACGACTGGGTGAGCCGGCAGAATCGATGTTGAGGGACCGATCTCCGGTCATAGTTCGAAGTCGCTGCGCCCGTCTGTGATATGCCGCAAATCCCTACCCCCCCCCGGCGCCCCAAGGAGTGACGATGGAACTCTCTCGAGTGGACGAGGAGCTGAGAGGCTCTGTCAATCAGAAATTGGACCTGCCCGCGGATCGTCGGTGGGCCAGGGTAGTCACACGCTCTCTTATCCGGCTGGCTCCGAAGGGTGACGTCAGCCGGGTCACGATCACGCAGACCACGAAATCGGCACCCTCGGTGCGGATTTACCGTCCTGACGACCAGGCCTCGTCCGCTGCTCTTTTTTGGATACACGGCGGGGGCATGATCATCGGGCGAGCGTCCATGGACGACCGGCTCTGTGCGGCCACTGCCCGCGAACTGGGCATCGTCGTTGTTTCGGCTGAATATCGGCTCGCACCCGAACATCCGTTCCCCGAGCCGCTGTATGACTGTCACTGGGGATGGCTTTGGCTTCAGCAGAACGCCGCATCATTGGGAGTTGATCCTGCGAGGGTCGCCGTTGGGGGACAGAGTGCCGGCGGAGGACTCGCAGCTGGTCTCGTACAACTCCTCACTGACTCCGAAGGTCCGTCGCCCGTCGCGCAGTGGCTTTTCTGTCCCATGCTCGACGATCGCACCGCCGCAAATCGCAGCCTCGACCGTACAGATCACTTCATATGGAACAACGCCAAAAACCGCTTCGGCTGGCATTCCTACCTCAACGAAGAACCCGGCTCGCCCAACATTCCTTCCTACGCAGCCCCAGCCCGTCGGGCAAACTTGGAAGGACTCCCTCGCACCTGGATAGGCGTGGGGGACATCGACCTCTTCTATGACGAGGATATGGCATATGCCGACGCTCTCTCCGCTGCGGGTGTTGCCGTCACGACCGAGGTCGTGCCAGGGGCCCCCCACGGATTCGAGGCCGTGAAGCCCAGCGCTCAGATCAGTAGGAGCTACGTCACCAAGGCTCAACAATGGCTGAGGGCGGCCGTGACCTAGTCGTGCGGAGAAATTGAAAATCGCACAGCACGGTTGTGTTCCCTACATCGACGCAAGGGGTACGGGTCCCCTCGTCAGATCGACGAGGGCTTGAACTTGGGGATCTTCATGGCGCCCTGCTCTTCGAAGCAGACCTGAAGGGGCATGTCGAGGACAAGGTCTTCGGGCGTATTGGGGATGCCCACAATGTTGGTCGCCATCCGCGGGCCCTCCTCTAGTTCGACGATGGCGATGGCGTAAGGCCCGTCGTCCTCCCACCCCGGTACGGGTCGATGGTTGATCACGTACGAGTGCAGCGTGGCTCGCCCGCTTACCTGTACCCACGAGACGTCGTCTGAAAAACAGTGGGGACAGAACGGACGCGGGTAGAAGTAGTACAGGTGACAGGTGTTGCACCGCTGAACGTGGAGCTCCTCCTCCTGGGCCGCGTCCCAGAAGGGCTTGGTCTCCGGTGTGACAACCGGTGCAGGCTTCGCTCGCTTAGGGGCGTCGCTCACGAGCGCGCCGCCGCGGCATCTGCTGAGCCGAAGATGATTGTGCTGGCGGAGGTGAACATGCTGCCTACTCCGTGGGCGACGCTGATGTTCACGCCGGGCACCTGGGCCGCCGCCTCCCCCCGCACCTGCCGAATCGACTCTTGCATGAGGAACATCCCATAGAGGCCGGTGTGGGTGTACGAAAGACCGCCACCATTGGTGTTCATGGGAAGCGAGCCTCCCGGAGAAGTGTGACCCTCCTCAATAAATGCCCCTGCCTCCCCGCGGCCGACGAAGCCGAGGTCTTCGAGCGTGTAGATCGGCAGGTGAGCAAAAGCGTCGTACGCCATCAGATGGTCGACGTCAGCATGGGTGACGGCGGCGTCTTCGAAGGCAATCCTCGCACTCGTCCGATAGGCCCGTGCGCTCGTCAGGTCCGTCATCTGCGATATCAGGGGGGATTCGGACGACTCGCCCCCGCCGAGGACGTAGACCAATGGCTTGCGCAGCGGAAGGGTGCGCGCATGTTCCTCACTCGTCACGATGATCGCTCCACCACCGTTCGTGGAGAGACAGCACTCGAGGCGGTGCATCGGGTAGCAGATCATTGGCGAGTCCAGCACGTCTTCGATGGTGATCAGGTCGCGCATCATCGCCCGCGGCACGTTGGAAGACCAACGCCGCTGGGCGACTGCCACCGACGCCAGCTGCTCATGAGTGAGGCCGTAGGTCTTCATGTAGCGCAGTACGCCCAAGGGGAAATTCGTTGCGGGTAGCCCCACTCCGTAAACCTGTTCGAACTGCTGGTGCAGGTTGGCCAGGTCACGTGCTCCCGGGTTGCTCGCCGGACCCCCCCGAGAGACGGCGTGGCTGATCACGATCACGTTGGCCATCCCGGTGGCGATGGCAGCGGCTGCGTGGTGGAGATGGACCAGGAACGAGCAGCCGCCAACGAACGTGCCGTCGAGCCAGGTTGGAGTGATCCCTAGGTAGTGGGCCAGGCCTGCCGGGCCTTCGCCGACGCAGGCGATGCCATCGATGTCGTCACGCGTGATGCCGGCGTCGACAATGGCGTTGCGGACGGCCTCGGCATGGAGCTGAACGGGGGAGATGTCGGTGATAATTCCGAGCCGATCTGTCTCAGACGCTCCAATCACGACGATCTTCGTCCGCACGGCGTGATGATAGGTGCCGCAGCGGCGAGCGCCAATCGCCCCTGCCTGGGGCCCGCCTGAGAGGTCCAAATACTGACGGCAGATGACCAGACACGATGGTACTGTCCCTTTGCGTGGTCAGTACCGAGTCCCCCGGGCGTCGCAGCCTTCTCGAAGGCGCCAGCAATTTCCGTGACCTTGGCGGCTACGCAGCAGGCGATGGACGCGTGGTACGCACGGGGATGGTCTTCCGATCGGGAGCGCTGCACGCCTTGACTGACGCCGACCATGAGCGACTGCAGGAGCTGGGGGTCCGGGTGGCCGTCGACCTGCGACCGCCTGAGGAACAAGCGGCGGAGCCGACGAACGCTCCCTTCCTCCGCATCTTGCATGTCCCGCTCCTGCGTGGTGAGCGCACCAGTGACCCGTCCGCTCTGGCGAACGGCGACGGCTACCTTCGGGACCGGTACTGCGAGATCCTGCTTGACCGCGCGCCCGACATCGGTACGATCTTGAGGTCGTTCGCCCAAGAAGACGGGCTCCCCGCTGTCATCCACTGCGCCGCGGGCAAGGACCGCACCGGGGTGGTGTCCGCCGTGCTCCTGCTGGCGTTGGGCGTGGATGAGCCGACGGTACTCGACGACTACGAGCTTACGTCTGAGTTCGCGGCGGCGGCCAGGGTGGAGGAGTTGAAGTCCAAGTTGTCCGGGTCGGGCCTGCCGCCGGCGGTGATCGCCGGCCTGCTCGGTACCAGTCGCGCCGGTCTCGCCGATGCGCTCGCGCTCTTGCGTAAGGAACACGGCACGCTTGAGGAGTACCTTGTCGACGCCGCTGGCGTATCCCGCGAAGATCTCACTGCGATGCGCGAGCGGCTCACGGCGGCATCGTCGTAGAGGCTCACCCCATGAGCGAGCAGGTCGGGGGTTGGATCAGACGATGCCGAGCAGACGGAACGTCTGGTGATCTGTGAGTGCTGCCCCTAGCCGCGGCATGTGCTGCAACACCTCGTCGCTGTCCGTGGATCGTCGTTATGACCCACAGCAGATATCCGTAGCCAAAGCTCCGTCGGTACATGTCCCAGGCCTCGTCGAACGACGGCGCCGGCGCCCCGTTGGCGGCGAGCTCGGCGAGGTAGAAGCGGAGGAGATCTTCTTCATGGGCCCGCCGGTCTTCGATGGTCAAGACGGTGCCGAGGTGATAGGCGACATCCTGGGCCCAGTGGCCTGTCTGCGCCACCTCCCAGTCGAAGAACGAGCCACGCCCCTCGGGATCGAGGTATACGTTGCCTGTGTGGGTGTCGCCGTGGAGGAGGCACGTCACGCCGAATTCTTGCTGCACCCGCAAGGCGGCCAAGAGGTTCTCCCCCGAACAGATATCGGGCGCAAAGCCTTCGGCCCGGCCGTCGTCGAGCAGCTTTTGGAGGTCTTCGGCGTTGTGCATGGTGGTGAAGCGCTCCAGCCCGTGGCCGAGCCAGGGAATGTCCGCGACGAGCTCGAGGCCCCACGTCGTCGCGTGTAAGCGGGCGAGTTGGGACAACGTCTCCCGCACCAGCTTTTGCTCGAACGGGAAATGCGGGTTCATGAACTTCCCGCCCAAGGCGACGATGTCGTCCATCACGATGATCGAGGTCACCCCGTCCACCGCGGCGAAGTGCACGCGCGGAATTCGGAGGTCGAGGCGAGGTGCGACGTCCGTATAGAACATCGCCTCGCCGGCGCTGCCGCCGCCGGACCCGTCGAGGCTCGCCTTCGCGCAGTAGTGGTGGACGCGGCGCCCTCGGGCCCCGTCAAGTGTCACCGCGAATTGCAGCTTCTCGAGCCGTGTCTTCGAGGTGCCCGTGGTCTCGACGGCCACAATTGTGTCGTCGTCACCAATGTCATCGAGTGCAGCGCGCAGCCACGCTGGATCGAGGACTTCCTCATGCGTGCGCGGAATGACGGTCGTCGGCAGTTGATCCATCCGGTACACAGTACATGTCTTGCCGTCGGGGCGGACTCTCGTTATGCTCCCGGTAGAAGGGCAGTCTAGCGAGAAACGCCATTTGGCCATTACAAGGGGGGTCGTCCATGCGGACGAGAATGAGAGCGCTGCGCCTCGGTACAGCAATCTTTTGTCTTACCGGAGTGCTCGTCGGGGTGTCAGGAGCCGCCGCCACGGCAGCCAAGCCCCCGATCGTCATTGGGCTGATCACCGACGACACCGGAGTCGGTGCACCGACCTACGGCGGCAGTGAGGTCGGGGCCGAGGCCCGCATCGACGCCCAGAACGCGGCGGGCGGGATAAACGGGCGCAAAATACAGCTGGTGGTCGAAGACGACCAGTCCACGCCCAGTGGCAACCTCTCGGCCGCCCAGACCCTGGTCCAGGACAAAGGTGTCTTTGCCGTCATTGACAACGCCTCGATCGCCTTTGGCGGCGCCAGCTACCTGAGCGCGCAGAAGATACCGGTCACCGGGGCGGCCGAAGACGGTCCCGAGTGGGCGGCCAAGGCCAACTCGAACATGTTCAGTGTGACCGGAACCCTCACCGCGCCCATCAACGGCAGGAACTACAGCTACAACGACGCCGAGGCGGCCCTCAAGGCAGTTGGCATCACCAAGCTGGCCACCGTGGTGGCCAACGTCCCCAGCGCCATCAATGCGGCGAATGCTATTTTTGCGGCGGGCAAGCCCATCGGCATCAGCGAGTGCATCAATGACATCGTGCCGATCGGCGACGTCAACTTCACCACCTTCGCCCTGGAGATGAAGTCAAAGGGCTGCAACGGGGTCGAGGTGCTCAGTCTCCTCTCGAGCTGTACCGCCTTGGCCACCGCCATCAAGCAGGCCGGTCTCAAGGTCAAAGAAGAGTGTGCCACCGGCTACGACCAGTCCGTGCTGGACCAACCGACCGCACTGGCCGCCATGCAAGGGACCTATGCCACGGCCACCATCAACGTCTTGGGCAACGACATCGCCGCTCCGGTGAAAACGTTCCTCAGCAACCTCAAGAAGTACACCACCTGGCCCGGCGGCATTCCCAGCCTCAACATCGACTACAACTACGAGGCGGCCGACCTCATGATCAAGGGCTTGCAACTGGCGGGGTCGAACCCGACCCGCAGTGCCGTCATCTCGGACTTGCGCAAGGTCAACGGCTACACCGCCGGTGGACTGATAGCGCCCCCGGGCGACGACTTCACGCACTTTGGAACCCTGGCCGGCGTGCCCAAGACCAACTGCGAGCAGTTGCACGAGATCAAGGGTAAGTCCTACGTGCCGGCCGGCAAGCTGGCGTGTGGCAAGTTGGTCTCTTCGAAAGCGTAGTGGGCGCAGACGGTCACAAGGTGGGGGTGGGCCGGGGGATGAGGCGGTCATAGATCCGCATTCCCTCGGCCACCGCCTGATCGACATCTCGTTCGAGCAGGTACCGCTGCGCCACGAGCCGGTTGGCGGCTGCCGTCAGCTCCTCTTCGTAGGAGGCTCGATCGGCCGGCATCGCACCTGACTGCAGCGGCAGCAGACTGCCGACGAACTCGTAGAGGACATCGGGTAGACCCTCGATATGGATTCGAGGGTTCCATCCCGTGAAGGCCGCCACTGGTACCGCAACGGCCGGGAGTCGGATACCGGCGACCTCGTTTCCTGTCACATCGACGCTCGACACCAACGCAACCAACGGTGCCCCTAGCTCCAGGGGCCAAGTCGTCGCATGCGAATCGATAGTGGGCGTGTAGGGAAGATATTCAGGGTCTGGGAGTTCGGCGTCGTGGAAGGTGGCCAAGGCTTCGGAGCGAAGGACCGCGGTTCCGTGCGAGATTCGGGGCACGCAGCTCGGTTCGGGCGCGTTGCCATTACAAACCCATTGCTCGAGTTGAACAAAGAGCGCGGCGAAGTATTGGTCCGGGATCGAGGGCATGGGTGGGATTGGCCACGGGCATCAAATCCTTCATGGCCGAAATGTTGCCGTAGTGGTCGGTGCCACTTATCAGATAGGTGCGGCCATCAGGGTCCTCGGGCAGGTCGTCGCCGGTGGTGGCGTCTTGATGGACCAGAGCACCGTCCCCGCGCCAGTACTCCCACGAACTATTGGTAAAGAAGACCTTGGGCGACCCACCGAGCGACCGTTGCAACTCGAGCAGGGCGCCGGTGTCGTAGGGGGGCCCGTAACCTGGGTTCAAAGGATGGGTCACCGAGGGCTGGGCGTAACGGATGTTGAATTCCCCTTGTCGTGCACTGGCGATATGGCTGAAAATGCCTCCAAATACCTGTTGGCCCTCCTCGTCAAGGTTGAGACCGGTGTGTAGGAATTCACGCAGGAACCTCCCGGACTGTGATCCACCGAACGCCAGGACATGATCATGGGTCCGGCCGAGGAATGATCCGAAGTCTCGGATAGCGAGAAGGCCTGTTCCGGCGACGGGCGCTATGGCAGGGTGGTAGACCACCTCATAGAAGTGGAAAGCTCGGAAGCCCCCCTCAAGCGTGACATGGGTGGAGTCGACGAAACTCCAGCGATCTCGAGGCACCATTTGCTTTTCGCCCAACGGGGATGTCCGGACGCTCAGCGAGGCATCTGGATCATCCAATTGGGCCACCGGATACGGGGAGAACTTGAAGAGCGCCGCTGAGTCGGTCAGCTGATGCTGTTCTTCATCGACGTCTAATCTGAATTCGGCGCGCATCAGACCTGGGACGACATTCGCCATCGGCGCCCTCAGCCCGAGCCCACCGTTTTCCCGTATGACGTCCCATTGCCAGCCACACCAGGCGATCGTCCACCTCTTCTCGAGCAGGAATCCATCACCCGGATCGGGCGCAGCGGACACGGCGGCGCCTAAGGAGGCAGCATTAAAGGAGACGGCGCTGTAGGAACTGAACGGCACGCCCCCGACCATGCCGCGGTTCGGGATAACCAATAAGGCCTGGTCGCCGGCCTCTCCGATGGGTCTCAGCATCCGCACGTCAGCTTCGAACCTCAGCTGGCCGTCGTCGTCCGCTCCAACCGCGTTCAAATCGACAATGCGCTTACTGGCGGGACAATCTGGGTCTACGGCGAAATGAGCAACGCCGGTCACCCACTCATAGGAGTGGGAGACGTACGGAACCGTAGCGTTCACATCGAAACTCTCGAGCATATTGGAAGGTAACACGACGACCGGTGGCTGGCTCAGTGCACCGTCCACGCGTCAACATCGTGGCGTTGCTGATTGGGAGTGAGCCGAACTATGAGGACAGCGTCGGTTTAAGGAACGTTGAATGCAGTCTGCGTTCGAAGGTTTACGAGGCCCTTAGGACAGACCCTTCCCGACAGCGCTCACGTCGAGTTGGCCCGACCCATCACGGACGAGTCCGCGCCACCGATCCGCGATGGCCCGAGCGACCGGAGCCGCATCAATTCCTGCATCTGAGGCGACCAGATCGAGATCCTTGAGGGCCCATTCAAGCCCGAACTCGGGGCTGTAATCGTGTTCGACCATCTTCGTCAGCTTGGCAAGTGCGTAGTCAGAGGCAAGCGGATTGTTCTGCAAAGCGGCGAACAGCGCCGAGCTCGACACACCGAGATGGTCAGCAAGGGAGGCGGCTTCGGCGGCTCCTTCGGCCTGAAATGCCAACCACGTATTGAGGACCAGCTTCATTGCACTTCCCGAGCCTGCAGGACCAAGCCACAGAGTGGACCTCCCCAGTGCATCGAATACAGGCCCGAGTGCTTCCGCGACTTTGTCGTGCGGTCCCGATGCGAGAATGAGGAGCTGGCCAGACTCAGCCGGCCCACGACTTCCCGAAACAGGCGCATCGACGAAGGTGATGTCGGGGCGGCGAACCTGCGTCTCGCTGATCAGATGGCTGGTTGCCTTGACGCCGATGGTCCCCATCTGGGCCCAGATGGTCTCTGGACGCAGGGCGGCAAGGGTCTCCACGTCAAGCATGACGCTGCTCGTGACGTCGGCCGTAGGCAGCATGGTGATCACGACCTCTGCGCCCTGGACGGCTTCGGCCGCAGTGTCGTACCCGCTTGCGCCCTGTTCGACGAGCGGGAGTGTCGACGCCTTTTGGCGCGACCAGACCCGCGTCTCGATGCCGCAGGCGATCAGTCGACTGGTCATTGCCGATCCCATGATCCCCATACCGATCACAGCAACGGAAGGCAGTGGGTTGGTCCTCTCGGGACGCAATGTGCTCATGATGTTGCTCCTTTCTGATCATCCCTTCGGCCGGGGCCAAAATCTGATTGTGAGGCGGGTGGCGATGTGTGAGGAAGCCGTGTGCCGACCGGCGCCCCTCGGTAGAGGCAGGACGCCGTTTGCATCTTTCTCATTTTATGTCAGGATGTGCCACATGTCTGATTCTGCGCCCTATTACGACCCTTACGACGCCGAGATCGACCGCGATCCGTATCCGGTGTGGAGGCGGTTGAGAGAGGAAGCGCCCCTCTACTACAACGAGAAGTTCGACTTCTTCGCACTCAGTCGTTTCGACGACGTCGAGAAAGGCCTGACCGACTGGAAGACGTACAGCTCAGCCAAGGGAATGCTGCTCGAGCTCATTAAGGCCGTCGTCGAACGGGGCATGGTGATTCCGCCCGGCAATACGCTCTTTGAGGATCCGCCGCTTCACGACGCCCATCGAAGCGTCCTTTCCCGCGTGTTCACGCCAAAGCGGATGGCGTCAGTGGAACCCGAAGCCCGGGCGTTCTGTGCGCAGGCGCTCGACCCGCTCGTCGGCGGGGACGGTTTCGACTTCGTCCGTGATCTCGGAGCGAAAATGCCAATGCGCATGATCGGGATGCTCCTGGGTATTCCCGAGGCGGACCAAGAGGCCATCCGTGACGCCATCGATGAGGGCCTGGCGCTCGACGAAGGCGGTCAGCCCAACCAGCGCGTGATGGAAGGGCCATCCACCACCCAGAGCATTTTCGCCGAGTACATCGAATGGCGGACGAAGCACCCCTCGGACGATCTGATGACACAGATGCTCAACGCCGAGTTCGAAGACGATCATGGCGTACGCCGTAAACTCACCCGGGAAGAGATCCTCGTCTACGTGGGCAACGTGGCCGCGGCGGGCAATGAGACGGCGACGCGGTTGATCGGATGGACGGGCAAGGTATTGGCGGAGCATCCGGACCAACTCCGGGATCTGGCCAATAATCGAGAGCTCGTTCCGCAGGCCGTCGAGGAGCTTTTGCGGTATGAGGCACCCTCACCGGTACAGGCCCGGTATGTCACCAAAGACGTCGAGCACCACGGCCAGGTGCTCCGCGAAGGCAGCGTGGTCCTCCTACTCAATGGCGCCGCTAATCGCGACGATCGCCACTTTTCCAACGGGGACGATTTCGATATCCACCGCAAGATCGATCACCACCTCAGTTTCGGATACGGCATCCACTTCTGCCTCGGCGCGGCCCTGGCGCGACTGGAGGGCCGCGTTGCTCTCGATGAGGTCCTGAAGCGCTGGCAACACTGGGAAGTCGACTACGACAATGCTGTGGCCGCCCTCACATCGACGGTACGGGGTTGGACAAAATTGCCGGTCCTTACTTCTTAGAGGTATCCCGGGAAAGGTCGTTGAAAGATATGGAAGTGGCCGAGGCGGTACAAGAATTCCTGAGCAAGCATCGCCGGGACCGCTGAACGTCTGGCTGTGGAACTGAACGCGCACAGCACCTAGTGTTGGCGCAAGGTGGCGGTGTCGACCGTCCTCGGTGCGGGAACGCACCCCGAGTTGGCCAGGAGGCCTACATGACTCCAATCAGATGTGGCGCCATGAACCATGTCAACGCTGTCATCGATGATTTCGAACAGACGGTCGATCTCTTCACTGAAGTGTACGGTGCTCAGTTTCTGATCGACATGCCACGTGAGGAGTGGCATGCCTGCCTCATCGCTATCGGTCGGGTCATATTCCAGGTCTTTTCCCCCCACGACACTCTGCTCCACGCTCGTTTCGGCCCCCACTATGTCGGAATCGAATACACGGTTCCCAATGTGGACGAAGCCCGGGACGCCACGAATGCCAGAGGCATTCGCATCGCGGCGAGCTCGGACCTGCGTTCCACATTCATCCCCTTGACGCCTATGGCGTTTCGTTCGAGTTCTACGATCAAAGCTTCCATGCGGTACCGTCCCCGGTCCCGTACCTCGAACCAATTCATCCGATCGAATTTTGGCGGGACAACCATCCGCTGGGCATAACCGGTCTGGAGCGTTACCGCATAGTGGTCTCGGATCTTGACGGTGCGAAGCGCTTCCTTGGCGAGTATGTCGACGGGACCGTCATCTATGAAGTTGAGCGGAAGGCCACGCAAGCCCGTGCGGTAGGGATTCAGCTTGGAGACACCGTGGTGGAGCTTCTGAGTCCCACCGAGGATGGGCCGCTCGCTCGCTTCTTGGCCCGCAACGGCGATGGAATCCGGTCAGTCGTGTTTGGCACCACCAATGTCGAACGGGCGAAGTCGCACTTGGCATCGCACGGGATCGAGCTCTTGCCCGGTGACGACGAAGAAAGCTTTGCCGTACGCCCAGCAGACAACGCCGGACTCCTCTTCGAATTTACGGAGCACGTCACCCGGTAAAGGCGATGGTCAGTCCCTCGGAACGAGCCGGTGGATGACTCGGCACCGTGCGGCTGGTTTGCCCGAGGGGAGGATGAGCTCGCCCTCAAGCGTGCAGAATCTGGTGGTCAAGGCGATCACGCGTGCCGCGGCTTGCATCGGCTCGGGGACCACCATGGCGGGGCGCACGTAGTTGATGTTGAACGATATTGGGACTTGCTCGACACTCGGTGGCGACAGCGCGATGGCGGCGTAGCGCATCGCCCGGGTAATGAGCAGCCCAATCGCCCCCCCATGGAGCGAGCCGTAGCCGGAGGCCCACCCCGAGTCGAGCTGCGAGGTGTAGATCGCCCCTCCCTCAATCAAACTGAGACCACCCTTGAGGTACAGATCGATGGGCGCCGGAGCCAAGTCGCTCTCCCACGGGAAGGAGGCGTGTTCGACCTGGGGCAGCTCACTGAGGGTCGGTGCCCCGAAGTTCTGCCCCGACAACTGGGGCCGACCGGGGACTGTCACGCTGGTGCACTGCGACTGACCGAAAGGACCCTGGTCGTCGAGCATGACGCCTTGCGCGATACCCATGAGCTCGTTGTACGCCGAGTTGTGGCTGCGAACCTCCACCGTTCCTCGGGCCGCCCGTGTGGTTTGGTAGGCGACCTCGATCAGTATGGAGTTGTCACTCCAATCGGCGGAGTTGATGTTGGCCTGAGCATTGTTGTTGTCGGCAATGGCGGCCAGACTGCCGAACGGCAGGCTGCCATCGGCTTCCGATTGTGCGGGCGAGAGACGCATCGTGCTGCTGGCCTGGCCGTCCTTCCATGACGACACTCCGAAACCAAGGTTGATGGCCAGGCCACGTATGGCTTCTGTGGGGACGTCCTGCGGAATGTGCTCTCTCGAACGATCGCTTATCAAGCTGCTTTTCCTTTCGGGCCTGTATCTGCGTAACACCGACAAGTTTGGTTGCCCAACCTTCGCAGCGCCAATTACCGCCTGCAGGGCGTCTCCCTTTGAGGTGTCAGAACACCTTGGCGGATCCCACCGGAGCGCACAGCTGCCGATTTAGGTTCCGAGTACCGAGCCGAAGAAATTTTCCATAGCTGCCCAATGCCGCTCGGCCGCGTCTTGGTCGTAGCTCGGGTTGTCCGAGACGGCGAAGCCGTGATGAGCCGCGTACATCTCAATGGTACGAACGACCCCCGCTTCACTGAGCGACTTCTCCAAAAGATCCTTTTGGTCGTCGGAGAAGAACTGATCCTCCATCGCCCCACCCACATACACGTTGGCCTTGATGCTGGCAGCTTTGTGGTGCGGGCTGTCCGGGTCGTCAGCATTGGCCAGGTTGCCGCCATGAAACGAGGCAGCGGCACGCACCCTCTCCCCTAGATTCGCGGCGGCTAGGAGCGAGAGACGACCACCCATACAGTAGCCAGTCGTGCCTATGCCACCCGGCTTCTTCTCAGGAAGCGAATCAAGGTAGCGAAAGAAGGCATCCGCATCGCGTGCTGCCATGTCGGCCGTGTAGCTCCGCATCATGGCCATGATCTTTTCCGCCGACTCTGTCGTCGAGAATGCGGTACGTCCGTCGATCGGCTCGTACGGGCCGTTGCGATAGTAGAAGTCGGGTACGAAAACCAAATAACCGAGATCTGAAAGGCGCTCGCCCATCTGACGCATGACGTCTCGCATTCCCCCGGCATCGGGGAACATGATCACTGCGGGCCAGGGCCCGCTTCCTTCAGGCACACTGAGCGAGGCCGGGCATATCCCTTCTGCGAATTCGACCTGGACGGGCCGTTGCGTCATTTCCGACTTCCTTTCCCTGCTGGGTTTCGCGTGATTCTACCGGTACCAAAATGCGTCGAAACTGAGCCGGCGGGGTCTTCGCTGCGTCATCGGCCGAACCACTGCTCGCGGAGTGGGAAGAGATAGCGATCGGTGACGGCGTTCAGCACTCGACGGGCGTCTCCGAAGTGCTCGCCCATGTAGCTTGCTGTTTCGAGCGACCAAGTGAGTGGATGCCCCGACTGTCGGGCCGCGTGAGTCGCCGACTGGTACCAGCGAGAACCGAGCATTGCAAGGAGGGCTTGACCGTCCTCAATCTCGGGCGCCGCTGACCTGATTCCGCTGTAGCGAAGCAGTCGGTCCCGCGACGGTCCCGTGAGGGGCGGCGCGTGGTCGGGGAATACGCCGAGCAAGAAGAGAGCGAGGTCACCGAGTCGGCGGTAAACGCCCGCCCGCTCGCCGGGACCGACCATTTCGAGTTGCTCGGCCAGCGATACGGGATCCAGTTCGCTGAAGCGACGCCGGCGCCATCCCCGCGCCGTCCGGGCCCATGCCACTCCGCTCACGACCCGGGTGTAGGAAGCGAGGAGCTCTATCAGGAACAGGCGTCGGAACGGGTCATCGAGGAGGTCTCGCAGGACGGCGACATCGAAGAGCGGGATTCGCACCCGCGGTGCCCATCTCTCCTCGACGAATGTCGCGGTCTCGAGCTGCGTCCCCGTACGGTGCACCGCCACTGCGAACACGAGGAATGGGGACAGGCCCGCCACCCTCGCGTGCGCAAGTTCCCCGAAGACTGATGATTCGACCTGCGGGGAAGCGAGGGCATCGACGATGGACCGACCTTCCGGCAGCTCCGATTGAAGGAGTTCGAGATCCCTTCGGGTCAGATGTTGGCGATAGAACAGCTCGATCTCAGCCATAGAGAAGTCTGATGGGGATAGCGAACCTAACGGTTGAGTGGCGACATGTCGGCATAGCGGTCGCCAGCGGGGGCCGGCAGCGCTGCCAGGCGCGCCAGCTGCTCATCGCTGAGCTCCAGGCCGTCAGCGGCAGCGTTCTCTTCTATTCGCGTGACCCGCTTGGTGCCCGGAATCGGAACGATGTCGTTCCCCTGCGCCAGCAGCCAGGCCAGCGCCACCTGGGCCGGAGTGGCACCGTGCTGGGCTGCAACCGCCTCCACCACGTTCACGATGCGGAGGTTGGCTTCGAAGTTCTCGCCCACGAAGCGAGGGTTGGTCCGACGGAAGTCACGCTCGTCGAGATCGTTCACAGAGCGGATCCGTCCGGTCAGAAATCCCCGCCCGAGCGGTGAGTAGGCGACGAACCCAATGCCGAGCTCCCGCACGACCGCAAGGATTTCGTCTTCGGGATCGCGGGTCCACAGAGAGTATTCGGTCTGCAACGCGGTGATGGGATGGACGGCATGCGCGCGTCGGATCGTTTCAGGGGCGGCCTCGGACAGTCCGATATGGAGGACCTTTCCCTCATCGATGAGCTCTTTGAGCACGCCGATGGTCTCCTCGATGGGGCGTTCAGGGTCGACTCGGTGCTGGTAGTAAAGGTCGATCCGGTCGGTGCCCAGTCGATTGAGTGATCCCTCCACTGCCGTCCGGATGTTGGCGGGATCGCTGTCCACACGACGGACTCCATCCCGAGAATGGGAAATAAGTCCGAACTTTGTGGCCAGCACCACCTCATCCCGCCGGCCGCCCAGTGCCCGCCCGACCAATTCCTCGTTGACAAACGGACCGTACATCTCTGCAGTGTCGATGAAATTGATTCCGAGTTCGAGCGCCCTGTGTATGGTCCGGATGGATTCTGAGTCGTCGTCGACTCTGCCGTACGCAATAGACATGCCCATCGTCCCCAATCCAAGGCGGGACACATCGAGTTTGCCGAGAAACGCGTGCTGCATGGCCAGGGGCTCCTTACGCATTGATTTGGAAGATCGTTCGAAGTCCAAGGTACCCCCCGCCGCTGTTATCGACGCATGAGCTCGCGCACGTTGTCGCGCATGATCCGATTCTGGTCCTTGTCGGAGATCTCACTGAGCAGCGAGAGAAACTGCTTCGGCTCCGCGAAACCCTCGGCGTGTGGATAGTCCGAGCCAAACAGGACCCGTTCGACGGGAACGTGTGTAAGGAGCGCTGGAACGTCGTCGTCGGTGAACGGGGTAACCCACACATGTTCGTGGAAGGCCTCGACCAGTTTCGTACCCGAGGTCCCGTGTTCCCCGGTGCCTGACAGCCGCCGCAAGGTCTTGATCGCCTCAGGCACCCAGCCGACGCCGTTCTCGATGCTGGCAAAGCGAAGACCGGGATGCCGCTCGAAGAGGCCGTGGGCCACGATCACCACCATGAAGTCATGGATGAGGCGCTGGCCCATCAACGCGGCGACGATCGGCTCATAGAAGTTGAGAGACGACACGGAACCAGCCTTGCGGCGGTTCGCATAGCCCCAGGCCTGGGCTACGGCGTCCTCAACATCACGGTAGCCATCATCAAATCCGGGGTGGGCCGCCACGATGAGTCGAGCTTCGGCGACACGCGCCCAAAACGGGTCGAACACGGGATCTGCCGGTGACCTCCAACCTTCCGGCGTGAATACCGGTCCGGGGCGCAACGCAATGATCCGCGCCCCGCGGTCGAGCGCCCAGTCCAACTCTTTGATGGCGGCGTCCAGGTCCGACAACGTCAGGTACGGCGACGCGAAAATCCGATCCTTGTACGCGAAGCCCCATTCGTCGTCGAGCCACCGGTTGAAGCCCCGGAAGATATCGAGGATGGCCGCGATGTCGGGTTGCATCACGCCTTCCATGCAGACGCCTTGCGACGGGAACATCCAGCATGCCTCGACCCCTTGGTCATCCATCACCGGCAGCCGGGCGTCGCGCCCGAACCACTCGGGGTGCTGCGTGGGGTCCTCGGAGGTGAGCATCTCGACGATGGAGCGACCGCTCCGGTCCAAGAACGCCCCCGGTTGCGGGCGCGGATTGGCGTCGCCCGGACCGGGGATCCAGGGGTGAAGATCGCCCTGCACGGTGTAGCGCATGCGCCCATCGATCTCTTTGACCTGCACGCCCCGCTCGGCGAACTCCGGGCTGCGGTAGCGGGTGAACGCGTCACTGGTCTCCCAGTAGTGGTTATCGGCGTCGAACACCGTTGCCGGCACGTCAGTCAAGGATGTGGACATGTATTTCACTCCTCCCGGCGCCCATCACTTCCAGCGCCCCGCACCGAGCCTAGAGGACAACCTCATCGGGCATCAGGTCCGCCGTGCACCCCGTGCCGCGGGCAGACTAGGCGTCGCCGGATCGAGGCGGATCGCCCGGAGGCCGCGCAATAGTGCCGCCAACTCGTCATCGGGGAGCGCCGCCAGCTCGGCCGGCGGGCGGTTCAGGATGGCCCGCGCCTGGCTGGCCATCTCCTTGCCTCGGGCGGTGGTCTCGACCAGTTTGGCCCGACGGTCTGTGGGGTGCGGCTTGCGCTGCACCAGTCCCTGGCGTTCGAGGTCATCCACCACAATGGTCATGTAGGGACGATCGATGCCCAAGGTTGTGGCGAGCTCGCCCATTGAGCTGGGCACCTTGTCGATGCGCCGCAGGGCCTTGATGCGGGCGAAGCTCATCCCGAGCGCATCGCTCACCTCGTGGCGTCGTTCGTTGTCCAAGACGAGCTCGCGCATGATGTCCCATGCTTCGTCGACCGATGTCGATGTGCTGGTTGGCGTACTCCCGGCCCCACTCATCGCCCGTGGCCCTCGAGGAATTCGGGGTTGATCTCCCGGGCCGTCCGCTGCGCACTGGCCCGTGCCCGCTGCGATGTCGCGGCCAGGCCCAACACGAGAACGACTGTTCCGCAACCGGCCAAAACCCACCAGCCGGCTCGGCTGGCGACGGCGAAGTCAAGGTGTATCCCCCCGGCTACGGCGCCGATCTTGCTGGTGACGAGTGCCCCCACCACAGCGACTCCCAACGTCGAGCCAACCTGGCGAGAGGTGGAGGCAATGGCGGACGCAACTCCGGCCTGTGCTCGCGGCATCCCTGATACGGCGGCATTGGTGATGGGCGCGTTGACGAAGCCGAATCCGATGCCGAACACGACGTAGGCCGCGAACAGCCAGGAGAACGGAGTGGTGTCGCTCACCCGGACCAGCATCAGACACCCGACCAGCAGGCCAATCCCCGCGATAAGGAGTGGAATGCGCGCGCCGCGCGTGCCCACGATCCATCCCGAGATCGTCGGTAGTGCGAGAGCCATGGCCGCCATGGGCAACGTGTCGATGCCGGCATGGAGGGGGGAGAGCCCCCGCACCTCCTGTAGGTAGAGCGTATTGAGAAACAGGAAGCCCCCGAGGCCGGCAAAAGCTGCGACGGCAATGACGGTGGCTCCCGAGAAGGGGATGGATGTGAAGAAACGCAGATCAATCAGAGGCTCGGAGCGACGCGGCTCATAAGAGAGCAACCCGATCAAAGAAGCGATGGCAACCGCGAAGGCACCGATGATCAGTCCTGAGGACCAGCCGCGACTGGGTGCTTCGATGATGCCGTAGGTGAGGCTGGCAAGCAAGGTGATCACCAGCACTTGCCCAACGCCATCGATGCGGCGCGCCTTGGGGGCCCGAGATTCGGGGATGTAGCGGAAGGCCAAAGCGGCGGCGGCAAGACCAATGGGAATGTTGATCCAGAAGATGGAGCGCCATCCAACAGAGTCCACCAGCACACCACCGACGACGGGGCCGAGAGCCATGCTCACGCCCACCACCGCGCCCCAGATCCCGATCGCCTGGGCCCTCTCCTTGGGGTCGGTGAACGTGTTGGTGATGATGGACATGGCCACGGGGTTGAGCATCGAGCCGCCGATGGCCTGGACCATGCGGAACACGACCAGCGTGGTGAGGTTGGGTGCCAGGCTGCACATGAGCGATCCGGCGACAAAGGTGATCAATCCGACCATGAACGTTTTGCGACGGCCCAGCCGGTCCGCAGTTGAGCCAGAGAGCATGAGGAGACTGGCCAGGACCAGGGTGTAGGCATCGATCGTCCACTGCAGGCCAGAGACCGAGGCGTGCAGATCCTTTCCGATGGAGGGAAGGGCAACGTTGACGATGGTCACATCGATGCCGACGATCAACAGGCTCATGCAGCAGATGAGGAGGATGCCCACCCGCCGACTGCGCCCCAGTTCGTTAATGGGGGTGGGAGCAGCTGTGGAAGGTACTTGTAGATTCATAACAATGTTGATACTACAATCAAATCAAACGAGGCGAGACCTCTTCATCCGGGTTTCTTCAAAAGATTTCGTCAGGCTCGGGCCAGGCGCCCGCGCTACCGCGCCCCGGGGTCCGTCTCTGGCAACGGGTTGAGCTCCTCGCAGAAGGACCTCTATGTCACCAGTTTGCTCGTTGCTGCGCTCGCTACCGCGTTGCTCGGGGGGCCCGTCGCATACCATCGTTTGGTCTTTCGCCGACACGAGAAGACCGAACTCGTGAGGGTGGCGAACGTGATGGCGATCGGGGGAGTCGCCGCCGTGGGCTTGGCCGTATCCGTTGCCGTGGCGCTCGTAGTGAGCTTCGTCTTCGAGGGATGGGCTGTGCCCTTCATGGTCGCTTCGACGTTGGCCGTATTCGCTGGATTGTGGTTCGTATTTCCGATAGTCAACCGGCGGTGAGGCGCGGCTTCACAGGGCCGTTTCCTTGCCGGCCAAACGGGTATGGAGACGTTGTAGATAAGACCGAGGGAGGCATGGAATGTCGACTACTGCTTTAGGCGGGACGACAACGGGCATGGGTCGCCGAGAGGACCGTCTCGCTCGCGCTGGGCAGGCGCGGTTCGAGGTCGGTCGCGTCGGGATTGGAGCTGTGGGGGCGGTAACCGTCTTGATTTCGGCGTGGGGCGGCATCATTCCCTACGTGGGGCCGCTTTTCGGATTCAGCGCGGACGGAGCGGGCTCCTGGGAGTGGAGCCTTTCTCACGCCGTCCTCAATCTCGTGCCTGGAGCTATTGGATTTTTGATCGGACTCCTTATTTTGGGCGAGACGCGGGGGGTCGTCGTCGGCCGGGGCCGAGTAAGCCTGGCCATGGCCGGGTCGATCGCAGTGGTCTGCGCTGCCTGGTTCGTTGTCGGTCCCCTCGCCTGGCCGGTAATCACCCACAACGGTGCGTATTTTGTGACATCGGTATCTCCATTGCGGGATCTTGAAAACCAGGTGGGCTACAGCCTCGGCACGGGCCTTATCCTGGGCGCATGCGGTGCATTCACGATGGGCTGGGCGGCGCGGCATCAGGTGAAGTCCTTGGTGGCGACATCACCCAGTCGCCGTCACACCGAGTCTGCGGATCCTGTCGAAGTCATGCCGTAGCGTCGAGTAATAGATTTCTTGTCAACTACAACCTCTGAGGGAGTTCGCTCATGGCAGACAGACCAAAGACCACCCTGTCCACCACTGACATTGTGGAACTTATAGAAGCCGATCACAGGGCGGCGAAAGAGCTGTTAGGGCGCTTTGAGAATGTCGGTCCGGAGGATAGGTCGACCTACTTTCACGAGGTTGTTACCGAACTGGTGCGCCACGAAGTGGCGGAAGAGCACGTTGTCTATCCCATCATTCGCCACGGTTCTCCTCAGGGTGCATCAGAGGCAGCAGACCGTATCGCCGAGCAGTCTGCCCTTGTCGGGCTCTTGGCGCAGATGGAGAAACTGGATCCGAGCTCAGCTGAATTTGCGACGGACTTTCTGACGATGCGTCAGTCCGTTCTCGATCACGCCGACCTCGAGGAAGCTCACACCCTCCCTCTTTTGGCTGACGTCGAAGATGTCGAATCCAGAGTGGCGTTGGGTGGGCGTTACGAGCACGCCAAATCTGTGGCGCCGAAGCACCCCCATCCGCATGCGGCCGTGTCACCGCCAGGTAATTCCATTTTGGATCCGGTGCTCGCATTACTCGATAGAGCTCGGGATGCAGTCAGGGGCATTTGATCAGTCCCGCCATGCGTCACGGTGCTCCTCGCGGAAGTTCGACGCCAGCAAGATCCGCACATACGCCAAGCAGCCCCTCTTGTTCTTCGACACTCTTGGCCGCAGGATGGGCGCGTTGTAACTGCTGATGGTAGAAGTACTCTCCCGAGACCGTGGCCGCGGGATCATCGCTGGTGGCGAGCCAAGCTTGCGTGACCGGGGCAAGGTCCAGGTCGTCAGGGGCTGCCGGACCTCCCATCTTTGTCGGCACCCACCCCGGTTCGACGGCGTTTGCGAGCACGCGTGGCCATCGTCGCGCCACGGCAGAGCAGAGGACCAGGTCGAGAAGCTTGGAGTCGGCGTAGGCATGAGACCCGTTCCATGACCTCTTGATCCACTGCAGGTCCGACAGATCGGGATCACCCCCACGGTGCATCCCCGAACTCAAATACACGAGTCGGTTTGGCGGCTCAATCAACGCGGTGAGGACGTACGGGGCCAGTACGTTGACCGCAAAGACCTGAGATAGCCCATCGACCGTCTCGACTCTTCTTTTTTCCCGGTATCCGACACCTGCGTTGTGGATCACCGCGTCATGGCGACCAATCGCATTCGTTTGCTCGGCGATATCCTTGGTTGCTGAGATGCTTGACAAGTCTCCGACGACGACATGCTGAGCAGCCGGGAGTGCCGACCGTGCCCGTGCGGCCCGTGCCGGGTTGCGCGCGTGCAACGTGACGTCATGCCCATCGGCGAGGAGCAGCCGAGCTGCCATAAGACCGAGTCCATCGGTTGATCCGGTGATCAGTATTCTCGCCATGACGAACTCCTCTTCCAACGCGTGGGTTACGAGGATTGAGTTCTAACCCTCTTCCGGGTTGTCCTTGGTCGTTGGCCCATCGGGCCTGACATTGCGCCGTGCGATGATGTGCACATCGATCCCGGCCGGAGCGGCCAAGGTGGAGATCTTCCTGACGATCGAGCCCCCGCTTCTCAGTTCCTGCCATCGACTACGCCCGCTCGATCCAACGACGATCTGAGTGATTTGCTCAGATTCGGCGAACTCGAAGAGTGCCTGCGCCGGGTCATCGCTTCTGACCTCGTGCCAGTGAGCGCCAACATCTGTCGTCAACTGACGGAGGAGAGCAAGCTGTCCTTCATGGGATCGCTTCGTGCCCTCACCGGAAATGATGTGGAGCACATGGAGCTCAGCCTTGATCCGAGCGGCCATTCGTGACGCTCGACGAACGATGGTATCGGTACCTGGGGCAGCGGTGACACCCACCAGTATGCGCTCGCCCGTGTCCCACAAGACCCCTTGGTGTCGCTCCTTCAGATGCTCGAGGAGCTCCTCCTCCGTTTCGTCGGCCAAAAAACGCAGAGCGAGCTCGCGCAGCGCCATCAGGTTGTCTTCCCGGAAGAAGTTGGTCAGGGCCTTCGGCACCTTCTCTGGAGGATAGATATTGCCGTGGAGCATCCGACGGCGGAGTTGCTCGGGTGATGAGTCGACCAATTCGATCTGGTCTGCCTTGCGAAGTACCCAATCGGGGACACGCTCCCGTATCGGCACTCCGGTGATCTGCTCCACCGCTTCGGCGATGCTCTCGAGATGTTGAATGTTGACGGTCGAGATGACATCGATCCCGGCGGCGAGAAGCTCCTGTACATCTTGCCAACGTTTTGGATTTCTGCCTGACCCCGGAATGTTCGTGTGGGCCAACTCATCGACTAAGGCCACCTCGGGATGGCGCCGTATCACCGCGTCGAGATCCATTTCCTCGAATTGCGTTCCTCGGTACTCGATGCGCATGCGGGGGACAACCTCTAGGTCTGAGCACATCTCCTTCGTGTGCGGTCGCTCGTGGCATTCCACGAACCCAATGACGACGTCGGTTCCGCGTTTCTTTCTCCGGGTACCCTCATTGAGCATGGCGTAGGTCTTTCCGACACCAGCCGCTGCGCCGAGATAGATGCGAAAGTGACCCGCCGGTTCAACCTCGTCCACATCATCGGAGGAACCAGCAAGGGCATCGCGCAGCGCCTTGGCGTCGTTCTCAAAGTCGGCCATGGACGATCAACCCTTTCCGATCATCTGATGTGGCGTTTCGTACCGGAGCTCCGCAGTACAGGAACGACTTCGCAGACTAGCGGCTGTCGGGGCCGGTAGAGGAACCTGCGGTCAAGGCTGTATTCGCCGGACTGTGCGGCTCATGACCAACTGACGCTGAGGTGCGCTTGAGCCAACGGCCACCCGGCGGCCAGAGGCCGCCAGGCGCAGGGGCTTTGAGGTGGGGAGGACGCGCGGAAGCTGGTGTGCTGGAATAGTCGAATGGCGCCAGTGGTGACCGTCTCAGCGTCGTACGGCGCTCACGGAGACAAGGTGAGTCGCATGCTGGCGGAGCGGCTGGGCCTCCCATTTCTCGATCGAGCAATTCCTGCCGCCTCGGCGCACAAGCTCGCCCTTTCAACGGAGGACGCGGAGAGCCTCGACGAATACGTCCCCAGCCGATGGGAGCGAATGGCGATGGCCTTTGCCAACGTCCCTGTGCCGACCGGGCCCAGCCAGCTTCCTCCGGACGAAATCAAGACTCGTGAAGAATTTCGCGCCGAAATCGAACTGGCGCTGGGTGAGGTGGCGGACACCACCGGAGCAGTCATTCTTGGGCGGGCGGGAATGGTCGTATTGGGTGCGCGGCCTGACGTCCTCTGCGTCCGCCTGGACGGCCCGGTTGAAGAGCGCATTGCGCAGGTGGTGGCGCAAGGGGTGGATGAACCGGATGCTCGCAGAGATCAGCGTGAAGTGGACAAGGCAAGGGATACCTACGCTCGGGTCTTCTTTGGTGCCCACCAGAGCGACCCTCGGCTCTACCACGTCGTCCTCGACAGCACGGCTCTCTCTGTCGACACCTGCGTCGAAATCATCGAACGCGCCGCTCGCCATCGCTTCGGGATTTCCGCCGACTAGGAGAGAGCTCCGCCAGATCCATTCTTCGGATACGGCCTGGCCGAGAAGTGCTCCTTCAAGGCATCTGCCTCACATCTAAGACACTTGACTGAAATGGGTAAACTCTGCTCTTCTTTACATGTGGTGCATGAAGTGTTGGAGTTTGAACGAGCAGTCGGGCCGTCCACGAAGGAACGCCTCGTGCTGACGGCGGAGCGTCTATTCGCTATCCACGGGATAGATGGGGTATCGCTTCGCCAAATCGGCGCAGAGTCCGCCATGGGCAACAACTCGGTCGTGCAGTACCACTTCGGATCAAAGGAAGGGCTCATCGATGCCATCCTCGTCAGTCGGTTGAGCGATCTGACGGAGCGAAGAGAAGTCCTCTTTGCTCAAGTGAGTGGCGACACGATCCGTTCGATGGCGGAGGCCCAGCTCCTTCCTGTTATGGAAGAAGCTGAACGAAAGGATTGCCACTACCTGATGTTCCTTGAGCAATTGCAACGCCATGGCACAATCAACCATGCGATGGAAAGACTTGGTGACAAGTGGTCTCAGCATTCGTACGTGGCGAGACTGAGTCGTCTGCTGAGTCATGTTCCAGCCCGACTACGGACGACTCGCATCAATCAGGCATCAGCAATGTGTCTCCACACCTGCGCTGATCGACAACGAGCGCGCTATTTCGGATCAAAGGTGGTTCCCTTCGTGCTGCACGTGAACCAATTGCTCGACGGAGTAGAGGCCTTTTTGTCAGCACCTCCCTCGCGTCATACTCTCTATGCGCTCAAGAATTCGTCAGGCCCCCTTCCTTCTATGAGGGCGCTGCCATGACAGCCTTTGTCGCCATTGAAGGATCGGTAGCTGTCATCAGCGGAGCCGGAAGCGGTATCGGCCGGGCCTCCGCACTGTCCCTCGCCCGCCGGGGCGCACAAGTTGTGGTGACGGACCTTGACGGCGAACGCGCGAGTGCAGTGGCAGGTGAGATTTCCGAGGAGGGAGGAAAGAGCCTTCCCCTGCAGTGCGATGTGAGCGACATCGCGGCTTTTGAACACGTCCGTGATCGCACTCTCGACGAATATGGACGGATCGACATTGTGATGAACAACGTCGGAATCATTGCCATGGGGTCGCCGGAGACGCTTCCATTGCAGGGGTGGGAACACGTCATCGACATCAACCTGTTGAGTGTCGTACGAAGCAACCTCACCTTCCTGCCTCATCTGCTTTCTCAGGGCAGCGGACACATTGTCAACACGGCGTCGGCCTCCGGATTGCTGGCACACGGATTTGACCGTCTCCCTTACGTCGCAACGAAGCATGCGCTGGTGGGACTCACCGAATCGCTGGCGCTTTATCTCCGGCCACGCGGAATCGGCGTCACCTGTCTCTGCCCTTCTGGGGTCATCACCAACATTGGGGAGCAGATCACCGCCTACGGTGTGACCGGCCGGCCTCGCTCACCCGACCATCCCATCGTTGAAGCGTCTGTGGTCGGAGATCTGGTCGTCGATGCCATTGACACCGGGCGCTTCCTCGTTCTTACTGCTTCGGAGGTGCACGACGAGCTCGTCGAGCGAGCGTCCGATATGGAGGCGTATATAGATGCCTACGCTCCCCTCGAACCAGAGTGACGATGGATTTCAGGAGGACAGTTCGGTGAGGGTGGGATTTATCGGTTTGGGAGGACAGGGTGCGCCGATAGCGCGCCGTATTGCGGATGCGGGTATTCCGACGACCCTCTGGGCGCGCCGTGCCGAGTCACTGGAGCCCTTCGCAGAATGCGATGTCGAGATCGCGGGGTCGCCGGCCGAACTGGCATCAGCATCAGATGTGGTGTGCGTGTGTGTCGTTGACGACGCCGGAGTTGAGCAAGTGCTTACCGCGCCAGGGGGTGTCCTTTCCGGGTGCCGTCCTGGCTCGGTCATCGTCATTCACAGCACCGTTCATCCCGAGACGTGCCGGCGCCTATCTCTGCTTGCCGCAGAGGTTGGGGCCACGCTTATGGATGCGCCTGTAAGCGGCGGCGGTCCGGCGGCAGCTGAGGGACGGTTGCTCGTCATGGTGGGAGGTGGCGCCGAGGAGTTCGCGCGGGTACTTCCCGTGCTGACCACGTTCGGTGACCCCGTTCTCCATATCGGGCCGTTGGGCACCGGGCAAACCGCAAAGGCGCTGAACAATCTTCTCTTCACTGCGCACCTGGGTATCGCGTCCGCACTTTTTGATCTCGCGCTCGAACTCGGTGTCGAGAGAGAGGCGTTGGCGCGGTCGATCTCCCGTGGCTCTGGCCGGAGCTATGCCTTTGAAGTGGTGGCCCGAATGGGCTTCGGTCTTGCGCCGTTTGCGGGCCACACCCATGCTCTCTTGGCCAAGGATGTCGGCATCGTCGCCAGTCTGGCCGAAAAGGCGGAAGTGTCTCAGGGGGCCGTGCTCCTCACGGCTGAGAGCGCTCTGAGTGAAATGAATCCATAGTGCCCTCTGTTCGCCACTGGACTTTTTCTTCAAGTCGGCGCACAAACGGCTGTTTCGCAATCTAATTGGACGCTTTCACGTGTACGTACCCACCGGCACACGTGGGCGTAGTCCGTCGTTCTCACAGCTAGAGTCTCAAAGTGTTGGCTGATAGGCGGGGGAGAGAACCTTTGGGTCCCGTTGCTCGGGTTTTCCCGTGGGTTCCGCCATTACCTCACACTGTTTCCCAGTACCTCGGCCGGCTTGTGGTTCGGTGAACTCAGCGTCCTGATCATCGTCGCTGTCGGTGCGTCGAAATCGCTGCGTTTTGCTCCCCGTGAATTTCAAGTCCTCTGGGGGGTTTCACTTCTGCTCATGCTCAGCACCGCGCCGGGGATCTGGCTTGGCGACGTGGGATTCCGGAGCCGCGATGACACCTATCTCATGAGCTGGTTGGTTCTTCTCTATCGACCAGGACGGATATGGCCGTGGTCTGTGCTCTGCCTGGCGGCATGGGGTGTCGTTTTCGTAGAGCTGGTCCGGTTCGTCTGACCGAGAGAACGGAACACGAAGGGGCTCATCCCCCCAGCGTCTTGACCGTCCACTTTCCGCCATGAGGTGCCACTCCCCAGATGATTTCGCCGCCGGATTTCTGCGCGAAGACATGCAGGTTGTTGTTGAAGACTTGCGTCGTCGGCGCAACCTGAGGATCGCAACCGCTCGCAATGGTGTCGAGGGGAAATGCTCCTGTCCCGGGAGCATGGGAACCATGTACGAGGTCGCCCGTACCTGTCACTCCGAAAACGTGGAGATCGCCGTTGGCAGTTATGGAAGTAAGCATCTTTATCTCGCTCCTTGTGGGCCGTCGTCGACCCAATCGATTGCGCAAAGGGCAGCCTCGCGCATGCGCCGGCCTCTTACGGGTCACCGGCAGCGGGGGATTGGCAAGACCTTTGACGGGGTACGGGTGTGCCGGGAGTTGCCGGAAGGGAATATTCTTGGCCAAGTGGCGAGCGGCGTCGCAAGGCTGTTGAAAGGGGCTGGGTCATGTCCAAAGGATCCCCACGCTTGACCGGGAGCGCCCAATGCCTGCCGTAACGGTCGACGACGTGTCCACACTCCCGCAAATTCCCGACCCGGCCGCCCTCGCGGGCTTGACCGAACGACCGCTCAAATCCGTCACGACAGCACCGAGCGGTCTGGAAGGGGAAGGTTTCCCTGTACGCCGGGCCTTTGCCGGGCTGAGTCTTCGCGACCTGGATCCTTTCGTCCACATGGACCAGATGGGTGAGGTGGATTACGCCCCGGGGGAGCCAAAGGGAACTCCCTGGCACCCGCACCGGGGGTTTGAGACCGTGACCTACATGATCGACGGGACGTTCCAGCATCAGGATTCACACGGAGGGGGTGGGCTCATCACCGACGGGGCCACGCAGTGGATGACCGCCGGTGCGGGGATCCTCCATATCGAGACCCCGCCCGAAGCGCTCGTGAATTCCGGCGGTACTTTTCACGGCATCCAGTTGTGGGTGAACCTATCGGCAAAAGACAAGTTCATTCCTCCGGCCTATCAAGGGCTCGAAGCCGACGAGGTGGCGCTTCTCGCTTCGCCGGATGGCGGCTCACTGGTGCGGGTGATAGCCGGTGAGCTCGCGGGCGTAACCGGTCCAGGGTCGACGCATTCGCCCATGGCTCTCCTGCACGCCACGATCCAACCAGGCGCGCAGCTTCGGATTCCGTGGAACCCGAAGTTCAATGCTCTGGCCTACGTGTTGGCCGGATCGGGACGGATGAGCAGTGAAGGTCGGCCAGTTCGTCTTGGACAGATGTCCGCCTTCGGACCTGGCGATTGGTTGACCCTTCGAGCGGACGAAAAGCAGGATTCGCGATCGGCCGGTTTTGAGGTACTCATCCTCGGAGGCCAACCTATTGGCGAGCCGGTCGAGCACTACGGGCCATTCGTCATGAACACAAGGGCTGAGATTCAGCAGGCCATGGAGGACTTTGAAGCCGGCCGCCTTGGTCGGATACCACCCAACGCGTTGATGCCCCATGTGTACGACCCCAACCCGCGGACAGGGCACACGGGGATTTAGCCCGATCTCCCGTTCGGGATCTCAGGTAAGAGACGCCTCGTAGATGCTTTCGATGGAATCCGAGAGAGCGGCGTTGAACTCCTCGTCAGTCTGGGTTGCGCGCAACCCGTTTGTGAGGGCGCGGGAAAAGCTGGCGACCACGCCGTGGTTCCTCCTAAGGCGAGCATTGGCGACCTCCCTCGTGTAGCCGCCAGACAGTGCAACGACTCTCAGGACATTGGGATGACTGATCAGGTCGGCATAGAAGTCCTGCACCTCGGGCAGCGTCAGTTTGACCATGACGCGCTGATCGTGAGCCAATGCGTCCAAATGTTCAAGGATGGCGGTTTTGAGGAGCACCTCCGCTTCGGCCTTCTCAGGACTCGCAATCGAAATCTCGGGTTCGAGGATGGGGACGAGTCCGGCGTTGAGAATTTGCCGAGCCACATCGAATTGCTGGTCGACGATTGCCTTGACCCCGTTCGTATCTGCCAGCTGGATGAACGAGCGCATCTTGGTGCCGAATACCCGGCCCTTTGACCCAAAGGAAAGAAGCTTTTCGAGATCGGCGATCGGCTTCATGACCTGTACGCCGTCGGCCACCGGTGCGAGGCCCCGATCAACCTTTAAGAACGGGACGATGCTCTTCGTGTCCCAAAGGTAATCGGCGAAAGGAAGACCGCCGACCTCGCGATGCAAGGAGTCCTCGAAGAGGATGGCGCCCAGTATGCGATCCCCCTCAAATGCGGGACTTTGCGCGATCCGACTGCGCATCGCCTGCATGAGGGCGAACATCTCCTCGTCATTGGAATAGGCGTCCATTTCGATACCATACGCAGCCAATGCGTCAGGAGTGCTGCCCCCACTCTGATCCAGGGCGGCGAAGAAACCCCTTCCTCCGCCAACCTTGTTCAGCTGCTGTTCGTTCATGGTGGGAGCCCTTTCGTCGTACGAGACGTCCAATGCCCGGAATCTCCTAATTTAGTAGCGTCCGGAGCGGTGGCCTCCATGGAGTCACCAGTGAGTACGCCGGCAACTGAGGTTCGGCTCTTGGCACCGACCCCGTCCCAAAGGCCACGTAACCCAAGTACCGTAGAGGCGATCCGATCCCCAGATTCGGAGAATGTTGAGAAAGGAATGACGATGGCATCCGAGACAGATGAGGTCGCACAGGCCGTGGCGGAACTGACCCATGCAATGACCGGCCTCGTCCGGGTGATTGACGCCAAGGGTCCTGAGGCCGTGGCAAGTCATATTTCTGATGCGTTCTCGGATAGCCTTGACGCGCTCGTCGCACGCCTGAATGCGATTCGCGGGTTTACCAGTTGAAATCGAATGCGCGGACACACGCCTCTGGGGCACTACGTTCCGTTCTGTGAACCAATGGCCCGAAGGCTGGCATCCCGTTAACGCGCAGGAAGCGCAGGAATATATCGACGCACATCAAAATGGCGGGGGAGACACGGAACTACTCGAAGAGTGCGAGTCATTCCTTCCGATCAGTCGCCCCAGTCCATAACAACCTGGGGCGAATTGGCAGTGAGCGTCGTCCGTCAGAGTTATTCACTCGGCAGTTCGTGCGAGCAATGGAGGTCAGCCGCCGTGACAGATTCGACGACCATCGACTCTGGGGAATTGTCAAAGAGTGGTCTTGCCGTGCGCAAGAAAGAACGAACGCGGCAGCAACTGGCCGAAGCGGCCGCTGAGTTATTTGCCATTCGCGGGTACTCGGGCACCACTATCGATGAGATAGCAGCCGCCGTGGACGTGTCGCCGCGCACCTTCTTTCGCTACTTCCCGACGAAGGAGGATCTGGTCGTCGCTATCGGGGCGATGAGTTTGGACCAATTGCTCGAAGCGCTCCGCAATCGGCCAACGGAAGAATCGTTGCAGGTCGCGATCAGAAGGGCCATTGGCCAATCGCTCGCCCCGGAGTGGGCGGACACCAAGAGAGTCCGCGCATTCTTGGCTCTGCTCCGGGAGACGCCAGCACTAAGGGCGCGATGGCTGGAAGAGGCCGACGCGAAACGAGACCTCATGGCCAGGATCATCGCCGCCCGCACCGATACCGATCCATCCGATCTGCGGAATCTCCTCATTGCTGGCGCTATCACCTTGACCATCAACACCGCCCTCGGGGTGTGGGCCGATCAGGACATTGAACCCGACGCGTCCTCGTTCGTGTATCTCGGACTCAGTGAATTGGCAACGGCTCTCCTACCGGAGTGAGGGAGCTGAGTCCCATCGACGCTGCAACAGGCGTACAATTGCCACCTGCCGTAAGGGGCCATCGGCACAGGGTCAAACCGGGCTCGGAGGAGTTGACATGGGAAGAGGTTCGGAAAGCTCCCACGTTTCCGAGAGTGATTGGTTCTCGAGGTGACGGGGAAGCGGCGTCAGAGGCCTCAGGTTCCCAAGCTCGACGAGATGCTCGGCCCGCTCGAGGCGGAAGTGATGGAGATCATCTGGCTAAAGGAGACCGCGCTGGTCTCCGAGGTCGAGGAAGTACTCAATAAGCGTCGAACAACACCACTGGCATACAAGACGGTGCTGACCATTTGTACCCGGCTGAGCGAAAAAGGGCTGCTCAACCACGAAAAAGAGGGCAGGGCGTTTCGGTATTTCCCTACGATGACCCAACCCGAATTCATCTCCCGGCAGGCATCGAAGGCGAGCGGAGCGCTGCTGAGCCGCTTCGGTGATGTGGCTCTCTCCAGCTTTGTCGATCAGGTTGCTGCCGATCCCGAACAGTTGGCTGCTCTGCGGGACTTGCTGGGCCGGGACGAGTACGCGTCGCCGTCAGATGCCGACCATCGCCGGTGAAACTTCGGCGCCCTCTGGAGATAATCCTACATTAAAGTAGGGGAATGGTCGCAGGACTAGACGGCGGTGCAGTGGCCCGCACGCGGGGAATGCGCACGCTCGCCGCAGATCCCTTGGGGCCCCTGCAGCTCGAGGTGATGGAGGGTCTTTGGAGTCTTCGGGTGGCCACCGCGGTCGAACTCACTCAAGGGCTCAACTCCCGTCGTCGCGATCCACTCTCGAGCAAGACCATCCTGACCTGCCTGACGCGGCTTGAGGCCAAGGGGTTGGTCTCGCACGCCAGGGAGCGTCGGGCATATCTGTTTTCCCCCACCAAATCAGCGGACGAGGTATCGGCGTGGTACCTCAGCGGGCGCTTCGGTGAGCTGATTCATCGCTTTGGAGACCTAGCCGTGGCAGTCTTTGTCGAACAGATCGGGGAGGACCCCGCTCGCTACGAATTCCTACGTAAACTGGTGGAGGGACATGATGAGAGGGGTGGCCCGTAGCTTCTGGGCCGTCGTGGCCATCGTCCTGGCCGTGGAGACCCTTCTCGCGGTCCTTGCCATTCGGTCGGTCACCAGCAATTTGACCTGCTGGCTGTCCGGCGTCGAGGACAAGCTCTATCTTCATCAAGTTTGCGGATCGACTGCAGCCATCGTGGGCTATCGCAGCTGGATTCCGGCCCTTGCCGTCCTCATCCTGTGCGCCGCCACGGTCCTCGCCGGTCTCGTGACGCTGATGTCGCAGTACGTGCGCACGAAGCTGGCGCTCCGGCGCCTCGGTGCCCCGATTGACGGCCCACCTCAGTTGTCGCAGATAGCGTCAATGCTCGACATCGCCGTCCAGTTATGCGCCGACGATCGGGTCTTTTGTTGTTGTGCCGGGCTGTTCTTCCCCCAGGTCGTTCTGTCCAAGGGAATGCTCGAATTGTTGGACGGGCCCGAACTCACTGCGGTGTTGGCTCACGAAGCGGCGCACGTGCGGCACCGCGACCCGGCCCGGGCGTTGGCCGTCCGCTGCGCCTCCAATGCCCTCTTCTATCTGCCCTTGACGCGCTACCTGTCAGAGAAAGCGCTCGTGGCTTCCGAGCTCGGCGCTGACTCAGTGGCAGTGACGGTGGCGGGCCAGCCGGCACTGGTGCGCGCGTTGCTTGACGTCCTCGGGCGCGTCCGCCCGGGCCTGGGCACGGTGACCGAAATGGCGTCCCTGGATTCTCTGGACTCGAGGATTGAGGCGCTGCGCACCAAGGCGCTCCCTCGGACGCGTCCAAGGGCGATGATCCAGGTGGCCACCGTGGTGGTCTTTGCCGGCCTTGTCCTCCTGGGGGCCTGGCTGCCCAAGCAGGCACATCATTTCAATCAACAACCCGCTCACCCCGTCGCCCACGGGAGTCACGCCGGGCACGTCGAGCCGGCCGCACCTCGTGGCTCAAGTTCGTAGTTTCCAGCCGCTGAATAAAAGTTTCGCCAAGCATTGATCCTACACTGAGGTAGGCGTATACTCCTACCAGTAAGTAGGAGGTGGGGCACGCTTCGTGACACCTCACGTGACCCGAAAGGCGGAGCCATGCATTGTGCAGCTATATGTCGTCGCACCTTCACCCATGTAGTGGCGGCTGGATTGTTGATCATCGCGGTGGGAACGCTCACCGCAGAGGTGGCCTCGGCATCTCCGGCATCTCCGGCAGAAGTCACCGTCCACAGCGCCGTGCCAAGCATCGGCGTCATTCCCGACAGCGCCAACGGCTGCGCGAGCTCGGTCTGTATCTACATCACAGGCACGGGACTCCACGTATCTGACTGGGCGACGTCTGTTTACTTGACCAGGACCATGTGCAGCACGGCGAGCTTCTTGGTGAACGGAGTTCTCTGGGCCAGTGGCGTGAACCAATGTGGCGCTGCGGGCGACGAGCTTGTCTCGGATTGGTCAAATCCGGGCAACTTTGCCAACGGGACTGTGTTGTGCAACACATGGAGCGGGGTTTCGGGCAAGCCCTGCGAAACGGTGCACAGCTGACGGACGGAGCCAGGTCCGCCGATGTCATTCGTCGATCACCGGGAACGAGCGGCCAAGCAGAGGGCCGCCGCGATGCCAGGAAATGTGACGGCGAAGTCTTGACTCGTTCGGCCAGGGAATGAGGGGGAAATTGCACGACACGTCAGAGCCCGATCCGACGATGAACCTGTCTGCCATCGATGCTGGCTCAGGCGATGCCATATTCGCGGCCAGGCTTGATGGGGTCGTTACGGCGTGGAACCAGGGGGCCGAGCTGCTGTACGGGTATAGCGCCGCCGAGATGATCGGCAAACCGGCAAGCACTCTCTATCCCGAGCGTGAATCATTGGCATTGCGCGAGATCCTGGACCGGATTGGCCGCGGTGAATCGAGCAACGTCGTCGATGGATTCCGTTGGCGCGCCGACGGTGAGTTCCTCGAAATTGAATCTCGGTTCTCGCCGATCTTTGACGAGTCGGGGGTTGTGGTCGGTGTGTCGTCGATCGGTCGAGACGTCGGAGACCGACGTCGCCGGGAGAATGAGCTGCGGGAGAATCAGGCTTTCTTGGAGCAGGCGCAGTCCATCGGGCACTTCGGGGGCTGGAAGGCCCCGATAGGCCCTGAAGGTGTCATGACCATGAGCCTCGAGACCCATCGCATCACCGGGATCGAGGTGGGCCGGGAGATTCGACTTCGCGACTTCTTGCAGCTCGTCCATTCCGACGATCGCCAATCCCTCTCCGAGGCTCTCGAGAACGTGCAGGAAGTGCGCGCACCGACCGAACTGGAATTTCGATTTACTCGACCCGACGGTTCCTGGTGTTGGCTCTATCTGGGCGCGGACGTTGAGTCCGACTCGCGTGGTGTAGCCATCGGATATGTCGGGGTCCTCCGGGACATCACCCAAGCAAAGGAAGCTGAGCTCCGGCTCGCCCACGACGCCCTCCACGATCCACTGACCGGTCTGCCCAACCGTGGGCTGTTTCTCGACCGAGTGGGGCTGGCCATTGCCCGCACCTCACGTACCGGCTCGCACGTCGCCGTGCTGAGTCTTGATCTTGACCACTTTGCGGTTTTCAACGACGCGCGCGGCGAGGACCGCGGCGACGAGCTCCTGCGCGCCGCGGCGGACCGGTTGCGCACGATGGTGCGGGTAACGGACACGGTCACCAGGTTCGGCGCCGACGAATACGGACTCGTCTGTGAGAACGTCTCGACGGCCGCCACAGCGGCCGAACGGGCTCAGCGCTTTCTCAAGGCGATCGAGCGACCTTTTTCGATCGATGGCGGTGATGCCCTCCTCACCGCCAGCATCGGGATCGCTGTCGGTGGACCAGAAGCAGTGGCCGAAGCGATGGTGCGCGATGCACAGCTTGCCATGCACCGCGCCAAGGAGCGGGGAAGGAATCGCTATGAACTCTACGATCGTGCTCTGCGACAGGAGGTTCAGGAACGCTCCGCCCTCGAGGCGGCCCTGCGGCGTTCGCTCGACCGCGGCGAGCTTTTCTTGGAGTATCAGCCGATAGCGTCGCTGAGCGAAGCTCGTTTCGTGAGTGCGGAAGCGCTTGTGCGATGGCGGCACCGCGAGCGTGGGGTCATTCAGCCCAACGATTTCATTCCGACTGCGGAAGAAACCGGATTAATCGTGCCTCTGGGGAGACTTGTCCTCGAATCGGCCTGCAGGCAGGTGCGCCAGTGGCGCGACGTGGCGCCGGGGTCCTCGTGGCGCGTCTCGGTCAACGTCGCGGCGACGCAACTCCGAGAGGCCGATTTCCCTGACGTGGTCGAGCAGGTGCTCGAGGATGAGGAGCTGGAGCCTGCGGCCCTGTGTCTCGAGCTGACCGAGTCCATTTTGGTGGACGAAGGCATCGTCACCGATGTGATCGCTCGCATTCGTGAGCTCGGTGTACGGATCTCGATTGACGATTTTGGAACGAAGTACTCGTCGCTGTCCTACCTGACACGTCTCTCCATCGATGAGCTGAAGATTGATCAGTCCTTCGTCGAGGGCATCGTGGGCGATGAATCCAAGCGGGCGGTTGTCTCCGCCATCCTCGCCATCGGGAAATCCCTCGGTATGCCAGTGACTGCCGAAGGGGTCGAGACCGAGGCGCAGCTGGCGGAGTTGCAGCGTCTCGGTTGCGACTCCGTCCAAGGCTTCTACTTCTCCAAGCCGCTGTCACCCGAGGAATGTCTCAAATCGCTCCAGGAGCCGCCGACAGTCTTGACGAGAGCCTCGTTGGGCCGACGTCGTTGAAATACAGATCTTCTCCACCGGCCCACTGACGGCAGAGCGCGCCCGTAGGCCGTGACGTCCACCGTCGGCCCTGCCCTTGTCGCTCGCCGTCGCCTCCTTGCCGCTCCTCGGGGGCTGGCGCGATCTGTCGCAGGGTGGTGAGATGCGTTTCGCAGACCAAACGAAAGGGCGTGACATGCCGGCAAAGGGGAGTGCGGAATGGAAGGGTGATGTGCCGACGGGCTCCGGCACATTCACGGCGGGCGACACCATCAACGGGGGCTATACCTATAAGTCTCGCTTCGAGGATGGGCCGGGCTCGAACCCCGAGCAACTGATCGCAGCTGCCCACGCTGCGTGTTTCTCCATGGCCCTCTCCAACATCTTGGCCCAGGCCGGACATCCCCCCGACTCGGTCCACACGGACGCCACCGTCACCCTCCGGCCCGTCGACGGAACTCCGACGATCACGAAAATCGCATTGGTGACTGTGGGGCGGGTGCCGGGAATCGACGAGGCTGCCTTCAAAGAACAGGCCGCCGCAGCCAAGGCAGGGTGCCCTGTCAGTCGGGCCCTGGCCGGAGTCCCCGACATAACCCTTGACGCCTCGTTGGCTTCATGACGGAGGAGTTCGTGCGCGGCCGGCTGCCCGCGCTCGTGGGCCGCACCCCACGCCCGCGCTAAAAGCGCAGTTCAGAAGGTCATTGCCCTCGCAGGAGTGAGACGAAGGTCGCTCATAGCGCGGTCCGGAAGGAGAGATCCGGCACTTCGGTAGTTGCTAACCGGTCGGCCAGTAAGCATTTCGAAAGGAGCGCGGATTCATGCGGATTCATGTGGTGCAGGATCTCCGCGTCCAGCCCTCACTCACCCTGACGAACCGGGGCCGACCCCCGCCTCTCCATAGCCGATCCCTCAGTTGTAACGAGCGAAGAGGACACGGATTCGTGCGCGCAGCGTCCGAACTGCTTCTCGGGAGAGTCCGGGATTGCGTGCTGACTCCTCGAGCAGTTCCGCCGCGTCTTCGGAGAAGCCGAGATTCGCGAGACCGTCCGCCAAGGCGATGTGCTCGGCCAGGGTCTGTCCCGGTATGGCGGCGCGCATGTGGGTCACCCAACGGACGCTTTGCACGCTTCCCCTCCGCCGAAAGCTGTGATCGAGGTTGGTCAGCATCCTGGCCAGAATGGATCTGGTGCCCACAGAGGCCAGCATTGCATCGGGGAGGTCGATCTCCGCTCCGGCGAAAGAATGCAGTAGTCGCACACATGCGCCGCGATCCAGTCGCTTCCCTCGCGAGAACGCGTCGATGAGGAGATCGGGTTGGTCAGGGTCCCGGACCAAGAAGTGCCCGGGCATCCCGACTCCGGTGAGGCGGACACCGCAGCGGCGTCCAATCTCCATGAGAAGGACCGAAATCGAGATCGGGATACCGACGCGGCGGTCGAGCACCTTGTCGATAAACGAGTTCTGGGGGTCGTCGTAGGTCTGGACATCGCCCCGCACACCAAGTGTTTCGAAAAGGAAGAAACAGACCGTCTCCACATCGGCCGGCCCCAACTGCGCGGCGAGCTGATCGAGCCGGCTGAGCTGTGAGGGCACATCGAGGTCCGGGTCGGCGTGGGCGGCTATCAGCAGCGCGGCCTCGTCGAGCGGGATGTCCTCCTCGCGGTGCGTCATGAGCTCTCGCCACCTCGACAGGTGCTCCACGGCATCACTCTAAAGGACGTCGCATATCGGGGCGTCGGTGTATTGCGATCTCATGACAATCAAAAGAATTCGAGCCTCTAGTCATCCGGCTGCCGAAGCGTGCCGAATGCCACTCAGAAGACATCGCAACGTTGTAGCCACCGACGAGGAGAACAATGAAGGTTCGAAGGCGTGGACGGACGACACGAGTAGGAATCATGGGGGCAAAGTGCGCTGCCGCCGCCGTTGCTGCTGTGGTGGCGGGCGTCAGCGGCACCGCGGGAGCGGCCGTTCCCGCGGCCAAGTCGCACGCCGATGCAGTGGCGAGCTGCGCCGGGCCGAGCGGCGAAGGGTACTGGCAGGTGTCTGCCCAGGGCGGCGTGTTCACCAACGGCGCGGCAGGGTTCTACGGATCTGCCGGAGGGACCAAGCTCAACAAGCCGATCGTCGGCATGGCGCCGAGCGTCGATGGCCGCGGCTATTGGCTCGTGGCCTCCGATGGTGGCGTGTTCTCCTACGGGGACGCTCCCTTCGAGGGCTCGACCGGGGCGATCCATCTCAACACAGCCAATCGTCGGCATGGTGCCCACGCCGGACGGGCAGGGCTACTGGATGGTGGCCTCCGATGGTGGCGTCTTCACCTTCGGCGACGCCGGCTTCTACGGCTCCTTGGGCGCCATCACCCTGAACCAGCCCATCGTCGGCATGGCGGCCACCAAGGACGGCCGTGGGTACTGGCTGGTCGCAGCCGATGGCGGCGTCTTCGCCTTCGGTGACGCTCCCTTCTACGGCTCACTGGGGAGCACCGCTTTGAACAAGCCCATCGTCGGCATCGCTCCCGCCCGTAACGGCAATGGCTACGTGCTGGTGGCCTCCGACGGTGGTGTCTTCACCTTCGGTGCCTCCGTCGTTCTACGGGTCGGCCGGAGGCGTGCATCTGAACAAGCCCGTAGTGGCCGTTGCCGGAACTTTCATCGGGAACGGCTACACGCTCGGTACCTCGGACGGGGGAATCTTCAACTACGGCGATTCATCGTTCTGTGGCGCGGCCGGTACGGCAAGCCTGAGCAGTCCCATCGTGGGATTGGCCTTCTTCTAAGTACTTCGCAGCACAACCTGACTGTTCCCATCCATCCGCCATTGCAAGGAGCACAGCATGCCTAACATCAGCCGTCGTCACTTTCTGAGAAACGCTTCCATCGGAGCGGCCGCCACGGGCGTCGCCGCCGCCGGAGGCCTGAGCCTTCTCACCGGAGTAAGCGGAGCTGACGTCGTCACTCCCACGAAGTCGACGACCCCCGACGGCCCCCTCCTGGAGGGGTCGGGCGTGGTGGCCCATGTCGTTGACGCCAAGTCCGGGAAGATCTCCATCTTCGTCGGCACGAAGCACATCGACTACACGAGCCAGGCACTGGCGCAGGAGCTGCTCAAAGCCACCAAGTAAGTCCGCGTCCCCGACCAATCTTCGTCCCTACCCTTCATGAGGTGAACTGAACATGTCGTCCCACAGAGAAGCACCCGCAATTTCCAAAGATCCGGCCGCGGACAGCACGGACGTGTATGCGTTCGTTAGCCCGGACTGCCCCCGACACGGTCACGATCATCGCCAACTACGTGCCGCTGCAGGCTCCCGACGGCGGGCCGAACTTCTTCGAGTTCGGCGCCAAGACGGTCGTGGGCAGCGCCGCACCGGTCGGTGACGATGTCCTGTACCAGATCCACATCGACAACACCGGGACGGGCATCCCCTCCATCACCTACCAGTTCCAGTTCACCACGACGATCCTCGATCCGAATACGTTCCTCTACGCCACCGGGCCCATCACCTATTCGCCTCGAGCGGGGTACAGCTCCACGTGGAACCGTCGCCAGACCTACACGGTGACGAGAATCGACACCGATCCCGGCCACGGGGGACAGCACGTCGACGCCGATCAGCCCGCCCTCGGACAGCGGCGGTGCCTTCGCCTGCCCACCGTGCAATGTCGGCATCCGCACCACGCCGAACTACGCCTCGCTTTCGGCTCCGGCGGTGTATCGGATGTCGGACGGCCTCAATCGTCTTCGCCGGCCAGCGGGCCGACGGCTTCTTCGTGGACCTCGGGTCCATCTTCGACCTCGGCGACCTGCGGCCGATCTCGAGCGACCAGTTGATCCCGGGCTCCAACACCCCGGGCATCAACTCGCTGGCCGGCTCAACGTGCACTCCATCGCCCTGCAGATACCCGATCAGCTCGCTGACGTCCGGACGGTGCGCCCTTGACCATGGGATCGAACGACCCCCATGCCGTCATCGGGGTCTACACAACAGCACATCGTCAGACCGTGCGCATGTTCAGACCCGACGACCGGCGCCACCACGGCCACCGGCCCCTACGACCAGGTGTCACGTCTGGGCAGCCCCCTCGTGAACGAGGTCGTCGTCCCGATGGCTTCGAAGGACTACTGGAACAGCCAGGCACCGGTCAACGACAGCCAGTTTGCGGCCGCGGTGGAGCATCCCGAATTGCAGGCACCTTCTGCCCGTCCTCTACCCGGGCGCGTTCCCGAACTTGGCGGCGTACACCAAGGCCCGGGCCGACCTCGTGGCCATTTTCGCCACGGGCATCCCGGGCAGCGTCATCGGCGCCGCCTTCGGCGTCGGGACCTACCAGGGCGGCAAGGTCATCGCTGAGATGCTGCGCCTCAACATGGGGATCGCTCCCACGTCGAGCGGACGGTACCCAGTCCGGCACGAGCAACCTCGGCCTGCTCGGCAACGACCTGGCCGGGTTATCCCAACGGCCGTCGGCCCACCGACGACGTCGTCACCATCGCGCTGAAGGCCGTTGCGGGAGCGACCATCCCGCTGGTCGACCCGACCTACACGCCGGACGCCGCCGTGGCAGTCGTGAACCAGGGCGTCACGGCGAGTCCCCGGTCCTACCAGGCGAACTTCCCTTACCTGGCCGACCCGCATGGTGGCTTCTCCAACCCGCCGACCACGCCCGCCGTCAACACCAATCCCGAGCTCTAGGATCGGCCATGCGTCACCAGAGCACCATCAGCCATCCTCATCGCGCTCCGTCGAAGCGCCCTATCGTGGATGAGGGGCCGACGGACGGGCCGCCGGAAGCGCTGGTTCTCGACATCGGCGAGGACATCGGAGCGCTCATCCTCTATGCCGAGGAATCGTGCCTGGGCATGGAGATCGATCTCACCCCGGTCGGCGCCCCCCGGTCCCACCACATGCACACGATGATCCGGCGTCGGCGAGCAGTGGACCGGGAGTTCATCGCCGGCGTGTATCCCGAACTGGTGGAGGGGAACTACACGGTGTGGGGGATTGACGGCCATCCCCTTGGTGACGTGGTCATCCGGGGCGGCCACGTGAGCGAATTCCGGTCGGGGAACTGCCGCATGCACCAGGAGGTCGTGGCGACCGGATCGAGTTGAGCCCTGGCCGTACCGCGCGCGGCGTTGAGCCTACGAGATCGTTCTTATGAGATCTCCGCTGTCCGTGTTCATCTCGGTGAGGGAGCTGCTCGCCTTGTTCACCACCCAGAGATTCGAACCGCTTACCACGGCAGCCTGTGGATTGCTGAACAGGTAGGGACCATTGGTGTTGCACATCATCCACGGGACAGCGCCGTTATTCGGAGTCACCTGGGTGACCATGGGCGAGTTTCCGGGCGGGCTGAGGGTGAAGACATAGCCGTCGCCGACGGTGATGGGACCTGGCGTGGGCAGATTGGTGTGGTCGACGACGACACGTACGGCCGCACCACTCTGTACGGAAATCTCGCTGACGGAGTCGCCGGCCTCATTCGTGACCCAGAGGTTCTTGCCGTCGATGGCGGCGCCGATCGGGTGCTGCAAACCGTAGGAGCCACCGCTGAGTTCCTTTACAAATGCCATGGTCCGGCTGTCGATCTCAGTGACGGAATTGGCGTCGCTGTTGGTCACGAAAAGGGCGTTGCCACTGACGGCAATGGCTCGCGGTGCGGCGAATCCGAACTGGCCTCCCTCGGCCACGCCGGTCAGGCTGCCCGACGCGATGGCGATCGCCGTGACGGGACCGTGCGCACTGAGCACGAAGAGACGATTTCCTTCACCCGCCAATGCGATCGGATCGGAGAATCGGAACTGGGATCCGGCAATCGTGCGGATCAGGGCCCGGGAGGTGCCATCGATCTCGGTCACCGAATTGCCGCCGCCATTGGCGACGAAGAGGTCGGAGCCAAGGGCGAGAAGGGCCGTCGGCCGATTGAAGGCGAAGGACGACCCGGTGATGGTGGCGAGGTGCGCCCCCGATGACGCGTCGAGCACGCTGACCGTATTTCCTGCTCCGTTGGCGACGAAGAGGTCATGGCCAATCACTGCTGCGGCAGTCGGCTCGTCGAGGCCATAGCCCGCCGAGGCTTGCGCCACGGACGTCATTACTGTCCTCAGATGGAGTCTGTGCGCCGCCTTCAGACCGCCGAGAGCCAGCGCGGCTCCAACAATGACGAGCACTACCGCGACCAGTATGGTGCGGCCCAGGTGGTCGAATCTCTTATGGCGGTAAGCTCGTCGTGGCATTTCAATCCTTTTGCGCCGTGCCTCGTCCGGTCCCATCCACGCCGGGGAGGGTTCACGTCCCGTCCCGGGTCCACGCGCCATCCGATAGTAATTGACAGCTCCTGTCGTTTCGTCGCGCCAGATGAACCTAGGGGATGAGCTGCGCCATGACTTCATCGACCACTCCGAGGTTCATATTGGCGTCCGGATCGCCTACCCGCTTGCGTGTTTTGCGTGAGGCCGGATTTAGCCCCGAGGTCGTCGTGAGCGGCGTGAGCGAGGAGGTGGGGGAAATGGAGACGGGCCGGGCTGTGGTCATGCTCGCCGAGCGCAAGGGTGCCGCCGTCGCCGGTGGGTTGCCCGACGCACTCATTCTTGCCTGTGACTCAATGCTCGAACTCGAAGGTCTGTCGCTTGGGAAGCCGTCGTCGCCCGCTGCGGCCAGGGACATGTGGCGACGACTTTCGGGGAGCACCGGCGTTCTCCATACAGGGCATTGCCTGCTCGATACGCGGATGAACACGACTATCTCCCGGCTGGACAGCACTGTCGTGCGTTTTGGCACGCCCAGCGAAGCGGAGATCGGTGCCTACGTGGCCAGCGGCGAAGCAGTGAGCCTGGCTGGGGCCTTCAGCATCGACGGGCGTGCGGCTCCCTTCGTCGACGGCATCGAGGGAGTCCCCAGCAATGTCTTGGGAATATCGCTCCCCGTCGTGCGGCGGATGCTCAATGAGGTTGGCGTCTCGATCACCGACCTGTGGGCGATCCCTCGTTGATCCGATGTTCTCGAAGACGCGTCAGCCGAAGCCAGCCTGCGTCGCCCACTACATCCAAATGTCGTACCCACGGGACAAGCTGCTACGGGCGGAGGGGGTGGAACCCGATAGCGCAACGTCGTACCTTCGTGGGCGGCGGCGGCGAGCGCTCGGGCGCCCTGCCTGGGTGTAATGGACGACGTACGCCGTCCTCACGAAACCCTCGCTATTGAAGGTAGACCCGAACATTGTACAGGATCCCGGCCAAAAATCCAATACGTGAGGGCGTGATTTTTGGTCCCGGGGGTTGCAGAGACGGAAAATTCTGCGTTGATGGAGAGCCGTTCAGCGCGGCGCAGAGGACTGACTGGCCGCAGGGGCCGGCAGCCATGGCAGGCGCCAGGAGGGATGGCCGCGCACGAGCTCCTCCGACTCGGGCGGCCCCCACGAACCGACTGCGTACGGGAGAACCGCCGGGGGATCTTCGAGCAAAGGTTGCAGAATGCGCCAGGTCTCTTCGACCGCATCCTCGCGTGTGAAGAGTGAATGATCGCCTGCGAGCGCATCATGGATGAGTCGTTCGTAGGGCTCGGGGGGTTGGCCGAGCTCAGCGGCGAAGGGAAGATCCATGTGGACGTCACGGCACACGTACCCGTTGGTTCCCTTGGAGCGCAGGACGAGCTGTAGGCCGGCATCGGGGTCGATCCGGAAAATCAGCTCGTTCGGATCTGCGTGCGGCGCTTCGTCCAAGAAGGCGAGTGCGGGAACCCGCCGAAAGATGATCCGGACTTCGGCCGCCCGGGCGGCGAGTGCCTTTCCGGCCCGGATGTAAAAGGGGACGCCCGTCCAACGCCAATTGTCGACGTTGAGCCGCAACGCTACAAACGTCTCGGTGTCCGAGTCGCGCTTGACGCCAGGCACTTTGCGGTACCCCTCATACTGTGCCCTCACGCAGCGAGTCGGATCGACGTCGGCCATCGCGCGAAAGACATCGACCTTCTTGTCCCAGAGCGCTCCAGCTGTCGGGCCGACGGGCACCTCCATAGCCACGAGCGCCAGTACTTGGAGGAGATGGTTCTGCACCACGTCGCGCAGGGCCCCGACCGAGTCGTAGAAGGCGCCGCGATCCTCCACGCCGAAGTCTTCGGCCATGGTGATCTGCACCGCGGCGATGTGGTCGCGATTCCATACGGGTTCGAACAGCGCGTTGGCGAATCGGAGAAAGAGCATGTCGAGAACGGGCTGCTTACCCAGGAAGTGGTCGATGCGGAGGATCTGGTCTTCGGCGAGCACCTGATGGAGTTCCTCGTTGAGCGCACGCGCCGACTCGAGGTCGTGGCCGAACGGTTTCTCGAGCATCACCGTCGCATGCGCGGTCAGCCCTGCTTGCCCGAGGCCAGTCACGACGCGCCCGAAGAGAAAGGGCGGAATCTCGAGGTAGAACAACGGTCGGGCGCACGCGTGCAACAAGGTGGCCAACGACTCGTAGGTCCCCGCAGCGGTGATGTCGCCGGCCAGGTATGTGATCCCTTGCGTCAACCGGGTGAAGGCTTTCTCATCCACGACCTGTCCCGCGTCGTCGAGTGCCTGGCGGATGGCGGCACGCAGCTGATCGTCGGACCACGTATCGCTCGCCACTCCGAAGATCGGGCAATTCAATTGGCCAGCTTCCTCCAGCCGGTACAACGCGCGGAACGTCATTTTGTGCGCCAGATCGCCGGTGAATCCGAAGATCACCAACGCATCAGGCGCATGGGGCGCATCGGGCGGATCGGGCGCACCGGGCGCATCGGTGGTTTGGCTGTGCCGCGGCTTGCCTGCCATGAGGTGACGACTCTATGGGCTTCGCTCTCTGCGTGCCGATTCACCCGGATTGTGTTTTGCTGGGTGAAGTGAGTTTCCCGTGTGAAGTGCCGGCGTTGTGGGTACGACTAAGGGCATGACACCAGCAGCTGACCTCGACGTCGAGAAGTTCGTAGCCCTACTGAACGAAGACCTGGGTACCGAGTTCCAGTCCATCGTGCAGTACACCAATCACATCGCCACCATCAACGGAGCTGAGTTCACCGGAATAGTGACAGAGCTCAAGGCACACCTGACGCAGGAGTTGTCGCACGTCCAGATCTTGGCTGAACAGGTGTCCTTCCTGGGCGGCGAGCCCGGCACAACCGTGCCGCCAGTCGAGCGTCACGGCGACAGCCGCTTAGCCCTCAAGGCCGACCTGAGCTTGGAGACCGAGCAGTTGGAGCGCTACCGGGAGCGCTTCAGTCAGGCCAACGACCTGAACCTCGCCGACGTGGCCGAGGCCTTGCGCCCCCTGCTCGAGCAGACGCAAGAGCATGTGCGTGACCTGCAAATGGTTCTCGGCGACTAACCGCCCGAACCCACGACCGGCGTTCCCTGCAGGCTTGCCGCGGGCCACTCGGAATCAACCTGCTCCCAATCCTCGCCTTGCAGGCGACGGGGCGAAAATAAGGCCCAATGGGAACCCGAGCGTGTGCCGTGGGTGCCTCGGCACACCGGTAGCATTGAGGGAGCGGGCGGCGGTTACTCGTTCGTTTGTGAGTGATGTGGACCGGGTAAGAAGCTCACGAGAGAGAGGGTATTCGACGAATGGCGACACGCCACGTAGCGCCTCGCCCCGCCGATGCAAAAAAGGCCGAAGCGGAACACGAAGCACCGCAGGGGCAGGACCGAGGCCCGCTGACCGCCCCTCCTCTCCCAGCTGACTGGGCTCGGCCTGTCATTTCTTGGGTGCGGCCGCAGGTCGACGGTGGCCGGAGGCCGGCAAAGGCCGCCGTCGGCGACACGGTCACAGTCCAGGCTGAGGCATTTGCAGATGGCCACGACGTGCTCACCTGCGATCTGCTCGTCCGTGCGCAAGGCGCGCCGGGGTGGTCCTCGGGGCCCATGTCCTCCCAGGGCAACGATCTCTGGGAGGGGGAGTTTCCCGTCACGACGATGGGTCTGTATCAATTTGCCGTCTCGGCCAAGGTGGATCGATTCCTGACCTGGCGCCGGGACCTTGGCGCCAGGACGGACGCCGGACAGGACGTCACGCTGGAATTGCTGGTCGGCGCGGCGTTGATCGACGCCGCAGTCAAAAGGGGTACCTCCGACGAGCAGCGTCTGCTCTCCTTGGTGGCGGCCGATTTGTGGAGCGCAGCGAGGGAGCTCGACGGAGAGGTGTCCGAGGACCTCGCCAGCTGGATCAGAGGGGCCACGCTTGGCGAGATCGTGTTCTCCGAGGAGCTCGGGAAGTTGATGAACCGCCTCTGCGATCCCGCGCACTCACTGACATCGGACGCCCTCTCCGTTGTCGTCGACCGGGAGAGAGCCCGTTTCAGCTCCTGGTACGAAATGTTCCCGCGTTCGGCTTCGGCCGACCCGTCGCTCCACGGGACGTTCGCCGACGTGCGGGCCAAGTTGCCCTACGTGGCGCATATGGGGTTTGACGTCTTGTATCTGCCCCCCATCCATCCCATCGGGCATACCGGCCGCAAGGGTCGCGACGGCGTCACGCAAGCCTCCCCGGACGATCCCGGCAGCCCGTGGGCCATTGGAGCCGCCGAGGGGGGGCATCGGAGCGTCCACCCCGCACTCGGAACATTGGACGAGTTCCGAGACCTCGTCACGGCAGCCGCCGCGCGGGGCATCGACGTAGCGATTGATATTGCATTTCAGGCCTCGCCTGATCATCCCTGGGTGACCGAACACCCGGCGTGGTTCCGCCACCTCCCCGACGGCAGCATCCGCCACGCAGAAAACCCGCCGAAACGCTACGAGGACATCTATCCACTCGACTTCGAAACCACCGATTGGCAGGCATTGTGGGCCGAGCTGCTCGACGTGGTGCGCTTCTGGGTCGCACAAGGGGTCAAGGTATTCCGGGTGGACAACCCGCACACGAAACCCTTCGCATTCTGGGAATGGATGATCGGCCACGTGAAGGCGGAGCACCCCGAGGTCATCTTCCTGTCCGAGGCCTTTACACGCCCGACGGTGATGCAGCATCTGGCCAAGGTGGGATTTACCCAGTCGTACACGTACTTCACGTGGCGGAATACCAAATGGGAGCTCGAGACGTACCTGACCGAGCTCACCAAGACCGACGTGGCGGAGTACTTCCGACCCAACTTCTGGCCCAATACGCCCGACATCCTGCACGAGTCGCTGCAGACCGGGGGCCGCGCCGCCTTCTTGTCCCGGCTGGTGCTGGCGGCCACGCTCAGCTCGAACTACGGGATTTACGGCCCAGCCTTCGAATTGCAGGAGCACGTTCCCCGCTCGACCGGTTCCGAGGAGTACTTGCACTCGGAGAAGTACGAGGTCCGCTCATGGGACCTGGCGCGCCCGGACAGCCTTTCGGAGTTCATCGCTCGCGTGAACAAAATCCGGCGGGACCACGCCGCGCTGCAGTTCAACGACGCCTTGCATTTTCACCGTGTCGACAACGACCGGATCATCGCCTATTCGAAGACCCGCCAGATTCGTGGCGACGACAGTGCGGCGGCGCCGGAACGAGACGTGATCGTGGCGGTCGTCAGCCTCGACCACCTCGGCGTACAGTCGGGCTGGGTGGGACTCGACCTCGGGGTGCTCGGGCTCGATCCGGGACGACCCTACGTCATGCACGATCTGCTCACCGGCGCCACGTACCGGTGGCAGGGGAGTCGACAACTTCGTCATGCTGGACCCCAGCGGGTTGGCGGCGCACCTGTTCTCCGTGGAGCAGGTCCGCTGCACGGCGCGAGCCGCATGACGCTACCGAACTCCTGGCGGAGTCTCCAGATGTCATCGTCGACGCCCAAATCCACTGGGTGGTACAAGGACGCCGTCATCTACGAGGTCCACGTCCGCGCCTTCCACGATGCGCAACGGTGACGGCGTCGGTGACTTTCGTGGACTCATCGACAAGCTCGACTATCTCGCCGAACTTGGTGTCACCGCTCTGTGGCTCCTGCCTTTCTACCCTTCGCCGCTCCGCGATGACGGCTATGACATTTCGGACTACCGACAGGTGCACCCGTCGTACGGCTCATTGCGTGATTTCCGCTTGTTCCTGCGCGAAGCGCACCGTCGCGGCTTGCGGGTCATCACCGAACTGGTGCTGGCACACACCTCCGATGAGCACCCTTGGTTCCAGCGGGCCCGCCTGGCCAAGCCCGGTTCGGTGCATCGGGACTTCTACGTGTGGAGTGATACCACCGACCGGTTCTCCGGGGCGAGGATCATCTTCAAGGACTTCGAGGATTCCAACTGGTCCTTCGATCCGGTCGCCCAGTCCTACTTCTGGCACCGCTTCTACTCGCACCAGCCGAGCCTCAACTACGACAATCCCAGCGTGCGCCAGGCCATGTTGGACGTGGTCGACTACTGGCTGGCCATGGGAGTCGACGGCCTGCGCCTCGACGCCGTGCCGTACCTCTATGCACGTGAGGGCACGACGTGCGAGAACCTCCCTGAGACCTTCGCCTTCCTGCGCCAGCTCCGGGCTCATGTCGACAGTCGCTTCGATGACCGGATGTTGCTGGCCGAGGCCAACCAGTGGCCCGAGGATGCGGTGGCCTACATGGGTCAGGGCGACACGTGCCACATGGCATTCCATTTCCCGCTCATGCCGCGGATGTTCATGGCCGCCCGTCAGGAAGACCGGTTCCCGATGGTGGACATCTTGGCCGAGACGCCGGCCACTCCGCCCGAGTGCCAGTGGGCGCTCTTCTTGCGCAATCACGACGAGCTCACCTTGGAGATGGTGACGGACGAAGAGCGGGACTACATGTACCGCGCCTACGCACAGGACCCACAGGCGCGGGTGAATGTCGGCATCCGCCGGCGGCTCGCCCCGTTGCTGGGGAACGACCGCAAACTGATGGAGATGATGAACGGGTTGCTGTTCTCCATGCCGGGGACGCCCGATCATCTACTACGGCGACGAGATCGGCATGGGCGACAACATCTACCTGGGCGACCGCAACGCGGTGCGCACCCCGATGCAGTGGAACAGCGACCGCAACGCCGGCTTCTCCGCCGCCAATCCGCAGCGGCTCTACCTGCCCGTCATCATCGACCCGGAGTACCACTCGCAGGCCGTGAACGTGGAGGCGCAAGCAGGAGAACCCCAACTCCCTGCTGTGGTGGATGAAGCGGCTCATCGCCCTGCGGCAGCGCTACCAGGCCTTCGGCCGCGGCACCCTCGAGGTGCTCCGTCCCGACAACCGCAAGGTCTTCGCGTTCATCCGGCGCTTCGAGGACGAGCGGATCCTGGTTGTGGTCAACCTGTCGCGCAACGTCCAGTGCGTCGAGCTCGACCTCGCGGAATTCCGCGGGGCCACGCCCATCGAGCTCTTCGGGAACTCGCGAGTTCCCGTCCGTCGGCGACCTGCCGTACTTCATCACCCTCGGCCCGCACGGGTTCTACTGGTTCTCGCTCGAGCAGAAGACCGACGAGTCGGCCCCGTTGCGCCCCTCCTTCGAGGTGCCGGGCGAGTGGGATGAGCTCTTCTCCGGGGCACCACTCCGCGAGTTCGAGGCGTTCCTCCCCGCCTACCTCGCCAACCGCAGGTGGTTCGTGCAGAAGGCGCGGGCCATCACTGGCGCCACGGTGGTGGACTACGTGCCGTTGGCGGCGACGGCCGGCCGGCGATCCGAGCCTGTGGCCTTTCTCGTCATCGTGCAGGTGCGAGTTGGATCACGGCAGCCCTGAGCGCTACTCACTTCCGCTGGCCTTCGCCACTGGCACCAAGGCTGAAGAGCTCAAGAAGTGGCACGCCGAGGCAGTGGTGGCCGATCTGCATGCAGCAGGGGAATCCGGTGTGGTCTACGACGCCGTGTTCGAGCCGGCTTTCACAAAAGTGATGGTCGACCTCCTGGCCCGACGTCGATCCATGGGGGGGTCAGGAGGCAAGCTGCTCGGCGTCCCGTCGCCATCTCTGCGTCAGTTCGACGAGTTCCTCGAACGAGGACTACACGCCCGTGCCGCTCTCGGCCGAGCAGTCGAACAGCTCCGTTCTTCTCGGGAACCACGCCATCATGAAGTTCATCCGACGCTTCGAAGAGGGCATCAACCCGGGGGTCGAGGTGGGGCGCTTCCTGAGCGAGCGCGCCCGGTTCCCCTACGCCCCCCTCAGTGGCGGCAGCGTGGAGTATCGCCCCGACATAGCGGACTCGACTTCCACGACCGTCGCCGTCCTCGAAGAGTTCATCTCCAACGAGGACGACGGGTGGAGCTACGTCGTCGACGCCCTCACCCACAGCCTCGAAGAGGCACTGGCACATCGCCAGGATGTCGAGCTGCGCCTTGCCCCACCGCGCAGCCTCTTCGCCCTGGAACGAAGCGAGCTCGAGCCGGGAAATCTCCTGGTTGGTGCGCACCTCGAGTGGGCATCCCTTCTCGGGAAGAGAACAGCCGAACTCCACCAGGCGCTGACCTCGGACCAGCGGGACCCTGATTTCGCACCGGAACCGTTGACCGCGCTCGACCGCCAGGCGCTGTACCACGGAGCACGCAGCCTCACGCGGAAGGTCTTCCACGATGCGCGGACGCTCTCCGACCGGTCTCCCCGCTTGGAGCAGGTGCTCCAACGCGAGAACGAGATCATCGATCGCATGCGGAAATTGAGCATGATGTCGATGCAGGCCCAGCGCATCCGTTGTCACGGCGACTACCACCTGGGCCAGGTTCTGTGGACGGGGAAGGACTTCGTGATCATCGACTTCGAAGGGGAGCCCAGTCGATCGCTCGGCCGGCGGCGGCTCAAGCGCCCGGCCGTGGTCGATCTTGCCGGAATGGTGCGATCTTTCCACTACGCCGGGAGAACGGCCGCACTCCGTTTGAACCGCGACCTCGGTACGTCAATGGTGTCGGTGGACAGGACCACGATCGACACCTGGCTGACCTTCTGGCACCGGTGGATATCGGGTGTCTTTTTGGATGCCTACCTCGATGTCGCCGGTCAGGCAGAGTACCTGCCCCACAATCTGGCGCAACTCACACAGTTGTTCGATTTCTTCCTGCTGGAAAAGGCGATCTACGAGCTCGGCTATGAGACCAACAGCCGGCCGGACTGGGTCGACATCCCCGCACGCGGGATTCTGGACATTCTGGACCTCGGTTCGTGAGATCACGTCGAGAGGCGACCACCGCAAAGGCCGAGCTGTTGCAGCTGGCCGACGTGTATGGCATTCAGCCGGCGTATGGGGGCGAAGACGGGACGACGCACCGGGCCGACGAGGATACCGTCCTGGCCATTCTGCAGGCCTTGGGCGCTCCCCTCGGTTCGGCGGCTCATGCGGCAGCCGCTCTCGCCGCGCACCGCGAAGAGAAGGCGCGTCGTCACCTGGAGCCGATTCTCGTGCACCGGGTAGGGAAGCCCGGGTCGACCACCTTGACGCTGCCCCGCTCGGTCCACCCGCGTCAGGTGTGGTGCACGATAGAGCTCGAGGATGGCCAAGTCCGCCACCAGCAGTTGTCGGGCAGCATCACGAACATGTCGGCCGGGGCGGAGCCCCCTGGGGTAGCGCAGAGCACGTACCGCTTCTCCTTAGAGCCGGACCCGACGCGGCCCCTACCGCCCGGCTATCACCAGGTCATCGTCGAATGGCCGGGGGCACACGCCAGGGCCCTGTTGATCGCCGCACCGCCCTGTCCCGACCCTTCGCGCGGTTGGGGGGTCTTTCTCCCTCTCCATGCGCTGCGGACGGATCAGGACTGGGGCGTGGGCAGCTACACCGACCTGGCCGACCTGGGGGAGTGGATCGGCGACCTCGGGGCCTCCATGCTGGGAGCGCTCCCGCTCTATCCGGCGTTCCTCGACCCGCCCGCCGACCCGAGCCCCTACCTTCCGGTCAGCCGGCTGGCCTACAACGAGGTCTTCGTCGATCCCACTTCGCTGCCCGAACTGGCCGAATCACCAGAAGCTCGACGATTGTTGGATTCGGATGAGTTCCGGCGGCGCCTCTCCTCCGTTCATCACGCCGCTCTCGTCGATTACGAGGAAGTCGTACGTCTGCGGCGTCAGGTCCTGACACCAATGGCCGAGGTGCTTCTGAGCGGAGCGTCGACGCGCCATGACCAACTGGCCTCGTTCACCGAGCGCCATCCCGAGCTCGTGGCCTACGCGCGTTTCCGGGCCGACCTCGACGCACGCGCGCCCGAGGCGGGCGACAACGGCTATGCCTCCAACGACGCCGGGAAGCCCCCGTCCTCATTCGGCTACCACCTGTACGCCCAATGGGCCGCAGCACAGCAGTTGACGGTTGCCGCGTCCGCCGCCCCCCTTTATGCCGACCTTCCCATTGGCGTCCACCCTGATGGATTCGATCCGCTCTGGGCGCCGGGGGTCTTCGTGAGCGGGGTGCACGGCGGCGCGCCGCCCGACCTGTTCTTCGAGGGCGGGCAGGACTGGTCCTTTCCTCCCCTTCATCCCGAGCGGGTGAGAGAGGACGGGTATCGCTACTTCATTGACATCGTGCGGCGTGCCTTTGCCCATGCCTCCTACTTGCGGGTCGATCACGTGATGGGCCTGCAGCGCCTGTATTGGATCCCCGCGGGTTTCGACGCTCGTCACGGTGCCTATGTCTCCTACCGGGCCGACGAGCTTCACGCGGTGGTCTCGCTCGAAGCACACCGTGCGGGCACGGTCGTCGTCGGTGAGGACCTCGGAACGGTCCCCGCCGGAGTGCGAGAGCGCATGACCCGGGACCACATGCTGCGGTCATGGGTCCTCCAATTCGAATCGACCGTGGAAGACCCCTTGCCGGCGCCGCCCGCCGCCGTGCTGGCGTCATGGGGCACTCATGATCTGGCGCGTTTTGGCGCGTACTTCTGGGGCCTCGACATCGATGAGAACGAGCGTGCCGGCCGGCTGTCGGCGCAAGAAGCAACGACGCAGCGCGAGGAGCGCGCGCGCTGGCGCGCCGCCATGACCGAAGCCAGCGGCGCCACGGAAGAAGCCGGGGAGGCCGCCGACCGTGCCGCCGCCGTTCTTCGCAGCTGTTTGGCCCACCTGGCGCAGAGTGAGGCCGACCTGATCATGGTGGACCTCGAAGAGCTCTGGGGAGAGCGCCAGCCGCAGAATCGGCCGGGCACGGGGACCGAGGCGGCCAACTGGCGTCGCCGGGCCTCGCGGACGCTCGAAGCGGCGCGCAAGGACAGCGAGACCAACGATTTCCTGCGGCAGCTGAACCAGCGTCGACTGACCGTGACCGATCGGGTGGCCGTCCTTCAATGACCGCAGCCCGAAGAGCGAGCACCGAACAGGCGCCACCCGCGACCTTCCTCTCCGAGGACGATCTCTACCTGTTCAACGAAGGCACACACCGCCATTTGGGAGAGAAACTCGGGGCCCATCCACAACCCGGAGGCGGTGTCTCCTTCCGCGTGTGGGCGCCCAATGCGGTGCGGGTCGCCGTCATGGGCGACTTCAACTACTGGAATCCGCAGGCCGATGTGCTCGAGGTACGAGGAAGCTCGGGGATCTGGGAAGGAGAGGTGGCACACGCCGTCCCGGGACACGTCTACAAGTTCGCCATCACGACGCGGGCCGGCGCGGTGCTCGAAAAGGCCGACCCCTTCGCCCGTTGGGCGGAGCACCCCCCGCGGACCGGGTCGGTTGTGTGGGATCTGGCCTACGAGTGGGGTGACGCCGCCTACATGCGATCTCGAGGTGAGCGGGTTCGTCTCGACGCTCCCATGTCGGTCTACGAAGTGCATCTGGGAAGTTGGCGCCGCGATCCCGCCGACCCGGCGCGCCTGCTCAGTTACGCCGAGGTGGCGGAGCCTCTCATTCGCCACGTGCGTGAGACCGGTTTCACCCACGTGGAGTTCCTCCCACTCATGGAGCACCCGTTCTACGGCTCGTGGGGATACCAGACCACGGGCTTCTTTGCCCCGACCCGGCGTTACGGGACGCCGCAGGAGCTGATGTTCCTGATCGACCAACTGCACCAGTCGGGGATCGGTGTGCTTTTTGACTGGGTACCGTCGCACTTCCCCGAAGATGCATTCGCGCTGGCTTCGTTCGACGGGACGCATCTCTTCGAGCATGCCGATCCGCGCCTGGGCTTCCACCCGGACTGGAAGAGCCTTATCTTCAACTACGGCCGCCACGAGGTGCGCAGTTTCCTGGCCTCTTCGGCCGAGCACTGGTTGTCGGCGTACCACGTCGACGGCCTGCGGGTCGACGCGGTGGCCTCCATGCTCTACCTCGACTACTCCCGCCGGCCGGGGGAGTGGATCCCGAACGTCTATGGCGGGCGCGAGAACCTCGAAGCCCTCGAATTCCTGCGCCAGTTGAACACGGGGATCTACGCCGACCATCCGGACGTGCAGGTGATCGCCGAGGAGTCCACCGCGTTCCCCGGCGTGTCGCGGCCGGTGCACGCCGGCGGTGTCGGCTTCGGCCTCAAGTGGGACATGGGGTGGATGCACGACACGTTGCTCTACCTCAGCCGCGACGCCATCCACCGCCGGCACCACCACGACGAGCTCACCTTTCGCAGCGTCTACGCCTTCAGCGAGAACTTCATGCTGCCCCTCTCCCACGACGAGGTGGTGCACGGCAAGAGCTCGCTGCTCTCGAAAATGCCCGGTGACGACTGGCAGCGTTTCGCCAACCTCCGTCTCCTCTACGGCTATCAGTTCGGGCAACCCGGGAAGAAGCTGCTTTTCATGGGCGCCGAGTTGGCCCAGCGACGAGAGTGGGATCACGAGGGCAGCCTCGACTGGCATCTCCTCGAGAGTCCGCCGCACCAGGGCATCGCGCGTTGGGTGGCCGATCTCAACCAGCTCTACCGCGCCCAGGCCGCGCTCCATGAGCGCGACACCGATCCCGCCGGCTTTGCCTGGACCCAGCCCAACGATGCCGAGACCAGTTTGCTGAGCTTTCTGCGGACATCTGCCGCAGGATCCCCTCTGCTGGTGATCTGCAACTTCACTCCGGTGCCACGCTCCAACGTCTTGGCCGGAGTCCCACACGGGGGGTTCTGGGCCGAGTTGCTGAACAGCGACGCCGAGAATTACGGCGGAAGTGGTTGGGGCAATCTCGGTGGGGTCGAGGCACAGCCGGTCCCGTTGCAGGGCATGCCGTGGACGCTCACCGTGACCGTGCCACCTTTGGGATGCGTATTCTTCGGACCGGGATGACGTCGGCGTTCTCAATCGGGGCGGTGCCCGTCGACGAGGGAAGGACGCACTTTTTGGTGTGGGCGCCGGCGCGGAGCCGTGTCGCCTTGTCCTTCCCGGACGATGGGCGCGTGGTGGAGCTCTCCCGTCTTGGCGGGGGCTCTTACGGAGCGCTGGTGGACGGGTGCGGTGTCGGAGATCGCTATCACTACCTCCTCGACGACGACGGCCCATTCGCCGACCCGGCGTCGAGGGCCCAGCCCGAGGGCGTACACGGCCCGTCACAAGTGGTCGACCTGCGTGCGCACCAGTGGGGTGACGCGGCGCACCGGTCCCGGCCGTTGTGGCAGCACGTGATCTCCGAGGTACACGTCGGGACCGTGACGGCCGAGGGCACCTTCGACGGGGCCGTGGCCGTGCTCGACGATCTGGTGGAAGTGGGGATCAGTGCCGTCGAGCTCATGCCGGTGGCCCAGTTCCCCGGGGCACGAAACTGGGGCTACGACGGCGTCTTCCCCTTTGCCGTGCAGAACTCGTACGGCGGTGCGGCCGGGTTGCAGCGATTCGTCGACGCCTGCCATCTCCGAGGGCTCGACGTCATCCTCGATGTCGTCTACAACCACCTTGGTCCCGAAGGCAACATCCTCGATGCGTTCGGTCCTTACTTCACCGACCGCTATCGCACGCCCTGGGGCCCGGCTGTCAATTTCGACGGAGCGGGGTCCGATGGCGTGCGGGCTTACTTCTTGGAGAACGCGCGACAATGGTTCGCCGAGTTTCATATTGATGGTCTCCGGCTCGATGCGGTGCACGAGATCATCGACCGCAGTGCAGTGCCGTTTCTGAGCGAGCTGTCCGATGTGGTCAGTGATCTGGACCACGGGTTTTTGGTGGCCGAGAGCGCGGACAACAACCCGCGGCTCATCACCGCGCGCAGTGCCGGCGGGCTCGGTATGGACGCGCAGTGGAACGACGACTTCCATCACTCGCTGCATGCGGCCATTACCGGCGAGCGCACCGGCTATTACGTCGACTACGGCCCGGTGGACGACATCGCAAAGGCGATGGGAGAGGGCTTTGTCTATCAAGGAGAGTTCTCGACCTTCCGGAACATGCATCATGGTGGTCCGTCAGTGGGCATTGCGCCCGAGCGCTTCGTCGTCTTCGCCCAGAATCACGACCACATCGGCAACCGGCCCAGAGGTGACAGGCTGGTGACCTTGGTGACGTTGCCGCAGGCTCAGCTGGCGGCGGCGCTTGTCCTCCTGGCCCCCGGAGTCCCCCTGCTTTTCATGGGGGAGGAGTACGGCGACCCCGCGGCATTTCCCTACTTCATCGACCACGGCGACCCCGCCCTGATCGAAGCGGTGCGAAAGGGCCGGGCCGAGGAGTTCGCCGCCTTCGCCAGCGGCGGCGGGGTGCTTGACGCCGACGCCGCGGCCACTTTCGACGCGGCGCGCCTTGACCGTTCGTTGCGCCACCAGGGCGCGCACCAGTTCCAGTGGGCCCTTCACCGGGCGCTTATTGGTCTGCGACGGACGCATCCCGCCTTCCGCCACTCCTGGCTCCGCACCGCCCGGGCCTTCGCCTCGGCCAATGTCGTCACCTTGGTCCGCGCCCAGGCGCAAGACGCCCTCGTCGCCTTGTTCAACGTTTCGGCCGAAGCGGTCGACGCCGTGATGCCCGAGCCGCCTCTCGGCTGGCACCCTGGGGGGGAGGGTGAGGCGGACCGCGCCGGCTCCAACAGCGCCAGCTCCAACAGCGCAGTGTCGTCCTGGTCGAAGTTGCTCTCGGCCGGATCCCCCGAGTTCGGTGGTCGCGGCGAGGTGTTGCCGACGGTGGTCTCGCCCGGCGACCTCGTGCGGCTCGACCCCTGGGAATTCTGCGCCTATCAGCTCTCCGCCTCTCACTCCGCCGACAGCCCAGGTGAAGCGTGAGGGTCTGGCCCGGCGGCCCGCATCCGCTCGGCGCCACCTGGGACGGTCAGGGGGTCAATTTCGCGCTCTTTTCCGAGAGCGCGCAGGCGGTGCAACTCTGCCTCTTCGACAGTGCAACGGCGGCCGAGCCGACGGCGACGATCACCATGGGCGAGCAGACCGACAACGTCTGGCATGTGTACCTGCCCGACGTGCGGCCCGGCGCGCTGTACGGCTACCGGGTCGATGGACCCTACGAGCCGCACCGGGGGCATCGATTCAATGCCAGCAAGTTGCTGATCGATCCCTATGCCAAGGCGGTAAGTGGGCCGATCCGCTGGAGCGACGAGCTCTTCGGTTACACCATCGGCGATCCCAAAGAAGATCTCTCGTTCGACACGCGTGACTCGGCCGGCGCCATGCCGAAATGTCTGGTGGTGGACCCGGCGTTCACCTGGGATGACGACCGATCACCTAACACGCCCTGGAACCAGACCGTGATCTATGAGACCCATGTGCGCGGCATGACGGCGCGTCACCCCGGTGTGCCCGAGCACTTGCGCGGCACGTATCTGGGGTTGGCCTCGGACCCCATCATCGATCATCTGTTGGAGCTCGGCGTGACCGCGGTCGAGCTGATGCCGGTGCATCACTTCGTCAACGATCGGCATCTCGTCGATCAGGGACTGACCAATTTCTGGGGTTACAACTCGATCGCCTTCTTGGCGCCCCATGTGGGCTATGCCACGGGAGGTCTCGGTCAGCAGGTGAGCGAGTTCAAGTCCATGGTGCGCACTCTGCACCGGGCCGGACTCGAGGTAATCCTCGATGTCGTCTACAACCACACCGGCGAGGGAAACCAGCTCGGCCCCACGCTGTCTTTGCGGGGCATCGATAATTCGGTCTACTACCGCCTGATGCCGGACCAGCCCCAGTATCACCTCGACTACACCGGTACCGGGAACAGCCTCAACATCCTCCATCCGCGGGCCATGGGCTTGGTCACCGACAGCCTGCGCTACTGGGTGACCGACATGCACGTGGACGGTTTCCGCTTCGACCTGGCTCCCGTATTGGTGCGCGGGTATGAGGCCGGCCAGCCGAGTGCATTCTTCGAGATCATCCAACAAGACCCCGTGCTCTCCAAGGTGAAGCTCATCGCCGAGCCTTGGGATGCCAGCCCCGATGGCTACCAATTGGGGCAATTCCCCACGGGGTGGTCGGAGTGGAACGGCGCCTTCCGGGATTGCGTCCGCCGCTTCTGGCGCGGCGACCCGGGCCAGGTGCCCGAGCTCGCCTCGCGCCTCACCGGTTCCAGCGACATCTACGCTCCGAGCGGTCGCCGCACCTATGCGACCATCAACTTCGTCACCTGTCATGACGGCTTCACGCTGACGGACCTGGTCAGCTACGAGGACAAGCACAACGAAGCCAATGGCGAGGGGAACCGGGACGGGGCGCAGGACAACGCCAGCCGCAACTGGGGGGCGGAGGGTCCGACGAACTCGGCCCGTATCCAGCGCTCCCGGGACCGCATGAAGAGGAATTTGCTCACCACGCTCCTGTTGGCAGAAGGAGTCCCGATGTTGTTGGGGGGCGATGAGATCGGCCGCTCGCAACAGGGCAATAACAATGCGTACTGCCAGGACAACGAGGTGAGCTGGTTCGACTGGGACGTCGGCGAATCCGGCTGGGACATGCGCGATTTCGTGCGCGATCTGATCGCCGTCATGAAGGGCAATCCAATCCTGCGCCGCCGGGGCTTCTTCACCGGCACCGTGGTGCCGGGGACCGTGACCAAGGACGTGACCTGGATTCGTGCCAACGGTCAGGAGATGACCGAGGAGGAGTGGTCCGATCCCAACAACCAGAGCATCGGCATGCTCCTCTTCGGAATGGCGGCCGATGAGGTCGACACGCGTGGGCGCTCCGCCCCCGCCGACACCCTGCTCCTGCTGCTCAATGCTGGCCCGCGGTCGCACTCCTATACCTTGCCTAACTTGGAGAATCCCGGAATTTGGGAAGAGCTGATCAACACGGCCCGGCCCGGGCCCTATGCGCGCCAGATGCGCAACGAAGCGGTGAACCTGACGGCGCACTCGAGCATGTTGCTGCGCCACACGGAAAGAATCGAGGGATAAATGCCCAGGGATAATGCGGCAGTTGACGGACCACGCGCGACACGTGACGGCACCATGAGCACTCCGAACGGGCGGAGCGTGCCGGACTGGGTCATCTTGGCCGTGGCCTGCGTGGCGCAGTTCATGGTCGTGCTCGATGTGTCCATCGTCAATGTCGCCCTTCCCTCCATCGGGCGGGACCTGCACTACAGCCCCACTGGTCTGCAGTGGGTGGTCAATGCCTACGTGCTCACCTTTGCCGGTTTCTTGTTGCTCGGCGGGCGGGCGGCCGACCTTTTCGGGCGCCGCCGCGTGTATCTCTTCGGGCTCGGCTTGTTCACGCTGGCCAGCCTGGTGGGCGGCCTGGCCCAGAACGCGGCGTGGCTCACGACGGCACGGGCGGTGCAAGGCATCGGCGGGGCCTTCTTGTCGCCGGCCACCCTCACCATCATCGTCACGACCTTTTCGGGCGCGCGTATGGTCAAGGCTTTGGGCCTTTGGAGTGCCGTCGCCGGAGCCGGCGGCGCGGCCGGGGTGATCCTCGGCGGCGTCCTCACCTCCGAGCTCTCGTGGCGTTGGGTCCTTTTCGTGAACCTGCCCATCGGTGTGGCCGCCACTGCGGCGGCACTCGTCTACCTGACCGAGGCCAAGCGCACCAGCCGCGAGGAGAGCTCACCGAGACTGGACATCGGCGGTGCGCTCACCGTGACCGCCGGGTTGGGGGCCCTGATCTATGCCATCGTCGGCACGGACACCCATGCCTGGGGCTCGACCTACACCCTGTCGATCCTGGGCGTGGCCGTGGTGTTGCTGGCCGCCTTTACCTTCATCGAGTTCAAGGTGGCGCACACCCCGCTGGTGCCGTTCCGCCTCTTCCGCTCGCGTGCCGTTTCGGGGTCGAACCTGGTGATGTTCCTGGTGGGCGCGGCGTTTTTTTCGATGTGGTACTTCCTGTCCCTCTACTTGCAGAACGTCCTCGGCTACGGCGCGCTCCGGACCGGCCTGGCCTTTCTTCCCATGGCCATCGCCATCATCATCGGCTCCCAGATCAGTGCGCGTCTTCTGGCCACGGTGGGTGTGCGGCCGCTTCTCGTCGCCGGCACCGGTCTCATGGTGGTGGGCTTCGGCTGGCTGGCCCAGATCGGCTCGGAGAGCCACTACTGGGACCATGTCTTCGGCCCGGGCTGCATCATCTCGCTCGCCATCGGGCTGCTCTTCACGCCGCTGGCCAACTCCGCCACGGCCGGCGTGCACTTCACCGAGGCGGGCCTGGCCTCGGGTGTACTCAACACATCCCGGCAGATGGGGGGCTCCATCGGATTGGCCGTCTTGGCCACGATCGCCATCGATCACACCCACGCCATCCTCGGCGGGGGCCACGGGTCGGCGACAGCCAGTGCGGCCGCCTTGACCTCGGGCTACGCCCGGGCCTTCGTCTTGGCCGCCATTTTGGGGGCGGTCGCCTTCGCCGCCTCGTTCATTGTCCCGAGCATCGGGCGTAGCGGCAGAGAGCAGTCGCCGGCTGAGCACTCGCCGGCTGAGGCGTCGCCGGCGCAGGAGTCCTTCGTCGCGGTGGTGGGCGGCGTGGAAGGGGCGCTCCCGGCCCTCGATCCGCTGGCCCAGGGCTCCGAAGTACGGATTGACCCGGCTTGAGAGCCCGGCTTGCGCTCCAACGTGAGCAAGTACGCTGACGTGGCCATGACACCCGATACCGCCGCCACGCAGACATCCACCCCAACGGGGAGAAGCGCTGCCACTGAGAGAAACACCGTGCCCAGGGCGCTCGATTCATCCGCCCTGGTGGCGCGCCTAGGCGACGTCTCCCAGTGGGAGCTCGAGGTCCTGGAGAACCAGCACCTCACCCCGAGCATGCGGAGGATTCGCTGCACCGCACCTGGTCTCGCCGATCTGTCGTACCTCCCCGGGCAAGATGTGATGCTGAACGTTCCTACGCCGTCAGGCCCCACCTTTCGGCGGCGTTACACCATTCGCTCCTTCGAGCCCGCGGTCCCGGCGATCGACATCGACGTGGTCCTGCACGGCGATGGTCCGGCGGCGTCCTGGGCCACTGACGTAAAGCCGGGCGACACCATTGAGGCCATCGGGCCCCGGGGCAAGATCACCGTGGACCCCGACGCGCACTGGCACCTTTTTGCCGGCGACGATTCAGCAGTTCCCGCCAGCCTGGCCATGGCCGCGTCGTTGCCTGAGCCGGCCGATGCCCTCGTCGTCCTCGAGGTCGACGGACCCGACGACGAGCAAGCGGCAATTGCACCTGACGGCCAGGTTGTCCCCGTCCGCTGGTTGCACCGCGCCGGCGGCGACCCGGCGTCGGGGGACCAGCTGGTCGCCGCCCTGGCCGACCTCCCATTACCTTCGGGATCCGGCCACGCCTACCTGGCCGGTGAGCTCGGGGTGGTGGCGGAAATGCGCAAAGCCCTGCTCGCCCGCGGCATGGCGCCCGAGCAAGTTTCCGCCAAGGCCTACTGGCGGGTCGGGAGAGCCAACGCCGCCCACGGTGAACCCGAGCGTCCCTAGCATCCCCTAGGCTGCTCTCATCCGATGGCCGCTGGTGGGCGGCCGCCGAAGCAAGTGACGGCGGGCCACATGGGTCGGGCGGTGTTCAAGTTGCCCGGTGGGCTGATCTGCCAGTAGACCATGATGTCCAAATGACGCACATGTCCAAATGACGCAGAAGTCCAAATACGCAGAAGTTCAAATAGGCAGAATTCAAACAACGCACTGATGGGGGCAAAAGAAAAGATGGACCTCAAACCTGGGACTCGATGGGCCAGCCAAGTCTGTGACACCGAGGTGATCGTGGTGCGGGCGCCGACGCAAGGGGTGACCCTCGAGTGTGGCGGACACCCCGTGGTCCCGGTCGGCACCGACGCCGCGTCCGACCTGACGCTCGACCCGTCCTTCGCGGAGGGTTCGCCCATCGGCAAGCGTTACGCCGACGCTGATTCGGGCATCGAGCTGCTGGTCACCAAGGCCGGAACGGGCACCTTGGCCCTGGACGGGGTGGCGATCCCCCTCAAAGAAGCCAAGCCGCTGCCTTCCTCGGACTGAACCCGCCGCCATGCACCTGAGCTCATTGCTGGAGATCGTGGCCGGCGCGCTGCCCGACCGGGTGGCGGTGGCGGCTCCCAACGAAGGTGACCTGACCTACGAGAGGCTCTTCGAAAAAGCCCAGGCCGTATCCCGCCACCTTCAGAACATCGGAGCCGAGCGACTGATTGCGGTCGATGTGAACTCCGAGGCCGTCCCGATCGGCCTTTTCTCCGCCGCCTTGGCCGGCATCCCCTACGTGCCGGTCAACTACCGGCTGGCCGATGCGCAGCTGACCGCCATCATGGAACGGGCCGCCCCCGGATTGGCCGTGGTTGAGTCTTCTGTCCCGAGCCGCCTTAACGCGGACATCTCCGGGCTCAGCTTGGTGAGCCGCACCGAATTCGTGGCTTTCGATGGCCCCGAGCCGACCACGCCTCCGAGCACGGACACCGAGGACCCCGCGGTTTTGCTGTTCACCAGCGGGACGACGGGAGAGCCCAAGGCCGCCGTGCTCCGCCACCGCCACCTGACCAGCTACGTGCTCGAGACGGTGGAATTCATGGGAGCCGAGCCCGAGGACGCGGCGTTGGTCAGCGTCCCGCCGTACCACATCGCGGGAATCGCGGCCGTGCTGACCTCGGTCTGGTCCGGCCGTCGCCTGGTCTACCTGCCCCAGTTCACAGCCGAGAGCTGGGTGGACGCCGCGGCCGAAGAAGCGGTGACCCACGCCATGGTCGTGCCCACCATGCTCGGGCGCATCCTCGAGGTACTGGCTGAGCGGGGCGAGAAGCTGCCGGCCCTCCGTCATCTCTCCTACGGCGGTGGGCGCATGCCCATGGCCCTGGTGGAGCGGGCCCTCGAGCATCTGCCCCATACCGGCCTGGTCAACGCCTACGGGCTCACCGAGACCAGCTCGACCATTGCCGTGCTCGGCCCCGATGACCACAAAGAGGCCGCCGCATCGAGCGACCCGGAAGTGCGGGCCCGCCTGGGCTCGGTCGGCCGCCCCCTCCCGAACCTCGAAGTCGAGATCAGGGACTATGAGGGCGCACCCGTCCCCGCCGGGACCCATGGGGAGATCTGGGTGCGGGGCGACCAAGTCTCGGGCGAATACCTCGGCCGAGGAGCTTCGCTCTCACCCGAGGGCTGGCTGGCCACCAACGATGGGGGCTGGCTGGACGCCGATGGATTTCTCTTTGTCGAAGGCCGCCTGGACGACGTGATCGTTCGAGGTGGGGAAAACCTCTCGCCGGGGGAGATCGAAGACGTGTTGCTGGCCCACGCGTCCGTGGCCGATTGCGCCGTGATCGGAGTGCCCGATGAAGAATGGGGCGAAGCGGTGGCGGCGGTGGTCGTGCTCCACGAGGGCTACGAGGCCGACCCCGACGCTCTGCGGGCGTGGGTGGCCGAGCGACTCCGCTCCACCCGGGCGCCTGGGCTCATCGAGTTCCGCACCGAGCTGCCGTACAACGAGACCGGCAAGCTGCTCCGTCGGGTGCTCAAGGCCGAGCTGAGCCCGGAGCCCACAGCTCCCTAAGCAGCCGGGTTCAGGAAGCCGTAGCTCGGTATTCCTCGAGAGCATCATCGGGGATGTGAGCGATCCCGTCGACCAGCTCGTAGCGGATCCTCCGACCATGAACGAGGCGCAGAAGTTCCTTGGTGGGAATATCGAGACGACGTGCCGCTTCTGAAACCCTGAGAAGCTCAGGAGACATCTGGACCTCCTTCGTCAATCCCAAGTTTACGGCTCAAGTGCTGGATCTGATGCTCGACCTGGGAAAGCACGGAAAGGTGGCCGGTGTTGACAAGGACGTCCCGACTGTCCGGTCGAGCGATGCCAGCAGATCAAGAACCTCCTCCAGCTCAAATTCCACTCTGGCCGGCGGCTCCGGAGTTGACACATGCACAGCAATGAATGGTCGCCGAAAGTGATTTGGTGACTAGCTCGAAGTGCCGCGACGGCACATTCTTTGCTGCGGGACAAAGTGATCATGGACGCCATGCCGTCTCACGGGGAGCTGGGTCGGATCCGGGCTGAGGTCACGGAGCTGGTGAAAGGCCGGTTCGTCCAAATAGGGCCTCGAGGCGGCATTCTCGTTATCCGCTTGCGGGCAGACCAGGCCGAACTGGCTCGACAAGTCGAACCTCCTCGAACCCGGCCGGGACCGGCCCGGAAGCCCAGCACCGAATCGGCGAAGTGGGGCACGTCCAATACCAATGAGGCGAGATACATATTGGCATGGCGCGTCGGAGGGGCAATCACGCGAGCACCGGCCCGCGCATACGGAACCACACGCCACCATGGGTAGCCGAACGGATCGCTTCTGGACTAGAGCCGAAGCCGTCCAACCAACGGTGCAGAGCGCTTCGATGCGGCCCCTCCAATCGCCATTACGGAGGGCGTAGCCCTCTCCGTCACGCCGTTGCTCCCCCAAGGTCGCCTCGGATGTTTGAGCGAGTCATCCCTAACCTGGTTTAGCTTAGTACTTGACAATACATAGTACCTGGCTTAGTGTGAACACATGCCCCCGACTCACGATCCTCAGCTCCTCAAAGGCGTCCTGTCGCTGTTGTTGCTGCGCCTGCTCGCCGACCGCGAGTCCTACGGGTACGAGGTCGTTCAGAGCCTGCATCAACTCGGATTATCCGATATCTCCGACGGCACGGTCTATCCCGCCCTCGCAAGGCTCGAACGCGAGTCCCGAGTCAGCGCCCGTCTGGTTTCGTCGCGTTCGGGTCCGGCCCGGAAGTACTACCGACCCACCAAGGCCGGTTATGCGGCACTCACCGAGGGCGTGTCCTCCTGGCTCTCGCTTGCCGACGTGGTCACCCCGGTGTTGTCACGCCCTTACCCGCCCCAACCAGTTCAACCTACAAAGGAAGTGTGAAATGAGTGGAACCCTGATCTGGACAGACCGGCTCCGTATCGAGCGGGCTGTGTGGACTCTCAACAGCTACTTGCAGACTCTGCCATTGCGTTCCCAGGCCGCGAAGCGCCGCGAGCTGCGAGTCAACCTGCGGGCGGCCTCCGCCGACGTCGGCACCAAGGAAGCCTTGCGTCGGTTGGGCAACGTCCGCACGATGGCCGCCGATTACATCATTGCTGAGTACGGCGGACCGGGACCTTCCTGGTGGGCAGCAATCTGCGTCTTCCCGGCGTTCGCGCTCATGTTCTGGTTGTCAAATGCCCGAATCGACGCCTTCAAGGGGGGCGTAATCGCGGCCAATCCGCACGCCACTGGACTGTTCCACTGGCACGGTGTCGCCTATGTCTTCACCGATGCGACGTTCACATTCGTCAACGGGAAGGCCACCGAGGTGGGCGGCACTTTGCTTCCGCTCGTCTACGTGTGCATCTTTGGGCTGGCGATTCTTGTCGGACGGCTCTGGCGTGTGCTCCCGGCATCGCGCCGCCAGTTCGCGATTGACTCGGACGGCAAGTAGCAACCCTGACAACCGGACAGTGGACAATTCAGCTGCGATCAAGATCGCGGTCGACCCACCTAACATCGGCAGACTTTCCACACGCCCAAAAGTGCCGGCAGATATCGTTTTTCTGAAGGGTCTGATTAACGACTTGCGGACAAGTCGACGGTCTTGAAACCCGTCCCCGAGCCTCGTCCCGGCGTTGAGAGGCAGGGCGGATGCGATGGATAGAAGTTTTGGCCTCAGCCCGCGCTGCCGGTCTGTCCTGGTACCACCGGATGGATTTGTAGCGGGCTGCAGCCAGGCAGTCCGGTTGTCACCCGGACGGAAGTAGTGAGATTGGGCGGTGTGACAAGGAGAGCGGGATAGCTCGGGCATGAGGTGGCCGGGGCAACGGGAACATCCGTTCCCTCGACCTGCGCTGACGCCGATTGCCCTGGCGCCAGCGCGACAGTGGGCGGAGTGGTTGCACCGTTTTGGAGGCCGCCTAGATAACCGTTCAGCGTCCGTTCGGCCTGGACGACCTGATTACCCTGCTCATCAAGTGCAGCCACGCCGGGATAACCCGACAAGGTGCATGTCGATTTACTGTCATTGGTGAACAAGATGACCTGGCCTTCGTGCCCTAGACCGGCGCCACCGCCCGCGCCGGATACCGAAATCGCACCATCCCGACACGGTGGGACTGCACTGACCGCCGGTTCCGTCGTCGTGCTCGAAGACGTCGTTACGCAGAGCGACGGGCTCCAAGGCCTCCACTTGCCGAGTGTGCCGCCTGGCCGAGATGGATAGCGAACTTCCAAGCGCTCATAGGCAAGCGGACCGCGGGGTGTGCAATGGCCAAGATCGAACGCACGCAAGTCAACCGAGACGGAGCCAGGGTAGTAGCCGCCATTCGGCTTGAAGATGAACCCCCTCCCCATCCCGGTGGCAGCGCGGCTTCCCCAGTGTTTCCACGTAATCGTCACAACGCTACCGGAGGGGTCTCCTCCGTTGAAGAATGCATTCGGCCTATAAGTGCCCCACCCAGTCGCGCTAGGGATGCCAAACCCTTCTTGGCCAAGGACGGGGGTACGTGCCTTCGTTGCGGAGGCGTAGGCAGCCGGACCGTTAACACCCCATGTCACCAAGGAAACCAAGATCGCGAGTACCGCGATGGGGGTTGAGGATAAGGACAACAGCCGAAGGTGCTTGATGCGACGCACCAGGCCAGTATCTCGCGCGAAACGGTCCGTTCGATACCATCCCATACCAAGCACCACGGACCGACGAGGGAAGGGAAGTCTCGCGATCTAGGATCGTCCCCTTAGACCACATAGCCCTCGCGTAGTTGCCTCTGACTTATTTCCAAATGGTGGCTTCGTTCTGGCGTTCGGGGACAGGCCCAGGTCTCCGAACTTGGATGGACGATTTCGACTTCGGTAGACGATGCTGACGAGCTACACGACCGCTCCGAAGACTGCCTAGCCCGAAGAGTGCGTCGGCACCCAGTGCTGCGCTGAGAGCCAAACTACGAATCCCGGTAGTGGGTCAGTTTGATCGAGCCGCGTGCCGGACCATCGTCCAGGTCGATCCCCGCTTTCCGACATAGACGAAACCGACCGACTCGTAGAGGCCTCGCGCTGGGTTGCCGTTGTTGACGCTGAGACTGATGGCTGGGTATCCCTGGGCAACGCTGGCCTCGATGAGATCCACGAGGAGCCGCCGTCCGATCCCCTCGTGCCGACGGGATGCGATGACCGCGATGGACAGCTCCGGGATCTCCTCAGCGACGAAGCCATGGCCGTGGGTCACCTCGGTGTAGATCCGATACCAAGCCGCGCCAATCGGTCCATCTTGTTCGGCAATCAGTCCATAGTCACCCTGCATCGGCCATCCGACGAGGTACATCGCGTAGCGTGGATCGGCGAGCACTTGGTCACCGCTCGGTGTCGGTTTGTCGGGACGCCAGACTGCGGCCTCGCCAAGCATCGTGGCGAGAAAGTCGAAGTCCTCAGGCCCGGCCGGGCGACACCGAACGTCTCCCACCTCTCTCAGTCAAGCAGACCAGCGATCTCCTGTACCACCCAAAGGTGGTCGGCCTTGCGAGTGGCCCTGATCTTCGTTGCCAGACTGCCCCAGTGGTGCCGAACAGCCCGACCTCCGCCAAGGAAATTCATCTAGTGAGGAATGTTGCCGACATCGATACTGCTGACTGTGGCCCAGGGTAGATCAAATGTCCCGTGTATCTGGCTTCTGGGGCTTGCCATGCTCCCTTCTTTTCAGTAAATGCCGTCTGACGTGAAAGTAAGTCGGCCGCCAGTGAGTTCTTGTCGTCCGACGCTCCATGTAACCGATCGAGAAATGTCTCGAAACGTGACCATGTCTTGAAACTGATCCTCGTAGAACCCGACCCGACCAGGCAAACGGCGCATCGATTTCGCTCATTTCCGGGATTGTACGACGTAGCTTTCCGTCGTCCACACCCCGGTCCGGCGTAGGGGGCACCCGTCGGAAATGGATGAGCAGACAGGCACTCTGACCCCGGCTGAGGTCAAGAATCGCGATCAGCTTCTTTGATGCGACCGAACGGAATGCTTCTTCACACACGATTGCGATCTCTTCCGAGTCAATCTCGCCATCGAGTCGAACGCCAATCCAGCCGCGCCCTCCGACATACGGTGGACGGAAGAAGCGATCGGGCTCGGTCGTGACGAGTTCATCCTGAACAACCGGCGGAGCCGCGCACCACATGTGGGCGAATCGTTGATCGTGGTGACCATCGAGCCACAGCATCAAGAACTGCCTACCTGCGAAGAACGCTGGCGCGCCGTGGCTCGGCTTCTCCGTCACGCCGGGCAGAGCAATGCAGATCGCTCGAATTCGTGCTTCCAGATCGTGGCTAGGGACATCGATCGGACACTACCGTCCGCAGGAATCAACGACGGGGTCGCCGTCATTGGACGCGCCATCCTCCCGGCGGTCGGGGCGGGTTCTTGTCTCGCCGTGTCTGCGAAGATGACTGACATGTCGAAGATTGAAGTCGATTCCTACTTGGCCGCCCTGGAGGAGCCCAAGCGCAGCACGCTCGATGCTCTCCGACGGACCATCCTTGAGGTCATCCCATCGGCGGAACAAGGGATGTCATACGGCGTTCCGGCATTCAGGTTGGAAGGCAAAGTCGTCGCGGGGTTCGCAGCCTTCAAGAACCACCTCAGCTATCTGCCGCACAGCGGGTCGGTCTTTCCGGAACTGGAAGCGGATCTCGCCGATTACAAGACATCTAAGGGTGCTCTCCAGTTCCCGATTGATCGGTCATTGCCCAAAGCACTCGTCAAGAAGCTCATCGAGGTCAGGAGTGAGCAGGTGCTCCGCCACTGAAGGTGCACCTCGTCCCGGCGAAGTGGGGCAGGGCGCTAGCCTCATATTGGACTGGGTCGGACCCGACGAGCACGGGTCACCCAGTCCGACTTCGCTTCCCCTTGGTCTCGCAAGCCGCCAGCATCCGACCAGCCGCATAGGAGATGTGTGGCTCCTGCCGGTCCGCCAGAGCACGAAGTCGGTTCCGAAACTCCGGGTTGTCTACGTGCCGAGCCAGTCTGCATGCGTCGCGAAACTCTTGACGCGGGCCGCGGGTGGTTATTCGTAGAAGCACATGCTGCAAGCGCTCCTTGTGGGAGGCAGAAAGGGATGCGCCACAAAGTCGGCACATAATCTTCTGCTTTAGGTAGCCGGTCCAGCGAGCAAACGGGTCGTCCTCCAGCCAGGCAATCGCATCCTCGATGGATGATGCGTTTCCATCTGCGATTCCCTCCAGAAGCGGATTCACTGATGTGATTCCATACAGAAAGTCTGAGAACAGTGGAGGCATCACTTCTCGTGACATGGCGTAGTAGGCCTCTTGGGCTGCTTCCACCTGCGCCAACTCCTTAGGGTGACTTGGATTCCCTCCAACTGGCCAGTATCCACCCGCATTTCGCCAAGCCCGGACTTTCTCGACATGGATCGAGCGGGCGAGGGCAAACTCTCGGTCACGGGCTACCCAGCCTGACGGCTCCGGTGGAAGTTCCGACTGGCTCATGGTGGCTGTCACCATATTCCCACGGGTTTCAGTGCGTCGTCTTGAAGTAGCCCCCATGGTGCCTGCTTGAGACTGGTGGCAGGTGCTGCCACCCAGGGACGACTCTTAGCCTGCGTGACCGGCCTTCCACCCTGCGCGGCCGGCTCTTTGGCGAAGTCACTCCCGGACCCATCAAAGCCTACGCGGCTGCGTCCCCTGATTGCGGCTCGTCTCGTCGCGCCTTGAAGAACCCGAAATTGGGGACTTGACTCAAAGAGGATTCGTACCGGGGCACCCGCACGGCAACCAACGAAGGGGTCTGATTAACGACTTGCGGACAACTCCAAGCTGCTGACCCGCCTATCCGGACGACCCGAGTTTCGTTGCCAATTCAAGGTTGAGGAAGGAAGCGAAACCCAAACAGACGCCGTGCTGGATTAGAGGATCTTCTTGGCGAGGGCCGCCAACTGCGACGTAGTCACGGAAGCGCCTCCAGCCTTGATTTCAAGCTCGATTGTTCCGCTCAATACCCACAAATCCCCACCCGTTTTCAAGGCGAAACCTTCGTTGCCAATCTTCAGGTTGACGATGGGCTCGCGCACCACCGTGCGTTGCCCTTCGAAATCTGCCTTTTGAATCGGCCAAAGGAATGCCACCAGGGGGAGCCATTTGGGCGTCCCGCCCTCCAAGTTGGTGAGGTAGTTGCAAGTATTGTCGTCGTTCGGGCCAGTATTGACGGTGCCATTGACTTGCAACACCTCCACACCGAGCGCCTTGGCAAGGACCGGAGGGGCTGGACAGATCCTCGGATTGACCTTGCTGACGTGTGCTCGCGCTTCCGAAGCTCCCATGGTGGCGGTCAACGGAATGGCGGCCAGCCCAACTCCGATAAGAACCGCAAGGGCCAGCATTTTCCGGTGCATTGCGACCGTGCCCCGTCCCAGCGTTGACATGAGTCCGATCTCCCATCCGGTCCAAGGACCTCTCCGTCTGAGCGTAAGAACCCACCATCGATCTCGATCCAACGTTTCCCCAACGCCATCCCAACTTCCGCCGGGCAGGTACCCACGGCTAGCTACCGGTGATCGGCTGGTACTCCAGGCCTCCTTCGTCCACTCAAGAAATACGCCAACGATCTGGCAGAGCCAGTCGCTCAACCGACGAGCGATCGACAACGCTTCGTCGCGGCGGAGCAGTGCCAGAAAGCAACTGATCGCTGCGCTGTCACTTTTACCTGTGGGTAGGCTTCATTCAGTTTGCAACTATGACTGGATTCTCCGATTCTCTTGAGGGTCCGCCCTTCGCCAAGGCGAGAGGAACAAGGACGATGTGCTTCGGCTACAAAGAGACCTCCTGATGCGTGAGGACGTTCGACGCGCGTTGGCGATCGGCCCATCCTCAAGCATGGAGGATCGCACGATCGACATCACCACGAATGGCCGACGTTCAGGGGAACCACGACGGATCGAAATTGTCTTCTATCGGGTGGAGGAGTCGATCTATTTGAGTGGGATTCCAGCTCCTCGTACCCGGGATTGGCTGGCGAATCTCGGCGCGGAGCCACGCTTCACCTTCCATCTCAAGAATGGCGTCGTAGCCGATCTGCCTGCAGTCGCTGTCGTCATCACCGATGAGGCAGAACGTCGCAGGTTGCTCGCCCCACTTGTTGACCAATTCAATCAGCGCCGTGGCGACGACAGCGAGTGGCCACGAGCCGAGCTCGACGAGTGGGTGCAGGGCAGTCCGCTCGCAAGAGTCGACTTCGTCGAGGTTGATTGACCCGGCGCAGGGCGTCACTGGCACCCCTCGGCGCATGACGACCGCGACCTCGTCAGCCGGCTCCAACACCCGTGTAACCTGCCCCCACTCACCATTCAAGGAGGCGCGTCATGGCGGTCGTCGTCCAGCAGAAATTCACCGGTGCCACTCTCGATCAATACGATCAGGCCGCTGGCAAAATGGGAATCATTGCCGAGGGCCCGCATATCGCCCCCGGCCTGTTATTCCATTATGTGGTCGCGACCGATGAGGGGGTCGAGATCACCGATATTTGGACGACTCGCGAGGGGTTCGAGAAGTTCGCCCAGGAAAAGATCGTCCCGGTCACTCAGGAAGTAGGCATTTCGCCCCCGACGAGCGTCGAATTCAACGAGGTCCACAACTACAACACTGCGGGGTAGAGGTCAGCCTGGCCACGTGTCTTGCGTGTACCGCCCGCCGCTCAATCCGGTCTTTCATCGGTCAACTCGTCGACCAGCCCCCAGCGCAACGCCGTGGTGGCGTCGATCGGCTTGCCGCCCAGGGCCAGCAGGGCCATGCGGTGCCGCCCCACCCGCCGCGTGATGCTGGCCGTGCCGCCGGCTCCGGGAATGAGGCCCAGGCCGATTTCGGGGAGAGCCGCCGTGAAGCTGCGGTGAGCCACGACGCGGGAGGCGAAGGCGGGCAACTCGACTCCCGAGCCGGCACACGGGCCATGGACGTGGACCACCAGGCGGGTCCCGAGGCCCGCCATTGACCGCCCGATGCTGGTCGCCAGCCGCACCACGTGAGCCGCGGCCGGATCGGGGAAGGTGCCGAATTCGTCGAGGTCGCCCCCGCTGCAAAAACTCGGCCCTTCCCCACGGAGTGAGACCTCGCGTAACGACGGATCCGCGTCGGCCAGTGCCAGACCCTCGAGGAGCCCGTCGCGGAGGGACCGGCTCAGCGCATTGCGCACGTGGGGGCGGTTGAGGACGAGCTCGAGGCGATCGCCCTGGCGCAGCACCTTGACCGCGGGGCCGACCTCTGGCCGGGCTTCTTTGACGGGTCGCTTGGTTCGCCACTTCTTGAACTCGGCCCCGCCTTGCAGCACCGAGTAGGCCGCAGACTCGGCCACCAGGGCCCGGCCCAGGGACGGGGCTCCTTCGCGCAGGCACAGCACGAGCGTGGTGGCGGCGATGGGGTTCCGCTCCACTGCGGCGGCGATGTCGTCGACCGATGCCACGCCCTTTTCGGGTGCCACGTCGGCCCAGGCCGGAGCGGCGCCGGCCGCGCGGTCGACGGCCACCACCACGCAGGGAAGAGAGGAGAGGCCTTCGAGCATCGCGGCCGCGCCAGTGCCAGCGGACCCATCATCAAGAGAGTCGCCGGCCCCGCTGGCATCGGGGCTGGCGAGCACAAGTAACCCGTCAGGGTCGGTCAGCAGCTCCGCCGCGAAAGGCGAACGCACCAGGGCGGCCAGCTCGCCGTCGGATGTGTGGAGAACGCGGATGTCACGACGCTACAGGACAAGCCATGCGCCTCCCATTGCCTCCGTGCCCGGCCCCGGGTGGCAGGCATGAATGGGAGATCATGAGTGGGAGGATTGCGCCGTGAATCGACGAGCCCAGGCCTGGGCGAGCAGCGGCGCCTGCGTCCTGACCGGACGACCCGAGGGCCCGCCTCTGGGCGCGCCGGCCGCGCTGATCGACCTGGTCGAGCGGGCGGCGGCTGTGGTGCAACGCCACAGCGAGAGCGATCAGGTCGTGGACGGGCTGGCTCTCCTGGGCGAGCGGGCCGCCCTCAGCGATCTCTCTCGCCGCGGTGCCATCAGCTGCGGTGGGGTGACGCGCCTCGTGCCCACCCGCAGTGGTTGGCTGGCGGTGTCCCTACCCCGGCCCAGCGATGTGGAGGCGCTCCCCGCCTGGCTGGGACGCCACGTTTCGCCGGACGATCCGTGGCCCATCGTCTACGAGGTCGCTGCAGGAGTGACGGCGGCCGCACTCGACGAGCAGGCCGCGTTGTTGGGTCTGCCCATTGCCGCAGTGGGCTCCGTGGCGCCGAATGCGCAGGACTCCTTCGACCTTCCGGTGGGCGCCGAGTGGGTGGACGGGGACCACGGCGGGTCACGTTCTCTCGGGGAAGCGACCGTGGTCGATCTGTCCGCATTATGGGCGGGGCCGCTCTGCGGCCAGCTGCTGGCCGGGGCCGGGGCCAATGTCATCAAGGTCGAATCGACGTCACGTCCCGACGCCGCCCGGCAAGGTCCTGGCCCATTCTTCGATCTCCTCAACGGGGCAAAGCAGTCAGTGGCGCTGGACCTGGCCACGGCGGCCGGCCAACGCGACCTGGGGCGGCTGATCGCCGGGGCCGACATCGTCATCGAGAGCAGCCGGCCGCGGGCCCTGGCCCAGATGGGCATCGACAGCCGCCGCATGCTGCGTCAGGCAGGCGGGCCCCGGATATGGGCTTCGATCACCAGCCACGGGCGCGGTCCGGTCACCGGCCAGCGGGTGGGATTTGGCGATGTGGCCGCCGCGGCCGGCGGCCTGGTCGCATCCGACGACGACGGTCCATGCTTTGTGGCCGATGCCGTGGCCGATCCTGTCACCGGCCTGGTCACTGCCGCCGCCGTGCTGGAGGCGCTGGAGGTCGGGGGGCGGTGGCTCATTGACGCCGCCATGGCACCGATGGCCGCGTCCGTGACCGGACCCTTGCTGGAGGTGACCGGCTTGCGCGTGGAGCTTCCCCGAGCCCGACGGGCGCACGGGCGCGCCCCCGCATTGGGGGAGGACACCGCAGCAGTGATGGCCGGACTGGCCTGATGAACTCGCTCGTGCTGCGTCAAGCCCAAGTCGACGGGGAGCGGGTGGACGTGCGGATTGAGGGCAACCGTATTGTGGCGCTTAGCCCTCCAGGTACCGCCCTGCCCGAGGGTGCAGTCGAGATCGACTGCGCCGGGGGTGCGCTCCTCCCCGGCCTCCATGATCACCACGTTCACCTGTTGGCCATGGCGGCGGCCATGGGATCGCTCGACGTATCTCGCCAGCTCGACGAGCGACTGCGGGAGGCGCATGCCCATACCCCCGCCGGCCACGCTATCCGGGCCGTGCACTACGACGAGGTGGTGGAGGGGGCGTTGGACCGCGGGCGCCTCGACGCCCTCGCACCCGGTCGTGCCGTCCGGGTCCAGCACCGCTCGGGCGCCCTCTGGGTCCTCAGCAGTGCGGCGTTGGATCAGGTCGGGCTGGGTGAACAGGGCGGGGAGGACACGGGACCCCCCGGCATTGAACGCGACACGGCGGGCCGACCGACCGGGCGGCTATTCCGCCTCGACTCGTGGTTGCACGAGCGACTTCCCGTGGCTGAGCCGAACGACCACCTTGCCGCCATCGGGCGCCGGCTGGCCTCCTTCGGGGTCACTGGGGTGACCGATTGCACGCCGACGGCAACGGTCGACTACCTGGACCTGCTGGGCCAGGCCGTGCGCACGGGCGCGCTGCCCTTGACCGTCGCCACCACGGGCGGTCCCGAGCTCGCCGAGGTGCACCCACCGGCGCCGCTGCGCAGGGGGCCGGTGAAGGTCGTGATTCCTGACCACGAGCTCCCGTCCTTCAAGGACCTGGTGACGTCGTTCCAGCGCGCCCATCGCTCCGGCCGGCCGGTCGCCGTGCACTGTGTGACCCGGGCTGCCTTGCTCCTGGCCCTCGCCGTGTGGGAGGAGGTCGGAAGTGCGGCCGGTGACCGTATTGAGCATGCCTCGGTGACGCCGTCCGAGGTCATCGGGGCCATGGCGCAGCTCTCCCTCACAGTCGTGACGCAGCCTGCGTTCATCGCGGCCAGGGGAGACGTGTACCTGAGCGAGGTCGAGCCGGCCGATCGTCCGGACCTCTACCGCTGTGCTTCCCTCCAGGCGGCCGGAGTTCCTGTCGGGGGGAGTACCGACGCGCCGTTCGGGCCCGATGATCCCTGGCTCGCCCTACGCGCCGCGACCGAGCGAAGTGCCCCGAGTGGGGCCTCCGTAGGAGCGGACGAGGGGTTGGCGCCCGCGGCCGCATTGGCGCTCTTCCTAGGCCCGCTGGATCTACCGGGCGGCCCCATCCGACGGGTGAGGCCGGGAGCACCGGCCGATCTCTGCCTGCTCGACGTGCCACTCGACGTGGCGCTGCGTGAGCCCTCGAGTCGCCATGTGGCCCTGACCATCGCCGGGGGGATCCGTACGTTCACGGCCTGAATCCCGAGCGAGGCTGGAGCCTCCTGACATGCTCTACTGTGACACCGAATAAGGTCACACGAGCTAGTGAGCTCTGACGAGCCGCCGAGCGGCCAGGGACGAGTCGAGACCGAAAGGTGACGCAGCAGATGGCAAGCGAGGGACTGCACGAGGCGTCGGATCTCCTCGACGAGGCGACGGTGGATCATCACCGAGCCATGACGTCGTTGACCGAGGAGCTCGAGGCGATCGACTGGTACGACCAGCGCGTCAAGGCCACGTCCGACGAGAGCTTGGCCGCTGTCTTGGCCCATAACCGCGACGACGAGAAGGAACACGCGGCCATGACTCTCGAATGGTTACGCCGGCGCGATCCCGCTCTGGACACGCAGCTACGCAAGTTCTTGTTCACCGCCGAACCGATCACCGAGGTCGGGACGACCGATGACAGGTCCGGAGCGGACGGCGATGAGACACCGACTCCGGGCGGGCTGGGGTCATTGGGAATCGGAAGCCTCAAGGGAGTGGAGCAATGAATCACCTACATCGTGACCTGGCGCCTATTTCGGACACCGGCTGGAGCGCCATCGACGAGGAAGCCAAAGGCCGACTCACGACGTATCTTGCGGCGCGCAAGCTCGTCGACTTTGCGGGGCCGCACGGTTGGCAGCACTCGGCCACCAACCTCGGCCGCATTGCGACGGTCTCGGGACCCTCCGAGGGTGTCTCTGCGGCCCAGCGACGGGTGCTGCCCCTGGTGGAGTTGCGAGCCGAATTCAGCGTCTCGCGCATTGAGCTCGACGACGCCGATCGCGGTGCCACCGATATCGATCTGCCCGAGTTGGACGAGGCCGTGGCGCAGATCGCCGTCGGCGAGAACGTGGCTGTCTTCCACGGGTATCAGGCCGGCGGGATCGAAGGCATCACCGAAAGCACCTCTCATGCGCCGATCGTGCACGAAGAGGACATGGCGCAGTATCCCAACGCCGTGGCCCGGGCGGTGGACGCCCTCCGTCAGTCCGGCATGGATGGTCCCTACGGCTTGGCCATCTGCCCCAAGAGCTACACCCGGATCGTCGAGACCACCGAGCACGGTGGGCATCTGCTCTTCGATCACCTCCACCGGATTCTGGGCGGCCCGCTGGTGTGGGCTCCCGGGGTAGAGGGCGGAGTGGTGTTGAGCCTGCGCGGCGGAGATTTTGCGTTCGACTCGGGGCAGGACCTCTCCATCGGCTACCTCAGCCACGATGCCGATGTCGTCCGGCTCTACATCGAAGAAAGCTTCAGCTTCCGCGTCCTCGAGCCCGATGCTGCGGTGGCGCTCGTGGCAAAGACTTGAACCACTAGCTGCTGCAGCGATCTCCGAGCCAGGGGCGCTCGCCGTCGAGCGCGAACAGGGCAACGGCGAGGGTATCCTGGTCGGCCTTGCTCGCTTTGTTGGGCGGAACGGCTACCAGATCCGGGCGGCCTGCGGCTTGGGCGGCGAAGTTCCACGTCGGTTGGCTGAATTGAAACGCGCCCCGATAGAGGCCATTGGGCGAGACAGCTTGGTAGTTGCCGCCGGATTCGGCCTGTACCACACAGGCAAGGAACGGGTTCAGGGCGGGGTCGGTCGTATTCGTCGACGGTGCGGGGGCGCCCCCCGACGACGCGCCACCCGACGACGCGCCACCCGAGGACGCGGTCGACGCACCGCTGCGCTGCACCGCGGTGCGTTGTGCCGTCGCCACCGCGGTGATTGCCGCACGCGCCAACGCCGCACTCTGCTGGGCCACGGCCACGGCCAGTTGTCCCGTGACCTTGGCCTGCGACGCTTGGAGTGCATCCACCGAGGCGTTCGCCCCTGACAGGTACGAGGCCTGCTGCACTTCCTCGACGCGATCGCTGGCGAGTTGACGGGTCAGCGTGCTCTGCTGGCTTTGCTGGGTGCGCTGAGCCGAATGCAGTTGATCCACCGCTTTGTTGAGATCGCCGAGGCTGATGGTGGCGTACTCATTGGCCGATTGCACCGTGGTGACGTTCTCCCCGAAGAGCGCGGCACCAGAGCCCGAGGAGACGGAACCGTCCAAGATGTAACTCTCCACCGCCAAGTGGCGCACCAGGTGCAGTCGTTTGGCGATTTGTACCCTGTCGGTCTTGATCTGCGTGCGGAGCGTGGTGATGGCCCGTTGGTCATTGGCCAAACGGGCCGAGGCGACCGAGTACTGCTGCTGGTACGCGCCCGCTTGAAGTTGTTCCTGCACGAGCTCCTCGGAGATCGTCCTGGCCTGCGCCTGCAGTGTCCCGACCTGATCGGCCCCGGCTGGGCCGCTCAAGACAACACTGCCGAGTGAAGTTGTGGCAAAGAGTGCCACGAGGAGGGCCGAGGCCAGCGCTCCGCCGCCGAGAGTTCCCGCGCCAGATTCGACTGGTGTTTCCGACCTGACACGGCGCACGACCTCGAGAATTTAGCCGCTTTCTTCCATCTCGCCTCACAAAAGGGCTGGCCAGGCACGGTTCAGGCCGATGCCGAGGCAGATTTGGCACCCTCGGGCGCGCCTGGCGCAAGGTCTCAGGAAGGTGAGAGGGGCGGCGGCGTGTTGCTTGCGAGTTGCTCGGCGCGCGCACGTTGGGAAAGCAGCTGATGGAACTGATCGTCTTCGCCCTTCATCCCGCTCACGAGAGGGGAATGGGCAAGGGAGAACGCACCGAGGAACATGATGAGTAGGGAGATGGCTTCGAGCGGCCCCCAGGCGCCGCCGGTGCGCAGGTCGTCGCCGAAGAGGCCGACGCCGATCAGGATGCTGGCTATGGGATCGACCATGACGAGCGTGGACTGCGAGGCCACGATCGGCCCGGCGTGGAAGGCGTTCTGCGTCAGGAACACGGCCAAGATGCCGAAGAAGATCAGGGCGTAGGTCTGGCCGTGCCGATAGAGCGAGACCCAGTCCTTGGCCGCGTAGTTCGAGACCACCTTGGTGCAGGCGGCCGTGAAGGCGTAGCTGATGGCGGCGGCCGTGCCGAACATGGCGGCGCGCCACCACCGGGCCCCGCGCCGGGCCAGGACGACCGCCACCACGATGCCGGCGCCACAAGCCAGTCCGGTAATCAGCCAACTCCAAAAGGAGGCGGAAAGATTCCCGTCCTTGGGGTCGGCGCAGTAGAGGAAGCCGGCAAGACCTCCGACGGCTGCGATCGAGCCGAGCCATTCGCGCGGACCTACGGTGAACCCCAACCATATGGACAGCACCGCGACGAGGAAGACCAACTCGAGGGTCAAGATGGGTTGCACTTCGGAGAGCCGACCGAAGTGCAGTGCCACCGCTTGGAGGATGAACGAGACGATCATTAAGGCGAATCCGAGGAGCCAGACACCACGGCGCACGGCGTAGGTCATCAAGCTGAGTTTCAGCGTCTTCTCGGCGGGCGCGTCCTCTACCCCCATGCGTTGGAACACGCTGGTGAGCGCGTTGGCCAACGATGCGCCAAGCGCCAAGATAAAGACCATCGAGATCCGCTTTCGTCCGAGATACATGTATCATGCATGTATCTCGCGATAGTGTACTGGGAGACGGGGAGGTGAAGGCCGATGCATGTCCCGATGCATGTCGCAGCCACCCCAATCGAGACCGACACGATCGGTGTCATCGAGTTGGAACTGCTCAAGCTCGTCCGGCACCTTGAGACCTTCGGCCGCCGCAGCTCGCTCTATCTCGAGGTGGACCGCGCCGGGTACCTCGCGCTCCGCATGCTCGAGGCCATGGGACCGGTGAGCACCAAGGCCCTCGCTACGGCCTTGAACTTGGACGCGTCGACCGTCACCCGCCAGATCAGCGCACTGGAGTGCGGGGGCTTGATCGAACGACGCCCCGACCCTCTGGACGGGCGGTCCTCCACCATCGTGCTGACCGAGGCTGGGCACCAGACGATGGCTGGGGTGGAGGAGGAGCGCCGGCGTGGCATAGAGGATCTGGTCTGCGATTGGGCCGAACGCGACAAGGCCACTCTGGGTCGGGCGCTGAGCAGGCTGAACATCTCCCTCCTGGAAAATGGGAGAGCGACCAAGGACGTGGGTTAGACACTCGGTATGGCGGCACCGTCGCAGGAGCATGCGCTGGACGCGCCGGTGCCGGCACCCTCGTCTCGAATACGGCATGCGGTCGGCTTGTTTGGCCGCGCCTGGCCCGTGCTGAGATTCATTTTTGGCATTGGCATCGTGGTCGTCGCCGTGTGGGCGCTGTCATCGCACCGCGGCGAGCTCTCGGGCTTCTCGCAGGTGTTCGACAGACTCAAATGGTGGTGGGTGCCGCCGGCGCTCTTCCTCGAGCTCGCTTCCTTCGTGTGCTTCGCCGGATTGCAGTACGAGTTCCTCAGTAGTGGGGGACTGGCCGCGCCCGAAGGTGCGCTGGTGAAGATGAGCTTCGCTTCTCAGGCCATCACGAACTCGTTACCCGGCGGCAACGCCTTCTCCGCCGTGTACGGATTCCGCTGGTACCGGCGCTTCGGGGCCGACGACACACTGGCCGCCTGGTCCTTGGTCGGAACCTTGGTGGCGTCGACCGTGTCGCTGTCGCTGGTGGCCACGGCCGGACTGGCGCTCGCCACGGGGGAAGGTGCTTCCCTCGACCTCATCCCGGTCATCATCGGCGTCTTTTTCATCACGGTGGCCATCAGCGCTCTTTTCATTTACGAACGGCCGCTCGCCTTCGTCTTGACCTGGAGCATTCGCGTCTCACGCAAGCTGGTGGGGAGGCCCCGTGGTGATGCGGCAGCCAACATGGAGCGGATCGTCGCGCTGGTCACCTCGGTGCATCTCAGTCGGCGCCGCATCATTCGCATCGTGTTGTGGGGTTGTACCAACTGGCTCTTTGATTGCGGGTGCTTCGCCCTGATGTTCCTGGCCGTGAGTGCGAGCATTCCCTGGAAGGGATTGTTACTGGCCTACGGGGCCGGGCAACTGGCGGCCACCCTGCCATTCACTCCGGGCGGACTGGGGGTGGTGGAAGGGAGCATCACCATCGCACTCGTGGCATTCGGGGGCTCGCAGAATTCAACGGTGGACGCCGTACTCATGTACCGCGTCATAAGTTTCTGGCTCGTCCTGGTGGTCGGGTGGCTCCTCTGGGGCCAACTGGCCTATCAAGTGCGAAAAGGGCGCTGGAGGCGTCAGGCGCTCTCGGCTCCGATCGAGGCCGAGTTGAGTGGCGACGAGGGAAGCGGACCCTCGTATGGCGCGCCGGTCGAATCCGCTCCGGCGGTGAAGCGATGAGGGACGTGCGTCAGTGGACAAGCCGCGCCTCTTGGCGTGCCGGCGGGAGAATCGTCGGTTGCCTGCTCGTGGCCACCGTCGTGGCCGGCTGCACCACGGCGCGCAGCGACCTGGGCTCGTCCGCCATCTCCTGTTACCACGCGCTTCCCACGGCGAACAAAGCGATCCACGGCAAGGGGCATCTGCTCGAAGTGCAGCAGCTCACGATGGGGACCCTGCAACGAAAGGCGCCGCGCCTTTACGGGGATCTGAAGACCCAATCCCCGTCGAGTATGCGGATCTGCGTGGTCGCCTACAGCGGCACCTTCGACTCCTCGTCCGTCTCGCTTCCCAGGGGTCGCCACTCGGGGCGGCTGGCCGTCGTCGTCTCGACCACGCCGGATAACCATCTGCTCGGCACCGTCATTTTGGCCCGCCCGCCTCTTCGGTTTGGGCCCAACGTGGGGTGACCAGCGAGTTGAGCCGGCCTCCTCCAAGGTGGCCGGCACGACGACACGACGCGGTCGGTATGCTCGCCACAAGTGCACCGATGTGCGCTGATCGGTTAGACGGCGGCTCTGGTCTAAACCAAGGCCAACCGCCTTAGTCGGCTTCACCCGGGAGGACGGGAGAGGGCGGTTATGGCTGATGCGGTTGGGGCGCTCACGCCCGTGCAGACACCGGGTAGGTCAGGCGCGCACAAGTCAGGCGCGACGGCGTTCGTACTGAGCGGCGGCGGCAACCTCGGGGCGATCCAGGTGGGGATGTTGTACGCCCTGGTCGAGAGCGGGCTGCGTCCGGGCATGATCGTCGGCACCTCGGTGGGCGCCATCAACGGCGCGTTCTTGGCCAGCCGTCCTGATCTGCCCGGAATTACCGAAATCGGCCGCCTCTGGTCAACGCTCCGGCGCAGGGACGTGCTCGGCTTGGACCTGGGCACGCTTGTCGGAGGATTTCGGGGGAAGCCCCGCCACCTCTTTGACGCCGCGCCCATCCGCCGCATACTCGAGACCTTCGTGAGCTTCCGCCGTCTCGAGGACGCCCCCATTCCGCTCACCGTGGTCGCCACCGAGCTCGCCACGGGGGAGGCGGTCGCGCTGAATGCGGGTGATGTGACGACGGCACTCCTGGCCAGTAGCGCCGTCCCACTCCTTCTGCCTGCCGTCGAGATCGACGGCAGACTCCTCGTGGACGGTGCGGCGGCGGCCGATGTCCCGGTGGATCAGGCATTGGCACTCGGGGCACGCGATATCTATGTCCTCCCGACCGCGCCAGTGCAGGTCGCCGCGCTGGCACGCCAGACGACGCCCGATGACGGCAAGAGCGAAGGGCCGACCATCCGGGTGATCCCTCCACCGTTGATGCACATCCCGCTGGCTCATCTGGGCCAGTCGGCGAACTTGGTGCGCGTCGGTTACGACCAGGCCCACGCCTGGTTGGAAGGCAAGCCCCTGCCGAGTGCGCCTGACCCACGTCACGGACCCACGTTCGCGTTCAGGCCGCGGATCCGGCCGGTCACCATGGAGGCTGCTCACGCGGTGTAGCGGTTCGAGGGCGTCCGCGGACGCCCTACCCTGGACGCCTCGTGGCCCAACTCGTCGATCTCCAACAAGTGGCCGTGCGCCGAGTCGACCGGGTGCTCTTCGAGGGACTGTCGCTGACCGTGTCCGATGGCGATCGGATCGGTGTGGTGGGGGTCAATGGCACCGGGAAATCGACCCTGTTGCGGATCGTGGCCGGAGCCGATGAGCCCGAGGAGGGCCAGGTCCGTCGCGGCCGGGGTTCCCGGGTCGGCTTCCTCGAACAGGTCCCTCATCTGGCCCCCGGCACGGTTCGATCGGCCGTAGGGGAGGGATGGGAGGCGCAAGCCGCTCTGGAACGGTTGGGGATGGGGGCGGCGGGAGACGTCGACGTCACGTCGCTCTCGGGCGGCCAGGCCAAAAGGGTTGCGCTCGCTCGGGTGCTCGCCCATCCCGCTGAGCTCTTGGTGCTCGACGAGCCCACCAACCACCTCGACCTCGGTGCGGTGGCCTGGCTCGAGCAGCGCCTGCTCTCGTTTCGCGGTGGCCTCGTGCTGGTGACCCACGATCGCCATTTGCTGGACCGGCTGACCACACGGATGCTCGAGCTCGACCGAGGCCGGGCCTACGTGCACGAGGGCGGGTACGGGTCGTATCTCGAAGCCAAGGCCGAACGTGAAGACCAGGCGGCTTCGGCCGAATCGACCAGGCGGAACCTGGCCCGCCACGAGCTGGCCTGGCTGCGCCGAGGGGCCAAGGCCCGGTCCCGCAAGCCGCAGGCTCGCATCGATGCCGCGCTGCGGCTGATCGAAGGCGCCCCGGCACCGGCATCGCGCTCGACCGAGCTGGAGAAACCAGGGGACACGCCGCGCCTGGGCGACAAGGTGATCGAGTGCCGCCACGTCGCCTTCCGTTACGGCGACGGGCCAACGGTGCTCTCCAAGGTGGACCTTGTGCTCGATCGCCGCGAACGCCTGGGGATCGTGGGAGCGAATGGTTCGGGGAAGTCGACCCTGCTCGATCTGATGGCGGGACGACAGTCACCGACCAAGGGCACCGTTGAGGTCGGACCGACCGTGGTGGTGGGGTACTACGACCAGCTCGGGGTGCAGCTCGACCTGACGGCGCGGGTGCAGGACCTCATAGTGGGGCCGCAGCGCGCCACGCCCTCGCTGGCCGACATCGAGCTGATGAAGCGGTTCCTCTTCATAGGCGAGCTGCCGTACGCCCGAGTGGGAACGTTGTCGGGCGGGGAGCGTCGACGGCTGCAACTTCTCCTCGTACTGGCCAGCCGGCCCAACGTCCTATTCCTCGACGAACCGACGAACGATCTCGACCTCGACACGCTGCGCATCCTCGAGGACTTTCTCGAGGAGTGGCCGGGTGCGTTGGTGGTGGTCAGTCACGATCGCACGTTCTTAGACCGCACCATCGACCGCTTGGTTGCGGTCGAGCCCGATGGCACCGTGGCCGAGGTTCCCGGTGGCGTGCCCGGGTGGATCGCCCGCGCCGAGGCCGGCGATGGCCGCAAGGCGGGATCGCTGCCCGCGCCCACACCGCCACCCAAGGTCACAAGGGGAATTGCTCCCACGGGTCGGCTGTTGCGCGAAGCGGAGAAGACCATGGTTCGGCTGCAACGAGAGCGCGACAAGATCGCTGAGACCCTGATCGGTCCGCACGATCACGAGGAGATGCGTCGGCTGGGAGCGGAACTGGCGGCGGCCCAAGCCGCCCTCAACGAGGCCGAGGAGACCTGGCTGGCCCTGGCCGAGCAGGCCGAACCCTGAGTCCCGGCAACGTGGTCAGCGAGAGATAGACGGACCCAGCCGCACTTCGCCGACGGCAGCCACATCATGGAGGAAAAGATCCACCGCATCGGCGTCGAGCGGTCGAGCGAAGAGGAAACCCTGACCGGTATCGACCTTGGCCTCGGTCATCAGGGCGCGCTGGTTGTCGGTCTCGATCCCCTCGGCAATGACTTCGAGACCGAGGGCAGCACCCAATTGGACGAAGGTGGCGATAATGGCCGCGGATTTGTCGGCATCGCCGAGTCCCGAGACAAAGGAGCGGTCGATCTTGAGGATGTCGATGGGGAACTGTTGCAGATAGGCAAGCGAGGAGAACCCCGTCCCGAAGTCGTCGATGGCCAGGCGCACCCCGATCGCCTTGAGCATCTGGAGCCGCGTCACCGTCGTGTCGACGTCTTGCATCAAGGCGGACTCGGTGAGCTCGAGCACCAGCATGTGCGCATCGAAACCGCTCATCGAAAGGGCCCGGTTGACGTCATCGACGATGCGGTCTCGTTGGAGCTGTTCGGCCGCCACGTTGACGGACATGGCGAAGCGATGTCCTTGTCGCTGCCACGTGGCCGCCTGACGGCAGGCGGTATCGAGCACCCATTGACCCACGAGAACGATGAGCCCACTTGCTTCGAGGGCGGGGATGAAATCGTCGGGTTGCACGACACCTCGGGTCGGGTGACGCCAGCGCAGCAGGGCCTCCACACCCGTGAAGGCGCCGGTCGAGAGGTCAATAGTGGGCTGGTACAGCAAGAAGAATTGGTCGCCGGCCAGGGCGCGGTGCAAGTCCACGTCGAGACTGCGGTGCACATCGACCGATTTCCCCATGGAAGGGGTGAAGATCTCGGCCCGGCTCTTGCCGGCGGCCTTGGCCCGGTAGAGCGCAATGTCGGCGTCGCGGAGCAACTCTTCGGCCGTGGCCCTGTCGCCGGTGGCCACGCCGATGCTGGCGGTCACGGGCAGCGGCATATGGCTTCCGGCGATCTCGAAGGGAGCCTTGAGCGTTTCGAGGATCCGATCAGCCACGCCAGCCGCGACGGCGAGCGAGGGAGAGCCCTGGGTCAGCACGATGAATTCGTCCCCACCGAGCCGTCCGACGGTGTCGCAGTCGCGCAGCACGCGGGCGAGCCGCTCCGCCACCGCCACGAGCAATTCGTCACCGGCGCGATGACCCAAGGTGTCGTTGATGTCCTTGAAGTCATCGAGATCGAGAAAGAGCACGGCCGGCGTTGTCTCCTTTCGCTTTCCCTCCGCCATCATCTGACGTATTCGCTCAAGGATCAGGGTGCGATTGGGTAGTCCGGTCAGGGGGTCGTGATACGCCTGATGGCGGAGCTCGTTGGTGCGCTCGTCGACCAGCTCCAACGCGCGCGACCGACCTGTGCCCAGCACGTAGAGCAACAATCCCAACAGGCAACAGAAGGCAATGCCGCCGGAGAGCAGGGCCACGGCGTGGCCGTCGGAAAACAGGCCGCCACCAGCCGCCGCGAAGACCTCAACGCGCCAGCCGTTGTGAAGGTTGATTGTCGTCGATTGGGCGTCGTGCGGCGCCGCACCGGCGGTGAATCTCACCTTGGACGAGCCGGTCCCGTATTGAAATGCGACTGCAGTCGCCGGATGACCGTGGAGAGCTGAGGCCAGGAGGACGTCGGGAAGAATCGCCGTGCCCGTCCACCCGAGAAAGGCCGCTCGGCGGGTAGCGACCGTGGTCGGCACCGTCCCACCGCGGTAAATGGCGGCACCGATAACTAAGTCCTGGACGTTGCCCGACTTGTAGGGGAGGTACTCGCTCGTGCCGGCTATCGCGCGCCTGCAGGAGTACCGAGCGTAGGGCGGTCTGGCAGTAGTCAACGCCGGACGGAGCTTCCAGGTTGGCCGTGCGGTCATCGGTCACTGCGGCCAAGCAGTAGTAGGGCTGACCGACCTGGGGGGTGACTTGGAAGGTTCCGTCTGCCGACAGAGGACCAGAGGGATCAGCCATTTGGCGGGCTCCGAAGGTGGCGAGTTGCGATGCGGGCACCATTTGCAAGTCGAAAATGGTTTGCAGCTCTGGATACCGTGCGAAGCCCCGGACGGACTTCATCCACTCGAGGAAATCGGCCTGGGAGGCATCGGGATTACGAATCAGAACGGCGCCGGCGCTGATCGTCAGATCCTGCTCATGGACGAGGGCGAGCTGCAGTGTCGAGGCGATGTCTGTCGCCGACGCCACGAAGGCCTGGTGTGCTTTGGCGTTGTCACTGTGCGCCATCGTTTGGGCCCCCACAATGGAGCCGCCAATACCGAGAAGGATCGCCACCACCAGCACGAGAGCCCAAGAAATATGCCGCGATCTGCCCGGGACGGGCGATCTTGTGTCATACGTCCTCCGCGAGGGCGCGTCGGTACGGTCGTCGTTCAGGCACTCATTTTGGTTGCCCAGAGTCTCCAGGCTGACCACCTAATCCCAACAGCGCCCCAATTCCCTGTTGGTACGGATGCGTTTTAGGTTGGCGCAGTGTGGAGGTGCAGGTTGCGCCTTGGCCACGTCATCACCGCGAGGAAATTGGCTCCGGGAGATACTTGGAAGTCGGCCCAGCCTTCGGCGAGGTGGTCGGTAAAGAGCGAACTGTCAAGGAGCGACCTGGCGGAGGGGTGAAGTCGCCGAACGGCGTCGAGCGTCAGCTCATTGTCATCGTCAGGTCCTCCAAGAGTCGCTCGTCAATGATGTTGAGGTAGGAGAACAGGAAATCGTTCACGGTACTGGCTTGACCGACCCGGCCCAGGTAGGTGTTTCTGCCCCTAGTGGAAGTGAAGGCTGATTCCAAACAAGACCAGGGGCCAGAGCACGACCCCAATGACGGCTGACAACCCGGCCATGAAGGTCTGGATTCCAGCGAAATATTGGTGTGCGTCCGCGACGATCACTCCGATCACGAGGTAGACGAGTGCTAAGAGCTTCTTGCGCGATCTCCACAGCTTCCACATCCTCAGCATCTCTAATCTCCCTTCGGAGGTTGTGCGCAGAGCCGTTCGTCAATGGAATCGAGGAGACGAGAAAATCATTTATCAGGTCCCATCTTGGCCGATCACCGCATCTGAGGCGGGACAGGACGAATGGAGAGCCCCCCTAACCCCTGGACCGACAGCGACGGTGCTGGCGGATGGTGGCGCTTCTGCGGGGGCGGACAAAGGACCCATTGGAAGAGCGATGGCCCGGATACTGAAGTACAGGTTGTTCGATTTGTGATCGAAGCGGGGAGGGAACCCGACTTGACCCGAAGCCTCGTGCCCCGACCCGTTGATCAGTTCCTTATTTGAAGCTCACCGTGCCCGAGCCAGTGACCGTCGAGAACTGGGACACCGGATGAGCGTTGTCGCTCGTGTTGCACTGCCCCTTGTTCTTGCCGCTCTTGAAATAGGGACCGTACCCGCCGATTGTGGCTATGACGTTCAGCGACCCGCTGATGCCCTTATAGAGACCTGCACCGTCGAGCAGCGTCAATACGCCGGATCCCGTTTCCGCATACGAGCAGGTCGCCTTGTTGAAATTGGGTTCCAAGGAGTTCAGCTTGGCATTCAGCGCCGACTTGTCGATTTCAAAGGTGCCTTTACTCAGCGTGACCTTGCCGAAGTCCTTATTCACATTGCCTTTCACGGCGAGAGGGGCCGTCTTGCCGTAATCACCGATGGCGCCGGTGAGCAGAATCGTCCCACCCTTGCCGGTCGCGTTCAATGTGACATACACATTCACCGGACCCCCAACCGGGGTACTCGCTGCGTCCAACCCAAAGGCCGCGGTGGCGCCGAACAGCACGCTTCCGAACATGGCGACTCCGAGGGTTGCCTTAACGACATTTTTCATTCCGACCTCCAGGGTCTGATTCGAGGGTTGTCTTGTGGATGCTCAGCGATAGGAGTTCATCCCCTCATGGCGACAGCTTTTCATTGGTTCGATTGAGCAGAAGACGACGAAGTGGTTCATCGGGTCCCATCGTGGCCGATCAGCACACTTCATCCCGGACATGGAGAGAGGGGGGTCAGGAACCCCCGCTCGGCGCGCCGCTTTGATCAAGGTCTTGGGGCGACATCCCCTTTACCCTCCAGTTGCCCGGCCTGTCAAAGTGGTGTTGAAGCCAATCTGTTGAACGTTCATCAGGTAGCCGCCGATACAGCTGTCCAAGACGGGTGCACCCAGTAGGACTCGGCCATGGCGGTGGGGATCACCGGAATGGCTCGGGGTTCGGAGGCGTCTCTCACGACCAGGAAGACATCGGGGTCCGACGGGTCCGTGAAGATGTGGAGACGCGGCGTCTGGTGAGTGTCTCCCTCCATATTCCCTCCCTCCGACGTAACGAGCGTGTCTCCCATGCTCATGGCTTGAAGGCGGCGATGGCGGCAGCCCACGGAGCTGATGACTGGGTCCAGGAATTCGAGATGGGCGACGTCCCGGAGTCAACCTCGTAGGCGCCGAGGCCTTTGTAGACGCCGGAAGTCATGGCCGCGCCCGGATACTCGATCAAAGCCGTGAATCCACTGGACGGAGGGGCCGGAGCGGTTGGGTAGGTCGTGCCACCGCCCGAGTAGGCGTCCGAGACGATCAGGTCACCGGCCGCAGTGGGGGTGATGGATCCGGCGTTCACCGAGGTACCCGTGCCGCTGTTCGTGCTGGCTCCCTTATCAAAGCTTGTAATGGGTGGCCATTCGGACACATTGATCAGCTGGTAGTTGCTGTTTCCACCGCTGCAACTCATCGTGGCGGTGACCGTGGTGGTCCCGGCTCCACCAGTCGAATTGAGTCCATACCAGATCTCGGCATCGCCATCTGTCGCGTTGGCACCGCTCGCCTCTGCAAGATTCCAGGTCACGCCTCCACCGCTCACCGACGACACGGAGCAGGCCTTCAGTTCGTTGACGATGGAGAGGATCAGGCTGTCGTGGGCGGTGACGTTGCTCCCGAGGGTCACCGAGGGGGACGTAACGTTGCCCTGGGGCGGAGTGGCCGAAGCCTGCTGCACGAGGTTGAACTGAGCGTTGACTGTAATCGACTGCTGCACCTGCGCCGCTGCGCTGTAGTCAGTGTTGCCAGCCTGATTGGCGTCGATCACACAGGTTCCCGCTTTCGAGAACGTGATCGATGTTCCGTCCGTACCACTCACGCTGCAGACGCCGGAGCCGCTGGAACTATCGACTTTGAAGATCACGGCAATGCCCGAAGCGCCGCCGGTGGCGGAAAGCGTGCCCGGCGTACCCACGGTTCCGGTAGTCGGTCCCGTGTAGGTGATCGTCTGAGTGGCCTGGGTCACCGTGGCGGATCCGGCCACGTAGCTAAAGGTGTAGTTCGCCGCGACCGCGCCCGAGCAGGAGTTGGCCGTCGAGTAGGTGCCAACCCCGGTGGTGCCGCTCACCGTGGAGACACACGTGGGCTGGGTGGTGAGCACCGAGTTGGTCTGGCTGTTTTGGAAGCCAGAGTACGAGGCCGTCACCGTCGGCGTGGCGCCGTAGGGAGTGGAGGTACCCGAGGCCGTCACGGTCACGGCGGCCTGGTTCACCGTGGCGGATCCGGCCACGTAGCTAAAGGTGTAGTTCGCCGCGACCGCGCCCGAGCAGGAGTTGGCCGTCGAGTAGGTGCCAACCCCGGTGGTGCCATTCACCGTGGAGGTGCACGTCGGCTGGGTGGTGAGCACCGAGTTGGTCTGGCTGTTCTTGAAGCCCGAGAAACTGGCCACGGTCACGCTCGGGGTGGCGCCGTAGGTGGTGGTGGTCCCCGAGGCCGTGACGGTCACGGCGGCCTGGTTCACCGTGGCGGATCCGGCCACGTAGCTAAAGGTGTAGTTGGCCGCCACCGCACCCGAGCAGGAGTTGGCTGTCGAGTAGGTGCCAACCCCGGTGGTGCCGCTCACCGTGGTGGTGCACGTGGGCTGGGTCGTCAGAACGGTGTTGGTCTGGCTGTTTTTGAAGCCCGAGTAGCTGGCGGTGATGGTGGGTACGGTCCCCCCATAGGTCATGGAGCCGCCCGAGGCCGTGACGGTCACGGTGGCCTGGGTCACCGTGGCGGATCCGGCTACGTAGCTGAAGGTGTAGTTCGCCGCCACCGCGCCCGAGCAGGAGTTGGCCGTCGAGTAGGTGCCAACCCCGGTGGTGCCGCTCACCGTGGAGACACACGTGGGCTGGGTGGTGAGCACCGAGTTGGTCTGGCTGTTTTGGAAGCCAGAGTACGAGGCCGTCACCGTCGGCGTGGCGCCGTAGGGAGTGGAGGTACCCGAGGCCGTCACGGTCACGGCGGCCTGGTTCACCGTGGCGGATCCGGCCACGTAGCTAAAGGTGTAGTTCGCCGCGACCGCGCCCGAGCAGGAGTTGGCCGTCGAGTAGGTGCCAACCCCGGTGGTGCCATTCACCGTGGAGTTGCACGTGGGTTGGGTGGTGAGGTTGGTGTTGTTCTGGCTGTTCTTGAAGCCCGAGAAACTGGCCACGGTCACGCTCGGGGTGGCGCCGTAGGTGGTGGTGGTCCCCGAGGCCGTGACGGTCACGGCGGCCTGGTTCACCGTGGCGGATCCGGCCACGTAGCTAAAGGTGTAGTTGGCCGCCACCGCACCCGAGCAGGAGTTGGCTGTCGAGTAGGTGCCAACCCCGGTGGTGCCGCTCACCGTGGTGGTGCACGTGGGCTGGGTCGTCAGAACGGTGTTGGTCTGGCTGTTTTTGAAGCCCGAGTAGCTGGCGGTGATGGTGGGTACGGTCCCCCCATAGGTCATGGAGCCGCCCGAGGCCGTGACGGTCACGGTGGCCTGGGTCACCGTGGCGGATCCGGCTACGTAGCTGAAGGTGTAGTTGGCCGCCACCGCGCCCGAGCAGGAGTTGGCCGTCGAGTAGGTGCCAACCCCGGTGGTGCCGCTCACCGTGGAGACACACGTGGGCTGGGTGGTGAGCACCGAGTTGGTCTGGCTGTTTTGGAAGCCAGAGTACGAGGCCGTCACCGTCGGCGTGGCGCCGTAGGGAGTGGAGGTACCCGAGGCCGTCACGGTCACGGCGGCCTGGTTCACCGTGGCGGATCCGGCCACGTAGCTAAAGGTGTAGTTCGCCGCGACCGCGCCCGAGCAGGAGTTGGCCGTCGAGTAGGTGCCAACCCCGGTGGTGCCATTCACCGTGGAGTTGCACGTGGGTTGGGTGGTGAGGTTGGTGTTGTTCTGGCTGTTCTTGAAGCCCGAGAAACTGGCCACGGTCACGCTCGGGGTGGCGCCGTAGGTGGTGGTGGTCCCCGAGGCCGTGACGGTCACGGTGGCCGGACTCACCGTGGTGGTTCCGGCCACGTAGGCGATGGTGTAGTTCGAGTCGATCGCGCCCGAGCAGCTCGAGGCGTAGCTCCCGACCACGGAGGCGCTCGTGGTGTTCGGCACGCACGTCGGCGGGGTGGTCAGGCTGGACGCAGTGTCCCCGTTGACGAAGGTCGCATAGGTCGGTGTGATCGTCGGTGGAGTCCCGCCATAGGTCATCGAGCCGTTCGACGCCGTGATAGTGAGGACGGCGTTATTGATCGTCAAGGTGCCGTTCACGAAGGTAAACGTATAGTTGGAAGCCGAGAGCGATCCGATGGCCGCAGTGATCGTGTAGGACCCTGCTGGGCTGGTGTGGGTCGCCGTGGTTGTGAGTGACGCCGATCCACTGACAACGCTAATGGTGTCGCCGTTGACGAACCCAGTGATGGTGTCGGCGAAGGTCGGGAGCGCGGCGGCGCCGTAGGTCATCGAGGCGGGACTGGCTGTCACCGTGAGGACGGCGTTATTGATCGTCAAGGTGCCGTTCACGAAGGTAAACGTATAGTTGGAAGCCGAGAGCGATCCGATGGCCGCAGTGATCGTGTAGGACCCTGCTGGGCTGGTGTGGGTCGCCGTGGTTGTGAGTGACGCCGATCCACTGACAACGCTAATGGTGTCGCCGTTGACGAACCCAGTGATGGTGTCGGCGAAGGTCGGGAGCGCGGCGGCGCCGTAGGTCATCGAGGCGGGACTGGCTGTCACCGTGAGGACGGCCTTATTGACCGTCACCGATCCCGCCACGTAGGTGAAGGTGTAGTTCGAGTCGACCGCACCCGTGCACGACGAGGTTTGCGACGATCCTGCGGAGCTAGAACCGGTCGCCGTCGTTGTGCACGTCGGCTGGGTGGTCAGGCTGGACGCAGTGTCCCCGTTGACGAAGGTCGCATAGGTCGGTGTGATCGTCGGTGGAGTCCCGCCATAGGTCATCGAGCCGTTCGACGCCGTGATGGTGAGCGGAGCCTTGTTGACCGTCACCGATCCCGCCACGTAGGTGAAGGTGTAGTTCGAGTCGACCGCACCCGTGCACGACGAGGTTTGCGACGATCCTGCGGAGCTAGAACCGGTCGCCGTCGTTGTGCACGTCGGCTGGGTGGTCAGGGTGGACGCAATGTCCCCGTTGACGAAGGTCGCATAGGTCGGTGTGATCGTCGGTGGAGTCCCGCCATAGGTCATCGAGCCGCCCGACGCCGTGATGGTGAGCGGAGCCGGACTGACGGCGAGGGAGAGCGACACCGATGCGGCGGTGAATCCGTTTGAGTCCGTCACGGTGAATTGAAGACCTGTCGTGGTGACGGTTGAAGTGGGGGTCCCGGTGATCGCCCCGGTTGAAGTATTCAAGGTGGCCCACGAAGGCAGGGTCCCCGAGCTGAGTGCCCAATGGGTATAGGGAGTAGTGCCCCCGGTGGCAGCCAGAGTTGTTGAATAGGACGCGCCGTAGGTACCGCTGGGCAAGGAACTGGTCGTCACCCCTAGCGTGGTGAACGAAGTCGTGATGGCCGAGGATTGCCAGTTGGTACCGAGGGTCGCTGCAATCGAGAATGAGTAGGAGGTACCAGGGGTGAGGCCAGTTTCTGCGCACGAAGACCCACTTGACGTACAGGTGATGCCGCCAGGGGTGCTGGTCACTTTGTAGGTCGCTCCGGTGAGCTGACTTCCTGGGTTGGTCCAACCAACGGTAACGGTCGTAGCGGCGGTTTCGGTGGCAGTGGGTGCCGTGGGTGCCGAGAGCTGGGCGGCCTGGGCCACGGCGTAGTTGGTGGGGTCGAATAGAACACCGACTGTCCAGTAGGCCATGGCCGCCGCGGCCCCGGCGAGGACAAACCCCAGCACAAAGAGCAGGATGCGGATCGTGATCCCCCGACGAGGCCGCTTGGAGGCTGAGTGCTTCGGGCGCGTGCTCATCCCTCGTGCACCGTGATCGTGACGGGAATCTGGAAGGAAGCTCCCTGACAGCCGCTGTTGGAGGACATGGTCATCGACGCCCCGTTGGTGATGTCGACGTTGGACGTGCTAAGGGCGGGAAGGCTGTATCCGACAAGACCTGACTGAGTAGGAACGGAGACTCCGGAGTTACCCAGAATAAGGCTGGGTTCTGAGCCGGAGTCGCTCGTGCAGCCGGTCCCGCCTACAACTGCCACTGGGCCGTTCTGAGAGATGCCAGTGATGGTCACGGCATAGCTGTTTGGGTTGTTCACCGTCAGCCTCAGGTCGGCGCTCGTTCCAGGAAAGAGCTGGGACGTGGGCGTTCCGACCGCAGCCTTGACAGTGACCGATCCGGCAGTCCCGACGCTGGCCGCCCCCGACCCAGAATCCCGTGCTCGTGAAGTAGGCGTAGGCCGCACCGCCGCCTAGGCCGAGCACCAGGGCGACGACTGCTCCGAGAACCAAGGGCATGCGCAGCCAACGCCGAGGACTGATGGCTCGCCGAACGAGAGCAAAGAATGAACGCTTCACAGGGAGACCAGCGCGCAGTCAGTGATCGTGTCGTCGTAGTAGGCCGCCGCCGTGCCCTTGTAGGAGGACAGGGGTGCGGGCGGATGACAGACGTTCTTGCCCTTGCCACCGACGAAGGTGTTGTAGGTGCCCGAGCCGAGGTAGATTTGCTCGCTGCCCGTGCAACCGTTGATCATGTTGTTGACCCGACTCGTAATCGTGACGGAAGCTGAAACGTTCAAGGCCGAGTCCGGGGGCGCGGGGACCGGGATCGTGGTCATCACTTGGTCACGAGGCTTGAGGCCGCGCTTCGTGGTCCGTTCGACTGCACCACAAAACGCGACGACTCCCTGATGTCGTCACGCCCGTCTCCCTTTCCAAAACTCCCTTAGGAGCCCTCGTAAACAGTTTGGACGATTCCAATATGGAGGCACTAGAGGCTTAATCCCTATCTTCAACTAGACCTGAGGGGGTCCCGTTTGTTGAGCCGCTTGTGGCAGGAGTTGGCCCCGAACAGGCTGAGGAGGCCCCATGAAGAGGACCCCCGTCAAGCCTGGCTGGCTGCCTCGCCCTGTCCCGCGGGTAACGCCCCGAGGACCCTGGGGCTCCCCATTCCCGAAGCAGCGTGGTAGCCGATCTGTTGTGCGTGACGCTCTAAGCCATCGCTGTTGCGCCGATCGACACCGGGTGCGTCCAAAAGGACTCGGCCATGGCTGTTGGGATCACCGGAATGGCTCGGGGTTCAGAGCAGTCCATCACGACCAGGAAGACGTCGGGGTCGGCCTGGTCGCTCAAGATGTGGAATAGCTGCGTCTGATGCTTGTCTTCCTCCATGTTCCCCCTCCTAAATCGTCATGGCGATTTTGAATTGGCGCCGATCACCGCACTGATAAAACCGTCGTATTCGACGCCATCGGAGGCGGCCACGCCAACATCGCCACCACCATTCGGTACTTCCACCTTGACGACCAAGACCTGATGGACGCCGTGAACCGTGCTTTCCCTGCCGACGAGCAGTAGTGGCTGGAGAGTGACAAGCCGGGAGGCGTTCGAACACGTCGATGCCATTACTAGTGATGCCGAGGCAGTCGAAACGGGCCTTAACCCTCACGGCCGAAATGGAAGCGAGTCGCGTGACCCACGTTTAGGAGTTCGGTTGCGCCCGAGTGCCGCCCACTCAACTCACGGCATGGACGGCGAGAGGCCCAATGACAGCCAAGAATGCTGTGAGTCCAGCCTCGAACACGTGGGAGGGAGCTAGCGGGGCTTTTGCTTTCCACCATTTTCGGTTCGCCCTAATCCTCGGGTCCGGGACGCAGATGACCTTGTCTTCACCCAGGAGTTCGAGAACGCGTTGCTCGTATCGGACCGCCAACGTGAGGTCGCGATAGTTCCGGTCTCGGACGAATGCGATGACGTACCAGGCATGTAGAACAGCCAAGATCAGCCCGGTTCCCAAGTATCCCCAGAACAGCGACATGTGGTGAAGTTGAGTTCTGTTTGCGTTCGTGATGTGTGTGAGCAGCTCGCCCATGGCAACAAGTTGTGCGCCCCAGACCCCGAAGGCAATCTTCCACTCGTAGTTGCGCCGGTCCGTAAGTCGCGCACCGGCTCCTTGCCAAAGAGTTAGGAGCGCGTCTATTCGCGAGTAAGACTCAGAGGGGGCCATTCGTTCCTCGATGGTTTGTCAATCTTTGGCGGGCCGGATTTCAGGGTAGATGTCGAGCCTGGTTTCCAGCGCCACGAGGTAGTCCCGGTCGGCCGAGGTCAGCAAAATTCCGCGCTGCCCCTCTTCGGCCCCCAGTAGGTCCGAGGGGTCGCCCAGTTTCTCCAACTCGGGAGTGCCATAGGCCAGGACGAATGCCGGCGCGAGGTGGAACCAGTCGACCCAGTCCTCGGCCAAGTGGTCGGGAGAGAGGGAACCGTCCAGCAGCGAGCTGGCGCAGAGGCGCAGCCGCTGAACGGCGTCGAGACTCAGCTGTTCGTCGTCATCGAGGTACTTCAAAAGCCGCTCATCAATGGTGTCGAGGTAGGAGACCAAGAAGTCATTCATCAGCGCCCATTCTGACAGGAATATGGCGTCGGAAAGGCTAAAGGGGGTCCCAGTGAGGAGGACCACCTTCAAGCCTGTAGCTGCTTCGCCCTATCCCACGGGTTACACCCGAGGACCCTGGGACTCCCCACTCCCAAAGCAGCGTGGTGCCGATCTGTAGTGCCGTCACTTGGTTCAACGCCCTCGGCGCAGAGCCAGGTGTCTCGTGGTTGGTGGCCGCTGAGCCATCCACTGCTGACCTGACCTTTCGTTACGTGCTCACTGCCAGAGAGTCTTGCGTGAATCCCGAGTTCGTGGTGCTGACGGAAACTGAGTCAGAACCATTATTTCGGGTATGTGTCACCGTGATGGTTCCGCTCACACTGGAGCCAACAGCAATCGTTGCAGTGGTTGGGGTAGTGAAGTGGGTGCTTGATCCGCTGAAAGTTACGGTGAGTTGGCTCCCAGTTACCTTTGCAGTGTTGCCCCAATTGTCGAGCACGGCTACTTGGAAGGACACATCGCCCCCGTTGCTTCCAACGTTTTCGCTTGAGGGACACGGGCTAGTGGATGTTCCGCTGTTCACTATGCAGTCTGTGAACTGGAATACCGTCGGACTTCCGGCAGCCACACCGAAAGTGGCCGATGTGCCGCTTTGAGAGGCCACGGTCGCCTTGAGGGCCACCGAGGCCTGAGCGTCGAAGAGCGTGATGCTCGCCGTCGCCTGACTATTCGCTACCCCGCCACTCGTGGTGGTGAAGTTCAGCGTCCCCGGATAGGTCGGGGCGGTGACGGGGTTGGGCGAGCTGGCCGGGAAGCCGGTTCCACTTGCCCACGTGACGGCATGGCTGCCGCTCTCAGTAGACACCGGGTTCTGCCAGGCGTCGGTTGCGGTCACAGTCTCGTTGAACGCCGTACCAGCGGTCGGTGCGGGGGTCGAAAGGACTAGTTGGCTGTAGGTGCCAGCGGCAGGGGTAAATGTGGCCGAGGTGCCGGTTTGACCGGCAGGAGCAGTAACGGAGGTCACGGTTATGGATGTTGCCTGAGCGTTGAACAACGTGACCGACCCCGTGGCCTGACCGGCAGCATTGAACACCAAGCTGCTGTTCCCCGTCCCACAACTGCCCGCGGCCGGGTAGCTCGGCGACATGCCGCTCGGGCTATTCGCCGGACCGGAGAGGGTGACGCAGTTGGTTGCGGACGACCACCCAGGAACGAGGTTCCCTGAGGCATCTGTGGCCGTAATGGTCTCATTGAACGCCACGTCAACAGTTGACGAACTTGGGTGTGAGACGGTGAACGTCAAGGCGCCCGCGGCCACGGTGAATGTACCTGAGGTGCCGGTTTTGGTAGCCACTGTGGCCTTGAGGGCAACACTGGATTGAGCGTCATAGAGCGTGATGCTCGCCGTCGCCTGGCTGTTGGCCACCCCACCACTGGTGGTGTTGAAGTTAAGCGTTGACGGATACGCGGGGGCGGTTCCTCCCGGCGAAGTGGCGGGGAATCCAGTCCCGCTGGCCCACGTGACGTTTTGCGTCCCGCTCTCAGTAGACACCGGGTTCTGCCAGGCGTCAGTAGCAGTGACCGTCTCGTTGAACGCCGTACCAGCGGTCGGCGACGGAGTCGGGAGGACTAGCTGACTGTAGGGACCGGCAACCACGGTGAACGTGGCTGAGCTTCCCGACTTCGTGGCAACGGTTGGAGCGAGCGCAACTCCTGACTGGGCATCAAAGAGCGTGATGCTCGTCGTCGCCTGGCTGTTGGCAACGCCGCCGCTGGTGCCATTGAAGGTCAGAGTGCTGGGGTAGGACGGGGCGGTTCCTCCCGGCGAACTGGCAGGGAAGCCAGTCCCGCTGGACCACGTGACGTTTTGATTCCCGCTCTCCGTAGACACCGGGTTCTGCCAACCATCCGTTGCCGTGAGCGTCTCGTTGAACGCCGTGCCCGCAGTCGGTGAGGGGGTCGACAGGAGGAGCTGGCTGTAGGCCCCCGCGACAACGGAGAACGTGGTGGAAGTTCCCGACTTCGAAGCCACTGTCGGAGCGAGAGCAATTCCGGACTGGGCGTCGAAGAGCGTGATGCTCGCCGTCGCCTGACTGTTGGCGACTCCGCCGCTGGTGCCGTTGAAGGTCAGAGTGTTGGGGTAGGACGGAGCTGTTCCGCTCGGGGAACTGGACGGGAAACCTGAACCACTTGACCACGTCGTGGTCTGCGACCCAGCCTCGGACGAGACTGGGTTCGACCACGTGTCCGTTGCTGTGACCGTTTCGTTGAACGCCGTGCCAGCGGTCGGTGCAGGGGTCGAGAGGAGGAGTTGGTTGTAGGTCCCCGGGACGACGGTGAAGGATCCCGACGAGCCGGATTTGCCGGTCGGAGCGGTGACCGACGTCACTGACAAAGACGTTGACTGAGCGTCGAAAAGGGTGGCGCTGGCGCTGGCCTGACCAGAGGCGTTGAAGGTCAGGCTGCTATTGCCGGTTCCACATCCGCTTGCCCCCGGATAGGTCGGAGCGGTGTTGCTCGGGCTTGGACTGTTGGAGGGGCCAGAGAAGGTGACGCAGTTGGGGACCGACGTCCAGCCGCTGGCAGGGTTATCGAAGGCGTCGACGGCGGTGACTGTCACATTGGTCAACGCACCCGCAGTGGCACCTGTGAAAGTTGCTGTCGAAGTTGTCGGCGGCGTCCCCCCTGCCGTTAACCCGCTGTCAGTCACTTTGACATTCGCAGCTATCCCGCTCGCAACGAGGCCGAACGAGCCGCTTCCGCTCGAGCGATAGATATTGAAACCTGTCGCCCCAGTGGGTAACGAAGTCGGCGTCGTGATGGCGTTTGTACACGTTCCGAAGCCGAAGTTGCAACTGCCTCCCAGGGCGCTCGCGTTAGTGACCGCGGCACTGGGGCCAGGAGTGGTCTCACCAGAAGCGTTGACCGCAGTTACCTCGTAGTGCCAGGTCGTACTGCAACCAATGACGCATCCGCTGGAAGTAACCGTTGGGGCCGAGGTGGGCGAAGACACCGCAACCTGAGGACTCGAAACTGTGAAACTGTTGAGCGTGGCAGAGTTGACCGTAAAACTCCCTGAACTCCCGGTCTTGCCTGCTACCGCACTGACCGAAGTCACCGTCAACGACGTCGACTGGGCGTCGTAGAGGATGATGGCCGCGGTGGCGTGGCCTGAGGCGTTGAATGACAGACTGCTATTCCCTGTGCCACAGCTGCCCGCTGCTGGGTAGAACGGAGCGGTGTTGCTGGGGCTATTGGACGGCCCGGAGAACGTGACGCAGCTGCTAGTAGTCGAAGTCCAGCCACTGGCCGGGTTGCCGTAGGCGTCGAGGGCGGTGATGGTCTCGCCACCGCTGATCGCCGTGCCGGCGACTTGGGTGCCTGGGTTGGGCACGGTGAAGGAACTCAAGGTGCTGGCGTTGAGAGTAAATGTCGTAGAACCCGTCGCAGTGGCAGCATCGCTGGCGGTCAAGGTGTTGCTGCCAGCGTCGTAGGCGGTGAAGGTTGTGTTGGGACTGGCTACTCCGTTGGTGAAGGTCACCGAGGTGGGCGGATAGGTCGGGGTTTGGCTCGAGGGGCTGTTGGCAAGGCCAGACCAGGTGAGGGTCTTGGTACCCGAATAGGTCGTGTCGGTGACGCCTCCGACCTTCGCCGTGATGGATGTGACAGTGATCGGTGTTCCGGCGGTGTAGGGACCAGCCGACAGGACGATGGAGAAGGTAGCGGTGGCGGTCGTGGCCGACGCCGTCGCAGCCGGAGACTGCCAGCTGTCGAGAATCCCAACGACCGAGTAGCCGTAGGTGGTCGTGGCGGTGAGGTTGGTGTCCTGGCACGAGTGCGTGCTGGACGCCACTGTGCACACCGTGGTCGGGCTTCCCGGACCACTGGTGCGCGTGACCTCGTACTGCTGAATAACCACGCCGGTGGGTTGAGTGCTGGGCGTCCACGCGATGGTGATGGCCCCACTACCGTTGACTGTCGGGGTGGGCGACGTCGGTGCCACGAGGGCGGTGGCCTGGGCCTCGGCATCGTTGCTTCCATTGTTAATGACACTGATGACAAAGAAGGCCAGCGCTGCCGCACCCCCGGCAAGAGCAAAGCCCGCCACAAAGGTCAGGATACGTGCGGCGATTCCGCGACGGGGTTGCTTTGCCGATGCGTGCCGCGGGTTCATGCTCATCCCTTTTGGACTGTGATCGTCACGGGTACTTGGAATGTCGCGCCCTGGCAGCCGCTATCAGGAGTCGTGCCCATGGCTACCCCATTTGGGATGTGGACCAGGATGCCGTTGCCGGGGGCGACAGCGATACTCAGTCCCGTCTGCGTGGGCACGGTGACCTCTGTGTTGGTGCAGGTGCTAACTCCGCTTGTCCCCGTCACCGTGCCAGTGCCTGCAGTGACGCCAACGATGTTGACCGAGTAGCTGTTGGGATTGTTCAGCTCAACTAGAAGGTCGGCGCTGGCGCCAGGATAGAGCTTGGAGTTGACGGTGCCACTCGCCTGAACGACAGTCACTGGTGAGGCCGTTCCCGCGCTAGCAGCCCCCGAACCGTGTCCTGTGCTCGTGAAGTAGGCATACGCCGTCCCGGCACCGAGGCCCAGCACGAGGGCAATGACCGCGCCGAGCACCAGGGGCATGCGCATCCAGCGCCGGGGACTGATGACACGCCGAATGGGGGACAAGAACGAGAGCTTCATGGGGAGACCACCGTGCTTCATGACCCGCTCGCCGTCCCGCCCCAAGACAGGGTGAGCGCTGCGTTCTCACAGGCGTCCTGGTTGCCGTTTCCGCTACCAGGAGGGGAGTCCTGGAGGTCGAGCATCTTGAGGACCGGCCAGTCCCCTGAAGGGATCGCCGGGGACAAGGTGGAAAGCGACCAGGTGCCTGGTGGGACGACGACATTGACCAAAAGGTTCTGCGACAGCGTGAAGTTCGCCGAGCCAACGCAACCGACCTTGTTTGTCGTGACGCCCAGCGTGATGCTGCCCAAGGCAACCGTGATGTTCTCGGGGTTCGGGTTGGTGATGGACAGGTTGATCGGCTGGCCCGTGCCTGGATACAGCTTCGGCGTGATCGAGCCGTTGACGGTGATGTTCTCGCCGTTGAGGAGGGTGAAGTCCGCCGGGCTGGTGGCGCCCGGCGTCGTGGCCGTCACCGTGTACTGGCCACCGGAGCTGTTGGCCGTGAAGTTCTCGGAGAGCTGCCCGTTGGTCCCGGTTGTCGCCGTGATGGTGTTCGTCGAGTTGGAGAACGTCCCCGAGGCGCTCGTCAGGGCCGGGGCGCTGAAGGTGACCGAGGCCCCTGACACCGGGTTGCTCCCGTTGGTCACCTCGACCACGAGCGGGGCGGCGAAGGCCGCACCCTGGGTGGCCGACTGGTTGTTGCCCGAGATCACCGTGATGGTGTTTGCACTCGCGGTGATGGCAAAGGCGGTACTCGTGGTGCTGAGGGAGTCCGAGGAGTCGCTGGCACTCAGTTTGTAGCCCGTGCAGGCTTTGGTGATCTGAAGACCCGAGAAGGTCGCTACTCCGCCTACCGCTGCCTTGGACTTGGTCCCGCTTAGCGTGCCCGCACACGGGTTGGTGGACAGCGAGAGCGCCACGGTGTGGGTGTCCGTCGTCACCGTGTTGCCGTAGGTGTCCTCGATGGTGACGGTGACACCAAACGTCGACGTCGATGGGGTCGAGGCCGGGGGTTCGGCGGTGAAGACCAGCTTGGACGCACCCGCCGGGGTGATGGCGAAGGGATTGCTCGTGGTGAAGATGGCGCCGTCGCCCAGGTCGTAGGCCCACAGCGTGTAGCCACTGCAGGCTTTGGTGATCTGAAGACCCGAGAAGGTGACCACCCCGTGGACAGCCGCCTTGGAGTTGGCCCCATTCAGCGTGCCTGAACAAGGGTTGGCCAGAAGCGACAGGGTAACGGTGTTGCTGTCGGTGGTCACCACGTTGCCGTAGAGGTCCTCGATGCTGAGCGTGGTGCTGAAGGTCGATGAGGCCACAGTCGAGGTCGGCGGCTCGGCGGAGAACACCAACGTCATGGCCGAACCGGCCACGACGTTGAATGAGTTGCTCGGCGCCGCGGTGCGCGTCGGCACCGAAGTGGCGCTCAGCTTGTAGCCCGTCCCCGCCTTGTTGAGCGAGCAGGTGAAGCCGGCCACGCCCGCGGAGACGGTCACCGGGCCTGACCCGCCGCCGTTGGTGCAGTTGAGGGTCGAGGAGCCAGGGTTGGCCGAGAAGCCTAGGGTCACCTTGGTGGCATTGTCGGTCGTCTCGATGTTGCCGTAGGGGTCCTCGACCGCCACTTTGAACGCGGTGCTGTTTCCTGCGGTGATGTTCTGGCCCGAGCTGGGCTGGGTGATGAACACCAGCTTGGACGCGCCCGCGATGGTGTTCGTGAGGGAGAAGTTGGCCGGGGTCGACACCCCGTTGACGCTGGCGCTGACGCCGTAGGGGCCACCGGCGACGGTGTTGGCGGTGACCGTCGAAGAAGTGGCGATCCCGCTGGCGTTGGTGTCCACCACACAGGTGGTGGAGGCGCCGTTGTTGCCCCCCGCACACGAGGCGAAGGTGCCCGAGGCTCCCGAGGCCGGGGCGCTGAAGGTGACCGGGGTCCCCGGCACCGGGTCACCGTGCGAGTCGGTCACCTTGGCCACCAGCGGGGCACCGAAGGAGGAGTGCACCAAGGTGGTCTGCGGGGACCCCGAGGAGACGACGATGGTTGTGGGGGGGCCGATGACCGTCCAGCAATCCTGGATGGATGGGCCCACATTGCCCGCCTTGTCGATGGCCCAGACGTAGAAGCAGTGCGGTCCGGGGGCGAGGTTCTCAAACTGCCACTCGCCCTCGACGTTGCCATCGCCGTCATGGTCGGTGTCCCCGGTGCAGTTGTTGGCCGAAGTCGAAGAGTTCACTGGTACGGCGCTCAAGTCCACTCCGCAGCGGAACGTGACGTTGGGCCAGCTCGTATCGGTCAGCGTGAACTCGGGGCTGGTGTCGCTGGAGGGGTTGTCGTTGGTTGGGCCACCCCCGACGATGACCGGGGCGGCAGGCAGGGAGGTGTCGATGATGAACTGGGCCGTGGTCAGGTTTGAGATGCTTGTCGTGTTCCCCAGTGAGTCCGTCGCCTCCACGTAGAGGGTGTAGACGCCGTCGGCGGGCCGGGCCAAGGCGTAGCTCCACGGCGCTGTGGTGCCTGCCGTGAGAGCGGCGGCGTTGAAGACCCGTGAGCTGGAGGAGAACGACGACGACGAACCGTTCCAGTACTTGCCGCTCGACTGCTGAAGGACTGCGACGCTCACCGACTTCACGCCTGAGGGGTCGGTGGCGCTGCCGGTGACCGACCCCGTCCACGAGGTGGCGTTGTAGGCCCCGTTGTTGGCGGGGAAGCTCAGCGTGATCGACGGGGCGCTGGTGTCAATGACCCAGGTGTAGGGGGTGGTGGGAGTGGGGGAGCTGGTCGACGATCCCGATACGGCCTCGACCGAGAAGGTGTGGGTGCCCTGGGCCAGGCCTGAGTAGGTGACGCCGCTGACGCAGGTGGCATACGCACTGGCATCACGCGAGCACTTGAAGGTCACGGCGGGAGTGGTCTGGGAGTCCTTGAAGGTGAACGTGGCGCTGGTCGAGGCGGTGGGAGTGGTGGGTCCGGTGAGGCTGGTCGGGGCCGGGGGCACGGGAGCAGCGGCGGCGGCGTTGACGAAGTAGCCGGTGCCGATGCCCCCCGCGAGGACAACGACGGAGGTAATGATGCCGACCCGCCCTTTCGTCCTCCATCCCATCAAACGCTGCTTCACCGAATCTCCTTAGATGGGGGTCCCCAAATCGCTGAGCGCACCGAGCAGCCCAGGAACACAACGCACTTGTGACTCTCCGCTGAGCGCACCGACTGCCGATCCTCGGGGGGGACGACACCGAGAGGCCGCAGGGTCACACAGGCCCTGCGGCCTCTTGCTGACTTCACCGAACCGATTGCCGACTGCTGCACCGTTTTGCCGATCCTCACTCGTAGCGAACTATTGGGCATCAAACGCCCGGCCGGGTTGGCCGGGCCGCGGAATGGAGGTTCCGTGGCCCGGCCTTCCGACCGAGTTTGAGCTGGTGGAGCAGTCAGCCGAAGCTGCCCCCTCCAACAACCTCGCTGTTAGCTGGCGGTGTACGTAACGTTCGGCGTAGCACCCTGGCAGTTGTCCTGGTTTCCAGAGTTGTCACCCGGGAGGGTGTCTTGGCGGTCGACCATCGTGAGGGTCAGCGGACTTGTCGTCGCATGCCCAGCAGTTGTGCTGGTACCGGCCTCGTCCACGCCCACGGCGTAGGTCGCTGACGCGGCATTATTAGCAATAACCCATCCGGTGCTCGCGACCAACGCATAGTCAGTCGAGGTACAAGCAGGGCCACTGGCTGATCCCGTGTTGGTCGGGGCAGCAATCGTCGCCGTAATGGTCGTCAGGTATTCATTACCTGCCGACGCGTTGGTGGCGGTGGCTGTGCCTGTTTCACTGCCCGCGCCCGGATACAGAGCGCCTACGGGCGAGAAGGCCGTTGCGGTCACTACCCAGTTCGTGGCCGAACCAGTCGAGCCGGTGCCGGTTGCGGTATTACTACCGCTCGTGAAGTACGCGAACGCACCTCCCGCGATACCGAGAGTCAGAGCAGCGGCGATGCCGATGACTGCCACTTTCTTATTCATGAAACGCTTCATACGTTGATGCTCCTTTGCTTGATGGGTTACCGAACTAGGCGTTGGGTTCGCCACTCGCTCCCCTCAGGCCAGGCGACCAAACTCGGCCGGAGGATCAACACGTCGCCCATCGCAAAGGACCCATGGGGGCCCCTGCTTTTATGCCAGGAACCCATGGGGATTCCCGTTTTTTGTGCGGAATGAGCGCGACGAGGTAAGCCCGTTGGCTAAATCCGCAACACCTTGGATTCCGAATCACATACGAAGTGGGTCGTGCCTCACTTCGCACCGCCGCCTCTATCGAGGAATTCTCGATAGAACTTTGACCTTTCGGTCGGCCAGGTCTTCCCCTCCTGTCCCAACAACTGAGGGAACTACGTTGTGCTTCGCGCAAAGGCGAACACTGCGCAGTTCGATTCCGACACTTCGTCACGGCACGTCCCGCCAGACTTCAGCAGCGCGACAAAGGTCATTGTCCTCGACGACGCCTTGGCCGGATAGGGCAAAAAGTCACAATGTTCTTTTAGTTGTGCTGCTAAGACGTCTTGCGCAACGGCCACTTGCGGCTCAATTGCAATGACGGAACGTTGCGCTCATTTGAGAGCCAATGTCCGTTGGCAGTCCGTATCGCAAATGGATGAGCGATGTTTCTTGGTGCATAGCTACCGTAGAGATAGTCCAAATGACGCCAGCGAGTGCGGCCGATAGCGCAGCTGCGTCTTGCGTTCTGTTCGGCCACCGGAGCATTGAGCCGTGCTCGCCGGCGAAATACTCGCAAGGTCTGATCACGGGGCTCGATGGGTCCAGCCACCGTGTTTGGTCAGTGAGCGTCGGAGCCGACTCGATCCAATAGTGCACGCGAGGTCGTTGCTATTGGGGGGTTCTGCATGACGCGGCTTGCCAGTACTACATGGATGTGATCTTCATATCGAACTCTCACCCTCTAGCTGAAGGTGTTCAAACAACTTCGGGCCTACCTCCAAATCGCAAGTTTTCTGCCATATTCAGGACTTTTTACCCTAACTAGGGCGTCCCGATTCGGGATAAAACTCTTGTGGGAATTGGGAGGAATGTTGATGTTTCGGAGGGCGGAACATTGCGGACTCGGTGTCCGCAATGTGGGCGATACATGGACTTTGGCGGCACAGACCGTACGGTTACCGGCGAAAGCCGGTGCCTTGCGCGTCCATCTGCCAGCGTCTTTATTGCCGTGGCGAACAGGGGAAACATCAGCACCCATTCCCCCTTCTTGTTGCACGCGATTGTCGAATCTCACACGTGTACTTACGTGCGCGCCATTCGTCGCCGAAGCTCCTCGGCAGTCATTGTGAAGCACAAGCGGAGGGACCGCGGCGGAGAAGATCAAGTCGAGGTGGCAGATGTCGCCGACGAGCTCGTTGTGAGCGAGGGTGTCGGTCGGCACAGTTCCACATCGTCCCTCTCCGCCCCGTCATCTGCTTCGGGTCTCTTGCCAGAGGTCGCGCTCAATAGGGCATCGCAGGGCGGGCTGTTGGTGGCCGTCCCCGAAACCATCGACGGTAGGGACCTTCAAGTTTGGGAGTCCGACACAGCCACCAATCGTTTCGGTGACGTCTTGGTGCTGCGCGGCCTAGTCACCCACGCCCAGGTGCAAGAGGCCCTCGAGCTCCAACGAGAGTCCGGTGGGCGCCTGGGAGAGTTGTTGGTGTCGATGGGCGTGCTCGAAGAGCGGAGCCTGGTCGATGCCCTAGCCGAGTTCTTCGGGATGCCCGTGGCCGACCTGCGTCGCTATAAGCCCGACCCCGAAGCGCTGGCGCTGATCACCGAAGAAGTGGCCCGTTCCAACATGGCCATGCCGATCAGCCTGCACGACGACGGGCTCCATGTGGCGGTGGCCGAGCCCAGCGACGCCTTGCGTTTCTTGCTCTCCGAAAAGAGCGGGCACCCGGTCCGCCTGTTGCTCGCTCCCATGAGCGATGTGCTCTGGGCCATCGACAGCAACTACCGCGCCATTGGTGGGGTGGCCCAACTGGTCCAGGCCTTCGAGGTGGTCGAGGGTTCACGCAAGCGTGCCGTCGAGCCCGCCGTCCCGGTGGTGGTGGCCGACGACGCCCCTGTGGTCCAAGTGGTCGACCGGATCTTGACCCAGGCCATGCGGGACCGGGCTTCTGACGTGCACATCGAACCGTCCGACGACGTCGTGCGGGTGCGCTTTCGCATCGACGGCGCCTTAAAGGAGATCTTGGTCCTTCCCTCGGCCATGGGCCTGGGCTTGGTCAGCCGCATCAAGATCATGGCGGGCATGAACATCGTCGAGCGCCGCCGGCCCCAAGACGGCCAGCTGACCACCATGGTCGACGGCAAGGAAATCGACGTGCGGGTGGCGACGACCGCCACCATCTGGGGTGAGAAGTGCGTCATGCGGATCTTGGACAAGACCCGCTCGGTGTTGCGCCTCGACGACCTCGGCATGCCGGCCGACACCCATGACCGCTACTCCAAGATCGTCCGGGCCCCCTTTGGCATGGTGCTGTGCGCCGGCCCGACGGGCAGTGGGAAGACCACCACCCTTTATGCCACCTTGAGCGAGGTCAACAACCCGACCCTCAATGTCATGACCATCGAGGACCCGGTCGAGTACGTCTTCCCCTCCATCAATCAGATCCAGACCAACGACCAGGCCGGGCTGACCTTCGCCACCGGGCTCAAATCCATCCTGCGCCAGGACCCCGACGTGATCTTGGTGGGGGAGATCCGTGACGTCGAAACGGCCCGCGTGGCGGTCCAGTCCGCCTTGACCGGGCACTTCGTGGTCTCCTCTTTGCACGCCACGGACGCCGTCTCGGCCCTGCACCGCTTCTTGGACATGGGCATCGAGTCCTTTCTCATCGCCTCTTCGGTCCTCGCCGTGGTGGGCCAGCGCCTGGTGCGCCGGATCTGCCCGTCGTGCAAGGCCCGCTACACCCCCACAGCCGAAGAGCTGGCCTTCTATGAAGACAGCGGGGGACCGCCCAAGGAGATCTTCTACAAGGGGACGGGCTGCAACTTTTGCAGCGACACCGGCTACCAGGACCGCATCGGGGTCTACGAGCTCCTCGAGATGACGCCGCAAATTAGGAGACTCATCGTGGGCTGGGCGACCCAGGAAGAGTTGCGCTCCCTGGCCCAAAAGCAGGGCATGCGCACACTGCGCACCGAGGCCACCAACCTCGTGGCCGAAGACATCACCACCGTGGCCGAAGTGATTAGGAGCATGTACACGCTATGAGCACAACCAAGAACATGTCCAGGTTCCGCTTCAGTGCGCTCAACAGCACCGGAGCCAAGGTGAACGGGGTCGAGCTGGCAGTTACATCCGGCGCGGCCCACCTCGCCCTGCTCGAGCGCGGCTATCAGCCCCTGGAGGTGACCGAGAAGAAGAGCATCCTGACCTTTGAGCTCACCACCAAGAAGGTGCCCCGCAAAGAGATCATGCACTTCTCCCGCCAGCTCAGCGTCTTTATGACCGCCGGGATCCCCATTCTCGAAGGCCTCGAAGTTATCGAGTCGGAGACCAACGAGAAGCTCATGAAGAGGGTCCTCGTCGAGATGATCGAGGATCTCCGGGCCGGCGACACCTTCGCCGCCGCCGCGGCCTCGCACCCCGAAGCCTTCCCGACCTTCTATGTCGGGATCCTCGAGTCGGCCGAGCTCACCGGGAACCTCGACACCGTCCTCAACCAGCTGGCCGACTACATCGAGCGTGACGTCGAGGCTCGCTCCACCCTGACCTCGGCCATGATCTACCCAGGCGTCGTCGCCGCGATGGCGGTCGTGGTGATCGTGGTCCTCGCCACTTTTGTCTTGCCACGATTCGTGACGTTCTTTAAGTCTCTCCACGCCAAACTTCCGCTGCCGACCCGCATGCTGCTCAGTGGGACATCGTTCCTGTCCGAATGGTGGTACGTGTTGGTTGCGCTCATCGTCGCCGTCGCCGTCGGCTTCGTCGCCATGCGTCGTTCGCCGCACGGGAGAGCCATCCTCGATGGTCTTCTCTTAAAACTTCCGGTGATGGGAGACGTTGTCCAAGCCGCCATCCTCGAGCGCATCTGCCGAATCCTGTCCTCCATGCTCCGCGCCGGCGTTGACCTGCCCCAGGCCATGGCCGTCACAGCTGACTCCGCCAACAACGCCGTCTACCACAAAGGGCTCAATCAGATACGAGAAGACATGATGCAAGGCCAGGGTCTAGCGGTGCCTCTCGCCCGCACCGGCCTGTTTCCCGGCGCGGCGCAGCAGATGTTCCGGGTCGGGGAAGAAACAGGAACGCTCGACACACAACTCGAGACGGCGGCCAAGTACTACCACCGGGAACTCGACGTCCGAGTGAAGCACTTCACGAGTCTCTTCGAACCGGCGATCATCATCTTCATGGGGGTCATCGTCGGCTTCGTCGCTGTCGCCCTCGTATCGGCCATGTACGGCATCTACAACCAGGTCAAAGTGTAATGCGAACTCCCCGATTTACCTCCGTTCAACAAACGCCGTGGTCACACCTCCTCAATCGGCCCCATGGTCGGGATCGTCGGATGGCGCGCCACTGGGAAGAGAGCGGATTCACGTTGGTCGAACTGCTCATCGTGGTTGTCGTACTCCCGCTCGTCGTTGGGGCGGTAGCTCTGGCGCTGATGTCGGTTTTCAACCTTCAGGGCGGCGTGTCCAACCGCCTGTCGAATTCGGCCGATGCGCAGATCGTTTCGGCCAACTTCGTGAGTGACGTGCAGGGAGCGTCACTCATCACGACTGCCTCTTCGCCCACTAGCCCCGCTGCCTGTGGGACGAGCTCTCAACTACTCGGCATGGTCTTGGGGACCGGGCAAACAGAGGTTTCCTACGTGGACGCTCCTTTAGGTAGCAGTAACGCCCTGAGCCGCAACGTCTGTCAGGGGGGAACGCTCGCGACGGGCGTCGTCGGGGGCCAGACCGGAATCACGTCCCTCTCCGTCAGCACATTGTCAGTGCCTGTCGTGGCGGGGGATCAGTTGACCATTTTCCATTCGAACCCTGATGGATCGCTTTCTAGACAGGCGGTCGTTGCCTCGTCGGCGGAACCGGTCGGATCAACCTCTATCGCCGTAAACGCATTTACATCGACCTTTTCCTCTGCCATTGGAGATGCGGTACTCGACTCGACCACTCCCACGAGCAAGTCAGTCCTCTCCCGCAATGTTCCGAGTAACTTGCAGCCCACCATTTCCTGTGGTGCGAGCGTGAGCAACTGCGCTTCCGCGGCTGCGGCGGGTTGGACAGCGACGTCTGGGGTGTCCGGGGTCACACTTAACATCGGAGAGACGCTGGGCGCAGGCACGAGCGGTGCGGATAGCTTCCATTATGCGCTTACCGGTGTGCCCCGTATCTGGAATTCAAACAGTGGAGGCGTGCCCTCATCGGGAGGTCATCTTCCTCTACTGCTTCTTGCAGGTAGTGCATTGGGCTCTAACCCGGCGATCAATTGCTCAGTTTTCGGTTCGCTCACTATCGCCGGCGAGGCGGCAATCGACTCCACCTCGACCGGTACGCAAGTCGAAGCCTTTCTTGGCAGCATCCAAGCAGGCCAGTTCTATACGGCGGCCAGCAATACCCAAAATATGTTTTCGGCACCGTTTGGGGTCATAAGCCCTCAGACGGCGGTGATGGGTCCAGTGATCCCCGATCCATACGCCGGGCTGACCGCACCAAATCCGGCTTCGCTGCCGACGCAAACCGGTACGGCGAGCAATTACACCGGTACGGGCAACGTCACCTTTCAGCCTGGTTACTATCCCGGCACACTCAATGTCAATCCATCAGGTAGTGGTGGGTTCGGATTGGCGAACGTCACGTTGGCCAGTGGCGTCTATTACCTCGCTCAGGGCGCGAACATCAACCTGGCCAATGTGACCAGTGCTCCAGGCGGAGTGTTCATCTATGTTGCCGCTGGGACCTTGAACATGCTGGGAACCAGCGTCACGCTTGCTCCTTTGGCCAGCCCACCGTCTCCGGCGCCCAACATGGTGGTTTGGCAGGCAGCTTCTGACTCCAACCCGATCACCCCGATCTTCAACTCGGGGAATGCCCTCTACGGAGGCACGATCTACGCGCCCAGCGCCGTGGTTGGTTCTGACCTCGGCATTTTCGGCGGGTCCTTTGCCGCATCCTCCGTGGTGGCTGCGGGGATCCAATGTTTCGCGGCAAGTGTCACGATCGGTGCGTTGCCAGCCGTATCGGGCATCAGTCCCGCTGGCGGCCCGGTCGCCGGAGGAACATCGGTCACGATTTCCGGCAGCAATTTCCTCACGGGTGCCTCGGTTTCCTTCGGGCACGTGGCCGCCACAAATGTCACAGTCAGCGCTTCCGGAAATCAGATCACGGCCACTGCACCAGCCGGGTCGGGAACGGTTGACGTAACGGTCACGACGCCGAGTGGTACCAGTTCCATCTCTCCCGCCGACCACTACACGTATTCGTGACCATGAGCGGCCCAGCCATGAAACTCAACGAAACGTTACAAGCGCAGAACGGGTACTCGCTGCTGTGAATGGCGCGCCCTATCGTCGCAGCTCTCGGTTAGCTCGGGCCCGATCAGCCGCGCCTCGGCAAGGGGCAGAGAAGAGTCGCGCGCCAAGAGAGATCTGAAGCCGGAGACACGTTGATCGAGATTCTTCTCGCGCTCGTCGTCATCAGCCTTGGTGTGGTCTCGCTCATCGCCGCTTTTGCCACTTCTATTTCGACTTCAGCCGATCACCGCTCTTTGGCCACCCTCGACACCTTGCTCAAGTCATTCGCGGAGACAGCCACCTTTCAGATCCAGCAGTCATCCAGCCCGTTGTTCGCGACGTGTGCCACCCCTACGACGTACTCGGCCATTTCGAGTTCGTTCACCCTTCCCGCCGGAGATAGCGCCTACAAGGTTCCTTCTGTCTCCTCCGTTCAGTACTCGACCAAGAGCCAATCGAGCACCACCTGGGCCTCGGGGTCCTACCTCACCAGCACGCTGAATGCGGGGACTCCAGCGACAACCTTGACCGTAAATGCACTTCCGGCGGGAGTCACCGCAAATGATTTGATTGCAGTCGGGACGGGTAACGGGGAGACGACCTTTACGGCGACGCAGACACTGTCTGCGTCTACGGGACCGACGACAATCAGTGTCGTTCGACTGTCTCCAAGCACAACTCTCACGGCGGGCTCGAATGTCTACGACCAAAACTGGTCGGGGTTAGCCGGATGTCCGACGAATTCCATTGCACCTCAGCAGATCACCGCGACGGCATCGGGTCCTGGCGGCATCACGAGCTCTCTGTCTTTCGTGGTTGATCAGCCAGATGATGGCCAACCTCAGTTCTCCCCACCGACGACGATCACTGTCCTCGGCGGTTCGACCTTCAACATCCCGGTAACGGCCACCGGTGGACCGATCCCCACGCTCACAGAACAGCAGACCCTATCGAGTGAAGGGGGACTCCCTAGCTCCGTGTACTCCTCTTTGACCTGGAATACCACAGTTAATGGCACCGGTACGTTGTCCGGAACGGCGCCGAGTGCGAACGGTAGCTATTCCGTCGCCACGATCACTGCCACAAACGGCGTCGGATCTTCGGTATCTCAGGTCTACACATTGGTAGTTGGCATACCGCCGGCCATCACCAGCGCCGCCCAAGTCTCCGAGACACCGGGCTCGACATTCACTTTCACGGTGACTGCAACCGGATCGCCTATTCCGGCGATTTCTGCATCGGGACTGCCTGCCGGGGTCACCTTCACCGACAACGACAACCAGACTGCGACTCTGTCGGGTACCGCACCAACCACACTTGGCAGTTACCCCATCACGATCTCAGCGTCTAACAACCTCGGCACCGCGACGCAGGCGTTCACCCTTATTGTCAGCTCTCCTCCCACCATCACCACGGCGTCTCTGGCAACTGCCGACGCAGGCCAGACCGGCTACTCACAGAGCCTGGCCGCCACGGGCGGGACGACGCCCTACACCTGGTCGATCAGCAGCGGCGTGCTGCCCAGCGGCTTGACCATAGGTGGCTCGACCGGAATCATCAGCGGCAATGTGAGCAGCACGGCGGTGACCCAAACGTTCACGGTCGAAGTGACGGACGCTGGTGGACTGACAGGCACGAAGTCCTTCACTCTCACGGTGAACGCCGCCCCGACTATCACCACGGGTTCGCTCCCCGCGGCCACCAAGACGGGGAACTACTCCCAGTCCCTGGCGGCCACCGGCGGCACGACCCCTTATACGTGGTCGATCAGTAGCGGTGGCCTGCCCAGTGGCTTGACCATCGGTGGTTCGACCGGAACCATTAGCGGCACAGTCAGCAGCACGGCTGTCACCGAGACGTTCACGGTACAGGTCAGTGGTGCCAACGGCGCTAGCTCGACCAAGTCGTTCACCATCACGGTGAACGCTGTCCCCAACATCACGACCACAACTCTTCCGGCCGGCACGAAGACCGGGACCTACTCCCAGACTCTTGGGGTCAGTGGTGGTACCACGCCTCTCACGTGGTCACTGGCGAGTGGCGTGTTGCCCACCGGCCTGACGCTTGGAAGCTCGAGTGGAGTCATCACGGGCACCATCTCGAGTGCGGCGGTCAGCGAAACCTTCACCGTGCAGGTAACCGATGCGAACGGTGTGAGCGACACGCAGTCACTGAGTATCACGGTGAACAGTGCCCCGACGATAACGACCACCTCTCTGGCCGTCGCTACTGATGGTCAAACTGGCTACTCCCAGACTCTGGCCGCCACCGGTGGCACCACCCCCTACACCTGGTCGATCAGTAGCGGCACGTTGCCCACTGGGCTCACGCTCAGCGCTACCAGTGGCGTAATCAGCGGGAATGTCGGTAGCGGCGCCGGCTCGAAAACCTTCACGGTCCAAGTGAAAGACGCCAATGGTGTGAGTGCCTCGCTGCCACTCACTCTCACGGTGAACCCTGCGCCGAACATCACCACCACCTCATTGCCAGGAGGTACCAAGACCGGGTCCTACTCCCAGACCCTGACGGCCAGCGGTGGAACGACTCCGCTCACCTGGTCGGTTTCGACGGGAATATTGCCGACCGGTCTTAACCTCAGTGGGACCACGGGGGTCATCAGCGGCACCATTTCGGGGTCGACCGAGACCTTCACGGTCAAGGCCACGGACGCCAACGGTGTGTCCGACACCCAGTCGCTCACCATCACGGTGAACAATGTCCCCAACATCACGACCACATCTCTTCCGGCCGGTACGAAGACCGGGATCTATGCCCAAACTCTTGGGGTCAGCGGTGGTACAACGCCCTTCACCTGGTCACTGGCGAGTGGCGTGTTGCCCACCGGCCTGACGCTTGGAAGCTGAGCGGAGCCATCACGGGCACCATCTCGAGTGCGGCGATAAGTGAGACCTTCACCGTGCAGGTAACCGACGCGGACGGCGTGAGCGGCACGAAGTCACTGAGCATCACGATTAATGCCGCTCCCCTGATAACGACCGACCACTCTGGCTGCTGCCACTGATGGCCAGACTGGCTACTCCCAGACTCTGGCCGCCACCGGTGGCACGACCCCCAACACCTGGTCGATCAGTAGCGGCACGTTGCCCACTGGGCTCACGCTCAGCAGCGACCGGTGGCGTGATCAGCGGCACCGTCGGTAGCTCCGCCAGCACGAAGACCTTCACCGTCGAGGTGACAGACGCCAATGGTGTGAGTGCCTCGCTGCCACTCACTCTCACGGTGAACGCGGCCCCGAACATCACGACAACCTCACTGCCGGCCGGTACGAGGACGGCGGCCTACCTCCAGACCCTGACGGCCACCGGAGGAACCACTCCGCTCACCTGGTCGGTTTCGACGGGGATATTGCCGACCGGTCTTAGCCTCGAGTGGGACCACCGGGGTTATCAGCGGCACCATCGGGGCCGGGGCTGAGCGAGACCTTCACGGTCAAGGCCAGCGATGCCAACGGCGTTGCCGATACGCAGGTACTCACCCTCACGGTGAACGCGGCGCCGACTGTCGCCACCACGACATTACCGGGGGCGACCAAGACCGGGACCTACTACCAAACCCTGGCCGTCAGCAGGCGGAACTGCACCGTTCACGTGGACGATCACCACTGGGATCCTTCCATCCGGGCTCACGCTCAGTAGCTAACTGGGGTGATCAGTGGCACCGTCTGGAATGCGGCGCTGAGCGAGACGTTCACGGTCAAGGTCGTTGACAGCTACGGCGTGTCCGCGACGCAGTCACTCACCATCACGGTGAACCCCCTGCCGCTGATCACGGTCACGCCGCTCGCTACGGCCACTGATGGCCAAACTGGCTACTCCCAGACTCTGGCCGCCACCGGTGGCACGACCCCTTACACGTGGTCCATTACTTCTGGCGTGATTCCCACTGGGCTCACACTCGGCAGTACAAGTGGTGTGATCAGCGGTACCGTCGCCGGTACTGCGGTCACCGAGACCTTCACGGTGCAACTGACTGACGTCGACAACGTGAGTGCCTCGCTGCCCTTCACTCTCACGGTGAACGCGGCCCCGAACATCACGACAACCTCACTGCCCGCCGGCACGAGGACTGCGGCCTACTCGCAGACTCTGGCCGCCACCGGAGGAACGACGTCCGCTCACCTGGACGGTTTCAATGGGGACATTGCCGACCGGTCTTACCCTCGGCGGGACCACGGGCGTCATCAACGGCACTATTGGGTCCGGCACGGCGAGCGAGACCTTCACGGTCATGGCCAGCGATGTCAACGGTGTATCCGATACGCAGGTCGCTTACCATCACGGTCAACCTGGCTCCCACCATCGCCACCACGACGTTGCCGGGAGCGACGAAGACCGGGACCTACAACCAGACCCTGGCCGTCAACAGGAGGAACTGCGCCGTTCACCTGGTCGATAACCGCCGGGGTGCTCCCATCCGGGCTCTCACTCAACACGTCCAGCGGTGTGATCACTGGCACGGTTGCCAATACGGCAGTGAACGAAACCTTCACCGTCAAGGTTGCTGACTCCTACGGCGTGTCCGCCACGCAGTCACTCACCATCACCGTGAATGGTGCCCCCACCGTGACGACCGCCACGCTGCCCGGGGCTACGAAGACGGGGGCCTATTCTCAAACTCTGGCCGCCACCGGTGGGACGACCCCTTACGCGTGGTCGCTAAGCGGTGGTATATTGCCCACTGGGCTTGCGCTCAGCAGCGGTGGTATCATCAGCGGCACTGTCGGCACGACCGCCGCCACGCGAGACATTCACCGTTCAGGTGACGGATGCGGATGGCGTGACCGGTACGCACGGTCACTCTCCATCACCGTGAATGCAGTGCCCGACATCACGACCACCACATTGCCTGGTGGTGACAAGAGGAGGCACTTATTCACAGACAGTCTCTGCCACAGGTGGAACCACCCCCAACGTTGGTCAGTGTCCGTCGGCAACCTGCCCGCCGGACCTTGGAATCAACGCCTCGACCGGCGTCATAAGCGGGACGGTCAACAATCCTTCGGCACGAATGGGAAGTACACGTTCACGGTCAAAGTCACCGACGCCAATGGCGTCAGTGACACCCAACAACTCTCCATCATGATCAGCTAATGAGAGACTCGTCGAGTAAACGAAGTGGGCATCAGAATGAAGACACAGCCACGGGCGCCAAATTGATTGTGAGTCCAGGCAGATCCGCATCGCGATGCCTCGCACCGGAAGACGGTCCGGGCACGATGACGCTGGCGCGGTACTCATCTTGGCCATGGTGTTCATGATCGGTGTCGGAATGGCCATCATCTCATTGCTGGGATTGTCGGGGAACGATCTTCTCAACACGTCTCACCTCAATACGGTGAGGTCCATCGACTATGCCGCCGGCGGAGCCGCCGAGGTGGCCATATGGAACACTCGTTACAGCTCACTCGACGACTACAGCAAGCACCCGTGCCTGTGCAGGCACGAATCCCTCGGTCGAGATCAATGGCCAATACTTCGAAGTCTGGTGCAGCACCGTCTCGAACCCCGGAACCTCGAATACCCGGGTCGTCACTTTGTCAGCCTGTCCGCTGACTGCGCAGGAGGTCACGCACGGAGGGCTTACATCGATCTGTGCCCGCCCGTCATTGCAAGCCGTGGTGACTTTCAATGACTACAACGATCTCAACGTTGATCAATGCACTATGTTCTTGTCCAGGGGAGCTGTGGTACTGGCATGACCCTGGATAGCTGGATCGTCAAATGAGGGAATCGAGAGCCGCGTTGACCGTCCAGTGTCGGGGAGGTGATGTCGATCGCGCAGTCGTGTAGGGCATGAGCGCTTTCGTTGACCGTTCAACACACTCGCGGGACTTGGCGGCTGTTGAACGAACGGCGATATAGCGGTTTTTAGCAACTCTACAGACATTCCGACGGGATGTCTTCTGAAAAATGGTGGGCAGCGTAGTGATCCTTCGCGCCCAAAAACGAAAGGCAAAACAAAATGATGGAGCGTTATCGTGAAATCCAGCGCCAAAAGGCCGCTGGCGAAAGAGAAGGTGGGTTCACCCTTATCGAACTCCTCATCGTCATCGTCGTCCTCGGCATTTTGGCGGCAGTTGTCGTCTTCGCCCTGGGTGGAGTGACGGGACAGAGTGCGGTGGCGGCCTGCAAGGCGGATGCCAAGACGGTGGAGACGGCCATGGTGCGGTTTTGAGACAGAGAACGCGGTGTGATCGGTGACGCTACGCAGTCTGAGACCAGCACGGCGACACAAGTGGCGCCGTACCTCAAGAGCTTCCCGTCGAACCCCACGCACTACTTCATCGGGATTGCGGGTATCGGGTGCTGTAGGTACGACATGGTTGGCAGCGGCCAGGTGGACGTTGCCCGCCGTCCTGGTGCGGCGGGCACTGGCTGGGTAACTACGACACGGAGACCGTCAACCACTGGGTGTAACGGAGTAGCTAGTAGGGCGTAAAGAGCACAGAAGTGCGATGATCCGAGGAGCCCGGCCACCGTGCCGGGCTCTTCGGTTTCACCGTTTAGAAAACTGATTGGCCCAATAGCGGGGCGTCGCAGCCGAATGGAGCAGCTCGCCTGCGGCCGCTTCATCATCGAGCTTGGCGCCACAGCTACGGCCACATTGAAGGGAGCGGGCTCTCGTTCAAACTGAGTGTTTCCTGGTACAGGGCGATTCGTGGGCCGATAGGCGTGCGAAATTGGGCTGCTATTGGGATTCGGTGGTCCACCCGGAGATTCTCGCAGGGCACGCTTGTCCCCATGAAGAAGACGTCCGCCCTCGCTGCCTCGCTGGAGGCGTGATGAAACTCACGCGAAAGAACCGAACTGACGCGGAGCACGGCCGCGAGTCCGCCGATGACACTGGCGAGACTGGTAGCAGCGCTGTATCAGGTGGCGCATCCACTCTGACAGATTCAGGAGGAGAGGCCGGCTTCGGAGTCGCGCCACAGGAGACACGAAGCCCCGTCTTAGTCGCGACCGATGTTCCGGCTATTCCGCCAATTGCAGCGGGTCATGCTGGTCAACAACTCGGTGACGTCTTGGTGCTGCGCGGCCTAGTCACCCACGCCCAGGTGCAAGAGGCCCTCGAGGTCCAACGAGAGTCCGGTGGGCGCCTGGGCGAGTTGTTGGTGTCGATGGGCGTGCTCGAAGAGCGGAGCCTGGTCGATGCCCTAGCCGAGTTCTTCGGGATGCCCGTGGCCGACCTGCGTCGCTATAAGCCCGACCCCGAGGCCCTGGCGCTGATCAGCGAAGAAGTGGCCCGTTCCAACATGGCCATGCCGATCAGCCTGCACGACGATGGGCTCCATGTCGCAGTGGCCGAGCCCAGCGACGCCTTGCGTTTCTTGCTCTCCGAAAAGAGCGGGCACCCGGTCCGCCTGTTGCTCGCTCCCATGAGCGATGTGCTCTGGGCCATCGACAGCAACTACCGCGCCATTGGTGGGGTGGCCCAACTGGTCCAGGCCTTCGAGGTGGTCGAGGGTTCACGCAAGCGTGCCGTCGAGCCCGCCGTCCCAGTGGTGGTGGCCGACGACGCCCCTGTGGTCCAAGTGGTCGACCGGATCTTGACCCAGGCCATGCGGGACCGGGCTTCTGACGTGCACATCGAACCGTCCGACGACGTCGTGCGGGTGCGCTTTCGCATCGACGGCGCCTTAAAGGAGATCTTGGTCCTTCCCTCGGCCATGGGCCTGGGCTTGGTCAGCCGCATCAAGATCATGGCGGGCATGAACATCGTCGAGCGCCGCCGGCCCCAAGACGGCCAGCTGACCACCATGGTCGACGGCAAGGAAATCGACGTGCGGGTGGCGACGACCGCCACCATCTGGGGTGAGAAGTGCGTCATGCGGATCTTGGACAAGACCCGCTCGGTGTTGCGCCTCGACGACCTCGGCATGCCGGCCGACACCCATGACCGCTACTCCAAGATCGTCCGGGCCCCCTTTGGCATGGTGCTGTGCGCCGGCCCGACGGGCAGTGGGAAGACCACCACCCTTTATGCCACCTTGAGCGAGGTCAACAACCCGACCCTCAATGTCATGACCATCGAGGACCCGGTCGAGTACGTCTTCCCCTCCATCAATCAGATCCAGACCAACGACCAGGCCGGGCTGACCTTCGCCACCGGGCTCAAATCCATCCTGCGCCAGGACCCCGACGTGATCTTGGTGGGGGAGATCCGTGACGTCGAAACGGCCCGCGTGGCGGTCCAGTCCGCCTTGACCGGGCACTTCGTGGTCTCCTCTTTGCACGCCACGGACGCCGTCTCGGCCCTGCACCGCTTCTTGGACATGGGCATCGAGTCCTTTCTCATCGCCTCTTCGGTCCTCGCCGTGGTGGGCCAGCGCCTGGTGCGCCGGATCTGCCCGTCGTGCAAGGCCCGCTACACCCCCACGGCCGAAGAGCTGGCCTTCTATGAAGACAGCGGGGGACCGCCCAAGGAGATCTTCTACAAGGGGACGGGCTGCAACTTCTGCAGCGACACCGGCTACCAGGACCGCATCGGGGTCTATGAGCTGCTCGAGATGACGCCTGAAATCCGCCGCCTCATCGTGGGTTGGGCGACCCAGGAAGAGTTGCGCTCCCTGGCCCAAAAGCAGGGCATGCGCACACTGCGCACCGAGGCCACCAACCTCGTGGCCGAAGACATCACCACCGTGGCCGAAGTGATTAGGAGCATGTACACGCTATGAGCACAACCAAGAACATGTCCAGGTTCCGCTTCAGTGCGCTCAACAGCACCGGAGCCAAGGTGAACGGGGTCGAGCTGGCCACAAGTTCCGGCGCGGCCCACCTCGCCCTGCTCGAGCGCGGCTATCAGCCCCTGGAGGTGACCGAGAAGAAGAGCCTCCTCAGCCTCGAGCTCACCACCAAGAAGGTGCCCCGCAAAGAGATCATGCACTTCTCCCGCCAGATGGGCGTGTTCATGAAGGCGGGTATTCCGATCATGGAGGCCCTCGAAGTTATCGAGTCCGAGGTAACAGAGAAGCTCATGAAGAGGGTACTCATCGGGATGATCGAGGATCTCCGGGCCGGCGACACCTTCGCCGCCGCCGCGAAATCGCACCCCGAAGCCTTCCCGAACTTCTACGTCGGCATCCTCGAGTCGGCCGAGCTCACCGGGAACCTCGACACCGTCCTCAACCAGCTGGCCGACTACATCGAGCGTGACGTCGAGGCTCGCTCCACCCTGACCTCGGCCATGATCTACCCCGCGGTGACTCTCGCTATGTCCGTGGTGGTGATCGTGGTTCTTGCTGCTTTTGTGATGCCCCGCTTTGTGGTGTTCTTCAAGTCACTGAACGCCAAACTTCCGCTCCCGACCCGCATGCTGCTCAGCGGTACTTCGCTCTTCACGCATTTATGGTTTGTCTTCATAGGGGGCATTATCGCCATAGTCGTGGGCTTCATCGCCATGCGGCGTTCGCCGAACGGAAGGGCGATCCTCGATGGGATCGCATTGAAGCTCCCGGTTCTCGGCGCTCTCATTCAGGCCGCAGTGCTGGAACGCATCTGCCGTGTGCTGTCCTCCATGCTCCGCGCCGGCGTTGACCTGCCCCAAGCCATGGCCACCACCGCTGACTCCGCCAACAACGCCGTCTACTACAAAGGGATCAACCACATCCGAGATGAGATGATGCAGGGCCAGGGTCTGGCGGAGCCTCTGGCCCGCACCGGCCTGTTTCCAGGCGCGGCGCAGCAGATGTTCCGAGTCGGGGAAGAAACCGGAACGCTCGACACACAACTCGAGACGGCGGCCGTCTACTATCACCGCGAGCTCGAGGTCCGGGTGAAGCACTTCACCAGCCTCTTCGAGCCTGCCGTCATCATCTTCATGGGGGTCATCGTCGGGTTCGTTGCCGTCGCCCTTATTTCCGCCATGTATGGCATCTACAGCCAAGTGAAGGTCTCGTGAGGAAGAGAGCCAGCTTTCGGGACGTATCTACGCCTTGGAAGCATTGCGCCAATTCATCGGAAGTTCGCTCCGAGGACGGGTTCACCTTGATTGAATTGATCATCGTCACTGCGGTACTGCCGGTCGTTATTGGAGCTATCGCGATGGCTCTCGTTTCCGTGTTCTCTCTTCAAAGTAGCGTCACGAATCGGCTCTCAGACTCAGGTGACGCGCAAGTTGTGTCGGCCAGCTTCGAGAGTGACGTGCAGAGCGCCAGCTTCATCACCGCACCTTCCGCTCCGACGCAAGGGGTGCTACAGAGCGCGCCGCAAAATCCCGCACCGTGTGAAACGACGGCGCAGGCGGCCAACACATCCACTTCAGAAGTACTCGGCCTTGAGTGGGGAAGCGGGAAGACCGAAATCTCTTATGTCGATGCGCCGCAAGGTGCCGCATACAACCTACTCAGGAACTACTGTCACAACGGCAGCACCACCCCCGTCACCTCCGTTGTCGTATCTCGTGACATCTCATTCGGACAAACGGCGACGGTGACGTGCTCGACCCTTGCCACCAGCGAATGCAGCGGAACGGCGAACTACACAAACAGTTGGGTATCCGCCGCCGGAGTAACGGGCGTCACCTTCTCCATCACCGAACCGGGTAGCAATTACAAATACACGCTTACGGCACTTCCTGGAGCGAGCTCACCGTCGAATGACCAATCGCAGGTAGCAAACGCCAACTCGAGCTGCGGCTTTGCCACACCCGGTACGGGTACCTATGCGTCCTCCCTTTGTTTCGTCGATTTTTCTCCCTATTCCCAAACGCCGGTGGCGTGCCCGCAAGCCCCAACACTTCAGGAGATCTCAGCGCCTATCGCGAATACGCCCTACACAATGACCTTCTGTCTCGGTGTGTCCGGTGCATCGGTGTCCCCGCACGCGATTCCCACCTACTTTGCTCCCCCCACGAGTGAGGCATTCTTGGGGAACAACGGTTTTTACACCGGGATACCCGGTGATCCGGCCCTGTATCAGACCGGCGCGGGAACGACCACCGTGACCATCAACAACATTCAGGTATTGGATTCGAACGGCAATCCAGCATCGGGTTGGGAACTCGTGACGGGCGATGCCGAATCGACGGATGCCGGCGAGTCTCTCTCGTGGACGTCGAACAAAGTGTTGAACGGACTGCCCAACACCAACAGTGCCACGGCTCCCTACGGCAACGCCTGCGCGTACCCTTCACTTCCGGGTGGCGTGGATTTGACGGGATTGGGCACAACGACAGTCACGTGCGCGGCCAGTGTGAGCTCTGACAAGACAGGCACCGTGATGCTCGAGGCTCTCACTCCTTCGTCGCTGACCGTCACGATGGTCGGTACCGGCCTTGAGGCGATCTTCATCGGACTTCTACTGTGATGGGCCAGATACGACGGCTCATGAGAAACGAACGTGCCGGTAGCGAGGACGTTGGAACGCGGGTGTGCGCCCGCAAATCCGAATCCGGTGACACCATGGTCGAGGTATTGCTCGCCATTCTGATCCTGGGTTTGACTTCCGTGGCCCTGCTCCTCGCATTCGGAACAGCAATCACCGGTTCGGCTGAGCATCGGACCCAGACCACGGCTGACACCGTGCTGCGTACGGCGACAGAAGAGGCCACAACGCAGATCCAGCAAGCGGCGACCACCTTAAGCGGATTCTGCAACGCAGCCGGAGCGGTGAACCTCACGCTCCCGAGCGGTTACAGCTGGAGCATTTCTTCGGTGCAGTATTGGAACGGATCGTCCTTTGTGTCTGGCGTTTCAAATTGCACGTCCGGTTCCTCGCAGCGCATTACGGTGACCGTGACCTCTAACGGGGTCAGTTACAACGTCACGGTCGTCGTGGCCGACCCGCTTGCTCCTACCCCTCCGACGCCCGGCGCTGCTTCGCAGCTGGTGTTTCTTCAGACCCCTGGAGCGTCTACGGCCGGTGTTAATTTCGTCGGCCAGCCCTACGTCGAGGTCGAGGACAGCCAGGGCAACATCGTGCTTAACGACCTGTCTTCGCTCAGCCTGACGCTTAATACCGTTGGCGGAGGAAACAGTGCGACCCTTTCAAGCAGTTGCGCCGCCGGTCCCGAATCATTCGGTGTGTTCTATTTCTCAGGTTGCAGCATCACCCAATCCGGCACGTACACCCTCACGGCATCCGACCCGCCCCTCAGTCTGACCAAAACAAGTGGCCAATTCACAGTAACTGCGGGTTTGGCGACCCAGCTTGTCTTCAATCCGGCCAGCCCGGGGCCCGGAATTGCCGGAAGCGCCCTGCCAAATGTGTCGGCTCAGGTTGAGGACAGCTTCGGGAATGTCGCCACGACAGCTACGGGCTCCGTGACACTTTCCATTGCTTCGGGACCACAATCCAGTTTCATTTCAGGCACGACAAACGTGAATCTGAGCGGCGGTATCGCCAACTTCTCGGACCTGATCTTCGGTAAAGCGGGGACGTATACCCTCACGGAAACGCCAAATGGCATCAGTGGGGTAACCAGCTCCAACAACTCGATGAGCTTCCTCGTAGTGCACGGGCCGGTGAGCGCAACCGTGTCGACGGTCAACGCCAGCCCTGCCAGCGTCACCGCTGATGGGACATCCACCTCGACCGTGACGGTGACCCTGGTGGACGCCTTCGGCAACCCGGTGTCCGGGAAGAACGTTGTGCTGTCGCAGCCCGGGAGCACCAGTTCGACGATCTCTTCAGCGAGTGGTTCGTCAAACAGCAGCGGTGTGGTCACCTTTACGGTGACGGACACAACGGCAGAAGTCGTGACGTACTCTGCGACTGACACCTCGGATGGCACCGCGATCTCCGGCACGGGCATTGTTACCTTTAAGGCTGGCACCGTGTCGGCCACCGAATCTTCGGTCTCTGCGAGCCCGGTGAGCGTCAATGCCAATGGAACTGCGACCTCGACCATTACGGTGCTCCTCGAAGACACCTTCGGCAACCCGGTATCGGGCAAGACGGTCACCCTGACTCAGCCGGGTTCGGGGCACTCCATCATCGGCGCTGCCAGTGGGACCTCCACGGCGGGTGGCGTGGTTACCTTCATCGTCAAGGACAGCACGGCTCAAGCCGTGACCTACACAGCGACGGATACTTCGGACAGCATCACCGTCAGTGGCACGGCTCGAGTCATCTTCTATGGTCCGGCTGCGAACCCCGAGTCGAGCGTGAATTCCAGTCCCGCCAGCGTCATCGCCAACGGTACGTCCACGTCGACCATTTCGGTCATCCTCTTGGACGCCAATGGAAACGCAGTGCCGGGAAAGACGGTCACGCTCGCGCAGACTGGTCACTCCACCATCGGCGCGGCCAGCGGAACCTCTGATGCCAACGGACTGGTTACCTTCACGGTGACCGACACCAAGGCAGAAACGGTGACCTACACCGCGAAGGACACCACGGACAATGTGACGATCACCGACACCGCTGCCGTGCTATTCGTTCCAGGACCCGTGAGTACAGCGACATCGACCGTCAACCCGAGCCCGGCCAGTGTCACCGCCAATGGGACTCTGACTTCAACCATCACGGTCACCCTTTTGGATGCCCAGGGCAACCCGGTATCGGGAAAGACAGTCGCGCTGTCCCAAGGCCTTGGCACGGGATCGATAATCTCGGGACCCAGCGGGACCTCCAACTCGAGCGGCGTCGTCACCTTCAACGCAACCGATGTCACCGCGGAATCTGTCACCTACTTCGCCACAGATACGACCGACAGCGTGTCCCTCACTGACACTGCTGTGGTCACGTTCCTTGCCGGCCCGGTGACAGCCGCGCAGTCACAAGTCAACTCCAGCCCGACGACGGTCACCGCCAACGGTGTGGCGATCTCGACCATCACCGTGACGCTCTCCGATGTTGAGGGCAACCCGGTATCGGGCAAGACCGTGACCCTGGCGCAGTCGACCGGTGGTCATTCCATTATCGGCGCCGCCAGCGGCACATCTGATGTCAACGGCCTCGTGACCTTCGTCGTGAAGGACAGCACGGCAGAGACCGTGACGTATACCGCCAAGGACACCACGGACAACGTGACGATCATCGACACCGCCGCCGTCGTCTTCTACGGCCCGGCCAACGCGGCCCGGTCCCAGGTCAACTCGAGCCCCACCACAGTGGCGGCGAACGGTGCCGCCACGTCGACCATCAGCGTCAATCTCGAAGATGTCAATGGCAATCCTGTCCCGGGCAAGACGGTCACATTGGCGCAGTCGACGGGGGGTCACTCCATCATCGGCGCCGCTAGCGGTACCTCTGACGCCAACGGCCTGGTTACCTTCGTGGTGAAGGACAGCACGGCTGAGACCTTGACCTACACCGCCAAGGACACTACGGACAACGTCACTGTCACGGGTACTGCTCAGGTTGTTTTCTTTGGGCCGGGCTCTGCCTCCAAGTCGAGCGTGAACCCGAGTCCGGCGAGCGTCACGGCGAACGGCGTCGCTACGTCGACCGTCACGGTGACCCTCCTTGATGCCAACAGCGTTCCGGTGCCGGGAAAGACGGTCACATTGGCCCAGTCGAACGGTGGCAACTCGGCCATCTCAGCCGCCAGCGGCATCTCGAGCGCCAGTGGCGTGGTCACCTTCACGGTGACGGACACCACGGCCCAAGCCGTCACCTATACGGCCACCGATTCGACCGATAACGTCACAATCACCGATACAGCGGTCGTGACCTTCACGCCCGGCCCGGTGACCGCGGCCCAGTCCACTGTCTCGGCCAGCCCGACCTCGGTCACCGCCAACGGCGCGTCCGTTTCCACGGTCACTGTCACGCTCCTCGACGCCAACAGCAACCCGGTGTCGGGCAAGACGGTCACATTGGCCCAGACGGGGGGAGGCCACTCCACCATTTCGGCGGCTAGCGGTACCTCGAGCGCCAGTGGTGTGGTCACCTTCACGGTGAAGGACACCCACACCGAGGCCCTCACCTATACCGCTACCGATTCGTCCGACAGCCTTACGGTCACGCAAACCGCTGTGGTGACCTTCACGCCCGGCCCGGTGACCGCGGCCCAGTCCACTGTCTCGGCCAGCCCGACCTCGGTCACCGCCAACGGCGCGTCCGTTTCCACGGTCACTGTCACGCTCCTCGACGCCAACAGCAACCCGGTGTCGGGCAAGACGGTCACATTGGCCCAGTCGGGGGGAGGCCACTCCACCATTTCGGCGGCTAGCGGTACCTCGAGCGCCAGTGGTGTGGTCACCTTCACGGTGAAGGACACCCACACCGAGGCCCTCACCTATACCGCTACCGATTCGTCCGACAGCCTTACGGTCACGCAAACCGCGGTGGTGACCTTCACGCCTGGCCCGGTGACCGCGGCCCAGTCCACGGTCTCGGCCAGTCCAATCACGGTCACCGCCAACGGCACGGCCGTTTCCACGGTCACCGTCACGCTCCTCGACGCCAACAGCAACCCGGTGTCGGGCAAGACGGTGACCCTGGCCCAGACGGGGGGAGGCCACTCCACCATTTCGGCGGCCAGCGGTACCTCGAGTGCCAGTGGTGTGGTTACCTTCACGGTGAAGGACACCCACACCGAGGCCCTCACCTATACCGCTACCGATTCGTCCGACAGCCTTACGGTCACGCAAACCGCGGTGGTGACCTTCACGCCTGGCCCGGTGACCGCGGCCCAGTCCACGGTCTCGGCCAGCCCGACCACGGTCACCGGCTCCGGCAACTCCTCAACGATCACGGTCACTCTCCTCGACGCCAATGGGAACCCGGTCTCGGGCAAGACGGTGTCGCTGACCGCAGGGAGTGGAAGCTCGGTAATCACCGGGCCTAGTGGGACCTCGACCTCCAGTGGCGTCGTCACGTTTAGCGTGAAGGACGGCACGCACCAAACGGTGACCTACACGGCCAAGGACACGACGGACAACGTCACGATCACCCAGACCGCGGCGGTGATCTTCAATTGATGGCCTTCAGGGAAGTGGGGGAGATGGAGAAGGACTTGTCGACGCCGAGATCATGGGTGCGACACCTGCACGCGCTGAACGAGCGGCTTGCACGTGTCGGGAGTCGAGTCCGACTCGGGCGTACCGAGCGGGACGAGGCAGGTGCGGTCCTTGTGCTCGCCCTTCTCTTCTTGGGGTCGGTAGGTCTCGTTGTGGGAGCCTTGGCAAGCTGGACCACGAATGACCTGAACAACACAGCTCACTTTGCCTCCGCGCGTTCGCTTCAGTTTGCGGCCAGTAGCGCGACCGAGACAGCCATTCAGAACATTCGCTACACCCCGTTGCTTTTGACAACGCAGACACTCAATGCCAGCCCTCCATCCGCCTGTTGGGGAACGAGCCCATCGACACCATCCACGGTGACCTCCAACGGCAGCACCATGGCCGTTTGGTGTAGCACCGTATGGACCCCGACGAGTGCCAACACTCGTGTCGTCACGTTTTCAACCTGCGTGAGCACGATGTCGGCATCGGCGTGCGCGCTCACCCCTTATCTTCAGGCCGTCGTCACTTTCGATGATTACCCCTCAGGAGTGGTGAGCGCGCCAAGTGGCGCGCAATGTGTGGCCTACTGTGGAACAGGGATCACCGTGAACAGCTGGTTGTTTTCTCCAACGGTCCCAACGGTCACGGCCATTTCGACGAGCGGGGGTGGGGCCGGGGGTTCTATCACCGGTGGGACGACTGTCACGATAACGGGGTCCGGATTTGTCAGTGGCGCGTCCACGGTCAACTTCGTGGAGGAATCCGGCGGTGCGCCGGCTAGTGACAATACGGTCCTGCCGGCCAGCAACGTGGTGTTCAACTCATCGACTTCGCTTACGGCAGTCTCGCCAGAGGTGATCGAGGGGACCACGTATTTCGTGACCGTGACGACGCCGACCGGGACAAGCGCTTACACCTATAACGGGACCGGTCAGATATTTACCTACTCCTTAATTGCTCCCACGGTGACTGGAATAAGCCCCACTTCAGGACTTAGCGCTGGCGGCACTTCCATCTCGATCACCGGTACCGGCTTCGTCACGGGTGCCACCGTCTCATTCGTGGAGGAATCCGGCGGATCTCTTGCCAGTCCTAACGTCATCCTCGGAGCCACCAGCGTGTCGGTTGTGAGTGATTCGGCCATGACGGCCGTATCGCCGGCCATCATTGCGGGTTCGACGTATTACGTCACCGTGCGGACGCCAACCGGGACAAGCTCGTACGGACCCGCTGTGTTCACCTACTCTACGCTGGTCCCGGTCGTCTCAAGTATCTCCGTTACCGCGGGCCCGTCTGCGGGGGGGACATCCCTTACGATCACCGGCACCGGGTTCTATACCGGCGCAACCGTGACCTTCGTCGAGGAATCAGGCGGATCCGCCGTCTCTCCGACCGTGAGCGTTCCCGCCACGGGCGTCGTGCTCAATGGAGCCACGACCATTACAGCCGTGTCGCCTGCGGTGACCGTCGGGTCGACGTACTTCGTCACCGTTACCACGACGGGTGGTACCAGTAGCGGGGGCCCGGTCTTCACGTACTCGTAGCCCGCAACTGCTGTGGGGCAGAGTGCCATTGCGAAGTCCGCGGGTTGGTCTTCGCCCACTTGCGGCATTGGTTTGTTCCGCAGCCGATTGCCCTCGATTGCCGTGTCGAGCAGGGCTTCCAGCGCCGCTCTCTAGTTGGGAGAACGTTGAGATTGCGTAGCCGGTGTGGTGATGTGCGTCGTTCATCCTTGTAGATGAAGGGGGCAGGCATCCGCCGGCACCTCATCGGAAGCGATAGCGGGCACTACCGAGTTCCGGCTAGCCCCTAAACGAAAGGCAGAAAGAAATGATGGAGCGATACCGTGAGATCCAGCGCCAGAAGGCTGCTGGCGAAAGAGAAGAAGGGTTCACCCTTATTGAACTCCTCATCGTCATTGTGGTCCTCGGCATTCTCGCCGCAGTCGTCGTGTTCGCCCTCGGCGGAGTGACAGGCCAGAGTGCCGTCGCCGCGTGCAAGTCGGACGCCAAGACAGTCGAGACCGCTGTGGCCGCCTTCCAGGCGGACAACCCCGGCGTGACCGTGACCTCGGGGCTATTGACCGGCACGGCAGACAGTGGGCCGTTCCTCAAGAGCTTCCCGTCCAACCCGACGCACTATTACATCGGCATTGCCCAGGCCACTGGCGCCGGCAATGGAGAAGTTGACGTTGCACTGGCCGCAACCGCTGTTCCGGGCTCGGGAGCGTCTTGGCAGAACTTCGACACCGAAGCCAGCACAGGGACGACCGTCCTCGCGGGTTGCAACGCCGTTACCTAGTCGGTAACTGAAAGAAACGTTTCAGGTTGAACCGAAGAGCCCGGCCCTGGGGCCGGGCTCTTCGGCTTCGTCCCCCGACGTAAAGCGAACGACTCCTTGGAGGGAGAAAGAGATGATGGAGCGATACCGTGAGATCCAGCGCCAGAAGGCTGCTGGCGAAAGAGAAGAAGGGTTCACCCTTATTGAACTCCTCATCGTCATTGTGGTCCTCGGCATTCTTGCCGCAGTTGTCGTGTTCGCCCTCGGCGGAGTGACGGGCCAGAGTGCTGTTGCCGCGTGCAAGTCGGACGCCAAGACGGTCGAGACGGCTGTGGGCGCCTTCCAGGCGGAGAACCCAGGCTTGACGCCGACGTCGACGAGCTTGACGACCACGACCACGACGTATCACGGCCCCTTCCTCAAGAGCTTCCCGTCCAACTCGACGCACTATTACATCGGCATCGGTATGGACTACAACGCCACCGCGGGAGAAGTCGACATTGCGCAGGGCAACACGACTGGCGCTCCTGCGGCGGACACATCCTCTATCAACAACTGGCAGTCCTTCGACACGGAGAGCGGCGCCTCGGGTGTCGCAGCTGGCTGCGGCGGCGTTTCGTAGTCGGTACGAATAGCAACATCACGTCTGGGTGAACCAAGTATGTCTAATCCTCAAGCCGGGTTGGGCCTATCGGGTCTTGTCCTCCTCACGAAAGAAGCAATCCAATGATTGAGATTGATACCGCAGCCATTTCGCCATGGTTGGATATTCTGTGGGACCAGAAGGGTTCAGACCTGCTGCTTGCTGGAGGGTCGGCGCCTCGTATCCGGGTGGACGGCAAGCTGCGTCCGATAGAGGGTGCTCCCATACTGACTGGGCCGGAGATTGACGCCCTCGTGCGTCCCCTGCTCACCCCTTCCCAAAGCGAAATGCTCGACACGGAACAAGACGTGGACTTTGCCTTCTCGTGGCTCGATCGGGCTCGACTCCGTGGGAGCGCCTTCACACAACGAGGCGAGACGGCGCTTGCCCTGCGCATGATCCCGTCGGCCATCCCCACGTTTGCCGACCTCGACCTGCCTCCCACCGCGGATTGGTTGGCCAACCTCCCTCGCGGTTTCGTGTTGGTAACTGGGCCGACCGGTTCGGGGAAGTCGACCACCCTGGCCTCCGTCATCGATCGGATTAACGAGACGCGAGCGTGCCATATTCTGACGATTGAGGACCCGGTTGAATACGTGCACCGGCACAAGTTGGCGGCGGTGACACAACGCGAGATAGGACTCGACAGTCCCTCGTTCGATCGGGCCCTTCGGTCGGCATTGCGAGAGGACCCTGACGTGCTTCTGGTTGGTGAGATGCGCGACATCGAGTCGATTCAGATCGCCCTCACCATGGCCGAGACCGGTCACCTTGTCTTCGCTACTCTGCACACCAACGACGCTCCCCAGGCTATTGACCGTATTATCGACGTCTTCCCGGCCTGGCGCCAGGAGCAGACCAGGGTGCAGCTTTCCGCATCGCTGGGCGCGATTCTGGCGCAACGCCTCATTCCCAAGGTTGGAGGTGGAATGGTCGCAGCCTTCGAGGTGCTCATTGCCACCAACCCGGTTCGGAACCTCATTCGAGAGGGCCGGTCAAACCAGCTCCTCAACATCATGACGACGAACCAGAAGGAAGGGATGCGCACCCTCGAGATCAGTCTGGCCGAGCTCATCGCTGCTGGCACCATCACCTACGAGGACGCGCTCAACGTCTCTGCCCACCCCAAGGAACTGGCTCGCGCCATAAGCGTGGCCGGAGTGAAGGTCTGAGACGGTATGCGTTCTCGAGGTGGACCGGAACTGCCGTATTCAATCGTGGCCGGCGTTACCCCTTGCGCTCCAGGTTGGCTCGTTGCCAGTGCCAAGCTGCATGGCGCCACTTTCGCCCCAGAAGAGCCCCGCGTGATAGCCACTTTTGCCGAAGTCCTGGACGAGCGTCCGAGCTTCTCGGTGATTGCCGTGAATGCGCCGATTGGCTACGCCCAGGAGACGCAAGTAGGCGGGAGAACGTGCGATCGGTTGGCAAGAGGCCTGTTGGGTCGGCGTGGTTCGACGGTTCACAGCGCGCCAACCCGAGCCAGTCTCGAAGAGGATGCTGTCGTCGTCGACGACCGCCTCGATGCCGTCACCAATATCTTGCTTCGCCGATACCGTGAGGTGGCGGCGGAAATGGCACCGTTTCGGCAGCGCACAGTCTATGAAGTCCATCCCGAGCTGAGTTTTTTTCAGATCAATGGTGATCAACCCCTGCGCTGGTCGAAGAAGACTGAAGCAGGGTGGGAGGAGCGGGCGGAACTTCTCAAGAGGAGAGTCCCCGGGGTGGAACGGATACTCGAGACCGAACTGGACGACGTGCCTATCGCCCACTTGCTCGATGCGGCGGCGATGTTGTGGACGGCGCGTCGAATATTTGCTCGGGCCGCCGTGCGCATTCCGACTGATCCCGAGTGGGACGACCAGGGACTGCGCATGGAGCTCGTTCGCTAAGGGACTTTCGTGCGTAGAGGTATTTTCGCAGGGACCCTGATGACGGATTCAGTCACCTCCGAGATCTCTGACGACCCAGTTCGGACTTCCTGGTTGACACGTCCGCGATCGGCGATGTGGTGTGCCATCGGCTGGTTGGTTGCGACCGCGACGTTCATTGGCTTGACCGCGCTCCTCGGTGGCCCCACGGAGGGCGACGCCAGCGAATCCTTGTACTCGACCTGGGCTATCGCGCACGGTCGGTTTGCCTGCGCGTTCCCCCCTGCGACGCATCACCATTTTCCCGCTTATGCGCAACCCGGACCGTTTGTGGCACCGCTCTACCCGTTGCTCTCGGGCGCGCTTGGTGCTATCACGCGCATCGGGCATGGTGTGCCGTTCCCCTCGGTGACAGCACTCGGCCCGCACTGCTCGACATCCTCGCTCGCCATCTATCACTGGGCGGTGAGCTCGGGCGCTGCCCTGCCCACTGTACGTCTCGGGTACTTGAGTTGGATTGTCTTGATGGCGGGCGTCATTGCTTTGCTGAGGGCGTGTGGGCGGGGCCGCTGTGGATGGGAGCCAGTGGCCCTCGTGGTCCTGGCCTGCACCCCGGCCGTTTTCCTACCCCTCTTGAACTACTTTCACCCGCAGGATCTCGTGGCCATGGGTTTGGGGCTGGGGGGAGTGGCCTGTGCCAAACGAGGTTGGTGGATCTGGGCCGGCGTGCTGCTCGGTCTGGCGTTGACCTCGCAGCAGTTCGCGGTGCTTATCGTCGCTCCGCTGCTGGTGATTGTGCCCGCAAACCGGCGGACGCGGTTCGTGGGTGGCACGATCGGTGGATTTGCGCTTGTGGTACTCCCCGCGATCGTCATCACCTCGGGGCGAGCCATGCCGCGCGGCAATTCTGGGATCCGGCAATACGCCGGGAACGGGTGGGACCTGGCTGTGGGAGCTCCATCTCCATGGGGCGCTCCTCCTCGGCCTGTCGCGCGTCCTGCCGATTTTGTGCTCTCTTGCAATGTCGCAGTGGGCCATGCGACGGCTCCGTTCCGCCATCCTCGAGCCCATACCCCTGTTGTCACTCATCGCTACCTCGCTGAGCCTGCGGCTTGTCTTCGAACAGAACCTTTACGGGTACTACTTCATGGCGCTCGCCGTATCTCTGGTCGCCCTTGACGTCATCCGTGGCCGTATTCGCGGTCCACTCATCGCATGGATCGCCCTCTTGACGTTGGCCTTCAATCCTTTTCCCTGGGGCTTTGCCTCCAATGGACAGCCGTGGGGACTCCAAGCGCGAGAGGATCTCCCGCTCGCACTGGTGGCGATCGCTTTGGTCATTCTCGTCCGTGACGCGATCAACGGCCGAGTCCGCTGGCACCTGGTGGCCTGGTTGGTCGTGGTCGCGGCAGTATTCCTGAAATTGGCCACCATGGATCGTCTCTCCCTACCGGCATCCGCTCCCCACATGGCTGTGGCAACTCGTGCTCGTTCCGCTGGGCGCGGCGCTAGCCGCTGGGCCCCTCCTCTCATTCATGCGAGGACGAGACCGTTCGGTGCCAGTCCAGACCGAAAAGACGTTGCCATTTGTCCTGTCAATCGCTGAAATGAGCGCAAACAGTGCGATGCCAGTGATCCCGAGAAACCTCCGCAGGTTTCGTCGCGGAATCGACATTTCTCGGATGCACGTCTCCTACTCTGGTGCGTCATGACGGATCCGGTCAGCATCGTTGACGGGCATTCCGTCCCGAAGTGGAGGTCCTGGCTGGACAAGCCCCTCTCGGGGTGGTGGTGCGCGCTGGGATGGGTATTCGCGTCGGTCGTCTTTCTGTCCGTGGTGCATCTCCTCAGAGGACCGTCATTGGGGGATTCGGACGAATCCATTTATTCCACCTGGGCCATCGCTCATGGCCATTTTTCGTGTGCCTATGTCCCCGGAAACACCGACAGTTTCCCCTTTAAGGCACCTCTTTACCCAATTCTTAGTGGGGCGCTCGCCGCTCTGACCAGAATTGGCAGCAGTATCCCCTTTCCTTCGCAGGCCGACTTAGGCCCACACTGCTCAGCCGCCGTAAGTTCCATTTCGAAGTGGTATGTCCACGCCGGTGCGCTCACACCTACGGTGAATCTTGGTCTGTTCACCTGGTTCGCCCTTTTGGCAGGCCTCGTTGCGTTTCTTCGCGCTTCGGGCCGGGGGCGCTGTCGCTGGGAACCGGTGGTACTCGTATTCGCGGCGTGCGCTCCACCGATTTTCATGGCGGTGCAGCGGTTTGCCCATCCCGAGGATCTGTTGGCCATGGGGTTGTCACTGAGCGGGCTCGCCTGCGTGCTGCGCCGTAGGTGGGTCTGGGCCGGTGTCCTTCTTGGCTTTGCGGTCATGACGCAACAGTTCGCATTGCTGGTCCTCGTGCCCGTCGTCATTGTGGCGCCGTCGTATCAGCGAGTCAGGGTTGCCGTGGCCGCAGTGGGTGCGTCGGCTCTCCTCCTCGTGCCGTTGAGCGTCGAGACCTCGGGACGCGTAATCAAGGCGTTGGTGGGCCCGGGCTACCAGTCCTCTACCCTGCGCACCGTGGTCTCGACGATGGACCTGCATGGACTTCCGTTGTTCGTCCTCAGCCGGCTCATGCCGATCGTCCTTTCTGCGGTACTGGCCACGTGGGCCATCCATCGGCTGGGTCGGACCGTGCTTGATCCATTGCCCCTCGCCTCCTTGGTCGGTACGTCACTCAGCTTCCGTCTCGTCTTCGAAGTCAATCTCTACGGGTACTACTTCATGGCGGTCGCCATAATCCTCATCTTGCTTGATGTCATTCGGGGCCGGATCAGCGTGTACGTCGTGGCCTGGATAGTGCTCATCGCCGTACCCTTTTATCCGCTGCCCTGGGGATTTGACCCGTTTGGTGACGCCTCTCCTCTCTGGGCCTGGCAGATTGTGCTGGTTTCCACCGCATTCGCACTGCTGGTCAGGCCACTGGTGAAGCGAGCTCCGGCCGCCAAGGTCGCTCCCCGACCCGTGTGCGCACGAAGGGCCTCTTCGATCAGCGAAGCGTAACGGGGGCCAGGTCCAACCCTCCTTGCGGATATGCCACGTTTACCAGGTCAAATACGTTACGCTGGCACAAATGGGGGTGAGCACGGAGGTTCGGGTGAAAATCTTGGTCGTCGAGGACGATCCTGACATAAGTGACCTGCTCAAAAGGGTTCTGGAGTCCGACGGCTACGAGGTCGAAATGGCGAGCGACTCAGCCGGTGCCCTGAAGTCTGTCGCCGCGGGTGCGCCCGACCTTGTGCTGCTCGACGTCGTTCTCGGTGGGGAAGACGGACGCGACCTCCTCCTCAAGTTGCGCCAGAAGAGTGACGTTCCAGCTGTATTCCTCACCGGCAGGGGCTTGGAAGGGGACCGCATCGCCGGCCTACGGATGGGTGCTGACGACTACATCGTCAAGCCGTTCTCACGCGGCGAGCTGTCGGCTCGTATTGAGACTGTCCTGCGCCGGAGCCGCCCGTCCACTACCGAGGCGGCCGCTGACACTTCGGGCGGACTCACCTTTGGCGAACTGAAGATCGATCTCACGACAAGAGAGGTGGAGCGCGGCGGTGAGCTCATCGAGCTGACCGCTATGGAGTTCAATCTCCTGGCGTTTTTGGCCTCGTCGCCCCGCCAGGTGTTCTCGCGCCAGCAACTCCTCCAGAACGTGTGGTCATCGTCGAGTGAATGGCAGGATGAAGCGACCGTGACCGAACATATTCGTCGAGTGCGTCGTAAAATAGAGGTGGATCCCGATCACCCCCGCTGGATTACGACAGTGCGAGGTGTCGGATACCGCTTCGAGCGGCGTGGGCCGATGCCCGAGGCCGGATAGTGGTCTGCAGTCCTCACCCTCTGAGCGACTGAAACGGCCGAAGCAACTCCGGTCCGGCGTAGATGGCGAGAAGAGTCCCAATCGCCAGGAAGACCCCGTAGGGGATCTGCTGCCGGCGGCTCATCTTCTTCGAGGCGATAAGAACGACTCCGATGATGGCGCCGATGAGGTTGGCTGCGAAGAAACCGAGGAGGACGTAGCGCACGCCGAGCCAGCCCAACGCCAGGCCGAGCACAGGCGCTAGTCGGACATCACCAAAGCCGAGCACGCGTGGGCTCACGAAGTTCATGGCGAAGAAGACCACGAACCACGCGATGGCGCTGATGCCGGCGACAAGCAGGAAATGCCAGTGATGGGTCGCGGCGGCCGCCAGGACGAGGAGCGCTCCTACGATCACGAGGACCGGATAGACGATCCTCTTGGGAAGCAAGAGGTGCTCGAGGTCAGTAGAGGCCAGCGCCAGCAACCCCGCCGCCAATACCAGATATGCCGGCAGGCTCCACGAGAATTCGAAGCGTGCCGCCATTCCCGCGAAGAGGGCGGCCGTTGTCGCTTCAACGAGTGGATAGCGCGCCGAAATGGGGGCGCGGCAATTGCGACACTTCCCTCGCAGCAACAGCCAGGAGACAATGGGGATGTTGTCCCGCGAGGAGATTTGTGTTCCGCAGGTGGGACAGGCCGAGCGCGGTGAGACGATCGACTCCTTTCGGGGAACGCGGTAGATCACTACATTGAGGAACGACCCCACGATGAGGCCGAATAGGGCGCAATAGGCAATCAGGAGGCCTAGCACTGCGCCCCTTCTGACCTCATCGGTTCGTCACTCATGGCGACGTACGCTACCTGCATCGTTCCTGCTTTTGAGGCATGAGAGTTAGCTGTTGGGGGCGGTTTCGAGGTCGCTGATGAAGAGATCCAGAAGCTCCGGATCGAGCTGGGCCCGTCGCCGGGCGCGGAAGACCTGAAGTGATTCCTTCTGTGAATAGGCCCGCTTATACGGTCGCTTGCTGCGCAGAGCATCGAACACGTCGGCAATGGCGACGATCCTGCCCTCCAGCGGGATTGCCTTTCCGGCCAATCGGTGAGGGTAGCCATTGCCATCGAACCGTTCATGGTGTGACAGGGCAATTGTCGCGGCCAACTGAAGTAGCGGGGACTCAGATCCCGTCAGCATCTTGAAGCCGGTCTCCGTATGGCCCTGCATGACCAGGCGCTCCTCTTCAGTGAGGAGTCTCGATTTGAGGAGGATTGCCGCGGGAACATCAACCTTGCCGATGTCATGCAGCTGACTGGCCAACCGAATGTTCTCGACTTCATGGGGCGAGAGTCCCGCCAAGGTGGCCAGTCGAGCTGAGTGCGTGCTCATGCGATGGAGATGCGAGGCGGCGTCGGCGTCCCTCCACTCTGCGAGGAGAGCCGCCGCCTGCACGATGTCTTCGCGTGAACTGGAGCCCGTGACGTTCTCATGGGCCAGACGGGCGAGCAGGCCTTCCAATTCGGCGATGTGGCTCGCAATCTCGATTTCCGCATGTGATCTCGGGCGTTGTTGGCTGATGCTCTGGGCTCGGGCACGCAGGGCTCCGACGACGTTGATGAGGATCATGTTGGTGTCGAAGGGCTTCAGGATGTAGCCGTATGCCCCGCGTCGAGTGGCGGGCTGGACGACTTCACGTGATTCGACGGCAGTGACCAGGATCACGGCTAAATCCGGTTGGAGTTCGTGGGCGTGCGCAAGGAGTGAGAACCCGCTTTCCCCGGGCATGGTCACATCGCACAACATCAGGTCGAACTCGTCTTTGGTGAGGAGCTGACGCGCTTCGGCGGCACTGGCCGCAGTCGCGCAGACATAACCGGCGCGATCGAGCACTCGGACGAGGGAGCGGCGAATCGGCTCCTCGTCGTCCACCACGAGTATCCGTGCCTCTGGGCTCGTTCTGGGGAAGCTTGTGGTGAGGCTCACTGGCGCACCGGCATTCTCTCGGCCTTCTGATGATCCCCGAATGCGTGAGGAATGTCCGAGCCAAACGCGGTGACCTGGTCCTGGTTCGAGAGCGGAAGGAGCACGGTGACCGTTGTCCCCTCGCCACCCACCGATGAGATGGATGCGCTACCTCCGGCACGGTTGGCGATGCCGTAGACCATGGACAGCCCGAGGCCGGCACCTCGTCCCGTCTCTTTTGTCGTGAAGAAGGGCTCGAATGCCTTGGCTGCCACCTCGGGTGGCATGCCATACCCATTGTCCCGCACGTCGATGCGGGCGAAGGACCCAGGTCCGAGCTCTGCTGCCAGGCTTTCGGGTTCGAGCAATTCGACCGTGTCGACCTTCATCTCGATCTGCCCGCCACACGGCATGGCGTCGCGCGCGTTGATGGCCAGGTTCATCAGCATCTGTTCGAGCTCGGCCATGTCGGCCAACACGAGGCACGGCTCCTCAGGGGTTGTGCACGTGAGGTCTATGTCATCACCCAGGGCGGAACGGATGAGGTGTTCCGCCCCTCGTATCGAGTCGTTGAGATTGACCACGACCGGATCCGTGACATGTTGGCGACTGAAGACTTGTAGTTGTCGGGTGAGTCCAGCTGCTCGTTGGGCCGCCTTTCGCACTTCCGCAACGTCTTCTTGCAACTCGCTCTCGGGGTCGATGGCATCGGACAGGAACTCGGAGTAGCTGAGAATGGATTGCAGCAGGTTGTTGAAGTCGTGCGCGATGCCACCGGCAAGTTGGCCGACCGCTTCCATGCGCTGGGCTTGACGCAGTGACAATTCGGCCTGGACCTGGCGGGAAAGGGCCTCGTCGAGCTGGGAATTCTTCACCTCGAGCTCGTGCAACAGGTGAAGCGCCTTGTCATGGCGGGTGACGGCCAGGTCAAGGAGAGTAGCCACCACCAAGGTGCCAATCAGTCCGATCAATAGAGAAACCCAGGGAAAAGTGTCCGCAAAGAATCCTCCGAGACTCGTGCCAAAGCCGACAGCCACTACCAAGACCGTGAGTCGGTGAAGCCTCAAAGTCGGGGAAGGCTTGGGGGCGATGGGCACCAGTACAGCTTGACGGCCGGGTGTCTCCGTGCCCTCCACCGCAACCCAACGGCAACCCAACTCTGGGCCATGGTTGGCGAAAGACTTGGGGTATTAGTTCCGGCGAAGCAAGACCCGTTCGACGAGGTGATCGCCGCCTTTTTCCAAAATGAGGTGGGCTCGGGCGCGGGTTGGAGCGATGTTCTCTCTCAAATTGACCAGGTTGACGTGGGTCCAGACCTGGTGAGCCAAGGCGGCGAACTCATCGTCGGAAAGCGACGCGAAACGCTGGAAGAAGGATCCTGGCGCGTTCCGAGCCGACCGCAAAGCGAGCAGTCGCTCTCGAAACCATTCGGCAACGTCGGTTTCGGCGGCATCGACGTAAATGGAGACGTCAAAGAAGTCCGACGGGACCACTTGGGAAGGGGAGTTGCCCGAAGTCGTGAGCTGGAGCACGTTGAGCCCTTCGACGATGAGGATGTCAGGCTGCCGGACGATGTGGTGGTATTCCGGAACGATGTCGTAGGAAAGGTGCGAATAGACGGGTGTCGCAACTTCCGGTTCTCCAGAACGGATCGCCGTCAAGCTGTCGGTTAACCGGCGCTGGTCGTAGCTTTCCGGAAAACCCTTGCGACTGACGATCCCGCGCTCTTCGAGTATTGCATTGGGGAACAAGAAGCTGTCAGTCGTGAGCAGTTCGACAGAGCGCTGTTCGTCGCCGCCACGGAGGAGCTCTTGAAGGATCCGCGCCGTCGTGCTTTTACCGACAGCTACCCCTCCCGCGATTCCCACGATGAAAGGCACCGAAACTCGGTCCTTTCCGAAATAGGCCCCGATCTTTCTTCGCGCGTCGTCCCGAATTTCCGCGAGCAAGGTGAGGAATCCGGCGAGAGGGAGGTAGATGTCGACCACCTCTTGGACGGAGATCGGCTCTTCTATTCCCCCTGCCAATTGGCGCATACCCTCATCGGAGGAGATGCTGCCGAGTCGTTGCGCCAGGGCGGCCCAGCGCGGGCGAGTAAAGACCTCGAAACCATCATCAATTTCGCTCTGCGTACCTGACCTGACACCAGAGGCCATGGCTTGGTTCTTAGGCCAGGGCGCGGGCCAGGAGCGGGGTGGCGACCTCGACCCATCCTCCGATTGCCGGGCCAAGGTTGTCGAACTGCTGCTCGGTGATGTAGAGGCCGCGTGTAGGGACGCTCGCTCCCAGTTCCACCAGCAAGGGTCGAAGGTGAACTTCGACGGCCAGCGCGTGGATCGGGGCGGCGCCGGTCATGACCCCCACGGCGACGGCTCCGCGGAGGGCATCGGTCGAATAGCGATCGAAAAAGGTCTTCAACAGGCCGGTATACGTCGCCTTGAAGGTCGGCGAGGCCACGATGATGAGGTTGCTGGTTGCAACGTCGCCGAGGAGCTCTTTCACGCGGAGCGACTCGGGGTCGAAGAGCTCGGCTGCCACGTCGGCCAGATCAACGACCAGTTTTTCACCTTCGAATCCCAGTTGAACCGAAAGGTCATTGGCCACGGCGAGTGCGACCCTCAGGGTGCGAGAGCCGGCTTTGGGATTGCCCACCACGACCGCCATGCCCATACGTGATCGCCTTTCGGTTCGAATTACCCCGCTGAGACTGTATCGGGAGGGGCGACTCGCTGAGCTCCACTCATCGAACTCCGTGCGTTGTACGAGGCAGCGTTGCGCGGACCGAAGGGGTCCGCCAAGCACCCAGCGGAGCGGGGTGCGGAGCACCACGGCGATGAAGGCTCCGGTCAACGTGACGGTGCCCACGAACAAAATGGCGACGGTTGCTTCCCACGGGAGGCTCGCCCGCAGCCCGGTCGCATCGAGGATCGAGCGGATGAGGTTGATGAAGATCGTATGAGCAAAGAACACCCCACCCGTCAGTCCAGCCATATAGGCCGATGTGGGAAGCCATCGCTCCGGATGAGTCCGAGCGGGGTTCCGTGTCCGCTGGTCCCACCACCAGGACAGGGAGAAGAGCCCGGCAGTGGCGGCCAGGCACCACAGAGCAGCGCTCGGCTGGTAAAAGTCTGACGCCTGGGCAAGAGAGTGGCCCGTCCACACCGAGATCACGTACCACAGCACCTCGAGAACGCCCGCGACGGCGCTTCCTACCAGAATTTGACGGTAGCGGCGGCCAACGAAGGCGAGCACCCGGTCCAGATTGAGGGCGACCAGCATTCCCGCGATGAAAATTCTTGATAGCTGAGGAAGTCGCGGGTGACGGGAATGGCGTTGTTGATGGCATGGGTGACGTCATGGCCCGGGGGGAAGAGAGAGGGGTACTGCGAGAAGAGCCCGATGGCGAGGGCGAGGCCAACGCTGACCGCCATCACGACGCCATGATGACGGGTGGCGCGCAACAGCTTCAGTAAGAGGGGGAACAGAAGGTAGAACTGAAAGATCACGATGACGAAGTACATCTGTGAGAATCCGAACGGGATGGCGTGGCGTAGGAACGCACCTGCTTCGTTCCACGACGCGTCCACGGTGATCAGCGTGAAGATGAGATAGATACCGGTCCAGGCCAGATAGGGGATCCCGACCTCCCAGTAACGCCGCTTCCAGAAGCCAAGGAGCGAACGGGGGTGGGTGATCTGGGCGTAGCACACGACTAATCCGGTCAGGAAGAAGAAGTAGGTTCGGCTGAGGTGCAGCATCGTGATGAAGCCGGTTCCCACGAAATTATCCGACATGTCGGCCCAGATGAAGGAGTGTTGACCGAGCATGGCCAGGCAGGCGATAACCCGGAAGAGATTGAACATCTCGAGATACTGCGGGGGTCGATGTCCGCTGGTCACGACCTCAGGCTCAAGCATCACACGCCGCTCGAGCAGGGGGGAAGAAAGCATCTGACCTTATCTTGGTCGAAGTGCCTGAACGGAAGCAGAAGGCGATCTGTGAGATTGATGAGAACTCCCCGGCCGTTCTCGACCGATGATCTGGACACGGGACCTAAGATCGAGTGTCGTGCACGTGAGCGAGGGAGCCCAGCACCACGCGTAGTCTCCGCAGGTCCTCGCAGCGTTTGATGGCGCCGCCGGATTGCCTCCGGGCCGGACGTGCAGCTCAGAGGGTGGATTTCTCGACCATGTCCGCACTGCTCGCGGCATGAGCGGTGCCAGGCGATGAAATTCTCCTATCGACAAATCTTGGCTTCTGCGGGAGGAGCTGTGCTCTCGGCGGTCGTTGCCTCCATCTTCGGCGTGAAGGGAACCATCGTCGGTGTGGCCATCGGCTCCATTGCCGCCACCATGGGCACGGTACTGATCTTCCAGTCGATCGAGCGAACCAATACCGCGGTCAAGCAGGTCGTTGTGCGCGTGCCCGACAGTTCGAAGCTCTTGCGTCGGCTGGGGGGTACGAAGGCAACGGGGGTCACGAGCACGGAGGCGGTTTCGGACGCCGCCGTACACGAAGAGACCACAACGAGTGCGGTCCGGTCTCCCGAATCCGACGAGTCCGACACCGAAGTGATCGCGGCCTCGTCTCGCCCTCCGCTGTCTCCACCAAGGCTGTCGTGGCCGCTGATCGCAGCCATGATCGCCGGGGTCTTTGTGTTCACCCTGGTCTTGGTCACGGTCGTCGAGCTCATTGCGGGGCACCCGTTGGCGGACCTGTTCGGCCGTTCCGGCGGAGGCACCACGGTGGAGAAGATCTTCGAGAGTCCCCCGACAACGACCCTGCCCACGCCGACCACAACCACCACAACGTCATCGTCTACGACGACGACCTCCTCATCGTCGACCACAACCACGATGGTGGGGAGCACCACCTCCTCGACCGACGTCGGATCGACGACCACTTCGTCGACGAGTGTGTCGGGGGCATCGACCTCGACGACCACGGCAGCCAATGGGTGAGGGCACTCTGAGCCTCTACGACCCGCTCGGTCGGAACTGAAGCTGTGGTGCCTTAGCCTGGGTCGGTGCCAGCTCCCTACGACCTGCAGCGTGAAGAGCTGAACCTTCTTCTGGAGGGCCAGCCTTCATTCCGTTCCCGCCAGGTGTGGGAGGGCCTCCATGCGCGGGCCCTTCGGCCGGAGGAAATGACCGATCTGCCCGCCTCACTGCGCACCCTGTTGACCGAGGCGTTGCCACCTGCCCTCCAGGAGGTGTCACGTCGCTCCGCCGATGACGGGCAGACCGTCAAATGGCTCTGGGCACTCCATGATGGCGCACAAGTCGAGACCGTCCTCATGCACTATCCCGACCGGGTCACCGTGTGCGTCTCCACCCAGGCTGGTTGTGCCATGGCGTGCCAGTTCTGCGCCACCGGGCAGGCGGGATTCCAGCGCCAACTCAGCGCGGGGGAGATCGTTGAGCAAGTGGCGGAGGCCATGCGGGCGGCGAGGCCCCGGCGTTTGTCCAACGTGGTCTTCATGGGCATGGGGGAGCCCCTGGCCAATTACGACCGGGTGTGGAGCGCAGTAACCCGGCTGCACGGCGATATGGGACTCTCGGCCCGCCATCTCACCCTGTCGACGGTCGGCGTCGTGCCGGGGATACACCGCCTCGCCGAAGAAGCGCTGCCTGTCAACCTGGCCGTGTCGCTCCACGCGGCCAACGACGAGAAGCGTGACATTCTCGTGCCTCTCAACAAGCGCTATCCCCTTTCGGTCCTCGCCGCGGCATGCGCCCACTACGTAGAGGCGACACATCGCCGTCTTTCGATCGAGTGGGCCATGATTCATGACGTCAACGACCACGGAACTGACGCGGCGGAACTGGCGCACTTCGCGCGGCCATTGGGTGCCCACGTAAATCTGATCCCCTTGAATCCCACTCCGGGTTACGGGGTGCGGGGCAGCACGGCACGCCGCGTGCGTGAGTTTCGTCACGAGCTGGAGCTCCTGGGTGTCAATGCCACCGTGCGAATGACCCGCGGTGCCGAAATCGACGCCGCCTGCGGGCAACTGTCCGCCTCGGTTACCCGGGGTCGGTCTTCAGAGTCTTAGGGGCGGTGGCAACTCCGACCCATCAGTCCTCGCCGCTGAGCGAGCGGGCCACGGCCGCCAGGTCGACGATGCCCTTCTCCCCGACAGCGGTGTGGCCCCTGGCACGTGAAACCAACGCGGTGTCCACGTCGGCGGCTTCAGCCCGCAAGGCGCCCACCGTGCAGCTCTCCCGGGGTCGCACGCGGAACGGGTCGTAACCGAAGTGCTTCATGGCGTTCAGATGGGTGATCTTGTTGATCTCCTCGTCGGGCACATCTTCGAGATACTTCATTGCGTCTTCAGGTGATGTCGGCCACGTTGAGTCCGAATGCGGGTAATCGCATTCCCAGGTGATGTTGTCGATGTTCAAGTAGCGACGATTGTCGATTCCGAAGGCGTCATCGATGAAGCACGTGATGATGCGATCCTTGAACACCTGGCTCGGGAGCATGTCGCCGAAATCCTGCCCGGTCCACTTGTGGTGATGTTGGTACACGTAGTCGATTCGCTCGAGGGCGTAGGGAATCCAGCCGATGCCGCCTTCTGAGAGGGCGAAGTGGAGGTCGGGAAACTTACGCAGGACGGGCGACCACAACAGATCCGCCGCGGCTTGCACCATGTTGATGGGCTGCAGGCTGATCATGACATCGATCGGCGCTTCAGCGGAGGTGACGAGAAGCTGGGATGAAGATCCCAGATGCATGCACACGATGGTGCCTTCGTCGGAACAGGCCTTCCAAAACGGATCCCAGTGACTGTTGTGGAGCGAGGGCCATCCGAGCTTTTCGGGGTTCTCCGAGAAGGTGACGGCGTGACACCCTTTACTGGCCACCCGCCGGACCTCGGCTGCTGCCAATTCGGGTTCCCAGATGGCGGGAATGGAAAGTGGGATGAACCGTCCGGGTTCGGCTCCGCACCAGGCGTCGATGTGCCAGTCGTTATAGGCCCGGACCATGGCCAGTGCCTCGTCCTTGTCCTCCCGCCGAGCGAATAGCTGACCGCAGAACTGGGGAAACGAGGGAAAGCACATCGAACCGAGCACGCCATTGACCGACATATCGCGTACGCGCTCGTGGACGTCGTAACAGCCCACGCGCATGTCGTCGAGCGAGGTGGGCTCGAGCCCGTACTCTTCGGGTGGGCGTCCGACGACGGCGTTGAGTCCGACGTTGGGGATCTCGTTCCCGTCGTACTGCCAGTAGTCGGTGCCATTCGGGCGTCGTACCAGCTGGGGGGCCTTGTCCTGGTATTTGGCGGGCAGGAGCCCTTCGAACATGCCCCGCGGCTCTATGACGTGGTCGTCCACACTGACCAGGATCAGGTCCTCAGTGCGCATGGTCAAACCTCCCCAGCGCCGAGACGTTCCTGACGCTTGTGTCATCTACCTTAGATGTCCTCACCGGGGTCTCGCAGAGGAGCCCTTTCGGCCAAGGTCGCTCCACGTTCACACCCTCCATCGTCCTGCCCCGTTCGCTTATCCGGGCAGCCTTCTCCAGATCGATTGAGGCAGCACGCGCATCAGGGAGAACAACCACCGAAGGCCAACGGGGACCCATACGACGGCCGCGCCCGTCTCAAGGCCCCGGATCACCGCGCTCGCCACCGAGTCTGGCGACGTGGCAAACGGCGCCGGACTGAGACCGTTCGTCATCTTCGAATGCACAAATCCCGGGCGCACCACCTGGACCCGCACGCCCGACCCCCGAAGCGATTCACCGAGCCCCATCGCGAATGCATCCAGACCCGCCTTTGCGGACCCGTAGATGAAGTTACTGCGCCGTACCCGGACCCCGGCTACCGATGAGAGCACGACGATCTGCCCGTTGCCCTGAGTTCTGAGGCGTCCAGCCACGGCAGTGAGGGCTGCGATTGGCCATAGATAATTGACTGCGGCCATCTCTGCGACGCGATGCGCGTCGTACTCGTCCACTTGTTGTTCTCCTAATGCGCCGACCGCGAGAAGGACCAAATCGACGGTTCCTACCTTGTCGAAGGCCATTGCGATTGTCTTGTCGGCATTCTCTCCTTCGCGCGCGTCGAATTCGATCGTGAGAACACTTTCCACTCCCAGAGCGCGCGCCTCACTAGCCGCCGCGGCGAGCCTGTCTGCATCTCTGGCAAGGAGGACCAACGTGCGACAGCGTCCGACCGCGAACTTTCGTATCAACGACTCAGCAATGTCGGATGTCCCTCCGAGCACCATCACAGTCTGGGGTTGTCCGAAGGCATCGTTCACGGGTTCTCCTCCTGGTCCAGTCCCAAGCGCCGAGAAAGGTCAGAGCGCAGCACGCCACTGGGATCTACTTTCGTTCTGACTCTGGCAAGTTCGGGAAGCCGCGGATACATCGCAGGCACGAATTCAGGTCGCATTCGAGAATCCATGGCCAAATAGACGCGCCCGCCTGCTTCCGCTACTAACAGGTCAAGCTCATCGAGCAGGGGACGAAGGCGCTTCGGCCCAATCGGCAGATCCAGGGCAAGTGTCCAACCCTCCATTGGGAATGAAAGCGGTCCGGGGTCGCCCGGCCCGAACCTCTTCAACACAGCCAGAAATGACGGAATCCGCGCCGAGCTCAGCAGCTCAATGGCTTGACGAACTGTCTTCGGTCGGTCGAGACCCACCACAAACTGATATTGCACGAAACCCATGTGGCCGTAGAGGAGATTCCAGTTTTCGAGAGCGTCGAGCGGGTGGAAGAAGGCAGGGATTGAGTGCAAGGCGTCGAGTTTTCGTTTAGGCGATCTGCGATACCACGTTTCGTTGAATAGTGCGACCGTCAGCGGGTTGAGAATCCAGTCGGGGGTATATGCCGGAACGCGCAAGCGGGGTGAGTGAGGAGGCTTGAGCGGGTGTGCACGTTGCCGCTGACCAAGGTCGGCCAGCGTTGCGTGATCGCCCCGCGTCAGGATTCCGCGCCCGAGATGCCGCCCTTTGGCCGTGCAGTCGACCCAGGCCACTGAATAGCGGTAATCGGCATCGTGAGCATCCATCGCCGACATCAATCCGTCGAGATCAGAAAAGCGCTCTTGGTCCACCTTCATCCAAGAAGTCTCGACCGGAATCATTTTGACGGTTGCGTCCGTGATGACCCCGGTGAGGCCCATCCCCCCGGCAGTTGCCCAAAAGATATCGCCGTTCTCTTCGGGACTGGCGCGATGCAATCCAGTCGGGGTGGCCAGCGTGACCGAGGGCACGTGACAATCGAAGCTACCGTCCCGGTGATGGTTCTTGCCATGGACGTCGGCGGCAATTGCCCCGCCAATGGTGACCTGTCGGGTTCCTGGAGAGACTGGCACGAACCATCCCTGCGGCAGACCGGTGCGTATGAGTTTGTCAAGACTCACACCAGCGCCTACCCGAACACAGCCATCGCCCTCAATTGGTCCGATATCCGAGAAGCTGCTCAGGCGTATCACCGTGCTACCCCCGCACTGAGCTGCGTCGCCGTAACTCCTGCCCAATCCGCGGGCGATCACCCCTCCACCTAGGTACGGGATCCGCGTTGTATCGCTCGTTTCCGCCGTGCCCTGTGATTCGAACCATGTGCAGAGCTCGTGCTCGTCCCGAGGAGCGAGAACGAGCGCAGCGCTGGGCGACGTCCTTCCCCAACCGGTGAGCAGCTGTCGGGCACTGTTGGCCATCATTGGCTGGTCACGCGTAGATTGCGATTCCGACCAAGATGACCCAGATCACCGAGGTGATCTGCAAAGACGCGGTCATTGAATACCAGATCCTCGGGCGCTCCACCCTTTCCGGCATCGAGGAGCCGAAGTACGTGAAGCACTCCGACAACAACAGGTATCACGGAGAGCTCAATCCAGATGAAGCGATGCCCGACGTGGGCTGAGATCCCCGTGCGTTCGAAGGCCCAAAGGCAGTACCCGGTTACGGTGACGGTCGCCGAAAGTGTCAAGACCGATTGAATGAATGTCGGCGTGTAGTCGGCCAGGACGGGGCGGTGAGCTATCCGGTCGTCGGACAGACCGTGAAGTTCAGCGGCTCGCTTGCCGCTGACCACGAAGAGAGCCCCAAAAGTAACGACGACCAAGAACCAGCTCGAAAGCGCAACGTGAGTGCCGACCCCGCCCGCGATCGCCCTGATGACGAATCCGGCCGCCACCACGACCAGTTCGATGACCGGCTCTCGCTTCAGCCACAATGAGTAGCCCACCGTTATGAGACCGTAGGCGGCAATGGTGATGACAAGGACGCCGTCGGCCAGCGCCCAGGACAGACAGAGTGCCAACGCGAGCAGCAATGGGCCAAGGATGAAGGCGAATCGGGTCCGAACGGTGCCCGCGGCGATGGGGCGGTTTCGTTTCACCGGATGGAGCCGGTCAGCTTCAATGTCGATGGCATCATTGATGAGGTAGCTTCCCGATGCCGCGGCGCAGAAGATTCCAAATATGGCGACGGTCCGGAGAGCGATGGCACCATGGTGCAGGTCACCTGCCGCCGCGGGAGCCAAGAAAACAAGCAGGTTTTTTGTCCACTGGCGCGGTCGGAGTGCGAGAAGAAGGCTCTTCAAATTCATGGTCATTGGTCCGACTCGGCTGAGTCTGCTCGTTCGAATGGACATCAGCACTCATCGTGCATCCCTGCATTGGTGTCAGGTAGGGGCGAGGTGGGTCGATTCATGATCGATCCAGGACTGGCGCCGCCACCGCGGTCTCGGAGGGGAGGTTCTCACTGGCTCCTCCTGCCGTTGCGGCTGAGGCGGCGCTTGTATCGCCAACGGAAGGAGCTTGGAACCCGGGGGGGCTGCAGGCGATCCCAACCCGTCGGTACAGATGCAGCGTGACGCCACTCGGCGGGACGACCTTCGATCCCACCTCGATGAACCGACCACCGAGTATGCCCCGCTCGGGGCCTGAGTCGAAGGTCAGTATCAGGTCGACGTGTTGTGCCAAAATCTCAGATCCCACCGTTGAGGTCGTGGAGTACCAGTCCGGATCAGCAACGCCAAAATAGTTACGGACTTGCGTGGGAGAATTCCGGGCGATCGCACGGTCGGTCAGGCCACGGGTGTCGATGAACCGTAGGTCGAGGTGGGTGAACCCGGCATAACCCACCTCGCTGTAGGCGATGACGGAGTTTGGTCGGGCGCACGCGAGTGCTCGGTCCCCAGCTAGCCAAACCGCGGGGTAGAAGCCGCCCCCGTCGCTCGCAGCGAAAAGGTCGGCGGTGTCGAACCTTCCATGGCTGCTCCACACGGGATCTCGTACGGAAAGGACGGGGATGATGGCAGCAGCGCCCATCATCGCCACGAGCACGCCTTCAAGAACATTCACCGCACGGCCTCGCTGCCCGGGAAGGCGCGAAGCGATCCCGACGACGGTTACAACCCCTGCGGCGGCAGTCACGGCGAGCAACGGCGCCACGGGAGCGAGAAAGCGACCACCGGTCATCCAATCACCACCCGAGATGAGCGTGAAACCGCACTGGGCCAGGACAGCCAACGGAATGAGTACCCGGCTGTCCCTCCCAACCGTCAGCGCGACGAGCCCTACGACGAGGAGCACAAATGAGATCAACGCGAGGATCGACAACCCAAATGAAAGGTCATGCGAAAGGTGGAACCCAGTTTTGTTGAGGAACAGCACACTCCGGAGATAGCTTTCTCCGTCGGGGATCGCCCTCGACAAAGGGACGTGTTTTGCGTAGTAGGTGTTGGCGAGCGGCTCGCCGTAATACAGGAGCCGGGCCACTGTGACGGCCACTTCGCCACCGAGGGGCCACAGCACCCAGGTGACACTGCGTCGGCGGCGCCCCGGCCCAGGGGCAAACAAGAACGCCCCCACGGCCAGGATCAGGACCATGCCGATCCCCTCGGGCCGCACCAGGACCAGCCCGATGGCGATGAGTCCTGTGCGACCTGGCCGTACCAGAGCTGTTCCCGACACCAGGTGGCCAATGAGCAAGGTGGTCAGCAAAGCGGCCAGTGTGGTTTCGAGCCCGTTGCTCGACGCCACGGCGAGGATCCAACTCCCTCCCGTTAGGAGGCAGGCAAGTGATTTCCCCCAGGCGGGCATTTCCATCCCGTAAATCAATCTTCGGGCTGCACCGAGGGTGAGGATTCCAAAGAACAGCGAGAACAACTTGATCATCAAGAGTGAGTGCGCACCCGGGATGAGGTAGGCGACGATGACGGCCAACAGACCCAGTGGGCTCGAAAATCCTTCGACTGGGGGTTGCCCGATATTGAAAACGGGGCCGTGTCCGTGGACGACGTTCGCCGCGTACCGCAAGGTGATGAACGGGTCATCGGTCGTCGTGCAAAAGGTGAGCGCGACGCCGACCGCGAAGGGCAGTGCGAGGAGCAGGAGGTCGAGGTGTTCGCGGCGCAGGCGCGTTTGGACCCGAGGTTGCGGCGCGTGTGCGCTCTGTTTCTGTGGCCCGACCGAAGTCATTTGGGCTGCGGGAGTTATGGCCGTCAGAATAGGGGAACGAGGCCCGAATACCGGGGACCTCGTCGGGATATTGACGAGGTGGCCAGGACCTTCCCGGCATCTCGATCCCCACGGGTGAGAACTCGTAACTTTGTGCATCCCATTCGGCTGGGATCGCGCCGACACCTGTTTCCGAGTGTCATTCGCTCACGTGCGGAACACGACGGAACCAACTCTTCACATCGCGCCCAATGGATAGCGGCGCACAGCTCGGGGAGATGGAAGCGTCAGGCGACAGCCGCTTCGAGCTTGGGCGCCGCCACACCACGGCGCGGCAGGATGATGTCGTCGATCAGCCCGTACGCACGGGCTTCGTCCGCCGTGAGGTAGTGGTCGCGGTCGATGTCCAGGGCCACTTGCTCGACCGGGCGGCCGCTGTGGTGGGCGATGATCTCGGACATGCGATGGGTGAGTGCGAGCACCTCGCGCAGCTGGATCTCCATGTCCGAGGGAGCGCCGCGAGTGCCAGCCGAGCCCTGGTGGATCATGATGCGGGAATTGGGGAGTGAGAAGCGCTTTCCGGCGGCACCACCGCACAGGATCATCGCTGCGGCAGACATACCCATTCCGACGCAGATCGTCGAGACATCAGGCGCCACATGCTGCATGACGTCGTAGATAGCCATCCCGGCATACGCCTGCCCACCCGGTGAATTGATGTACAGATGGATGTCCTTCTCGGGATCACGGGCTTCGAGGAAGAGGATCTGCGAAATGATCACGTTCGCGACCTGGTCGTCCACCTCCTGACCCAAAAAGACGATCCGTTCGCGTAGCAGCTGGGAATAGATGTCGAAGGCGCGGTCGCCGCGACTTCCTTCTTCGATGACGGTCGGTACCAGAATCTGCGACGGGCTGGGCATGGGCATCTGAGATCTCCTCTTCGGTTTCGTATCCTTCAGATTATCTCATATATGAGATAATCTGAAGCAGTGAACGAACGGCTGCATGCACCGGTGTTCCCCGGCTTCCGCCAGATGGCCGAGCGCCGCCAGGCCCTGAGCGGCCAGCTGACCGCGCTGCGGCGCAGCTTGGGAGTTTCGCAGGCCGAGGTGGCTTCCCGTATGGGCACCTCGCAGTCCGCCGTGGCCCGCTTCGAGGCCGGTGACCTCGATGTTCGGCTCTCGACGATCGAGAGGTACACGGCTGCTCTGGGTGGGAAACTGGAATGGAGGATCGAACATGCATGACAGCGACTGGTCGCAGACTCTGGCCCAACGGCTTTTCGAACAGCGGGTGGTGTTGCTGAACGGCACATTGGACGACAGCACGGCTACCCGAATTTCCGCAGAACTGATGACGTTGGACGCTGAGGGTGACGAGGCAGTCACCTTGCGTATCGACTGTGCCGACGGGAGCCTGGCCCTCGCCCTGACGCTCATGGACGTCATCGAGCTGTTGGGTGTCCCGGTGCGTGCGCTCTGCCTGGGACAGGTGGGGGGCCCTGCGGTGGGTGTCTTGTCGGTCTGTCACCACCGGGCTGCCATGCCCAGTACCCGATTCTCATTGAGGGAGCCGACGACGTCCTTCGAGACCCGGGCCCGTGACGTGGAGCAGTGGGCCCGGCTGCGGGCCGAAGAGCGGCGTCAATTCATCGACCGGGTGGCAACCGCCATAGGCCGGCCATCGGCCGCGGTGATCGAGGCCTTCGAACGGGGCGTCCTCATGAGCGCCCGGGAGGCGTTGGACTTCGGGTTGCTCGACGAGATATCCGGACCCAAAGGGGCGATCCACCAGATGCCGGGACCACCCATCGGTTTTCGTCCTCGCCGCTGAACCCACGGGTCAGGTTTTGGCCGTCGACTGCAGCATCGCGTTGCTCGGATCCGTCAGTCGAGGCTGACGGTGGCCCAGCCCTTCAGGTGCATCCCTCCGGTTTGGCGAGTGGCGGAGAGCTCGAGGTCGACCAGTCGCTCACCTTCGACCTCGCGCTTGGCCGTGACCGTTCCTTCGTAGGTGATGACATCACCGGGCCATGCTTGCTCACGGAACTGCACCTTGAACCTCCGGACCGATGCTGCTCCCAACCAGTCGGTGACATACGTGGCGAGCACACCGGCTTGGAGCATGCCCACCGCGAATGGGGTGGGGAACCCCGCTCCCTGGGCGAACTGGGTGTCGTGGTGAATGGGGTTCATGTCACCGGATGCTCCCTGATACCGCACGAAATCCGTGATCGTCAGCGGGTCGTCGACAAAGGGGGCATGCGAGGTGCCCACTTCAACGTCATCCCACTTGGCGCCACTCATGAGGCCTCCACGGTTGGTGCCTGCCCCGTCTCAATGATCGTTCCCCGGGATTCGGCCACGAGCCGTCCGGTCTCATCGCGAAACTCGGTGACCGTTTCGGTGAAGCTCATCGTTCCACCCCGGCGTCCGGCCTTCTCGTACACCTTGTCGATGCGGCTGACGCCGGTCAGGACTGCTCCGGCCCGGGGTGGTTCGCCGAAGAAGACGAACTCCTGCTCGCCATGGAGGATGCGCTCGATGTGGCGCGGCTCGTCGCCCCAGGGAGAGTTCGACGCATCCTCCCAGAAGGCGGCGGACGACAGGAAGGTGACGGGCGAGAGCGGGTGCGCGCCTTGCAGATAGTCCGGATTCGACGACTTCGTCGCCCGCGCGAACTCCCGGATCTTGCCTCGTTCGACCACCATCTGAAATGGGGCCCCTTGGCGGCCCACGATGGATTCGTTCATTGCAGACTCCCTCATGAAGTGTCGAGTGGAGGCACTGTAGCGAAGGAGCGGATTGAGACGCAGCGGATTGTGTGCTCAGCTGAGGAATGCCACGGCCCTCGGTCAAAGGTAACAGCCCCACAGAGATCAATCCCACAGAGATCAATCCCACAGAACAGGAGTCCGATGGAGTCGTTTCCCGCCATTGTCGCCACCGAGAACCCCCCCGCATCGTTGCAGTACGTGCCGGAGTCAGCGTTGCCCGAGGGCGACGTGACGGTGGATGTCAGCGTGGTCCTCGCTCAACTACAAGGATGGCTTGGCCGTCACGGGCAAGGGACACATCGTCCGTTCCTTTCCGATGGTGTGCGGCGTAGACCTGGCGGGAACGGTGCGGTCCTCGGACTCGGACAAGTGGTCACCCGGCGACGAGGTCCTCGTCACGGGGTGGGGCCTGTCGGAGACGCATCCGGGGGGTTACACGACGCGCCAGCGCGTGCGGTCGGAGTGGCTTCAGCCCCGCCCTCCCGATCTCACGCTGAGCGAGACGATGGCCATCGGAACCGGTGGGCTCACCGCCATGCTGTGCATCTTGGCCCTCGAGGAGGCCGGGCTGGAGCCGGGCACCGACGGTGAGGTCCTCGTCACGGGCGCCGGGGGAGGGGTGGGGAGCTTTGCCGTCCTGCTGCTGGCGAACATGGGCTATCGGGTGGCGGCGTCGACGGGGCGTCCCGAGATTGCCGAATACCTCACCACGCTCGGGGCCACGACCATCGTGGCGCGCGAGGAGCTGGCCGCCAATTCGGGTCGGCCGTTGGAAAAGGAACGGTGGAGCGCCGCCATCGACACCGTGGGGAGCCAGACGTTGGCCACCGTGCTGGCCCAAACTCGTTACCGGGGTGCCGTGGCGGCGTGTGGCCTAGCCGGTGGCTCCGACCTGCCCACGACGGTGTTCTCGTTCATTCTGCGCAACGTGCGGCTGTTGGGGGTGGAGTCGGTGACGACGCCCAACGAAATCCGCGCTGCTGCCTGGGCCCGGTTGAACTCCGACGTGCCGCGGCACCTGCTCGACCTCGCCACCACCACCGAGCCGCTTGCGAGCGTCCCGGCCTTGGCTGAGGAAATCCTGGCCGGTTCGGTGCGCGGTCGCGTGGTGATCGACGTCGGGGGCGCTTCGGCCTGAGCGACCTTGACGCTTCAGCCCGGCGAGGGCCCCAAGAGCCGGGCGATCTCATTGGCCCGCTCGGTCAGGACCGAGGTCATGTCGCGCTCCTCTTCACCACCGACGCCGGCTGCGTACTGCACGAAGATCCCGACCACCATTGCCGTCAACAAATGAGCCACGGCCGAGGCCCCGGCCCGCTCATCCAGATCCGGGCGGTGGGTCACGATCCACTCGGCCAGCGCCGCCTCGAAGGTCGTGAAGAGATCGACACCCACGGCTCGCGCCGTCTCTTCGCCGCGCATGGCTTCGCCAGCCATGAGGCGTACGAAATCCTCGACCTCGAACATCGACACGAGGATGTCCGTCAGCACCGCAGCCAGCGCTGATTCAGTTGCCGGACCGGCCGCCGGCTTGGGGCCTGCATCCCACTCGAGGAAATAGCCGCGCTCGACCAGCACGGCCTCGAGCAACTCCCGTTTGGACGGGAAGTAGTGGTAGAGGGAGGCCACATTGAGCCCGGCCGCCGAGGCCAGATCGCGCATGCTGGTGCCGTCCACCCCTTTTTGCGACATTAAGGAGAGGGAGACCTGCAGAATCCGACGCCTCGTTGACGATCCCTCACCCTGGTCCGCATTCGCCATGGTCCCATTCTCGGTGTTTCTGGCCCCGCCGTCGAACACGGCCCTCCGCGGGGAGTGCATCGAGCTGCCGTGGGGCACGGATTCAGCGTCGACGCTGGGCCCGGAAGAGGGGAATGCCAAAGGGCAGAAACGCCACGATGGCGGCGGCGAGCGCGAGAAAGGCGCCCCACGACCAGCTGAATCCGGCCGGCTTGAGCAGGAAGGCCAGCACCACGAGGGCCAGGTTGACTCCGGTGATGAGTGCCAGGAGCTGGTCCTTGGACATACGGCCCGTTGCGGCGAGGTCGCCGGCGCCGAACGCGGTGATCAGGACGTAGAGCACCAAGACGATTGCGTCCAGTGCGGCGAGGAACAGCCAGCCGTGAACGCTGAGACCGTCAGCGGAGATGGGACCAAAGCTGTACCAAGGCAGCCAGAACGAGATCAGGAGGACCAGGGTGGCGGGCCCGAAGACCCGTTCCGCACCGTTCAGGGCATTGAGTCGCTGCTGCGATTTTCTGACGCGCCTGGGCGCCGGTAGCTGCCGCACGGGTGGCCTGATGGCGGCCCCGCACTTGGGGCAGAATTTTGTCCCTGGGGGTACCTCTACCAGGCAGCGGGAGCAAGCCGGCAAATCGGTCAACCTCCTTCTACTGTCACGGACGCGCCGGCTCAGGCTACCGGCCGAGGGGGGTGGGACTTGTCCCATGCAAAATTGGCTCCCCGCTCGCTCGCGCATTTGGTCCTCCCCCTTGACGGCTTTAAATGACAGTGGTGTGATTTGGAGAGATCAAGCTCGCATTGGAGGATCGGACCGTGGTCGCACTGTTGAAACCGCTCGAACCGCTCGAACCGCTGAACAAACCCCTGGTTTCGATGATCCTCCGGCACGCCCAGGACTACCCCTGGACGCTGCAGGACATCGGACTTTTGGGTCTACGGCTCGATGATCGCCGGGAGTTCCGACTCCACGTCTGGGATCCGACCTACAGCTGCGTGGGCGATGATCCACCGATCCACGACCACCCCTACGACTTCACCTCAACGATCATCGCGGGGGAGATGACGAACACCCGCTACGAGGTGGACCTTGCCGGCACCGAATTCACCAGGTTTCGGTACGTGCCTTCTGACGAGAACAGCCGCACCGCCGACACCGTGCGACTTTCGGGGACCGCCACGACGTACAAGGCGGGTGAAAGCTACCAACAGCTGGCGCCCGAGTTGCACGACAGTTGGCAGCAGCCTGGAACCGTGTCAATCATCCGTTGCCATTTCCCAGACGTCTCGCTATTGACCGTCTGTCGCAAGAGCAGCGATTGGGTTTCGGGTCAGTCGCGACCCGCGACGTTTGAAGAAGTCAAGACCATCACGTCCAAGGCCCTTGCATGGTTCTAAACAGTTGCCCATGACAAGGTGCCCTCAGAGCGCAGCGTGCTGGATGTTCCCCGCTATTACCAGAGTACAGATCGATGGCCGCTTGCGGCAAGGGCCATCGGTCTGCTGACAATGTCGATCTGCTGACAATGCAGCCCACCAGTCAGCCCCAGGGTGGTCGGCGCGGCGGACGCTCGCAAGTGGGAGCGCTCCGGGGGGTTGAGGGGAAGGCGGACCGATGGATCGATACGTGCTGGATTTCGAGGAGATCGACCAGACGCAGGTCGCGGTCGTGGGAAGCAAGGGAGCGCACTTAGGGGAACTTTCGCGGATCGAAGGCATCCGCGTGCCGACTGGCTTCTGCGTCACGACCGAGGCCTTCCGTCGGATCATGGCGAGGGTGCCGTCGCTTCACGATCGGCTCGATCGGCTGGCACGCCTGCGCCCGGATGACCGCGAGGCGATCCACATGCTCAGCACCGAGATCCGCCGGACCGTTGAAGGGATCGGCATCCCCGAAGACATTGCCACGGCGATCACCGACGCGCTGGCGCGACTGCGCCCGCACGTCGCCTACGCCGTCCGCTCGAGCGCAACGGCAGAGGACTCGCCGACGGCCTCCTTCGCTGGTCAACTGGACACGTATCTGAACGTCGTTGGGCCCGCGGCGATCCTCCGGGATATCAGCCGGTGTTGCGCCTCGCTCTTTACGGAGCGTGCCGTGACCTACCGCCTTCGCAATGGCGTCGATCACCGAAAAGGCAACATGGCCGTGGTCGTGCAGCAGATGGTCTTCCCCCGGGCGGCCGGGATCCTCTTCACCGCCGACCCCGTATCCTCCAACCGAAAGATCACCGCCGTGGAGGCGTGCTTGGGTCTCGGCGAAGCCTTGGTCTCGGGCCTGGTGAGCGCAGACGCCTACAAGGTGCGAGATGGCGACATCATCGCCAAGGCGGTCGCCCCCAAACGGGTTGCCATCCATGCCTCGCCCGAGGGTGGGACGCAGGAGGTGGCGATCGATCCGGAGCACCAGCAGGAGCCAGCACTCACCGATGCGCAGGTCTTACGTCTGGCGCAACTGGGCCGGCGCATCGAGGCGCACTTCGGCCAGCCCCAGGACATCGAGTGGTGCCTGGTCAACGATGGCTTCCAGATCGTCCAGAGCCGGCCGATCACCACGCTTTTCCCCATTCCCGACGTCGGCGATCAAGAGAACCACGTCTATGTCTCCGTGGGTCATCAACAGATGATGACCGATCCTATGAAGCCCCTAGGCCTCTCCTTTTGGCAGCTGACGACGCCTCGGCCTATGGATGTGGCCGGTGGGAGGTTATTCGTCGACGTCACACAGGCACTCGGTTCACCAACAAGTCGCGCTGGCCTCCTGGAGGCACTGGGAGGATCCGACCCACTGATCGGGGACGCGCTGCGGGCCGTCATCGCACGCGGCGACTTCATCGCGCTGCGTCCTGACGAGGGTCCAGGCGCCGCGCCTGCGGCCGGGGCGTCAGTCCCGCTCGAGACCGATCCGGCCATCGTCACCGCGTTGATCGCGCACAGCGAGGATTCGATAGCGGCGATGACGCGCGAGATTCGAACGAAGTCAGGATCGGCGCTCCTCGATTTCATCCGGGCTGACATCGAGGAGCTGAAGCGGATCCTGTTCGATCCGCAGAGTCATCAGGTGTTCATGTCGGCAATGGAGGCCACGTGGTGGCTCAACGAGAAGCTGCAGGCATGGCTGGGCGAGAAGAACGCGGCCGACACGCTTACGCAGTCCGTCCCCTACAACGTCACGTCGGAGATGGGGCTGGCGCTCCTCAATGTCGCGGACGTGATCCGTCCGCATCCGGACGTGGTGGCATTCCTGCAACACGTCGAGAACGAGGGGTTCCTGGACGAGCTGATAGGGCTTGGCGGCGGGGGGGAAGCTCGGGATGCCATCGAGGCCTTCCTCGACAGATACGGCATGCGCTGCGTCGGCGAGATCGACATCACGAGGCCGCGTTGGAGCGAACGCCCCACCACGCTTTTGCCCATCATCCTCGGCAACATCAAGAACTTCGCGCCGGGCGCCGGCGAGCGGCGCTTCGAACAAGGTCGCCAGGAGGCTTGGGCCAAGGAACAAGAGCTGCTGGAACGCCTGCGGGCGTTACCGGATGGAGAGCCCAAAGCCGAAGAAGTCAAGCGGATGATCGACCGCGTCCGGACCTTCATCGGGTACCGGGAGTATCCGAAGTACGGCATGGTGAGCCGCTACTTCGTTTACAAGCAGGCCCTGTTGAAAGAGGCGGGGCGCCTCGTGCAGGCCCGAGTGCTTCGTGAGAAGGAGGACATCTTCTTCCTCACGTTCCAAGAGCTCCACGACGTCGTGCGCACGAACCACGCGGATGATCAGCTCATCTCGGAGCGCAAGGACGCGTTCAAGTCGTACGAAGCGCTGACGCCGCCCCGGGTGTTCACGTCGGATGGCGAGGTCGTCGCCGGAGCCTACCGCCGCCACGACGTGCCGACCGGTGCGCTGGTCGGCCTCCCAGTTTCTACGGGGACCATCGAGGGGCGGGCGCGGGTTGTGCTGGACCTGGCGGACGCCGATTTTGAGCCGGGCGACATCCTGGTCACCACGTACACGGACCCCAGTTGGACGCCGCTGTTCGTCGCCATCACTGGCCTTGTGACCGAGGTGGGAGGGCGCATGACCCATGGCGCGGTCATCGCCCGGGAGTACGGTCTGCCGGCCGTGGTGGGGGTGGAGCACGCCACGCAGCTGATTCGAGATGGGCAACGCATCCGCGTCCATGGAACGGACGGGTACGTCGAGATCCTGTCCTCGCGATCACCCTTGCACCCTTGACCGGGGAAGAGAAGTGGTCTCGGAGGCGTTGAACTCACCATGAAGCGCATCGGGTTCTTGTCGTTCGGCCACTGGACTCCGTCGCCGCACTCACAGGCCCGCTCGGCCGCCGATGTCCTGTTGCAGTCGATCGATCTTGCCGTCGCCGCAGAGGAGCTCGGTGCAGACGGGGCCTATTTCCGGGTGCACCACTTCGCCAATCAGCTGTCCTCGCCGTTTTCGCTGCTCGCTGCCATCGGTGCCAGGACCAGCACCATCGAAATCGGGACTGGCGTGATCGATATGCGCTACGAGAACCCGCTCTACATGGCCGAGGATGCCGGCGCGGCTGATCTCATCTCGGGCGGGCGCCTGCAGCTCGGCATAAGCCGCGGCTCGCCCGAGCAGGTTATTGAGGGCTACCGCTACTTCGGTTACACCCCAGCCGAGGGTGACGACCAGGCCGACATGGCGCGTGAGCACACGCGGGTCTTTCTCGAGGTTCTCAAGGGCGAGGGTTTCGCGCAGCCAAACCCGCGGCCGATGTTCCCGAATCCACCCGGGCTGCTTCGGGTCGAGCCACACTCCGACGGTCTGCGCGAGCGAATCTGGTGGGGCGCCAGCACTCGGAGGACCGCGGAGTGGACGGCGGAGCAGGGAATGAACCTGATGAGCTCGACGCTTCTCAGCGAGGACACCGGGGTGCCCTTCCATCAGCTGCAGGCCGAACAAATCGAGCGATTCCGCAAGGCCTGGGCCAACGCCGGCCACGCCCGCGAGCCTCGTGTCTCGGTGAGCCGCAGCATCTTCCCGATTGTCAGCGACCTCGACCGGGCGTACTTCGGCCACGAAGGTAACTCACAGGACCAGGTCGGATTCATCGACGGCGGCAAGGCACGCTTCGGCAAGACCTATGCCGGAGAACCCGAGGCGCTCATTGAGCAACTGGCCCAGGATGAAGCAATCGCGGCCGCCGACACGTTGCTACTGACGATCCCCAATCAGCTCGGCGTCGACTACTGCGCCCACATCCTCGATTCGCTCCTGAGCGACATCGCGCCAGAGCTCGGTTGGCGCTGAGCTGAACGATATTCGCGGCAGATGTCGGGGTCGCTACGCTGACAGGAATCCCGGCCTTTGGGTGCGGGCCGCACCGGCGAGCTGGCAAGGAGCAATGGACCATGGCAAGCGAACATTGGAAGGACGAACCCGAGACCAAGGACTTTCCTGCAGCGCAGTCGTATCTCTCTCTCCTTGTCGGGCTGGACGCGGCGACGAAGTTAGCCAAGGCACTACGCAAACAGAAGTACCTGACCAACTTCGCGGCGAAAGACATCCTGCGTGCTTCCGGATTGCCATTGCTGGCGGCCGATGACTCCGAGGTCTCTTCCGACCTCGCAAAGATTAAGCGCGGCGAAAAGTTGTCACCGGTTCTTCTCGTGGAGGGTGTTCCGTTGTGGGTCGCGGACGGTTACCACCGAATTTGCGTGAGTTGTCACGTCAATGAGAAGGAACCCGTACCGTGCCGGATCGTGCCTCGCTCGTTGATCCCCGGCCGACAGAATCTTCTCCAGTAATCGGTTTGTGGGCAGGCTGAGGTCTTTGCCATGAACGACCCAAAGTTGAGGTGGGCCTCATGACAACGGGAAAGCCACTCCCCGTGAAGGGGCCACTCGATCGTTACGAGCAGGATGTCATCGACCGCATCAACAACTTCAACGATCCGCGCCAGGAGTGGCGTCGTCTCTTTTCGGAACTGCTGGGCACATTCCTGCTCGTCTTGGTAGCGGCCGGCGGGGGGATGGTAGGTCATGCCTTCCCGGGCGTGATCAGTCGTCAAGCAGCGGTGGTCGCCCCGGCCCTTATGGTCATGGCAATCATCTTGTTCATGGGCAAGGTGTCCGGTGCCCACCTCAACCCTGCCGTCAGTGTCGCCTTCGCATTGCGCGGAGATTTCCCGTGGTGGCGAGTACCCGGCTATGTAGTCGTCCAACTGATGGGGGCCACGCTCGCCGGCCTGTTCCTGCGTGCCGTGGTCAATGTCTCATCCATCTACGGTTCCAACTACCCGGCCCACGGCTATTCCGGTGTGGCTGCGTTCTGGATGGAACTGGTACTGACGATGGGACTGGTCAGCGTGATCCTTGGCACGGCATCGGGAGCCCAAAACGTTGGGATCATTGGCGCTTTCGGCGTGGCCGGGTATATCGCTCTGGCCGGTCTATGGGCCAGCCCCATTTCCGGCGCGTCCATGAACCCGGCCCGCACGTTTGGCCCCGATCTGGTGGCCACGACTTTCACTGACTATTGGGTCTATATCGCTGGCCCACTCGCCGGTAGCTTCCTGGCCGTCGGGATCGCCTTCCTGTTGAGGGGTCGCGGGGGTGGGGCGTCGGGTGCAGGTGCAGCCCAAGGTGATCTCTTCACTGAAGTCGAGTCAGTCAAGACCTGAATCCGCAAGGATGCTGCCCTCGCCGTGGCAACTGCTACCGCGAAACCTGGGTGACCGATGTCCCACATGACGAGCAATTGGCAGCTCCCGCCTCGAATGGAGTTCCGCAATTCATGCAGTAGACGGCCGGGCGATCCTTTGAGCCACAATGGTGGATCGCAGGAGCATCTGCTGCCCTCGCCTTTCCGCACCAACTGCAATAGATAGTCCTTCCTTCCTCCGAGTGAACGGGGGAAGCGGTCGGGGGAGGAAAGAGGCCGGGCTGCCCTCCTCCTGGGGCCATTGTCGGACCGGCCTCCGCCGGGGCAAACGGGGGAGGCGGATAGCCGCGAGACCCGCCACGTTCGGCATTTTCAAGACGTGTTTGTATCGGCCACTTCCCGAAGGCAAAGACCAGAAACATCACGATGTTGAGGATCGGGACGAAGGCGGTAAGCACATACCATCCCGAATATCCGGCCTTGGTAATGATCTTTACCTGGCAGATGAGGCTGAACACGAAGACCAAGAGAAATAGAACGCCGAAGACGGCGAAGAAGGCTGAGACGTTATGAGGCAAGGACAGACAGTTATTGACCTGTCCTGTCACGTTGGTACATTGCGCTGTCGAAACTTCGCGTAGGTGAGCCAGTGAAATAAGATCCATCGATTCCGTCGCTGCGTGTTCCATTCGATTCGTTCCTCACCTGCAGCGTCCGATCACCTCCCCCGGAACTCTACGAATGCCTGGACTACGCAGGCCGAACGCCGAGACAACGCTCGGACAACTGCGCACAACTGGTGCACGGATCAACCGCGTTCTCTTCTGTGGAGAGCAACATGGCCGAGGCTCGAGATTTCCAACCCAACAACCAGGAAGGTATCGGGTTCGATGCAGAGACCACCATTGCATGAACTGCGGTAGCTCGCTCGACGAGGGTGCAGCCACTTGCGGCGCTTGCGGCCCGCCAGCGACAAAATTATCGTGCTAATGCCCAGCCGGGTGCGGCGACCGTGTCGCGGTCGAAGATCGACGGATTGCCACATCACGCTGGGTGCCATGGTTGCAGACAGGTTGCAACTGCCCGCTTTCAGTCGTTATTGACAATTTTTCCCAAATATTCGGTCATACTTGGGGCCTAAGGGCAAACTCCTCGCGAGGGGAGGACGCAAAGCTACGGGACTCTCTGAGTGAGCCGGGTTGCCGGGGAATGGCCATCGATCACACGATCTATGGGTGGTTTTCCGTTAATGCCATCTCTCCCTTGACGTCCCCGGGAGGATGTGTGGGCTGCATGGGACGTACCCGAGATGGGCGATCACTGACATCGGTAGTAGGTGCTCTGGCGCTTGCTGCGATCACGTGTGCCGCCGTCATCGGTACCGGCCTTTCGCTTCCAGCAGGGGCGGCGGGCCTCCTTCCGCCGAACAACCCACCGAGCAACATCGCACCCATCAGCACGGACTACCTCACGTCGATCGACTCCGCTCGGGCCCAAGAAGGGGTTGGTCCTCTCAACATTTCCGACTCCACCCTCGCCAGCCTTCCGATTGAAGAGCAAGCCTTCATCGTCATCAATGACGAGCGGATCGACCGGGGCCTCCCTGCCATCAGCGATATGACGTCACAACTCAACGCTGCCGCGGAACAAGGAGCCGACGCTGGAGGCGATCCGAACTTTCCCACCTCTCTCGGTGGTGGAAGCCAGATCGTCTGGGGTGGCTCGATCTGGGCTGGAGGGCTGTCGTCGGTACTGGAAGCAGATTTCTATTGGATGTATTCCGACGGCTATGGCGGCTTGCAGGGCGAGACCACGAATTTCATCTTGTTCGGCCCGAACGTCAGCAGACTGCTGGGGGCATCGCGACATCATCCTGCACGAGTTCAGTTCGTGTGGTGCCGCGGCGCCCACCATTTCCATGGGCGCCGCCTTCTCTTCCACCGGTACCACCGGAGGTTCACTCGCGGCCGAGTTGGTCGGTACCTGCGGGGCCGCGCCCTCGGGCATCACTCTCACGTGGAGTCAGGTCGTCGAGACCGTTCTCACGCCGCCCCACGTCATAGGTATCGCCACGCTGCAGAGCGGTCTTGGATATTGGGAGGCCGAGTCCAATGGTGATGTGGCAGCGTTCGGCGCCGCCACGAACTTCGGGTCGATGGTGAACTCCTCGCTCAACTCGCCCATCAGCGGGATCACGGCCACCCCGGACGGCCAGGGATACTGGCTCGTGGCCGCAGACGGTGGCGTCTTCACTTTTGGTGATGCTGCGTTCTACGGCAGCGCCGGGGCGCTCCCCCTCGTGCAACCAATCGTGGGCATGGCTTCGACCCCCGACGGCCGGGGTTACTGGCTGGTCGCCGCCGACGGTGGCATCTTCAGTTACGGTGATGCGCCCTTCTACGGGAGCATGGGAGGCGTCGCGCTCAATAAACCGATCGTGGGTATGGCGGCTGACCTCGCAACCGGCGGGTATTGGCTGGTGGCGTCCGACGGCGGCATCTTCAGTTTCGACGCATCCTTCTTCGGCAGCACGGGAGCACTGCACCTGGTCCAGCCGATCGTCGGGATGGAAGCACAGCCCAACGGCCAGGGCTATCGGTTCGAAGCTGCTGACGGCGGCGTGTTCGATTTCGGACAGGCCACCTTCGCCGGGTCCATGGGCGGCCACGCACTGGCGGCGCCGGTGGTGGGAATGGCGGCAGACATAGCCACGGGCGGGTACTGGCTGGTGGCATCCGACGGCGGCATCTTCAGCTTCGGCAACGCGGCGTACTACGGACGTATCAGCTGACGTATCAGCTGACGTGTGGCGCACCGGTTGATCTTGTTTTCGGTGCCCACGACAAAGGTGCTCTGACGCCAGCGCCTGCTCCCTCATCCTCGTGAGATCGCTACAGTCGGCGGTTCGTAGCGTGACGAGCGAAGGGAACAATCGATGAAGCTCTCGATGCCGTTGCCGTACACCGGGGGCTTTGCCGAGTCGGCTCGGCAGACCGCCGAGTTGGAGAAGGTCGGGCTTGACACCGTATGGGTGGCCGAGGCCTACGGTTTCGACTCGCCCAGCCACATGGGCTATCTGGCCGCTTTGACGGAGAAGGTGCAGATTGGGGCGGCTATCTTGCCGATCTACACCCGCACGCCCACGCTGATCGCCATGACTGCGGCGGGGATCGACGCTCTCTCGGGTGGGCGGTTCGCTCTCGGCCTCGGGGCCTCGGGGCCTCAGGTGATAGAGGGCTTCCACGGAGTGCCCTATGACCGCCCGCTGACCCGGACGCGCGAGATCATCGAAATTTGCCGCGACGTGTGGGCCCGGGAGGCCCCGCTCGTGCACGATGGGGCGGTGTATCAGATCCCGCTGCCCGAGGGGCAGGGGACCGGACTGGGTAAGGCGCTCAAGATCATCGGCCGCCCGCATCGATCGCGGATCCCAATCTGGGTCGCCGCACTTGGTGAGAAGAACGTCGCCTTGACCGCAGAAGCCGCCGACGGCTGGCTGCCGCTTTTCTTCGTTCCCGAGCGGGCCAACGAAGTGTTCGGACCTTCCCTGGCCGCCGGCGTTGCTCGCCGCGACCCCGGCCTGGCACCGTTGCAGATCGCGGCGGGAGGCCTGCTGGCCATCGGCGAGGAGTCCGCCGTGGCCCCTTTCCGCGAGTTGGGGCGAGCAACTGCGGCCCTCTATATCGGTGGCATGGGAGCCAAGGGGAAGAACTTCTACAACGCCCTGGCCCGTCGATACGGCTACGAGAAGGAAGCCGAAGAAATTCAGGATCTCTACCTGGCGGGCCATAAGGACGAAGCTGCGGCGAAGGTGCCAGCCGATCTGCTCGCGGCCACGTCGCTGTGCGGGCCGGAGGGCTACATCAAGGAGCGGCTCGCGGCGTACGCCGCCTCTGGGGTGACCCATTTGAACGTCACGCCGGTGGGCGGCGACCCTGTCGCCATGATCGAGAAGATCCGGAACTGGCTTTAGGGAGCGGGAGCTTCTACAGCAGGCGTGTGGGGAGGGGGGTCTCGGTCACCGATGTCCCCTGGCGCGTCAGGGTGTAGGCAGTCTTTCCCTCGACCTCGGTGAAGGCTTCGTGGAGCTCGGTCCCGAAGAAGACGAGACCCGTGCCGTTCTCGGTGGCGTAGCCGTCGGGGAGAGTGCCTTCGGCGATGAGCCGATGAATCAAGGGGCGCCGTTGCGCCTCGGCGTCATGGTGCGGACTGTTGCTGTAGGGCAAGAACCCCAGACCATTGGTGATGACGCGTAGGTTAGGGCCGAACGAGTCTGTCGTTCCACCGACGTGCCAGCACAGCGATCCGGCAGAGACGCCCTTGATCACGACACCGGACTCCCAGCACTCTCGAAGGATGACGTCCAGTCCATGCAGGCGCCACAACACCAGCAGGTTGGCGGTACTCCCGCCCGAAACCCAGATCACATCCTGAGCCAACAGGTGCGCACGCATGTCGGGCACATTGGGCATGGGAAAGAGCGTGAGATGTGAGCTCACCATGCCGAGTTTGGAGAAGGCGTTGTGCACTGCCGCCAGCCGTGTCGAGTCATCCCCGACCGCGGTCGCAATCGTGCAGATACGGGGATGACTCCCCGCGTGGGCCAGGTCTGCCGCCAGTTGGTAGGAGGCGCCGGGGCGAATGTTCTGGGGATCTGGCCCCTCGGGTTGAAAGCCAATGCTGTCGGCGATGATCGTGGGTTGGCTGGCAGTCATTTGTCCACTTCACCGGGTTCGCAGAGCTGGTTGCAGGCCACCAGCACTATTTGGGGTGAGCGAGGGGTCTCGAACCCCCGACCTCCAGGACCACAACCTGGCGCTCTAACCAACTGAGCTACGCCCACCAAGGGGCATAAGTTTGGCACATCCCCCGACTCCCACGAGTTGAGCCCTCGGGGGCGCCTGGGGCGCTGGATCGTGCATGAACGAAGGCGTCGGCGTGGTATGCCAGGCTGGGGCTACTGCCCCTGTAGCTCAACTGGATAGAGCAGGTGGTTTCTACCCATCAGGTTGCGCGTTCGAATCGTGCCGGGGGCGCGAGATTGACATTTGTGCCTGGTTTGTCTGACTTGCATGCCCGTGGAGGGGAAAGTAACTGCGATGTACGCAGCCGGCTAGCACGCCGCATACGACTGCGACGGCGTGCTCAATGCCATCTAGGCCAGGGGCAACCAGGGCCGCAATGGCAAGCGACGCACACAGGACCGAGGCGCACCAGTAGTCCCGGCCGGCAATGAGGAGGCATACGCCAACAGCGATCGTCGCGCCTGAGGGGCCGGTATCGAGGACGTGGGACAAGGACAGCGGCAGGCCGATGAGATTGCCGTGCCCCCCGTCGATGAGCCCACGGGCGGCGAGGGTGGCCACGCCATTGGCTATCACTGCGACCACCACGGTGAACCAACGCCCAAGAATCAGCTCGCCGAGGCCAATGACGAGGAGGAGTTGGGCCACTGCCCCCCATTCGGGAAGGTAGGGCGTGGGAAGAAAGAGTGACATCGGCAAACGCAGCAGTTCGATTCGCAATGGCAGCGAGGCGTAGACCGCACCGGAGTGCCAGATCGTGGGCGCCCAGGTGGGCACGTGCAGCAGGAGGGAAATGGCGGCGGCTGCCCCGGCAACCGTGAGCGCCGCCCAGGGTCGATTGCCATCAGACCACGACTGCCTGGCCAAAATGACCAGATTCCGGAGTTCCCGCATGAGCGCGGGCATCCCTGAACCAGGGGGAGCCGGATGCGATGTCGTTGTGGCCGGTCGGATGACCGTTGCACTCTGCCCCATTTGTCTCATTCCCAAAAAGTGCCTACTCGAAAGCTCGCAACCTGGACGGAGAGATCCGGCAGTTGTCTCACAACGACGATACCCCTCGGAGGCGTTGTCACGGCGGGTTTACTGACCCGCGCATGTAACGGAACTGCCAGTTCAGGCCAATCGCGGCTTCAAACCCATGGAGTAGCCGAGCTCAGCGAGATTTTCTCAGCCTATGTGGCCCGTGACGTAAGCCTCCGTGCGTGGATCCTTGGGGGCTCTGAAGACGTCGACTGTTGGCCCCGCTTCGACGAGGGTTCCAGCGCCGTCGTCGGCGAGGAGGAGGACTGCGGTGCGGTCGGAGATCCTGGTGGCCTGGAAGAGGTTGTGGGTCACCAGCGCGATGCGTGATGTGCGAGGAGAGTTGGACGATCAGCTCTTCAATGTGGGCCGACGCCTGTGGGTCCAGAGCCGAGCATGGCTCGTCGAGCAGGAGCACCTCGGGCTCGACCGCCAGGGCACGGGCGATGCAGAGGCGTTGCTGCTGCCCACCCGAGAGACGAACCGCGGGGAGCCCGAGCCGGTTCTTGACCGAGTCCCACAGTGCCGCCTGGCGTAGCGCGGCCTCGGCCGCTTCGAGCAGGAAGTCTTTCTTCTTCACTCCGTTCATTCGCAGGCCCGACACCACGTTGTCGAAAATGCTCAGGGTGGGGAAGAGATTCGGCCGCTGGAACACCATCCCCACCCGGGTGCGGACGATTTCTGGCTGCGTGTCCCGCGCATAGACGTCGAGGTCGCCGATCCGGATGGAGCCGGTCACTCGGCCGGTCGTGTGGTCGTGCATGCGGTTGATCGAGCGCAGAATGGTCGTCTTGCCACAGCCCGAGGGCCCGAGCAACGCGGTGACCTGTGTTCTTCGGGAACTCCAGGTTGACGTCGCGCACCGCCACCTGCTTGGCGTTCTCCACCTTGCCGTAGCTCACGGTCAGATGTTCGAGGGTGATCGGCGATCTCCTCGTTGCCGTGCGGTGGGCTCACGTTCGCCGGACTATCGAGCATGGCGCGTCACGTACGAGGCGAAGGTCCGGGCCACGATGCTCAAGAGCAGTACGGCCGCGAGGAGGACAAGAGCGGTGGCCCAGGCCACCGTCTGGAGGTGCGGGTCGGCCTGGGTCCCGTCGGAGTAGACCGTGAGGGGCATGGCCTGCATCGGTTGGAACGGATTGGTCTCGAGCAGCGTGCTTCCGAGCGCGGTGAAGAGGAGCGGAGCCGTTTCGCCCACGGCGCGGGCCACGGCCAGCAGGTTGCCGGTCACGATGCCCGGGAGCGACGTGCGCAACACGACGGAACGGGCGACGCGTGAGGGGCGAGCCCCCAGTGCAAGGGCGGCGTCCCACAGGTCCTCGGGTACCGAACGCATCGCCACTTCGTCGGCCCGGACGATGATCGGCAGCATGAGGACGGCCAGGGCGAAGCTTCCGGTGATGCCCGAGTAGTGGTGCGAGGGCACCACGATGAGGGCGTAGGCGAAGACGCCGATGGCGATCGAAGGGATGCCCGACATGACGTCGGCCACGAAGCGGATGGTGGCCGCCAGCCTTCCCCGTCGGTCGAGCAGGAAGAGCGCCACCGCCAATCCCACCGGAATGGCGACGACGGCGGCCAAGCCCACAATGATCAGAGTGCCGATGATGGCATTGGAGATGCCGCCTCCCGGGACACCTTCGGGGACCGGGAGCTGGGTGAAGAAGGCAACGGACAGCCCCTGGACGCCCCGCTTGATCGTGTAGGCGATGAGCGCCACCAAGGGGATGAGAGCGACGACGAGAGCGACGTAGCAGGCGACCCGCGTGCGTCGTCCCGAACAGCCTCCGGCGGCGCAGGCTGCGAGCGGGAGGCATTGCGCACAACGCCGCGCCGGCGTTCGATCGCTTCGGGCGAAAGGAGCTCCGCGGGATCGCGGCGCTCGACCTCGAGATTCGGTCCTCATGCGGGCACCGCCTGGTGCTCGGGCTCGAGATCAGGGAGAAGGCCGTCCTGTCCGGAGAAGCCTTGCTCACGTCCCCTCCGTCGGCGCAGCAGGAGTTGGCCTCCGATGTTGGCCAGGGCCGAGAAGGCGAGGAGCACCACCACCAGGCCGATGACTGCGCTGCGTTGGATTCCCGGTGGCCTCGGAGAAGAAGCGTAACCACGGCCGATCCCAGTGTGGTCCCGGTGGCGAGGAGCGAGTGGGGGTAGTTCACGCCACCGCCGATGACCAACGCCACTGCGATCGCCTCGCCGAGGGCGCGGCCCATGGCCAAAGTGATGGCCGCTTCGATGCCCGAGCTGGCTCCGGGGATGACGGCCCGCCGCACGACCTGCCACCTGGTGCCCCCCAGGGCGAGCGCAGCCTCCCGGTCGGCCACCGACACCCCCTGGAACGCCGTGCGGGTGAGCGCGATCATGGTCGGCAGCATCATGACCGCGAGCACCACCGAGGCCAGGAGAATGCCCGATCCGAGGTCCCCGCCAGCTGAAGAGATGGCGTACCAGCGGGATCTTCTGCAGGAAGGGCTCGACGTCGCGCTGGAAAGATGGGGACCAGGACGAAGAGGCCCCACAGCCCGACCACGATGCTCGGGACTGCCGCCAGCAGGTCGATGCAGGTTGAGAGCGGTGCGGCGATGCGGCGGGGCAGGAACTCCGAAAGTGCGGCGGCCGTGGCGATACCCACGATGATGGCGAGGAGGAGCCCGATCCCTGTCGTGATCAGCGTGTCGACGATGAAGACCCCAGCCCCGAATTGCTCGGTGTCGGGGTTCCACGTCCCGTTGAAGAGAAAGCTGAACCCCGAGTGGCGGAACGCCGGGGCGGACTGCCAGACCAGGCTGACCAACAACGCCACGACGACAGCGACGAAGACAAGAGCGCCCCCCCAGCGAAGCGAGGCGTAGACCCGGCCCCTCGGACGTCTCCGTTCCCGGTCGATGCGGGAGCGAACACCCCGGCGCCGGTGCCGTTGCCGTGCCGGCGGGAGCACGGGCGCGGGCGGCACGCCGCCACTGCGCACTCCCTCTGGCTCACTGCCCCCCGCACTGGTGCTCATCAGCCGGACACCCTACGGCGCCGCGCCCGCTCGCCGGTCAATTGGTGAAGATCGGCGACCCGCTCGCAGTTTGCAGGCCGAGCAGAGTGGAATGGGCCAGGTTCACCGCCACTGACGGGAGAGGGGCATAGCCCAAGCCGGACGAGTAGCTCTGCCCCGAGGTGGTCACCCATTGGAAGAGCTTGCCGAGGACGATGCCGGTGTTGGTGGTCGCCTGCTTCTGGTAGAGCAGGGCCCAGCTGAAGTTGGCCAGCGGGTACGACGTGCCTCCGGCGCTCCAGATGATGTTGAAGTTGGTGGCGCTCGAGCGAAGTCGCAGTGGCACCGGCGGCGGCAATGGTGCTGACCGAAGGGGTCACGTAGGTGTTGCTCTTGGTGAGGAGCGCTGCGTTCGTAGAAGTTCGCCTCCAGTGCGTAGGAGTACTCGACGTAGCCGATCGCCCCTTCGGTCTCCTGGATGTAGCCGGCCACACCGGCGTTGAGGTCCTGACCGAAGTCGCCGGTGGCACGACCGGCGGTGGGCCAGGTGGTGGAGGGCGAGGTGGTGGCGATGGCGCCGGTCCACGCCGTCGAGGTGTCGATGAGGTACTGGTCAAGGTCGTAGCCGGGCCCCGAGGTGTCGGAGCGGAAGACCGGGACGATGTTCTCATTGGGGAGCGTCACGCTGGGGTTGAGGGCGGCGATGGCCGGGTCGTTCCAGTTGGTGATCTGGCGCAGGTAGATTTTGCCGAGCGTCGGTCCGTCGAGCTTGAGGCCGCCGGACACGCCGTTGACGTGGTACGAGATGGCCACGCCACCCAGGTCGACGGGGACTTGGAGCACCGGTCCCTTTGAGGCGGCGAGCTGTGCCGCGGTCATCGGGACTTCACTCTGGCCGAAACTGGCCGTGTTCTGCTCAATCGCCGTCACGCCGGGTCCACTTCCCGAGCCGGTGAAGTTGACGGTCACGCCAGGGTTGAGCTTGTTGTACTGGTACAGGACCCGGCCGTAGAAGGGCTGGATCGAGCTGGCCCCGATGCCGGTCAGCGAGGCCGCGGGGTGACGAGGTCGGATCAGCTGACAGCGAGCCACCGGGAGTGGACGATGCCGTGGATTTGGCCGTGGTCGTGGTGGTGTTGCTCTTGGCGGTTGTGCCCGTCGTGGACGATTTCACCGTGGTGGTGGTCGTGTCCTCCCGCCGCGGCCGTGGTGGTGGTGGTGCTCGCCCCCGAATTGGTCGTCGTGGTCGTGGTCGAGTCGCCGACTTGTGCGTGTTGTTGGACGACTTCTTGGTGGCTGAAGGGGTGGACGACCCGCAGGCGGCGGCGATCAGGCCACCGACGAGGATAACGACGCCGATCGCGAACGTACGGCCGACGCGATGACGGCCACGGCTCTGGGTCGATGGGAAATCGGGCGTGGTCTGCAAGGTCTTTCTTCCTCGTTCCTGGTTCGTGTTCGGGGTTGTTACGAGCGGCCGAAGTACCGGCAGCTGCAACGGAGATTGCCGTAGATGGCTCTGGGGTCCCCCCGGGATGGCGAGCTGATTCTTGACTAAAAGCGTCAACAATGTCAAATACCCTGACTTCAGGGATTAACCCGGTTCAGTTGGGTCCAGCCTCCAGCAGGGTACCGACGAGGTCGTCGGGGTCGGAGGAGACCACCAGGGCCTTGACCAGTTGCGGTGCGATGAAGCCCAGGTCGACAGCTCGTTCCATGAAGGGCAGAAGGAGGTCGAAGAACCCGTCGGTGTTCAGTACGCCACACGGCTTGTCGTGGATTCCCAGATGCACCCAGGTGACCGTCTCCATGAACTCTTCGTAGGTGCCGAACCCGCCCGGCAGCATGATCACGGCGTCGGACAGTTCGGCCATGCGTGCTTTGCGCTGGTGCATGGTGTCGACGACCTCGAGCCGATGGAGGCCCCGGTGAGCGATCTCGTGGTCGGCCAGCGAGGTGGTGATGACGCCCAGAGTGCGGCCCCCGCCGCCAAGGACGGCGTCCGCCACGACGCCCATGAGGCCGACGGATGCGCCTCCGTAGACGAGCCCGATGTCGCGCCCAGCGAGAGCCCAACCGAGCCCGGCGGCCGCCGCGGCGAACGAGGGACTCTTCCCGAGGCGCGAGCCGCAAAAGACGGCAATGTCGCGGACTGGTGGCACCGCGGCAGTCTCTCCAGCGGGGGAGAGAGCGGCAAATGGGACGAGGTGTAGCCGGGAGCGCATGCCCCCCGCCCGCGGTTAGGCCGTGTTCTCGGAAACCCGCAACGTCGGGGCGGGGCTCTTTGACGCGCTGCGCCCCCGCCGCACCATCGTCTCGGCCGCGTCGCTGTCGTGGATGGTGAGAGAGAACATGGTGCCGGCCAAGGCGAAGGCGGCGGATGCGAGGAAGGCCAGGTGGTAGGCCCGAAGGTTGGGGTGCGAGATGCCCCCCGCCGCCTGTGTTGAGCCGATTCCGATGAGCACGGTCGAGAGGACGGCGACCCCCACGGCACTGCCGACCTGCCGGCCGGTGTTGAACAGCGTCGAGGCGCGCCCCGTGTCCGCCGGGGAGATCATGGCGAAGGAGGCAGCCTGACCAGGGACGAAGATCTGCGCCACCAGCAGTCCCAGCAGGAACATGAGGCCCCGCATCAACCAAAGGTTGGTCGTGAGGCTGATCTGTGTGAGGAGGAGCATGGCCGCGGTCAGACCGAGCAGGCCCAGGGTGATGTGCCGGCGCGGCCCCAGCCTGGGGTAGATCAGGCGACTGGCGAACTGAGCGCCGATCATGACGCCGAAGGCCTCGGGGAACGTGGAGAGTCCGGACTGCAGCGCACTGAGCCCTCGGGCGTCTTGGAAATAGAGCGGGATCAGATAGAGCGTGCCCAAGAAGGCCGGCCGATACCAAGAAGATGACGCCGCTGGACGATCGAAAGAGACGAGCCGACAGGAGGCGCAGGTCCACCATCGGATGATGTCGTCCGAAGTTCGACGAACACCATGGCCACCAGGAGCGCCACTCCGGCGGCACAGGTGACGATCACCGATGGTGAGGCCCAGCCTTTGAGCGGTCCCTCGGATACTCCGTACATGGCCAAGCCCAGGCCGGCACCTCCCAGGATGAAACCGGGGATGTCGAAGACGCCGGCATGTTGGGGGGCTGACCGCTCCAGGCAGAGAGTCCCGAACGTCACTGCGGCGATACCAATGGGGAGATTGACGAAGAAGACCCAGCGCCAGGAGAGGTCGGTGACGAGGAGCCCGCCCAATACCGGTCCGATGGCGGGCGCCAGGGTCGTTCCGACGGTGAGGATGCTTGCCGCGCGCACCCTTTCCGAAGGGGGAAAGACCCGGAACAGCATGGCCATGCCGACCGGTGCCAACATGCCACCGCCGGCCCCCTGGATGACACGGAACACGACGAGTTCGGCCAGGTTCTGGGCCAGTCCGCACAGGGCCGATCCCACGGTGAAGACGACGATGGCCCACATCAGAACCCGCTTGCCACCGAAACGGTCCCCCAGCCAGCCCGAGGCCGGTATGAAGACGGCCAGGCTCACCAGGTAGGCGATCACGATCCCGTCGACGGCGGTAGGGGCGATGTGGAAATTACGGCCGATCGTGGGCAGGGCCACGTTGACGATGGTGATGTCCATGATGTTCATGAACATGGCGGAGACGAAGACGGCGCCGACGGCGATCTTTTGATTAATGGTGATGGCTGGCACGTGCTGAGAGTCCCTGACTATGAGTGGCACCGGGCTCAAGAACCCGCCGGCACGCCAAAACGCGCCATGCCGTGACCCCGACCCTAGGCGTCAGGCCTGGTCGTAGACTCCGCTGGTGGCCAAAGTCATTGCGGTGGCGAATCAAAAGGGTGGCGTGGCCAAGACGACCACGGTGCATTCCCTGGGGGTGGCGTTGGCCGAGCAAGGCAAGCAGGTGCTCATGGTCGACCTCGATCCCCAAGCCTGCCTTACGTACTCGTCGGGGATCGACCCCGATGCGCTCGAGGCCTCATTGCACGACGTGCTGGTGAGGCGGGCCAAAGTGGCCGATGTGCGGCGGAAGGTTCCTGGGATTGAGGGACTGACCCTGGTTCCGGCCACGATCGATCTGGCCGGGGCCGAGGTGCATCTCCTCAGTCGTACCGGTCGAGAGCACGTCTTAGCGCGAGCTCTGGAGCCCGTCTTACCCGAATACGACATCGTGCTCATCGACTGCCCACCCTCGCTCGGAGTGCTCACGATCAATGGGCTGACCGCGGCAGAAGTGGTCCTGGTGCCGTTGCAGTGTGAGGCTCTCAGCCAACGAGGCGTCGGGCAACTCCTCGAGACCATCGAGGACGTACGCCAATTCGCCAATGAGCAACTTCGTGTGCTCGGTGTGATCCCCACCATGTATGACGGCCGCACGACGCACGCTCGCAGGATCCTGAGTGAGGTGGGGGAGCGCTACGGGCTCCGGGTCTTCGAGCCGCCCGTGCCGAAGTCAGTTCGGTTTGCCGAAGGTCCCGAGCTCGGTCGGTCCGTGTTGCAGCACGCACCCTCCTCAGCGGGCGCCCTGGCCTACCGTGCATTGGCAACCCTGGTCTACGACTCCTTGCAGGGACCTTGACATGGGAGGGGCCAAGAGCGAACAGCCCGCTGACCCGCTGGGCAAGCGTGCGCTCTACGGGACGCCGTCGGCGACCGCCAACAGGGCTTCACCGTTGGTGTTGCCGGTGGGAAAGCGAGCACTGTACTCAGCTGCGCGCCCACAACGCGTGGGGGAGGAGGCGGGTGCGGACCAACGTGTGGCCAGGGGTCGCGCCTTCACCGTGCGCTGTCAACGCTGCCGCCAGACATCGCATGTGGGCTTCCTCGACCTTCTGATCTTCCAGTTTCCGGTCGGGGTCTGGCTGCCGCGGGGCAAGTTCGATCGCCGCATGACGTGTCCTTCCTGCCGCAAACGCTCCTCGTGCAGCGTCACGCTCCGTGGCGACTGAATGAAACATCGGGCGCTGCGTACGCTCTCGCGATGTTCGGTGGGATGGGGCGGCGGCAGTTTTGGCTCGGGTCCGTCACGGCCGGACACGGCGGCAGATAATCCCGAACCCGAGGCAGACTCGCCGAGGTGACCGTTGCCTGACCAGAGTGGTCAGGTCAGGTCAGGTCAGGTCAGGTCAGGTCAGGTCAGGTCAGGTCAGGTCAGGTCAGGTAGAACTTGACCGGGACAACGGCCTCACGGGTCACGCGTCTTCGCTGCTCGAGCAACATAAGGTGGGCCAGCGTTTCGCCATTGGCCGCTCGCTGCATGTAGTCATGGTAGGAGTCGAACGGCCGCGACCAGGTGAGGTTCAACGTGATCTCCCAGCAGGAGCTCCCCGGATTCCTTTCGAGGGCGTCCTCAATTTCGCTCAATCGCTCATCGTGGTGGGCAATGAGCGCATCGACGCGGTCTTCGAGACCCGAGAAGCGGTATTCGTGCGCGGGGAAGACCTCGTCGGTTCGCAGCACGCGCACTTTGGCCAGCGACTCGAGATACTCGCCCAGAGGATTGGCAAATTGTTGCGAGTGAAACGAGATATTCGGAGTGATCCGGGGCAACACGTGGTCACCCGAGAGCAACAGGCTCTGCTGATCGGAGTAGAGGCAGATATGTCCAGGCGAGTGGCCCGGCGTCCACACGGCCTTGAAGTCCCAACCCGGCAGGTCGAGCATCTGGTCGTCCTCGATCAGGCGATCGGGCTTGACCACGCTCATGGTGGACCTGATCTCCATCGACGCGAACGCCAAATCGGGAAGTTTGTCTTGGGGTACGCCAGAGAGATTGAGGAGCTCCTGCATGTTGTCGACCAAGTCGTCGGGCTCGTGATAGCGGGCCTCGAGAAGCTCCGCGTCGGCCGGGTGCAGGCCGACCCACGCTCCGGAGGCCTCCCGTACGCGGCCGGCTAATCCGTAATGGTCGGCATGGATGTGCGTCACGACAACGGCCTGAACGTCGCTGATGGAACCGCCGGTTTCCGTCAGCCCGGCATTCAAGGCGTCCCAGGCGTCGTCGGTAGGCCAACCCGCATCGACGAGGGCAACCCCGTTGTCCAACTCGAGCACATAGACCGAGACATAGCGCAATGGGTTGTTCGGGATGGGAACCGGAATGGACCACATGCCGGGTCGGACCTTTTCCACGGGAGGCAGGACGTTGCGATCCCAGGCTTCCTTCTGGGCGGTGCCAGTGATGGTGAACACGGGGGGCACCGTAATCGAGCACCGCGGCGGAAAGCCAAAAGTCGATCCTGGCGTGCCGAGCAAAAGTGTCCAATTAGCGGCCAGTTAAGCGAGCGGTCCCCACGAAGTCCACCCCGGGCTTCAACCGCACCCATCGCGCCTCGCCGGAGACCGCACTGATGACGAAAGCGGAGAGTGGCTGGACCGGTGTGAGGTGTCACTGTAGTTGACGTTGACGTCAACTGCTCCTAGATTCGACCACATCAGACAGCGCCCGCAAACCTCAGTCAATGGATCTTCTCCCAACGGCGCTTCCGCAGCGTTGGCGAACCTCTCCTCGCCGTCCCAGGAGCCAATGCACGCAAATGGCGTGCGGATTTCCGACCGCTACAAGTGGATTGCCCTGATCAACACCACCGTGGGCGTCCTGATGGTCACAATCGACGGCTCGATCGTGCTCATTTCCATGCCTGACATCTTTCGGGGCATCGGGATCGACCCGCTCAAAGCGGGCAACACCTTCTATCTGCTGTGGATGATTCTTGGTTTCCTGGTGGTGACCAGCGTGTTGGTGGTGAGCCTCGGGCGGCTGGGAGACATGTACGGTCGGGTCAAGATTTACAACCTGGGTTTTGCGCTCTTCACGTTCTTCTCGCTCTTGCTCACGATCACCTGGTTGACGGGGACCAAAGGCGCCCTCTGGTTGATCATCATGCGGCTCTTCCAAGGAGTTGGGGGCGCCATGCTCTTCGCCAACTCCGGCGCCATCATCACCGATGCTTTTCCGGCCAATCAACGAGGCATGGCCCTCGGCATCAATGGGGTGGCGGCGACCAGCGGGACATTTATCGGGCTCGTCCTGGGGGGCCTGTTAGCCCCTATCAACTGGCGTCTGATCTTCCTGGTCTCCGTGCCCATCGGCCTGTTCTGCACGGTGTGGGCCTACACCATGCTCCATGATCTCCGACCACCCCGCAAGACGTCGATCGACTGGCCCGGGAACGTGACGTTCGCTTTTGGACTCATCTTGGTAATGGTCGGCATCACCTACGGAATTGAGCCCTACCGCGGCCACACCATGGGTTGGACCAGCCCCGAGGTGATTCTCGAGCTCTCTATCGGTGTGGGTCTGCTGATCGCCTTCTCAATCATCGAGTTGCGCACCGCCGAGCCAATGTTCCGCCTGCGCCTTTTCCGTATCCGAGCCTTCACGGGCGGGGTGTTGGCCAGCTTCTTGTCCGCTGTCGGCCGGGGCGGACTTATGTTCATGCTGATCATCTGGCTCCAGGGAATCTGGCTCCCCCTGCATGGCTACAGCTTCGCCCGTACCCCGTTGTGGGCGGGCATCTACATGTTGCCGCTCACCGTTGGCTTCCTCATCGCCGGTCCGGCCTCGGGCATACTCTCCGATCGCTACGGCGCCCGGCCCTTCGCCACCGGCGGGATGTTGTGCACCGCCGGCGCCTTCGTCCTGCTCGACCTGCTTCCGGTCAATTTCAGTTATTGGACGTTCGCGCCCTTGCTGCTGCTTATGGGGATGAGCAATGGGCTGTTCATGTCTCCCAACCGGGCGGGCGTGATGAACAGCCTCCCGCCCGACGACCGGGGAGCCGGATCGGGCATGATGTCGACCTTCCAGAACTCCGCCCAGGTGCTCTCCATCGGGGTCTTCTTCTCGCTCATGATCGTGGGGCTGGCTTCGGTTCTCCCGGCGAGCATGTACCAGGGCCTCGTCCACCAAGGGGTGCCGCCCCACGTGGCACGCCAGGTCGCTCATCTCCCGCCCGTTGCGACCCTGTTTGCCGCATTCCTCGGTTACAACCCCATGCAGCACCTCCTTGGCGCGTCGGTGCTGGCCCATCTTCCACCTGGACGGGCTGCCGTCCTGGAGGGTCGTTCGTTCTTTCCCAACCTCATCTCCGCTCCATTCCGTAACGGTTTGCACACCGCCTTTGACTTCGCAATCGGTGCATGTCTGGTCGCCGCGGCGGCCTCGTGGATGCGTGGGGGCCGCTACGTTCACGAGGACGGGTCGATTGGACCCGCAGAGAGCGAGACGGTCGAGGAGCCGTTCGCCAGCGACCTGAGCGCAGGGTATGTCGCAGCAGAGATCGACTGAAGTTCGTTGTCGAGTAATGGCCACCACCCGGTAAGCGCCGAGCACTCGAAGGAGCGCGCAGAAGCGCGCTATGGATGGACCGTACTGACGAACACGACAATGGGCGTGCTCATCGTCACGATCGACTCTTCGATTGTGCTCATCGCCATGCCGGCGATCTTTCGGGGGATTCATCTCGACCCGCTGGGTCCAGGGAACAGCTTCTTCTTTTTGTGGATGATGCTCGGCTACCTCATCGTGACCAGCGTTCTCGTAGTGACCTTCGGCCGGGTCGGCGACATGTTCGGCCGCGTGCGGATGTACAACCTGGGGTTCCTCGTCTTCACGGTGGCGTCGATTGCTCTGAGTGTCGACTGGATGACGGGCCGCTCCGGTGCCACCTGGCTGATTGCCATGCGGATCGTGCAGGGCGTGGGCGGAGCCTCCATCTCGGCCAACTCTGGCGCAATCATCACCGATACATTCCCCGCGCACCGGAGGGGAATGGCGCTCGGGATCAACAACGTGACGAGCATCGCCGGTAGGTTTCTGGGACTGGTTGTGGGCGGGATCCTGGCCACGATCGACTGGCGGCTCGTCTTTTGGGTCTCCGTTCCCTTCGGGATCTTCGGAACACTTTGGGGCTATTTCAAATTGGAGGAGCGTGGCGTTCGAAGGCCAGCCCAAATCGACTGGGCCGGCAACATCACTTTCGCCATCGGTCTCGTGCTGGTCATGATCGGCATCACCAACGGGATACAGCCCTATGGCGGAGACGTGATGGGATGGACGAATCCCAAGGTCATTGGCGAGATCCTGGTTGGCTTGGCTTTTCTCGGGGTGTTTACCATCATTGAGTCGCGGATTGCTCACCCTATGTTTCGACTGCAATTGTTCCGGATACGGGCGTTTACGGTCGGCTCGCTCTCGAGTTTCCTCGCCGCACTCGCGCGGGGTGGGCTTATGTTCATATTAATCATCTGGTTGCAGGGGATCTGGCTGCCGCGACACGGATACAACTTTGCGTCGACTCCGCTGTGGGCGGGTATCGCCATGCTGCCGCTCTCGCTTGGGGTTGTGGTGTCGGGACCAGTGTCGGGCTACCTATCCGATCGCTACGGCGCACGCCCCTTCGCAACCGGCGGCATGGTCGCCGCTGCACTTTCGTTTCTGCTGCTGGTGGAAATGCCGATTGACTTCAACTACGTGGTGTTCGCCATCGTTCTCTTCCTCAGCGGTCTCGGTACTGGTGCCTTCGGGTCTCCGAATCGTGCCGGGGTAATGAACAGCCTGCCGCCGGAGTACCGGGGTGTCGGGAGCGGCATGAACACCACGTTCCAGAATTCGGCCCAGGTCCTGTCTATCGGTGTTTTCTTTACGCTCATGATCCTCGGCCTGGCCACTGATCTCTCGCATGCGCTGTTCGCCGGGTTACGTGCGCACGCGGTGGCGGTCGGGACAGCGGCAAATATTGCACACCTGCCTCCGGTATCGGTCCTCTTCGCGGCGTTTCTGGGCTACAACCCCATCGAGCATCTCGTGGGTGCCAAGGTTCTGGCCACGTTGCCTCACGCCGCGGCCGCGCAACTTACAGCACGCTCGTACTTTCCATCGCTTATCTCGACGCCCTTTAGGTCTGGACTTAGCGAAGCATTTATCTTCGCCAGCGTTGCGTGTCTGATTGCGGCAGCGACCTCATGGTCCCGAGGGGGACGGTACGTTCACGTCGAAGATTCACTCCAACCCGAGGATCACGTCGCAGTGGAAGATCTCGTTGTCGACGAGGCAAATGTCGTATGAGCGGTTTCCCCTCATCGATCGTGCAGGGGGAGGTCCTCCGCATCGGCGAGTTGGCCACGCGGGCCGGGGTCACGACGCGCACGCTTCGCTACTGGGGGGAGATCGGCCTGGTGGAGCCGACGAGTCGTCTCGGCTCAGGCGAGCGGGTCTATTCGTCCGAAGAGTTGGAGCGGGTCATTCATATCCGAGAGCTCCAAGAGCTGCTGGGTCTGACACTCGCCGAAATCCAAATCGTGCTGGAATCCGAAGATGCCATTGAGCGTCTACGAAAGGCTCGTCGTGCCAGTGCAACGACAGCTCGCCGGCTGGAGTTGCTGGAGAACGCGATCGAATCTCACGCGCGGTTGATCGAGAAGATTGACGACCGGCTAAGTCGTATCGCCACCTTTCGAGATGAGTGGGTACAACGGATCGAGCGTATGAAGGTCCGCACGTCTGAACTTCGATCCGAGCAAGAGTCAGCGACTGAACAGCCGGGGGTCAAGAAGCACTAGTGGTGCTGCAGCCTCCGCCCCTTCACTGTCCTGGCGGCGCGCGTCGTCGGGTGTCTTGCAATGCAAGGCACTCCGTAGTACCTTGTGGTGCATGGGAGAGGTCGGGGGTCGAAGAAGCCAGTTACTTCGAGGCGTTCTCGACATTTGTCTCCTCGCCGTCATGGGCGAAGGCCCGGCGTACGGCTACGAGATGACGAAGAGGCTGCGGGCGCGGGGCCTCTCGATCGTCGGGGAGGGGTCGATCTATCCGCTCCTCGGCAGATTGGAACGCGATGGGTTGGTCGAGACCAGGCGGGCAGCCAGTAATGGAGGCCCGCCCCGGAAGTATTACAGCCTCTCGCCTGACGGTGAGCGAGCGCTGGAGGCAGGCGTGAAGGAATGGCAGATGGCGCGCGATGCCGTCGACGGCGCGCTCGGTCTGGTCAAAGTGGAGGTAGGGCTGTGATTGAGTTCGTCGAGGAATGTCGTCGTGAATGGCGTCGCCTCGGAGTCCCAGATCCGATTGCGAACGAGATGGCGGCGGATTTGACGTCCGATATCGAAGAGGCAGAGGGCGAAGGAGGCTCCGCCGAAGATGTGCTGGGGAACAGCATCTTCGACGCCCAGCGCTTCGCTGCATCGTGGGCGAATGCTCGAGGTGTGACGGCCCCGGTGCCGCTGCACGATGGTGGTCCGCCCCGGCGGCGAGCATTCCCTGTCGTCGCACTTAGCGCCTTCGCGGGGTTCTTCGCTTTGGCCGCAATCGCCCTACTGATAGGACGCCGTAGTGCCTCGGCCGCCATCTCGGTGCGCCGGATCCTGACGGGTCCGGGGCCGATTCGCTCGTTTCGACCTGGTTCGGTGACTCCGCCCTTCCGAGCCTTCGTGTCCGGGCCACAGTTTCCGGGGGGCAATTGGGCCTTCGTCGTTGTAGCGGCGTTGCTGCTCGTGGCTTGCATCGTGGCCCTCGGTCTCGCGTTCTTGTACTGGTCCCCTTGGCCTCGCCGCGGACTCCAAGCGTTGGATTGGGCGCCCGGACGTGCCAAGTGGTCGAAGCGAGCGAGTCGATGACCACCACCGCACGCGCCCGGTGTCGGATACCTGGAGCCACGGAAATCGGATGAGCGCCACCACGATGGGAGTCGCCGCTCCCCCACGAGAAGTCGAGGGTGAATGGGCGGTGGAGACACACGGTCTCACCAAGCGGTTCGGGCAGAACGTCGCGGTGAACGGCGTGGAGCTCCTCGTCCCCCGCGGCTGCGCCTTCGGCTATTTGGGGCCGAACGGGGCGGGGAAGACGACCCTGATCCGGGTTCTGCTTGGATTGACACGCGCCGACGCGGGCACGATGTCGCTGCTCGGATTTCCCGTCCCCGCGGCATCGCGACCTCGCCCTGGCGCGGGTCGGCGCCATAGTGGACGAACCCCGTTTCCACGCCCATCTCTCCGGCAGGGAGAACCTCGAACTTCTGGCCAGCGCCCGGGAGGCTGCGGCCAAAGGCCGCGTCGGACCGTCGCTGGAACGGGTCGGTTTGAGCCACCGCGCCGACGACCGTGTGGCGAAGTACTCCATGGGCATGCGACAGCGCCTCGGCGTCGCCGCGTGCCTAATCGGGGATCCCCAGCTGCTGATCCTCGACGAGCCGATGAACGGACTCGACCCCGCGGGCATGCAGGACATGCGTGAGATGATCCTGTCGCTCGTGGCCGAGGGGCGCACCGTGGTGTTGTCCTCCCACTTGCTCGATGAAGTCGAGCGCACCTGTGATGCGGTCGCCATCGTCGATCGGGGCCGCGTCATCAGGCAGGGCCCTATTGCCGAGCTGCTCGCCGGTACGTCGCTGGTGGTCCAGATCGATTGTTCCGGACCCGACCGGGTCCCCACGCTCCTCGAGAGGACGCCGTTCGGGGCGCAGATCCAGGTCGAGAGCCGATGGAGTCGCCATCACGCTGCCGTCGGGGACGTCACGCGACGTGATCGCCGAGATCGCCCGCCTCCTCGTGGAAGGCGGCATCTCCCTCTACCGGCTCCAAGAGGTCCAGGCTTCTCTCGAGTCATGGTTCCTCCAGGTGACGAGCAGGCTGGACGCGGAGTGACGACAGTCCCCGACCTCCACCACCCTTGAGGCGCGTCAGGGTGCGGCACCGTCCGAGGACCAAGCCGATCACCGGGGATCCCCGATCCCGACCTTTGGCATGATCGCCAGCAGGTGCAAGGAATTGCGCAAGCGGCGCGGTCTCATGATCGCCCTGATGCTGGTCACCGTGGGGATCCCGACAGTGTTCTTGGTGATCCGACTTCTCCTCCATGCGTTTGCGCCGAACACCTACGGGCCGGCCGGCGGGTACGGGACCTATACCGCGCTCGTCTCGGGTGTGCTGTACGTATTCGGCTTCATCGTGGCTGCCACCCTGGGCGCCACGGCGGGTTCTGTCGACCTCACGGAGGGGATGTTCCGACACCTGGTCGTGACCGGCCGTTCGCGTCTGGCGCTGTACCTGGCCCGGATCCCCGCCGGGCTTGCGATCATCGTGCCCCTGGTTGCGGTGGGTTTCACTGTGGTCTGCGCAGTGTGCGTCTTCGCTGCGCCGACGCGGCTCGAGTTCAACGGTGTGAACGTGCCTCCCAACCTGTCGCGCGCCGGCCTCGAGGGCTGGGCCGCCGATCATGCCGACGAGGTCATCTGCAATTTCGGCTTCAGGATCGGCCCCTCCTCATCCAACGGTTCCACGATCGGGACGGCGGTCAACAGCGTTCCCTGCGGGAATGGCCCCGGTGGCGCAAGCGTGAGCAAACTGGCGCCAGGGGCCCAGAGCCCCCCGCACGCTTCCCAGGCCCAGATCAAAGAGGCGGCCGTCGTGATCGCCCGGATGAACTACTCCGACTACGCCCGGCAGTTTCTGTACCCGTCGAACTCCCTGATGATCAAGAGCGGGTTGTGGCTCGAACTCGAAGCGGTGATCGGGTTCGTCATCGGTCTAGGCCTTGGATCGTTGATCGGGCAGCGGACCGTGGCCGTGGTCATGATGATCGTTCTTGAGGTCGTGCTGACGCCCATCCTCTCGAGGGCGCGCATCCCCCACCTGGTGAACCTGCAGCGTGGCGTGGTCGGACTGGCCACCGCCCATCTGGCACCGGGCGGACTCCCGGTGCTCGGGGGCGGAGGAGGTGGCCCGGCCGGCAGCTCCGGGAATGCCGGACTGTTGCCGGAGTCCACCACCGTGGCCGTGTGCGTCATCGTCGCCTGGCTGGTCTGCTGGTCAGTTCTCGGCGCGTGGCGAATGATGACCAGGGACGCCTGATCCCATCGAGTCGGGCTGCCGGGATTTGAACCCGGGACCTCCTGCTCCCAAAGCAGGCGCGCTGCCAAGCTGCGCTACAGCCCGTTGTGATGATCCTCCCTCACAGTCTGGCACCGACCAGCAATCCCGTGATCGGTGCCTTTGAAGAAGGATCTGCAATCGTACTGGCTTGACCTACACCCGGCCATCATGGGCTCCACGTCGAGTGCAATGAGCCCCTTGTGGCGCCTACTGGGTTAGCATCGCCCCCGAAATCGAAGGTCCGACTGGCGGGTGCCGCGTCGAAGCATCGGCCATTGTCCATCGAGTTGCCCCCCGCACCCTCCAGCCAGCGACCGGAGAGATATCCGATGTGGGCGGTGCGAATGGGAGAGGTCGGCGATGGCGGCGCATGATGCGAGGATGGACACCCCCCGAATCCATGCTGCGTAATCGCCAGTCCCCACGACGGGTGCCCGGAGCGTGGGATCGACTGAGGATCGGCGGCATTGTGGCCCTCGGCCTGCTCGCACTCTCTACCGGTCTGACGGTCACCGCGGTCACAACCACGTCCGCCGCTTCCGCCACGTCCGCTTCCGCCACGTCCGCTCCGCCACGTCCGCTTCCGCCACGTCCGCTTCCGCCACGTCCGCTCCAACCACACTCACCGCCACGCATGCCGCACCCTTTGCGGCAAGCGACGCCCAGGGCTACTGGCTGGTGGCGGCCGACGGCGGGATCTTCACCTTCGGGAACGCCGGCTATTTCGGCTCGACCGGGTCGATGAAACTCAACCAGCCGATTGTCGGCATGGCGGGGGCGCCGCAGGGTCAGGGCTACTGGCTGGTGGCGGCTGACGGCGGGATCTTCACCTTCGGGGACGTCGGCTACTACGGCTCGACCGGCAGCATGCACCTCAACCAGAACGTTGTCGGCATGGCCGCCACTCCGGACGGCAAGGGCTACTGGCTGGTGGCGGCTGACGGCGGGATCTTCACCTTCGGGGACGCCGGCTACTACGGCTCGACCGGGGCAATGAAACTCAATGAGCCGATCGTCGGCATGGCCGCCACTCCGGACGGCAAGGGCTACTGGCTGGTGGCGGCCGATGGCGGGATCTTCACCTTCGGGGACGCCGGCTACTACGGGTCGACCGGGGACACACATCTCAACCAGCCCATCGTCGGCATGGCCGTCACTCCGGACGGCAAGGGCTACTGGCTGGTGGCGGCCGACGGCGGGATCTTCACCTTCGGGGACGCCGGCTACTACGGCTCGGCGCCGGCTTCAGGGGTGGATGTGCGCGACATCGTCGCCATTACCCCTTCCTCCAATGGCCAGGGGTACTGGATCGCCGGTAGTGATGGGGCCGTCCATCCCTTCGGCGGGGCGGTGTCGGAGGGGTCAGGGACGGGCAGTTCGTTGAACCAGCCCATCGTCGGGTTGGCCGCCGCGCCGGTCGCCATCCCGAGTGAGGAATCACCGGCGCCTCTTACGGTCACCCCCACCCCGCCGCCCATTGCGGTGCAAGGAGTGCCATATTCCACCTCATTAGCCGCCACGGGAGGCGTGGCTCCCTATTCCTGGATACTCAGCGCGGGCTCTTTGCCGCCAGGGCTGAGCCTCTCCCCGAGTGGGATCATCTCGGGCACTCCCACTCACCTCGGGACCATCACCTTCACCGTACGAGTATCGGACGGAACGACGCCCACGCCTCTTACGGCAACGGCAACGCTTTCGATCTCCGTCGCAGTGGCCCCACTTTCCATCGCGACGACCGCGCTACCCGGGGCCATTGTCGGGGTGGGGTATTCGGCCTCGCTGTCTGCCGTCGGCGGAACCGCTCCGTATTCGTGGGCGCTCACTGATGGCTCCCTGCCGGCCGGGTTGACCCTCTACCCGAGCGGGGGCATCACGGGAACGCCGACGGGTCAGGGAGATTACAGCTTCACCGTACGGGCCATCGATACCACGTCGCCCTCGCCCCTCTCGGCTTCCGTCACACTCGCCATCGCCGTCTTTCCATCGACCTCCTCCACGTCGACCGCGGGTTCGTCGAACTGGTCGGGTTACATCGAGCTGAATGGGCCCTTCACGTCGGTGACCGGCACTTTCAGCGTGCCCTCGCTGTACGCCGGCACTCCGCCCAATGACCTGATGTCGGAGTGGGTGGGTGTCGATGGGGGAAACGGCGACAACTCGCTCATACAGGCCGGGTTCAACGAGTCCCCGGATCCAAATAATCCGAACGACTTCTACATCCAGCCCTGGTGGGAGATCCTCCCTTCGGCCGAAACGTACATCACGACCGTACAGATCCGACCCGGGGATCAGGTGACCGTGACCCTCTTTCACTTCACCGGGTCCGAGTGGGCCATCACGCTGACCGACGACACCGATGGGGAGAGCTTCACCACCGACCAGACCTACAACGGGCCCGCCTCCACGGCCGAATGGATTCTCGAAGCTCTCACGGTCGGCGGGACTGTGACCCCACTGGCGCCGTTCTCACCTGATGTCACCTTCACTGACCTGGGGTTTGCAGGCTCGGCGACCAAACTGCAAGAAGTGGTGATGGTCCAGAGCGGCACTCAGGTGTCAACTCCCTCGGCGCTCGACCCCAACGGATTCAACGTGGCCTACGGCGCCGATGCCCCCCAACCGCCTTGAGCAGCCTCTTTGGGCGCTTCAGTCCTTCTTCTTGCCCAAGATGCGGTTCATTTTGGTTCCACACGTGGGGCAGAGTCCTTGGGCGGCCCGGCGGCCATTGGCCAGCTCGACCTCTTGCCCGTCGAATTCACGCTTTTCGCGGCACTTCACGCAGTAACCCTCAAAATTTGCCATGCCAACTCCTCTGATCGGTGAGCCCCCGATCGCGTCGAAGCTCGCGGGAGGGCTTCGAAGGGGGGATGCTCAGCGGGGGACCGGTTCTCGCCGAAGGCGGGCCGGACTTCAGCGTCCACGCTCGGTCAGGCAGCGGACGACGGGCCGGTGCGGCCGGTGCCGGGCGATCTCGCCCAGTAGAGTGTGCAGTTCGTGATGCGTGCCACCACTGAACCGTTGGAGGGAAACCTCGTCCGCCTGAGCGTCGAGATCGACGAACCAGAGTTCGACAAGGCTCTCGTTGACGTCGTCAAGACGCTGGCCTCCCAAATCCGCGTGCCGGGTTTCCGGCCCGGCAAGGTGCCGCGCAAGGTGCTCGAGGCGCGGATGGGAGGCGCCGGTGCGCTGCGGGCCGAAGCCCTGCGCGAAGCGTTGCCGGACTTCTATGCCCGGGCCGTCGTCGACTCGGAGATCGATCCCATCGCGTCGCCCGAGATCGACATCACCTCGGGTGAGGATGGTGGCGCAATCAGCTTCGACGCCGTGGTCCAGGTACGCCCGACGGTCTCCATCCCGGGCTACGACGGGTTGCAGGTGACCCTGCCCGGCATCGCCGTCAGCGATGAGGACATCGACCGCCAGGTCGACCGGCTGCGGGAGAACGACGCCGAGCTCGAGCTGGTCGGTCGGCCGGCCATCGACGGCGACCTGGTCACCATCGACCTGCACGGCAACGACGAGAGCGGGGCCGAAGTGCGTGGGGGTCGACGACTATCTCTACGAGGTGGGAAGCGGCACGATCACCGGGGAGCTCGACGAGAATGCTGCGCGGCGCCAAGAGCGGCGACATCCTCGCCTTCACCGCGCCTGCTCCCGGCCGACGAGGACGAGGTCATCTCGTTCCGGGTTCTCGTCAAGGACGTCAAGGTCAAGAAATTGCCCGAGCCCACCGACGACTGGGCGGCCGAGAGCTCCGAGTTCGACACCGTGGCCGAGCTGCGGGCCGACATTTCCGATCGCATGGCCCGGGTCAAGCTGGTGCAGAGCCAGATGGCCCTGCGGGAGAAGACCATCGAAGCGGTGGCCGGCCTGGTCGACGACGGCTGACGTTCCCGAGGTGCTGGTCGACGCCGAGGTGAACGAGCGCCTCCACGACCTGCAGCACCGGTTGGAGGCGCAGAAGCTGGGCCTGGGCGAATATCTGCAGGCCACGGGGCGCACGCCCGACGACCTGCTGGCCGCGGTGCGGGAGCGACGCCCAGCGGGCGGTGAAGGCCGATCTGGCCCTCCGCGCCCTGGCCGAGGCCGAGGAGCTGGGCGTGAGCGACGAGGAGCTCGACGCCGAAATCGCCACCATGGCCGAGCGGATGGAGACCACACCGACCGACCTGCGCCGCCAGCTCGACACGGCCGGACGAACCGGCGCGGTACGCTCGGAGCTACGAAAGGGCAAGGCGCTGCAGTGGCTGCTGGACCACGTGGAGCTCTTCGACGAAGACGGCAACCCGATGTCACGGGACGACCTAAAGGCCGACGCAGCCCAGGAGAACGCGACGGAGGAGAGCTCGGATGAGAGCATCGACGCGGTGACGGAGAATGAGGAGAACGAGTAATGATGCGAAGCGCGGGTGAGATGCAGAACGCAGGTGACCGATATCGGGCGAGCAACTATCTCGTACCCACCGTCATCGAGTCGTCCAACCGCGGTGAGCGCGGCTTACGACCTCTACTCCCGCCTCCTGCGTGAGCGCATCATCTTCCTCGGTACGCCGGTCGACGACACCGTGGCCAACTTGGTGTGCGCCCAGATGCTCTTCTTGGAGTCCGAGGAGCCCGACAAGGAGATCCACCTCTACATCAACTCGCCCGGGGGCGACATCACAGCGCTCTTCGCGATTTACGACACGCTGAAGTTCATCAAGCCGGACGTTTCCACCTTCTGTTACGGCCAGGCTGCCTCGGCCGCGGCGGTGCTGTCTGGCGGCCGGCGCACCCGGAAAGCGCTTCGCACTCCCGCACGCCCGGATCCTTCTCCACCAACCCTGGGGCGGCGTCGAGGGTCAGGCCAGCGACATCGAGCTCCAGGCCAAGGAGATCCTCCGGATGCGCGACCTGCTTGACCAGCATGCTGGCCGAGGACACCGGGCAGACTCATGAGAAGGTCACCAAGGACACGGATCGCGACTTCATCATGACGGCGGACGAGGCGGTGACGTACGGCGTGATCGACGAGATAATCACCTCCCGCACGATCGCCCCGCTCGAAGCTATCGGCGCTGCATAGGCCTTCAAGAACGTCTCGGCGAGAGTAACGGGGAGAGGGGTTTCGGTGGCGAAGTTCGGCGAAGGCGGAGATCTGGTCAAGTGCAGTTTCTGCGGCAAGACCCAGAAGCAGGTCAAGAAGCTGATCGCCGGGCCCGGGGTCTACATCTGCGACGAGTGCATCGACCTGTGCAACGACATCATCGCCGAAGAGCGCGATGAGACGGCCGAGCTCTGCGTTCGAGGACCTGCCCAAGCCGAAGGAGATCTTCACCTTCCTGAACGACTACGTCGTCGGTCAGGAGTACGCCAAGAAGATCCTCTCCGTGGCGGTGTACAACCACTACAAGCGGGTGCAGGCCGGACCGGTACAAGAGGACGGGGTCGAGTTGGCCAAGTCCAACATCTTGCTGCTCGGGCCGACCGGTTGTGGCAAGACCCTGCTGGCCCAGACACTGGCCCGCATGCTCAATGTGCCCTTCGCCATTGCCGACGCCACCGCACTGACCGAGGCCGGCTACGTCGGTGAGGACGTCGAGAACATTCTCCTGAAGTTGATCCAGGCGGCGGACTACGACGTCAAGCGGGCCGAGACGGGCATCATCTACATCGACGAGATCGACAAGATCGCCCGCAAGAGCGAGAACCCCTCGATCACGCGGGACGTGTCGGGTGAGGGTGTGCAGCAGGCGTTGCTGAAGATCCTCGAGGGCACGACGGCTTCGGTTCCTCCGCAGGGCGGCCGCAAGCACCCCCACCAAGAATTCATTCAGATCGACACCACGAACATCCTGTTCATCTGCGGCGGTGCCTTCGCCGGGTTGGATCGCTTGATCGAGGGTCGTATCGGCAAGCGGGGCATCGGCTTCCGGGCCGAGGTCCACCGCCGCGAACGTGACGATGGCGAAATCCTGCGGCATGTGTTGCCCGAAGACCTCATCAAGTTCGGCCTGATCCCCGAGTTCATCGGGCGTCTCCCGGTGGTGAGCGCCGTCTCCCCCTTGTTCAAGGACGCCTTGGTCCAGATTCTGGTCGAGCCTAAGAATGCGCTGGCCCGTCAGTACGAGCGTGTCTTCGCCCTGGACAACGTCGAGCTCGAATTCACGCCCGATGCGCTGGAGGCGGTGGCCGAACAGGCCATGCTCCGTGGCACGGGCGCCCGCGGGCTGCGTGCCATCCTCGAAGAAGTCCTGTTGGATGTGATGTATGACCTTCCGAGTCGTTCTGACGTCGGCAAGTGCGTCGTCGACCGTGCCGTAGTGCTGGATCGTGTCGCCCCGACCCTGGTTCCCGTCGGCGGCGTTCCGGTCAAGGCAACCCGCACCCGGCGCGCCGCTTCGTAGCCGGCGCCGGCTTCGACTCGGGTGGCAGTGGAGAGCACCGGTCCACCGTTCGGTGACCTCGATGCCGCGCGTCGAAGTGGCTCGATGACCATATCGACTTCGAGGCGAACATGCCCAGCCGGCGGGCTCTGCCCACACTCGATCGAATGCAGTCGCTCATGGCCGTGCTGGGTGACCCTCACGAGTCGATTCCCTCGGTCCACGTGACGGGTACCAACGGCAAGGGCTCGACATCGGCGATGGTGTCCGCCCTGATGATGGCGCAGGGCCTCAGCGTCGGCACTTACACGAGCCCGAACTTGCACCGGGTGTCGGAGCGCTTGGCGCACAACGGCGAGCCAATCGATGACGAGTCATTTCTCGGCGTGCTCTCCGAACTGGCCTCGCTCGAGCCGATGCTTCCCGAACGGCCCACCCGTTTCGAACTGCTCACCGCGGCCGGCCTGTCGTGGTTTGCCGACGACGCCGTCGACGCCATGGTGATCGAGGTCGGATTGGGTGGCACGTGGGACAGCACGAACGTGTTGCACGGGGACGTCGCGGTGCTGACCAACTTCAGCTACGACCACACCGATGTGCTCGGACCAACGCTCGAAGGGATTGCGGAGGACAAGGCGGGCATCATCGAGGCGGGCAGCACGGTGATTGTGGGTGAGACACGGCCCGACCTGGTGGCGATCGTCGAGGCCCAGGCGGCCCGAGTGGGCGCGGCCGGGGTATGGGTGGCCGATCAGGACTTCGGCTGCGATGACAATCGGGTGGCCGTCGGGGGCCGCGCTCGTCACCCTGTGGACGCCGGGCGGGCGCTACGAGGATGTGCTGGTCCCGCTGCACGGAGCCCATCAGAGGACGTAACGCGGCCTGTGCCCTGGCGGCGGCGGAAGCGTTCTTCGGTCGTCCGCTCGATCCCGAAGTGGTCGATGAGGGATTTGGAGTGGTTCGCGTGCCCGGCCGGCTCGAAGTGTTGGGTCGACGGCCCCTCCTTCTGGTCGACGGGGCGCACAACGTGGCCGGAATGACCGCACTCGGTCTCGCCCTGGCCGAAGAGTTCGCGGTCGACGGCAACAGCGTGGCGGTGATCGGCATGCTGTCGGGTCGGGATCCCTCGGCCATGCTGGCGGCTCTGGCCCCATCGGACGTCACCACCGTTGTGGCGTGTCAGCCCGACTCGCCGCGGGCCCTGCCGGCGCAAGACGTGGCAGATGCCGCCCGTGCGTTGGGGTTGCACGCGATTGTGGAGCCTTCGGTCCTGAACGCACTGGCCATTGCCCGCGGGCTGGTCAATGCTCGAGGTCTGGTCGTGGTGGCCGGTTCGCTCTACACCGTGGGGTCAGCCCGTGGAGAGATCCTCGCAGGCGCGGTGCGCTGGGAGGATGCCGGCGACTGAGCCGGATACCCTCGACTAGAGCTTTAGAGTTGGAGAGTTTGAGGGCCTGCACGAACCCTTCTGTCCGGTGCGATATCTCTACATGAGGTTGAGGGTTCGTTGCGTCCCGCTAGCCACCTGCATTCGGAGCGCCTGCTACTGTCCTCCGCTCGTGGATCGAACCCTTGTCATTGTGAAGCCGGATGGCGTCGAACGTGGACTGGTCGGCGAGATCGTCGGTCGGCTGGAGCGCAAGAACCTGCGGCTGGTGGCCGCCGAACTGCGCACGGTCAGCACCGAGTTGGCGCAGGCGCACTACGAGGAGCATGCGGAGCGGCCTTTCTTCGCTGACCTGGTGGCAATTCTTCACGCGCTCGCCTGTCCTGCTCCTGGTGATCGAAGGTCCGAAGGACACGTATCGCCGTCGTCCGCACACTGATGGGGGTCACCAACCCGGCCGAAGCCGCTCCTGGGACCATCCGGGGCGACCTCGGAATCGAGACGACCGAGAACCTGGTCCACGGCTCGGATTCCCCCGAGTCGGCCGCCCGGGAAATCGCCCTTTTCTTTCCCGGAACTCGCCACTTCGTAGCCTCCGATCGGCCGGGGTTGCCGCGTCGGTTGACCGCGCCCTTGTGGTGGACGGAGCCGTCACCTAACCTGGTCGCCTAACCTGATACCTCACCTACAGGTACCGGATTCCTTCTGGTACTCGTCCCGCATCTCACCGGGAGAAAGTCCCATCATGGCCGACAATCGCCTTTCCCTCCTTGGTCGTGACATGGCCGTCGACTTGGGTACCGCCAACACCCTCGTCTACGTGCGCGGTCGCGGCATCGTCTTGAACGAGCCCTCCGTGGTGGCGGTCGACGTCAAAGACGGACGACCCCTCGCCGTGGGCGCCGAGGCAAAGCGGATGATCGGTCGCACGCCGTCGAACATCCAAGCGATCCGTCCGCTCAAAGACGGCGTGATCGCCGACTTCGAGATCTGCGAGAAGATGCTGCGCTACTTCATCCATCGCGTGCACCAGCGCCGCTTCGCCAAGCCGCGCATGGTGATCTGCGTTCCTTCGGGCATCACCGGTGTGGAGCGACGTGCCGTGATGGAAGCGGCCGAATACGCCGGCGCCCGGCGCGCCTACATCATCGAAGAGCCGATGGCAGCCGCCATCGGGGCCGGTCTCCCCGTGCACGAGCCGACGGGCAACATGGTGGTCGACATCGGCGGAGGCACCACGGAGGTCGCCGTCATCTCACTGGGCGGCATCGTGACGAGCCAGTCAGTGCGCATCGGCGGGGACGAGCTCGACGAGGCGATCATCGCCTTCGTGAAGAAGGAGTTCAGCCTCGCCCTTGGTGAGCGCACGGCTGAGGAGATCAAGATCACTCTCGGATCGGCCTACGAGTTGGAGCAGGAGCTGCACGCGGAGATCCGTGGCCGGGACCTTGTGAGCGGTCTGCCCAAGACGATCGTGGTCTCCACCGAGGAGATTCGTCGAGCCATCGAAGAGCCGGTGTCCGCCATCGTCGACGCGGTCAAGGTCACCCTCGACCGCACGCCCCCCGAGCTGGCGGCCGACATCATGGAGCAAGGAATCGTCCTCACCGGTGGCGGTGCGCATGCTGCACGGGCTCGAGGCTCGCTTGCAGAACGAGACGGGAATGCCGATCGTCGTGGCGCGCGACCCGCTGAACTGCGTCGCCGTCGGCGCCGGTCAATGTCTCGAAGAGTTCGAAGCGCTCAAGCGGGTGCTGATCACCACGTCTACGCGCTGACGGATCGTCCGGTCTCCCCGGGGTGGCGAGGTCTCGGCGGTCGCGCCGCACGCTGACGGTGGTCGTGTTGGTCGTGCTCTCCCTGTCGATCATCTCGCTCGACCTCAACAGTCGCACGCACAGCGTCACCTCCGGGGTGAAGTCGGTGGCGAACGGGGTGTTCTCGCCGCTCCGTCACGCCGTGACCGACATTCTCAGCCCGATCGGCGACTTCTTCGCCGGTGCCGTGCACTACGGCTCTTTGCAGTCCGAGAACCAGAAGTTGCAAGCTGCGCTCGGAAGCCTGCGCCAGCAGACAGGCCGAGAACGCCTTCGAAAAGAACCAATTGAACCAGCTACGTCAATTGATGGCGCTGAAGAACCTCCCGTCCATCAATCAGCTCCCGACAGTGACGGCGCAGACACAAGAGGTGGACAGCTCGAATTTCACCATGACCATCACGATCGACAAGGGCGGATCCGACGGGGTCGACGTCGGGATGCCCGTTGTCGGTGCGGGCGGGTTGGTCGGACAGGTCATCCAGTCCTTTCATCACACCGCAGTGGTGCAGCTGGTCAACGACGGTCAATCCAAGGTGGGCGTGACGTTCGGCAAGACCCAGACCTACACGGCCACGGTCGACGGTCAGGGCCCGGACTCCTCCATGACGGCCGACCTCGTGCCGCCCCACACGCCGTTGCACAAGGGCGAGATCATGTACACCAGCAGTTTCGATGCCGCGCGCCTTTCCTCCCGGCATCCCCGTGGCCCGGGTGACGTCGTTCCACACCGAGCGCCGGCGCCAGTCAGGTGACCATCGCGGTCACGCCAATGGCCAACCTGACCCAGTTGGCCTACGTCGATGTCGTGCTGTGGGAGCCGGCGGCGTGAGCGGGCGGGCCACCCTCCGCGTCGCCCTGGTGACGCTGCTTGCTCTTGCTCGTGCAGTCGACCGTGATCCTGTCCATACGGATCAGCGGCATGCACCCTGACATCTTGTGGCTCCTCCCCATCACCGCCGCCCTGCTGGCCGGTCCCGAGACGGGCGCCATCGTCGGATTCTGGTCAGGCTTGGCGTTCGATCTTGTCCTTCCCACGCCCTTCGGCCTGGGTGCGCTGGTGGGCTGTATTTTGGGGTATCTCGGTCGGGGCCGCCGTCGGCCGCCGTCGATAAACGGGCGGTCTGGTTGAAGCCGGTGGCCGCGGTCGTCGGAAGCGTCGCGGCTGACATGCTGTTCTCCGTGCTCGGCGCCATCTTCGGCCAACAACAGATGGTGCAGGTCGACTTCCTCTCACTCTTCGTCATCGTTGCCGCCTCCAGTGCACTCTTGGTTCTGCCCGTCAGCCGTTTGATGCGTTGGGCCCTCATCGCAGAGGGAACCCGGCGCACGCTGGTGTCAGCCCATTCACCTGAGGGCGGCATCTGGTGAAGCGGACGCTGCGTCATCCCATCCGGGGAGATCGCCTCCATCCCAAGCCCTCGTCGCGCCAAGCCCCGCAATGCCACCTGGAGGCGGGAGGGCCGCCAACCGCGCATGCGGCCACGCAAGAGCGTCAACGTCGCCTCGCTCGTGGGCTCGCCCGAGGACGAGCCGTCTCGTCCCAATCTCCGCCTGCGGGTCGTCGGCATCGCCGTCCTCGTCCTCTTCCTCGTTCTGGTCCTGCGGCTGTGGACGCTGCAGATCATCGACGGGAAGTCCTACGCCGCTGCGGTGACGCGCAACCAGGTCCGTGTCGTCCAGGTGGCCGCACCGCGGGGCGAGATCGTTGATCGCAACGACACGGTTTTGGCCACGAACGTCCCCGAAGCAAGAGCTTCTGCTCTCGCGTGTCACGGCCACACGAGGACCCCTCCATCATCGCCAAGGTGGCCGCACTGATCGGGCAGACCCCGGCCCAGGTGGGACAGGCCGTCAAGAACGAGCAATACAGCCCCTACGAGCCGGTGCCGGTCGACACCAACGTGTCGGCCGCCACCGTGCAGTACCTGCAGACCCACCAGTCGGACTATCCCGGGGTCAGCGTCCAGACCATCACGCAGCGCACGTACCCCAGGGAGGAACCACCGCCACGCACGTGCTCGGATACCTCGGCGACATCACGCAAAGCCAACTCAAGGCGAATCCCAATGCCGGCTACACCCAGGGAAGCCTGGTCGGGCAGTCGGGCATCGAAGCGCAGTACGAGAAGTACCTGCGCGGCGTCAACGGGCGACAGGCCCTCTCGGTGAACGCCGTCGGGCGACGTGGTGGGCACGCTGTCGCGCACGGCGCCGCAGATCGGCGACACCGTGGTCCTCAACGTCGACACCGGGCTGCAAGAGGCGGTGCAGAACGACCTGGCGGCACAGATCCTCCAGGACCGCAGGACGCCCGATGTCGAGGACCACAACAAGTTGCCGCCTGCCATCAACGGCGCCGCCATCGTCCTCAACCCGCAGAACGGCCAGGTGCTGGCGATGGCCTCCTATCCCACCTACGACCTCAACGAATGGGTGGGCGGTATCTCCACCGCCAACTTCGCCGCGTTGCAATCGACAGCGGGCGGAGAACAACTACGCCATCCAGGGCGAGTACACCCCCGGCTCGACCTTCAAGCTGATCACCGCCACGGCGGACCTGCAGGACGGTGTCTACAGCCCGTCGCGCTACTACGACGACACTGGGCACCTTCAAGGTGCAGCAACTGCACCGGGGGCACGTGCACCTTCACCGACGACCCGGGCGACAGCGGGGGAGCGTACAACCTGGCCTTGGCCCTGACCGTCTCGAGCGACTCGTACTTCTACAACCTCGGCGAGCTGTTCTGGGAGGGCCGGAGCAACCTACGGCGCCGACGCCATTCAGAACGTGGCGGCGCAGTACGGCGAAGGGGAGAGCACCGGCATCGACCTGCCCGACGAGGTCGTACGGGCGCGTCGACAGCCAACCCGAGCGCCAGAAGCTGCACGACGAGGAATCCCGACGGCGTTTCCCAACACCACCTGGTACACGGGTGACAACGTCGAGATGGCGTTCGGGCAGGGGGCGACGGCGCTCACGCCGATCGAGCAGGCGGTGGCCTATGCCACCTTCGCCAACGGTGGGACCCGCTACGCGCCGGAGGTGGCGTCGGAGATCGTGGACCCGACCACTGGCAAGGTGGTGGAGCAATCGCGCCCAAGGTGACGGGGCACGTGAACCTTCCCTCCAGCAGTCTCCGAGCCGATCCTCCAGGGACTCGAGGGAGTTATCGCCCATCTCCAACCCGACGAGGGCACGGCCTACGCCGACGTTCCTGGGCTTCCCGGCGAGCTGGAACCTGGCCGGCAAGACCGGGACGGCCACCAACCCGGGGCCGACGAGCCCAACAGCTGGTTCGTGGCCTTCGGGCCCAACCCCAACCCGCAGTACGTGGTGCTGGCCGTCATCGACCAGGGTGGGTACGGCGCCGAGGCTGCGGCGCCGCTGGTCCGCAATATCTTCGACTACATCTTGGCCAACCCGATAGCGGGCGTGAAGACCCCGACGCCGTCAAAGCCCTCCGAGCGTCCACTGCGCCGGCGTCCAACCCTCCCTTCGGCACGCCCACCACGACGACCACGACCACGAAGACGACCACGAAGACGACCACCACGACGACCACGCACGACGACCACGACAACCACGTCGCCGTCGGGGGGGCTAGCGGTCCCGTAGGGTTGGGTCTCCATGGAGTCTCTCTGGCCACAGGTCGAACGGCTACTGCTCGGCGTCTCCAAGCCGGCGCGCTATATCGGGGGTGAGCAAGGGGCGCAGTACCCGGAGCACGGTCCGGGCAAGGTCGCCTGGATGCTCCTTTACCCCGACACGTACGAGATCGGGCTCCCCAACCAGGGGTTGCAGATCCTCTACGAGATCCTCAACGAGCGGGCCGATGCGGTAGCCGAGCGCGCCTACGCGCCCTGGGTGGACATGGAGGCGGCCATGCGGGCGGCCGGCGTGCCGCTCTTCAGCGTGGAGCAGCACGTTGCGGCCCGCGACTTCGATGTCATGGCTTTCAATCTTTCGGCCGAGCTCGTCTACACCAACGTCGTCAATCTGCTCGATCTGGCCCAGGTTCCCCTGCATGCCGCCGATCGGGGTCCCGACGACCCCTGGGTCATCGCCGGCGGCCACTGCACGTTCAATCCCGAACCCTTGGCAGACTTCGTCGACGCCTTCGCCCTGGGTGACGGCGAAGAGATCGTGAGCGAGATCAACGTGGCCATCCGCGATTGGCTGGCCGAACCTGCCGTGGGCCGCGATCGGCAGGAGCTGCGCCTGGCTCTGGCGACGATCGAAGGGGTCTACGTCCCCGCCCTCTACACCTCCACCTATCGCGACGGTCGCCTGGTCTCGACCCTCCCCAACCAAGCGGGCGTCCCGGCCGAAGTGGCCAAGCGGACGGTGGCAGACCTGGCGGACTGGCCCTATCCGGCGCGACCCCTCGTTCCACTGACCGAGGTCGTCCACGACCGGTTGAACGTCGAGGTCTTCCGAGGCTGCACCCGGGGCTGCCGCTTCTGCCAGGCCGGCATGATCACCCGGCCGGTACGCGAGCGTCCGGCGGAGCAGGTCAAGGAGATGGTGAGCCAGGGCCTGGCCTGGAGCGGCCACGACGAGGTCACGCTGACGTCGCTTTCGACCGCTGACTTCTCGGGCATTGAGGACACGGTGCGCGACATCATCGACGATCCCGGTTCACGAGGGACGGGTGTCGGTGAGCCTGCCTTCGCTGCGGGTCGACGCCTTCACGGTCGGGACGGCGGCACAGATCCAGAAGGTGCGCCGCACCGGGCTCACCTTCGCCCCCGAAGGCGGAACGTGGCGCATGCGCCAGGTCATCAACAAGCTGATCACCGAGGAGGACCTCTACAGCGCGGTCGATGCCGCCTTCAGCCAAGGATGGCGCCGGGTCAAGCTGTATTTCCTGATCGGGTTGCCGACCGAGCAGGACGAGGACGTCATCGGTATCGCCGAGCTCGGCAAGCACTGTGTCGAGATCGGCCGCCGCCATTCAAAATCGGTGAACGTCGTGGCGTCGGTTGGCGGGTTCGTGCCCAAGCCGCACACCCCGTTCCAGTGGTTCGGGCAGGACACAGTCGAGGAGCTCCAACGCAAGGTCAACTTGCTGCGCGAGCACGCCCGCACCACTCGAGGGCTCACTATCCGCTGGCACGAGCCGGCGGCATCGGCGGCCGAGGGAGTGGCCAGCAGGGGAGACCGTCGCATGGGCGCCGTCATCGAGCGGGTATGGCGAGCCGGCGGGACCTTCCAGGAGTGGTCAGAGCGTTTCGACCTCGCTCTTTGGGAGGAGGCCCTGGCGGCGGAGGGACTCAGCCTGGCCGAAGTGGCCTACCGCGACCGGGACGAGCACGAACCGCTGCCGTGGGATCACATCTCGGCCGGATTGCACCGCGACTTTCTCTGGACCGACTGGCAGGACGCTCTGGCCGAGGCCGTGGTCGAGGATTGCCGGTGGACGCCCTGCTACGACTGCGGGGCCTGCACCGGTTTCGGGTTGGAGCACGTGGTCGCTTCGCCGATCCCGCCGGCCGGTGGGAGTCAGGGGACGGGTCAGGACCTCTCCGCAGGGGGCCGGATACCGGTGCGCCTGGTCAGCGGAGCGCGCTCCGGCGGCACCACGCTCGCCAGCTCCAATGCGGGAGCAACCTCGAGTGCCTGAGCTCACCGAACCTGTGCCGGCTGAACCCGGGCTCGCCGAGCCTGTGTTCGCCGAGCCCGGGTCGGCGGAGCAGCTCCGGGTCCGATTGCGCTTTTCCAAAATGGGAAAGATCCGCTTCACCAGCCATCGCGACGTCGCCCGCATGTGGGAACGGGCACTACGCCGGAGCCGATTGCCGGTGGCGCTCTCGCAGGGGTTCTCCCCGCATCCCCTGTTGAGTTTCGGTCTTGCGCTTCCCACAGGTTGTGAGTCGCAGGGCGAGTATCTCGATGCCGCGCCTAACGGCGGCCGAGTCCGACGAGATCCTCTGTGACGAACTGCCCGGGCTCCTGACGCCCTTGCTGCCCGACGGGGTGGTGGTCCAGGCCGCTGCTGTGATTGGCATGGCGGAGGGTTCACTGCAGCAAGAGGTAGCATCGTGCGATTGGGAGTTGGAGGTGTACGGCGTGGGTAGTGAGGAATTGCAGGAGCAGGTCGAGCGGATGCTCGCTGCTCCGAGCCTCACCATCCAACGGGAGCGGAAGGGTCGTCAGACCGAAGACGACATCCGCCCGGCTATTTTGACGCTCGCCGTGGCCCAGGAAAATGGGATGGAGCAGGGAGAACCTCTGAATAAGGGAGAACACCCGATTGGTCGCTTGCGGGCCGAATTGGCGACGCATCCGCGTGGGGTGCGCCCTGGCGACCTGATTTCGGCGTTCGGCACCGATGTGGTGCTGGCGCGGGCTTGTAGAACGCATCAATGGATCGAGCGCGACGGCGCACGGTTCGAGCCGCTTTCGGTCAGCGGACTCGGGACCGACCCCGTCGTGGTACACGCCGCAGGGCGTGCCTCATGAACGACGCAAGGAGGGCACTCCCTCATGTCCGAGTCGGAGATCAGCCAGACCCAAGAGGGTCCGAGCGCGGAGGTCCCGGCGGGCGCTAGCCCGCTCACGGCCCCGCTCTCACCAGAGCCTCAACCACAGCCGCAACTACAGCCGCAACTACAGGCTCAGCCAGAGCCAGAGCCAGAGCCATCACCGCAGTCACAACCGGTGGGGCAGCCGGCCCGACCGCAAATAGGGGACACCAGGCCGGCTCCGGTCGTCGTTCCCAATGCAAGCTCGCCGGCTCCGGAATCGGCGACATCCGTGGCCGTCCCATCAGTCGTACCGGCGGTGGCACCCATGATCCGCCCGCCAGCCTTCAACGGGGCGTCGGATGCTTCCGATGAAGGGGGCGATGACGAGGGCCCTTCCAATGGCAAGCGGACACGGAGCCGGCGACGCTCGGGCCGCGATCGGAAGGGAAAGCAGGTTGGCCGCTATCTGGTGTGCGTGCATGTCCAGCCCGCCATGACGCAGATCGCCATGCTGGAAGGGCGCTCCCTGGTCGAGCACTACGTTTCCCGAGCCGCCGACGACACCAACCAGATCGATGGCAACGTCTATCGGGGCCGGGTCCAGAACGTTCTCCCGGGGATGGAAGCGGCGTTCGTCGACATCGGGATTCCGAAGAATGCCGTGCTCTACCGGGGCGACGTGCGCTACGACCGCGAGGACATCGAGGGCGGCGGTGGCGGGTCCTCCGCATCGCAGCCCCGGATCGAGGACGTGCTCAAGGCGGGTCAGACGATCCTGTGCCAGGTGACCAAGAACCCGATCGGCGCCAAGGGGGCCCGCTTGACGCAGGAGGTATCCCTGCCGGGCCGGTTCGCTGTACTGGTGCCCAACAGCAGCGCCTTCGGCATCTCCAAGCGGCTGGGCGACAACGAGCGGCGTCGCCTGCGCCGCATCATCGATGAGGTCAAGCCGGCTGGCCACGGCATGATCGTGCGCACCGCGGCGGAGGGTGTGTCGGCCGACGAGCTGCAACGTGACGTCGAGACGTTGCTCGAGCAGTGGAACGCCATTGAGGCGGCAGCGAAGAAATCGGACGCCCCCGGCCTCCTGTACCGAGAGCCCGAACTGTCGGTGCGGATACTGCGCGAAGAGCTCAACGCCGAGTATCGAGCCGTCGTCATCGACGACCGGGCGCTTTTCGAGCAGGTGCGTGACTACGTCCGGGCCGTGAGCCCGGAGCTCTCGGATCGCGTCGAGTATTACGACCCCGTCGAAGAGGGTTTGCCCATCTTCGAGCGCTACCACGTGCACGAGCAGCTTCACAAGGCACTTGACCGCAAGGTTTGGCTACCCTCAGGTGGCTCGCTCATCATTGAGCGCACCGAGGCGTTGACGGTGATCGACGTGAATACGGGCAAGAACGTGGGCAAGACCAACCTCGAAGAGACCGTCTACCGCAACAACCTGGAGGCGGCCGAGGAGGTGGCCCGCCAGCTTCGGCTGCGCGATATCGGCGGCATCATCGTGATCGACTTCATTGACATGGAGATCCGGGAGAACCGAGACAAGGTGGCGGCTGCGCTCCGCAACGCATTGGCCCGGGACAAAACGCGGACGCAGGTATTCGACATTTCTGAGCTGGGCCTGGTCGAGATGACACGAAAGCGCATTTCAGAGGGTCTTTTGGAGACGCTTTCGACTGAGTGCGCTGTCTGTGGCGGTCGGGGCGTGACTTTGGACGACTCGGTTCTGCGGTAAGGTTTCGCCCTCATGTACGCAGTCATTAAGTCCGGTGGGAAGCAAGAGCGTGTGGCCGAGGGCCAGCGCGTCCGCGTCGAGTTGCTGGGCGAGCCTGTCGGGACCGAGGTCTCGTTGCAGCCTGTGCTCGTTGTCGATGGCGACACGGTGCTGGCCACCCCGGCCCAACTGGCCGGCGCCTCGGTCACGGCCAAGGTCGTGGGCGAGGAAAAAGGCCCAAAGATCAACGCCATGACCTACAAGAACAAGTCCAACCAGCGTCGCCGGTGGGGCCACCGCCAGCATTACGCCACGCTGGAGATCACGGCCATTACGTCCGCCGGCTGACGGCGACACCGACAGCGACAGGTCGAAGGAGCGCACAATGTCAAAGACAAAGGGTGGCGGGTCAACTCGCAACGGTCGTGACTCTCGGGCCCAGCGCCTCGGCGTCAAGGAGTTTGACGGCACCACGGTGACCGCAGGGTCGATCCTCGTGCGCCAGCGCGGCACCAAGTTCTACCCCGGGCAGAACGTAGGGCGGGGCGGGGACGACACGCTCTTCGCCACGGCCGATGGTGTGGTCAAGTTCGGCGCTCGCCGCGGCCGCAAGCACATCGACATCATCACGGGCTAATCACAAAGCCGGCAGTTCCCGGCTCCAGAGGCGCGCGCTCCCCGTGGTTTCGTGTCGTTACCCACGTCGCCCGTGAGTGGCGCCGGCACGCTGGGAACAGGCTGAGCTGACCAGGACGGTACGGTTCTTTTGGCTCTCCTGACATATCCGTGGGTTCCCTGAGCTGGTCCTGACGCGAACAACGCCATCTCCCTCTACGTTTTTGGGCTGATTGAAGGTCCGAAAACGAGGCAAGGAGAGTGGCGTTGTTGGGAGTGAGCGTATGGCGAAAGGCGCTCGGTGTCGACCGGGCCACGGTGATCGAAGAGATCGACTTCGACGAGGAGTCCCAGGCTGTGCTCGTGCGTGTCCGGCCGCGACGTTCGACCAAGCGTCGTTGCGGGCGCTGCGGATTGGCAGCCCCGGGCTATGACCACGGCCAGGGCCGGCGGCGCTGGCGGGCCCTCGATTTGGGCACCCTTCGGTGTTACCTCGAGTCGGACTCGCCGAGGGTGAACTGTGCCACCCACGGGATCACGGTGGCTTTGGTGCCCTGGGCCCGCCACGATGCGGGCCACACCCGCGACTTCGACGACCAGGCGGCGTGGCTCGTCACCCATACCTCCAAGTCCGCCGTGTGCGATCTGTTGCGCATCGCCTGGCGCACCGTGGGTTCCATCATCGAAAGGGTGGTGGCCGAAGGCCGTGCGGCGCACGATCCCTTCGAGGGCTTGCGCCGCATCGGCGTCGACGAGATCAGCTACAAAAAGGGGCACCGCTACCTGACGATCTGTGTCGATCACGACACCGGACGCCTCATCTGGGCTGCGGTCGGGCGTGATCGGGCCACCCTCAACGGGTTCTTCGACCTCTTAGGAGAACAGCGCTGTAAAGAGATCCGCCTGGTCTCAGCCGATGCGGCCGAATGGATCGCCGGCGTGGTCAAACGTCGCTGCCCGGGTGCCACCTTGTGCATTGACGCCTTTCACATGGTGGGCTGGGCCACCACGGCCCTCGACGAGGTACGCGTCGAGGTGTGGAAGAACGCCAAGCGCAACGGGCTCCCCCAAGTAGCCAAAGACCTCAAGAGCTCGCGTTATGCCCTGTGGCACAACCCCGAGAACCTCACGGCGCGACAACACGACAAGCTCCAGTGGATCGCCCAGCTCAACGGGCCTCTTTATCGGGCTTATCTGCTCAAAGAGCAGCTGCGTGTCGCCATCAGGCGCAAGGGCGAGGCCTCCCTCCTCATGCTCGACGAATGGCTCAAGTGGGCCTTTGAGTGCCAGATTCCCGCCTTCATCGAGCTGGCCTGGAAGATCCACAAGAACCTCAAGGGCATCAAAGCGGCCATGATCCACGAACTGTCCAACGCCCTCATCGAGTCGACCAATACCAAGCTGCGGGTCTTGCACCGCATGGCCTTCGGCTTCAAGAAACCTGAGCACCTCATCGCCCTGGCCCTGCTCGACCGCGGTGGGTACTGCCCACCCCTCCCAGGACGTCAAGCGGCCTGAAAACCCACGGATATGTCAGGAGAGCCTGCTTTTTGGAAAACGGTACCGAACCGTTCGGTTAGGTTTTTCTAAACCAAGTGCCGTGACTGTCAACCCAGGCTATTTCCAGACTGAAGCACGCGCGCACTCGCGCACGCGGTCACGCTGTCACGCTGTCACACGGTCACACGGTCAACCCGAGCGGGCTCGGGCTCATGGGAGCGAGAGCACGACATGGCGAATGATCTCGGCAATGACCGGAGCCGCCGCGTGGCCGGCCGCGCCGATATGACCCTGATCAGCCACGGCATCCACATCGGAGACGGTGCCGGCGGCCTCGTTCGTGACGACGGCCAGTCCGAGGACGGCGGCGCCCGCCTGACGGGCGGCGATTGTCTCGAAGGCCATGGACATGCCGACCACGTCGGCCCCGAGGGTGCGCATCATGCGGATCTCGGCGGGAGTCTCGAATTGCGGGCCGAGCACATGGGCGTAGACGCCGGTGGTCAATTCGGGCGCCCGAGGTTCCGCCGCCGATGCTGAGGCCGAACCCGCCCCCGGAGCTGAAAGTGCAACGGCACGGAGCTCCGGCGAATAAGCACCAACCATGTCGACGAACGCCGGGCCGCTCAAGGGCGAACGACCGGTGAGATTGAGGTGATCGGAGACGACCACGATGGATCCCGTGTGCAGGTCCTCCCGGATGCCGCCGACGGCGGCGGTGAGGATCACGGTGGAACACCCGGCGGCGACGCCGGTTCGAAGGGGATGCACCACTTCGCTCAGTTCGATGCCCTCATAGGCGTGGCACCGGCCAGCGAACACCAGCACCCTCTTTTTGCCGATCTGGACTGACCATCCCAGGGCATGGTGGCCCGTCGCGGTGTAGCGGGGGAAGAAGGGAAGGGTGGCTAAGGGGATCGAGGGGCCGGTGGCGCCGAGATTCTCTGCCGCAGTAGCAAGGCCGGTACCGAGGATCACGAGAACGTCGTGATGATCGACCCCGGTGCGCCGCGCCAGTTCGCGAGCGGTGCGGGTTGCATTGTCCGGTGTCTCGCTCATACGGCCCCGCAAGATCCTGACACTCACGCCACAGTAGGGGGTTGTCGTCACCCCGCGTATCATTGACGGGGCATGACTGCCGCCGTGACAACCACCGTCACTTCTGTGACGCCTTTCGACCAAGGGAACCAGCGTCATGGCGACTGAGCAGACGTCGGGCCACGCGCTCGAGGAGTTCCACCCACCGGTCGAGGAGTACCTCGAGACGATGCTGGAACTGGCAGAAGAAGGCGTTCCGGTCATCCAAGCGCGCATCGCGGAACGGCTCGGTCGCTCCGCCCCATCAGTGTCCGAAATGCTCGATCGGCTCATCGAGGACGGGTACGTCTCGCGCCAGGGACGACAGCTCAGTCTGACCGAGAGCGGACGTACCCTGGCCGAGAAAGTCGTACGGAAACATCGCCTTGCTGAGCGCTTGCTGGTTGATGTGATTGGGCTTGAATGGCACAAGGTCCACCGCGAAGCAGGGCGTTGGGAGCACGTGATCTCCGACGAGGTCGAAGCGCGGTTGGTGAAGTTGCTCGGCGATCCGGCCACTTGTCCGCATGGGAACCCCATCCCGGGCTCGGGTTCGGTGGCGACCAGTGTGGGCACGCGCAAGCTGACCGAGGTCGGTTCGGGAGAACGCGTTCGCCTGGTGCGCGTGAGTGAATCGGTCGAGCTCAATCTCGGGTCCCTCACCATTTTGGGAGAGGGAGGATTCATCCCTGGTGTCGTGGCCGTGGTCGGTGACCGCGACGGGGACGACAACCTCGAGGTGCGCGTCGAGGGCGGGGACGAAGTCCTCCATCTGTCCCTCGAACTCACGGACCGCCTCTTGGTCGGCGCAGCGTGAGCGGCGTCAGCGCCGCCCGCGCCGCCACGCGTGACCACATGACCGTGCGGCTCGTCGCCGATGCGGTCTTCACCGTCGATGCCGATGACACGGTTTGGCGCCCTGGCGCGGTGGAGATTGACGACGGCCTGATCACCTGGGTCGGTGACCCGCGCCGCACGCCGCCGGAGCCGACGACGCAGGTGCAACAGCTGGGCGCCGGCGGGTTGCTCATGCCGGGGTTGGTCAATTGTCACGGTCACTCGCCGATGACGTTGGTGCGCAGCGCCGGCGACGGGCTACCGCTCGACCGCTGGCTCACTGAAGCGGTCTGGCCGCGGGAGGCACTTCATGACGATGAGGATGTCTTCTGGGGGATGACGTTGGGGGCGAGCGAGATGCTGTTGAACGGCGTCACCACGACATGCGAGCAGTACCTCCATGGGGCCGCAGTCGCTGACGCCGCGTTGACCTCGGGCATCCGGTGCGTTCTCACGCCGGGTGTCTTCGACATGCCGGGCCGCGATGCGGACGGCGCCTGGAAGGCGCACCTCAAAGAGGCATGCCGCATCTTCGACGAGATGGACGGGCAGGAAGGCCGTCTGCATATCGGGTTCGGCCCCCACGCCGCCTACAGCCTGCCGCCGGCTGGTTTGTCGGCCGTGGCGCAAGAGGCGCAGCAGCGCGGTGCCATGACGCAGATCCACCTGGCCGAGACGGAAGCCGAGGGACAGGTGATCGAGGAGCGTTACGGCATGCGCGCGCCAGCGCTCCTGGCTTCGCTCGGCGTCCTCGATGGTCGAGTCCTCGCAGCCCATGCCATCTGGTTGCACGAGGCGGACATGGATGTCATGGTCGAGTACGACGTCGCTGTGGCACATTGCCCGGGGAGCAACGGCAAGCTGGGCTCCGGCGTGGCCAAGTTGGCCGACCTGCTGGCTCGCGGGATCCGCGTCGGCCTTGGCACCGATGGACCCGCTTCGAACGACGACCTCCATCTCTGGGACGAGATGCGTCTGGCCGCCATTTTGGCCAGGGCCACCGCAGCTGATCCGGCTGCCCTCAGCTCGGCCGATGCCCTCCGGCTGGCCACCCGAGGCGGGGGTGAGGCGCTGGGGCTTGAGGTCGGGGCCCTCGAAGTGGGTCGTCCGGCGGACCTCATTCGCCTACGCACCGATGACGCCCGATTCGTGCCGGCCCTCACCGAGGCCGAGCTGCTCGGGCACCTCGTGTGGGCTGGAGCCGGATACCTCGTCACCGACGTGTGGGTGGGCGGCACGCTGGTGGTCACGGGGGGAGAGTGCGTGCAGATCGACAGCGAGCGGGCCCGGGCGGAGGTGGGGCAACGAGCGCAGCGCCTTTTTGGTCCGTAGGGCTTTGCGCCCGGTGGACCTTTTTGCCCCTTAAGCTGGACCGTTATGGCAGGCTTCGTCGATCAGGCTCAACTGCACGCGCGGGCCGGCGACGGGGGGGCGGGGGCCGTGTCGTGGCGCCGTGAGGCGCACGTCGATCGCGGCGGGCCAGACGGCGGCGACGGAGGCCACGGGGGCGATGTCTGGCTCGTCGCCTCGGTCAATCAATCGTCGCTCCTGGGGTTCCGTGACCACCCATTCCGGCGGGCCACCGACGGCGGCCACGGGTCGGGACAGAAGAAGCACGGGGCCCGAGGCAAGGACATCGTGGTGCCGGTCCCGGTGGGGACCGTGGTGCGCGACAACGAGGGAGCCGTGCAGTGCGATCTGGCGGGCGACGGTGACCGGTTCCTCATCGCCGAGGGTGGTCAGGGCGGGCGAGGTAACGCCCGCTTCCTCTCCAACCGACGCCGGGCTCCCGCCTTCGCCGAACAGGGCGAGAAGGGCCAGGAGCGCTGGCTCGATATGGAGCTCAAGCTCATGGCCGACGTGGCCCTGGTTGGTTTTCCCAATGCGGGAAAGTCCACCTTGATCTCGACGGTTTCGGCGGCCAAGCCCAAGATCGCCGACTATCCGTTCACGACCCTGGTGCCGCATCTCGGTGTCGTGCGAGTCGGTGGCGTGCGCGACGGTACCGAGTTCGTCATGGCCGACATCCCAGGACTGGTCGAGGGCGCCGCCGAGGGCAAAGGCTTGGGGCACCGCTTTCTCCGCCACATCGAGAGGGCCCGGGTGCTGGTGGTCCTGCTCGATCTCGACCCCCATGCCGAGCATGGCCCCGAGGATCAACTTCGCATCTTGCTGGGGGAACTCGGTGGCTACCAGCCCGAACTCCTCGAGCGCCCCCGCCTCGTCGTGGGCAGCAAGCATGATCTCGTGTCGACCGGCCCTGGCTCTGGCTCTGGCCCTGGCTCCGAGCCCGCCGCAGCCGCAGCCGCAGCCGAGTCTCTGTGTGACCTGGTCCTTTCTGCCGCAACGGGGGATGGCGTGCAGCCTCTGATAGAGAAACTGGCCGCCCTCGTCCAGGAGGTAAGGGCTGCGGCCGTGGTCGAGGCCACCGGCGCCATCGTGATCCACCGGCCTGTGCCCGAAGGTGTCGACGTGCAGCGGATCGCTCCCGGGGCGTGGCGCGTGGTGGGCCGGGTGGCCGAGCGCGCCGTGGCCTTCTCAGACCTCAACGACGTGGGCGCGCTCGATGAGGCGGTCAAGCGCCTTCGCCGCCTCGGCGTGGACCGTGCCCTGTCGCGGGCCGGGGTGCGTGACGGCGACGAGGTCACCGTCGGCAACATGACGTTTACCTGGGAGCACCCGTGACCCCTTCGGTGTCCCCAGCGCCCCGGTCCGTCGTGGTCAAGGTCGGCTCGTCCTCAGTGACGCCCGAGACGGTCCACCGCCTCTGCGCGCGAGATCGCGCAGCTGCGTGCCGCCGGCCACACGGTCGTTGTCGTGACGTCCGGCGCCATCGCGGCAGGGTGGGCGGCACTGGGCCGGGGCGAGAAGCGCCCGGCTGACCCGGCCGTGCTGCAGGCCGTGTCGGCCGTGGGCCAGCACCGCCTCATGCGCACGTGGCAGGACGGGTTGGATCCGCACGGCATCCTGGCCGGCCAGGTGCTCCTCGCCCCGCTGGACTTCGTGCACCGCACGCAGTACCTGCACGCACGCGGCACCCTGGACCACCTCATTGAGCTGGGGGTGGTCCCGGTGGTCAACGAGAATGATGCGGTAGCCGACGAGGAGATCCGCTTCGGGGACAACGATCGGTTGGCCGCGCTGGTGGCACACCTCGTCCGGGCCCAGATGCTCGTGTTGCTCACCGACGCGCCCGGGCTGCTGACGGCGGACCCCCGCCTCGTCGCCGAGGCGTCCCTCATCGACGAGGTGGTGGAGATAGACCAGCGCCTCGAGCAGATGGCCGGTGGGGCGGGCAGTGCGCTCGGGAGCGGCGGCATGGCATCGAAGGTGGCCGCGGCCAAAATAGCGACCTGGTCCGGCGTGGAGACGCTGATTGCCGACGCCGCGCGCCCGGGGGTCCTGGTTGCCGCAGTGGCGGGGGAGTCAGGCGTCGGCACGGTGTTTCGGGCCCGACCCCAGCGTCTCTCGGCCCGCAAGCTCTGGATTGCTTTCGCCCTGGGTGCTTCGGGACGCCTGATTGTGGACCAGGGAGCCCAGGTGGCCCTGACTGAGGGTGGACGCTCGCTCCTGCCTGCGGGCGTTTTAGCGGCCGAGGGAGATTTCGGGCTCGATGATGCGGTGGAGATCGTCGGGCCCGATGGGAAGGTCTTCGCCAAAGGACTGGTCCGGATGGGAGCTGCCGCGCCGGCGGAATGGCTCGGGCGACGCAGCGATCAGTTGCCCGAGGACATGTCCCACCTGGTAATTCACCGCGACGACCTGGTGCTTGTACGCTAATTCGGTGATCACGCCGGAACTAGGGGAGCTGGCGCGCCGCGTCCAGGCCGCATCCCGCCTGGTTGGCCGCGCTCCTGGTCCAGTTCGTGATGACGCCCTCCGCATGGCGGCCGACCTTCTCGATGAGGAATGGGAAGCGTTGCTGTCGGCCAACCGGGGTGACCTCGCCCGGGCCGAGTCCTCGGGGATGGCGGCGTCGGCCCAGGATCGCCTGCGACTGACCGAGGGCCGGGTACGGGCCATGGCGAGCGGGTTGCGCAACGTGGCCGGGTTGGCCGATCCCGTCGGTGAGGTGCTCGAAGGCTGGGTGCGGCCGAACGGGTTACGAGTGTCGAGGGTGCGGGTGCCGCTCGGCGTGATCGGCGTGATCTACGAGAACCGCCCCAATGTGACGAGTGATGCCGCCGGGCTCTGCCTCAAGGCCGGGAACGCCGCGTTCCTGCGCGGCTCGGCGTCGGCGCTCGATTCCAACCGTGCCATCGTGTCCGTCCTACGCCGGGCGGCGAGCAAGGCAGGGCTGCCCGAGGATGCGATCGCCTTGGTGGAGGACACCTCGCACGAGACGGCGGTCGCCTTCATGCGACTCCGAGGGCTCATCGACTGCCTCATCCCACGTGGCGGTCCCGGGCTCATCGCCTCCCTGCTCGAGAATGCCACCGTGCCCTACGTGCTCGATGGGGACGGCAACTGCCACGTCTACGTGGACGCAGCGGCCGATCTCTCCATGGCACTCGACATCGTGTTGAACGCCAAAACACACCGCTTTGGCGTGTGCAACGCGGCCGAGACGATATTGGTGCACGCGGCCGTGGCCGAGTCGTTCCTGCCCGTGATGGCAGCGGCCTTGAGCAATGCCGGCGTGGAACTGCGCGGCGACGAGCGTGTGCGGGCGATCGTGAACGAGGCCGGGGAGATCGTCGTAAAGGTGGCAGACGAGACCGACTTCGCCACCGAGTTCTTGGCACCGATCGTGGCCGTGGGTGTGGTCGACGACCTGGACGGAGCCATTGCGCACATCACCCGCTACAGCTCGGGGCACTCCGAAGCGATCGTCACGACTGAGATCCGAGCGGCGGACCGTTTCGTCGCCGAGGTCGACGCGGCAGCGGTGTTGGTGAACGCGTCGACCCGGTTCATCGATGGCGAGGAGCTGGGATTGGGCGCCGAAGTGGGAATTTCAACGCAGAAGCTGCATGCACGAGGACCGATGGGAGTAAAGGAGTTGACCAGCGTGAAATGGGTTGTACGAGGTGACGGGCAGGTGCGGCGGTGAGCGCAGCGGCTAAGGCAGATGGCAAGGAAGGCGCCGCCGACGTGGCGCGGGCGGCGGCCAAGTTGGGCCTGCCCGATGTCGGGCCACCGCGGTTCGCCTCATTGGACGACGTGCGCAGTGGGCTCGGAGACGTGGGCTATTTGGCGGACGAGTCCATCAGCGGCGTGGTGTATCTCGCCGACCGGCTGGCCAAGCCGGTTCTGGTCGAGGGACCGGCCGGGACCGGAAAGACGCAGCTGGCCAAGTCGGTGGCTGAGCTCACCGGCGCCCGGCTCATACGCCTCCAGTGTTACGAGGGGCTCGATGAGTCCAAGGCGCTCTACGAATGGAACTATCGCAAGCAGCTCCTGCGCATCCAGGCCGGCGGCCCCGGCGAGATCGAGAGTGGGGGCGCCAGCGCAGCCGGCGACCGCCGGAGCGGGCCATCATGGAAGGAGCTGGAGGAGGATATTTTCTCCGAGGAGTTCCTCCTGACCCGGCCCTTGCTCGAGGCCATCCGTTCCACCGATCCTGTCGTTCTCCTGATCGACGAGGTGGACCGGGTGGAGTTGGAGACCGAGGCACTGCTGCTCGAGATCCTGAGCGAGTACCAGGTCTCCATCCCCGAGCTGGGGACGGTGCGGGCCACCCGCCTGCCCATGGTCTTCTTGACCTCGAACAACACCCGCGAGCTCAGCGAGGCCCTCAAGCGCCGCTGCCTCTACCTGCATATCGACTACCCCGACCTCGAGCGTGAGCGTGCGATCGTCCGCACGCGGGTCCCCGGCATCACCGAGGAGCTGGCGGACCAAGTTGCTCGCATCGTGCGCTCCTTGCGTACCTTGGAGCTCCGCAAGGCCCCGTCGGTTTCCGAGACCCTTGACTGGGCGCGCACCCTGGTCATCCTCGGCACCGAGACCATCGATGCGGCCGGGGCCCGGGACACGCTGCACATCTTGTTGAAGTACAAATCCGACATCGATCGGGCCGCCAAGGAACTGCTCTCGGAGAGCTGATGCTGGATCTTCTCTCGGATTTCGTCACCGAGCTTCGCAAGGCCGGCCTTCCCGTCTCGTTGACCGAGCATCTCGATGCGGCTGAGGCCGTCCACCACATCCCCCTCGAGGATCGTGAGGGTTTGAAGTACGCGCTGGCGGCGACGCTGGTCAAGTCCGCGTCGCACTGGCATGTCTTCGAGACGGCCTTCGAGGTCTTCTTCGCCGTGCGCTACGGGCACAGCGCGGCCGGAGAGGCCGACGCGGAGGGTAACGAGCTCGGTGAAAATGCCGAGGGCTCAGAGCCCGGGGTGAACGGCCAACGAGGACGGCGGCAAGGGCTCGGGCGGCGGCGAAGGAATGACGGCCGAAGAGCTGGCGGAGATGCTGTTCAAGTCTCTTCTCTCGTCCGACCATGGCCTCATGAATGCCGTCGCCAGGGCGGCCGTTGATCGTTACGCCGGTATGGAGCCAGGGCGACCGGTCGGCGGAACCTATTACCTCTATCGCACGCTGCGGAACCTCTATCTCGACGGGATGCTCAAGAAACTGATGGAGCAGGCCAAAGCGGGAGCAGTGGGCGGCGAACTGACGGACCTCGAAGAACGCCTGGCCGTCGATGAGTACCAGGCTCGTATCGAGCGGTTCCGCCAAGCGGTGGAGACCGAGATCAGGCGCCGGCTGGTCGAGGATCGGGGGGCCGAGGCCCTGGCCAAGTCGGTGCGCAAGCCGCTGCCCGAGGACATCGACGTGATGCACGCCACCCGCGAGGAACTGGCGATGCTCCAGCGCGTGCTGCAGCCGTTGTCACGCAAGTTGGCCGTGCGCTTGACCCGCAAGCGCCGGCACGGCCACAAAGGCCCGCTCGACTTCCGGGCCACGGTGCGTCGCTCGCTCTCGACCGGCGGCGTGCCCATTGAGCCCCGGTTTCGTCATCCCCGTCCGAGCAAGCCAGAGATCTTCGTCATTGCCGACATCTCGGGCTCAGTGGCGTCCTTCGCCCGTTTCACCTTGCACCTGGTCTACGCCATCAGTGCCCAGTTCTCCAAGGTGCGTAGCTTCGTGTTCGTCGACGGCATCGACGAGGTCACGCGTTTCTTCGAAGGGGTCATCGATCCGGCCGACGCGGTGGCCCGCATCAACGAGGAGGCAGATGTCATCTGGGTCGACGGCCACTCCGATTACGGGCACGCGCTGAGCGAGTTCCACCGGCGTTGGGGCGATCAGGTGACGTCGCGTTCGAGCGTCTTGTTGCTGGGCGACGCGCGTAACAACTATCACGACTCGCAGTCGTGGGTGATCGAGGACCTGCAGCGCCGGGCCCGGCACGTGTACTGGCTCAATCCCGAGCCGCGTGACTACTGGGGCTCGGGCGATTCCATCGTCGGGGAGTATGCCGCGCACTGCGATGCAGTGGTGGAGTGCCGGACGCTGCGCCAGCTGGAGCACTTCGTCGGCAACTTGGCATGACCGAGGCGGCAGAGTCGCTCCGCACATCGTTCGGAGTGCCCAGCAGTATCAAGCGTGTGTTCGCCCCAACGGACGGAAGCACCCGCATCGTGCTCGTTCGCCACGGCGAAGCGGTGTGCAACGTCAACGGGATCGTCGGCGGTCAGCGCGGCTGTACCGGTCTGACGGATCTGGGACGCCGCCAGGTAACGGCGTTGGCGGAACGGCTCTCTCGAACCGGCGAGCTCGACGGAGCAACTGTCCTCTATGCCTCGACCTTGGCCCGGGCGGTGGAGACGGCGGAAATCCTCCGACCGGTGGTCGGGAAGGGGCACCCCGAGATCGTGCAGGATCGCGAGTTGAGCGAGCTCTATCCGGGAGATGCAGACGGGCTGGGATGGCAAGAGGTGGTCGATCGCTTCGGTGTGCCCGAATGGGACACCGATCCTGACGTGCCGATCGCGCCCGGCGGAGAAAGCTGGTCGGGTTTCGTGGTCCGTGCCTCAGAAGCGGTGCGTGCCGTGGCCGAGCGCCATCCCGGCGAGCAGGTGGTGGCGGCAGTCCATGCCGGCGTCATCGAGTCCACCATGCTCGCCAACCTCGATATTCCGCTGGGCTCCTCCCAGCGCGGCTGGACCCGTATTGTGCACGCGTCATTGACCGAATGGGAGTGGGTGCCGCTCCAGAAGCGTTGGATTCTCCTCCGCTTCAACGACGCCTGCGGGATACCGACGACGTAGGACTACGGCGACCGGCGGCGGTACGTCGAGCGGCGCGGTGAGCGGCATTTAGCAGGCGTAGTCCCCGTCCGCGCCGTTGATGTTGTCGCCGTATTGGACGATGAGCACCGGTCCGGTGGGGAGCTGCTCCTTCGCTTGCCAGCTCGCAACGGCGGCGCAGGTCGCCGGGCCGCTGGGCGGGGTCAGCCAATCGGCCATCCAGTAGGGGACCGCCGGCTGATAGTTGCCGACGATGGAGTTCCACGTGCCGGGGCTGGCATAAATGCCCACGTCGGGGATGCCCTCGGTGTTGTGCAGGGCTGCGATGGCTCCAGCCACCGTTTGTGCGTTCTCGGCCGTAGAAGAGGTCCAGTACAGACTCCCCCCCTCGACGTCGAGCCACCAGGTGACGTTCGTGTTCACTCCGGCCGCCTGCGCGTCCTGGAAGGCCTGTACGCCGGCCGCCTCGCCCTGTTGAAAGCACGTGGCCGGCGTCGAGCACGTGCCGATGTTGGAGAGGAAGGTGTAGAGGTTGAGTCCGGCGCCCGCCCAGGTGGCCTCAGCGGCCAGACAGGGGTTGGCGAAGCTGCCCGCCGAGCCGTCGACTTCGACGACGCTGATGTTGTGCTCGCCCGGAGGGAGACCCGTGGTGCAGGTGGGTGAGTTCATGTTGAACTTGCTCACGTCGTAGCCCAGGGAGCCCGAGGGGTACGCCGCTCCCACGAATGAGCCGTTTCCGACGGCGCTCACCATGCCCACGACGGGAGCGCCGATTTGCGCTGGTGCGGAGCCGTAGTAGCTCGCCTGGCCGAACGCAGAAACTTCTCCGGTCACATCGCTGAACCAGTACCCCGTGTCACCGGGGGTCGTCGCCGCGGCGGAAATGGGTTCCTTCAGGGGGACGCCTCCGAGTGACCCATAGAAGGGAGCGGACCCGAAGGTGAAGGTTCCGCCATCGGAGGCAACGAGGACGTAGCCGGCGCCGCCTGGACCAGAAATCATGCCGATGATCGGCTTGTTGAGTTTCAGCGCCCCCGTCGAGCCGTAGAAGGTGGCATCGCCAAAGGTGAAGATGCCGCCGTCGGAGGCCACCAGCCAGTACCCACGTCCATCTGGCGTCGACGCCATGCCGACGATGGGCTTATTGAGCGTGAGCGCCCCCGTCGAGCCGTAGAAGTTGGCGTCGCCGAAACTGAAGATGCCGCCGTCGGAGGCCACCAGCCAATACCCGTGGCCATCGGCGGTGGAGGCCATCCCGACGATCGGCTTGTTCAACCTTATGTTTCCGGTCGAGCCGTAGAAGGTGGCATCGCCGAAACTGAAGACGCCGCCGTCGGAAGCGACGAGCCAGTAGCCGCCGTCGTCAGGCGTCGCCGCCATGCCGACGATCGGCTTCTGCAGGGCGAGATTGCCCGCCGAACCGTAGAAGGGTGCGCCTCCGAAACTGAAGACGCCGCCGTTGGCGGAAGCGAGCCAATAGGCCGGGACCGACGACGTAGTGGCATTTGCGTCAGGGGTGACGGCGCCGCTGGCGGCGGGAGTCGCCGTGTCACCTGCCATTCCCGTGCTCGTGCCCGATGTCGTGGTCGTGGTCGTGGTCGTGGTCGTGCCCGCCCCGGTATCCGCCGAAGCAGCTCCCCCTGCGATTAAGGCGGAAGGTGCCACCGTTATCAGCGCGGTAAAGGCAATGAGGGCAAGACGCCCCGATTTGTGCAAACGCATCAGGTCCGGAGGAACTCCGCCGACGCGGAAGGCGAGGTCGAGTGACTGTCGAGCGTTGAGTCGGGGATCACATGTCGTCGTGTACCGAGCCCCGAGGTCACCCTCGAAGATCTCCTCGGCTCCGCCGAGACATTCGGTCACATCATCACCGGTGAGCTCTACGTGCACGCCGCCGGGCCAGGAGCCCGCGGCACGATGCACCGAGAAGAACGAACGCAGTTCGGAGAGGATGTCGTCGAAACGACGCGTCTTACGTCCCCCTTCGCTGGTGAAGGTGTTGCCGTGCATGGGGTCACAGGTCCATACGACCGGATGGCCTGCCGCGGTGACTGCAGCGACGAGGGGCGGGAGGTACTCCTCGATCTTGTCCGCCCCGAAGCGGGTGATCAGCGTGAGACGTCCCGGTGTGCGCTCGGGATTCAGGCGTTCGCACAGCGCCACCGTGTTCTCCGGCGAAGAGCTAGGACCGATTTTACAGCCGATCGGGTTGCGAACTCCCGAAAGGAACTCGAGATGCGCACCGTCGAGCTGACGGGTGCGGTCGCCCACCCACACCATGTGAGCCGAGCAATCGAACCAGTCGCCGGTGAGAGAGTCCATTCGCGTGAGACACTCCTCGTAGGGGAGGATCAACGCCTCGTGGCTTGTCCAGAAGTCAACCTGGTGCAGCCCGACTTCGGCGCCGAGATCGATGCCACAGGCAGCCATGAAGCGTAAGGCCCGGTCGATCTCGGAGGCCACTTGCTCGTAGCGCAGACCTTCGGCCGAGGATGCAACGAATTGTTGGTTCCACAGGTGGACTTGGGAGAGGTCGGCGAAGCCGCCCTTGGTGAAGGCCCGAAGGAGGTTGAGCGTCGAGGCGGACTGCTGGTACGCCGCCACCAGCCGCGCCGGATCGGGACGCCGCGCCTCTTCATCGAATGCCTCGTCGTTCACCATGTGGCCGCGAAACGAATCGAACTCGATGCTGCCGACGCGCTCGGTCGGAGAGGACCGCGGCTTGGCGAATTGGCCGGCAATGCGGCCGACCTTGACCACGGGTACGCCAGCGGCATACGTGAGGGCGACCGCCATCTGCAAAATGATCTTCAACTTGTCGCGGATGGAGTCGGCCGAGAAGTCGGCGAATGATTCTGCGCAGTCTCCCGCCTGAAGGAGGAAGGCCCGACCGTTTGCGACATCGGCCAACTGAGAGGTCAAGCGCCGGGCCTCACCGGCGAAAACCAGAGGCGGAAGCGTCGACAGCTGTGCTTCAGCCTTCTTGAGGGCCTCCGCGTCAGGCCACTCTGGCTGCTGTGCCGCGGGGAACCTGCGCCAAGACGCGGCGCTCCACGAAGAGGTACCCGTATCGCTCGCCATCGCACAAGGTTAACGCCGTAGGATCGTCATTCATGGCGACCTTCCGATTTTCGGGAAAGATCTCGGTTGTTGCACCCCCGGATGCAGCGCGGGCCTTAGCCCCAACTGCCCGGGAGACCAGGCCTGAAAGGCCGAGGATCCGAGCGACACGCGCCTGCTCGACGACGACTCTGCTATCGGGTCGTTGGATCGCAGAGCTTGTCGCCAGCTAGCCCGATCCAGCGGCCCGAAAGGCTCGGAATTTTCGGTGGGACGTTCGATCCACCCCACATCGGGCACGTCGCGGCGGCACGGGCCGTCCAAGATGCCCTGGCCCTCGATCGCCTGCTCCTCGTCGTGGCGAACGATCCGTGGCAAAAGTCACCGCATCGTCCCATCACCCCAGCCGAAGACCGATTTGCCATGGCCCAGGCTCTGGCCGAGGAAATTCCGGGCGCCGAGGCCAGTCGGATGGAGATCGATCGGGGCGGCCCGAGCTACACCGTCCTCACGGTGGAGGCGCTCCTGGCAGAAGCGGCCGAATCGGGTGAACCTCAACCGGAGGTCTATCTGGTAGTTGGGGCGGATCTTGCCCCCGAGCTGGGAACATGGGAGCGCTCCGAGGACCTCCAGGGGCTCGTCACCCTCGCCATCGTCTCCAGGCCGCCTCTTGCATCGCCCGCAGGAGGGTCGACAGAGAAGGTCGGACCCACCCCGACCGCCCCGTCCGGCTGGCGGGTGGAATGGGTCGATGGCCCCCTTGTCGACGTCTCGAGTTCTGCCGTGCGAGACCTGCTGAAGGGGGGTAGACCAATCGACGCGGTAGTGCCGCCCGGGGTGGTGCATTGCATTCGGCGCCGCAATCTGTACGCTAACGGCAGATGAGCGCCCTACCGGCCGAGGTCACCGAGGTAACTCCAGCCACGATCTCACCGCGTCCTGCACCCAAGGATGCCAAGCTCCGGGCCGAACGGCGAGCCGAGCACGCGATGGCCCGTAGAACCCGTCGACGTTGGGCTGCGTTCTGCATTGGCATTTTCGTCTGTTTCTTCGGCCTGACTGTGGGAATCCTGGACGTGCTCCATTGAGCCCAGGGTTGGACGTCCATGTCCACCTCCCGCCAGCCGCTGCCACGGCAGCCCATGCGGCCGACGACAAGCTCGGACAGGACACCGTTGTCTTGGCCATGACGGAGCTTTTTGGGGTGGTCGATGCGTTTGTCATCACGAGCGCACCCAACGGGCGACACGTGCGCACGTTGGTCGAAGAGATCGAACGGAGTGTCAAGGAGGCGCATCGACTTGCGCCGGTGCGGATCGAAGGCCTCCAAGATGCAACCTGGGTCCTCATGGATTACGGCGACTTCATCGTGCACGTCTTCCTTCAAGAGACGAGGGAGTACTACGACCTTGAGCACCTCTGGTCCGGCGCCCCGCGCGTTGAATGGAGCGCTGCGGTCAATCACATCGGCTGACGCTCCTCTGCGGTTTGGCACCGCCAAAATGCGTGTGCCGGACTCCGCTGCGCTGATTGGTGCCGATCACTCGCCAAGCATGCGGGCCCCCCTGGCTTCGACAGCGCGCGGCTTTTGAAGTCTCCGTTGGCGTTGAGGCTGAGGCGGAGCTGTGTGCGCCGTTCCGACACTTGGTTTGCAAAAAACGAACCGAACCGTTCGGTATCGTTTCTGAAATTCAAGTGCCGGATGTCTCACTCAGCTTGAGACTCAGCGTGCCGTCGTCGGTGTCGCCTTCCACATTCAGCGCGGCGTGCACACGAGGCCATCACTTCAGCGCCAACCGGCAATGTGAACAGCGCACGGAGGAACTCCCCGTGGGAGTTCTTGGCCCAGTATTGAGCGTCATTCACCCGCCGTCGACCACGACGCTCATTACGGTTCGTTCGAGGGGAACTGCGACAGGTAAACGGGTTCAGAGGTCAGGGTGCCGTTCCCCATGGGAACGCTGATTGGCTGTCCGTCAATCTGGAAGATCACGCCGGTGGCCAAATTGGTCTGCGTCACCACGGTGAAGACGATCTGGGCCACTGCGAGTTCGGTCTCCGCCCCCGTGATCTCTCCGAACTTTTCATTCAGGTTGACCGTGGCCAGGGCGGGAGTGGTCGAAGTGGCGGCAGCGATCACATGGACATTGCCGGGGATCGCTGTCCTGACCCCATTCGCCACCTCTTTTTTAGTTGGGCCTTGGAGGAGGAGGGCGACAACGGACTCCAGTGGCGCGGGGAAGGGCACCACCCTGGACTCTGCCACGAGCCGGTGGTTGGCGCCGAGGAGAAAAACCTGCACCGGCACAGACTTTGGCTGGGTTGTCGTCGTCGTCGGCAGTTGATGATTGAGTAGTCCGAAAGGAACGTGACTGGGCGGGATTGCAGTGGGGGTTCGTTGCGTCGGGATGGCGCAACTCGCAAGAGCGAGTCCGGCGATCACTACGGCGCACACGACGGGGGCGCGGAATCGCAAGCGGGAGTCAGCGCGGTTTGGGGCACTCGTCACCAGACTGGCCCCTGGTCATCCTCGAGAACGGGCAGGCTGATCACGAAGCGGGCTCCGCCCGAAGGTGACGACTCGACCCAGGTCTCCCCGTTCATGAGACGTACATGCTCAGCCACCAACGCCAGCCCTAATCCGGTCCCCGTGCCGGTCCCGCGTCGTCCGGCGGCCGACCCTCGGTAGAAACGATCGAAAACCTTTGTCCGCTCGATGGCGCTGATACCCGGTCCCGCATCTTCTACTGCGATCTCGACAACTGCATGCGTGCCGTTTGATGCGCTCTCGGTCCTGTCCCCCTTGGTGCGCCGTTCTCGGTGTTCTCGGTGCTCACGGTGTTCTCGGTGCTCACGGTGTTCTCGATGCTCACGATGCTCACGATCGCTCTCCTGCCGATCGGCGCCGTTCGCCACCGCCCCCGAAGAACCATCCGGCCCGACTGCAGTGACCGAGATCACCGTCGCACCTCCGCCGTAATTGGCTGCGTTCTCCAAGAGGTTGGCCATGACGCGTTCGAATCGGCGCTTGTCGACGCCGACATGGACCGACCGCACATCGGCCCCGAGCACCACTTCAGGACCGGATCCGCTGTCTCCGAGCGTGCGGACGCCCGCTTCGACGGCGCGCTGCACTAACTCGCTGACGTTGACCTCTTCGAGGAAGACATCGGCTGAGCCGGCGTCGGCCCGCGACATCTCGAGAAGGTCACCGACCATGCGTTGGAATCGGCGCAGGTCGTCCCCCAGGAGTTGGAGTGCGCGCTGGGCGCGTGGGGGCAGGTTGTCCGAATCCGCCTCGAGCACTTCGAGCGAGGCCGACAGCGTGGTGAGTGGCGAACGCAGCTCGTGGCTGACGTCAGAATTGAAGCGCGCCTCACGTTGAATGCGGGCCTGCAATTGATCGACCATGGTGTTGAACGAGCTCGTGAGACCCTCGAGGTCCGGATCGGCCGCTTCGGCCTCGAGGCGAGTATCGAGGCGGCCTCCCGCGATGGCGACCGCGGCGCGAGAAACCGCTGACAGCGGTCGGAGGGATCGCCGACTGGCGAATCGACCCAGCGCCAATCCGAGAGCCGTCGTCACGGTGCCCGTTCCCACCAGAGTGAATCCGAGCACCCGCAAGGTGTGGCCAAGGTCGGAGAGCGAGAACACTTCGAAGTAGGTGGCCTGGATGGAGGGAATAGGCACGCCCACCGCAATCTGAGGCTGGTTCTGGTGACCGGAGATATAGGTCTGTATGGCGGCATTTCCCCGGGAGATCTCAGATCTCAACGCCGGAGGAATCGACCCTTCCGTGACGGCGGGTTTCGACGACTGACTGATGGCGGTGGTGGGGTAGTAGGGCTTGGAGTCGCGGACGAGGATCGAGTGGGAGTTGGAAGCGCTGTCGAGTGCGGCCAGCAGGGTGCCGTACTTCTTGTTGCCGGCCGCGAGCTCGCTCCGCAAAGAAAAGGCGTTGGCGAAAGCCTGGGTCTGCGCGGCTGTCTCACGCTCGGCCAGGAGGAAGTGGCGGGTCGTGAAGTACGCCAAGCCGCCCATGCTGATTGAGAGGAGGAGAGCCCCCAGCCCGAAGATGGCCGTGATGCGGGCCCCGATGCCCATTCAGGGCACCAGCTTGTAGCCCATACCCCTCACGGTGAGAATGTGCTGAGGCAGCGCCGGATCGGCCTCGACCTTGGTCCGTAGACGCCGGATGTGCACGTCCACCAGCCGTCCATCGCCGAAGTAGTCGTAACCCCAAACCCGGTCGAGCAGCTGTTCGCGGCTCAATACCTTGTTCGGGCTCGCTGCCAGCTCGCACAAGAGCCGGAACTCGGTTCGGGTGCAATGCACCTCGGTGCCATCGGCCTGGCGGAGTACACCTTGTTCGGGCAGGAGTTGCATCGTGCCGAAGAAGAGCGCACCGGGGTCCTCCTCCGCCGGCCGCGCTCGCCGCAGGAGGGCGCGGATTCGGGCGGCCAGCTCCTTGGCCACGAAGGGTTTGGTGACGTAGTCGTCGGCCCCAGCTTCGAGCCCCGCCACCACATCGTGCGTGTCGGCTCGGGCCGTGACGATGATGATCGGCACCGCACTCTGGCGCCGAAGGGCTCGGCAGCATTCGAAGCCGTCCATGCCCGGGAGCATGATGTCGATCAAGGCGACATCGGTGGGGGCGTCAGCAAAGACGTCGAGGGCCTCTTCGCCGCTCGCGACGTCCTTCACCTCGTAGCCCTCTCCCTCGAGGGCGAGGCGCATCGACGAACGAATTCGTTCGTCGTCCTCCACCACCAGAATGCGTCCGCTCATTCGATCAACTCAACCAGATCTGCGTCGGCCAGATGGAGCCGCCGATCATTCCATAGGCGGCTGCGCCGGTCGGCGTCGTTGGATTGTTCCAATTCCGCACCTTGGGCGCGCTGATGACCGCCCAGACGGCACGGTCCAGCCACAGATAGGGCAGGTCGAGCGCCAGTCGTTTGTTGACCGTTTGGTACGCCTTGGCCCGTGCCGACTGGCTCGACGCCGTGCGACCGAGCTCGAGCGCTGCCTGGAGCTGAGGGTCATTGTTACGGGCCATGTTGATCGAGAGTTTGCTCGACAGGATCGTCGTGTTGCTCCAGAAGATGTAGTTGAGGTCGGGGTCAACCGCGCCGAACTGGCGCCACTCCAGCGCCTGGAACGTGCCGGCCAGGGCACTGTTGATCAAGTCGTTCTGCTCCACGATGTCGTTTTTCACCACGAAGCCAACGTCCTCCCAGGCTTGTTGCAGGTACTGCTGTTCCCGCTCGGCGTACGGACCGTTCGTGGAGCCCCAGGTGAAGGAGACTGGCTTTCCGGTGCTCTTGGTCACCTGTTTCACCAACTTCTTCGCCTCGCTCGGATTGTAGGCCGGGTACGCCGTGGTCGAATTGTACGGCGATCCCGGCGTGAAGAGGCCCGTGCTCACCGGCAGGACGTTCTCGTCGATCTCCTTGGCGTACTCGGCCCGGTTGATCGCCATGGCGGCGGCGCGGCGAATCGAGGGGTTGTTGAAGGGTGCGGACGCCGTGTTGAGCAGTACGCAGTTCATGTCGGGCTCGCCGACGACGTGGCCGCTGTCATCGATGTAGGCGTAGCTCTTGTTGCCCCGGAACTGGGTGATGATTTGCGGCGTGTCGGTCACCATCATGTCGATGGTCCCCGACTTGAGGGCCTCGGCGCGGGCATTGGGGTCGACGATCGGCTTGAACGTGATCTGGTCGAGGTAGGGCAGGCCCGGTCGCCAGTAGTGAGGGTTCGCCGTAGCGGTGAAGTGGCTGTTGGGCACCCATTGCCCGATGACGAAGGGTCCCGTGCCGATTGGTTGGGACGTCCCACCGTTGGTAGCTGCCAGCATGGCCGGAGCACACATGTAGGCGGACTGTCCCCCGACACCGCCGGCCAGGTACAAGGGGAACGAGACCCAGGGGGACTTCAGATTCACGGTCACCGCGAAGGGGCCTGTCTGCGTGATGGAAGAGACGATCGGGTTCAGGATCAGCGTCCCGAGAAGGAGGGACGCTTGCTGCGCCCTGAAGTTGGTCAGCAGTGCGGCTCCGTCACACGGGGTGCTGTCGTGGAAGACGACGTTCTGGCGAACGGTGATCGTCCAGGCCGTGTTGTCGGCGTTCGGCGTGATCGATTCTGCGAGATACGGCTGCCAGGCCCCCTTGGCGTCGATGATGGCCAAGGGGTCGAAGACGGTGCGGGCGTACATGACACCCACCTCATCGAATCTGGCGGTGGTCGGGTTAAAGCCGGACTCCTCGGCGTCCACCCCGAAAACGAGCGAACCGCCCTTCTTGGGCTTGGCCTTGGAGATGCCGTTGTGCCCGGGCCTGTTGGTGGTCGCGCCGGCGACGTCGGCCAGATTGAGGCCGAGAGCCGAAGCACCGGCAATGCCGGCCGCAGCGGCCGCGCCCCCTACGAGAAGAGCGCGGCGGTTGAATGTCACTCCCATGGACTCTCCCCCCTCCCTTTGAGTCTGCCCCAGCTCTTCGGGTGTTGGCGACGATAGTTCCCTTCTGTACCCACCGTGGGCCGGTACCCTTGGAATTGTGTCGGGGAACAGGGAGATTGCGTCAGAAGATGGTCCTTCGCCTGCGTGGGACCTGGCGGGATTCGGCGAGTGGCTCAGCGGTCGCTCTGAAGCGACACGCACGGCGTATCTGAGTGACCTCGGTGGCTTCGCCGAGTGGATGGGCCGTAGCGGCGTGGACACACCGGCGGGCGTCGATCGTCTGCGTCTTCGTCGCTATCTCGCCTCTTTGGGGACGCGTCGCCTCGCCCGCGCCACGGTGGCACGCAAGGCGGCCGCACTGCGTTGCTATTTCGCCTGGTCGCTTCGCCAGGGTCATCTCGACTTGGACCCGGCCCGTAGTCTGCGGGCCCCGTCGGGGAAGGGCCGGCTCCCACGTGTGCTGTCGGAGGGAGAGATCGGGGCCCTCTTGGACCGACCAGCAACATCGGCCATCGACCAACGAGATACAGCCGCCCTCGAGCTCCTCTATGCCGCTGGCCTGCGGGTCTCTGAGCTCTGCGGGCTCGATCGTCGCAACGTCGATCTCCACGGCCGCACCGTCACCGTGCTCGGGAAGGGTGGGAAGGAGCGTCGCGTCCCGATCCATGATCAGGCGGTGGCCGCCCTTCGGGAGTGGATGGACGAGGGACGGACCCAGATGCCCGGTCCGGCCGAGGCAGTGTTCGTGAATCAGCGTGCGGCCCGTTTGGGTACTCGTGACGTGCGTCGGATCCTCGATCGCCTCGCCCTGTCGCCCACGCACCCCCACGCGCTGCGCCACACCTTCGCCACCCACCTGCTCGATGGCGGCGCCGACCTTCGAGTCGTACAGGAACTGCTGGGCCACTCCAGCCTGGCCACGACGCAGATCTACACCCATGTGAGCAAGGAGCGGCTGCGGTCCGTCTACGAGGGGACACACCCCCGGGCCTGAGCCCCGGTCCTGAGCCCCGGTCCTGAGCCCCGGTCCTGACATTGCGGCCGGACATCTCGAGCCCCTGAGCGGCTACTATGGAATGGCTCACCGAGCGGTGAGTAGCGGTATCGACCAACACGCACCTTGGCGCGATCCACGGTCGCCTCTCAACCTGAGAGGTGCTGCGCCCTGGGGAGCAACCGAACTGGAGGAATATTTATGGCCGTCGTTTCCATGCGACAGCTGCTGGAAGCCGGAGTTCACTTCGGCCACCAGACACGCCGATGGAACCCGAAGATGAAGCGCTTCATTCTGGGCGAGCGCAACGGGATCTATCTGATCGATCTGCGCAAGACGCTCACCGGCGTCGAGTCCGCCTACTCGTACGTCCGCGACCTTGTCGCCGGAGGGGGGACCATCCTCTTCGTCGGGACGAAGAAGCAAACGCAGGGCCCCGTCGCCGAATACGCCGAAGCGTGTGGCATGCCCTTCGTGAACCAGCGCTGGCTGGGCGGCATGCTGACCAACTTCCAGACCGTGTCGGGGCGGGTCAAGCGCATGCAAGAGCTGCGGACCATGGAGGCCGCCGGGGACTTTGACGGCATGCCCAAGCGTGAGGCCCTCTCACACTCGCGCGAACTGGAGAAGCTGAGCCGGAACCTGAGTGGCATCGCCAACCTGGAGCGCCTGCCCAACGCCGTCTTTGTCATCGACACCAAGAAGGAGCACATCGCGGTCACCGAGGCCCGCAAGCTCGGGCTGCCGGTGGTCGCCGTCGTCGACACCAACTGCGACCCCGACATCATCGACTACGTCATCCCGGGCAATGACGACGCCATCCGCTCCGGCTCACTGATGTGCCGCGTCCTGGCGGACGCCGTCGTCGAGGGACGCTTCATCGCTGAGCACCGGCGTCGCACGGCACCGGTGGCAACCGAAGAAGTCAACACGGGGCCTTCGCCCCGGGCGCGACGCGTGCCGCCGCCACCAGCGGCGCCAGCCGAGACGCCCCTGGCCGAGACGCCCCTGGCCGAGGCCGCTGCGCCGACCGAGGCTCCAGTCCCCGCCGAAGCGCCAGCCGAATCGACGGTCGCTGCGCCGCCGGTCGAGCCCGAAGCAGAGTTGGCCGAAGTGACGACGGGGGCAGAGGCCTGACCATGGCGAAGTTCACAGCGAAAGACGTGCAGGCGCTGCGCCAGTCCACGGGGGCCGGCATGCTCGACGCCAAGCGGGCCCTCGAGGAGAATGACGGCAACATGGATGAGGCGGCGCAATGGCTGCGCCTGCAGGGTTTGGCCGGCGCGGCCAAGCGCGAGGAGCGCGAGGCTTCCCAGGGTGCCGTGTCCGCCGTACGCAATGGTGACGCGGCCGCGGTGGTCGAGCTGCGCTGCGAGACGGACTTCGTGGCCAAGGCCGATGAGTTCGTCGCACTGACCGATGAGTTGGGCGCCCTGGTGGCGGCCAAAGGTGAAGCGGCGGCGAGCGAGCTCAACGATGAGATCGATCGGCTGCGTGTCACCCTCAAGGAGAACATCTCAATCGGGCGGGTGCACCGCCTCGTGGCCGAGGATGGCCAGGTGGTGGACACCTATCTCCACCAGCAGGCGGGTCGCGGTGTCAACGCAGTGGCCGTGGTGATCGACGGCGGCGACGAGGAGCTGGCGCACAACATCGCGGTCCACATCGCCTTCACCAAGCCCGCCTACTTGAGCCGGGCCGACGTTCCCGAGGCGGACATCACGGCGGAGCGGGCAACCGTGGCCGAGATCAGCCGCAACGAGGGAAAGCCCGAAGCTGCCCTGGAGAAGATCGTCGACGGGCGCATGAACGGGTGGTTCAAGGATCGAGTCCTGTTGGACCAGTCCTACGTGAGGGACGAGAAGCAGACGATCGCGGGCATGCTCGGGTCGGCGCGGATCGTGGCCTTCGCGCAGGTCGTCATCGGCGCCTGAGGTTTATCGCGAGGTGGGAGAACCACGGCGGATCGTCCTGAAGATGTCGGGAGAAGCGTTGGCTTCGTCGGCTTCGGACGAGACGATTGACGCAGCCACTGTCGAGCGCATGGCCAAGGAGATGGGCCATGCCATGGAGGGCGGCGACCTCGAGCTGGCCGTCGTCGTCGGGGGCGGCAACATCTGGCGCGGCACCACAGGCGAGAGCGGTGGGATGGACCGTGCCACGTCGGACACCATGGGGATGCTCGGCACCGTCATCAATGCGCTGGCCCTCCAAGATGCGTTGGAGCACCAGGGCCAGCCCACGCGGGTCCTGAGCGCCCTCAACATGGCCGAGGTGGCTGAGCCCTACATCCGACGGCGCGCCATCCGGCATCTCGAAAAGGGTCGCATCGTCATATTCGCCGCCGGTATGGGCAACCCCTTTTTCACCACCGATACCCCGGCTGCTCTCCGCGCGGCCGAAATCGGTGCCGAATTGCTCTGCAAGGGCACCCACTCAGGCGTCGATGGGGTGTATTCGGCCGATCCCAAGCTCGACCCCGAGGCCACGCGCTACGACGAGATCTCCTTCATGGAGGTGATCAACCGTGATCTGCGGGTCATGGACCTCACCGCCATCACGTTTTGCAAGGACAACAACCTCCCCATCAGGGTTTTCAACCTGATGATCCCCGGGAACATCCCACGCGCACTCAGCGGTGAGCCAATCGGTACGCTGGTCCGCTAATGGACGACGATCTGGCCGGCCTGGTTCTCGAGGACACCCGGGAAAAGATGCACAAGGCCATTGACCACCTGCGTTCTGAAATGAGCAACGTGCGCACCGGCCGAGCCTCCTCGGCCCTGCTCGAGCCGCTCATGGTCGACTACTACGGGACCTCGACCGCGCTGCGCCAGCTGGCCGGGTTCAGCGTGCCTGACGCCATGCTGCTGGTGGTGACGCCCTACGACAAGGGCTCGCTGGGCGCCATCGAGAAGGCGATCATGGCCTCGGACCTGGGTATCAACCCAACCAACGACGGCAACGTGATCAGATTGGCCTTTCCACCACTTACTGAAGAGAGACGCAAGGAACTGGTCAAGGTGGTACGGCACAAGGCTGAGGAGGCCAAGGTGGCAGTGCGCAACTTGCGCCGGTCCGGGCGCCACGAGCTCGATGCGTTGCAAAAGGACGGTTCGCTCTCCACCGATGAGTTGGAGCGCGTCGAGAAGGATCTGGAAAAGATCACTCAAGAGCAGGTGAGCGCCATCGATCAATTGCTGGCGCAAAAAGAGCGCGAGCTCCTGCAGGTTTGAGGGGGATATAGACATGGCCGACGACACAGACGGACTCGACGAAGAGGGCTACGCGGGGAGCAACGTCCCCGCGGATTTCGTCGATGTCACCGAAGTCACCGATGTCAATGACGTCACCGGTGTCAATAACGTCACCGGTGTCGACGAGGAGCCGCCGAGTTATCGCTCGGGGCGCGTGCGGATCATCGGCGCCGAGCCTGCGGGGGATGCCGTCCGTGAGGTGACCGGTCCGGTCGTCGAGGAGAACCCGGACATGCCGCACTGGAACGATGCGCCGACAGGCCAGGTGCCTGCCATCCTCGACCGGGGAAACGGTGACGAGCAGACGTTGGCGCCCCCCACCTGGCGCGAGGAGGACACCGACTGGGCCGCGCACGAAGAGCTCTTCGAGCCCTCCATGCTCTCCGACGAGCTCCCGGCCGTGGGCTCCATGATGAACAACAACAATGATCTCGTGGACATGGAGCGCCAGCCGTGGCGCTTCGATGCCATGGACCTACCCGACGACGACACCCTGGTGATCGAGCGCGATGACGAGCCCGAAGTCGTGCCGGAGCGGGCGGCGCCGGCGGCACCTTTGGGGGTGAGCGTTCCGGCCTCATCGTGGGCCCCCTCTCACGCCACGGCGTCGGTTCCCACTTCCGTCGGTCGAGCCGAATCCCGGCTGACGCCACCTGTACCGCCGCAGCCGCGCGTGCGGGCGCCACGCAGCACCCGCTTGAGCGACGAGTCGCCCTACGGGAACATCGGCGAGACGGGTGGCACCTCTGGGCGCAACATGCAGCTGGCGTGGGGATCGGGATTGCTTCTCGGAATTGTGGCGCTGCTCTGCGCCCACTTCGGCAGCGTGTCCTCCATGGTCATCATCACGATCGTCGTGCTCTTCGCGGGGGCCGAGGGGTTCGCGGCATTTCGCACCGCCAAGTACCACCCGGCCACGCTCCTCGGATTGGTGGCGATCCTCTCGTTGCTCGTAGAGACGTACAACAAGGGCGTTGCCGCCCTGCCTCTGGTTTTGGTGATGCTCGTGGCGGCCACCTTCTTGTGGTTCATGGCCCGCGTGGAGCCGGGGGCTGATCCGGTAGCCGGAATGTCGTCGACCATTTTCATCGTGGCCTGGATCGGCGGCTTCGGTTCGTTCGGTGCGCTGCTCTTGAACCCCACGTTGTTCCCACATCGCCACGGCGTGGCCTTCCTGTTAGCGGCGGTGATCACCACAGTGGCGGCCGACGTGGCCTCGCTTCTCGTGGGATCGGCCTTCGGGCGTCATCCATTGGCCCCGTCGATCAGCCCGAACAAAAGCTGGGAGGGGTTCCTCGGCGGTGCGGTGGCCTCCATTCTGGTGGCGGTCATCGTGGTGCACTTCATCCATCCCTGGACGATCAGCAAGGCCCTCGTTCTGGGCGTCGTCGTGGCCGTCGTCGCCCCCCTGGGCGATCTCAGCCAGTCGATGATGAAACGTCACCTGGGCGTGAAGGACATGAGCCGCCTGATGCCCGGCCACGGAGGCATCCTCGATCGCGTGGACGGGCTCCTCTTCGTCCTGCCCGCCACGTATTTCGTGGTCAAAGCGTTTCATCTCGGGTGAGCTGATGCGCACGGTCAGCCTGCTGGGTTCGACGGGTTCAATCGGCACCCAGGCCGTAGACGTGTTGTTGGGCGAGCCTGAGCGGTTCCGCGTCGTCGCATTGGCGGCGCAGAGCTCGACCGAAACCTTGTTGGCGCAAGCCTCGCTCTTGCGGCCCGAGATCGTGGTCATCGGCGAAGAGTCCCTCTACGGCGTGGTGCGCGATGGCGTCCCGGTTGGCACTGAGGTCCTGGTGGGTATCCCGGGCCTCGTGGCGGCAGCCGCCTCCGCCGACGTCGTGCTCAATGCGGTCGTCGGTTTCGCCGGACTGCCCGTCACCATGGCCGCGCTCGAAGCGGGCAAGCGCTTGGCGCTGGCCAACAAGGAGTCCCTCATCGCCGGGGCCCCGGTGGTGCAAAAGGCACGTCGTACGCCGGGGGCGGAGATCGTGCCGGTGGATTCCGAACACTGCGCCGTCCACCAGTGCCTGGCCGCCCTCGACGGTCAGACCGCGGTGGCGCGGCTTCTCCTCACGGCCTCGGGCGGACCGTTCCGGGGCCGGACCACGGCGGAGTTGGAGGCGGTCACCGTCGCCGATGCGCTCGCCCACCCCACCTGGAGCATGGGCCCCAAAATAACCATCGACTCGTCGACCCTCATGAACAAGGGCCTCGAGGTGATCGAAGCACACGAGCTGTTCGGCATCACCTACGACCGCATCGACATCGTGGTGCACCCGCAATCCATCGTGCACTCCATGGTGGAATTGCGCGACGGGTCGACACTGGCGCAGCTTTCCAACCCCGACATGCGGCTTCCGATCGGCTACGCCCTGGGCTGGCCCGACCGTTCTTCGGTCCCTTTTGGTGCACTGGACTGGACCAGCCCGAGGACGTTGACGTTCGAGCCACCGGACCGCAACGTGTTCCGCTGCATCGATCTGGCCTATCAGGCCGGTATCAGCGGTGGGTCCGCCCCGGCCTGGCTGAGTGCGGCCAACGAGATCGCGGTGGAGGCGTTCCTGGCCGGCCAGATGACCTGGAGCGGCATCGCCGACGTGGTGGCCGAAACCCTGGAGGCGTGGCGGGACGAGCCCATTGAACAGGTCGAATCCGTTCTGGCCGCCGATGAAGAGGCACGCGCCCGCGCCCGCGCCGTGGTGGCCCGCCGTACTGGTGCAGGTACCGCGGAGGTAGCCTTACCCCTGGTATGACGCTCATTGCCAAGGAGCCAAGCGCCGCGTCTGCCGCCTCGGCGACGCCCCCGCCGAATGGCGAAGCGCCGACCCCCGCGGCTGAGAGTGGCAACGGGGGTCAAATCGCACGACTTCTGATCGCGCTCGCGCTGATCACTGCCATCTTCCTGGTGGCTGGCCTCGGCGACGTCCTTTTGTTCATCGTGATCATCGTGGCCATCGTCATGCTGCACGAGCTGGGCCACTTCGCCACGGCCAAGTGGTCGGGGATGAAGGTGACCGAGTACTTCGTGGGTTTTGGGCCGCGGTTGTGGTCGGTACGGCGAGGAGAGACCGAGTACGGCGTCAAGGCCATTCCCGCCGGTGGCTATGTCAAGATCACCGGCTTCACGGTGCTCGAGGACGTCGCGGTCGAGGACGAACCGCGCACCTATCGCCAGCAGCCGTTCTGGAAGCGGATCATCGTGGGCTCCGCCGGGTCCGCCATGCATTTCGTCATCGCCTTCGTCCTGGCCCTCATCAGCGTTCTGGCCTTCGGGATGGCGACCAACAACGTCCACATCAACTCGCTGGAGCACTGGACAGGGGTGGTGCAAACGCCGGCGCAGAAGGCCGGTCTTCAGGCTGGCGACACCATCGTGTCGGTGAACGGCCACGCACTGGACAACGTCAATACCGTCCACGACGTCATCACCCGCTCGGTGGGCGTCCCCGTCACTCTCGGCGTCGAGCAAGACGGGCATCTGCGCGACATCGTGGTCACGCCGCAAGACGGTCGAGGGGTGAAGATCGGCAATGTCACCTTGGCCCCGACCAGTGACAAGTCGCCACAGGGCTTCATCGGGATCAACGAAGGCTCGGCTACAGAATCGGTGAACCCCGTCCGGGCCATAGGAAACGCAGGGACCGCCCTCGGCCAAGCGACCTCAGCCGAGTTCTCCGCCCTGATTCACGTGTTCTCCCCGAGCGGCGTGACGTCCCTCTACCACCAGGTGACGAATTCGCACGACGCCACCGTGGCGGCAGATCATCCGGCCACATCCGAGCGGCCCGTCTCGCTCATCGGCGCCGGGAACATCGGCGTGCAGGCTCTGCACCAGGGCGTCGAGTCCTTGCTGGCCCTCCTCATCGTGATCAACATCGCCTTCGCCCTGTTGAACATGCTGCCGATCATGCCGTTCGACGGGGGCCACGTGGCCCTGGCGGTGTATGAATGGATCCGCACCAAGAAGGGTAAGCCCTACTATCAAGCGGACCTCACCAAGCTGATCCCGTATCTCGCACCCGTTCTGGCCTTCCTCGCGCTGTTCGCCATTTCGGTCATCTTCCTTGACATCGCCCATCCCCTCCAGAACGTCTTCCCCTGATCGGAACCATGGACCTCTCCGCTTCCCTCCTCACGACCCGCCGCCCGACCCGACGCATCACCCTGGGTGGTGTGCCGATCGGCGACGGGGCGCCCGTCACCGTCCAGTCCATGACCACCACCAAGACGGCGGACGTCGATGGCACGCTGGCTCAGATCTACGCACTCGCCGCGGCCGGGGCCGACATCGTCCGCTGCACCTGTAACGACGAGGGGGCCGCCATCGGACTGGCTCAAATCGTCCCGCGATCGCCCGTGCCGATCGTGGCTGACATCCACTTCCATCACGAGATGGCATTGGCCGCGCTGGAGGCAGGCGTGCAGGGTCTGCGCCTCAACCCCGGGAACCTCCGCAAGGAGGCCGAGATCAAGCAGGTGGCCGCCGAGGCCCGTGACCGTGGGGTGCCCATCCGCATCGGGGTCAATGCGGGGTCGCTGCATCCCGACATCTACGCCAAGTACGGGGGAGCCACCCCCGAAGCACTCGTCGAGTCGGCCCGCAACGAGTTGGCCTACTTCGAAGAGGTGGACTTCAACGACGTCAAGATCTCGGTCAAGGCCTCCTCGGTCGCACTGATGATCGCCGCCTACCGGCTGGCCTCGGAGACCTTCGACCACCCTTTGCATCTGGGGGTGACCGAAGCAGGTCCGCCGCCCGGTGGGCTCGTGAAGGGGACGGCGGGTATCGCCACCCTCTTGGCCGAGGGCATCGGGGACACCATCCGCTTCTCGCTCACGGCCGATCCGGTGGAAGAAGCTCGGGCCGGACGTCAGTTGCTCGAGTCGCTCGGCCTGCGCGAGCGCAAGGGCCTCGACCTGATCGCGTGTCCCTCCTGCGGGCGGGCGCAAGTGGACGTGATCGCCGTGGCCAAAGAAGCGCAGGAAGCGCTCGAGAAGCTGAACCTGCCGATTCAGGTCGCGGTCATGGGCTGCGTCGTCAACGGTCCGGGCGAAGCGCGGGAAGCCGACATCGGCATCGCCGCGGGCAAGAACAAGGGGCATTTGTTCATCAGGGGCAAGATCGTCCGTGTCGTTCCCGAGGACGGAATGGTCCAGGCCCTGGTCGAAGAGGCTGAGCGCCTGGTGGCCGAGGGGGTCGAGGCCCGCATCGCGGCGGCGGATGCCGGAGCGGAGGCGGAAGCGGAGGCCGACCGCCGGGAGCTGCTCGAGTCGACGGGTGTGGACCCGAACCACACCTCGGCCAAGATCGAGACGATTCACCGCCGCGCCCTCGAGCTGAGGGTCTCGTCGAGGCCATGTTCTGGCCCCACTAACGTGCCCACCCATGAGCAAGGGCGCGATCGTGACCAGGGCGGAGGACTTTCCCCGCTGGTACCAAGAAGTGATCGCCCGGGCCGAATTGGCCGAGAACGGGCCGGTACGCGGGACGATGGTCATCCGTCCGTGGGGCTATGGGATCTGGGAGCTACTGCAGGCGGACCTCGACCGGCGCATTAAGGAGGCGGGAGCCGAGAACGCCTATTTCCCGCTGTTCATCCCCGAGTCGTTCCTGAGCCTCGAAGCCGAGCATGTCGAAGGCTTCAGTCCCGAGTTGGCCGTGGTGACCCACGGCGGGGGCAAGAAGCTCGAGGAGCCGGTGGTGGTCCGTCCCACCAGCGAGACCGTGATCAACAGCTTCTTCGCCAAATGGATTCAGAGCCACCGCGACCTTCCCCTTTTGATCAACCAGTGGGCCAACGTGGTGCGATGGGAGCTGCGGCCCCGGCTCTTCCTCCGCACGACCGAGTTCCTCTGGCAGGAGGGGCACACCGCCCATGCCACCGAGGCGCAAGCGCGGGCGTATGCGCTGCAAATCCTGCGCGATGTGTACCTGGCCACCATGGTGGACGTGGCGGCCTTGCCCGTGCTCACAGGCCACAAGACGGCGCGGGAACGATTTGCCGGAGCGACGCGGACGTGGACCTGCGAGGGGATGATGGGGGACGGCAAAGCTCTGCAGATGGGGACCAGCCACGAGCTGGGCCAGAACTTCTCCCGAGTTTTTGACATCACCTACACCAATACCGAGGGTGTGCTGGAGTACGTCTGGCAGACCTCATGGGGAGTGTCGACCCGTTTGATCGGCGCCGTGGTCATGGGGCACGGTGACGATTTCGGCTTGCGACTTCCTCCGGCCCTCGCCCCCTCCCAGGTCGTGGTGTTGCTGATCAAGGAGGAAGAGGGCGTGCGGGCGGCAGCCGACGCGCTGGTTGCCGAGTTGCGGGCCGACGGACACCGGGTGCGGCTCGACGACCGCACCGGAACCAGCTTCGGGCGCCGGAGCGTGGACTGGGAGCTCAAGGGCGTCCCGGTCAGGGTGGAAATCGGACCCCGGGATCTGGCCGAGGGGAAGGTTACCGTGGTGACCAGGCATACCCTTGTAAAAGAGACGCTGCCCCTGGCCGGCGTACGGGGAGCGGTCACCGAGATCCTGGCGCGAGTCGGTCCGGAGCTGCTGGCCGAGGCCACCGCAGCGCGGCAGCAGCGCACGGTGGATGTGCGCAGCCTGGACGAGGCAATCGAGGCCGCCAGTGCGGGTTTTGCGAGGATTCCCATGAGTGCGCTGGGGCTCGATGGCGAGGACCGACTCGGCGCCAAGGCTTTGTCGATTCGCTGCCTTCAGCGCGCCGATGGAAGCCTGACCGAAGTCGGGGACGACGAAGCGGATCTGACTGCGGTGGTCGCCCGGTCGTATTGAAGGACGCCGGGCCGGGCCGGATGCGGGGCCGGACGCCAGGCCCCATGCCAGGCCCTGCCGCCGGCCCTCATGCCGGGCTCGAGGTTCAGCAGGTGGCGACCCCCTTGCGCTGAGCGACGGGCTTGTCGAGAGGGAACCCCGGATGGTTTTCAATCGCTTACCGGTCGGCCAGTAGTTTTCACTACCTACTCACGACTACCAGGCCACCCACGCGCGCCGTGCCTGCGACGGCAGAAGAAAGGGGGATCGCACGGAGCGGCGGATTGCTATAATCCCTCGCGCTGTCCAGTTTGAGTATCAGTACCTCGTTGGAGCGTGGGCTGCGGCCCACGCTTTCGCATTCCGGGGCTCGCAATGCAGGTGGCAGAAGGTGATGGTGACCGTCGAGAGGAGGTGACAGTGATGGCGAGGGACACGAACGACCTGGTTGAGGCGCTGTCGCCCCTGCTCGAGACCCGCGGGCTCGACCTCGTCGATGTCGAGCTCCATGGTTCCGAGTTGACCATTTTCGTCGATCGTGAGGGCGGGGTGGACCTCGACACGCTTGGTGAGGCGACGCGCGCAGTTTCCGACACACTCGACGAGCTCGACCCGCTTCCCGGCCGCTACACCCTGGCCGTTTCCAGCCCCGGGCTGGAGCGCCGTCTTCGGACTCCCGCCCACTTCGTGCGGGCCGTCGGCGAGGCCGTCACCGTGCGCGTGCACGGGGGAACGTCTGAAGTGCGTCGTGTCAGGGGCACCATCGAGTCCGCTGACGAGACCGGATTCACTCTGGTCGGACCTGACCTACCCGATGGCTCGCTGCGTGTCGCCTACGGCGAGGTCGAGCGCGCCCGCACCATTTTTGAATGGGGTCCCCAGCCGAAGAGAGTAAGAGGGTGAGCAGGTCATGAGTAAGACCAATTTCGAGTTTTTGGACGCATTGGGGCAGATCGCCCGGGACAAGGGGATCTCGGTCGAGACGTTGCTCGATGCGCTGGCTAACGCCTTGGTGGCCGCGTACAAGCGACGCCCCGACGCGGCCGAAGAGGCCGTGGTCACCATTGATCCTGACTCGGGCGAAATCCGCGTCTATGGCCAGGAGCTGGACGAAGACGGGGAAGTCATCCGCGAATGGGACGACACGCCGGACGATTTCGGGCGCATCGCCGCCCAGACGGCGAAGCAGGTCATCCTCCAACGGATCCGTGAAGTCGAGCGGGACATGAAGTACGAGGAGTACGCCGGGCGCGAGGGGGACATCGTGACCGGGATCGTGCAGCAGACGGACAACCGCTACACGCTGCTTGACCTCGGCAAGGTGGAAGCACTCTTGCCGCAGGCTGAGCAGGTGTCCTATGAGCGCTACGAGCACGGGACGCGTCTCAAGGCGTACATCGTCGAAGTGCGCAAGACGAGCAAGGGTCCACAGATCGTGGTGAGTCGCACCCATCCGGGCCTGATCAAGCGACTCTTCGAGCTCGAAGTACCCGAGATCTCCTCGGGTGTGGTCGAGATCAAGGCGGCGGCACGTGAGCCTGGACACCGCACGAAGATCGCGGTGTGGTCCAACGATCCCAATGTCGATCCCGTGGGGGCCTGCGTCGGTGCGCGCGGCTCGCGCGTGCGCATGGTGACCAACGAGTTGCGCGGGGAGCGCGTCGACGTCGTGCCGTTCTCCGATGACCCGGTTGACCTTATTCAAAATGCTCTGGCACCGGCCCGTGTCCGCGAGGTTCGCCTCGATGAAGAGACCGGGACGGCAACGGTGGTGGTCAGCGACTTCCAACTTTCATTGGCCATCGGCAAGGAAGGTCAGAATGCTCGCCTGGCTGCTCGACTGACGGGCTGGCGGATCGACATCAAGAGCGAGACGCAGCTGGCCGAGGAAGAAGCGGGCTACGGCGACCAAGAGTGGGCCGAAGGTGAGTGGGTCGAGGACGAGTCGGGCGAAATGGTGTGGAAGCCGGCCGAGGGTGGCGAGGCCATGTCGGCCGAGGAGTGGACGCATCAAGCCGACGTGACACCTGGTGACGAGCCTGTCGCTACAAATTCGGCGACAGCCGATGCAGAGGGCGTCAGCGCGGCCGACGAGTCCGCTGGCTCAGGCGACGAGTCGTCGCCTCCCGCGACGGGAGCCGAGGCATAGTACCGACACGGACCTGCGTCGGATGCCGAAAGGCACGCCCGGCCGACGTGTTGTTCCGAGTTGTGCGGCTGGCCGATGGTCAGTTGAGGGCGGACCGAACCGGTCCCGGCCGGGGTGCGTGGCTCTGTGAGGGGTCAGCGAGCTGCCTCCAGGAAGCAGCACGCAGACGTGCCTTCGACCGGGCATTGCGGGCACCAGTCACAACCGTTGCCGTCGAACATCTACGGACGAGCCTGGAAAGCGCGTCGAAGCACGATCCACCCGATGTGCGAGGATAGAGGGCTGCGGGTCACCCCGGGGCCCAAAGAGTACGAAGGACATAGAGAACCACTTGCCGAAGAAGATCCGCGTCTATGAACTAGCCAAAGAGCTAGGCCTCAGCAACAAGGAAGGGCTTGACCTGGCCCTTTCCCTTGGCATTGGGGTGAAGAGCCACTCGTCCTCCATTGAGGACGCGCAGGCGGACCGCGTCCGTCGTAAGGCCGACGCCGAAGGCCTCCGTCGTGAGGTCACGCCCGAAGAGCCGCCGCCACCCCCTGCTGCCGCTCCTGACAAGAGGGCGGCCGGCAGGACGATCTCGTCGTCGTCCCCGGCGACAGCGAGGCCGACGAGCGGTGACGCCCGGGCCCCCCGCCTCATCAGTAGCAGGCCAACCGGGTCGCCGAGCACGGTCGCCGGCACCCCCGCACGCCCCGTCCGATCTGACGCACCGACGTCAACGCCGGCGTCTGCACCGCCAGCAGCGTCCGCACCAAGCACAGCACCACCCGCCCCGGTCGGAGCCCCTGCCGCACCAGTGCCAGCACCAGCTCCTCCAAGGGCACCCGCCGCCGCACCGGGTGCATCTTCGCCGGCACCAGCGCCAACGTCGACGCGTTCGGCGCCACCAGCCGCACCGGCACCATCAGCGTCGCCTGCCCCAGCGCCAGGACGCGTCGCAGCTTCAACTGCAGCCCCAACGGCCGCAGCCCCAACGGCCGCAGCCCCAACGGCCGCAGCCCCAACGGCCGCAGCCCCAACGGCCGCTCCTCCGGCTGCCCCCGCCGCCCCAGCGTCGCCCGCAGCTGCAGCCCCTGCTGCGCCGGCGCCTCCCGCCGAGCGCGCACCCCGACCTCCTTTGAGCCCGAGCGGCAAGCCTGTTCCGCCACCACCTCCTCCACGTCCGCCGATCGGGCCGAGTGGACGTCCGATCCCGCCGCCACCGGGCCTGGGTGGTCGACGTCCGACCGCTCCGCCCACGCGGCCGGGCGGCAGTGGCTACCCGGCCCGCACAGGAGGCCGACCCGCCCCGGGAGCCGGTCGCCCCACAGGTGGCCCCGGTGGGCCAGGCAGCAGCAGTTTCGGTAGCCGTCCCAGTGGTTCGGGTGGCTTCAGCGGTCGTCCTGGAGGCGGCGGACCTTCGACTGCGCCGCCCGCCGCCGGGCGCAGTGGACTGCCCGGACGTCGCCCGCCGCAGCGTCGGGCCCGTCGCCGCCGGCGCAATCTCGAAGAGCTCGAGCCGACACAACTCACCAGCTATCAACCCTCAACAGCGCCGGTACCCGACGGCGAGGTCATCGTCGAGCGCGGCTCCACGGCGCGCGATCTGGGTCCCAAGCTGAACCGCAGCGCAGGGGACATCGTGCGATTCCTGATGCTCCAGGGCGAAATGGTCATGGCCACGCAGTCGCTGACCGACGACATGATCGAGCTCTTCGCGGCGGAGATCGGCGCCGACGTGCGCTTGGTCGATCCCGGTGAGGAACAAGAAGCTGAGCTGTTGGCGCGTTACTTCGAAGAAGAAGATGAGGAAGAGGACGCTGATCAGCGACCCCGGCCTCCCGTCGTCACCGTCATGGGACACGTCGACCACGGCAAGACGCTCCTGCTGGACCGCATCCGCAAGACCGATGTCGTGGCGGGAGAAGCCGGTGGCATCACACAGCACATCGGGGCTTATCAGGTGGTGTGGCACGACAAGAGGATCACGTTCATCGACACCCCGGGCCACGCTGCGTTCACCGCCATGCGAGCTCGTGGCGCCCAGGCGACCGACATCGTGGTGTTGGTCGTGGCGGCCGACGACGGCGTGATGCCGCAGACGATCGAAGCTATCGACCACGCCAAGGCGGCCGACGTCCCGATCATCGTGGCCGTCAACAAGATGGACCGCCCGGACGCCGATTCGACACGCGTGCTGCAGCAGCTCTCCGAGCGCGGACTCGTTCCTGAAGCATGGGGTGGTGACACCATCGTGGTGGAGGTCTCCGCCCTCGTGGGGACCGGGATCGAGAACTTGCTCGAGCAGATCACGCTGGTGGCCGAGGTGGAAGAGCTGACGGCGCGGGTCGAAGGCGAGGCGCGTGGCGTTGTACTCGAGGCCAACCTCGAGGTCGGCCGGGGTCCCGTCGCTACCGTCATTGTCCAGCAGGGCACGCTCCGGGTGGGCGACCCGGTGGTGGCGGGTGCCGCCTGGGGCAAGGTCAAGGCACTCGTCGACGACTTGGGTGACCATGTAAAGGAAGCACTCCCTTCGACGCCGGTGCAGGTATTGGGATTCTCTGAGCCTCCTCATGCCGGGGACGAGATGCGCGGCGCCAAGGATCTCGCACGGGCCCGCACGCTGGGCGAGGCGAGAGCGCAACGCTTCCGCCTGTCGGGCCACAAGCCAGTGGCGTCTGCGGCTACCGGAGCCAAACTTGAAGACCTCTTCGAACAGATCCAGCGCGGCGAGACGGCGACCCTCAACATCGTGCTCAAGGCCGACGTGCAGGGCTCATTGGAGGCCGTGACCGAAAGTCTCAAGCGACTCGAGCGCGACGACGTGAAGTTGAGCTTCGTGTTGCGAGGCATCGGTGGCATCACCGAGAACGACGTCCAGCTGGCTGCGGCCTCGAGCGCCACCATCATCGGGTTCAACGTGCGACCCGACCGGCGCTCGCGCGAGTTGGCCGAATCCTCCGATGTCGAAGTGCGGACCTACGAGATCATCTACAAGCTGCTCGAGGACATCGAGGCAGCCATGCTCGGCCTGCTCTCGCCTCTGTACGAAGAAGTGGTCACGGGCGAGGCCGAGGTGCGCGAGGTCATACGTGTCCCACGCGTCGGCGCCATCGCCGGTTGTTACGTGCGAGAAGGCAAGATCACCCGCGGTTCGAAGGTGCGTTTCCTCCGTGAGGGCACGGTCATCTGGAAGGGCTCCATCACCTCGTTGCGGCGCTTCAAGGACGACGTGCGAGAGGTTGCGGCCGGGTTCGAGTGTGGTATCGGCCTGTCCGACTTCCAGGACCTCCACGCCGGTGACATCATCGAGACGTTTGAGGAGCGCGAGATCGCGCGGACGTGACATCTTCGTGAAACGGCGTACCGCCACGTACCCGCGCTCGTTGCGGGTGAATCAGGTCCTCCGACAGGTTATTGCGGAAGAGATCGAGCGGCTGGCCGACGCCGATGAGCGCATGCGCATGGTCACGGTGACCTCCGTCGACACGGCCGCCGACATGCGGACGGCCACCGTCTACCTCGCCACCCTGGAGGTGGATGCAGCCGAGGCGCTCGAGGAGCGGCGCCCGCATCTCCAGCGGCTCATCGGCGCCCAGGTGACCCTCAAGCGCACCCCGCGGCTGACGTTCAAGGCCGACCCGGCCATCGCCGCCGGGTCCCGGGTCGAAGAGCTCCTGCGCGGCCTGGACAGGGATCAAGACCCTCCTCAGTCATGAGCAAGGCCGCTCCATGAGCGAATCAGGACGGTGAGCGCCACCGGCCTGGTGGTAGTCGACAAGGAAGCCGGCTGGACCTCCCACGACGTGGTGGCCCGCTGTCGGCGTCTGTTCGGACAGCGACGGGTAGGTCACGCCGGCACCCTGGACCCCGACGCCACCGGCGTCCTCTTGGTCGGGTTGGGGCGGGCCACCCGCCTCATGCGGTTCCTGACGGCCCTTCCAAAGACGTATGTGGCCGAGATCGTGCTGGGCGCGAACACGTCGACGCTCGATGCTTCGGGCGAGGTGACGGGGAAGTGGGACATGTCCGGCGTCACACTCGAACAGGTACAAGCAGCGGCGGTCAACCTGACGGGCGCCATCGAGCAGATCCCGCCCATGGTGTCGGCCGTGAAGATCGGTGGGCGGCGCCTGCACGAGCTCGCTCGGCAGGGCATTGAGGTCGAACGCCCGCCGCGGCGCGTGCACGTGTTCCGCTTCGACGTGGCGGCGATCCCCGAGCGTCCGGGCGTGTACCGGGCCGAGGTGGAGTGCTCGTCGGGCACCTACATCCGCGTGCTGGCCGAAGATATGGGAACGGCGCTCGGCGGCGGAGCCCACATCGGTCTGTTGCGACGGACTCGTATCGGCTCGTTCGGAGGGGGCGAGATGCGCCCACTCGATCTTCTCTCCACCGACGCCGTCCTCACACCCGCCGAGGCCATGCGTGACCTCGGCGCCGTGACCGTGGGGCCGGAGATCGCCACCTTGATCGGGCGTGGTCTGCCGCTCGACCGCGTGCCGATAGGTGCGGTGGGCGAAGGTCCGTGGGCCATGTTGGATCAGGACGGGGACCTGCTGGCGGTCTATGAGGCCACCGATACTGATCGCATCAAACCGGCAGTCGTCCTGACCGGCACCTGACGTCTCGTCTCAAGCGCCGTCTATCCTCAATCGCAATGTCCGGAACTGCCGTCACGATCGGCGCCTATGACGGCGTGCACCTGGGGCATAGGGCACTGCTGCATGAGCTGTCCGCCCTGGCTGCGGCCGAGGGGTTGTCGACCGTCGTGGTCACCTTCGACCGTCACCCGGCCGGCGTGGTACGTCCCGAATCGGCTCCACCGCAGCTGACCGATCTGGCGCAGAAGCTCGAGTTGCTGGCCGACTGTGGCATCGATCGCACCCTGGTCATCGAGTTCGACCGGACCCGGGCCGACGAGTCCGCCGAGGATTTCGTCAAGGAGGTGTTGGTCGACATGCTCGGCGCTCGCCTGGTCGTAGTCGGCGAGGACTTCCACTTCGGTCATGGGAGAAAAGGGAACGTCGCCCTATTGACCGCGCTCGGCCGCGAGTACGGCTTCAAGGTGATCGGCGCCCGCCTGACCGGGGCCAGCCTGACCGGGGCCAGCCCGACCGGAGAGGGCAGTCCCGATCCCGTTTCGTCGACCCGAATTCGGAGCCTGGTGGCCGAGGGCGACGTGGTCGGCGCCGCCAAGCTGCTGGGACGGCCGCACGAGGTGAGGGGCACCGTGGTCCACGGGGACGGCCGGGGCGGACCGGTACTGGGATTCCCGACGGCCAACATGATGATTGCCGACGACATTGCCCTGCCAGCCGACGGCATTTATGCCGGCTACTTCACCCGGGCCGACGGGAGCGTCCACGAGGCAGCCATCTCGGTCGGTCGGCGACCCACCTTCTACGAGCCCGGTACTGCATCAGTCCTGGTGGAGGCCTATCTTCTCCAGTTCGACGGGGACCTCTACGGGGAGCTCGGCGCTGTATCGTTCGTGACCCGCCTCCGCGACGAGCGGCAGTTCGACTCGGTCGATGCCCTGATCGCCCAGATGCACGAGGACGCAGCAGCTGCGCAACGGGCGCTCTCGGCCGATCGCTGACCTACCAGCTCAGCCCGGCCGACCCGCTCGTGGCGGACCACCTCCGCCCACGCCGGACCACCTGCTAACATGGATGCCGGTTGGGGCTGGTTCTCCACCGCACTCCTACAACTCTCCGAGGTTCTTCGATTTATGCCCGACACGCAGGCCACTATTGCCGAGTACCGGCTGCACGAAAGTGACACTGGTTCACCAGAGGTGCAGATCGCACTGCTGTCGGGGCGGATCAACCATCTTACGGAGCACTTGAAGGATCACAAAGGGGACCATCACACTCGACGCGGCCTGATGAAGCTCATCGGCCAGCGTCGGCGGTTGCTCGATTACGTGCGAAAGAACGACGTCGAGCGCTACCGCACCATCATCGGCCGCCTCGGCATTCGGCGGTAACGAAACACATCCGGGCGTCTCGGGACGCTGGCTGCCAGTCGCCGGTCACTTTCGCAAGGAAGGTGGTCGACCACTGGGAACCAGACAAGAGATGCCCCCAAACACCACACGAGGAGCATCATGGCTGACGCCATTTCCGTGTCGGGCCCTATCAGTGGCACCGACCGCACCCTGTCGTTTGAGTCCGGAAAGTTGGCGCAGCTCGCCGACGGAGCCGTGCTTGCACGCATCGGGGACACTGTCCTTTTGGCCACGGCCACTGCGGCCCGATCCGTACGGGAGGGGACCGATTTCTTCCCGCTCACCGTTGACATCGAGGAGCGGGCATACGCTGCCGGCAAGATCCCCGGTTCGTTCTTCCGCCGGGAAGGCAAGAGCTCGGACCAGGCCATCCTGACCTGCCGGCTCATCGACCGTCCCCTTCGCCCGTCCTTCCCGAGCGGCTTCCGCAACGAAGTGCACGTGGTCGGGACGATCTTCGGCGCCGATCAGATCAACCCGCACGATGTGCTGGCCATCAACGCGGCCTCGGCGGCGCTCATGTTGTCGGGCATTCCGTTCGACGGCCCCATCGGCGCCGTCCGGGTGGCCTACAGCGTCGACGGCACCTGGATCCCGCACCCGACATTCGAAGAGGGTGACGCCGCCACGTTCGAGCTCGTCGTCGCCGGCCGGGCCCTCGACGAGACGGACACCACCGACATCGCCATCATGATGGTCGAGGCCGGGGGGACCGAGCACTCATGGGACTATTACGAAGCGGGCGCCCCCAAGGTCACCGAAGAGGTGCTGGCTGAGGGTCTGGAGGCGGCCAAGACCTGGATCCGCGAGTCCATCCTGCTGCAGCGTGAGCTGGTGGCCGGCGTCGTCGCCGCCAAGGGCCCGATCGAGACCATCGCCTTCTCCACCTTCTCGGACTACACCGACGACGTGTGGGCCCGGGTCGAGGCGGTTGGCACCGACCTCATCGCCAAGGCCAACCTGGTCACGGCCAAGACCGAGCGCAATGAAGCCCTCGATGCCGCCGGCAAGGAGATCCAGGCCGCGCTGGCTGACGAGTTCGAAGGCCGATCCGGCGAGATCAAGGCGGCCATCCGCTCGCTGACCAAGAAGCTCGTGCGCAAGCGCATCGTCGAGGACGGCGTGCGGGTCGACGGCCGTGGCACGGCCGATATCCGTCCATTGTCCGCCGAGGTCGACCTCTTCCCAACGGCGCACGGCTCGGCCCTGTTCCAGCGGGGCGAGACCCAGGTGCTCAACGTCACGACGCTCGGCATGCCTCGCATGGCCCAGATGCTCGACACGATCACGCCGGTCGACTCCAAGCGCTACATGCATCACTACAACTTCCCGCCCTTCTCCACGGGAGAGACCGGCTTCATGCGCGGCCCCAAGCGTCGCGAGATCGGGCACGGGCTGCTGGCCGAGCGAGCGCTGTTGCCGGTCGTTCCGAGCGCCGAGGAATTCCCCTACACCTTGCGCCTGGTCTCCGACGTCCTGGCTTCGAACGGCTCCACGTCGATGGCGTCGGTCTGCGGCTCGACCTTGTCGCTGATGGCCGCCGGTGTACCCCTCAAGGCTCCGGTGGCGGGCATCGCCATGGGCCTGGTCTATGACGGCGGCACCTACGTCACCCTCACCGACATCCTGGGCTCCGAGGACGCCTTCGGCGACATGGACTTCAAGGTGGCCGGCACCGCTGATGCGGTGACCGCGCTCCAGCTCGACACCAAGATCGCCGGTCTCCCGGCCGATGTGCTGGCCAAGGCGCTCCTGCAGGCCAAAGAGGCCCGGTTGACGATTCTCGGCGTCATGGCGAGCGCCATCGCCGAGCCGCGTGACCACGTGGCCAACAGCGCCCCGAAGATCGTCTCCATGGAGATCCCGATCGACAAGATCGGTGAGGTCATCGGGCCCAAGGGCAAGGTCATCAACACCCTGCAGCAGGAGACTGGCGCGGACATCGCGGTCGACGACGACGGCATGGTCGGCACGGTCACCATCGGCGCCAAGGACGGCAACGCCGTCGAGGAGGCGCGACGGCGTATCTCGCTCATCCTCGACCCGCCGACAGCCGATGTGGGCGCGGTGTACGCCGGCAAGGTGGTCAACATCACCAAGTTCGGCGCCTTCGTCAACGTGCTGCCTGGCCGTGACGGGTTGTTGCATATCTCGAAGCTCTCGTCGCTCGCCGGCGGCAAGCGGATCAACAACGTTGAAGACGTGTTGACGTTAGGCCAGCCGATCGAGGTGCGCGTGGACGACATCGATCCGCAGGGCAAGGTCTCCTTGTCGCTGGCCTCGGCGCCTGAAGTCAGCGCCGAGGACGGTGCCAGTTCGTCGCCTTCGGGCAACGGCGGCGGCCGCAGTTCTGGCGGCAGCGGTGACCGAGGTGACCGAGGTGACCGAGGGCGCAGCGACGCCCCCCGAGAGCGCACGGGGCCTTCTGCCGCACCGGCGGCCGCCGGTAACGGCGTGCCTTCGTTCGAGGACGCCTTCGAGGCGGAACTGGTTTCCGAGCTCGGGGACCTCGGTCCTGGTGCGGTCGAAGCGGAAGGCCGAAGCAGCAGTGGCGGCGATCGCCGCCCACCGCGCGGCCGTTCGCGTCGTCGTTGATCGAGACCTCCTTACTTCCCAGCGGCATCCGCCTGGTCACTGAGACCATGGCGGATGTGCGCTCGGTCGCGGTGGCCTATTGGGTTGGTTCGGGCTCGCGCGACGAGTCCGATGACGTTGCCGGTGCCTCGCATTTCCTCGAGCACCTTCTCTTCAAGGGCACGCCGGCGCGTTCGGCCGCAGCCATTGCGGAGTCGCTCGACGAGGTGGGTGGAGACTGCAACGCATTCACCACTAAGGAGTACACGACCTTTTACGTCCGTCTCCTGTCGGAGCACCTCCCACTCGGGCTCGACATCCTCAGCGAAATCATGTGGGATCCGGCGTTACGCCAGTCCGATGTCGACGCGGAGCGCACGGTGATTCTCGACGAGATTCTGATGCACGCCGACGAACCGGCAGATCTGGTGGCCGAGCAGTGGCAGTCGTCGTTGTTCCCTGGGCACGCGCTCGGTCGAGACACGCTCGGCACCCAATCGACGGTTGGCGACCTCGACGCAGATGACATACGTCGCTTCTTCACTCATCACTACCGTCCCGGGAACATGGTGGTTTCGGTGGCGGGGGACTGCACGCACGACGCGGTGGCAGCCGATCTCGAGCGACGTTTCGCGGGACAGCCGGGAGGAGTGGCACCGCAGCGGACTGCACCCGGGCCCAACACGGAACGGCTGAGTGTGGTGCGGCGGCCGACTGAACAGGCGCACGTGGTCTACGGGATGCGATCAGTTTCGCGCTACGACGAGCGGCGCTGGGCTCTGGCCGTGCTCAATCACGTGCTCGGGGGCGGCTTGTCGAGCCGCCTCTTCCAAAAGGTGCGCGAAGAGCGCGGGCTGGCCTACTCAGTGTGGTCGGAACGGGCCGCCTACCAAGATGCGGGCTCGCTCGCAGTCGTCGTCGGCACGGCGCCCGATCATGTCGACGAGGTTCTGCGCATCATCACCGGTGAGCTCGAGCTGATGGCCGTGCACGGGATCACCGATCGCGAACTGGCCGTGGCGAAGGGAAACCTGCGGGCCGAGATGTTGCTTTCGGGCGAGGATTCCGGGGCCCGCATGGGTCGTATCGGCTCCTCCCTGCTCCTCCACGGTGAGGTGCAATTGATCGACGAGGTGCTGGCCCGTATTGAGGCGGTCGGACGCGACGAGGTGTTGGCCCAAGCCCAAGAGCTGGTTGAAGCGCCGCGCACGTTGAGCGCAGTAGGCCCCTTCGACGAAGGTGCCTTCATTGATCACGTGGCGTCGTTAGCCGGCCAGTAGGGTTCAACCGATGCGCAAGGTCGGTGTGGTCGGAGCCGGCGGCCGAATGGGCCGCGAGGTTTGCCTTGCTGTGATGGCTGCGCCCGATTTGGAGCTCGTCTCGGTCATAGACCCCGGTCACGACGGCCAGACCATTGAGGGGCTTACGGTCGTGGGCGACGTCGCTGCGCTCGCTGAAAGCGGTGCCGAGGTGGTCGTCGACTTCAGCGTGGCCGACGCCGTGCGGGCCAATCTCGCGTACTACGCCGGCCACGGCATCCATGCCGTGATCGGGACGACAGGCCTGAGCGATGGCGACCTCGAAGGGGCGGCCCAGCTCTTCGCCGACGCCACAGCCAATGCGGTGGTGGCCGCCAACTTCGCCATCGGGGCGGTATTGCTCATGCGTTTTTGCGAGCTGGCGGCGCCCCACATGGACGGTGTCGAGATAATCGAGTTGCATCACGACGCCAAGCGCGACGCACCGTCGGGGACGGCGCGGCACACGGCGGCACTCATAGCCGCGGCCCGCGAGGATGGCGGGGCCGGCCCGCTGCCGGCCGACCCGACCACCGAGCTGGTGTTGCCGGGCGCACGGGGCGCCGAAGGTGCCGGCGGCGTCCACATCCATTCGGTGCGACTCCCCGGCCTCATAGCCCACGAAGAGGTAATTTTCGGAGCCCTCGGCCAGAGCCTCACCATCCGCCACGACTCGTACGACCGTCGTTCCTTCATGCCCGGCGTGCTCCTGGCCGTGCGGGCGGTGGCGGATCGCCCGGGCCTGACGCTCGGGATCGAAGGCCTTCTCGACCTGTGAGAACGACCCTGACGTGAGCGACGTGCGCGAGCGTCTCCTGCAGGCCGCCTATGACTGTGTGGCCCGGTGGGGATTGGCCAAGACCACGGTCGAAGATGTCGCTCGGGAGGCGGGTGTGTCCCGGGCCACCGTCTATCGCTACTTCCCGGCCGGGCGCGACGAACTCATCGGGGCGGTGGTCGCGTGGGAGTTCGGTCGCTTTTTCCTTCGTCTCTACGACGAGGTGCACAATGCCGACACGCTCGAAGAAGTCATGGAGCGCGGCCTCGTGTTCGCCCACAACGCCATCCTTGGACACGAGGTACTCCAGCGCATCCTCATGACTGAGCCTGAGATCCTGTTGCCGCGTCTGACCATTGAGGCGAACGAGACGCACAAATTGGTGGCTGCATTCCTTGTGCCCTACCTCGTGCGTCATGGCATGGCCGAAGGGACCAATCTTGACGCGGCTGCTGACTTCCTGGCCCGCATGGTCCTCTCCTACATCGGCTCTCCCGGTCGCTGGGATCTGAACGATCCCGAACAGGTCGCCCGGCTGGTTCGGGCCGAGTTGCTGGCGGGCATCCGATGACGTCGACCTCGAGCATGTGCGCCAATCACCCCGACCGGATGGCCTCCTCCATCTGTGCCCATTGCGACCGGCCCATCTGCACGGAGTGCATGCAGCACGCCCCGGTGGGGTGGCAGTGCCCGGACTGCATCGCCGCCGGTGCCAAGAAGACCAAGGTCATCCGCCCTTTCGCCGCCTCCAACCGCACCGGTGTGGTCGGCTCGACCAATCCGACGCCGGTGGTCATCGCGTTGGTGGTCGTCTGCGCCGTGGTCTTCGTGGCCAGCGGCTTCGGCAAGACCAGCGTCATCAACCGGCTGGGCATGTGGCCAAATGGCGTGCACTATGAGCACGAGTACTACCGGCTGTTCACGTCACTCTTCCTACATCTCGATTTCCTCCACATCGCCTTCAATATGATCAGCCTGTTGATCGTGGGTCCCGCCGTCGAAGTCATGCTCGGCAAGAGCCGCTTCCTGGCGCTGTATCTGTTGGCTGGCCTTGGCGGCAACGTGCTCTCCTACCTGATTGCTCCTGCGGCCCAAGTCAGCGCCGGTGCCTCTGGCGCCATCTTCGGTGTGTTCGGCGCCTATGTGGTCCTGGCCCTTCTCCGACGCAAGCCCATCGGCCCCGTCCTCGCGCTGATCGTGATCAATCTGGTGCTCGGATTCACCGGCAACATCGAGTGGCAGGCGCACATCGGCGGACTATTGGTGGGATGTGTGCTGGCGCTGGCATTCCACTACGCCTCCACGATGCGCCAGACGGCGCGGGAGGTCGCCCTCACGGTGGGAGCGAGCGCCGTCACCCTGGCCGTGCTCGCCCTGCTCCTTTTTGGGATCGCGCCAGGGCACGTGAACGTCTCATAGGGCTCTGAGGGAGAGGGGGGTGCCGGCCGAGGGGGGTGCCGGCCGAGGGGCGCCGGCCGAGGGGCGCCGGCCGAGGGACTTGTTTTCGGAAAACGGTACCGAACCGTTCGGTTGGGTTTTCCACGCGAGAAGTATCGGGACTGCGCGACCAGCTTGCTCCCAGCAAGCTCGAGGTCAAGGCGTGGACCGGCGCCGAAGTGGGGCTGAGCGACGCCGAGCGGCGCCGAGCGGCGCGCTTACCAACGAATCAGGACTGATTGACACTAAGACAAAAAACGTCATAGTGTTTCATTAGTGGTCAATACCAGCACGGTTGCAGCGTCCGACCTGACATCTGTTGACGTGACCTCTGTGCTGGGCCGCCCGCAGGGACGAAAGAACGTGCACCACGTGGGCGCCGACGATCGCTCGTCCAACCGGGTGCGCATCGTGGATGCCACCGTGCGATGCATGGCGCGCCACGGCCTGGCCAAGACAACCCTGGACGACATTGCCCGAGAAGCGAAGTCCTCCCGAGCCACGCTCTACCGGACGTTCCCGCGCGGCAAGGAGGCCATCGTGGCTGCCGTTGTGGAAACCGAGGTTGCCCGCTTGTTCTCATCGTTGGCGGTCGTCATGGGCGAAGCCACGGATCTCGAAGACGTCCTCGTGGCCGGTATGGTCGAATCGGCCCGACTTCTCGGAGCACACCGCGCCTTGGCATATCTGCTTTCCTACGAGCCTGGCGTGATCTTGCCCCATCTCACGTTTTCCGATCTGGATCGGGTCCTCTTCGCTGCCGGTGACTTTGCCGCCCCGTTTTTTGCACGCTGGCTCTCGCCGGACGAGGCCTCCCGGGCGGCGGAGTGGGCTATACGCATTGTGCTCGCATATATGGCTGATCCCGCTCCGGAGACTGATTTGGCAGATCCTGATGACACCCGCGCCCTCGTGCGCGCGTTCGTGATGCCGGGAATTCTCGCTCTCCGAGAAACGACTCCTGCAGCGACGCCGACGTCCGCAACGCCCGACCAATCGACTCCTTCCATCCAAGCCGCCAAGGAGACATCGCGATGACCACCGTTGACGACAGCAACCGCGCTCTGATGAAGACCAACTTCGAACTCATCGGCCGCGAGAAGATTGACGATCTCGAAGCCGTGGTCAGCTTCGTGGGGCACTACGACGACCAAGGGTTTCATCGTGTGCCCGATAACTGCCCCGCCGAGTTCACGTGGGACTACGACAAGGGAGCCAAGCCCCAGCTCGACAAGCTCTACGAGAAGGCCAAGAAAGCCCAATGGAACGGCCAGACAGACCTCGACTGGTCGATCGAGGTCGACCAAGAAAAGGTCGTGATGAATAACGCCGCGGCAAATCAGGACCAGATGCAGTGGGGCCCGGCCGAGCTTGCCGGCACCGTCCTCGAGACGTGGCGCGACAAGGAGTGGCTGAAATTCGGCATGGAGAACCAGAACTGGTTGCTCTCCCAGTTCATGCACGGGGAACAGGGAGCGCTGCTGTGCACGGCCAAAATTGTCGAGACCGTCCCTTGGATCGATGCCAAGTATTACGCCGCGACCCAGGTAATGGATGAGGCGCGTCACGTGGAGGTTTTCTCCAGGTACCTCGACACCAAGTTGTCCGGGCACTATCCCATGAACGGGCACCTCGGCCTGCTCCTCGACGACATCGTGAGCGATTCGCGGTGGGACATGACGTATCTCGGCATGCAGATCATGGTCGAGGGTCTAGCCCTGGCTGCGTTCGGCTTCATTCACTCCATGACTACCGAGCCGTTGCTCAAAAAGATGCTCCGCTACGTGATGGCGGATGAGGCGCGCCACGTCGCCTTCGGCGTGCTGAGCCTGCAGGAGTACTACAAGGAGCTCAGCTCGGCCGAGTTGCGTGAGCGACAGGAGTTTGCATTCGAGGCGGCAATCCGCATGAAGGATCGCTTGATCATGCAGGAGGTGTGGGAGCGCCTCGAGGTGCCGAAGGCTGATGTGGTCAAGGTGTATTCCCACGCACCTGATCGAGACGATTTCCAGATCCTTTTGTTCTCCAAGATCGTGCCCAATCTGAGAAAGCTCGGCCTGTTGGACGCCGCCGATGGCTGGCTGCGGGAGAAGTTCACCGATATGGGCGCCATTGCATTTGAGCACCTCACGGACTCAACGGAGGAAGAAGACGCCTTTGCGGACGGCTCGCCCGCCGAGCGTCAGGTCGCCTGAGCCTGAACCTGAGCGTCCCACCAGAGCTCCCGCGTGCCGTCAAACGGTGGGGGCGGCTGGTAGCGTGAACGGTTGATGGAGACTTCGCCGAGCGCGCCACGGTTCGGGCGTGTGATCACCGCCATGGTGACCCCCTTCGACGAAGCAGGCGCCCTCGACATCGACGCATCCGTCGAACTGGCTCGCTGGTTGGCCGCCCACGGGAGCGATGGGTTGGTGCTGAGCGGGTCCACCGGAGAGAGCTCCGTGCTCACCGACGAAGAGAAGCTCGACCTCTGGCGCGCCGTCGCGGCAGCGGTCAGCATCCCGGTTATCGCCGGTACCGGGTCCAATGACACCGAGCACTCGGTACGGCTGACGGCGCAGGCGGCGTCCTGCGGCATCGACGGCGTGCTGGTGGTCACGCCGTACTACAACCGCCCGTCGCAGTCTGGCCTCTACGAGCACTTCCGGGCCGTGGCCGAGGCCGCCGGCGGACTGCCCGTCACCCTCTATGACATTCCGGTGCGTACGGGCCGCCGTATTGCGGCTTCCACTATCGTGCGCCTGGCCCATGACGTTCCGGCGATCGTCGCGCTCAAGGACGCCGCAGGGGACCCCGCGGGATCGGCGCACCTGGCCGCCCGGGTGCCGGCCGGCTTCGAGATCTACAGCGGCGACGACGTGATGACGCTGCCGTTGCTGGCTGTCGGAGCCGTGGGAGCCATCAGTGTGGCGTCGCACTGGATCGGCCCGCAGTTCAAGTCCGTGATCGAGTCGTTTCTGCGCGGTGATCTGGCCGAAGCGATCACCGGCAATGCGAAGCTGCTCGATGCCATCGACTTCCAGTCGAGCGAGGAGTATCCGAACCCGCTCCCGGCCAAAGCGATCTGCCGGGCCATGGGTCTGCGGGTGGGACAGTGCCGTTTGCCGATGGGTCAATCGTCCGCCGAGCTCGACTCTCAGGCCGCCAAGATCCTGGCGGCCTATGGCCCCCCGATTGCAACGGGCCAACCGGTTGCCTGAAAAACAGAGATCACGCCCCAAGGCGTCCCCTGTCCGCGTCGTTTTCCTCGGCGGGCTCGGCGAGATTGGTCGTAACTGCGCCTGCATCGAGGTGGGCGGCCGCATCATTGTTCTTGACTGCGGCATCATGTTTCCCGACGCCGATATGCCAGGCGTCGATCTGGTCCTCCCCGAATTCACCTACCTGCGAGAGCGTGCTGACAAGGTCGATGGCATCGTCCTCACGCACGGTCACGAGGATCACACCGGCGGGCTGGCGTACCTATTGCGCGATCTGCAAGTCCCGATATACGGCTCCGAGCTGACAGTCGGGCTGGCCCGGCATCGGGTCGAAGAAGCCGGGCTGGGTCATCGCACGGAGTTCATCGCGGTCGGTGACGGCGAGCGAATTCGTATCGGGCCCTGCGATGTGGAGTTCATTCCGGTGACCCATTCGGTCCCCAACGCGTTCGCCATTGCTTTCCACACGCCACAGGGCGTCATATTGCATTCGGGCGACTTCAAGATCGACCTACAGCCGGTCGACGGGCGCCGGACCGACCTGTCACGCATGGGTGAGTTGGCGCGTACCGACGGTATCCGCCTTCTCTTGTCCGACTCCACCAACGCCGAGGAACCTGGCTTCACCGAGTCGGAGTCCTCCGTGGGCGTCACGCTACGGCGTGTCATTGCAGCCCAACCTGGGAAGCGCATCATCGTGGCCTGCTTCGCCAGCCATATGCACCGGGTGCAACAGATCATCGATGCGGCCGTCGCCAACGGTCGCAAGGTGGCAACACTGGGCCGCTCAATGGGGAAGAACGTCGAGCTCGGTACGCGCCTTGGCATCATCTCCATCCCCAAGGGAACGCTGGTCGATATTGAGCACGTCGACACCGTTCCCCCGGGAGAGATGTGTGTGATCTCGACCGGTTCGCAGGGCGAGCCGATGTCGGCACTTTCCCTTATGGCGACGGGCGACAACAAATGGCTTCAGGTCGGCGAGGGTGACGTCGTGATCATCAGTGCGCACCCGATCCCGGGCAACGAGTGGTCGGTCGGTCGGGTTATCGACGAGCTCTATCGGCGTGGAGCTGAAGTGATTCACACCGGAGCCGAAGCAGTCCATGTCAGCGGCCACGCCCGACAGGGAGAACTGCGCACCCTGATGTCGGTGACGTGCCCGGAGTGCTTCGTGCCGGTTCACGGCGAATACCGGCACATGGTCCACCACGTCCGGATCGGGTTGTCAATGGGGATCGCTCCCTCCAAGGTGCTTCTGTGCGAAGACGGTGACGCCGTGCAACTCAATGCTCAGGGGATCACTCGCGACGGCAAGGTGCCGGCCGGCTACGTGTACGTCGACGGCACGGTGGGCGACATCGGCCACGGTGTGCTGCGTGATCGTCAGAAACTGGCCGAGGAGGGGGTGGTGATGGTGGTCGTTACCGTCGACACCCGTCAGGGCTCGTTGAGCGGACCGCCGGTAATCGAGACCCGGGGGTGGGTGCACGCCCCCGAAGCAGAAGAGCTTTTGGGCGAGGCCAGCGATGTGGTCGGCGCCGCGGTGACGCAGGCCCTGAAAGACGGTACCCGTGACAGCGAGGCGCTCAGTCGTCACGCGCGCAAGGCCTTGGGCAAGATTGTCGGTGATCGCACGCGGCGACGGCCGATGATCGTCCCTGTCGTCTTGATGGTGTAGAGCCGTCCAGAAAGCGCGAAGAATCAGAGCAGCGAAAGCTGCTCGCCGGCAGTGAGCTTCACGGGCGTGGCTGCTGCAGGCGCCGGAGCGTAGGTGGCTCTTCCGGTCACGCCGCACCGCAGGGCGGTGGCTCGGACCACCTCGGCGATGCGGTCCCGCTCGGTTTGCGCCTGATAGGCACCGCCCTGGAATCGCTCCCGATAGAGCGCCAACAGATCGGGCCGGACCTGGTTGAGCCACTCGAAGTAGTGCTCGCGCACCCTGCCTCTGAGGTGCAGGGCGACGCCGGTGACGGAGACCGCCCCGGCCCCGGCTGCCGCCTCGGCCACCGATCGCAATTGGTCGTCGGAGTCGGAGAGTCCGGGCAGCACGGGCGCGACGAGGACACCGCACGAGATGCCGGCGTCGGTCAACCGCCGCAAGGCGGCGAGGCGTTGATCCGGTGGTGGCGTACCTGGCTCGCTCAACTTCCATACGGCACGGTCGAGGCAGCCGACCGAAAAGTTGATCGCGACCTTGGTACGTGAAGTAGCTCGTGCCAATGCGGCCGAGTCCCGCAGGATGAGAGTCGACTTGGTCAAGATGCTGAACGGATTTCGCGCCTCCGACAAGACGTCGACCATGCCCTGGGTGAGGTGGTACTTCCCCTCGGCATGCTGGTAGGGGTCGGTGTTGGTGCCCATGGCAATGTGGTCGCCGTCCCACTTGGAAGCCCGCAGTTCGGCCCGCAGCCGCTCGACTGCGTTGATCTTGACCACGATGCGCTTCTCGAAGTCGTCGCCGATGTTCAGGCCCAGATAGTCGTGCGTCGGTCGGGCGAAGCAGTAGGCACACGCATGGCTGCAACCTCTATAGCAATTGATGGTGTGACGGAAGGGCATGGCGCTCTCGGGAGGAACCGTGTTGATGATGGTGCGGGCATTGACATGGAGAAACTCCAGGCCGGCGTAAGCGCCTTTGCCCACGTGGCGGGTGGCTGCCCGCTCATCGGCGAAGAGCGTGCTGGCGTCGTCATCGTCTGCCAACTTCCAGCGCAGCGACATAGCGCCTAGCATAGCGAACATATGTTCGTCTCCGAAAGTGGGTGTCCCCCGAACTGGGCACGACCAGCGGTAATCTGCCTCCTACTGTGGTGACCACGAAGCGCCGACCTGTCGCGCCGCGCACCCCGGCCCGCAAGAGCAGTTCCCGTGGCGCGCACTCAGCACCCCGAAAGCGCGTAGCGGCGCCCGCGCCGGCACCCTCCATCTTGCGCCGCCACTCGGCCGATCTGTGGTCGATCGGGCTTGTCACGCTGGGTGTGCTGCTGGCGTTGGCCGTCTGGGGTGATTCGCTCGGCCCAATCGGCAACGGCGTCGACACGGGGTTGGCCACCGTGCTGGGCTGGACGCGGATCCTCATCCCGATCATTGCCGTGGGTGCCGGCGTGGTGCTCTTGGTGGAACGGGAACGACCCGAGCCTCTGCGCACCGGCATTGGCGCTGCTCTCGGCATTATCGGCTTCTGTGGCTTGGGGCAGCTCGCCAAGCACAATCCTCCGTTTCACCCGTCCGCCAACCTTCGCCAAGCGGGGGGCTGGGTGGGAGCTCTCGCTGGTCGTCCGCTCCATGCCGGCATCGGTTCGGCCGGCGCCGGCGTGCTCTTCGTCGCTCTTGTCTTGGTCGCCGGTTTGATCGCGACCGGGGTGTCATTAGCCACGTTCGGACGGATCGTCGGCACCGGGGCCAGTGCCCTCGGTTCCACGTTGGCCTCGTGGTGGAACAGCGGCGTCGCCGTGGATGGCCCAGAGACCGATGAACCGGTGGTGAAGGCGAAACGAGTGAAAGCTGAGCGCCCGCAAACGGCGCCAGAACCCGAGGAAGAGCCAGAGCTCGCTCTCAGCCCAGCCGAGTCTGCGCCCGAGGCCGAGCCGGAGCTGGCGCGGCCCGCGGCCGTGGTGGCCGCCATGCCGAAGGCCGGAAGCTCCTGGGTCCTGCCCAGCATCAATATCCTCTCGGCGACCAAGCAGCTGAGCCACGATCTGCGCCAACTCGAAGCAGCGGGACAGACATTGGTGGCGGCCCTCGAGGCCCACGGCGTGACGACCACGCTGCTGGGCAAGACCGTGGGGCCGACCGTGACCCGTTTCGAACTGGAGTTGGGGCCGGGGGTCAAGGTGGCCCGCGTGACGAGCCTCTCGCGTGACATCGCCTACGCCATGGCATCTCCCGACGTGCGGATCCTGGCCCCCATCCCCGGGAAGTCGGCCATCGGGGTCGAGGTGCCGAACCGAACCCGCCAGCTGGTGGCGTTGCGTGACATCCTCGATTCGCCGGAAGCACATACGGCCACGCATCCCCTCGAAGTGGCCATGGGCCGGGACATCGCGGGGCGGGCCGTCATGTCCAACCTGGCCGAAATGCCGCACATCCTTATTTCTGGGGCTACCGGAGCGGGGAAGTCGTCGTGCATCAACTCCATCATCACCTCGGTGCTCATGCGCAGCACACCCGAACAGGTGCGGCTCATGTTGATCGACCCCAAGCGTGTGGAGCTGGGCCAGTACAACGGCCTGCAGCATCTGGTGAGCCCGGTCGTGGTGGATCCCAAGAAGGCTGCCAACGCCCTCCAATGGGCGGTCAAGGAGATGGAACGCCGCTACGACCTGCTGGCCGAGAACGGCATGCGGGACATCACCGGGTACAACTTGGCTCTGGCGGCGGGGGAGATCACACCGGCGGGGCCGCCGTCGGACAAGAAGCGAATTGCCGAGACAACGGCGAAGGCGCTCGGCGAAGACCATCCGACGGTGTACAAGGACGAAGAGATCGACGACCAGCCACGGCTCCCCGAAGTCCTGCCGTTCATCCTCATCGTGGTCGACGAGTTGAACGACCTGATGATGGTGGCGGCACGCGATGTCGAGGACTCCGTCGTGCGTATTGCGCAGATGGCCCGCGCCGTCGGGATCCACCTCGTGCTGGCAACCCAGCGCCCGTCGGTCGATGTCATCACCGGCGTCATCAAGGCCAACATTCCCAGCCGGATGGCGTTGTCGGTGTCGTCGCTCGCCGATAGCCGGGTGATCTTGGACCAGGCGGGTGCGGAGCGGTTAGTCGGCAAAGGTGACATGTTGCTGCTGACGGCCTCATCGAATGTCCCCCGTCGCCTCCAGGCGCCTTGGGTCTCCGAGAAAGAGGTGCGCGATGTCGTGCATCACTGGCAAGCCCAAGGGGGGATGACCGAGCCCGTTGTGGGTATCGAGAACGTCCTCGAGGGATTACCGGGAGGAATCGAAGGGGTCGACGATGATGACGACGAGCTCCTCTCCGCCGCGATGGATCTCGTCGTGCGCTCCCAATTGGGGTCGACGTCGATGCTGCAGCGCAAGTTCCGCGTGGGCTTCGCCCACGCCGGGAGGTTGATGGACCTGCTCGAGCGCAAGGGCGTGGTAGGTCCGAGCGAGGGCTCGAAGGCGCGTCAGGTGTTGATGACGCCCGACGAGTTCGACTCGATGAGTTGAGCCTCCCGGACCCGCCACCCACCGTGGCGGCGCCGTTCGGGTCGAACGAACCTGGGAGGGCGAGCAGCATTCGGGGGGTTCCCGGAGGCCGCACAAGGCCGTCCTCGTTGCGACCGACGCCCTCGCACCGGTCAACGTCCTCGCACCAAGGTCGTGGCCGTCTCCGCGGCTATGGCCGTGGCCACGGGCGACGGCGCCGGCTCACCGTGACAGCGTTGAGCCTGGTCCTGGTGCTCGTGTTGGGAGCGCTGGCTGCCGTCCGACTGAATGCAGCGGCTCCGGTGGCCGCCGTGACGACGACGATGCCAACCCACGTCTCGGTGGCCGCTTTACCCGTGTCATTACCGTGGCCGTCCACCGGACAGTCGGCTATTGCGGTGCCTTCAAATTGGCATCGACGTGACGTCGGGTCCGGAACAGCCAGTCCCCATCGCCAGCCTCACGAAAATGATGACGGCGTTTCTCATTCTCCGCGATCACCCTTTGCATCCTGGTGAAGGCGGCCCCCGCATCACCATGACCCAGGCCGACCTCGACGATTTCGAGACCGACACCGTCGAGGACCAGGCCAACGCGCAGGTGGCAGTGGGGGAGGTTCTGACCGAACGCCAATTGCTCGAGGGGCTCTTGGTGCATTCAGCCGACAACTTCGCCGATACCCTGGCGCGCTGGGACGCGGGTGACATCCCGACGTTCGTGGTGAAAATGAACTCCGCCGCGACGCGCCTTGGCATGCACCATACGCACTACGCCGACCCCAGTGGATTCGACCAGGGTTCGCTGTCCACTGCAGGCGATCTCTTGAAGCTGGCGGCACGCGACATGGACAATCCGACGTTCGCCTCCATCGTCAAGATGAGCTCAGTCACCCTGCCGGTGGCGGGCAGGATTTGGACGTACACCCCTTGGCTGGGGTTTGACGGGGTGATCGGGGTCAAGTCAGGCTTCACCACTGCCGCAGGGGGCTGTGACGTCGTGGCTGTCGTGCGAAGGGTGCACGGGAAGGAGGCCATGATTCTCGCTGCGGTGACCGGGCAGACCGGAGAGCAAGTCCTGGCGGTCGCCGGCTACCTGGCCTTGAACCTGGCCGATCATGTCGGTGTTTCCATTGGCTCCGATCCTGTCGTCCGGGCGGGGGAGCGAATTGCCAAGGTCACAGTGGCCGGCCGCACCGTCGAAGCAACGGCCGCATCGACCGTCACCATGCTGAGTTGGCCTGGTGTCGATGCATATCGCCACATGACCCCGGGCCGCACGGTACGCGCCGGCGCCAAGGCGGGCACACGCATCGGGTCCGCCGTGGTCGAATTGGGGACGCAGCGGGCGGTGATCGCGGTGCGCCTCCGCAAGCCGCTTCCCAAGGCGACTGTGCTCCAACGCCTATTCTGAGGGCCATGCGCGCCCGGGCCCCTGCCTCGTCGGCGAATTTAGGGCCCGGATTCGACGCACTCGCCGTCGCTCTGGATTGCTATGTCCAGGTGGAAGTGGAGCCCGCTGGCGCACTGCGCGTCCACAGCGAGGGCGAGGGTGCCGGACTCTGTGACGACGCGTCACACCTTGCGGTGCGTGTGGCCACGTCCATACTCGGTCACGATCGGATCGCGGTGACGGTGCGTTCCCAGATCCCGGTGTCACGTGGCCTCGGCTCATCTGCCGCGCTGGCGGCTGCGGCTGCGGCTGCGGCCGGGTCTGACGACCCGTTCTCTATCGCCGCCGACCTCGACGGCCATCCCGAGAATGCGGCGGCAAGTGTCTTTGGCGGGCTGGTGGCGGCCACCCTCGTGGACGAACGCGCCACCGCGGCGCAGCTCCCCCTCCACGATGGCCTGGCCTTCGTGGTCATCGTGCCCGATCGCGCCTTGGTCACGGCACAGGCCCGGGCGGTCCTGCCTATGACGCTCACACGTGATGACGCCCTCTTCAACTTGGGCCGGATGGGCCTCCTGCTCGCCGGACTGGCCCAGCCGGCGCTTTTGACGCCGGCTGCGACCGCTGATCGCCTGCACCAAAATGCACGCGCCACGCTCTTTCCTGAGGCCCCGGCTCTTCTTTCGGCCCTGGTCGACTGTGGAGCGCTGGCGTCATGCTGGTCGGGTGCCGGCCCCTCGTTATTGGGCATCACTCTCGAGGATTCGGCCGAAAAGGTGTGCGCAGGTGCGCAGTCAGCCCTGGAGAACTCGGGGATCGCCGGTCGGGTCCTCGTGCTGCACCCCGATCGCCGGGGACTTGTCATCGGCGAGGATGCCGAACTTCCAGATCCACTTCGCCACTCCAGCTGAGCTCGCGGGCCCGTCCATCGCCGCACGGTCCGCGGTCTTTGCGCCTGGTTCTGCGAAAATGTGCAGCATGAAGCGCTCTCAGCGATGGTCATTAGACAGCGAAGAGGGGCCGGGTCACCGGAGGTCGCAGGCGGGGCCATTCCGGCGGCGGCGCGCACTACGGCACCTTGACAGCCTGGCCCAGCACCCAGCACGCGAACTCAGCGAGACGGTTGGCGTCGCACACGTCCGAGTGATCGGTGACTCTGAGGGCCAGCCTTCGCCTCTACGAAACGGCGTACTGCCCGCACCGGTACCCGTGTCGCTACCCGCTCCCACTCCCGTTCCCACTCCCACTCCCACTCCCACAGCAGCGGCCGCGGCCGCGATTCTCGAGCAGCGCAACGAGACCCCGAGGCTCGACGTTGAAAGAGCGCGCAACGCCAGTGATCGCTTTCACGCCGAACCGACCGATGAGGAACTCGGTGTGTTGCTTCTTCCCGCAACACAGCAGAGGTAGCTTTTCGCGTCAGGATACGAGATCCACGCGCATGCACACTCTCTGTGCCGGATCGAGACCTTGCAGGACTTCGTGGGCCTGCACATTGCGTAGTTCCGGGCCGATCTGATCGTCATCGAGCACCGCCAAGCCAAGATGCTCATAAAGCGGTTGGTTCCACGGAACGGCGGCAAAAGTCGTCAAGGTAATGGCTTTCATTCCGTGCCGACGCGTCCAACCACCCACATGCGCACACAGAGCGCGCCCCAAACCGTTGCCTTGATATTCCGGTAGCACGCTGATTTGTTCGATGTGTGTCTGGCCATCGACGATGTCGACAATGACATAGCCCAATGGCGCATCGTGCGCGTCAACGACGGTCCAACTGCGCCCCGCTGCGGCGTAGTGAGCCAGCTCGTCGACCGAGGTTGGTTCGGCGGCTGCCACTTCGGGCAGCCCTACTTCGTGGAAACGCTGACCGGCGCGTCGTTCGATTTCGCGCAACGCCTCCCCTTCGTCGACACGGGTAGCGCGAATGGTGACATTGGCCAATGTCGGGACTCCTATCGCGTTGTGACGGAGTTCTGTCCCAACTCACAGGTCCACACCGCACAGTGATGATGTCCCCTCAGGTGGGGAAGCACAAGCAACCATCAACCAGAAAAGGACCTACACCATGAAACTTCATCTGCGCAGTGCAGTTGCCGTCGGTGCTCTCACCGCTGGACTCGTCACTGGCGGAGCGCTGGTCGCCAATGCGGCGACGAGCACATCGAGCACGGGCTCCACCGCCGCCACCGCCACCAGCACCGGCGGCACCGGTAGCACGGGCTCATCGTCGGGTACCGGTGCAACCTCGAATTCCTCCGGCTCGACCAGCTCCACACCCTCGAGCAGTTCCACCGGCTCAACTGGGTCGGGTTCAACTGGGTCGGGTTCAACCAAGGACTGCCCCAACATGGGCACCGGCTCAAGTTCGGGCGCCGGTTCGGCTCTACGCGGTACGCCGCCGGCGGGCACGGGCACGGGCACGAGCACCGAGTCGGGGTAGACCGAACGGTAGCCCGCATTGAGCTGGACGCCCTATCGCCCACGTGAGGCTCCCGATGCGCCCGTCGGGAGCCTCACGTGCCTCAGACCGCCTCTTCCAATCCAGAGATCTCCGGGGACTGGGCGATGGCGAAGACGCCCACCGTGATGAGTGCGAGACCGATGACCTCGAGTGCGACTGCGGCCCCGTAGGTATCGATGTGCTCGCCAAAGAAGACGAGGCTGATAGCGATTGCCACCAATGGTTGGACCACGGTCAACGCGGGAAGCGACAGGCGAAGAGCGCCGGCGTGGAATGCAGCCTGGGTCAGCAGGAGTGAGACCACGGCGGCGAACAGCAGCGCGTACGGCTCCCAGCTCATCAGGACGTGCAGGCTTCCACGGTTGAGGAGCACTCCGGTTCGTTCCGTGAGGGCGGCTGTGTATCCGAAGGCCGCTCCGGAACCGATGGCCAAGATCACGGCGGATCTCTGGCGCGAGCCAGTCCGGTTCCCCGCAACGACGGTGCCGCCACAAAAGACGGCAACAAGGCCGGATAGGACGATCCACGCCTCGGCGGACGCGTGGGGGTGGCCGATCCCTGGCCGCCCCACCCCTAGGAAGAGGGCCAGTCCTCCCGCGATCGCACCGGCCGAGACCAACGAGGCCACCGAAATGCGTCGGTGTTCCAGGCGGGCGGCTACGGGCAGGGCGACCACGAGGCTGAGGACGAGCAAGGGTTCGACGAGGGGAAGTGAGCCTCGACGCAAGGCCAGGAACTGAAAGAGGTACCCCACGCCGTCGAGAAGATTTCCGACGAGCCACCAAGGCTGCCGTACCAGTCTGCCCAGTGGGCCCAAGCGCATGACGCTGTCGGCGGTCTCCTTGGTCGTTGCATGGTGCTGGAGAACGGCGGCCACTCCGTACGCCATTGCGCTGGCCAGCGAGAGCAGAACGATGGAAACGAGATAGCCAGCCGCATGATGATGGACGAGAGCGTCGCCGTGAGCAGTGGGGATCTTGAGGAGCGCCCCCGTCCGCGCCTCCATGCGGCAAACAGTAACGCTCGTTCGCGACAAGGACGTCCTCCGCAGGGATGAGCTTCGGCCCCGGCGGTGCTCGGCTACCAAGTGGGGCGGGTGGGGGGCCGTAGACTGCTCGAATGGCCAAGTCCTTCATCATCCGCACCTTTGGGTGCCAGATGAACGAGCACGATTCTGAGCGGTTGGCCGGCATGCTGACGGCCGACGGCATGCACCAAACCGATGACATGCACGAGGCCGATGTCGTCGTGCTCAACACGTGCTGCATCCGGGAGAATGCCGACCAGAAGCTCTACGGGACCCTCGGCAGTCTCAAGACTCTGGTCGACGCCAAACCCGGACTGCAAATAGCGGTAGGAGGGTGCTTGGCCCAAAAGGACCGTGAGCTGATTCAACAGAAGGTGGGCTGGGTGGACGTCGTGTTCGGCACGCACAATCTGACCAGCGCACCCGAGTTGTTGCGACGGGCCGAGCGTGAGGGTCAGGTCATGGAGATACTCAATTCACCGACGCCCGAGAGCATCTCCAACCACCTGATGGCTCCCGACGCCGTCCGTGAGTTGCCCTACGCAGCATGGGTCAACATCCAGATGGGGTGCGACAATTCGTGCGCCTTTTGCATTGTTCCGTCGGTGCGTGGCCCCGAGGTCAGCCGGCCCATGGCCGACATAGTGACCGAAGTCGAGACGCTGGCGCAGCGAGGAGTGAGTGAGGTGACGCTGCTGGGTCAGAACGTCAACTCGTACGGCCGCGACATCACACATCGTCGACCTCTTTTCGCTGACCTGCTGCATGCCATCGGCGCCATCGACGGCATTGGTCGCATCCGTTTCACCAGCCCTCACCCCAAGGACCTCCGACCTGAGACCATCGAGGCCATGGCCACGGTGCCCGAAGTGTGTGAGCAGCTGCACCTGCCTCTGCAGTCGGGGAGCAACCGGGTGCTGTCAGCCATGCGTCGCGGCTATAGCGCGGAGCGCTACTTGGAGCGTCTGGCCTCCGCCCGACTCGCCATCGATGACCTCGCAGTGACCACCGACATCATCGTGGGCTTCCCCGGCGAGACGCAGCAGGACTTCGAAGACACCTTGGCCGTGGTGGCCGATGCCGGCTATGACAGCGCCTACACGTTCATCTTCTCGCCCCGACCCGGAACGCGGGCGGCCGACATGGTGGACGAGTTCATCGCCCCCGAGGTCATTTCGGAGCGCTTCGAACGGCTGAAGGCCGTGGTCGACCGCTCCTCCCTCGCCCGTCATCAGGCGCGGGTCGGGCGGACCGAGGAGCTCCTGGTCGAGGGGGTAAGCCGCCGCGACGAGTCAATGCTCTCGGGGCGGACCCGACAAGGGAAGCTGGTCCATTTCGCGCCGAAGGCACCGGGGATGAATGGAACCCCAACGGCGGGAGCGTTGGCCAAGGTGACCATCACCGCCGGGCATCCACACCATCTGTCAGGGCGGCTCGAGGAGGTCACCGCCCGGCCGCGACACCGGGTGCGAATCCCGCTGGCCAGCGCTTGACGATCGTTTCCCTCCTCGGTGTGACGGCGTCGGGGAAGTCGGAGGCGGCGCTGGAAGTGGCCAAGCGGCGGGGGGACGTCGAGATCGTGTCCGTGGACTCGATGTGCGTGTATCGGGGCATGGATATCGGCACCTCGAAACCCACGCCGGCTCAGCGAGCCGAGGTGCCACATCACCTGCTCGACCTGGTCGACCCCGACCAGGAGTTCACCGTCACGCAATTCCAGGCAGCCGCCCGCGAAGCGCTGCGCGGCATCGCCAGTCGGGGGCACCACGCGTTCTTGGTGGGCGGCACCGGCCTCTACCTGCGAGCCGTGGTGGACGATCTGCAGTTTCCGGGTCGCTATCCCGAGGTGAAGGCCGCCCTCGACGCCGAGCTGGACGAGGGCGGCATCGAAGTGCCTGCCCTGCATGCCCGCCTGATGGTGCTTGATCCACGCGGCCGCAGCGCGGATGGAGCCGACCAATCGGCGCCGGGTGGTGCGGGCGCTCGAGGTGACGCTCGGCTCGGGCCAGCCCTTTTCCACCTTCGGTCCGGGTCTGGAGGCTTATCCCGCCACGCCGGTGGCCATGATCGGTCTGACCCGCTCCAACGAGGAGGTCGACCGTCGCATCGCCGAGCGCTTCGCCCGCTGGATCGCAGGGGGACTGCTCCTGGAGGTGCGGGCGTTGGCCGAGCGCCCGGGCGGTATCTCGCGCACGGCTCGTCAGGCCCTGGGCTACCGGGAGCTCCTGGCCCACGTGGAAGGGGGAGTCCCCCTGGTCGACTGCGTCGACGAGGCGGTTCGGCGCACCCGCTCGTTCGCCCGGCGCCAGGCCTCCTGGTTTCGGCGTGATCCCCGCATCGTGTGGACCGATCCCGAGGTGGGCCCGATCCCGCTCCTGGACCAGGTACTGGGAGCGCACGAGCCACGCGCCCGAGAGGCGCACGAGCCACGCGCCCGAGAGGCGCACGAACATCGGTTCTGAACTGCGAGACTGTGAGGGTGCACTGCACGAAACACGAAGGGGCGGGCAACGACTTCATCGTTGTCCTCGATCCCGCCGACGCCCTCCGCCTCTCGGTGGCTCAGGTTCGCCTGCTCTGCGACCGGCGCCGGGGCATCGGAGCTGATGGAATCATCCGCGTCGGACCAGGTCGCGACGGCTGTGACCTGTCAATGGAGTTGCGCAACGCCGACGGGGGGGAGGCCGAGATGAGCGGCAACGGGATCCGTTGCCTGGCCCAGGCGGCCGTCGATGCCGCGCTGGTCGCGCCGCCCCGCTTCACCGTTGCCACGGCTGGCGGCGTGCGCACCATCGACTTCGTGCCCGGCGAAGCGCCCGGATGGGCCCGAGCCAGTGTCGATATGGGGCCGGTGACGCTCGGGCCCGATCAGGCGCAGCAATTCGAGGATCGCAAGGCTCGCACGGTCGACGTGGGCAACCCGCATCTCGTGTTGTATGGCCCCGAGGTGGCGGGCGTCGACATCGCGGTGCTGGGGCCTCAGCTCCAGTCCGCCTTCTCGGGTGGGATCAATGTGGAGTGGATCAGCGTGACCTCCGACGGCGACGGCGAATTGCTCGACTTACGGGTGTGGGAGCGGGGCGCGGGCGAGACCTTGGCCTGCGGTACGGGCAGCGTGGCCGCTGCCGCCGCCGCTCGGTCCTGGGGCGTGGTCAGCGGGAGTGGCCCGGTACGGGTCCAAAATCCCGGTGGCATTCTCGAGGTCACCCTGGGCGCCGGTCCGCGTGATCCCGCCGTCCTGACCGGACCGGTACGCAAGATCGCCGACATCGATGTACACGCCGGGATGCTCTCTTGACCAACCTGTTGCCAGGGACGCTGATCGATCGGTCCTTCCGGGAGCGCATCATTTTGGTGGGTGTCATCTTCCCCGGCATTTCCCCCGAGGCGGTCGACGAGGCTCTCGATGAGCTGGCGCAACTGGTCGACAGTGCCGGCGCCGACGTGGTCGGGCGCGTCGTGCAGCGACGGGATTCCCCGGAGCCGGCCACGTTCATCGGACGAGGCAAGGCCGAGGAGATCGCAGCCTTGAGCCGTACCCTCGATGCCGACACGGTCGTCTTCGACGAGGAGCTGAGCCCGGCCCAGCAGAGAAACCTCGAGAAGGTGTTCGGGCGCACCGCGATCGATCGCACTGCGGTGATCCTCGACATCTTCGCCCAGAACGCCCGGAGTCCCGAAGGAAAGGCACAGGTCGAGCTTGCTCTCCTGCGCTACCGACTGCCCCGCCTGCGGGGCCGGGGCGGGGAACTCAGCCAGCAAGCGGGCGGGATCGGGACGCGAGGGCCGGGCGAGACACAGCTGGAAGTCGATCGCCGGAGATTGGTGCGACGAATGCACCGCTTGGAGGCTGATCTGCGCGAGGTGGATCGGACGCGCTCGTTGCAACGGCGGGGCCGAGCCCGGGGCCGTCATCGCGAGTTAGCCCTGGTCGGCTACACCAACGCCGGGAAGTCCACCCTTCTCAATGCGCTGACCGATGCCGGGGTGCCGGCCGCCAACAGGTTGTTCGTCACGCTGGATCCCCGCACCCGCCAGTTCGCCCTCCCCGGTGGTGAGACGGTACTGGTCACCGACACGGTTGGTTTCGTGCGCAAACTACCCCATCAGCTGGTCGAGGCGTTTCGCACCACCCTGGCCTCGGTGCGCCTGGCCGATCTGCTCGTCCACGTGGTCGATGGATCAGCCGAGCACGCCGAGGGGCAGATGGTTGCGGTCCGCACCGTGCTCGAGGAGATCGGCGCGGCCGATGTGCCCGAGCTGGTCGTGGTGAACAAAGCCGACCGGGCACCGCTCGAAGCGAAGGCGCTGGCGAAGCGGATGGAGGGGTCGGTGCTGGTCTCCGCCCGCACGGGGGAAGGCGTCGACGAGTTCCTACGCGTCGTGGGCGACCGGCTCCGGGGCGCTGACCGCGTGGTCGAGCTCACGGTGCCCTGGGCCCGCGGCGATGTCCTGGCCGCCATTCACCGCGAAGGTGAGGTGGTGGGCCAGATCGACGGTGACGAGTTCGCCACGTTGCAGGTTGTGCTGGACGACGTGGGCAAAGCGCGGTTCGCCGAGTTCGTGGCAGGGGCATGATGGCGTCAATGCCGTTCCAGCTCCCTCCATACCCCTACGACCGGGTCGCCGCCTTGGGCAAGCTGGCCGAGGCTCTCCCCGGCGGCATTGTCGACTGCTCCATCGGGACCCCATGCGATCCGCCGCTCCCCGCTGTGGTCGATGCGCTCTCGACGTCGGACAGCGAACGAGGGTATCCGGCCTCGGCCGGAAGCCCGGTCCTGATCGCCGCCGCCAGGGCGTGGCTAGAGCGCCGCTTCGGCCTGGGATCTGTCTCGCCGTCCTCGCTGGCGGCGTGTGTGGGCACCAAGGAGTTCGTGGCATCGGCGCCCCATTTCTTGCGGCTCCGCCAGCCTGATCGCGACACCGTCCTCTACCCGGCCGTGTCGTATCCGACCTACGCCATGGGGGCGGCATTGGCGGGATGCCGGGCTGTACCCGTCCCACCCCTTAGGGGTCAACTCGGTGGCCTCGATCTGGCGTCCGTCGCCGAGTCCGATGCGGCGCGTGCGCTTTTGCTGTGGTCCAACTCGCCCTCGAATCCCAGCGGAGGACTCGGGGACCTGAATGCCGAAGCTGCTTGGGGTCGGGCCCGGGGCGTGCCTATCTTCTCCGACGAGTGCTACGCCGAGTTCACCTGGGACGGGCCACCGCGGTCGATTCTCCAGAGTGGGTTCGAGGGAGTGGTGGCGGTCCATTCGCTCTCGAAGCGCTCGAATTTGGCCGGTGTGCGCGTGGGGTTCTTCGCGGGCGATGGCGAGCTGGTGGCATTCCTGCGCAGCGTGCGTCAACACGCGGGCCTCATGGTTCCTGGGCCGGCTCAAGCGGCCGGTGCCGTGGCGCTGGGCGACGACGACCACGTGACCGTACAGCGGGCGCGCTATCTGGATCGATTGGCGTTCCTGGCTGGCGTGCTGACCGAGGCCGGTTTTCCGGTGACCCTGCCCCAGGGTGGCTTCTATCTCTGGGTCCCGGTCCCCGATGCATGGAGCGACGCCTGGTCGATGGCCGAGGATCTGTCGCGCCGCGCTGGACTTCTCGTCAGCCCCGGGGATCTCTACGGCGAAGGCGGAAGTGGCTTCGTTCGGGTGGCGGTGGTCCAGCCGATGGACCGCCTCGAGCTGGTGGCGGCGCGACTCCTCGGCTCCCGTTAGTCCAGCTCCGGTTCCTACGTCGTTCTCCGCTGAGCCGACTGCCGCTATTAGGGTGAGCCAATGGCAGATCTCCAAGCACAAATCGAAGAGCTGTGGGAGCGCAAGGGCGAGCTCTCCCCGAAGGATACGGACGCGTCGGTCATTGTCAACGAGGCAATCGATTTGCTCGACACCGGCCAGGCACGGGTGGCCGAGGTCGATCCGTCGACCGGCGACGTTGTCGTTCACGATTGGCTGAAGAAGTCGATTCTCATGTTGTTCTCGCTGCGAGGCATGGAGACCAACGAGTACGGGCCCTTCGAGTACGCCGACAAGCTTCCTCTCAAGCGCAACTTCGCCGCGGCGGGTGTCCGAGTGGTGCCGGGCGCCTCGGCGCGCTGGGGTTCGTTTCTCTCACGCGGTGTGGTGCTTATGCCTTCCTACGTGAACATCGGTGCGTGGGTGGGGGAGGACTCCATGGTCGACACTTGGGCCACCGTGGCCTCGTGTGCGCAGATCGGCGCGCGCGTCCACCTGGCTGGCGGCGTGGGCATCGGCGGCGTCCTCGAGCCCCCCAATGCCGTCCCAGTGGTCATCGAGGATGATGCCTTCATTGGCAGCCGCTGCATGGTGACCGGCGGCGCCCGAGTCGGCCAAGGATCAGTGCTCGGTGCCGGGAGCTTCCTCGACCCTTCCATTCCGGTCATCGACGCGGAGACCGGTCAGGAGATCAGCCGCGGTGTGGTCCCCCCCTGGTCCGTGGCCATTAGAGCCAGTCGGCGCCGCGAGTACCCGGGCGGCGAATTCTTCATCCCCTGCGTCCTCGTAATCAAGCGGCTGAGCGAAGGTGAGCGGCACAACAAGGCACAGCTCAACGAAGTCCTGCGTGAGCACGGCGCCAGCACCTGAGCTGCCATGACCGATCTGTTGGCGGCCACGGCCGAATTGATGGACGTTCCCTCTCTCAGCCACCACGAGGGCGAGCTGGCCGCTCTGGTGGAGGAGCGGTTGCGCGGCTGCGCATGGCTCGACACGGTGCGCCTCGGTGACAACGTGGTGGCGCGCACCACGGGCGGCCATGGGCAGCGACTGGTGCTGGCCGGCCACCTCGACACGGTTGCGCCCAACTGCAACGACGCACCGAGGTTTGACGGCGAGACACTCTGGGGCGTGGGTGCCTCGGACATGAAGGGCGGCCTGGCGGTCATGCTCGATCTGGCCACCTCCACGTCGGCCCCATCGATGGATGTCACCTGGTGTTTCTACGCCTGTGAGGAAGTGGGGCGGGCCGAGAGTGGCCTGTTGAAGCTCTGGCAAGAGCGGCCCGAACTCCTGGCCGGAGATGCTGCCATTCTCGGCGAGCCCACCGGAGGCTTCGTGGAAGCAGGCTGTCAGGGCACCATGCGGGTCGTGGTGTCGCTGCGTGGCGTGCGGGCTCATACGGCTCGCCCGTTCACCGGTCGAAACGCCATCCATCGCCTGGGTGCGCTCCTCGGGAGGGTGGCGACATGGGAGAGCCGCACGGTCGTGCTCGACGGGTGCACCTACGTCGAACAACTCCAGGCGGTCGCCGTCGACGGGGGCGTGGCCGGCAATGTGGTGCCGGATGCGGCCAGCGTGACACTGAATTTTCGCTATGCCCCGGACCGGCGTCTGGCGGACGGAGAGGCGTATCTGCGTGCGCTCCTTGCCGGAACCTTCAGCGAGGAGGAAGGCGATGTCTGGACGCTCGTCGATGGCGCCGACGGCGCGCCGCCATCGTTGGGCCATCCACTGCTGGGAGCGCTGGTTGTGAGTAGCGGCGCCGCTCCAAGGGCCAAAGTGGGTTGGACCGACGTCGCATCCTTCTGGGAGCACGGTGTGCCCGCAGCAAATTTCGGCCCGGGCGATCCCTTGCTGGCGCATCACCCCGACGAGCACGTGACGCGGGCTCAACTGGAGCGGGCGCGCGCCGTACTGGCGGCACTCCTGGCCTGACGCGTCCCGCTCTTCTGCGGGGACTCAGGCGGCTGCAGTCTGTGGGGACAGCTTCGCGACGGCGGTCTTGAGCAAATGCAGTCCGGCTTGGCCGGGCAAGCGATCCACTCGACGGTCGATGCGCTCGGCCATGGCGGTGCCATCGGCGTCGTCGAAGAGGTAACGCACCAGGAAGTCGACCTCACCTCTGGGCATGACCCCGGACCCGACCGGACGCCAGGTGTGGCTCAGAAAGAATCGGGTCAGCTTTTGGGCCCGTGGGCTTTCGGACAGTCGGCGACTGGCTTCAGAGGCGTAGAAATCGATGTGGCCACCCTCTTGCTTCATGATGCGGCCCAGGACATCACGCAACGTCTGATGCCCGGCCCGCTCGGAGAGACGGCTATAGCCGGCCTGCGTCGTCCACTCATTGATGGCACCCCACGTCATGTGCAGTGCGATGAAGGCGCGCCCGGCGAAGGCGGCTGAGCCAATCGTGCTCAAGGTCGTCAATGCCTCCTTGCGCCGGTGGCGTTGGCGCAAGGCCGCAATGCGGGGTGCTCCGGCCTCTTCGCCGTGGGCCTCGAGAACCTGGCCGATGGCCTCGCCATGCCACATCTCCTCGAAGACCCAGCACGAGAGGAACGAAGTGATCTCAGGTTCTTGGTGGGCTGGCGTCAGCAGGAGATCCCGCAGGTAGCACACGGTGTGGTGCTCCACGTCGTGCATATAGCGCAAGCTGCGCAGGGCGGCTGCCGGGAGGGGCTGGTCCTTGAAGTCATCGAAGTTGATGCCCTCGAGGTTCAACCTGCCTGCCCTATTTCGGTAGGAATCGATCGTTGTTCTCATCGCACCTACTATTCGGACCAGAGGCTGTGCCCGGATGGGGCAAGCCGCGACATCCGTGTCGCGACATCCGGATAGCGAGACAGATCCGAATAGGAAATTACATGCAAGAAATCGGTGATGTGAGCGATGCTCAGCTCGTCACCTCGGTCGCTCGGTATAGCGAGGTGGCCCTGGCCGAGGTCTATCGGAGGCACGGTGGTGCCGTCTATGGCCTGGCTCGGCGATTGCTCCACAGCACTGCCGAGGCGGAAGACGTCACGCAAGAGGTGTTTCTGCGCCTGTGGAACCAGCCCGACCGCTTCGATCCCAGCCGCGGATCACTCCGCTCGTTCTTGCTCGCCCAGTCGCACGGGCGCTCGGTGGACGCCATCCGATCCCTCAATTCACGGCGTTTGCGCGAGTCCAAGGACGCGCGGCGCACCGCCAGCGCCGAGTACGACATGGAGCACGAGGTCTGGGATCTCTCGCTGGCGGCCAAGGTCTCCGATGCCCTGGGAACGCTTCCCATAGAGGAACGGAGGGCCATTGAGCTCGCCTACTTCGAGGGGCGAACCTACGTGGAGGTGGCCGAACTCCTCGACCAGCCCGAAGGGACGATAAAGAGCCGCATTCGCAACGGCATGCGTCGCATGCGGGCTGTTCTGGTGGAGTCTGGGATTCAAGGAGTTGACGCATGATGACCCATGACGAAGTGAGCGAACTGCTGGGGGCGTTCGCTCTCGACGCGGTGGATCAGGACGAGTACGAGCAGATCGAGGCACACCTCGCCGAGTGTCCGCGCTGCCGGGCGGAAGTCGACGCGCATCGTGAGGTGGCGGCGGCATTGGGAAATTCGGTCGGGCCGCTTCCCGAGGGACTGTGGTCGAGCATCGCCAGCCGCCTCCCGCCGCGCCAGGACGAAGAAGCTCCCCCGATGCCATTGCTCGTACGTGACACTGGTGCTCCGGACACTGCATCCCAGACGTTCCATGCGCCACGTGCATCCCGCTCGTCACGCACACCGCGCTCGGCGCGGGGTCGGCTTGCCGTACTTGGCTCCATAGCCGTGGCTGCCGCAGCCGCGGCGGTCGTACTCGGCGTGAACGTCGCCCATGACGACCATCAGATATCGCAACTGCATGCCGCGGTCGGGACGAGCGCGCACGCCGCGGTGTTGGCTGCCCTGGACACACCGGGCCACAAGGTGGTGCATCTGGAGAGCCCGAGTCGGCATCAGCTGGCGGAGTTCGTGGTTGTTCCCGACGGCCGGGGCTATCTGGTGAAGTCCAAGTTGCCCGTTCTTCCTTTCGGCGAGACCTACCAACTCTGGGGCGTGTCCGATCGGCACACGATCTCGCTTGGGATCCTGGGCCAGTCGCCTCATCAGGCCACATTCACCTCTGCCGGATCTCGGACCCCGTTGACTCTCGCCATCACGGTCGAGCCGGCCGGAGGCTCGGTGACGCCGACCGGCGCCATGTTGGTCACGGGGACTATCTGACCGGGTCGGTTGGCTGACCGGGTCGGTTGGCTGACTGGGTCTGTTAGGTTCCCGTTTCATGCCCGAGGATGCCGAACAAAATGAGCGTCGTCCCATCGAAGTGGGAGCTGAGGCGGAGCCGGTCAAGCTCGGCTCCATGCTCTTCAGCTTGGTGGATCCGCACCGGGGTCATGAGGTGGCGTACAACAGATGGTACGAGCGGGACCACTTCTATGCGGGTGCCATGGTGGGTCCCTACAACTTCGCCGGCCGCCGCTTCGTCGCCACCGCCGAGCTCAAGGCTTTGCGAGATCCCGATCCTTCCGTCATCACCGGTTCACCCGAACGGGGCTCCTACGTCGCGGTGTACTGGGTGCTCGACGGCTATCACGCGGTGTGGAGTCGGTGGGCGTTACGGCAGGTCAATGCGTTGCACGCCGCCGGGCGGATGTTCGAAGAACGTGATCATGTGCACACGTTGGCTTACACCTACGTCTGGGAGTTCCGCCGCGATCCCGACGGCGTGCCCATCGAGGTGGCCCTCGATCACCCGTATCGCGGCTTCGTGTCCGTCTTCATTGACAGCGCAGAGGGGGTGCCGACCGAGTGCGCTCTGGGACTGGCTGCGCACCGAGCACCTTCCGGCCCTGTTACCCGGCTCCGACGCCGATCTGGTTGCTGCCTTTACCCCCATCTCCCCGGATGTGGATGGTCCCGGGGACGCGGCCGGCGAGGGGACCAGCCATCGGCGGACGCTGCTGTTGTGGTTCCTGAGCACGCCGCCAGAGGTGGCGTGGGAGACGGTGATCGTCGAGCACCGTCGTCGTCTCGAGGAGTCAGGGCTCGGCACCGTGGTCGCCGCCCTGCCGTTCATTCCCACCATCCCCGGCACCGATACCTATACCGACAAACTCTGGGTCGATTGAGGACTCACGCGCTGATCAGCGCCGGGCCAGGATCTCTACGTGAGGGACGACGAAGACGCCGTCGGGTGACTCGGCCCAGCCAAGGAAGGCCCGGGCGATCTCCTCAAGCTCGTTCGCATCGCTCAGTCCGTAGGCGACGGCCTGCTCGGCGAAGCGGGAGAGGCGGACTCGATCGGCCCACAGGCCACCCCACCACTGCCGCGACTCGGGGTCGGCGAAGGTCCAGCACGTGCTCGAAACCACGATGTCGTCGAATCCGGCCGCTTGGGCCAGGCCGAGCAACGAGGGACCGATCCGGGCATTGTGCCCGTTGCGTTCGGTGACGGCCAGGTAGAGCTGCATCCAGCGGTCGAGCATCGGATGGGCCGGAGCCCAGACGAAGGCGCTGTAGTCGCTATCTCGCACGGCGAGCACACCTCCGGGCTGGAGGACCCGCCGTAATTCGACCAGGGCTGCCTCCGGGTCGACGAGATGTTGCAGGACCTGGTGGGCGTGAACAACGTCGAATGTGGCGTCGTCGTAGCGCAGCGCAAAGAGGTCACCCACTTCGAAACGCAAGATTGTCCAGGCCCAGGCCGGCTGCGTATGCTCTGCGCTTGCGCCACGACTTCGCTCGATGCGTCGAGACCCACCGCTTGGCCCGGGGCCACCAGTCGGGCCAGGTCCGCCGTGATCGTCCCTGGTCCACATCCGATATCGAGCAGCGAGAGTCCTGCGCGCAGGTGGGGGAGGAGGTAAGCCGATGAGTTCTCTGCCGTCCGCCAGGTGTGGCTCCGCAGGACAGATTCGTGGTGCCCGTGCGTGTAGGTCATGAGAACATTGTGCCAAGGTGCCGGAGCTTCCCGAAATGCAGGCCTTGGCCGAACGGCTGGGTGAGTTCGGGTCCGGCCGCGTGCTCGAGAAGGCCGACCTGCTGAGCTTCTCCTCCCTCAAGACGTTTTCGCCCGCGGTCGAAGAGCTCTACGGCCAGATCCTCGAGTCCGTCGCCCGACGGGCGAAGTATCTGGTTTGGAACTTCCCGACGGGGTCTCGGATCGTGCTGCACCTCTCCCAGGCGGGTCGGGTCGACGTCGAGTCGCCGCCAAAGACGACGCGGCCACGGGGATCGGTGGCCCGCTTCATTCTCTCCGACCCGTCCGGCGCCGATGGACGAGCGAGGCGATCCTCGTCCGGGAGTACGGAACCCAGCGCAAGGCCTCATGGTGGGTGTTGGCTCCCGGAGACGACGGGCCATTGGAGGGGTTGGGTCCCGAACCGGACTCCCAGCGTTCGCCGAACTGATCCGCACGAGCACTAGTAGCCGGCGCCTCCACAGCGATCTGCGCGATCAGCGAGTGGTAGCCGGCATCGGGCGGGGATGGGGCGACGACATCTTGCATCGGGCCCGTCTCTCGCCCTTTGCCTCGTTGGGCTCGCTCAGCGACGAAGAACGGGAGCGACTGCTCGCGGCGACTACCTCGGTGCTCGCCGAGGCGCTCGCACTCGAGCGCACACGCACCGGAGGGCTGTCAGAGGCCAAGCTGGGCGGTCGTTTCGCCGTCCACGGGAGGTTCGGGCAACCGTGTCCCGACCCCTGGTTGCGGCGATGAGCTGCGGCGAGTCTCGTTCGAGTCCTACGAGATGACGTACTGCGCGTCCTGCCAGACCGGTGGGAAGGTACTGGCGGACCGGCGTCTCTCCCGCTTGCTCAAGTAGGCCGGCCGACGGCAAGTCCCGTCAGACCTGACGCACGATGGTGACGACCTTGCCGAAGATGGTGACGTCATCGCCGTCGAAGACCATCGGCTCATAAGTGGGGTTGGCCGGCGTGAGCACGATGCGCCCGTCGCGACGGCTGAAGGTCTTTACCGTGGCTTCTTCGCCGGGGATCCCCGCCACCACGATGTCGCCGTTCTCCGCTTCGGGTTGCTGGCGGACGACGACGAAGTCGCCGCTGAAGATGCCGGCATCGATCATGGAGTCTCCGCGCACGCGCAACATGAACGTGGGCCCGGTCCCGGTGAACTGCTCGGGCATCGGAAGGAGTTCCTCGACATTCTCCAGGGCCAGGACACCGGTACCGGCTGCGACATCGCCGATGAGGGGGACGTTGCGCACGGCGGACGTGGCCATGCTCTTGGTCGAGGTCGGGTCATAGTGCACCTGGATGGCCCGGGGCTTGCTCGGGTCCCGGGAGAGGTAGCCCTCGCGTTGGAGTACGGCCAGGTGCGTGTGGACGGTGGCCGAGGAGGTCAGACCGACCGCTTCACCGATTTCACGTACGGAGGGGGGGTAGCCCCGGTCACGCTGGCTGTCGGCGATGAAGGTGAGGATCTGCTGCCGTTTTCCGCTCAGGACCTCGGCCATCGGTTTCTCCTTTTACCCTCCACCAACCCACATCGGGGCGAACATTCGTTCGTGCCCTGGCAAGATAGCTGGTCGGGAAGCCTAAAGCAAACATCTGTTCGATTGAGGGTCCTGCGACCTCCCCGGCCCTGCTCGCGAATGATGTGTCACACCCCCTCTCTAGCCTGGTGAACATGCGTAACGAACAGGCGTTCGAGAAATCGGTTGACACCGAACACCTGTTCGTGCTGCACTGTGGACGAAGCGAACAGGTGTTCGAAGGAGGAGATGCGATGTCGGTCGCACTTGAGCTGGAGTACGAAGCGTTCTACCCCAGGTTGCGGGTGGTTCCGGAACCCGCCGGCGCGCTTTGGACCCCTCGGCGCGGGTACAGCGCCGGCGGCTTGATCCTCGGTGCCGTCGCGGTCGTCCTGCTCGTCCTCCTCGTGCTGCCCATCCGGGCGCTCGGCGGGAAGACGATCGCCGGGGCCGGTCCGGCCGCCGGCCAGGAGTACGTGGTGCGCAGCGGCGACACGCTGGCATCCATCGCGACACGGGTGGACGGCACAATGTGGCCGGCATGGAGCAGCGATTGGCCAACGAGGCTGGGCTCCACCGTGCTCGTGCCGGGGGAGCATCTCCTGATTCCCTGACTATGGTCGGCGGTGTGCGATGTCCGTGGTGCGCCGTTGATGATGACCGGGTCGTCGATTCGCGTCTGGCCGAGGAGGGCGGTGCAATCCGGCGCCGGCGTGAGTGCCTCGGGTGCGGGCGTCGATTCACCACGTTCGAGCGGGTCGAGGAAGTGCCGCTGTGGGTGGTGAAGCGCACCGGGCTCCGGGAGCCGTTCGATCGGGCCAAAGTGGTGGCCGGCGTGCGATCCGCCTGCAAGAACCGGCCGGTGAGTGACTCCGACATGGAGGAACTGGCCCAGGCGGTCGAAGATGCCTTGCGGAGCGAGACGTCGGAGCCAACGAGCCAGCAGGTCGGGGTCGCCGTGCTGGAGCGGCTGCAGGCGCTCGACGACGTGGCGTATCTGCGCTTCGCCAGCGTCTACAAGGGTTTTGAAGATGCGGGCGACTTCCAGCGAGAGGTCGGGCTCCTGACCAAGACGACGGAGCCCAAACGGCGGTGATGGACGAGACACCCGCGGTGGCGCTGGCCGTCTACGCCCATCCCGACGACGCCGATGTCGCCTGCGGGGGAACGCTGGCCCGCTGGGCCAAGGCGGGCACGTGCCGTGCATCTCGTGGTGTGCACCGACGGTGGCAAGGGGACGTTCGATCCCAAGGTCAAGTCGGAGAAGCTGGTCGCCATCCGGTGCCGCCGAGCTGGAGGAGTCGTCGGCCCTGATCGGTCTGGCCAGCGTGACCAACCTGGGTTATCCCGACGGCGAATTCGTCGATTCGGATGCATTCCGGCGAAGTCTTGGTCGAATGGGTGCGGCGACTGCGGCCCGAGGTCGTGTGCGGCCACGACCCGACGGCGATGTTCTTCGGGCAGGAGTACTTCAACCATCGCGACCATCGCATCGCCGGCGACGGCCTTGCTGGATGCCGTGGCCCCCGCGGCCGCTCTCCCGCTGTACTTTCCCGACGCCGGTCCCGGCGCACCAGGTGGCCACCGTCCTGCTGTCGGGCACGCTCGAACCCGACGAGTGGGTCGACGTGTCAGAGACGATCGAGTGCAAGGCGGCGGCGGTCGAGTGTCACCGCACGCAGTTTGCCGAGCCCGGCGGGTGGGCCGGCGAGGCCGTACGGCGCCGGGCCGAGGAGGAGGGCCGGCGCGCCGGCGTGCCCTTCGCCGAAGGTTTCCGCCGGCTGACGCTCCGTGGGTGATCTCGCCCGCCTCCCCAGCATCCTGCACGTCGACATGGACGCCTTCTTTGCGTCGGTCGAGGTGCTCGACGATCCGTCGCTGGCGGGCCTGCCGGTCATAGTGGGCGGGGCCGGTGCCCGCGGCGTGGTGGCCTCGTGCACCTACGAGGCCCGGGTCTTCGGGGTGCGTTCGGCCATGCCGTCGGTGCGGGCCCGCCAGCTGTGCCCCCAGGCCATCTTCCTGCCCGGGCGCCACGGTCGCTACGCCGAGATCAGCGGACGAGCTCCACCGGCATTCTGTCCGACATCACCCCGCTGGTGGAGCCGATCGGGCTCGACGAGGCCTTTCTCGACGTCGCCGGGGCGATCCGGATGCTCGGTGCACCCGCGAGAGCGATCGCGCACGGGCTGAGGGAGCGGGTGCGCGCCGAACTCTGCCTTGGATTGCGCCGTGGGTATCGGCCGCTCGAAAATGATCGCCAAGCTGGCTTCGCGGGCCGCCGAAGCCCGCGGCCAGCCGGGCCGGTCTCGTGCCCGGACCCGGCGTGGTCCTCATCGAGCCCGACGCCGAGTTGGCGTTCCTCCACGGCCATCAGGTGGAGGCGCTGTGGGGCGTCGGGCCGGCCACGGCCAACCGCCTGCACGAGCTCGGCGTGCGCACCGTGGGCGGACCTGGCCGCCATTCCGGCCGAGACGTTGGTGCGCCGACTCGGCAAGGCCAGCGGGCATCACCTCTGGCGCACTGGCCCATGGGGAGGATCCCAGCCCGGTGACACCCAATCGTCCCGCCAAGTCGATCGGGCACGAGGAGACCTTCAGCCAGGACCTGGTGGACCGCGCTGCGAGCTCGAACGCCACGTCCTGCGCATGGCCGAGTCGGTGGCCACCATGTTGCGCGGTGCCTCCAGCGCGGCCCGCACGGTCACCGTCAAGGTGAAGTTCAGCGATCTGTCGCTGCAGACCCGCTCGCACACGTTGGGCCAGGCCATCACGACCGGCGGGGCCATCGGCCAGGTCGCGGCCTCGCTCCTGGCCGCGATCGATCCCGGTGAGGGGATCCGGCTACTCGGTGTCAGTGCGTCGGGACTGGTCGAGGGAGGAGGGGATCAGCTGTCCTTCGACCTCGGTGACGGACGCGAAGAGGGCACGCAGAGCGCGACGTCGCGCGAGCAGTCATGGCAGGACGCCACCGCGGCCATCGATGCCATCCGTGACAAGTTCGGCCGATCCGCGGTTGGGTCGGCCTCCATGGTCAGCGACGAGGGGGTGCAGGTTCCCGGCCCGCCGAGATGCCCCCTGGGGTCCCTCGGAGTAGGCCACCACTGCAGCCACTTCCCGTGGTGGTGCATGTCCGCCAACCGGACCGGGGCCGTGCCGTCGGCCGGCAGGTGTACGAGCGCAGTGGCCAGGTTCGACGTCGGGCGCGGGCGACGGTGACGGTGGCGTCGGGAGGCCCGGGCGTCTCAATAGGCGACTCGGCGTAGAGGTGGTGCACGGTCCGCTGTCGGGACAAGGTGTCGGATCGTCTCGACCAGCTCCGCTTGCCGGTCCGGGCTCAGGTAAGCCGCCACCCAGGAGTGGAACACGACAAGCGGGGCGTCTTGCGGAATCGTTGCGACCACTCGCGGGCAGGTCGTCGATGATGTCGCCCCGATGGACGACGGGCGGCGGGGTGGTGGCGCGTGCGGTCATGAGCGCCCCGCGCAAGCGGGTGAAGCGAGTCAGGTTGTCGGGCCAGAGGCAGGCCAGCAGCCAGAGTGCGCCGTCATCGGACAGCGGATCGATCGGTGCGGCATCGATCCCGGTTCTGGCTGGCGATGGGCGGGAGGGCCAGAGCGATGGCAGTTCTGCCAGCACTCCCCGAACCGTGCACTCGAGCTGGACCTGCGCCTCGGGACGGCCCGCCCGAACGAGCGCGCCGTCAGTCGTCGGGGGTCAGTTCGCTGGCGGTAGGTGTACGCGTAGGAGTCGAAAAGCAGATTGAGTCCCGCCGACGTGCCCGAGGTCGAGCAGCGACAGAGGCTGACCAACGGGATACCCGGCCGCGATGACATTGAACGCAGGAAACAGGGCGGTACAGCGCCCGACTTCGTTGGTCTGCGTGCTCCGTGCTGCGATGAGCTCGAGAAGCTCGGCGCGGTGGCTTAGGCAGAAGTCCTTGAAGTCGGCGACCACGTCACCCGAAGGTGGCGCTGCTTCTTCCTCGCCGCCCGATCGACCGCACCGTGTCGTAGTGCGCCGCGAGGGGATGCCGCGTCCCGGCGAGGAGGAGAAAATGCACGGCAGCCAGGAGCAGGTTCGGCCGGCGTTGGCGGATGGGCGCTTCGCCAATCAGCGCCAGGATCTCTGGATCGTCAGCGACGCCGCGGCAGATGGCGTCATAGGTGATGGCCCCGTCGCGGGCGGCCCCCTGCGCAAAGACGCGGAACTGTTCAGGGAGGGGTAGGTCGGACAACGTGCTAGAGGCTGGCGGGAAGAAGCGGTGAGATCGCGGTGAAGAAACCGTAGAGGAGGACGAGCGCCACCACGACGCCCACGCCGTTGATGACCCAACGTCGGCGACGGTAGCGGTGCGCCGAGAGCAGGACGACCGCCAAGAGGACGGCCAGAGCCAGGCCCCAGAGGACGGCATCGAGGAACTGGCCGTTCGAACTCCCAGCAAGGGCGCCTGTCTGCGCCGTGGTCTTCGGGCGACCCGTCTTGTGCCCCGAGGTGTGCGTCGGCTTGGTCGTTTGCGCCGGAGCACTGGCGAAGAGCTGGGAGTGGACGAGCTTGGCTGTCACCACGAGTCGGGTGGATGCGCTGAAGCGCGGATTGCAGGTGGTGAGGGTGACCCACGCGCCGGACTTATTTTGCAGGATGGCGCCATCGGACGGCGACACCACCTGGCTCCCCGTGGTGTCGTACACGAAGACGCCCTGCACGGTGGTGAAGACGATGGGATCTCCGACCTTGAGCACGTTGAGGTTGTAGAAGGGATGCCCGTAGGTGGTGCGGTGCCCGGCCACCCCCGCATTCCCGGCTTGGCCGGGTAGCGGCGTGTTGGTGTAGTGGCCGGGGCCCTGTCGAAGGTCCTGGGTTCCCGTGCCCGAGACGATCACCTGGTCGATACCGATGGCAGGTATGCGGATCTCACCGACCGGTGAGCCATCGGCCGGCTGAGAAGTCGTCGGAGCCACCAGTGGAAGGCCCTTGGGTAGCTCGTCGGTCGTCGTGGCGGTTTGCGCCAGGGCGGCACGCACCTTCGTGCTCTGTGCTTTGTGTTCGAGCGTGGTGCGCAGCACGTTCTGCGTGTGGGACTGCTGGAGCGAGGTGCCCCATACGAGGTAGGCCACGAAGAGGAGGAGGACGATCCCAGCCCCGATCAGGACCTTCCCGATGATGCTGACGATGCGCACGAGGAGGAGAGGTTAGGTGGGGCACAGCCCACCGGGGGGGCATGCCCCATTTGCTCCAGTTAGGAGACGGTGACCAACGTGCCGAGCGGCGTCAGGGGGAAGACGATGGCGGCATTGGCGATGGGCATCTCGACACACCCCACACTCTGGGGGAAGCCGTAGGAGGCCCTCGGGAAACCGTGGAGGGCGTCGCCGCCGTTGAAGTAGCTCACCCATCGGATCCCCGGGTCCACGTACTTGGAGCCGTCGGGGTTGGTGCCCGACATGGTGGTCACCGTGTAGCGCGCGTAGACGGGGAACGTCCCGTCGGCGGTAGGTGCCGCCGCCACGCCGGTGTTGGCCAGCGTGTGGTAGACGGCGGCGCCGTTCTGGTAGACGGTCGTGGTCTCGGGCAGCGTCTTGGTCACGAAGACGTAGCCGTAGGGGAGCGCGTTGCCCTGGCCGTTCTCCACCGCGGTCAGCACGTCGCTCCACACCGCGGGGCCGGCTATCGCCGTCGACCTTGAGGTTGTGCTGCGCCTCGAAGTTCATCACGGCACCCTTGGTGATCACGTTGTAGGTGCCCGGCGTCCACAGCGACGTCAGCGAGGCCGGTTGGTTCGGCCCAACGCCAGGTGAACGTGCCGACCTGCGCCGCTCCCTTCTTGGGTCGGAGAGGTCAGCGGTGAGGCCGCAGTGAAGTTGAGGGGGAGGTAGCCCAGCTCGGCCAACATCTGCTGCAGGCGGAGGGTGGAACCCGGGGCGACGGTGAAGGAGGTGGTGAAGGTGCTGTCCAGGTGCTGGCCCGCGCGAGCCCGACGACGCCGTCGGGCCACCGGGAACGGTGATGGTCTCCACCGTGCCGGGTACGAGCGGCGCCGTCGCTTGGTACTGCAGGAGCGAGGGGGACAGGACCGCCCATTGGCCGGCCACCGGCGGCGACAGCGTCGGCATGGGGCTGCCGGGAGCGAGGTCGGTGGAGAACTGGACCGAGATCGTGGCGTCGCTGGCCACGTTGTCGCCAGTCGGTGCGGTGCTCACCACGCTCAAGGCGCGGGTGGGGCGGCCGTCGAGGCGGACGCCGCCGCGGTGGTGGCTGCGGGGGACGAGGACGAACCCGGCGGCGGCCACGGCCAGCGCCAACGCGCCGGCCAGAATGACCCACAGGCGCGGCGTGCGCGTTCTCCTTCTTGCGTGAGTGCTTCCCCGGGGCCATAGCAGCACAGATGCTACCAGTGGCTTTGGTGGCTCAAGCCGGCAGGGACGCCCAGATTGCCGCGGTGATCTGGTCGAGCCGGGCCGGGTCCGTCACCTTCGCCCCCATGTCCTCGCGCACGTAGAACGCGTCCACCACCAGCTCGCCGAGCGTGGAGACGCGGGCCGAGACGACATCGAGGTGGGCCTCGAACAGCACCCGGGTGATGCGGTGGAGCAGACCGACCTCGTCGGGAGCCCGCACCTCGAGCACGGTGGCGCTCTCCGAGGCGTCGTTGTCGACCCGGACGTCGGCCCCCGGCACGTGGGCGGCCGACCGCCGCCGGACGGGGTACACCCGCCCTCGCTCGGACAGCCGCTCTTCCATCGGCAGCCGGCCGGCCAGGACCGCCGCCAGGTCCTCCCGGAGCCGGGCCGTGTCCGGCCAGGTGCCGCGGGCGACCTCGACGGTGAAGACCTCGACGGCCACGCCGTCCTCGCCGCTCACGTTGGCGGCCCGCACGTCCATGCCGTGGAGGGCCAAGCGCCCGGCGACGTCAGAGAGCAGGCCGGGCCGGTCGGGCGCGGCCACGACCACCTGGGGCGGGTCGAGGGACACCGAGGGCAGCCCGCTCGTCCGCACCTCGTCCATGAGCGTGCGGTAGGGCGCGGGGATCGGGACCGGCCCCGTCGGCTGCGTCTCGCCGGCCAGCTCGAGGTCGGCCCGCCGGACGAGCTCGGCCACCAGCCCGGCCTTCCACGAGCCCCAGGCCGACGGGCCCGTGGCGCGGCTGTCGGCTTCGGTCAGCGCGCCGAGCAGATGCAGCGTGACCCGGTTCCCGGCCGCCCGGGCGACGTTGGCCACCGTCGTGGGGTCGTCCAGGTCGCGGCGCGTGGCGGTGTCGGGCAGCAGGAGGTGGTGGCGCACCAGGTCCACCAGTATCTCGACGTCCTCGGCCACGAAACCCATCCGGGTGGCCATGCGGCGCACGACGTCCATGCCGACCTTGGTGTGGTCGCCCGGAAACCCCTTGCCGATGTCGTGCAGGAGGGCGCCGATCAACAAGAGGTCGGGTCGCTCGACCGTCCCGGTGAGCTCCGACGCCAGCGCGGCGGCTTCGAGCAGATGACGATCGACGGTGTAGGTGTGATAGGCGTTGCGCTGCGGCTTGTTCCGCACGGCGGCCCACTCGGGGATGATGCGCACAACGAGGCCGTGCTGGTCGAGGGACTCCATCTTGTCGATGGCCGGGCGCCCCGCCGCCAGCAGGCGGATCAATGCGGCCAGGAGCTCGGGATCCCACGGATCGCTCGGCGGTGGCATGCGGTCGGCCAAGCGGTGCAGCGAGCCCTTGGCGATGGGCTGGTCGAGCTCCGCCGCAGTGGCGGCCAGGCGAAAGGCGAGGGAGGTGTCCTCGGAGACTGCAGCAGTCGGGAGGAGTGCGATCTCGCCGTTGACGTCGACCATGTCCGGCCCGAGCTCGATGAGGACGTCGCCCTGTCGCTCCTTGCCGGACACTGCGCCGCCTTTGGCCAGCCGACGGTCGCCACGACGGAGTCGGCGGCGAGGTTTGGGGCTCGGGTCCCAGAGTTGGCGCCGGCGCCAGACGTCGTCGCTGACCCAGGCGATCTGACGTCCGGCGGCGGAGACAGCGGCCATAAGGACGTCAGCATCCTCGAAGGCCAGCGCGGCGGCGATCTGGTCCTGGTCCTGCAGGAGCAGCTTGTCCTGCTCGCGCTGGGCGATGCGGTGCAGCTCGACCCGGACCCGGGTGAGCAAGGAGGTGGCCGGCTCGAGGGAAGCCAGGTCCGCGTAGTCGGCCAGCAGGGGAGCGTAGGCCGAGATCGCGCGCAGCACGCTCACGTCACGCAGGCCGCCGTGGCTCTCTTTGAGGTCAGGCTCGAGCAGGAACGCCACATCCCCGGCCGTCCTGTGGCGCTCGTCCATCTGGGCCTGGAGGTCGGGCAGGTAGCGAGTGCCGAGGGAATCGCGCCAGGCGCTGCGGGCATCGGCGATCAACGGATCGGCCACCTTGTGGTCGCCCCAGACCAGGCGGGCATCGAGCAGGCCGAGGGCGACCCGCACGTCATCGGCGGCGGCGGCCAGGACCTCGCTCGGCCTGCGCACCGAATGATCGAGGTGGACCCCCTCGTCCCAGACCGGGTACCAGATGGCATCGGCGACGGCCTTGTATGTCGCGGTGGCCGGAATGAAGGAGCACGACATCGAGGTCGCTGTAGGGGCAAAGCGAGCTTCTCCCGTAACCCCCGACGGCAAGAAGGGCCAGGTGGCGGTTGGTTTCTCCGACGGCGCGCTCGGCCACGCAGGAGAGCCATTCGTCCGCTTCGGCGGCATAGGCCCGGCAGAAGTCGTCACCCTGGAGGTCCGGCTGGGCCAGGAGTTGCGACGTCGTTCTCGGAGCGACGTGTCAGCGGCCATGGCGGGAACGTAGCATTGGCTCCGTGAGCAAAGAGGTAAGCCGTCGTGAGGACAAGCAGCCGCTGACAGTGCGCCACACCGCTGCCATGGTCGTCGTGGGCGTCATCGGGGTGATCGTTGCCTTCGTGGTCCTGCAGCCATCGCCGGCATCATCTTCTTCTTCGTCAAGCTCGCCGTGGTGGTGGCCCTCATCGCCGGCGTCTTCTGGCTGCATCGGCCGTTCGAGGCGGTAGCGGCACCGCCCACTAGGCTGACCGCCCTGCTGTCACGGCGGCGTGGCCGAGTGGTTTAGGCAGGGGCCTGCAACTTTCAGGTGCCTTTTTAAGAATGTCGATCGTCCCAAGCACTGGGGTGCCGATGCCTCCGGACCGGCGGTCTGGGGGTGCGTCCAGAAGATTGGGCGCCATGACAACAAGGAGGTTGTGATGACGTAACCAATCGACAAGCTGAGGGCAGCCAGCCGGTGTGAGTCCGGTCCGGGGAGACGCCAAGGTCCCCGGTAGCGAAGCCCCCGTGCGTGGTCGAGAGGCCGGGTTCGGAGCGGGGCCGAGCAACTGACCAGTCCGCAACATGAAGTGAAGCCTGCAGCGTCGTTACGCCGGTCCGTGCGCTGCACGGACGAGGAGGAGCCGAGCCTTTCCCCAAAGGGCGAAGGCCATGGACGGCACCAGAGAGCTTGGAGCGGGTGCCTAAGAATCTCCCGGCGCAGGGGGCGTGGAATGGCCAGAAGGGTGTCCTTGGAACTGGAGAGATCCTCCTCGGCCCCGGACCTGCGGTCCGGGAAGCGGCCCTGTCTATAACCGGAAACGGGAAGTGCCAGGCGGCCGAGAGGAAGTCGGAGGGGGCCGTAGTAGTGATGACGGTCGGGACAACACAACCCGACCCGAGCGAAGGGCCCCTACTTCACCGGTGCATTGCGAAGTTGTGGAGGAACCCTGATGAGTGCCGAACATTCGGCTAGATCCGTCAGCCACGCCGAAGGCGTGGACCCGGTCCGAGCCCTTCAACGCGTGCTTTATCGCAGTGCCAAGCAGGAACCCACCAGACGCTTCCACGCCCTCTACGACAAGGTCGCCCGCAGCGACGTCTTGTGGCGGGCCTGGGTCGAGGTGGCGAAGAACCAGGGTGCCCCCGGAGTTGACGGCGTGACCATCACGTCGATCAGCGACGGTGGCGCCAACGGGGTCAAGGAGTTCCTCGACGGCCTCGCCGCTCAGCTTTTGGCTAAGACGTATCGCCCGAAGCCGTTGCGGCGGGTCCACATCCCAAAACCGGGCAAGCCGGGGGAGACCCGGCCGCTCGGCATCCCAACCGTGGCCGACCGTGTCGTCATGACGGCGGCCAAGATCGTCCTCGAGCCAATCTTCGAGGCCGATTTCTCCCCGCAGAGCTTTGGGTTCAGGCCCAAGCGTTCCGCCCACCAGGCGCTCGAAGCGATCCGGGTGGCGGCCAACGGGGGAGCCAACTGGGTGCTCGATGCCGACATCAAGGCATGCTTCGATGAGATCGACCACGAGGCCCTTATGGCTCAGGTCGGACGCCGGGTTCTTGACCGGCAGATGTTGAAGCTGCTGCGGAGTTGGCTTCGAGCCGGGGTGTTCGAGGGCGGGCTGGTTTCCGACACAGAGTCGGGGACACCGCAGGGTTCACCCATCTCCCCGTTGCTGGCCAACATTGCCCTCCACGTCATCGACGTGGCCTGGGCAAAGGCGGCCGGTCTGGGAACGCTGGTCCGCTACGCGGACGATTTCGTGGTCCTCACCACCAGCCGGAGCCGAGCCGAAGAGGCCAAGCGCCGGATCGAGGCAGTGCTGGTCGGACTCGGGTTGCGCCTGCATCCCGACAAGACCCGCATCGTCTTTATTGGTGATGGCACCGACGGCTTCGACTTCTTGGGCTTCACGCACCGGAAGACACCATCGAAGTTCGGAGATCGCCGCTACCTGTCGAAGTGGCCGTCACCACGGGCCATGGCGTCAGTTCGAGCCAAGGTCCGTGATCACACTGACCGCCGCTTCGCCAGCCGTGAGCTGCACAGTGTTGTTGCTGACCTAACCCCCGTTCTACGGGGTTGGGGGGCGTACTTCCGATACGGAAACTCGAATCGCCAGTTCGCCGCCATCGACAGCTACATGCACTTTCGGATGTCAAAGCTCGCCAGCGTCAAATACGCCACCCGAGGTCGACTTCGCGCCAGCCGCTTCAACTATGAGTGGCTGAGCGAACTCGGCGTCTATCGACTCAGCGGACGTGTTCGGAGATGGGGACCTGCGCATGCCTGACGATGAACGGTGTCGGAAAGCCGTGTGCGGGAGAACCGCATGCACGGTTTGATAGGGGGCCGCTGGGGAAAGTGATCCGCATCGGAGATACTGCGATCCACCAAAATGACGACCCGTAAATGGGCCACCGTCAGTCGCCGATGTTTCAACCGCTCAACCAGCGGCCTACCTCACCACCTACTGGCCTTGGCTCTCGATCAGCAGTTGCAGACGACGAATCTCGTCCAACAGCCGGGGTATGTCAGTACGGGAGTGGGCGATGAACTTCGCGTTCTCGTCCCATTTTGTGTCCTCGATGCCGACATACGGAATGGGACATTGGATCAATGTTCCGGCAACCAGTTCTCGTCCGTTGAAATCAGGCCAGCGGGGACCCTCGTTGCCGGAATCGGCGACCGTGCTCACGGCAACAAGATTCGCCGCATAGTCGTCGTCGAGGAATCGAACGAACCAAGGACCAGGGGTAGCCGCTTCGGTCCGCTCACGGATCTCGGCGAGTTCTGCATCGGCCATCTGAGCCATGTGTTCAAACCTCCCGACAACAATGTCTCACCGCCCCGGCATTCGGGGTCACCTCTATCGGGATTGTTGGCAACGCCTTTGGGGCACCCTTCACTCCGACTCTGGGATCAGGCGGCAGGCGCGCAGAAGGGGCCCGAAGGCCCCTTCGCACGACGACTGCCTCACCCTGACTGCTCTGAGAATACCAGTCGATCCCGGAGGTGTGGCCGACCGTTCCTTGGCAGCGCCCTGGGTCTGGATGACAGCTTGCAGGAGGATCGGGTAAGCCCCTTCTCACAGCTGATCGAGAAGTAAGTGTCGATGTCACGATGCCGAGGACTGTTGCGCCGCCCGTCCTCGCGCACCTATTCAGGATCGCGTTGTCGTGAGGTATCGCTCAGGGCTCATGCACTCCTGCTTTTCGAGCGGCACGGATCACCTTGGTAAGGGCAGCGTGAAGATCCTCGAGCTCCGGGATCGACATACCCAATTGGGCCACGATTGCCGGAGGAATCTTCTCGGCTTGTCGACGTAGATCGCGCCCATGCTCAGTGAGCGCAATGTCCACCTGGCGCTCGTCCTGACCGCTGCGGGTCCGCGAGATCATCCCGGCGGATTCCAATCGCTTCAGCAACGGCGAGAGGGTGGGCGAGTCAAGCTGGAGCAGAGCGCCGATCTGTCGTACCGACAGAGGCGACTCCCCCCACAGCGCCAGCATCACCAGGTACTGCGGGTGAGTCAGGCCAAGCGGGTCGAGCAACGGTCGGTAGACCGACAACACGCTGCGTGACGCCACCACCAAGGCAAAACACACCTGGCGCTCCAAGGCGAGCGGATCGTCCACGATATTTCCGGCTGCCTGCACTGCGGGCTCGTTCACGCGATCTTGGGCGGTCATCACATCACTCATCTCTGTGGATCGAAGTTCTCTTCGACATTGTGGCGTGTCGTTCTGTGGCGATCACGGCGAGACGAACGATGAGGGACACTAGTAGAGCGTACACGATTGAATCGTGTATGACTAATGTGTACACTAAGTAATACCACGAGGAGGTGCATACATGGTCTTACCTGCCACAAGAGCGTCTGCTGTACAGCTGCAGGCTCATTCCGTCATGGCGTTCGTCCAACCGCACCCCATGTCGAGCGCCAAGCTGATCTTCCTTGTGGCCCTGGTCGTGTTCTTCACCGGCCTGTTCATCTGCTCCTACATCTGGATGCGCCGGCCGAACTTCGGTCAAGAAAATGGTCCGGTGTCCAGAACTGTCGAAGTCCAAGACGATGAGATGTCGGGAGAATCACTGTCCGACTAAGCGGCCTAAGCCACAGGGCAACTCTCTCATGTGCCTTGGATGGGCACGATTCGGAGGCTTAGAACGATCACAGCCCGTCTAGTGGCGAGTTAGGGTAGCGGTCCGCTGGAAATATCCAGCTTGGCGGCGTGGCCGAGTGGTTTAGGCAGGGGCCTGCAAAGCCCCGTACCCCGGTTCGAATCCGGGCGCCGCCTCCAAGGAGGGTCAAGCCTGAGGTCTGCGATCAGGTAGGGAGCCCCGTAGGGGGGCCGTGCTAGACCGTCTGCGTGGAATTCTTCTTGTATCTGCCGCAAATGCGTATGGATCCAGAGACCCTGGTGGCGCGGGCACAGGCGGCCGAGGCGGCTGGGTTCGTCGGGATCGCCGGGATGGACCACCTCGCTCCGCCTCTGGCAGAGAACCATCCGACGTTCAGCGCCATGACGGCAAATACCTGGTTGGCGGCGAAGACCTCACGCCTTGTGGTCGGCTCGCTCGTCCTGTCCGACCCGCTCCGTCACCCCGCCGTGCTGGCCCAGGAGGCGGTCTCCCTTGATCGCTTCTCGAACGGTCGCTTCGAGCTGGGGATCGGATGGGGCTCCGGGCAACACGAGCTCGGTCCCTTTGGGGTAACCACGGAGCCCGGCCGGGTGCGCGTCCGACGGCTCAGTGAATCGATCGAGATCATGAAAGCCCTCTGGACGGGGGAGGCGGTCGACTACGACGGTGAGTTCTTCCGGCTTCGGGGCGCGCGCCAGGCGTTGACACCCATCGGGAAGATCCCCCTCGTCATCGGTGGTGCTGGTCCAAAGACGATGGACCTCGTGGCAGCCCAGGCCGACTGGTGGAACGTGCATATCGGGATCCTCGACAAGGTCGATGAGGCGCTGCCTCGCCGGGGCAACGCGGCGCGCCTCAATCGAGCACATGGTCGGCTTCGTGCCCTCGGAAGACCGGCGGGAGCAGGTGTCCGCGTTGGCCATGAGACGATTCGGCACGATGGGCGTTTTCGTGGGGAACAGCAACGAGATCGTCGACTTCTTTGGGGGCCTTCAGGACAAGGGTTTCGAGCGCGTCTATGCCTGGTTCACGGACTTCGCCGACCCCGAGACGCTCGCCGCGTTTGGGGAGACGGTCATCCCGGCGCTTCGCTGACAACGACAGTACTGACAACGACACAGTACTGACAACGACACAGTGCTGAGCTTGTCGCACCAGGTCCACGGGGCGTCGCAGGTGAACCGAGCGGGCGCGGCCGGGGCAGGTCGTTCACACTGGCAAACGGCACCGGTGCGGACCACGAGATCCAAGCGGGCAGGTCTCGGTGCCATTAGAGTCCACACGGCCAAGCATCGGCGGTGACCGGGAGTCGCTGTGGTTCGCCGAAGCGCACTCTGAAGGAGACAGCACATGAGCAATCTGACCCTCACCGGAGTTTCACACCTCGAGTTGTACGTCAGCGACCTCGATGCCAGTGTCGCCTGGTACGAATCCGCAGTGGCGCTCTTCCCCCGAGCGAAACAGCCTGAGCAGGTCGTCGTCCTTCAGCCTTCAAACGCCAGCTTCCGCCTTGTCCTCAGACCGGGTCGCCCCGCCGACGCCCACGGTGACTTCGGCCATGTCGCTCTCGCGGTGGATAGCCTGGCAACACTTGAGGCCTGGGTGAAGCATCTCGACGAAATCGGGGTGCAGCACAAGGGCATCAAGGAAGGGCCAACGGGTCACACGATCGACCTGGTGGACCCCGACGGCCACGATATCGAGCTCACTTACGAACCCTGAAGGCTCCGCGCCTCCTCAAGGTACGCGATCCCTGACCACACGCTCGCGACGTTGGATCGATCGGCCACGAGCATCGGCCTGGGAAGGTCTCATGGGTCTTCCCGCCGTTGCGTAGTTGCGAGATTCGCAACGAGTCAGCGACCTGTTCGCCACTCGTTGGAACTTAGGACTTCCGGTCCTATTTTGCGCTCCACAAAGCGGCTAAAATGTTCCAGGGGAATGCGAGCGGAGGCCTGAATGCGGAGAAGACGACCTGTGCCGAAAATCGACACAGCGCCAAGTGGGTCTAAACAGGTCAAGCGAGCTCCCACAATGGTGCTTGAGCAGCCAGGCGGATCTGGAGATGCCGATGGCCACACGTCTGGAAGTCTCGAATCGATGTTCGATGAGATCTCCTTCGGTGGATCAGCATCCCGGCCGGCCGGCTCATCCCAATCTCATGGAAAATATGACGATCTCTGGCAGCTCTCCCTCTCGGATCCCCAGACCGGCCTGGCGAACCGTTTGTTGCTTCTCGATCGGCTGACCCGGGAGCTGACAAGGCGTCGACGGCATGGTGGCTGTGTGGTTGTTTCTCACATTGATCTGGATAATCTCAAAGACATCAACCACGAGTTCGGATACACCTCCGGAAGCGAGGTTCTGAGGAGGGTGTCGGGGCGTCTGACGGCAATGCTGCGTAGCGAGGATACGGTCAGCCGGATCAGCGAAAACGAACTGGTTGCGGTGATGACCGTTGAGGACGAGCAGTATGTCGAACTTCTCATGCGACGGGTCCAGGCGGTCCTTGACGACCCGATTGCCCTCACCGGCGGGACGGTGAAGGTGACCACGACGCTTGGAACGGTCACCGCCAGGGCCTCCGAGTCGGCTGAGGAGGTGTTGGCGCGAGCTGGTCAGGCGGCCTAAAGCCCTGGCTCCCCGCTCCATCAACCCCGCCTCACAAGGGAAATTCTCAAATTTAGGGATTTTGACCCTAGTGAGCGGCACTTCCCTTGACTAAACCTTACGTGTGTCGATGTACAGCGAGCTCTTGAGCGATCTTTGCCTCAGCTCGGATGCCGGGGAGATGCCGCCGTCGACGGAAGAGCTCGTGGCCGATCTTCAGCAGTGTCGCCTCCGACTTCACCGCCGGGCATCCCTCCACAAAAGCGTCGTGGCAGAGGACCTCGCCCGGGAGCTCGATCACGACCGAATTCTCCTGTCACTCTGCGCCGCCCTGTCGATTGATCATGATCCGGCGAGATTCGTCAACCCAATAGCGGAGCGCGCACGGCTCGAGGAGCTACTGCGAGCGAATGGAATCGAGTTTGACGCCCTTTGAGGAGAACGGTTCTCCTGAGGCGGTTCAGCTTTGGTCAGGTGCCGCCTTTGGGCTCGTCAGCGCGACGCTCGGCCAGAATGGCGGCATAGACCCCGGCCTCGGTGCGACGCTGCATCCCCAGCTTGGAGAGAAGGCTCGACACGTAGTTCTTGACCGTCTTTTCGGCCAAGAAGATCTCTTCGGCGATCTGGCGGTTGGAGCGACCCTGCGCAATCAAATCGAGGACCTTGCGCTCCTGGGGTGAAAGGCTCGACAGCCGAGCCTCTGTCTTTTGGCTCTGGCGCAATCTGTCGAAGATCTCCTTGGACAGATTGGAATCGATGAGAGATGCTCCTTGGCTCACTCGTCGAATGTCCCCGATGAGATCACTGCCGCCAATTTCCTTGAGGACATAGCCAGCGGCGCCAGCCATGATGGCGGAAAACAGAGCCTCATCGTCGGCGTAAGAGGTCAGCATCAGACAGGCAATGTCGGGGAAGTTGGACCGGATCTCGCGGCACACTTCAATGCCGCTTCCATCGGGGAGACGAACGTCGAGGATCGCAACGTCAGGCTGCAGATCGGCAATTCCTTCCAACCCCAGTTGGGCTGTGGCGGCCTGACCCACGACTTCCATGTCCTCTTCGCATTCGAGGAGCGTCTGCAGTCCTGTCCGGACCAACTCGTGGTCGTCCAGGACGAAGATGCGGATGGTCATTGGGACAATCTTGCCACGATTTACCGGCTCAGCTGGGTTTAAGCCCCCGGCGGGTTCGAATCTCCTTTCAGGCGATCCCGCCGGCCAGTACCCTGGAAGGGTGCCACCTCTGGACAAAATCGACTGATCCGGCCAAGCTCCGCCGGCTGGTTCAAGCGATGCTCATGATGGAGGGGGAAGCTCAGCCTTCCGCTCGTGCTCCGGCATTTGATCGGGGAGGCGTGTTCGCTGGTCGACGCCCGCTATGGAGCACTGGGCGTATTGAGCGAGAATCGGCACGACCCTCGAACAGTTTCTGACGGTTGGCCTCGAGCCCGATGAGGAGTTTGCCATCGGCCCTCGTCCGAGCGGGCGTGGTGTGCTTGGCACGTTGATCATCGAGGCGAAGCCTCTGCGGCTGGCCAACCTTTCGCAGAGTCCCGACAGCTACGGCTTTCCACCCGGTCATCCCGCCATGACCTCGTTTCTCGGCGTGCCTGTTCGCGTGCGAGGAGAGGTGTACGGCAATCTCTATCTCACCGACAAAAAGGGGGGGTCGGAATTCTCCGAAGAGGATGAAGCCACCGCGGTGACGTTGGCCATGGCTGCAGGTATCGCTATCGAGAACGCTCGTCTCCATGGCGTGGCGCGGGACCACACCTTGACCGAGGATCGGGATCGGATCGCACGGGATCTTCACGACACCGTGATCCAGCGCCTCTTTGCCGTGGGGCTCTCGCTACAGGGGACGGCTCGACTCGTGGACCGGCCCGAAGTGGCAACCAGGATCGGCGACGCCATCAACAAGCTCGACGAGACGATCCGTCATCTTCGTACGGCCATCTTCGATCTGGAGATGACGATCAATCAGGACGGCTTCCGGAGGATGGTTTTCGACCTGCTCCATGAGTTGACGCCGGTGATCAGAGTCGTGCCCCATGTGACCTTCACCGGCCTGGTGGATTCCGCCATCTCCGGCTTGGCCGCCGACCACGCCTTGGCGACCTTGCGGGAGGCTCTCACCAATGTGGGTCGGCACGCCGGCGCAACGCACGTCGCGGTCACCATTGCTGCTGCGGAGGATCTGCGGTTGGTAGTGGTCGACGACGGCCGAGGCATGAGTGAAGCCGGTGCCGATGGCCGCGGGTTGAAGAACATGCGGAACCGAGCGGAGCGTCTGGGTGGGAGCCTCGAGCTGGGGACATCGAGAGAGGGTGGGACGCGCCTCATCTGGCGCATCCCGCTGAGCCCCGTCGAGGAGGGTTTCGAAGCGCCGCTACCGTCCTAGCCGTTAATTGAAGCGAGCGACCCGGATACCGAGTCGCTCGCTTCGTGAAACCCCCACGGTCTATGGAAGGCCGGGTCAGGCGGATACCGCCTCGGCTTGCCCTATGCGGCGGTGCGCCGACGGCGGCTGACACGCACCAGAAGGGTTCCGGCACCCAAGGCACCCGCGCTGATGGCGACCAACTCACCCAGGTCCGCTCCTGTGAAGGCGAGGCCGCTGGCTGTCGTCGCACTTGAAGCGGAGACAACCGTGATCGGCGCAGCCGATCCGTCACCACTGGTGACAGGCAAGCCCGTGCTCGGGCTGCTGCAGCCGGTGTAGCAGCCCGGCGTGTCGGCACCCGCCGTGCTCGAGACCATGGTGGCGACAGGAATCGTCAAGAGCGCACCCATGCCGACACCGAAGGCCACTTTCTTGGCCTTGCTGTGAAGCCTCTGGCGCATGTTCATTGTCTGTTCCCTTCGGTTCGTATCAAGTGCTCGCGTAATCGTAGTCTCGGGGTGGGCCTGGGTCAGGCATCCCCGAACTCATCCATCAGGCAATTCTCCGGCAATTCCGTGGACCCCGCAGTTGCGCCGAGTACGGATTTGCCCGCAACACCATTATTTCGCTTCGGAGGCCTCATCGATAGGGTCGAAAGTCCCGTTGTGAACGGCCCGTAATTCGGACAATCTTTCCTGGTCAGTCACCATGTTATGACCCTGGAGGTCGTGTCGGTGAAGGTCTTTCCGTCGACATTCCACGTCTCGGGCGGGATCCGCGCGCTGGGCATCACGGTCAACATTCCATGGGCCTTAGGTAGCGAGAAGTGAAAACTGACTTGCTTGGTGGTACCCGCCAAGAGGTCGACATCAACCCCGACCACGAGCGTGGGACCCTCGGGGCCGTCTACCACCGCGGATTCACCTGGGCCGAGGGAAAGGTCCCGTACAGCATCGGGGAGGTTCACCGTCACGATGCCCAGGTATTCGCCGTAGACCGTGCCCAAACCTGGATACGGCCCGGCGATGTAGCTGACCTGACCCGGCGGGGTGTGGTTCGCCAGAGTGACCGTCAGCGTCCCCTCTGTCACGCCGCCCTGGTGTTGCAGATGGAGGGTATTGCCCACCGTGAGGTACTGGTCGAGTTTGTTCCCGCCACGGTTGATCACATCGGAGACCAGGGTGTCGCCCGTCAATTGTCCCGACACGCCGGTCGAGCGCCAAATAGCCTCTGTGGAAGGGTCGGCCGACCAGAGCATCAGGTGACGTCCCGCCGTCGCCGCCGAAAGAGCATCGACCATGGCGTGAAGTTTCAAGGGCTGCGTCTCGAGTGCGCTCATGACGGCGGAGGCCAATGAACCCAGCTCATTTATACGCGCTGTGTTGGAGGTGCTCGTGGCGTACTCGTCGTGAAGCAGGAGCTGATCCACCCCTGACGCCGATACCACCGCGCCCCCGGCCGTGGTGACGGGCCCGGTGACGGTCAACAGTTCCTGTAGCCCCGTGACGTCGAGCGACATGACCCCGTTGACCTGCTGACCTGTGTTTGCCTTCCACATCCGGACCGCCAGCGCGGCGTTTACATCGAACTGAGGGGTTAGTCCCAGGTTTCGCCAGTCCACGCCGGGCTCCAACCAACCCCAACGCGCCTCGAGGTCGCCACTTACCGGTACGGCTCCTTGGGGCAGGATGAGACTTGTGGTCGGGATCATCCCTGCCAGATGGAGTTCGCCGTTCTCGGTGGAAATCGCCCCCACCTCGAGGAAATCCCCGGAACCTGATCGCATTTCGGCGTTGTTGGCCGTCATCAGCAAGTACTGCTGCGGCCCCTGCAGTATTGAGGCCGCTGCCGAAGCCGCAGCCGCGGTTCGTGCCAGGGTCGTTTGGACCTGGGCGAGCTCCGTCGAGAATTTATTCCGCTGCCGAGCCAGGGGACCGATAAGGGAGTTGGATGGCCCTAGATCGACGTGGCTCAATGAGGCATGGGTGGTCGAGGCGAGCTGGGCCAAACGATGCAGTGTCACGATCCGTTCCGGCCCGGCGTTATGCGGCAGTTTGAGCAGCGCCTTCGATTCGCTCACCGTCGCGACGCCGGTCTTTGCCACATGGCCCGCAGCAACGGCCAGGTCCTGTACGGAACGGAGCTGGCGTCCAAGAACGGGGAGGACATCGACCGGCCAAAGCAGCGGAGAGGAAAGGAGGCCGTGTGCGGAGGAAAAACTGGATTCAGCGGAGCGGAGCGGAGCGAGCGGTGCCCCTGAGAGCAGCCCATCGGCTGACAGGGTCCCACGAGCCGCTTGCACTTGATCGGCCCCTTGCTGGACGTGGCGAGCCGCGATGAGGATGTCGATCGCCGACGCAATCACCCACAGCACCAGGAGGGAGAGCACTGCGAACAGGATTCTGCGGCGCCTCCGCCGTCGAGAGCCCCGTCGGGTTTGGGCAGCACCATCAGAGTTGTCCGGGGGCGGAGTCTTTGCCGCACCTCGTGCGTGTTTCATGTCCGCCCCACACGACGAGGGTAGTCGTGCGATCCGGCGTTCAGGTGTCAATCCAGTAGCCAACGTGCAGATCGGAGGGTGCGCGCTTGCGGACATTTCGAGAGACACCGGGCGCTGATAACCGAACGGATTGGGCTGTTAGCGTCACTCGTACCCGCTCATTGTCCCAAAGGAAGAGTGCAGGCTGCGTTTGTGAAATCACCGGTGACTCCGTTCACCCGCATCGTTATTTCTTGTGCGGCAATCGTGATCCTCGTAGGTCTTGGGGTCGGGCTCTATATCGGCACCGCATCAAAGGGGGTCACCAAAGGACCGGCTGAGGCCAGATGCCTGACTGGCTCACTCGGCATCTACACCGGGGCTGGGGACGTGAAGGCCGCGGATTCGTTAAGCCAGGCGATCGGCTGTCGTCCCGCCTACGCCATGGAATTCTTGGACGGCACCTCGTGGCAGAAGATCGAGGATCCTTCGTGGTTCCTCTCGGCCTGGCAGGGCAGCGGCTACTCAATGATCTGGGGTGTGCCGATCCTGCCGAATTCCGGCGGATCGCTGGCCGCGGGTGCGGCCGGTTCTTACAACCAGTACTTCGTCACCTTGGCCAAGGCCTTTGTGGCCGGGGGTCAAGGGAGCTCCATCATCCGGTTGGGTTGGGAGTTCAATGGTGGATGGTTCCCCTGGGCCGCCGGGGGCCAGGCCGCGAACTTCACCGCCTACTGGCAACAGATCGTGACATCGATGCGTTCGGTGCCCGGGGCCAACTTCAAGTTCGAGTGGAACCCCAACATCGGCGACCTCGGGGTGGGGAACCTGGCCAACTTCTACCCGGGCAACAGCTACGTCGACTACATCGGGCTCGACGCCTATGACCAGAGCTGGGCCAGCTACCCCGGCGCGGCGGCCGAGTTCACGACGCTCAAGACCGAGACCTACGGCCTGAACTGGCTGGCCACCTTCGCGGCGGCCCAGGGCAAGCCCATCACCCTGCCCGAGTGGGGGCTCGGATCGGGCCCGGGGAACAATGGCGCCCCGATCGCAGCCGCGAACCAGCAAGTAGCAGGCGGCGACGACCCGACCTACGTCAATGACATGTCGGCCTGGATCAAAGCCAACAACGTCTTCGAGGCGACCTTCTACGACGTGGGTCAGAGCCTGGTCAGCTCGACCACCAATGGGAAGGCTTACGCCGCATTGGCGCATTGGAACGACCCCCAGCAGGGCCACGACACATAGCATCGCGGCGGACGAATTACTGCAGAAGTAGTACCGGCATCCTCCTCACAGGCACTGACTCGTCTCCAATGAACGCCCTTGTGTCACAGCCTCGTGGGAGAGTCGAAGCATGGGCGATTGGGCTTTGGGCGAAGTTTTGGGGTTCGACCTCGAAACGACAGGTGTCGACTGCTTCAATGACGTCCCCGTCTCCTACGCATTGGTCACCTTCGTGAGTCGGAACCTCGTCTCGCAGTCGTCCGGCCTGGTCAATCCGGGGAGGGAAATACCATCCGAAGCCACCGACGTACACGGAATCACTACCGCATGCGCGTACGCCGAAGGGGCACCCTTAGTGGACGCGATCGACTTCATCGTGAACGCGGTGGTGTCTGCGAGCACTGGTGGAGTGCCGCTTGTCGGAATGAAACTCGATTATGACTTGACCATCCTGGACACCCAGTCCCGACGTCTCTGCGGTGCTGGGCTGGTCGAGAGAGGGTGGGGAGGTCCTGTTCTCGATGCTGGTGTGTTGGACAGGCATCTTGATCGCCATCGCAAAGGAAGCCGTACGTTGGGAGGTCTGTGTGCGCATTATGGCGTTGACATTGAGCATGCGCATGACGCCGTGGCGGATGCTGTCGCCGCAGTAGAGGTGCTCTTTGCGCTTTCTGCCCGTTTCGATGAAGTGGGTAAGGCGGACCCTTCTGCACTTCACGAGGCCCAAATCAGCTGGCACCGTGACTGGGCGCAGGGTTGTGAGGATTGTTGTTTGGAGAGCGGTGTGACGAGCGTTGGCCGTCGTGGCTTGGCGTGGCCAGTGGTACCGGCGAGTTGATCGGAGCACAAACCTTCGCTGACGTCTCGAGGAGATCCCATGACTGAACCCGTCGGAGACCCTGGCGCGGACCAACGTAAGGCCGCCTTGCTCTGGGGCGGTAACCGAAGGCGCTCTTGGGGACTTCACCACGAAGCCAGCGGTCTTGTTGCTCGTGCCGCTGGCGTTGTCGATCGGTGCACTGGGGGCCGGTATCTCGCTGGCCCTGCTCGACATGATCGGGTTCCTCACGAACTTGCTCTACTTCCAGCGCCTCAGCGTCCATCTTGTATATCGAGGTCGACCAGGTGGGGGATGAGGCAGCGGAGCCAGGTGGCGACCCATGATGGCCGGAGCAGGACGTCCATTGCCGATGCGGTCATTACGCTGAGTTCGTGCAACGAGCCATCAACGGTTACCACCGTGATGAGGAGGGCGACTGGGTCGCTGAGCTCTCATGTGGTCACGGCCAGCACGTCCGTCATCGACCGCCGTTCCAGCCCCGTGAGTGGGTGTTGGACGCCGATGGACGTAGCGCCCGGATCGGTCTGCCGCTTGAGTGTCCGCTGTGCGATCGTGCCGAACTTCCCGAGGGGTTGCACCTGGTTCGCACGAGCAAACAATGGAACCAACACACCATGCCCGTCGGCCTCACGCGTGCGCATCGGATCGCCACCGGGACGTGGGGTCGAATCGTCGTTTACGAAGGTCGTCTTCGCTTCATGGCACAGACGCAACCTGAACTCGATAACGTCCTGAAGGCCGGTTCGATCCAAGCAATTCCTCCCGAGGTCGAGCATGATGTTCAGCCGCTCGGAGAGGTGCGCTTCTCAATCGACTTCCTCTCCATCCCGTCCCCGAACCTCGAGAACGAAGGTGGCGAGTCCGCGTGCTGGGCGCACCTTCTCTGCCCAGAATGTGGAGCCGTACTCGATGGTGGATCCCATATGGACAACTGCAGTCACACTACTGAGGCGTAGGGTCATGTCTCTGTATTTGCTGCCGCTTCCTCGAAGAGCGAGTCCTCGAGTAGATCGAAACGTGTAGATACCGCCGTTCGAGTCCATCACCTCCGCGACGTGTGAGCGACTTCGGGCAGGGGCGGGCTCAACCGCATGGCCGATTGGCGAGCTTCTCGACGTTATCGGACCGGGGCGTGGGCGCCGCTTCTTGACGACACCACCGACAAAGTTGCGCACCTTGATCGCCTCGGCAAAGCGGGGTATCCGATTCCCAACGCGTCACACCAGGGCGTGGGAGACGCAACCCTCGAGGGCGAGAAGGGGCCATCTGATGAGCACCATGGATGACGGCCATCGCTGCCACATCTGGCAGCTCCCCATCGAACTGCGCCACAACGTTGACATGCCGAAGTCCAAGAGCCAGAGCTACTGGGCTCATCTGGACGACCCAACGGGGATTACGGCGGACCTGGACCACACGGCACTGCGGTAAAGCGACCACATCGCACGCCAAGGAGAAGCTAGATCGGCTTGGCGTGGGCTGTTGAAACTTGACGGTCTTCTTTGGGGACAACACCACTGGGGGGTTCAACCTTGTACACGATCAAGTGGACTGGGTTGCAACCCACCGAAGCGGATTGGAGTCCCCTTTCGGCATCGTCGAATCGAAGGTCTGTCCGAGCAGAGGGCGCTAGTCGGTCAGAACGGTCTCGCAGCTGATCACGGGGCCAAGTTCTGGGTTGCGAGGCCCGTTGCCCGAAGTCTCGCCCTGTGGGGACTTTCAGTCCATGGCGGTAGAGGCGGCGCGGATAGGCGAGGCCCGAGGCCGGTTGAGCATTGTCCCGTCATGGTTGGTGCAGGGCCATGGTGGCGTGCATCTTGACGAACTGCATCACGGGGGCGGTTTCAATGTGGGTGAGGCCGTCAAGGGCGGTCATTTCGTCGGTGAGGTACTCAAAAAGCGAGCGGTCGTCTGGGCAGACCAGTGCCGCGACCAGGTTGGTGGATCCGGTGGTGGCGGCGACAAAGGGAAATTCGGGGCGGCTGGCCAAGGCCTGTCCGACGTCTCTCAGATTTTTGGGGGGCACAGACATCCACAACAGGGCCTGAGAGCGGATCCCAAAGGCGTCGCTGGCGAGGTCCAAGTCGAAGAAGAGGACGCCTGAGGCAATGAGTTCCTCGACTCGCCGTCGGACGGTCGACTCGTGCCAGTGAGTACGCGCTGCCAACTGCCGATAGGGAGCGCGGCCGTCGTCCGCGAGGGCCTGGACGAGCGGCCAGTCGGAGTCCTGCCAGCTTGGCCGTTCGGGCGATCGATCGACGGCCTGTCCCGTGCCGGAGAGAGGAGTTGGGCAATCTCCCCGTGGCTGAGGTCGCTCGGGCCAGGGGGAGCCGACAATCCAGTGGCGAAAAGGTGGAGGAGACAGTAGGCCTCAAGGTCGACGACCTGTCGACCGACCGAGAGCTGGCTGAGCAGCAGTGGAGTTCGCTGTTCGCCGTCGCGTGAGTGAATCATGCTGAAGATCTCGGTTCCCCCCGAGGTCAGCTGCACCCAGGAAGTGTCCGGATGCTGCAGCGAGTTTGGCGGCGACGGTCGGTGCGGATCCCGGAGCGCAACGGATGCGGACGGCCCAGTCGTACTGGCCGAGCCGCTGGGAGTCGAGCTGGCCGACCACACGAAGGATGCGATCGTCGAACAGACGCCGGTAGCGACGGGAGACGGTCGGCTCGGAGGATCCGAGGACCTCAGCCAAGCGGCTGAACGGCGCTCGGGGGTCGACGTAAAGCGCATGAATGATCCTTCGGTCCAAGACATCCACATTGATGGATTCCATGCAAATCATGGTAGTTCATCGTCGTAATCAGGCGGATATCGAGAAACCGGTGGCGGCTGGTGGGTCGAAGGGATCAGGTTGTTGGTCATGGAAAAGAAGTGGTGGACCTTGGTCGTGGTGTGTGCAGCGACCTTCATGTTGCTTGTTGGACATCACCATCGTGATCGTCGCGTTGCCGACCATCCAGTCCGGACTGCACGCGAGTTTCAGCGACGTGCAGTGGGTCATCGACGCCTACGCCTTGACCTTGGCGTCGGTACTGCTGACCGCCGGATCGCTGGCCGACCGTTACGGGCGCCGACTGCTGTTCACCGTCGGTCTCATTGTCTTCACCCTCGGCTCGTTGCTCTGCGGGGTGGCCCAGTCGCCGATCATGTTGATCGTGTCCCGCAGCGCCCAAGGCATCGGTGGGGCGATCCTGTTCGCCACCTCGCTGGCTCTTCTGGCTCAGAGCTTCCACGGCAAGGAACGGGGGATGGCCTTCGGAATCTGGGGTGCGGTCACGGGGTGGCCGCCGGACTCGGACCAGTACTGGGCGGGGTCATCACCGACGGCATCAGCTGGCGGGGCATCTTCTTGGTCAACCTGCCGGTCGGAGTGGCCGCGCTGGTCATCACCCGGTGGCAGGTGGATGAGTCCAAGACGCCGCACGCCAGTCGGCCGGACTGGGCCGGGTTTGCCACGCTAACCGCCGGCTTGATCAGCTTGGTCTACGGCCTGATCCGTGCCGGCGAGATGGCTTGGAGCGACACCGGGGTCGCTATCTGCCTTGCTCTCGCCGCTGTGTTCTTCGTTGCGTTCGTTGCGTTGGAGCGCCGAGCCGACCACCCGCTGTTCGACCTGTCGCTGTTCCGTATCCCCACCTTCAGCGGTGGACTGGCTGCGGCCTTTGCCATGAACGGTTCGCTCTACGCGATGTTCTTGTACCTCGTCCTCTACCTCCAAGACGACCTCGGCTACTCCGCTCTGGCGACCGGTATGCGGATACTGCTCATCAGTGGGATTTCCATTGTCTCCTCGATCTTCGCCGGGGTGTTCAGCGAACGAATGCCCGTCCGTTGGCTCATCGGGCCGGGCCTACTGCTCGTCGGGGTGGGTTTGCTGCTCATGACCGGGCTCGACGGCGCCAGTTCGTGGACCCACTTGATCCCTGGCTTCATCGTGGCCGGCGTCGGCAGCGGGATAGTCAACCCGCCGCTTGCTTCCACCGCCGTCGGCGTCGTCGCCCCCCAACGCTCCGGGATGGCCTCAGGCGTCAACACCACCTTCCGCCAGATCGGCATCGCCACTGGCATCGCCGTCTACGGGTCGGTCTTCGCAGCCGCTCTCCGCCACAAATTGGGCCAGGCCCTCGCCGGCGTCCCATCCCTAGAGCGGCACCTGCCCGGAGTCGTCACCGCCATTCAACAGGGCAACGCCGCTCAGGCCATCAACGCCGAGCCTGGCCCGCTGCGAGCACCACTTGTCGCGGCCATTCACGCCAGCTTCGCCGGTGCGCTCGACGTTCTGCTCGTCGTCAGCGGTGTCTTAGCCCTTGTCGGAGCGGCCTGTTCCGGTGCCCTCATCCGACGTCGGGACTTCGTGGTCTCACACCCCCAACCGACACCAGCACCGACAGAGACACTGGGCTCGCCCGTGCGATGAGAACACCTTGGTGACGCGGCTCTCCTATCCGCGCACGCTCGTAGCGATACAAGTGGGGCTTGTCCGAACTCGGAGTTACTTGCAATCGCTCATTGGGGTGACGTGTTGCGCGTTACGCAAGGGGTCATCACTGTAACCACGCCGATGAACTTCCCAGGCTAGTGCAGAACGACCGTGGTTGCGTCAGCGACCAATCCTGGATGTGATCGAACCTCTCTGGACACCTCCGGGGTGCATGACGCATAAGAAGAGTGAACCAGCTTGCGTTATGCGCCTGGGAGGAATGTCCAAGCAGCCGAATTATGACGCGGAACTCGTTACCGAGACTCATCTGAGTTTGTCGACGCTTAGAGCGGAAGGTGCGATGAGCGAGCAGAGCGGGTCAGTCATTGTCGCGGTGATGTGAACCATTCGTACTATTTGGCCCGGCGTGTCGGCCTAGCTGAGGTAGTCGGCGATAGCGGGCTGCGTGGTCAGACGTCGGGGGAGCGGGCCGCGAGGGTGTTTAGTCGAGCAGTCCCAGGGCAGCCGAGAGGTGCGCAACGCGCTCGATGACATCGACGGGACCGTTTTCGCGATCCAACTCCTTGACAGCCTCGCCAATCTTCGATCGAAGCGACATCGCACGACCGACCATGACAACCTTCTCAGGAAAAGTGAGACGATCCGGGTGGCCCTGCGGGATTGACGTGATCGACCCGCAGGCGGCCGTCGATCGGATCACGAGCTAGCTGCTATGCCGCCCGTTTCATTTGCCAGGCTGGTGGTGTAGTTAAGGCTGAAGTCCCCCCTCGGACGCACTCCAGGTCCACTATGTCTTCGCAGCGGCGGGCTACAGGCTGGAATCGGTTTCCGGTGAGATTCAGAGCCTTCCGACGTAGGTCGGCGGCTAGGATGATTAATCCTCAGAAGTTCGCAACGTGCGGCGTTACTTACTAGCGTTACCTACCAAGGGGAATAGCAGTTTGCAGGACAGAGGAAAAATAGCCTCTGAGCAGGAAAAGTAGGTAGTGGGGCCGTTGGCGCAGTTGGTAGCGCACTTGCATGACGCGCAAGGGGTCACAGGTTCGAGTCCTGTACGGCCCACGAATTGTGACGCTCTCAAGTGCTGGCCCCAAATGGACCCGCTCTGGACGACTTGCCTGCATCGTGGCTCGGATATCGAACTCCGGAGATGCCTGCCGGACATGGGTCTGTTTTCGGTATCCAGAGCAATCGCCAGCGCTGCCCATCGGATGCGGCTTGAAACTAAACCTTCCAGAGCGAATGAAGGTTGGGTTGGAGCAGAATACAAACGAGAAATGCCGAGATGACCATTGCTCCGCCCATTGCGATGCTCAACCAAGGTCGATTGGCAAGGAAAGACGAGCTACGGATGGGTCGCTCAATAATGGCATACATGATGTATGCAGCTACAAGCGTAGCGGCGGCGATCAGCAGATCCTCTTGTACTGAAAGTGGATGAATCCACAATGCTCCAGTAAGGATGATCATCGGGGGATAGTGCAGAAGGTACCAGCCGAAGGAAACCCGACCGACAGATCGCATGGGCCGTAGTCCGAGAAGATGCACTGCGCCAACGCCTGAAGCGCCGCCGGCGACCACGGCAACGGCGCCGAGAACGGGTAGGAGAGCAGCGGTCCCAGGGAATGGCGTGGTCGATGTAAACCACGCGGCGCTCACGGCAATCGCCACAAGCCCAATGTAGGCACATGCCGATCCCAGGGCTTTCGGCAAGCGGGAGAACTGCGGGACCAATGTGGCAGCGATAGCGCCGATCCCCAACTCCCATGCTCTTGTGAATGGAGAGAAGTACGCGGCCACCGGTGCGTTGCTCGTTTGGATTATTGACCAGGCCATTGAGGCGGTGATCGCGGACGCGGCGATCGACATAACGCGCCAGCGAAAAGGTATGCGCGTGAACACGAAGCTGACGAGCAATACGAGTGGTGGCCATACGACATAGAACTGCTCTTCGACTGCAAGGGTCCAGAAATGCTGCAGTGGAGAGGGAGCTACCGATTTCTGAAAGTAACCGTTGCCGACGGTGGCGAAATGAAAATTGCCCAAAAAGAGTGTCACCCAACGTCCGTCCTGGTCGACGTTGCCATATTCGATGAAGTTCTGTAAGAAATACGAAGCCACGATCGTCAGGATCACAACCAACATCGCCGCAGGTAAAATCCTCCGCGCACGACGTGCGTAAAAGCCTGAGATTGAGATTCGACCCCTTTTCTCATGCTCACGCAACAGAAGTCCAGTAATGAGGAATCCAGAGATGACAAAGAACACGTCGACTCCGACGTAGCCTCCCGGCAGCCAACTCACGCCAGCATGGAAAAGGACGACGAGGACCACCGCTACCGCGCGTAGCCCCTCAACGTCGGGTCGGAAGCTGAGCTCCATACCACCGGGAGTGTTCTCGGGGGGACGGGCAGGGAGAGTGGAGTTATGGGTTGATGCGTTCGTCATCGTTTGCGATCGACCCTTTGAATAGTGGATGACGTTCAGGTCGTGCATCCTTGCCAGGCCAGTTCACTCTGCGCAATGTCAAAGGAGGGGTGCGAGCGCTTGCTGAAGGACCGTCGACAGGTAGAGGCTATAGGCGGTGGTGAGATGGTCTTCGTCGACGTACACGATTGTTTTGCCGACGACTGGGGGGCACTGATCGTTTACGCAAAACCATTGGACCGTCGGGAGCAGGATGGCGTGGGCTGCGACGGCCGCGTTCTGATCCCGGATCAAGGAGCCACTGAAGAGCCCATACCCTTGTTTCCCTGGAACATAGGTGAGGCCGCACTTCTGAATCGACGAGGGATAGGACGCCAGGCACGATGGGACCGGTTGTTGTGGAGTGCTGGGGCTGATGCTGATCACGATGCGAATTGTGGAAGGAGCCGTCGCGGTCATTTCATTGAAGGCAGTCTGCATGCCTTGGATCCAGGCCACGTCTCCTCCGGGACCAAACGACGACGTACCATTCGCGGAGAGAATAGCGACCGGCTTCTGAGCTTCTACTGCGGCCGGCAATGTGGTGTGCCACTCGTCGCAGAGTTTGTTCGCTGCACTGACTGTATTGCCGGTCGTCGGCTGTATGAATGACGTGACGCAACCGGCAAATTCAAAGGCGGCGACGCGGTAGCCGAGTGCTTTACCAACCCGATCAAGAGCCGGAAGCCAATTCCCAACGAAAGAGTCACCGAAAATAACGATCGTACGCTTCGATTTCACATTCCCATAAATGCAGGGTTTGGGCTTCGCGATCTCGGCTGGATAATTGTAAGGATCACAATTCACCTTGAGATAGCTCGTGCCTTGCTCCGCGTAGACGTTCGAACCGGCTAAAGCGGCGAGAGGGGGATTGAGCCCCTTCGGGAGAGCCTGTTTCGTGAGGGAACTCGCGATGGCGCTGGCCAGCGCTGCGTTGGAAGCAGCAGGTTTGGTCGTGCTCGCAGCGCTAGGAGAAACAAAGACAAAGGCCGAGAACAGATATGCCGCCAGTATCGGCACGAGCCAGCGGAAACGAGGCCGTGATTCGATTCCTAGACCATGACGCACGCTAGCTTTCCTCCGTTTGGAGATTGGTTAGTTCCTGGTGTGAGGTTGAAGCTGTACGCATCTCAAACCTTATCATTTCGCAATTGGAATTCTTCGGTCGGACTAGCCACGAGTTTTGCGATTCAGTAATCCAATGACGTGGCATTTGGATGAGGCGAATGCACCATCGAGCGAATTGTCGCCTCTGACTATGGGTGGAACCCCTATAGATGTCAATCAAAAGCAGAACAAAATGGCGGAAGATAAGTGGATCTAACCCTTCTGCCACCGTCTGGCAACGTGACGTACACGCGATTCCATGTTGGGAGTGGAAGACCTTCGAAGATTCAGTACGTCGGGTGGCGATCCCCGCGGCGAGAAGGTGGGGACACCTTTAGGCAATCGGGCCCGAAGGTCTGGCCGCAGAATGTCTCCTGCCGGTACGGGGCCATCCCCTTCTTGCGCGTCAGAGCTCTAGGTGGACACGCTCGCTATTCGCTCCCGGAGCTCCGCCACCTGCCGGTCGGTGACTCTTTGGCTCGCCTCCCGAGCCTCTTGCGTTCGGCGAACGATGGAGTCTGCCCCTTCGCCCAGGAGGGTGGAAATTGCCTTCGACACGGCGGATCCGGAGTTTTCTGTATGAGCAGCAAACGGGAAATACATGAGCGTCGCTTCCGTCTTCGAGACGATGAGGGGCCTTCCCAGGCGAATCGCCTCATATGCGGTGCGCATTACGGATTGGGGTTCGGTGCTTAGAACAAGGACCACGTCCGACTCAGCAAGCTCTTTGAGGAATCGCTTGCTGTCGAGAAATCCCACCAAAGTGACGTTCGGAGGAACAATTGTCTCTTGGGGTAACCGATCGGGGTTTCCCGTCACGCGAAACTCAACGTCTGGAAGTTGTCGTGCCGCACTTAGAAGAACTTCGACCGGCTCGTCTCTTGTAAAAATGAAGGGAACGCAGACTCGCTTTGGTTCTTCCGGTGCCGGGGCGCGAGGCAAGGCCAACTCCGGCTCAGCCTCCTGCCAACGAGCCGGAGGCTCGTGAAAGACCAACCCCAGTCCTCCTCCGTCGTCTACGAGTTTCGCCAATTCTGGAGTCGTCACGAGCACCGACGCGGCCTGGCGCCAGAGCCAACGGTGGACCGCTTGCAGTCTCCCTGAATGGGCATCTCCGCTCAGCCCAAACGCGCCAGGGTGGCTGTCGAGTAGGAAGGGCTTCGTCCTCCGCCGGAAGACGGCACAGACGAGGGCTGCCTCCACGGGGGGGGCCGTCACAATAAGAACGTCATACGAGCCGCGTCGCAAGAATCGAATGGTCTGCATGGCGGAGAGCATGTAGCGCACGACTGAATTCTGCGATGCCCGTTCCGGATAGACGATCTCCACCTGACCCGAGAGAAGGTGAGCCAAATCCTCTTGGCGCGCTGAAATCTTTGTCCAGGCAAGAACAACGACGCCCTCATCGTTTCCAGTTGTCTGAGCGCTCCCGGAACGTTGAATGCGGTGTAGTGCACTTGACCCGAGCAGTCTGAGGGCAAAGGGCATATCTCCAATCACGTAGCGGTGAAAGAGTCTCCGCGGCTCCTGCCGCAACCGATGGACCCATTCGATGCCATTTTCCTGCATCCAATCCGGGGCTGGGGGTCTTTCGCCGGCCGCCATTGAAATGGATGCGCCAGAGGCCACGAACCAAACGCGCGGGAACTTCTTGCGGAGGTCTTCGATGAGGAGTTCCTGCTTCGGGAAGCCCAGTCCACAAAACACGATGTCCGGTTTTGCTCGGTCGATCGCTCCATGGATCAATGCCATCTCATTGGCGTCGTGCTCGAATCCGTGCGGAGGGCTGTAGAAGCCGGCGATACCGAGCGTTGGGTTCTTCGCCTTGAGGTTGTCGGCTGCCTTCACCGCCACGTCACGGACGTCCCCTCCCAGAAGGAAGATGGAGTTTCCGGATTTTGCGGCCGCGGCGGCCAGGGACCAGATGAGATGTGATCCCGCTACACGTTGGGGAAGGGGCTCTCCGCGAATGCGACTCGCCCAGACGAGCGGCATGCCATCGGCCACCGAGAGGTCGGCCGTGGAGAAGAGCTTTCGTAAGTCGGGTCGTGAGTTGAGGATACGGAGCTGATCAACATTCGGGGTGACGACCCACCCCCCCCGCCCTGCATCAAGGTTCTCAATGACGTGCTCGACCGCTGTTTCTTCGTCGATCGCGTCGATGCGGACATCGAAGAGTTCTAGCGATTCAAACCTCATCGCTGTCCGGGTTCCATTGCGCTGCGCGTGGGCTGTCTCCTAAGCGTCCTCAAGCATAAATATTGACACAAGATCACTTGCACATACGCGACGCTGCAACGCGCTCCTTCTCGCGTGTGGAGCTCATCGCAACGTCCCATACTCCTCCGTTCACCCTGCGAAATGTCAAAGAAGAGGTGCGAGCTCGTGCTGAAAGACCTTCGAAAGGTAAAGGCTATAGGCGGTGGTGACGTGGTCTTGGTCGGCGTACACGATTCGGTTGCCGACCACCGCCGGACACCGATCCTTTACGCAAAACCATTGGACCGTCGGGAGCAGGGTGGCGTGGGCTGCGACGGCCGCCTTCCGATCCCGGATTAGCGAGGCACTAAAGAGTCCAGACCCGAGTTTGCCCGGAACATAGGTGGCGCCGCATTTCTGAATCGACGTGGAATAGGACGCGAGGCACGAAGGGGCCGGTTGCGGGAGGTCGGGGCTGATGCTGATCAGGATGCGAATTGTGGAAGGAGCCTTCGCGGTCATTTCATTGAAAGCGGTCTGCATGCCTCGAATCCAGCCCGGGTCTCCTCCGGGACCAAACGAAGTCATGCCATTCGCTGAGAGAATAGCGACCGGCTTCTGGGCTTCTACTGCGGCCGGCAATGTGGTGTGCCACTCGTCGCATAGTTTCTCCCCGGGAGTAGCTGTATTGCCAGGGCCGGTGGCGATAGATATAAAAGACGTGGCGCAACCGGGATATTCGAAGGCGGCGACGCGGTAGCGGAGGGCTTTGCCAACCCGATCAAGGGCCGGAAGCCAATTGCCGACAAAGGAGTCACCGAAAATAACGATCGTACGCTTCGACTTCACATCTCCGTAGACACAGGGCTTGAGGTTTGAGATCTCGTTCGGATAATTGTAAGGATTACAGTTCGCCTCCAGATAGCTTGAGCCTTGCTCCCCGTACACGTTCGAACCGGCTAACGCGGCGAGGCTTGGAGTCAGCCCCTTCGGAAGAGACTTTTTGGTGAGGGAACTCGCGATGGCGCGCGCCACCACTGCGTTGGAAGCAGCAGGTTTGGTCGCGCTCGCAGCGTCACTAGGAGAAATAAAGATAAACGCCGAGAGCAGATATGCCGCCAGTATTGGCACAAGCCAGCGGAGACGAGTTCGTGATTCGACTCCTGGACCGTGACGCACCCTAGCTTTCCTCCATCTGGAAATCGGTAAGTTCTGTTGCGTAGTTGGGGCTATACGAATCTCGAACCGTATCATTCGCCCTTGGGATTTTGGGGTCGGACGAGCGATGGGTTTTGCAGTTTCAGTGGCCAATAACGTGGCATTTGAATGGGCGAATGCACCAATGAACCATTCTCGCCTCGCGCCGTAGGAAGGCCCAAAAGGAAGGCCCAAATGGGCGGCTCAACACGTCAGCACAGAGCGATTGCGCTAACACCTCAACTCAGCGAGCTGCTGGAGTTTCGGGTTTCTGATCACCACTCCGGCCTACCGTGTCCCAAGCGTCGCTCCTCGACCGAAGTCGGTCACGACGCGGACGAGCTGGCAGCTGACCAACGGAACTTTGGCGCCCTTTTTGAACCGACGTCATCATGAGCAAACGGGGACAACTCGTCCCGCCCACCGGAAAATCCCAGTTCAGAGGCTTCCGCCTTGCGTCAAGGACCTCTGTCCAGCACGGGGTGTCCAGGTATCCGATTGCCTCACGAGACGAGGTGAACGATTCTCTTCCCACAGAAGGCAGAATGGTCCCGCAAAACCCTTATCAATGAGCCAGGGGAGTTATGAACCAGATCACGCATTGGATTGACGGAAAGCCTTGGGTGGGCGATGCCGAGAGGCGCGGAAGCGTCTTTGACCCCGCCACGGGGCGCCAGACAGGGTTGGTCGACTTCGCCACGGTGAACGAAGTTGACGAGGCTGTGGCCGCCGCCCTCAGGGCTTTCGACGGCTGGCGAGCCACTTCGCTCTCCAAGCGCACGACTGCGCTCTTCTCGCTCCGGGCATTGCTGGCGAGCCACGTGGACGACGTGGCATCTCTGGTCACCGCAGAGCACGGCAAGGTGCATGCCGACGCGGCGGGCGAGGTCGCCCGCGGCTTGGAGGTCATCGAATTTGCATGTGGGATCGCTCAATTGCTGAAGGGCGAATACAGCGAACGGGCATCGTCCGGAGTCAATGTGCACTCGCTGCGCCAGCCGCTGGGCGTCGTGGCCGGCATCACCCCCTTCAATTTCCCGGCCATGGTCCCTCTATGGATGTTTCCCTTGGCCATTGCTTGCGGGAACACATTCGTCCTCAAGCCGTCAGAAAAGGATCCCTCCGCGTCGCTCTATCTGGCCGAGCTGGTGTCTGAGGCTGGATTCCCCGACGGCGTGTTCAACGTGGTGCAGGGGGACAAGGTTGCGGTGGACAGGATTCTGGAACACCCCGATATCGCTGCGGTGAGTTTTGTCGGGTCGACCCCGGTGGCCCGTCACATCTATGAGACGGCGGCTCAGGCCGGTAAACGAGTACAGGCTCTTGGAGGCGCCAAGAATCACATGGTCGTGCTCCCCGACGCGGACATGACCGAGGCGGCCGAAGCGGCGGTGAGCGCCGGCTACGGGTCGGCCGGTGAGCGCTGCATGGCGGCCTCAGTACTGGTCGCTGTGGGTGGCTGCGGGGATGCTCTGGTGGAGGGCATCCGTCGCCGGGTTGACCGGCTCACGGTCGGTGTCGGCACAGACCCTTCTTCGGAAATGGGTCCGTTGATCACGGCGGAGCACCGAGATCGGGTGGCTTCGTATCTCGAGATCGGGGAGAAGGAAGGGGCGACGGTTGTCATCGATGGCCGCCAACACGAGATCAACGGCGAGAAGGGCGGATTTTGGCTTGGCCCATGTCTTATCGACGAGGTATCGCCCGCCATGCAGGTCTATCGCGACGAGATCTTCGGACCCGTTCTTTCGGTCGTGCGGGTGGAGACGATTGACGATGCACTCCACTTGATAGAGACGAACGGTTATGGCAACGGCGCCGCCATTTTCACTGGGGACGGTGCGGCCGCTCAGTACTTCGAGACCGAGGTGGAAGCGGGAATGGTCGGCATCAACGTTGCCATCCCGGTGCCGGTCTCCTATTACTCCTTTGGCGGATGGCAGGGATCACTCTTCGGCGACCTGCATGTCTATGGGCCCGACGGTGTGCACTTCTACACGCGTGGCAAGGCCGTCACGAGCCGTTGGAGCAATATCGGATCGCACCATGCCAGCCTGGCATTTCCCAACTCCGCTCACGACGCCCGATGAACGGCGTCGCGCCACTCATGTAGGGGCCAAGGGGCGAGTGGGAGTGGGTTGACACCTCCATCCTCCCGCCCACCGGCGGGGCAGGTTTAAGACGCTCCCCGTCCTCCGAATATGGTGGCAGGGGTCTTCCAGAGGATGTGCATGTCCCACCAGAACGACCACGAAGCGACGTAGAGATAGTCGAGGCGACACAGCTCGAGATGGGACAACTCATTCCGACCTGAGACTTGCCAGAGTCCGGTCATCCCGGGGCGGGCTTCGAAGCGTTTACGCGCCCATCCCTCGATCATTAAGGCTTCGGACACCACGAATGGCCGGGGGCCCACGAGGGACATGTCCCCCTTCCAGACGTTGATGAGCTGCGGGAGCTCGTCGAGACTGGTCCGGCGCAGGAATCGACCGGGACGAGTCACACGGGGATCGTTCTGAACCTTGAAAAGTGGCCCATCGACCTCATTGAGATGGGCAATTTCATGACGCATCGACTCGGCGTCCTCGTACATGGTCCGGAACTTCAGCATCGAGAAGGTCTTTTCGTCTTGGCCCGTACGTTCTTGCCGGAAGAAGATCGGCCCTGCACTCGTCATCTTGATCATGACGGCAATCACCAGGAAGATCGGAGACACGGCGAGCAAGAAGAGGCTTGAGACGACAATGTCGGAGGAGCGCTTGAGGAACCGTGCGCCTGCGCTCAGAGATGCTGGAGCGATGTCGAGCATCGGCAAGCCCGACAAGTCGTCCACGTGGGATCTGAGGGTGATGAGCTCGTAGTAGCGGGGGACGATGGAGACGCCGACTTCGCCGGCCAGGCTCTTCAGCATCTCCGTCGTGCGTTCGGGATGCGTCTTGGAGAAGCAAACCACCACTCGGGCCACGCTGTACCTACGACAGAGTTCGGGAAGATCATCGAGTTCACCGATAACGTCGCCGTTTCCGAGGGGATCATCGTCGACAAACCCGATGAAATTGACGCTCGAATGGGCCCGGAGGTGACTGGCCACGGTCTGGGCGAGTTTGCCAGTTCCGACGACGATTATCGGCAACGAACCGACCGAGGCCCGTCCGGGGAGGGAAAACGACACGGCGCGGGTCAAGGGGACAGCTATGACAGCCGCCACACACATGGCGGTGATCTTTACGACGCTCAGTCCCTGAAAGCCGAAGTCCTTCGTCGCGATGTACGCCACGATGGCATAGAGGAATCCGCTGACCATCAGGGAATGCAGGACGTTCCGCAGGTCAGCAAATACGCTCTTCGTAATTCGGCGGGAAACTCCCCGATAGAGCCCGTAGACGCTAAAAAATCCCAAAAACAACGGGATCATGGCCAGATTGAAGAGAAAGATGCTGCTGAGATGACCCGAGGAGGTGCTTGAAATCGTCCACACCACGAAAGGTCCCAGAAATGCAGCCAATATCAGTCCCGCGGTATCGGCAACCAACAGCCGTCTCAGGGCGCGACGACGAACCTGGGTCGCGGTGTTGACGCGGCGACCTAGAGCATTGCGAACGTCCCGCTGTTCGAGGAGCACCGATGGTCGATCCCCAAGGATCGACCGAAGCTCTGGTTCGAGTATTGCCATTCCGGCCGGCCTGCCCTTTCCCTCTCCGGTTGAGCGCTGAGCCCCGGTCAAAAGGTGTAGGGACTCACGCATCGGTCGACGCCCCGGAAGTTTATCTATCGTCATGGTGCAACCCGGTGCAGTACGACCGACTTTTTTCCGAGCGCGCCCGCGGCCCTCACAGAGGGTGCCGGCTGACTCCTAGATCCAGCCAAGACTTCGGCAACTACTCGCACCGAAGGCGACGTTCGTGCCCTGCTCATCTAGCTCCCTCTCGACCCGCGGACCAACTGAATTCCGCAAAATGGGCGTGCAGCGGCCCACTTCTGCGATCCAACCGGCTTAACGAATCTTTGCCCTGCTTCCCTCTCCGCGAGAACTCGAAGTTTCTCTAGCTCCCAACGCCGACTATGGACGGATTCGCAGGCCGTGTCAACGCAAGAATCGCTAAAACACGCCAGGACGGGAGACCCCAACCAAACTGCGACCCGATCGCAACCCCGCTACACCCCGGGCTCCCCAAAAAAGTCCTGTTCGCCACGGCCCTCTTCGACCGACAACGTGTCGGAGACCGCGCCAAGCCGACTCCGGAATTCCGCTTCCCGGTGTATGAGTACATACGGTCCGGATGTCCGAACCTCACTGACGAATCTGATGGTTCGTGTCGACTCCTGGGTTCTAACCCACTTTCATCACCCGCCACGTGCGGTCCCTTTGCTGAGTTGAGATGAAGATTAGAGGTTGGCCGAGCCATTTCCGGGGATCATCGGCGGAACTTTGGGCCCTCCGGACGGTTGCGCGGCCCGGCTGTCAAGGCGGGGCATCGCCGGAGTGGAAAATGGTTACGGCGGCGTTAAATCTGGATGAGAGGCGGGGTCTGAGTGGGACCCTGGGTCGCCTCGCGGAAAATGTGGCTGCCGCTTCGAGTGCATAGCGGTAACAAGTTGGGGCCAGGGACGCGTCAGAACGATTCTTTGAGCGTCAGTCTGCGATACCACGGATCACCGGGGGTGTCCCGAACGGCTTCACGGTGGCGGAGAAGCGAGATTTTCGTCGCGTGCACTTCAAGAATGCGTCTTGAAACATTGGGCAATAAGACGCCCCCGTTTCAGCTGCATGAACAGGGTCTTATTGCTGAGAATGTGTTCGAATGATGGCCTCGGTGAATGGGCAGTGTAACGGTGCTGACCTGGTTTTTTACGTGTGCACATCGGACCGCCCCATCGGGTTGCACAACGGTTGCTGGCTGGTTGGAGACGGCTTCAAACCGTTGACTTAGGCGGCTGCAGCGTTCATAGTTTCCAGTGAAAAACAACGACAAAGGCAAACCCGTCGTGAGACGGGGACGCAAAGCCACGGGACTCCCTGAGTCAGCCGGGCCGCCGAATTGGGCGAGGCAAGTCTTTCCTATTTTGCGGTCTTTGGCACCCTCGGGGCCAAGGGAGATAAATGGGAAACTTGACGAAGCCAAGGTTGTCGCGATTTGTGCGAATGAGTGCCATCGCGTTGGCTGGGTCGATCGCCGTGTTGTTTCCGGCAGAAGTCCTTGGACTCTCGATGGGGCAACCTGCCTCAGCCGGTGCAGCTGCAGTCAGCCCGCTCGGCATCTACGCCGGTCCTGTGAATGTCAGTGATATCAACACATTGGGCCAAGCGCTTGGTGGTAAGCCCGCCTACGCCATGGAATTCTTGGACGGCACCTCGTGGCAGAAGATCGAGGATCCTTCGTGGTTCCTCTCGGCCTGGCAGGGCAGCGGCTACTCAATGATCTGGGGTGTGCCGATCCTGCCGAATTCCGGCGGATCGCTGGCCGCGGGTGCGGCCGGTTCTTACAACCAGTACTTCGTCACCTTGGCCAAGGCCTTTGTGGCCGGGGGTCAAGGGAGCTCCATCATCCGGTTGGGTTGGGAGTTCAATGGTGGATGGTTCCCCTGGGCCGCCGGGGGCCAGGCCGCGAACTTCACCGCCTACTGGCAACAGATCGTGACATCGATGCGTTCGGTGCCCGGGGCCAACTTCAAGTTCGAGTGGAACCCCAACATCGGCGACCTCGGGGTGGGGAACCTGGCCAACTTCTACCCGGGCAACAGCTACGTCGACTACATCGGGCTCGACGCCTATGACCAGAGCTGGGCCAGCTACCCCGGCGCGGCGGCCGAGTTCACGACGCTCAAGACCGAGACCTACGGCCTGAACTGGCTGGCCACCTTCGCGGCGGCCCAGGGCAAGCCCATCACCCTGCCCGAGTGGGGGCTCGGATCGGGCCCGGGGAACAATGGCGCCCCGATCGCAGCCGCCAACGAGGAGGTCGCAGGCGGCGACGACCCGACCTACATCAACGACATGTCGGCCTGGATCAAAGCCAACAACGTCTTCGAGGCGACCTTCTTCGACCTGGGCCAAAGCCTGGTCACTCCCACTACGGACCCAGGTTCTTACGCTGCGCTGATAAGTGACTTCGGCGCCTCTTCGGTTGCTACTCCAACGACGACAACGACGACAACTACGACAACTACGACAAGCACGCCCCCGCCAACAGCTACGCAGATCGCTCCGCCGAAGGCTGTAACCCCCACGACTGCTCCGCCGAGCGGTGCCACTCATGAAAAGCGGGCGACGCAGTCGGTTCTGGTGCGCCGTGCCTTTGCGTTGATCCGCCTCGGCCTGAGTCCGGCGAGCCAGCCCACGAACACCGCCAACGCCCCTGCGACGCCAGGAGGCAACAGTCCCGCAGCTGCCCCGATCAACCTACTGAGGAGTTTTACCCCCACTATTCCGCCGCTGACCACGGCCACTCCCGGTGGTGGATCCCACCAAATGCGGAGCTCGCGGACTGATCTGGTCAATCACTTCCTCCTCCTGATCCAACGACTTGCATGACAGCTTGCGATTCTGAGATCGAGAGCGCAAAGCACGGGAAAGGTGCGAAGCACCCGGATGTATTCCGTGGGTGAAGACTCTCTTCGCAGCTAGATCTCCCGCTTCGGGGGATAACGAGAAGCGCTCCTAGGGCGACGGGCCGAAAGGGAGTATCTTGCGTAGCCCGCCGATAGACCTGGTCGACCCCAACACCGGGGTTGCACATCGTGTCCCGGATCGCCAACAGCGACCGCCGGACCGGGCAGCGTTGGGAGAATGTTGGGCCAGAGTTTTCGAGAAAAAGGGCGCCGCGCCTTAGATTGCTTGTGGACCTATGCCCGGGTAGAGGTAGTCCGGGTAGAGGTAGGACGAATCGTGAAGGGTGAAAACACCGATGCCGTCACAACGCAGGTATCGTGTGCGCGTTGAAGTAGGAAGGTCGCGTCTCGCTCTTTGGGCTAGCGGTATCACCCAGCACAGGACTTCACGTCCACCTGGGAGGATACCCGTTCCTCATGATGAGAGAGCCATCACGAGGATGCCGTAATTACGTACCTGGTTGATGTAAAAATGAGGTGCCGCCAAGCAGGGACGGCCTTTGGGCCCGTCGGAGCTCGGAACACGCACATGGAACCCGGCTCGGATTGGGAAAGGACAACGGATTCGTGGAAGCGAAGCGCAGCGATTTTACTACCATGATCGCCGAGACCGAGCATGCAACGGAAGTGAGCGAAGGCTCTGAAGAGCGCGAGCCTCTTTCCAAGAACCCTGAACTCGTCCCGGAGCCTCCCCGTTTACTCCGTTCTCATCGGCGGCAACTGCTTCCGCCCTGGTTCCAGCGCCATTGGTGGGTCCTCGTTCTTTGCATCGTTGCCGGGACGGGTGGGGGAGTCGTCGCCAGCAGTTCCCAAAGAGTCATGTATTCATCGACGGCAGAACTGATCGTTGCCAGTGGAGCAAGCGTGGCAGGTCCCGGGCCAGCGAATGATGCCATTGCCCTCGCTCTCACTGATGCCTCCATCATCCCGTCAGACGACTCCACCTTGCGCCGCGTCGCTCATGAAACGGGTACTTCTCTTTCCGAAGTAGCGAAGAGCCTGAGCGCTTCGGCGGTGTCAGGGACGTCGGTCATTGTGGTGAGTTACAAGGCAGCCTCCCCCTCCATCGCAAAAAAGGGTGTCAATGCCGCAGCCAGGGTGCTCAACAATGGAACGCCCGATTCCGCTATTCCCGTCAATTCATTGGCCATCGTCCATCTGGCCGGATCCGCCACTCCCGTCGGGACGCTGCATTCCTACGGAATTCCACTTGGCATCATCCTCGGCTTGTTCGTCGGTGCCCTTGCCACCCTTGCCATCGAACGCGCCGACCCCCGGGTCGACGATGTCGAAGACTTGGCCCAAGTCACGGGAACAGCGGCCAGTGCGTTTCCGGGACCGATTCCAGTTATTGAGTTGGAACGAAATATCGCTCGCGCCAGTGGTGGTGTCGCAAATGTGACCATTGCCCCCTTGACTGCAATAGAAGAAGACCATGCATTCACTCTGCAAAGAGACCTGATGATGAGCGCAGATCGGGCCACGTTGGCGTTTGACGTCGTCGGTCCCGTTGCGACGAAGAGTGCTCTGCTCGCGCAGTCATATGGTCCGACCGTTCTGGTGGTGAAGCCCAATACTCGCTCTCGTTCGATTCAAGCATCTGTCCACCGCCTCCAAATGATGGGACGCGGGCCCGTGTGGGCGGTGTTGGCAGTCGGTAAATCCCTCCCTGAAACTGGCACATGACCCAATCTTGGCTCCGGCGCGAGCCGTCGTGGTCAGCCCCTGTGGCGGTTCCGTCGAACCAATTGCCCGGTACCGATGCTTCAAGCTGGTTGACGACGCGACCGCGGACGATTTCGATTGCGTGCGTTGGCGTCGTTGCGGCCGTGTTGCTGGGGTTTGTGGCGATGGACAATCCCAAATTTGTCCTGGGAATCGCCGCGGGAATCGCGGTCATTGTCGTTGTTGCCATTCGGCCAATGTTCGGGGCACTTGGGCTGGTCGCCCTCGTGCCGGCTCTCTCAGGAATCGTGCCAGGGATACCGGTTCCGAATTTGAGAGTCTCGGAACTCTTGATCGGAACGATCGGGGTGACGCTTATCGTCGTCGCCCGACGTTCGTTGGCCGTGAAATGGCGTGCGGTCGATTGGCTTCTGCTGGGCTACGGGCTTTTGTGGACGCTCGACGGCATCTTCGGAGCATTGACTGCGCACGAACATCTTACGTTGGCAAGCTGGGGGACCGTGGTGGGTCAGCTCCAATTCTTCCTCCTGTATCGCTCCGTGAAGGTCACCCTCCGCACCACCTCCGAACGTCACCTGGCGCTACGCGTTCTGTTTGTAGCGAGTGGTGTCGTGGCCCTTTTGGCCGTGCTCGAAGAACTGCATGCCCCGGGAATTATCAGTTTGCTCATCACGCTCACCGGGTCGGCTTCGGCTGGTGGAACGGGAGGCATCCTTCGTGCGACGGGCCCCTTTGCCAACTGGGCGTCGCTGGCAGGATATTTGTTGCCCCTCATTTTGGTCGCGCTTTGTCTCGGTCTGGGGAACACCGTCAAGGTCCACCGGAAGGCTCAGATCGGACTCGCCCTCATTCTCACCCTGGCCATCTTTTTCACCGTCGAACTCTCCGTCATCATTTGCATGCTGGTTGGCGCTTGTTATCTCGGAGTTCGCTACGGTCGGGGACGAGTGTTCATGCGGTGGTTGGGGATTGGGCTACTCATTATCGTGGTGGGCGCCGGGAGTCTTCTTGGGCACCGTTTGGACGAACAGTTCACTGTCGGTGCAGGAACCAGTCGTCCTGCCCTGGTGCCCCAGACGCTGGCATTTCGCTGGTCGGTGTGGACAGAGCAGTACATCCCCGCCTTCGAGAAGAAGCCGTTCACGGGTTATGGCGTCGTACTGCCAAGCTCTATCGAATGGGCTTTTCCCGAGTCGCAATACATCACGTTCTTGATCCAAGGGGGAATTCCCCTTTTGGCCATATTCTGCTTCCTGCTTTGGGCCATGCTTCGCGAGGCGAAGAGGGTGCGGCGCAGCCGTGACCCAGTCGATCGCGCCATGGGGGAGGGAGTGTTTGTTGCCGTCGTATCGTTAGGAATTGTCAACTTCATATGGCCGTATTTGAGCAATGCTGGTATGCCGCAATTGCTCTGGTGTCTCTTTGCTTTGCTTCCGCCAGCGATTGATAGGTCACAAACGAGGCGGAGTCCTCAAGAGCAAATCGCGTCGACATTATGATCGTCGCGTCTCAGGGTGGAGCATCGGGTTTGCCGCGCCCTTTTAGTAGGTGTGCCGGTCAGCGATTACGCAAATTGTGCAACAAGATTTGACGGGTGAGTCAGGGCAACCAGGAGCTCCCCGACGGCGCTTGATCAGGGTCGTCATGTCGAGAGCGACGGCGATTTTCCGCCGCAAAGGGCCAGCTCAACCCGCATATCGTGAGGAGGATGGGCCTGCGCCACTCCGCAATCTGGCCGTACGCGGAGGTATCTATCTCGTAGGGCGCGAGGGCGTAGGAATGGTCATCCGGCTGGCCGGGGTCGTCCTCACTCTGAGATGGATCGGACCTCATGCGTATGGCATCTATTCGGGGGCGGCGGCATTCGTCTTGGTGGTCACGGTGCTGGCACAAATGGGTGCTGAGATCTATCTCATAAAGATGCCCAACATTCCGACTCAAATTGACTACGACCAAGTTTTCACATGTGTGCTTGTGCTTTCGGGCATCGCAGTGTCGTTGGGGTTATTGGTGACGTTTGTTTTCGGTAGCGTTTTTCATCCGGTCGGAGTGTTGCTTCCGCTGCGCATCATGCTTCTCTGCGTGCCCATCAACGTGCTTTGGGCGCCTGCCCAGGCTCGAATCGAACGTAGTTTCGGATATCGGACGATGGGGATCCTCGAAATCGGCGGAGACCTTGCGCTGTACGGCACGGCAGTGCCGCTCGCCTTTCTCGGAGCGGGAGCGTGGTCCCTGGTCGCCGGTTATTTCGCCTGGCAGTCCTTTCTCCTGATCGGGAGCTACGCCTATTCTGGACTTCGGCCACGACTGCGCTGGTCGATGACCACGGCGCGCGCGCTCACGAAATTCGGGTTCAGCTTTTCGGCAACGAATTGGATTTTGCTCCTGGGTGGATTAGCGAACCCCCTCATCGTCGGCCGTTTCTACGGTGCGACCGGAGTCGGATATGTCGCGTTCGCACAGCGCCTCGTCGACACAATCGGATTCGCGCAGCGAGGGGCCTACCGTCTCGGGCTCGTCGCCATGTCCAAGGTTCCCGACAATCAAAAGGATCGACTCCGGCGGGCGATAGAAGAGGGTTCGACACTCCAGCTCATCGCTCTCGGAGTACCGTTCGCTATTTTCGGCATACTTGCTCCCGTAGTGATACCGCTACTATTTGGGCATGAATGGACCGCGGCGATCCGTCTCTACTCATTGTTGGCGTTAGCGAGTTTTGCTGGGGCTTCGGGACTCCTTCAAATGACCCTCTTGTGGTCACGCGGCCGTAATTGGGCCGTGGCGGTTAGAGCGTGCATTCAGTCGGTCGTACTGGTTCTCGCGTCGGTCCTACTGGTCAAAAAATATGGCATTGATGGGTTCGGTTACGCCTCTCTCTTGACGTTGGTCAGTCTGATTTACCTTGACCGCAAAGCGCGATCCATTACCAGATTCAGCTACGGAACTTACCTATTGATCGCCGTGACAATGGCGCCGATGGTGGCTTACCCGCTGGTGCCATTTCCAGTGTCACTCGTGGTGTTAGTACCGCTGATCATCTTCGTGGCGGTGCCGTATTCCCGCCGGATCGGGTTGCACAATCTGGCCGTCGTTAAGTCAGCTGTGTCCCGTCGCAACCCTGAGGAGGACTAGTGGGGTCAACCTGTGCTGAGGCTGGGGAGGGCCGAAGTTCCGACATGTGACGGGGATAGCTGAGATTGGTGAAGGAGCAGGGACAAGGCGTAATGAGGTGCCAAGCTCCTCCGAGTGTCATGCTTACGCTCGAGGATGTAGCGGTATTAGGCGGATTCTTTGAACGTCGCGGCGCGAGTGTACGTTGCAACGCACAGCAGCATTCCGAACCCGTCCTCGGGCGGCAGATTTGGCTCCTAGACAATTGGAGTGAGGGGCGATTAAGAGGATGAGGTTGCACGTCGACAAGTCGTCATGGGCAGTGGCACGGACCAAGCCGGGTTGCAACTTGCTGACCCCTGGGATGGGCGCGGGCGCAATTGGGTTCGAAATGAGGTCGGACCCGTGAGGCCGTTATGGTTCGGACCTGAGGAAAGACCCCTGTTCGGTTGGTTGCATGAGCCTGAGGGCGGGCAGGCTCGTGGCAGCGTGCTGCTCTGCCCAAGCTTGGGCCTCGAAGCGGCCAGCGCTCGTTACGCCTTCCGGCGCCTGGCCGATCGACTGGCGGCAGCTGGATTCGTCGTCGTGCGCTTCGATTACGACGGAACTGGAGACTCCGCAGGTGAGGGGAACGACCCAGACCGCGTGGCGGCCTGGTTAGGAAGTATCCGTGTCGGCCTGGAATTCATCGGCAGTCTCGGGACCGGGCGGACCAGCATTGTGGGAATGCGAATAGGTGCGACCCTCGTTGCAGAAGTGTTGAGTTCGGAGACAGCTCTTCCTGACGATCTTGTCCTGTGGGATCCCTGCGCCTCCGGTCGAAGATTCCTCAGAGAGCAGGGTGCGCTCTGGTCAATCATTCTCGGGGTCCGGTCCAACGATGACGGCTCGATCGAGACTCCCGGCCTTGTCTTCAGCAAGGAGACGGTGGCTGACCTCTCACCGCTCGAGATCGCGGATGGAAGTGGCCGGTTGGCGGATGGGGTTCTCCTCCTTACTCGGGCCGGGCGGAAGGGCGACCGGCAGATGAACGAGCGACTCGAGATGCCCCATGTGGAGCGTGTGGCTATAGAAGGACAGGAGGACCTGGTGGACGCCGAGCCCTTCGAGTCCACCATTCCTGACAAGACTCTCGAGATCATCGTCGACTGGCTGAGCGCTCGCGCTGGTGGTTCTCCCGCCGTCTTGATCAATTCTGACGGCGTAGGTCGGAGCCATGCCACATTTAGCGCGTTGCAGGGCGCGAATATCCATGAGTACCCAGTCCCATTCGATAAGCGAAATCTTTTTGGAATCGTGACATCCCCGCGATGGCCGGATGACGGAGTGGCGGGACCATCTGAGCAACCGTCGACAGAAGAGACACCACGCCAGGAACTGCCCACGATCTTCTTACTGAATGCAGGCGTTCTCGACCACACAGGTCCGGGGCGCTTGTGGGTGGAGTTGAGCCGACGCTGGGCGCGAGCGGGATTCCGCGTCGTCCGATTTGACCTCACTGGAGTGGGGGACAGTGCGGAAAGAGTTGGAGAAGCAAGACCGGTTGTTTTCGCACCGGATGCCGTGGACGACTTGATCGATGCAACTCGTGCGGTCTTGCCGGACGATCCGTCAAACGCGGTCTATGTGGGGCTCTGCTCAGGTGCGTACCATGCCGTAGAGGGTGCAATGGCGCTCAATGTTCAGTGCATCTATGCCGTGAATCCGGCGCTGACCTTCAAGCCACCGAAAATGAGCGCTGAAAGTTTGAGCGAACAAGGTTCGGAAGAACGAGGCCCTGGTCGGGAGCTCTCGGGTGCCCGAAAGGGATGGGCGGCGCGGTCGCTCCCAGCCCGCAACCGACTTGATTTGGTTGTGGAACACCTTCCAGACTTCGCCTGGTGGATCATCAATCGGATGACGCTTGAATCCCCTCCGGCACAATTGATTTCACGCGTGGTGGAATCTGACGTTGACGTATTTGTGCTCAGCGCTACCCCCGAGGCTCGAATCTTGACTCGCGGCGAAAATGGGACGATGCAGCGATTAAGGCGCAACCCGAGATTCGCCATGAAGATCGTTCCCAACCTGGAGCACTCGCTCTTTGAGCGTCTGAGTAGGGAGCAAGCTGCCAATCTGCTTACGCAGGATCTTCTTGAGCGTTACGGGGTCGTAGAGATGGATCGATGATGCGGGTGGGCCGCGCCGGCCTTCCCTACTGAGCGGCGCTGGCGGATTTCTGGCTCAGTGGTTTTATAGGCGTTGCCAGTCGGTGGCTGCGTGGTTGGGCCGCGGCCCTCAGCTTATTTTATGCAAGTCCACCGGTATGCTTTTACTGCGTCTCACGAAGACGCTCCGCTCCATTCGATACGGTCGAGACGGCGGGATAACGAGGCAAGGAGCGTGAGGACGTGGGGAATACCACTTCGATCGACGCTGAAAGTGCGATCCGCGTGGGCGCAGACATAGCGTCGGTGGACCAGGTCGCCCACAGCATTGCTTGCTTTGGGGATCGTTATTTGCAGCGCGTGTACACCGACCACGAAAGAGAGTTCTGTTCGGGGTCAGTGTGTGCTGCTGCCTCTTTTGCCGCGCGTTTCGCGGCCAAAGAGGCAGCCATCAAGGTGCTGCGTCCGCGGGAGCACCAGCCTGATTGGAGATCCATTGAAGTACTTCGTGACCCGGGAGGCTGGTGCACGATGGTGCTGTCAGGCTACGCCGCCGCTCTGGCCGAGAAAGCCGGAATCATCGAGATAGAAGTGAGCCTTACGCACGACGACGACATTGCCGCCGCTGTCGTGATCGCACTGTGCTCTTCGTCTGGCTCGATCGACGAACCGGCGAGGGACCTCCATGATTTGCTTTTGAAGGGAGCGTTGTAATGGACGAGACCATTCGTGAAATTCTGGCCGAACATGGTCGCTTGCCTGTCGACGTTAACGGTATTGACGAGAAAGACGATCTGTTTAGAGCTGGCATGACGTCGCATGCGAGTGTCAACATCATGCTCGCGTTGGAAGACGAATTCGGAGTCGAATTTCCCGAAAGTATGCTTCGGAAAAGCACGTTCGAGTCGGTATTCGCGATCCGTACGGCTCTCAGCGAACTTCTGGCCTCGTAGTTTACGAGCCTGCCGGCGATGCCGCCCGGTCCCCATGCGATGAGGTCGGCGTGCCGCCCCTTTCACGCGAAGGACGTTGCCAGGGTGGCCATGCGAGGGAACGGTCCTGTCGAGCCCTTCCATCTCCGCTGGCCACCAGAATTTGTGTCAATTTTCGCGAACCGTCCACCAACATCCGGACGAACATCCAGTTCAACGCTAACATCTACTTGGTGATCCCGGGCCCGATTGAATCTAATTCCAGTACGAGGCGGCCACTCGTGGCTGTGGGCTACGGGCCGCGCTGTGTGCCCGTCATGCAACTGACCGAGGCTGCCGCAAACGTCTGTGATCTGTTGTGGCTGATCGATGGCTCCCTTGGAGAGATGCAGCAAATGACCGACCTCCTGAACCGATTCGGTTCGGTGATCAATATCAGCGGACTTGGTCCGGAAGAAATCTTGGAGGAGCTGTCGGATTATCAGCCTGACGGCTTCGTAACGTACCTCGACGCCAATATGACTGTCTTTGCACGAACGGCGGAGGCCTTGGGCCTGCCCTTCCATTCCGTTGAGACGGCGGCGGCGCTGACAGACAAATTCCAGCAACGAGTGGTTCTCGGGGGCGCGGGTCTCCCGATGCCGCCTTGCCATGTGGTCCGTCCAGATCAGTCTGAGAGCGATCTTGGTTCGATCGAGTCGGACGTGGGTTGGCCTGCCGTCCTTAAACCTCGGTCGGCTCAGGGGAGTCGCTACACCTTTTTGGTCAACGATGGGCAGCATCTTGCCCAACTCCTGACGTCTTTGAATCCGGCTCGGCCCGAAATGGTTCTTGAGGGTTATCTCGCTGATGATCCCGCTCGAGCCGACGGTCCTTACGCCGCATATGTTTCGATCGAAAGCATCGTGTCGGGCGGTGTGGTCAGCCACCTCGCCTTGACCGGTCGGTTTCCGCTCGCCGAAAACTTTCGTGAGACCGGATTTTTCATTCCTGCTTCATTGGAAATCGCTGATCAAGAGGCTGCGCTCAACGTGGCAACGTCGGCAATCGAAGGGCTCGGAGTGTCGACTGGGTGTCTCCATACCGAGGTCAAGTTCACTCCCGATGGACCTCGGGTTATCGAGGTCAACGGACGCATCGGCGGTGGCGTGGCGGAAATGCTCAATCGGGCCGCTGGCGTGCGGCTTTTGGAATTGACCTTGCGCATAGCGCTCGGCGAAGCCGTAAGCATCGATGGACCGGTCAAGACGGAGCAGATCGGATATCGGTTCTTCTTGCAGCCACCTGACGTCTCAGCGACGGTTGCCGCGATCACCGGCATTGACGCGGTGAGCGACCATCCGGGGGTGGACGCCATCACGGTGCATCAGGGACCGGGGGCGGACCTGGATTGGAAAGACGGATCTCGTAACCACATTCTGGCCGTCGTGGGTTCTGCGCAGGACTACGCCGAGCTTCAGGCCGTAAATCGGCTACTCCACCAAGAGGTTACGGTCACCTATGCCGATGTGAGCCACTACTAGTGGGGGTGCGGCTACGTCCGGCCGCGGCAGCGCCTTTGACCGCCTGGCCCGAGGAGGAGGGTGTTGCGCCTCGTTTGGCCTGTGCCTTTGTGAACAACATGCCCGACGCTGCGTTCGATGCGACGGAACGACAGTTCCTTGACCTGCTCGGAGCCGGTTCGGGATCTGATGTGGTCGAGGTACGGCGCTACACCATGGAAGGGGTGCCCCGCGGTGACGCAGTGGCCGCCAGAATCGCTGAGCAGTATTTGCCGGTAGCCGCCATTGGGGCGGACCCAACCGACCTGCTGATCGTGACGGGCTCAAACCCGATAGAGAAACGCATTGAGGACGAGCCCTACTGGTCCGAGATGGTTGACCTACTCACTTGGGCCACAGGACACGTCCAATCCATGTTGCTTTCCTGTTTGTCGGCGCATGCAGCGCTCACCGTCTTTGACGGGGTAGAGAGGGAGCGACTGTCTTCCAAATGCACTGGCGTCTTTCTCCAGCAAGTCGACCAAACACACCCGCTTGTTGCGGGGCTTGAGCCGGTGATCCCCCTACCGCATTCGCGGACGAACACGGTGTCCCAGGGCAGTCTCCGCGATGCTGGTTACGACATAGCCATACAGTCGGAAGCCGAGGGATGGGCGGTCGCAGCGCGCCAGATAGGCCACGCAAACGTGGTGCTTGTCCAGGGTCATCCCGAGTACGACCCTTCTAGCCTGCTTCGTGAATACCATCGGGATGCGAGGCGGTACGTGCAGCGTGAGCAGGATGCAGATCCCGTGCTCCCTCTCCATTGTGTAGCTCCCGAGGACTGGGATGGTCTCAAGAAACTCCACCGGGAGATTACTACCGGGCGGCGTGACCCAGCGTTGTTAGAGGCGTACCCATTCAGTGAGGTCGGAGCCAGAGCAACGTGGCCGTGGCACCCTGTGGCAAAGACCTTGTATGAGAACTGGTTGGCCGACGCCAACAAGAGGAGCGACTGAACATGCATGATGAGACCATCGCCATTCATGGTGGGTATGAGGCCGACGGCACCCGCGCCGTCGCAGTTCCCATCTATCAGACGATTGCCCATGATTTCATCGATGCTGAACACGCGAGCGCTGTATTGGATCTTCAGATACCGGGCTTTCACTACAACCGAATCAACAATCCCACCAATGACGTGCTCGAAAAGCGTATTGCCGCTTTGGAGGGCGGCACCGCCGCGCTTGTCGTGGCATCTGGAATGGCGGCCGTCAGCTATTCCATTCTGACCGTCGCCCTTGCCGGTTCGAATTTTGTCGTCGCACCACAGCTTTACGGAGCGACGTTCACGTACTTTGCCCACGTTCTGCCAACACTGGGCATAGAAGCACGGTTCGCCGCGGATGACAGGGCCGAGTCGATCGCCGCGTTGATCGATGATCACACGTGTGCCGTCTTTTGCGAAACGATCGGCAACCCTGCCGGCAACATTGTGGACCTCGAGGCCGTATCCGAAGTCGCGCACCGGGCTGGCATACCACTGATTGTCGATAACACCGTGGCCACCCCGTTGATGTTGAAGCCGATCCAACACGGGGCCGACGTGGTCGTCCACTCGCTCACCAAGTTCGTCGGTGGGCATGGAACAACACTCGGTGGCGCCATCGTCGACAGCGGGAACTTTCCCTGGTCCGCCTATCCCGAACGCTTCCCCATGTTCAACGAGCCCGAAGTCGCATTCCACAACGTTGTTTTTGCGCGTGATTTCCCGGAACGGCCTTTTATCGTGCGAGCTCGCGCCATTCAGCTTCGTAATACCGGAGCGACGTTGTCTCCGTTCAGCGCCTTCCAACTTCTCCAAGGTCTCGAGACCATGGCTGTCCGTCTCGACCGCGCCGAGTCCAATGCGCGCGCCGTGGCCGCATATCTGGCGGCCGACCCTCGAGTCGAGTGGGTGAGCTTCGCTGGCTTCCCTGATCACCCCTACCATCATTTGGTCCAGCGCTATCTCCATGGACGGGTTCCACCCATAATCACCTTCGGGGCCGTCGGGGGTTACGAGGCTGGGCTGACGTTCTTTGACTCTCTGCAACTCTTCAAGCGACTGCTCAACCTCGGCGACGCCAAATCGTTGGCGATCCATCCGGCCTCGACGACGCATCGCCAACTCAGTCCAACCGAGCTGATCGCGGCCGGGATCAAACCGGAAACGATCCGCCTCTCCATTGGCATCGAGCACATCGACGACCTCATCGAAGACATCGATCAAGCACTGACAAAGGCGGTCGTGGGAGCTCGCCCAACGTGAGGTCCGAATGTCTTGCTTCAGCCGATGATGTTTTCCACGCATTTCTGCGCGTCGAGTACGGCGCGGAGACGACTGCGTGGCGACGGGAGGTAGTGCGTGAAGTACCGCACGCCTTCCGTGAGGACGCCGAGGAGCGAGAGGTGCGGCTGTAGGCGGCCCTCGGCATCGTAAGGGTGGAAGTCCTCGCTGATAGCCACGCTTCCCACGGCCGTGTTTCCGTAGGTCAACTGGGTGAGACGACCCTTGGCGTACAGGCGGCTGAGTAATGGCGAACTGGACCGGGCGAGAGACGGAAGATCGAGGTGGCCTCGTACGACCCCATTCACAATGGCCTCGTACGGCTCGTCGAGCTTGGTGGAACGAATGCGGACTTTGCCGCTGTCCGTCACCGTGACTTCGGGGTGCGGGCCGAAGGGGACCTGCACGGTCCCGGCGTCGAGCAGGCCGAGTAACTGTTGGGATCGCAGAGGCGGTGGGCCGGCCTCCAAGCGATTGATGCGACCTCGGACGTTGGACTGGAAGTCGATGTACGACTCGAGGGAGAGTCCCCCGAACTCGATCACGGCACGCATTTGGTCGCGAAGAATGCGGGTTACTTCCAGAGCCGCTTTCACCGGGCTACCGCCGGGAGCAAGGGCCTGGTCCAAGTCAGTTTCGACCATGTCGTAGACGTGGCTCTGATAGTCGCTGCTTGACGCATAGCTCGTTCCCGCGTCGGCGAACACATAGCTGGCGGGGTCGAAGCTGCCATAGGTCGGCTCCAGGCGCGCCACGGCCCGGTCGTACGTCCCTTCGGCCCAGCCCGCCACGAGCTGTTGGCGTGCCGAATCTGCCGCTGCTAAGCCGCCCTTCAAATAAGCGGCGTGCGTGTAGTAGCGCCCCTGCATCTCGGCAAACAAGAGCGGTAGGAGGTCATTGCGAAAGTCCACGCGGCGCCGGTGAGGTGACCCGGCCGGGTTCGTCAACTCACTAAATACCTGAGATGTGCACACGATGGGTTGATACTCGCCGTAGGGATCGACGCCGTGAGCCGACTTGGCGCAATACGGAACACCGGATCGAGAGTAGAGATAGATATCTGGCTCATTGCCGCTCGGTACGTATCGCATGCGATCGCCGACTTCTTCGTACGTGCCGCCTCGTCCAATCGTAAGCGCGGTGAGAAGGTCAAATCCCACGAGACCCATTCCCGCGATGGCGATCGGCGCCCCTGGCGGCAATGGAATGTCGAAGTACTCGACGGGGTAAGGCCGCAGGAAGCGCACTTCAGTCGAGTCGCCCACGGGTTCGTCGTTGAACGTGTGTCCAGAGGTCAGCACTACATGATCGACGCTGATTGTGGTCCCGTTATCGAGCAGAACCTTCTCCCGGCCGCCGATCTCGGGCGAAATGTCGGAGGCGGCGGCATAGTGTCGTACGACTTCGAGGTTCGAGGGAGCGTCTGCGAGCAGGGTGTCATAGAACCAGACCAGGTATTCACCCATGAGGCGGCGAGGCAGGTAGTCGGTCGACTGGATTGGTGTCCCTGTGGTGTCTTTCCGGCATTCGTGGCCAACCCAGCGGTAGCCACTATTGACGGCCCATTCGTGCAGTCCCACGGCATATGGCGGGTCCGTTTCGCTGTCTGGTGCAGCGTAGAGCGAGAGTTGTCCGCACGGGTTGTTTAGTACGAGATAGTCGGGTTGCTCCACGGTGTAGATCCCGCCACCCAGCTGTCCCGGTTCAACGACGTGAAGTCGAATAGAGGCTGTGGTGCGACGGGCGCGATACACCGTTCGCTCCAAAACGCACAAGCCCCAAGAGCCAAGACCGACTATCGCAAATTCGGTCATGAAACCGCCCGCGACGACGTGTCGACGGATCCCGAACGTGAAATCGTCGTACGCCACCGCTCCAGTCGACATCGCACTTTCATGCTTACGGGGACCCCTTCGCTGTCCGTTGCCGCCCACCCAGGTTAGCCGTCAGAGCAACCTGGAAAGTGATGCCTTCTGCGGTCGGTAGTATGCAAGTGGCTCAGACCACGGGCCCGTACGCGTGCCGCGGCAGCCACCATTCGAATGACGAGGGAACATGGTAAAGAACTCCGGCACGCGGCAACTGGGATCGTTCACTGTTCATCGGCTTGGATTCGGGTCGATGCAACTTACGGGCAACGGTGTGTGGGGCCCGCCCAAAGATCACGATGGCGCAATGGCAGTCTTGCGCCGGGCCGTCGCGTTGGGGGTTGATTTCATTGATACCGCCGATTCCTATGGACCCTCTGTGGCCGAAGAGCTTATTTACGAGGCGCTCCATCCCTACTCAGCAACGCTTAAGATTGCGACAAAGGCGGGTTTGACGCGCCCGGGGCCTGGCCAGTGGGAGCCCTCAGGCAGACCGGAGTACCTTCGCCGGCAGGCGGAAGGAAGCCTGCGCCGGCTCGGTGTGGAGCAGATTGATCTCTTTCAGCTACACCGAATTGATCCCGCCGTTCCGGCCGATGACCAGTTCGGCCTCTTGAAGGCTCTGCGCGACGAGGGCAAGGTAGCCGAGGTCGGTCTTTCCGAGGCCACTGTCTCCCAAATCGAGGCGGCACTTCGCATCGTTCCGATCGTCAGCGTGCAAAACCAGTACAACATCGCCCAGCGGAGCTACGAGGACACCCTCGAATTCTGCGAGCAGCACGAGATCGGATTCATCCCTTGGTTCCCACTGGCCAGTGGAAAGCTGGCCGAGCCCGGTGGGCCGATCGATCAGGTGGCCACGCAGATTGGAGCCACCGTTTCGCAGGTGAGTCTGGCCTGGCTCCTTCGTCGCTCCCCGGCGATGCTGCCAATACCGGGTACATCCTCGCTCGAACACCTCGAGGAGAACTGTGCTGCGGCCGATGTCGTCCTGAACGATGCGCAATATGCAGACTTAACCGACGCTCGCAAGGACTTGCGCCGGTGGGCGTTGAGGGGCTGATGGCTCTGGTGGTCCGGCTCAGGGGATGACCTCGCGATCGAGGGCCATGATGGAAGGCGCCGAGCGTTTGTCCCCGTTCAGGCTTAGGAGGAAATTGGCCGTTCCCAGTGCACGATATCGTCCAGCACACCGCTCTCAACGTCGTAGATGAATCCAGCAATCAATTTCAGCGGCGAGAGATACGGCTTCGCCACGAGGAGAGCGATGTCCTCACGGAGCGCAGCTGCGTGATCATCGATCGGGAAGAATCCCAAATCGGCTCCGGTGAGAGTGCGCAAGTATTCGTCGGTGACTCCGGCGAGGCCGCATTTGGTGTGTTGCATAACCACCACAGTGTCGGTGCCAAGTACTTGACTCGACAGGGCCAGGCTTCGCAGCACATCCTCCGTGACGCGGCCACCCGCATTGCGAATGATGTGGGCCTCACCGAGGTGCAAGCCGAGAACGGCGAATACGTCAATCCGGGCATCCATGCAGGTAATCACGGCTAGGCGTCGCCCCGGGCGAGGGTCGGCGACGTTCGCGCGCGCCGCGGCGTAGCCTCTATTGGCGGCCAGCAGTTCTTCGATCTGGGTCATGAGCAAAGGACGGTAACAGGGCGCGTGCGATGAAGCGAGACGATATTCCAACGACTTCCGGGGGCAACAAATTTGCTGGACACATGCACCTTTGAGATCCGGTCGAATCATGGCGCGTAGGTTCTGGCCAATTCGGTCCGTGGGCGGCGCACGCAATTCCGGTGCTTCTTCGCAGAAACGTCGTGCCGTGTTCGTGCTCGTCGACTATGTCCCCGGCACGGGGGGTACCACGTCCCAAACTCGTCTGGAAGCAGCCGAACTCGTGCGCCGAGGCTGGCAGGTCGACGTCTTTACGCGTCGGCACTCTGCATTGTGGCGCCGATCCGAGAACATTGACGGGGTGGACGTGTACCGCTTCGGGCGACCCGGCTATTCGAAACTCAGCAAGGCATATGACGTGCTGGGCGTCTGGTGGAAGTTACTTTTCGCCCGCCAAATGGATGTCGTGCAGGTGCTGATGGACGTCGACTACGCCGTAGCGGCCTGCCTTGCCGGTCACGCGCGCCGAACCGTCATCATGTGGGCAACCGAGGGTGACGCAGAGCGGAGCTTCGCCGGTCCCAAAGGAGTGATTCGCAAAACGCTCATTCGTGGCTGCGGGCACGTCGTCCTGACCTCGCGCATGCAGGTCGAGCTGGCGCAGGAGTGCGGCATCTACGATGCCGAGATCATCCCTGTTCCCGTTGACTCGTCCCGGTTTCGGCCTGCCACGGACGCTGAACGAACAAACCAGCGCGATGCGTTCGGGATCACCGCCGCCACCGTTCTCGCGTTCAGTGGGCACCTTGTCCAGAGAAAAGGCGTTGATTTGTTGCTGTCCGCTTTCCGGTCGATGGTCGAGGAGAACGAAGACATTCATCTCCTGCTTCTTGGGAGTGGCGACGGCCGACCCGAGAGCTTGGAGGAAGAACTGAGAAGATACAGCGAGGCGTTCAATCTCACCGAACGCATTACCTTTGCCGGAGCCGTTCAGGACGTTGCTCCCTACTTGCGTGCTGCAGACATCTTCTGTCTTCCTTCGTGGCGCGAAGGTATGCCCAATTCCATTCTTGAAGCCATGGCGAGTGGTCTGGTCTGCGTCGCCCCAGTGTCGGCTGGCGCCCTCGACTTGTTGGCCGATGGCGCTGGGGTGATCCCTCCTTCGAACGCGGCGGATGACCTCGTCGCTGCCATTACGCCATTGCTGCACGATCGGCCGAGGTGCCAGTCTCTGAGCAGAGCGGCTCGTCATCGGGCTGAGTCACGCCACAGCGTGGCAGCGGTTATTGACGACTACGTGCGTATGTGGGGGACCAGGGGGCCCAGGGGGCCCAGGGGCCCCAGCCTCAAGTCCTGATCGACCGGTGACCACCACCGACCTGAGGGCCTCCGTCCGAGTGCGCTCGTTGTCCCCACGCAGAACAGGCACTTTGGCGCGTCTGCTGACCTGTCTCAGGGGCTAATGCGCAAAATGGCCAGCGAGGAGGATGCCTGGGCAGGGCACTCAGCAGGGCATTTGACGGGGATAGATCCCAAACCCGGGGAAGGGTTCGCTAGATTGTCGCCACAATGACCAGTGGCACGGAATCCAAGGCACAACGACGATCGGAATCGCAAAGGAAGGCGGCAGCCCGTCGGGCGGCTGAGCTGCGCGCCAAAAGGCGCCGCATGACGGTGCGTTATGGCGCGGTCGTCGTGGTGATCCTGGTCGTCGTCCTTGTCATCGTGCTGCTTTCGGGCTCGAGCCCGAGCACACCCACGGCCAAGACGGCCGCGGACGTCAAGACCGTGCCCATCCCCTCCTCCTTGCAGATGACAGCCGACCCCCCCACGACACCCGGCTATGAGGGAATCGCCATCCCGATCGGCCCCAAGCTGGCCACGCTGGCCACGGCCGCAACCGGCCAGACGGTTGACGGGGTGCAGTGCCAGGCCGGCGAGCAGCTGGTCTCGCACGTGCACACGCACCTGACGATCTTTGTGAACGGGAAGGCCCAAGTCATTCCCTATGGCGTCGGTATCCCAGGGGCCGAGGCCGTCGCGACACCACACGGTGCCTTCGTGGAGACCGGAAGTTGCTTCTATTGGTTGCACACGCATCAAGAGGATGGCGTCATCCACGTGGAGTCACCCAGCGCGTCGTTGAGCTTCAATCTGGGCCAGTTCTTCAAGGAATGGGGAATCCCGTTGAGTTCCACCCAGGTGGGGCCGGCGAAGGGCAAGCTCACGGTGTTCTTCACTGCACCGGGCAAGAAGGTCGGGATTTACAAGGGGAATCCGGCCGACCTTCCGCTTGGCGACCATTACCAGATTCAGATTGACGTGGGCACGCCAATCGTCAAACCGGTCGATGTGACCAACTGGGGCAGTCTCTAACACGTGCACTGCGATGCGGTTGTCGTTGGCCTGGGTCCCGGCGGGGAAGACGTTGCAGGAAAGCTCGCCGAGGCCGGTCTTAACGTGGTCGGCGTCGAGGCGGAGCTCGTCGGTGGCGAATGTCCCTACTGGGGCTGCATCCCCTCCAAGATGATGGTGCGAGCTGCCAATTTGCTGGCCGAGGGTCGCCGCATACCGGGAATGGCCGGATCGTCGGTTATCACCCCTGATTGGGCTCCCGTGGCGCAGCGCATACGTGAGGAAGCGACCGACTCCTGGGATGACAAGGTGGCCGTCGACCGCTTCGTGGGAAAAGGGGGGCATTTCATCCGGGGTCGTGCCCATGTGACAAGTACCTCGTCGGTCGAGGTCAATGGGGAAGAGATCGCAGCCGAGAAGGCGCTGGTCCTGGCCACAGGCGCCCACGCATGGGTTCCACCGCAGTTCGCCGACATCCCGCATTGGACGAATCGAGAAGCCATCGCGGCCGAAACGGTCCCCGCATCGTTACTGGTCATTGGCGGAGGGTCGGTCGGTCTCGAGATCGGCCAGGTGATGTCCCGTTTCGGAGCCAAGGTGACGATCGTCGAAACAGGGGACCGCATTGCCGGGTCCGAGGAGCCCGAGGTGTCCGACACGATCACCCGGATCTTGCGCCGTGAGGGCATCGACGTGCACGTTGGGGTCGAAGTGGTGAGCACCTCATCCGCTCCGGCGACGGGCTGCACCATCCGTCTGGGCGATGGGTCATCGCTCTCAGCCGAGCGCGTGTTGGTGGCGACCGGTCGCCGCTCTGATCTCCCCGGGCTCGGCGTGGCGGCGATGGGACTCGATGACACAGCGGACGCCATCCCCGTCGACACCAACATGCGCGTGATGCCCGGAGTGTGGGCCGTTGGCGATATCACGGGAAAGGGTGCTTTCACCCATGTCGCCATGTATCAAGCGAGAATTTGCGTGGCTGACATTCTCGGGCATCCGATTGAGGGGGCGGACTACCGCGCCCTGCCGCGAGTGACATTCACTGATCCCGAAATTGGCTCGGTGGGAATGACCGAGGCGCAGGCCCGCGAGTCTGGCGGCCGGGTGCGGGTCATGAGTGAGCCCATAGCGGAGTCGGCTCGGGGTTGGATCAACAAGGGCGAAGGCTTGATCAAGCTGATCGAGGTGGACGGCGTCCTTGTCGGAGCCACGTCGATGGGGCCAAGCGGGGGAGAGGTGCTCGGATTGCTCACCCTGGCCGTGCACGCGCGCATCCCGGTGAGCACCTTGCGGGGCATGATCTACGCCTATCCAACCTTCCACCGGGCCATCGATTCGGCTTTGTGGGCCTGATTCGCCTGCGGCGTTGTGCTCAACGCCCCGTCAGGTCGGCCAATATGGCCGTGGCCTGGTGCTGCAGCAACGACAGGTGACCCTCGCCAGCGATGACGGAGAGCCGCGCATCGGGGATGTGGCGCAGCAAGAGGTCTCGATACGCCGGCGGCCCTGTGTGGTCCTCGGCTCCCTCCCAAACGTGGACCGGTGCCCTGATTTCGCCGAGTGAGAACCCCCACGGGTCACCAAAGATCCGGTAGTCATGCAGGCATCCCGCTGTGCCTTGGCGCATGGACTCTTTGATGAACCCTACGGCTTCGACCACTGGGCCCCTCTCCTCGAGGGCGGCCCAGTCGACGGCAGGAAAGCTGCGCCGAATCTCCCGAGAGAGGCGCTTCTCTGAAGCATTGGCGATCGAGACGCGTAAGAGGGCCGAAGCCAGCCAGGGAGCTCGGCGAACCAGAGAGAGCAGGATCCGGTCGTCGCGTGAGAGGCCCCTGGTGGTACCCATGAGTTCGAGAGGTACGGCGCTCGAGAGGAGTGCGACCGCGGTGATCCGATCGGGCATCTTGGCGGCGCAGACGGCCGCGTACGGACCACCGCATGACCAGCCCATGACGGCAAAACGCTCGATCTCCAGTGCATCAGCCAATGCCGCCACATCGCTCGGCCAGTCGAGCAGGCGGCGCCCGGGTTGAAGGGTCGACCGGCCCATGCCCGGTCGATCCGGAGAGACGATACGCACACCCAGGGCGAGCGCGGCAGAGTGGGCGGGCGCGGCATCGAGCCGGGAGCTCAGTCCCCCGTGAAAGCTCAGGACAGGATCCCCATCGGGATCCCCGTACTCCTCGAAGGCGAGCCCTCGCCCGTCAGGCACGACGACGGATCGGGTCACTCGGTCCGCCCCACCAGCTCGTCTCGTCGGCCGAGGGGGTCGAGATTCGATTTCGGGGCAACTGGGAGCACGCAGGCACGCTATAGGGTGCTTCTGTGGGCACGGACGTAGATGAGCTGGTCGAGGCTTCTCCGCCCGGGTGATCTCAGCCGAGGGAGCCGAACGGGCAAGCAGCGGCCCTCAGGGCGTCTTAACGTTCCGAACCAGCGTCACGCCTCGCCGCGCCTTCCCGGATCAGGGGAAGGAGGCGCTTGCCGTAATCGATCGCGTCGACCAGTGGGTCGAAACCCTTGAGGAGGAGCGTGGTGATTCCGAGGTCGTAGTAGCGGAGCATCGCTTCGGCTACTTGCTCCGGCGTGCCGACCAGCGCCGTGGAGTTTCCGGCGGCACCGGTGAGATTGGCCACTTTCATCCAGAGCCGCTCGTCATAGACGTCTTTGTCCGCTGACATTTCAATGAGGCGCTTGCGTCCCACGGAGGTCGTGCCACCCGTGTCACGGTCGACGGAGTAGGTGGCGTTGCGGCCTCCTCCCAGTCCTTCGTAGGTGTCCTTGTGACCGGCCATTCGTTCCTTGGCCAGCTCAATGCGTTCCGCCGTCTTCTCAGCGATCCACTCCGCCTTCTCCCATGCCTCGCTTTCGGTCTCGGCGATGATCGGCCGCAGAGAGATGCTGTAACGAAGCGAGCGCCCAGCCTTCCCCGCCACCTTCCCGATGGCCTCCATGCGTGCCGCCACGGCATCGCGCGGTTCGCCCCAGAATGCGTACACATCCGCCTCGGCTGCGCCGACCTCAATGGCCGGGGGTGAAGCGCCGGCGAAGTAGAAGGGGATGCCGCCCGGGGTGACCGGCTTCACTGAGCTGAAAGCGCCTTCATAGCGGAAGAATTCGCCCTCGAAGTCAAAGGGGGTGTCCTCGGTCCAGATGCGACGAGCGACCGCCATTACTTCCCGGGTGCGACGATAACGGGCGTCGTGGGGGACGAAGTCACCCTCCCGGTGCTGGTCGGCCTCGTCGCCGCCGGTAATGAAGTGGATGGCGATCCTTCCACCCCCGGTGAGGTGGTCGAGGGTGGCGGCCATGCGGGCCAGCACCACCGGTTGGACGAAGCCCGGCCGGTGGGCAACCAATACCTTCAGCTGCTTAGTGGTGTGCAACACGGTGGCTGCGATGGCCCACCCTTCTGGGGCCACAGCTCCATAACCCACCAGGACGCGATCGAAGCCTCCGTCGTCGTGGGCGCGTGCGATGTCCACGAGGTATTCAGGGTCGATCACAGGACCGTCCATCCAGTCGACGACAGGGCCGTCGACCAGCGGCCCCTTTATTTCTGAGGCGTCTCTCGTCCCGACCATACCGATGATCTCGACTGGCATCCCTCTTGAGCCCTCCATCTGCCGTCAGTGTTGAATCCGTGGGCGTTTCCGCGAACAATCTTGAGTGACCAGGGCGAACGCCCAGTTCAACGCTAACATCTGCCGAGTCGTCGGTCGCGCGGCTGGCTCGATGTCAGAGGAGAGGCTCCCGCCGATCTGACACACTGGGACGGGCTGATTTGTCCGCACACGAGCCGTGAAGGAGATGTCGACGAACTTCACGACAAGGACCTGAACAACCAATTGGCGCCGCGTGCTCGAGACCATCGGGTTCGATCCGTTCTACGGACGAGGCGAAGGGTCAAATGGCAGGACGGTGTCCGCCGTGGCCTCGTGGTCGCCGTCAGAAGTGCGGGCGCGCGAGGGTTGGGGCCGTGGATAACGAAGACCGGGGCGTTGAGATAGAAAAGCAAGTGGCGGCCGAAGCGGCAGCCGACCTGGTCGAAGATGGAATGGTGGTCGGGTTGGGGACGGGGACGACGGTGGCGTATCTGCTTCCAGCCCTAGGTCGTCGCCGGCTGGACATCACTTGTGTCGCGACGTCGCCGGCGACCGAGACCTTGGCTCGGGCCGAAGGCATTGCGGTTGGCCCCTTCGAGGGAATCGCCCGGCTCGACATGGCAATCGACGGGGCGGATCAGATCGATTCGAGTGGGTGGCTGGTCAAGGGGGGCGGGGGCGCTCACACCAGGGAGAAGATTGTCGCTGCCGCGGCCGATCAGTTCGTCGTCATCGTCTCGTCGAACAAGTTGGTCGAGCGTGTCGCGGCACCTGTTCCGCTCGAGCTCATGGCGTTTGGCCTCGACTCGGTTGTCAGAGCTCTCCCCGGTGTAGCGTTGCGCCGCGCTCAACGGACGCCCGACGGAGGTGTGCTCGCCGACTACTACGGGGACGTCGATGATCCTGCTCTCCTCGCCGTGCGCCTGGGCGCCACGGCGGGGATCGTGGCCCATGGTCTCTTCCCCCCAGAAATGGTGGCGTTGGTGCTGGTCGGGCGCGGCGGCCGGGTCGAGAGGATGCAGGGTGGTTTCTGAGGGTCGCACTGGACTATCGACGAAAAAGACATAACGATGCGGCATCAACGACGGAAAGGGGAGGGACGATGACCTCTATGACGGACGCCTCGAGTTCGGGGCCATCTGAGTGGGAGCGAGATCTCTACGCACACCTGACAAGCCATGTCGACGCAGAGCGGGGGCTTCTGGAGGAATACAGCGCAGCCGCGGAGATCAGCCCGTCAAAGGCTCTGCGCTACCTCGTCAACCTGCTCATCGAGGACGAAATTCGTCACCATCGGCTATTCAATCAACTTGTCGATTCGCTCAAAAGTGAAGCCTTGTTGAGCGGTGAGGACCCGCCTATTCCTTATCTTGACTTTAACGAGGCAGAGAACAACGACGCCGTGATTGAGTTGACCGGACGGCTTCTTCGTCGGGAGCAGGAGGACTCGAAGGAGTTGAAGCGGCTCCAACATGAGCTGCGCGATGTGGAGGACACGACGATGTGGACCCTTCTGGTCGATTTGATGGAGCAGGACACGAAGAAGCACATCAGCATCCTTCGCTTCGCCCGTAAGCACGCCGGACGACGAAGGCGCTGACGGCAGCGCTTCCGAAGGCCCCGACGGGCGAGCACGGTGCGACACTAACTTGGATCCCCGTGATCTCCCTGGAACCGATTGGCGTCGTGGTTGGCGGACGTTCCGCCCCTGACGACGACAATTGGGGGCCGGTGGAATCTGTCATCCGGCTCGACGGCAATCGCTTCGAAAAGGAGGTCGTAGTCGGGCTCGAGGCCTTTTCGCACCTGTGCGTGGTCTTTCAGTTCCATCTGGTCGAGGAGACGGACGTCGTCATCGGGGCGAGGCACCCCCGCGGCAACCCAGATTGGCCGAAGGTAGGGATGTTCGCGCAGAGGGCAAGAATGCGACCGAATCGCCTCGGGGTGAGCAACTGCGCCCTTTTGAGCATCGAAGGACTCGATCTCCGCGTGCGTGGGCTCGATGCGATTGAGGGCACGCCGGTGCTCGACGTCAAGCCGTTCATGCGTGAGTTCGAACCGGCCGAGAGCAACCAACCGACGTGGGCGACCGAGTTGATGAAGGACTACTACTGACTCACGGCAGATGTTGAACCGCTCAGTTGTTGATGGCGGCCCGCAACCGCTCGAGGGAGATTTCTTGCGTCCTGTGCTCGCCGCATTGGGCGCAATCGGCGGCATGTCGCCACGATCTGATCATCCGGCTACCGGAAGGATTCAGATACACCGTGAATGTTTCCGCATGCGGGGGAACGTCCAGCTGATAGTACGGCCGCCAGCCGGTGGACACGGGCTCACCCCCGACCTCGGTGCCTTTCAGTATGCGTCGGTACCGCATTCGATGCGCATCGAAGATCCACGTGCTGTGACATGACTCAATGATCGTGGGTTGGTAATCACGTTCTGGTGTCATGCGTCAAGTATGTGGGCGGCTGCTGACGTCGGTCATAGGTCGAACTGTGTCCCTGCGTAGGAATTCATTACAGATCCGTGACAGTCTTTTCGACGTCGCCCGTTCAATCGAAGATCGGCGGCTTGTCCCGGCTTCGCTTGAGCTCGAAGAACCCCTCGGTCCCCGCCACGAGCAGGACGCCGTCCCAGAGCTTGCCTGCCGCTTCGCCCTTGGGAGCAGGGGTAATGACCGGTCCGAAGAAGGCGACGCCGCCGACGTGGATCACCGGGGTGCCGACGTCGAAGCCGACAGGGTCCATCCCCTCGTGGTGGGACTTGCGCACCGCCTCGTCGAATTCGGTGGAGGTCGCTGCCGCTTCGAGTTCAGCGGGAAGCCCCGCCTCCTCGAGTGCCTCGGCGAGGATGCCCGGGTCTTCTCGGCGCTTTTCGAGGTGGATCCGTTTTCCGATGGCTGTGTAGAGCGGCAGCAGGACGTCAGGTCCCTTCGCTTGCTCGGCGGCGATGCACACTCGCACCGGTCCCATCGCCTTCGCCATCAGATCCTTGTAGGTGTCGGGAAGGTCGTCTTTGTTCTCGTTGAGGACCGCCAGGGACATGACATGCCACCTGGTCTTCACATCACGCACGTCTTCCACCTGGAGCATCCAGCGGGATGTCAGCCAGGCCCAGGGGCAAAGGGGGTCGAACCAGAAATCGACTGTGTCCGTCATGGGTTACCTCCATCAACTCGCAGAATTGCGCCGGTCGTATGATGGACCACCATAGGGGTCACGTCGTCGCGCCCGATCCGGGCTAGCGGAGCAGCTCCGCCACGGCAAGCGTCACTGCTTTCCCCATTGGGATGTGAAGGAACTCGTTGGGTCCGTGGGCGTTGGAGTGTGGGCCGAGAACGCCCGTCGCCACGAATTGGGTGCGCGGGAAGTTCCGCTTCAGGTCGGCCAGGAAGGGGATGGTCCCGCCTTCGCCGTGGAATCCCATCGGATGGCCGAACGACGCCTGAGATGCCCGTTCGAGGGCCGAGGTGTTCCGTTCATCGAGCGGAGGGGCGAGCCAGCCGTTGGCCACGCCTTCGAGATCGATGGTGATGTGCGCTCCCTCGTCGGTGGCGAGGGCCGAGAGCAATGCATCCGCGGCCACTTGTGCGTCCACGTCGGGTGGGAGTCGGAGTGAGATCTTCGCAGTGGTGAAGGGCCGCAGCACGTTGCCCCCGTCGCGCACGGCCGGCATGCCGTCCATGCCTGTCACCTCGAGTGCGGCCGACCAAGCTATGGCGATGAGCTGATCGGCTGCCGTCGTCGTGATGAGTCGAAGCCCGTCGACGGTGGGCAGCACGTTCTCTGCGAACTCCTGCGCCGTCGCGGCCAGGGAAGCTCGCAGATCGTCAGGGATGCCTCTCCCGAGGAGCGCGGGCAGGAGAATGTCGCCGGTTGCCTCGTCCTCTATCCGGGACAGGATTTTGCGCAGGATGCGGAACGACGATGGCACGACGCCGCCGGCCATTCCACTGTGCACGCCTTCGGTGAGGACGTCCGCTCGCACGCTGGCGACAAGGATTCCCCGTAGCGACGACGTGAGCCACAGCCGGTCATAGCTGAGGCATCCTGAATCGAGGCAGATCACCAGCGAGGGCGTGCCGATCCGCTCGCGCAAGTGGTCGACGTAGGCCGAGAGGTCGGGGCTCCCGCTCTCTTCACTGGCCTCAATGAGGATGACAACGCGCCCGCGACCTCCATCGGCCGCCAGGAGCCCCGTCACTGCAGCAAAGAGCGCATAGCCGTCATCCGCCGTGCCTCGCCCGTAGAGCAGGTCGCCCTCGCGGACGGGCTCGAATGGCGCGAGTCCGGGGCGCCAGTCGCCCAAAGGCGGCTGCTTGTCCATGTGCCCGTAGATCAGAATGGGGTCGCCTGCTCCGTCGTTCTCGACCAGGAGCACGGGAGTGCGGCCGGGTAGCTGCACGATCTCGGTTCGCAGGTCTCCGTCCTGCTCCTGGGTCCAGCTCTCCAGGAGCTTTGCGGCCTCGAGAATCGCTCCGCGCTCGGCCCATCTGTGCATCGAACGCCGGCGAGAGGCATTGGATTCGGGTGTACTCGGCCAGTGCGGGGAGGACTCTCTCCTCCCAGGCCGCATCGATCAACGCCCGACCGTCGGTCATCCGGCGCCCGGTTGCTCGGTCAACGTAGCCAGGCTGGCCAAGGTCTTGGTCATGCTCTCCGCCGTCATTGACGGAAGCCTGCCTCGCCGGAGCAACGTGGCCTGCCTGTCCTCGGATATGTCCCAGCTCTCTCGAACGAGAGTCCCGCCATCCACCGGCTCGAACTCGTAGCGCCAGATCCGGCCGCCGAGGAAGCGACCGAAAAATCCCGAGAACACCGTTTTCCAGGCGATGCGACGGTCCTGTTCGAACTCGATCACCGTGTTCGACATCGAATAGGGAACCCCGGCCTTCATGGACATGCCAAACGTCGTACCGAGCTCCAGCCGCTGCGGCGCGCCTGCCTTGACCTTGACCACGGCGCCCGAGCCGTCGATGTCAGCGTGGCGACCGGCATCCGCCACGATCGTGAAGAGGTCTGTGGCAGGGGCCGCAATGACCCGTTCGACGCTGACAACGCTTCCTTCCACCACGCACCCCTCTGTTGTTGTTCGTTCGTACACTTATCGGACATGAGCGAACTGTCGAACTAGTTCAATCCGCGGTGCTCCAAGTGTCGCAGCTCCAAGAGCTCCTGGAGCAACTCGACATCACGGACACCCGGGGCGATGATGGCCCGCCCTCCTGAGCGACTCTTGGAGCTCCTCGACCCCTGAAGTCGCGTTGCTCGCTCTTCCCTATTCCTTGATGGCGAACTGCGCCAGATCGCTGAGCTGTACCCACTCCAAGGTCGACGCGTGCGTCGAGGCCAAAATGACCGGAGGCGCCACGCCCGCTTCGAACGCCTCTTGCCATCGGCTGGCGCAGAGGCACCATTGGTCACCTGGGACCAATCCGTCGAAGCCATATTCGGGATGTGGCGTGGAGAGGTCGTTGCCCACCGAGGCGGAGAAGACCAGGAACTCCTCGCTGGCGCGGATGCAGACCGTGTGCACCCCGACGTCTTCGGCGCCGGTGTTGCAGCAGCCGTCACGAAAGAAGCCAGTCAGAGGATCGAAATTGCAGGGTTGGAGGTCGCTGCCGAGAACATTCTGAGCCATGCCCCATTTGACCACGGTGAGGGCACGCACCGAGCTCACTCTCCCCCGATACCTTGTTTCCGAGAAAGCATACCGCCCAGGTACCTTATTTCAAAAGGGACTAACGGATGGTCAGCCGCCAGGGCGCCAGCCGCCAGTGTGCCAGCCGCCCGAACGGTCACGGCACAGGTCTCGGGGATGGAAAAGACTTAGCAAACGTCCTTCTGTTCCGTTGGCAACATTTGAGGCCCGCGACGATCCCGTATGCCGTCAAGAATTCCCAGGATGCTCGCTTTAGTCCGCTTGATACGGCGGGCGCGAAGCATGCATATCGACAAGTCCCTCGATCGGAAGAAGATCAGTTCGGCGAGAGTTCCACTGCCAGTCAGTCGGTGAAACAAGATGTGATTCCTTGCCGTGTAATAGGCGCGCCACGGACTGCGCTGCTCGCCCGGAATGGGTTCGTTTTCGATGACCGCAGCTGGCACACCCCAAATCTGGAGACCAGAACGTTTCAAGTGCCAACATGCGACGTAGTCATCGTAAAAGAAGAACAGGCCAGAGTCTTGAGAAACTGTGATCTCCCTTGCTGCGGGATTGAGCAGCAATCCCGACCACGGAGCGAACTCGACGGGGACTGTTGCACGTGAAAGGTCTCGCGGCGCGGGTGCGCGCCCGTTCCGTCTGTCCCAAGACGATCCATCACCATTCTGATTGCCTGAATAGACAGCATTGTCGTCACTCGCTGCGTCTAGAAGGGTAGACAGAGAGTTATCGTGGAGTCGGGCATCATGATCGAGAAGCAAATAGCGGGATGCATTTGGAGCGTGTTTCAATCCCAGTACGAAGGCCTGTTCAGATCCCAGATACTTGTCCCTCACGATGAGTTGGCCTTCAAATTGCTCCCAGCCAGTCCGTGTCGCACGAGGTGAGTTGTCGACGACGGTGATCTCCGTTGGTACTGGGCTTGTGGCAGCTATCTGTTGCGCCAGTTGCATGACTTGATCGACTCTGTGGGTCGTAGGGATTACAACGGAAAGTGTCGTCAAGTGCCTATCTTCCTTTCGGTCCATCGATTTCTTCTTCCACGGACCCCTGCGCTAGTAGGTATGAATCGAGGCTCATACGGCGGTAACCGCTCGATTGGCGAGAATCGAACTTACGATCCGATCCTTTCTAACGCATCCAAGTGGGTTCACTCTGGCTTTTAAACTCGGTGGGGCACAAGACGGGCACTGTGAAGGTGCGCTTAGTCAGCCCGAAACGGTGGCCCACCGACCCCGTGCCCTAAGGGCATGTGCGAAAGATCTGAGCATTCGTGTTTGCACGAACACGATATGGGCGTCGGCCGTCTTGAGCTGCAAGCCTATTGGTCGTCGAGCCATTCGAGGGTTCGCGACGCCGGTCCGGCGATGGACTCGACCCGCCATCCCACGCTTTCGAACGTCCTTCGGGGGACCTGCCCGGTTACCTGCTGACGCAATATCGGCATGGTGGCGGACCAAGCTGGTGCCGCACCCGACACCGCCGCTTGGGCGAACTCGCCGGCCCACACCCCCTCGACAGGGCGCTCTCAACCGGCCACTGTAGGGCAATGACCTCACACGAGAGATTGCGCCGTGTCAGTCGGTTGCCCCTTGTCGTGGCTCCCATGGCCGGTGGGCCGACGACGCCCGCCCTCGTCATCGCGGCGGCGGAGGCGGGTGCGGTGGGGTTCCTGGCCGCTGGCTACAAGTCGGCAGCCGAGATGCGTAGTGACATCGCCGCCGTCCGCAGCGCGACATCGGACGCATTCGGGGTCAACGTGTTCGTGCCGGGGGAGCCGACGCTCCATCGGGAGGCGTTGGCGGCCTATGTCGGCGCGTTGGGCCAGGAAGCAGATGAGCTCGGGGCGACGCTCGGTGCGCCACGATGGGACGACGACGAGTACGGCGCCAAGCTCGATGTCCTACTCGCCGCTCCGCCCCCACTCGTCAGCTTCACGTTCGGCTGCCCGAGTGCGGACGTGGTGCGGTCGCTGCAGGCCGGTGGTTCGATCGTCGTCGTGACAGTGACGACGCCCGAAGAGGCGGTCGTCGCGCAAAGCGGCGAGGTCGATGGCCTGTGCCTGCAAGGTATGGAAGCGGGAGCCCATCGCGGCACCTTCGCCAATGACGACAGACCGGGGCAGGATTACCCTCTCGGGGCACTTCTCGCCCACGTGCGCAGGATGTGTGACCTCCCCCTCATCGCAGCCGGGGGGATCGCCGACGCCCAAGGTGCAGCGGCCGCGCTGGCCGCCGGAGCGACCCAGGTACAAATGGGAACCGCATTCCTGCGGAGCACCGAGAGCGGCGCCCACGCCCTCTACAAGGCGGCACTCGCCGATCCCCGCTTCACCGCGACGGCCATTACCCGCGCCTTCAGCGGGCGCCGGGCCCGCAGTCTGGTCAACGCATTCGTGAGAGCGCACGAGGATGCGCCCCCCGCCTACCCCGAGATAAATCACGTCACCCGCCCGCTTCGGGCCGCGGCGGTGGCGAGCGGCGATCCGGAACGCATGAGCCTCTATACCGGTGAGGGATTTCGCCAGGCCCAGGAACGATCGGCCGGCGAGATCATCGAGCAACTTGTCGCGGGGCTCGAGCGGTCCGGCTTGTCACAGTTCCGGGTCTCCTAGTGTGGAGTTTCGTGCGCATTTCGTCCCGGACCACCCAACCCCGGTGAGCTCACGGCGCGACGTCGATACCTTCGAGTTCACCCCGCCTTCCTTCGATCGCGTCACTAGCTATTTGCATCATTTGAGCGAGGCCGGTCAAGGATGGATCAACCTGTTGCCGGGCGTGGAGCTGGACGAGGAGGAGCAACAGACCATGCCGCCGGGGCTCTTCAGCCTCTTCAGCAACCGACAGCCGCCGGTCACCATGTGCACGTTGATGCCTGCTCGGCCGACCCGGCGCGCCTTCGACGGTGTCACTGTCGGCGTGATGCACCCGACCGGAGGCAAGGCAATGGCACGCCTGGCTGACGCCGGGGTGGCGAAGCCCGCGGGATGGTTGGTGCGCCAGGACCACCCTCGACGTGGCCTGGTCCTGCTCACTACGCACGGCACACCGGAGGCCGATGTCATCTCGTGGGCCATCAAGGCCGGAACGGCGCTGTGCCGCAAGGAAATGACGGGGCAGTGGCAGGCGGTGGTGTACCTCCCCTGAGGCGAACGCCGCCCCGGCCGTGCGCGGACGAGTGGCGCGCCGGAAGTGACGAGTGCCGGAAGTGACGATGCCGGAGTGACGAGTGCCGGAAGTGCCTAGTGCCGGAGTGACGAGTGCCGGAAGTGCCTAGTGCCGGAAGTGCCTAGTGCGCAGCGGCAGCAACGACCACGTCGCGCAGGTCCTCTATGAGATTCTCGACTGCTGCGGGATCCGCACTGAGCTGGAGGCGGCCGCCCGATCGTTCTGAACGCACGAGGCCCGAACCGCGGAGCGACTTCACGTGCATGCTCACTGTCGGTTGGGCCAGGCCGAACGACGTCGCCAAATCACCAACGGTGCTTGGCGTCACCGCCAGGTAGTGCAAGAGGGCCAAGCGGGTGGGATCGGCCACGGTCTTGAGCCGCCGCGCCAATGCTTCGGTGCGCGCACGTGCCGCCGCGTCATTTTGTTGGAAACCGGCGCCGACCAGCGTGAGGCCCGGGAACTCCAGATACAGGCTCTTACCGAAGAACAAGCACGGCACCACGAGGAGGGGTTGGCCAGACTCGATGTGGGCATTGATGCCGGGTAGCCAGGACAGGAATGACTCACAATGGTCACCGACCAGGTCCTCGAGCCTTCGGCCGGCCTCGAGCTGCGTCACCACGCGCTGACCGGCTTCTTCCAACGTGGGAAGTGCCGCCTGCCAGGTCTCATCGACCAGTTCCCAAACCTGGCGCAACATCTCGAGATACGAACCCACGAGGGCTGGTGAGGCCTTCAGCAGCTCCAATCGCTGGAGGAACACGGCGCGATCTTCGGCACTCTCCGATTCCAAGCCCAGGTCAGTGGCCACCGTGGGCACAGCTGCTTCCAGGGCGGCCCATAGGGCGGTCGGGGAGGTCTCGCCGAGTGCACCGGCGTGGTGGGCGAGTATCTGCACCTCGGTGAAACAGACGCCAGGCCCAAGGTCGGCCCAGAACGTACGGATGCGGTCCACCAGGTCTTCGTGTTGCCCGAGAATCTCCGAAGCCAATGGGTGGTTATCCCGCCACTCAGGCTTCAGAGCGACCCACAGAAGCCAGGTCAGGTCACACGCCAGCGAGGGACTCGAGAGAAACGTCCGTCTCGGGAGGTGAGGGGTAGTCCCGTCCATAGTCATAGGCATACGCCTATATTAGAATATTGTTGAATCGTTGTCAAACTTGGTGTACCATGGACACAGGAAACCGATAAGAAGGTGATGGCAGTGGTGCATTCTTGGCTCGTGGAACGAATGGCGGAGGAGCATCGTCGCGATCTCACCATCCTTGGGGCAGCCCGGCATCAGCTGTCAGCGGAGAACGCCCCGGCAGAAGTCAACATGTTCACGTCCGGGAAGCCGTTGGCGTCGCACGTGGTCGCCGCACACCACGCAGATCCGGAAATGCGCCTGGGCACACAGTCAGAGCGGCGCCCCGTCGGGCATCAAGTGGGCACCTTGCTCATCCGGATGGGCACGCGCCTCGGTGGCGCGTCCATACGCACCTCCTGATTCGACGGGGTCGCTTTCCCCGGCTCGCGCGCATCGGCAAGAGTGCTACATGGCCCCTCGTCGCAACGTGCTCTTCATCACGGTCGATCAATGGCGCGGTGATTGTCTGTCGGCACTCGGACATCCGGTGCTCGAGACACCGGCCTTGGACGCCCTGGCCCGCCGCGGTGTGCTGTTCTCCAATCACTGGGCCAATGCTGCTCCGTGCGGCCCCTCCCGAGCTTGTCTCTATACGGGCACCTATCAGCACCGCAATCGTGCGGTGCAGAACGGCACGCCACTCGATTCCCGGTTCACCAACGTTGCGCTGTTGGCGCGGGAATTAGGCTACGACCCCGTTCTCTTCGGTCACACCGACTCGGCCGCTGACCCGCGGACCGTGCCACCGGGAGATCCTCGGCTCTTCACCTACGAGGGGGTCCTGCCCGGTTTTCGCTCAGTGCTCGACGACCCCTGGGAGCAAGGCAGCCCGGGCTGGGCCAAATGGTTGGCCGAGCAGGGTTTTGAGGTGCCGAGCCATCCCCACACCCTTTATGAGCCCATTGAGGGATTTCCAGGATCAGATGACCATGGCGCGACATGGGCGCCGGCCCGATTCCCGGCGGAGCTCTCGCAGACGAGGTACGTCAGTCAGGCCGTCACAGATTGGTTGGAGCGCAACGGCGAAGGGCCCTTCTTCATCCATGCCTCCTTCATCCGCCCCCATCCGCCTCGCCGCAACCCGATCGGGTACCACGATCTCTACGATGCCGAGCAGATCGGACCCTTTGTGGGGTGCGAACGGCCTGAAGATGAGGCCGCCGTCCACCCTTTTGCCGCCATGCTGCTCGACGTCCCTCAAGTGATGGCGCCCCGGAACGAACGGGATCGTCGGCAGGTTCGGGCGACGTATTACGGGGCCCAGCGCGAAGTGGACGACGGCTTGACGCCTCTCTTCGAGTTTTTGGTCCGGAGCGGTCTGTCCGAATCGACGATGGTCATTGTGACCAGTGATCACGGCGAAATGGGTGGCGATCATTGGCTTCTCGAAAAACTGGGATATTGGGACGAGAGCTACCACATTCCCTTAATCGTGGTCGACCCACGCGCTGCGGCCGATGCCAACCGCGGTGCGGTGGTCGAGTCGATCACAGAGTCTGTCGATCTCCTTCCCACAATCTGTGAGTACATCGGCGCCGAGGTGCCGCTGCAGGCTGACGGGTGGTCGTTATCGCCGTTCACTTGCGGGCCGGGTGCTCCGGAGCACTGGCGCGCCGCCGCGCACTTTGAATGGGATTTCTCTGACCCGGCGGCGCAGATGGCCGAACAGTTCTTGCACGTGCCCATGAGCCATTGCTCGTTGGCCGTGTCGCGTGGGACTACGCACAAGTACGTGCAGTTCGGCACCTCTGGCGAGATCTTCCCGCCACTCATGTTCGACCTCCGGGAGGATCTCGGCCAGATCCACAATCTGTGCAACGAGCCGGGGTCCGAGTGGAAGGACGCAGCGTGGGGATGCACTCAGGAGCTGCTGCAGTGGCGCATGCGCACCTCGGAGCGAACGTTGAGCGGCACCTTGCTCTCGGCTGGGACTGGGCTGATTTCTTCGCGGGACACCTGGCGCTGAACGACTCGGGTCGACGACGACGAGCGCCCTCTGTTCAGTTTCGTGATGATCGAGGGGTGACGTCGAAGATCGTGCGTGACCTCGGGCAGGTGCGCCCAATGGGCGGAGGGCGTGGCGGGCGATATATGCGTGCGGATCGCGCGGCCGAGTTTGGAGAGCGCAACGGGGTCGAAGGTGAGTTGCTGGTTCGGCTTCGGCCAGCGTCCGTGTGTGTGGATGCTGAATTGTCCGACTGATTAGGCCGGCACGCCCGTTATCGGTCGATGCGCGCCCGGTCGGAACGAGCGCAGCGTGGGGCGGGTGCGGCCGAACTGCCCCAATGGGATGATCACGATGGCGAAAATTGCCGCCACAAGAATGAGATCGGGCAGAATGCCGGCGTGGAGCACGGTGAGGACAAGGTTCTTGACCGAGGAGATGCCGACAAAGGCTTCGAAGGTGCCGATGGCGATGATGACGCGCCGCAACGTCAGAGTTGCGGCCGGAGCCAGGACGACGACGCCCCACGTGGCATACCAACTCCAAAGGATCGGGCCCAGCAGCGCCACGACGAGCAGGGTGAGGCCGAGGTTGCGAGGAACGTTGAAGTCGGACGAACTGAGCAGGAGCCAGATTCCGATCGCCGCAGCGAGGCTCAACCCCATGATGCTGACGACGGTGCGTGCTCCGAGCGAGGAGAAGTGCACGTCAACCACCCGTGCCACGGCCGATGCCGCCTTGGAGATTGCGTTCACTGGCGTCACGGCGGTGAACGATTTGTCGGCCGCTGTCGTTGTGCGCACCCAGCCCCATCCGATTCCCGAGGCCCACGCGATCACTTCCAAAGTGGAGAGCGCAATCAGCCCTGCCCCGATCGTGTGCGTGAGTCGCCGCACGACGGACGCACCGGATCCGGCCCAAGCCCAGCCCAAAAACAACACGCCCAGCAATGCGGGTGATTTGACCCCGGCCGCAACGGCGCAGAGGACGACTCCCGGAATGGTTCCCCAACGTTTGGCTGCGGAGAGTCCGGCCATAAGGAGCCCGAGCATGAGCGCTTCATTGTGTGCCCCGCTGATCAGGGTGATCAGGACCAAAGGACAGCCGGCCCCGAGGAGGACCGCGTGCGCTGGATCTCGCCCCAACCGTCGAGCCAGCGAGGACGTTGCAACGGCCATCAAGGCGAGCCCAGCCACCTCGAGTAGGCGAAGGAGAAGGATGTCCGGCAGGATCCTGTGCCCCGACGCGGTGGCGAGCACGCCGTCAATGGACAAGAAGGTGGGCCCGTACGGTGACGGCGTATTCGTCCAAAGCGAATCGGGCATGGTGCTGAATGGCGTCGACCCCAGGACTCCTGTGCCGTAGACGTAGGGATCGATATGGTGGCTGACCATTTCCCCTTGGCCGGCGTAGCTATAGACGTCGCGGCTGAAGAGCGGTGGGGCGAACAGGAGCGGGAGGGTCCAGATGAAAATCACGAGGACGACTTTTCTTACGGGCACGCCTCGGTGCGACCAGAGATGGCGCAAGAGTCCGATCCAGACGCGCACGAGGAGGACCACGCCCCCGTACACCACAATGATGGCATCGACTGGTGGGTGGACTTGAGTTGAGCCGATCGAGCCGAGGGGACCTTCAGGCATGCCGAAAAACCAGGCACCGGGCAGGTGGGTCTCATAGGCCGAACCACCGAGCAGGGCGCCGAAAACGATGGCCAGCGTGGCAGCGAATCCCAACACGACGGTAGCTGTCAGGCGATGCGTGGCTGCTGTGACGCTGGTCTCTGACTCCATGCTGCTCTTTCTTCTGGCAGTACGTAGGGCAGCCCTGCCCCCGGCACTCTCTTCTGAAGGGATCCTCAGGGGAATCCCAGCATTGGGATGGAGAATGCGCGCTGTCAGGGGGGCGAAATCTAGCTGTCATCAAACAGGAAGACGCAGCGCGTGAGCGCGTTTCTCATTCCAACAAACGACCCAAGGGGGTTGGCTCGCGACAGTGCAGCTGTTCCAAGTGAGGAACGTTCATAGGTGAAGGTCGTCAGATGGTGAAGACAGCTCTTCGTCACAGCGCACCCCTGTGGCCCTACGCCGTCTTGGTCGCTATTCCCGCCGTGGTGTTCATCCTGCCGGACGTCTTTGGTGGTCACCTCTTGATGACCGGCGACAACCTCCAGCAGAACTACCCGCTCCATGTGTTGGTCGGCTCCATGTACCGCCAGGGTGAGCTGCCCTTCTGGAATCAGTACCTCTTCAGTGGCACACCTCTGCTGGCGGGCTTCAATGCCGGGGCGTACTATCCCCTGACGGGGCTCTTCGCCGTGCTCCCGGACCGCGTGGCGTGGATCGCCACCGAGGTGATCCTCTTTTCGCTCGTCGCTATCGGGATGTATCTCTTCCTGCGGGCATTGAAGCTGTCGACGACCGCTTGCGTGCTCGCCGCAATCACCTTTTCGTGCTCCGGAGTGGTACTGAGCCAGGTCAGCCACGTCGATATGACCGAGGGATTCGTCTCCCTTCCGTTCATGCTGCTGGCGGTGGTGCGCATCGTGAGGGACGGACGCTGGCGTTGGTCCGTACTCCTCGGCGTTGCATTCGCATTGGTCATACTCGGAGGCGCCCCTGAGGCGATGTTGGACGAGGGGCTCTTGGTGATCGCCTACGCCGCGCTGACAGCTGGTCTTGGTCGCCGCAGTTGGTGGCTCCTGCTCAGCCGTGGCGTTACCGGTGCGGCGTTGGCCCTTTCCCTCTCTGCCGTCCAGTGGTTGCCGGGCATTGCCGCCATCTCCAACTCTCAGCGTTCGACGTTTGGCGCGGGTTTCGCGGAGACGGGGAGTTTCGCGCCCGCCAATTCGCTGCTGTCGTTGGTGCCCTACCTGTTCGGCGGATATGGCCATCTCGGCGAGGCGAAGTTCTTCTCGCACTACAACTTGCCCGAGGTCGGAATCTACGTCGGCATACTTCCGGTCATTGCCCTCGTCACGCTCTGGCGCCCCCGCTGGCCGTCGCGCTTGGCACCCCGGGAACGCCGTACGTGGTACATCGTCGCCCTCATCGGTCTGTTGTTGGCCTTTGGGGCGAACACACCCCTCGAGCACATCTTCAATGCCATCCCGCTGTACGGCCGCCAACGTCTGCAGAGCCGGAACATGATCGATGTCTCCGTCGCCCTCTGCGTCCTCTTTGCGGGTTGGCTCGACCGGCAAGAGGATCCGAGTCGTGCCATGGTGAAATTCGACCGCTGGGCGGCGTTCATCCCGCTCGGGCTGGTGGGCGGGTCTACGGCGTGGGCCGTAGCCGCGCCGCGGTCATTGATCACGACGCTGACCACTGGATCCGGCTCGGCCGTGGAGGTGCACACCGCGCGCGAGGCGAGCCTGATCGCGCTGGGCTTCTGTCTTGTGGCGGGGATCGTGACGTTGCTTCGATCGGTCATGCGCCAGGGACGATGGCTGCTCATCGTGATTGTCTTCATGGCGGCCGACCTCGGCCTGGTGGCCGGGACCAGCTCGCTTGTCACTGTTCCTTCGAACGCGCTGTTGGCCGGGAAGACCGTGATCGAGGATTACGTTGCCGCGCACTTGTCACAGGGCGGACGCTTTGCCTTCTATGACCCGCAGGAATACTCGAGCGGGGTAACGGCTGGTGATACCGGCCGACCGGACGCCAACGTCTTGGCGCGGCTTCGCTCGGTTGGCGGTTACGCGTCGATTGTCAATGGAGAGTACAGCTCGGTCACATTGACCCACACCCAAGGCGAGTTGAATGTCCCTCGACTGGCAACAGGTGCCTTTCGCCCACTCGACCTTGCTGACATTCTCACCGCACCGGAGTACTTCCTGGTGCCCCTCACGGGTGCGCCCGACTCGTTACAAGAGGTGATGCAGGCATCAGAGCCAACCGGCAAAGATCCGGTCCTACCTCTGGGGAACCGGGCCCACTTCACCGATAGCAGTTATGTCTTCTACCCGCCGCCACGGCGCGCCATAACTGCGGGACAGTCGAGTAAGTGGTTCTTCGGGAAATCGCTGTCGGCCGCGCGCGCGACCTTGCTGCTGGCCCCGGGCGCCACGCCGGCGCAGATCCGATTCGGGATCGTGTCGTCGAGCGGCCGGACGACATGGGGGCGGCGCGTGGCCGTGGTCCGAGGAGCGAAGAGCGTGGCGAGCCCGTTGCCGCAAGGGTCCGCGGTCGGCCTCTCCGTCCAGGTGGTCTCGGGACGTCTACCGCCCCACCAATCGGACATTTTGGTGGGGCAGACGACGTACGAGCTGGATGGTGCGCTTTCTTACGCCGTGCAACCGGGCCCTTGGCGCCAGCAGGGGTCAATCGACGACTACACCCTCTACGTCCGGACCAAGGCAGCCTCTCCCGTGTACGCGGTCGGGCGAGAGAACGACCCCGCGCCGCACGTCGAGGTTCTGGCGCAGGGTGATAACAGCGAGTCCATTCGCGTGCGCGCGGACGCTCCCGTGGTGGTGGTGCGCGACGTGGCGTGGGACGGCGGGTGGCAAGCATCCAGCTCATCCAATGGCGGCCCCGAAGTGACGGTGCCCGTGGAGAAACGTGATTTGGTTCAGGAGGTCAAGCTCCCGCCCGGTAACGACGTTGTCAGGTTCTCGTATCAACCTCGACATTGGCTGGTGGCGAGCGTGCTCAGCGAAGGGGCGACTTTGCTTCTGTTGCTGCTCCTCGTCGATATCGGACTCCGTCGATCCGATCGTTGGGGCCACTGGCGCCGCTTGCGCCGCCGGGGAGACCGGGGTCGTCCGGGCGGCGCCGAAAAGGATGGGCGCGTCTTTAGCAGTAGGGATGCGCGAGCGTGAGGAGGAATTCCCCTTCCTCGGCTCCCCACATGCCATCGATCACGAATCCCGCGGCGCCGAGCTCCTGCTCGATCCGGTCCGGAGTGAACTTGGCACTTATCTCGGTGAGGATGTCTTCCCCGCGGGCAAAACGCACCGAAATGTCCGCATCACGCAGCACGACCTCACAAGGCTCAAGGGCGCGCAACCGCATCTCGATCCACTGCTCGTTCTCGTTCCACAGGGCCACGTGTGCGAACAGATCCGGGTCGAAGTTCCCGCCCAGTTGATCGTTCAGCACATGCAGTACGTTCTTATTGAACTGCGCAGTGACGCCAGCCGCATCGTCGTAGGCAGCGACCAATCGTTGCCGATCCTTTACCAGATCCGCACCGAGGAGGAACGAGTCGTCGCTCGACATCGTGCAGTTCAGGTCGAAAAGGAACCGGGCCCGATGCGCCGGGTCAAGGTTCCCGATAGTTCCTCCCAGGAACGCCACCATGCGTCGTCCAGCGGTGGGGATGGCGGCGAGGTGCTCGCTGAAATCACCGATGACCAGGTGGACGGCGAGCGGCGCGTACTCCTCCGAGAGCGTCGAAGCCGCGTCGCGGAGGAATTCGTCACTTATGTCGAAGGGCACGTACGTCGTAAGGGTGCCAAGTTGCCTGAGCGCATCGAGCAGTACCCGTGTCTTTTCGCAGGAGCCTGCTCCGAGCTCGACCAATGTGTCGGCCTTGGACAGCTCGGCGATAGTCGTCGCGTGCTCTTGCAATAATCGCCGTTCGGTCCGGGTGGGGTAGTACTCGGGCAGGCGGGTGATCTCCTCGAAGAGTCTGGCTTCCGCGTTCGTCATAGAACCAGACGGGCGGGATTGATTTGGGCTCGGCCAACAGGCCAGCAATGGCATCGGCTCGCATGCGCTGACGGACCTCGTCGGGCGAGATGTGGACGTCGATGGTGTAGGACATGCTCGATCAAGGATCCTGGGCCAGTCGGAGACCACTGAAGGCCCAGCGCGCCCCGGGTGGGAAGAAGTTGCGGTAGGTCGTCCGGGTATGGCCCGGCGGAGTGGCGCAACATCCGCCGCGCAGTACGTATTGGCTCACCATGAACTTCCCGTTGTACTCGCCCACGGCGCCCGGTGCAGCCCGGAATCCCGGGTACGCGGTGTAGGCGCTCGACGTCCATTCCCAGACGTCGCCCAAAAGTGCGTTCGTGGTGACCGCTGGGCGGGGGTGTGGCGACTCGAGACCCAAGAAATTGCTTCCTTCCCCGGCGGCAGCGGCGACCGTCTCCCATTCGGCCTCGGTGGGTAGGCGCTTGCCAGTCCAGTGTGCAAAGGCATCAGCCTCGTAGTAGCTGACGTGACAGACGGGCTCGTCGGGATCGACGGGTCGCACACCCGAGAGAGTGAACTGCAGCCACTGGTGGGGCTCGTCGGCATCGCGGAACCAGTACAACGGAGCCTGCCAGCCTTGGCCCATGACGACCGACCAACCGTCGGAGAGCCAGAACTCGGGCCGGCCGTAGCCGCCATCTTCCATGAACGACATCCATTCCCCGCAGGTGACGGGTCGGTCCGCCAGGGCGAACGGCGGTCAGGTAGACCCGGTGCCGGGGAAACTCATTGTCAAAGCCGAAGCCAACGCCCGGAGTGGCCGATCTCGGCCACTCCACCTTCGTGTTCGATCCATCCGGCCTTGGGCGGGGCGGGGCGGTCGCTGCCGTCACCGGCAGCCCTGGGCAAATACACCGGCCGCATCGGATTGCGCGAGAGGACATGCTTGATGTCCATGAGCAACAGCTCTTGATGCTGTTGCTCATGGTGCAGGCCCAGAGTGATCAGTTCCCGGACACCCCGCTTCGAGATCCTCGCCCAGCAGTCCCTCCATGGCCTCGTCTACGAAATCGCGATAGCGGCCGACATCTTCGACGCCCGGACGCGAGATCAGCCCGCGTTCGTTGCGAGGGTGACGTTCGCCGAGCGCTTCGTAGTATGAGTTAAAGATGTAGGCGAAGGCGTCGTTATACGGGTTGTATCCGACGGCATGTTGGTCCCAGCACGAATGTCTCGAAGAACCATGTGACGTGGGCACGATGCCACTTCGTGGGGCTGACGTCCGGCATGGACTGCACCGTCTGGTCTTCCGCACTCAGGGGAGCGGCGAGGCGTTCGGTGGTGGCGCGCACGGCGGCATAGGCCTCGGCGAGGTTGGATCCAATCGCTGGTCCGCCGTCCTCGGACATCTGATCCTTCCGTCGACCACTCTGCCGCGGCGCAAAGTCGTCCTTCGTCCACTGAATTCGTTGCGCTCACCCTACCCAGGTGTGCCCGGAGTTAAGCGCACCCCCTCCGGGAGGTTCCACGCGCAACCGATCGAGGGCAGAATCTCGGATCAACCCCGTTAGCATCACCTCCATGACTGTCACGGCTACCTATGAGGGGATCGAGATCGCCCGCAGCGATCGGACCGTCGTCGTCGAGGGGAATCATTACTTCCCAGCCGAGGACGTCAAGGAGGGGACATTGGAACCCTCCACCACGCAAACCACGTGCCCGTGGAAGGGCGTCGCCAGCTACTACGACGTCGTCGCCGGAGAGCACCGCAATCCTGATGCCGCCTGGTTTTACCCGACGCCCAAGGAAGCGGCCAGGGAGATCACCGATCGCGTGGCTTTCTGGAAGGGTGTCGAAGTCAAGGAGAGCTGATTCTCGTGGGGACTCGCTGCGGGGGCGCTCCACCCCGGGTGTCCGATTCCGCGAAGCTGGTTCAGGAAGTCAGGAAGTCAGGAAGTCAGGAAGTCAGGAAGTCAGGAAGTCAGGAACTCAGGGAGACAGGCGGATAATGCCGAGCGCTCTGGCAGCGCCTCAGGGGCGTTTCGCTGGATGTTTGCCAGTCGACGCCCGGGCGGTTCACCGTTTGCGCAAGGGCCCAATATGCCCCTGGCGGCCCGCTGTCGTTTTCTGGCCACGGTGGCCAATCTCCCTCTGCATTGACGTCGAGAGTGGCCGGGCGTCGCCGGCCGACGTCTCAGCTCAACTGGAGGTGAGGAGGGGTGCCTCTGCCTCGAGCGAGTCCAGCGCAGATTGGCTCGACTTCTTTTCAAGACTCTTTCGCATGCGCCATGACTCCCAGCGGTCCAACAACTTTGATCCGAAGTAGAAGGTGGCGGCGGCGTAGGTCCAGCCCACGAGGATGTCGATGACGAAGTGCTCTCCGGTGTAGACGAGGGAAAAGGCCATGCAGATCGGATAGGCCGCCAGCAGGATGCGTTTCTTGTTGCTGGCGGCCTTCCAGAAGAAGAGGCAGATGAGCATGGGGTACCCCCCATGGAGCGAAGGCATCGCGGCCACGCTGTTGTCGAACTTGCTGCCGCCGGCGAACAGCGCTTGACCCAATCCAATGTGCAGGTGCTTCCACACCTGGTCGATGATCCGGGTCGTCGGGGGTAGGTGGCCGAATTCGCTCGCCATCCAGGGTGGCATGGCGGGGTAGAGCACGTAGGTGATGTAGCCGATGAAGGTGAGGGCGACGAAGAGGGCGACGTAGCGCCGGAACTTGGCGTGGTTCGTCTTCCACAGCACTCCGGCAATGATGAACGAGGCGAAGAAGTGGGTCATGTAGCAGGCCCAGCACAGGTAGTCCCAGAAATGCAGGCCGGGGCGGTACAGCCATCGTTGCAGTTGCGCGGTCGGATCCACGCTGAAGACGTGCGTGTCGAACCATACTTGTGGCTTGACGAACGCAACTTGGTGGAGTGACCCGAAGGTGTTGTGTGGTCCCCAAATTGGGTTTGAGGCATAGCCGCGGAGGATGCCGTAGCCGAAGAGGACGGCGACGAGAGGGAGCCAGTCGATCATCAGTTGCTTCCAGCGCACGCCGCTCCCGAGACTGGATATGACGAGGCCAGCCACGACGTAGAGCAGGACCGAGTTGGTCGACCACGGGATGCCGGCGACGAAGTAATAAATGACGAGACTGATTGCGTAAAGGACCCAGCCGATGGTCACCCGGCGGCGCCCGCGATCTGACCAACGGTAGGAGAGCCAGGCGCCGAACGTCCGGCGATCCGCAGGAGAGTCCGGCAACGAGACGGGCTCGCTGGAGCTTGAAGTGCCGGTGTGCGGCAACACTGCCAGGCGATCTTCGTCTTCGGTTGTCGTCATAGAGAGAGAACGGCTTCCATGTGCCTGAGGCTGCCCATTGGAGCCAGCGAATGCCTCAACGTATCGGTACTTTGGGCGCGATTGCGGTCGCTGCTGTTAGTTACAGATGTGTGAAAATCATAGCCTGATGGTCACGGACGAACTGGGCAACACCTTGGAAGCCTGGGCGGACCATTGAGGTCAGCGCAGCCGCTGACGGCGTCCTGTGCGCCGTCTGTGAACAGAGCGATGGGTCGACGACGGCTCGGGATGTGGCTGGTCGTGGTGGCCGCCATTGCCTTCCTGATCTTGGGCGGACTTGAAGCCTGGCGCGACTCTGCCACCTTTGATGAGCCGGTTTACGTGTCTTCGGGTGTGGTGGCGGTCCTGCACCATGACCTGGCCGACAACCCCGAGCATCCTCCACTCTTCAAGGTGTTGGCCGTGCTTCCTGTTCTTGCCGTCGGTCCCGTCGTGCCTCACGGTAAATGGAACATCAACAACGAGCACCAGTACGGCGCGCGCTTTGTCAATGCGCAGTTGCGTGCAGGCACGATGCACCGAGTCACGTTCGCGTCGCGCCTGGTGCCGCTGCTCGAGTGTGCACTGCTCGCACTCGTGCTTTACGCATTGGCATCGCGGTTGTTCGGTCTGTGGCCCGGCGTCGTCGCAGCGCTACTCTGGTTGCTCAATCCAATGGTCCTCGGGTTGGGGCACCTCGACGGGGTCGACCTGCCGTTCGCGCTCGACGACCGCCCTCGTGTCCTTGGCCATGGTGCGTTGGCTCAAATGTCGCGATCGGCGCTCCTGGTTGTGGCTTGGTGCCTCCTGCGGCCTCGTCGTGTCCGCTCAAGTCACCGGACTGCTCGTGGTTGCCGTCGCTTGCGCCACGGTACTCGTGGCCCAGGCGCGAGCCGGGAAGCGGGGCTGGCAGCTCTGGCGTCTGCCGGTGTGTATCGCATTGATCACCTGGGTGTTCGTTTGGATTGTGTACATCGTTCTCGATCCGAGCGTCGTGCTCGATTCGTGGTTCCTCCTACCCCATCCCTTCGTGGAGGGTGTCAAGTACTTGGGCTCCAACGACACCGGGAGCTCGCCTGGTTTTCTCTTGGGGCAGCGCTGGGATGGTGCAAACGTCTGGTTCTGGCCGGCCTCATTGCTCGTAAAGCTGACCGCGCCGATTCTGGTCTTGCTGATCGCGGGCCCTTTGGTGCTGGTTGCCGGGGTTCGCTCGGGCCGGGTCAGTCGCTCCACCCTGCGGCAGACACTGATGGCTGTGGTGCTACCGGCCCTGGTTCTCTTCGTGTTCGAGCTCCCCAACCCACGCACACTCGGGGTGCGCTATCTCCTGCCGTGCCTCGCATTGTGGACGGTGGTCGCCTCGCCAATCGCCCTCCTCGTTGGTCGGAGGCTGATGGCGGCGGCGCTGACCGCGGTGATGGGGGTGGCGGCCGCGCTCACCGCACTCTCCTTTCCGGACTCGATCGCGTATACGGCTGCGCCCTTTACGCCGGCATATCGAGTGGCTACCGATTCAAATGTGGACTGGGGGCAGGATTTCTCCCTCCTGGTGGACTGGAGCCGAGGGCGACATCCCCGTGTGGCCTACTTCGGACCTCGAGGAATCACGAACGCCGATATCCCAGGGGCCAGGCGCCTCATCGGCGTTGCGCCGGGGACCATCACGGGCTGGGTTGCGGCCTCCGCCTCCGATCTCACCAGTGCACTGCGAGATGATGCACTCAGCTGGCTACGTGCCTACTGTCCGGTGGCAACCCTCGGCGGATCGATCCTGCTCTATCACTTCGCCACACCACCAACCGCTGCGCCCGGCCCATCGACACCTGCCCCGTTGTGCAATGCCGGTGCGACGAGCCGCCGTGTCATCCGATGACGAGACGGCGCCCGGAGAATGCCGGCTCCGGAGCGATACAGGCCGGGGTGTGATTCTGGCCGGAGTGGCTCAGGCCGGAGTGGCTCAGGCCAGTACCTTGCGTCGGAAGTTCCGCAGTCCGAGCGTCAAGAAGATCGCGCTGAAGGCGAGGAGCGCCGGGTAGATCACATAGAGGTGCATGTGTGAGGTGTTGGTAAAGGCGGCCCTCATCCCGTCGTTGACATAGATCAGAGGGTTGATCAGCACGATGGTCTGTAGCCAATGCCAGCCTCCCACCTTGACCGAAGCTAAACGGGTCCACTGGTAGTAGGTGCCGCCCAGGAACGTGATGGGCAGGACGATGAAGCCGAACATGAGGCCGAGGTTGCGAGGCTCGAAACTGGTGCCGAGCAAGAGTCCGAGAGACGTCATGGTCAGACAGGAAAGCGGCACGATCGTGACGATCAGGAGCCAATGGAGATTGATATTCGCCTCGACGCCCGCCGCATGGATAACGGCAGCGATCGGGAGGACAAGGATGGCCGACAGGAGACCCTGCGCACCGCCGGAGAGCACCTTGGAGATAGCGACGAGCCAAATCGGGCACGGAGCCTGGACTCGGTCCTCGATCTCGCGGGTGAAGCCGAACTCCTGTGCCAGTTGCATCGCTACCGCTTGAATACCTTGGAACATGATCGAGAGGCCGACCACCCCGGGCACAAGGACGGTTGCAAACGCGGATTCGGCCCCAGGAATGCGCGATGCGCCGATACCTTGCCCAATTTTGGGAAAGACATAGAGGAAGACGAAGCACAGGAGGAACGGCTGCACGAGGGTGCGGATCGCAAACTCGACGAGGTGCTTTCGCAGCACGATCAGGTCGCGCAGAATGAGGGCACGGAGAGACGTCCAACTTGCAGCGGTAGCGGACCGAGTCGGTGTGGTCGCGCACGCGGCGCGAGATCGTGTCCGGCTGCGGTGAGCGTCACGAACTGGTCAGGAGAGCTTGTGGCGGTCATCAGTCGCGCAGGTCCTTTCCGGTCAGTCCGATAAAGACGGTTTCGAGCGTCGGTTCGGCCACCGACAGGTCGGCCAAGGCCAGTCCCTCAGCCTCAGCCGCTTCGACGATGCGTGGCACCAACCGATCGGCGCCTTTGACATGAAGTTCCACACCCCCCGGCACCGCGCGGGTCCGCGTGACACCCTCGATCCTCCGATCGAAGGCAGCGGCGAGGGTTTCGGCATCTCCCGTCCGCCTTGACGGTGACGATGGTGTCAGCTCCCACGCTTCGCTTGAGTTCGCTAGGGGTATCGAGGGCGAGGATCTTGCCGTGATCCATGATGGCGACCCTGTCGCACAGCTTGTCAGCTTCTTCCATGTAGTGGGTGGTGAGCATGATGGTCTGTCCTTCTGCATTCAGCTCACGCAGGAGATCCCACAAGGCCAAACGCCCTTGGGGGTCGAGTCCCGCCGTTGGTTCGTCGAGGAAGAGGACGGCGGGACGGTGGAAGATGGCACGCGCCACCATGAGGCGCTGGGCCATGCCACCCGAGAGGGCGTAGACGGAGGCCTTGGCGAAGCGGGTGAGCTGGAACTGCTCAAGAAGCTGGTCGGCGGTCTGTTTGGACTCGCCGCTTCCCCATGCCGAACATACGACCGTGGAAGTAGAGGTTCTCCCACGGCGTCAGCTGACGGTCGAGGGTGTTCTGTTGCGACACCACACCGATCATCTGCTTGGCCAATGTGGGGTGGGCTACGACGTCAATCCCGCCGACGAAGGCCTGCCCACCCGAGGGAATGACCCTCGTGGTGAGCACGCCGACCGTCGTCGTCTTCCCCGCCCCGTTCGGGCCGAGGAGGCCGTAGACCTCACCCACACCCACTCGCAGGTTGAGTCCGTCCACGGCCCGGAAATCAGTGCCGTGGTAGGTCTTGACCAGGTCGATCGTCTCGATGATGGGTTGACCTCCGTGGCCATTCGTAGCGGATGCAGCGTGGGCATCGGTCGTCATGGTCATCGTTTTCTCAGAGTATCGTCCCAGGTTCTACGGTGGAGACTCAGTCCTCGGCCAGTATTTGGTACAGCTCTTTGCGTGCCTTTTGGACAACTGCGATGCCCCGCTCGACTTGCGCGTTCTCACCGGCGCCGGAGAGCTGCTTGGCGGCACCCATGAGCTGTGTGACGGCGAGGCGCAAGTTCCGGATCTGATCGTCGCTCTCTCCCTTGGCCTGCCAGGGGAGGGGAGTCTCGGCCGCTGCTTCAGCCAGGCCGGCCTCGGTCAGTTGGAACACCCGAGTGCCGTCGATCTCGGACGAACTCACCATGCCCTCGTCTTCGAGCATCTGCAGGTGTGGGTAGACGGAGCCCGGGCTCGGGCGCCACAGGCCGCCGCTCATCTCCTCGAGTCGGCTCATAACGGCATACCCATGCGCTGGTCCGTCTTGTAACGCCGAGAGAATGGATCGCCGAATGTCGCCGCGGCGCATGCGGCGTCCGCCGCCCCAGCCGCCCCGCTCGCCGCCCCATCGTCCTCGACCCCCGCCGCCCCGTGGGCCGTGGTCGTGCCCCGGTCCCCGGCGCCCGCCCCGTGGGCCGATGGGCGAATCGTGGTCGTGGTCGTGGTCGTGGTCGTGGTGTGCCTCGTTTGGCATGTGAAAGCTCCTTCGGTCGTGGTCGTGGTCGTGGTCGTGGTCGTGCCTATGGCCCCAGTGGCCGTGACCGGGATGTTTGTGGTTGTGGTCGTGATTGGCGTCACGGCCGTCGTTCTTGGTGCGGTTTCTCAAGTGTCAGTTCCTTTGTTTGGTCATTGAGTAGTTCGTCTTATAGAACACTAATGATATATCATAATATTCCGACGATGTCACGAAAATTGTCGTAATGGCCGGGTGCTCAACTCCGACGTCGCAGGTCGGCGCATATTTTTGGAGGCCGAATTGCTGGAATGTCTTGGGCAGGTCTCGGCTGGGACTCGAATCTCGCCTTCGTGGTGAGTGAGTGACCATCACGAGTTCGCTTGCGGAGATCGGAGAAATCGCCCCGACTCCCTGGCAAGATGGCGCCTGAAGCTACCTATTTCGAATGGGGGCAAGCCACGGTGACCGGCGAGGGGAAATCAGCGTGAGCGTGACCGCCAAACCACCCTCATTGGAGGGGATCACGAAGCGCCGGCTCTGGTTCATACTCGGAGCGCTGCTTCTCGGGCTGTTGCTGGCCGCTCTCGACCAGACCATTGTTTCCACCGCGCTTCCCACCATCGTGGGAGATCTCCACGGTGGATCCCACTTGGCATGGGTCGTGACCGCCTACCTCTTGTCCTCCACCGTCTCGACCCCATTGTGGGGAAAGTTGGGGGACCAGTACGGCCGAAAGGTCTTCTTTCAGGCGGCAATCGTCATCTTCGTGGTCGGTTCGGCGCTGGCGGGCTTCAGTCACACGATGACCGAACTCATCGCGTTTCGCGCCGTGCAGGGTCTGGGCGGCGGGGGATTGCTCGTCGGAGCCAACACGATCATCGGCGACGTGGTCTCACCCCGGGACCGGGGTCGTTACCTGGGTCTTTTCGGAGCCATGTTCGGAGTGGCGACGGTGATTGGGCCGCTCATCGGTGGCCTGTGCGTGACCTATCTGTCGTGGCGGTGGGTCTTCTACGTCAATCTGCCCTTCGGAGTGCTGGCTCTCATCGTCACCGGAGTGGTGCTGCCAGGAGCACTGAGCCGGGTCCATCACACAATCGACTACTTGGGATCTCTGTTGCTGTCGGGTGCTGCCACGGTATTGATACTTTTTGCCAGCCTGGGCGGCATCTCTTGGCGATGGGGATCGGGTCAGAGCGTAGGTCTGGCCGTGGGGGGAGTCGTGCTGACGCTGCTGTTCCTGTTGGCGGAACACCGGGCCAAAGAGCCGGTCATCCCGCTCCGGCTCTTTCGCTTACGCGTCTTTCAGGCTTCGAGCTTCCTGGGCTTCGTCATCGGCTTCGCCATGTACGGCGCGCTCGCTTTCCTCCCTCTTTTCCTCCAGAACGTGAAGAACGTCAGTCCGACCCTGTCGGGTCTGCGTCTATTCCCACTCATGTTCGGGTTGTTCGGGGCGTCCATCCTCTCGGGTCGCCTGGTCACCAGGTGGGGCCGCTACAAAGTGTTCCCCGTCGTCGGCACCGCCTTCATGACGGTGGGCCTCTACCTGATGTCGCTCATCGGTGTGCACACGAGCGCAGTAGTGATGGCCGCGTACATGTTCGTGTTCGGGATCGGGCTCGGTCTCAGTCAACAGGTCCTTATCGTCGCCGTGCAGAATGCAGTTTCGTACGAGGACCTCGGCGTGGCCACATCGGGCGCCACCTTCTTCCGCATGATCGGAGGCTCCTTCGGGACGGCTGTGTTCGGTGCGATCTACGCCAACGTCCTGGCCCACAAGTTGGTCCCTCTCGTCGCCACCCTGCCCAAGACCGGAGCCAAAATCAACTTGCAGGTGCAGGACCCGACGGCATTGCACGAGCTGGCTCGTGCGTTCCCCATTCTCTACGAGAAGCTCCTGGTCGCAATCACCGGGACTATCCAAACCGTATTCCTGGTCGCTGTCCCCATCGCCGGGTTGGCCTTTCTACTCAGTTGGCTCTTGCCCGAGCTTCCGTTGCGAAGATCGATAGCCACGAGCGACGTGGGTGAAGGGTTCGGGTTGCCCGAGTCCCGATCCTCGCTCGAAGAGATCCGAATTGTCGCTCGAGCGCATCGCCATTCGGGAAAATCGAGGCGATTTGTATCGGGCGATGGCGCTCCGAGCTGGCATCGATCTACCTCCCCAGTCGTGCTGGCTCCTCTACCGCTTGGCTGACCGGCCCGCTGACACGGTGCGAGAGGTGGCGGGTCGTCTGAAGGTCAGCCGTGAGATCCTCGAACAAGCTGTACGGGGGTTGGTGGCGGCGGGCATGGTGCTGGTCGTGCAGCGGGGTCCCGACTGGGACGTGACGTTGACGCCGGCGGGCACCGATGCCATGGATCGGCTGACTGAGGCACGTCGGGCGCGTCTCACGGAGTTGCTCGAGGGATGGAATCTCCGAGAGCACCCCGAGATCATCGCCATGGTAAAGAATCTCGCCAACTCGCTTCTGGCCGATGACGACAAGATGGTTGAAGATGCGCTTCCACATGAGACCGCAAGGATGGGAGCGGGGAGCGGCAACGGCGAAGCCCTGTAGACGCCGGTCTGGTGATCGTTCGGGTGCCCACGCTGACCGGATGCGTCGAGCGCCCCCCATGTCCGAGAATGCCGCCGGCATGAGCGTCGACCCATGTGGTACTTCCTCAAGTCATCGACGAGCTACCCGGCGTTGTCCTTCGGTTGCGTCGTCGTGGTCGTCGTCGTGGTCTGCTTCGTGGTCGTCGTCGTGGTCTGCTTCGCGGTCGTCGTCGTGGTCGTCGTTTTCGACGACGCCTCCGAAGTCGTGGTCGTTGTCAGAGGCGCGGTGGTCGTCGTTGTGGGGGCGACGAAGGGTGAAGCTTCCCCCTTCTCGGACGCTTGGCTCGCCGTGGGGGTGGCCGAAAGATTGGTGCAACTTTGCGCGGCATTCCAGCTCTGCAGTGCGGTCGCGGCTGGGGTGCCCGTCAGCGGCTGAGGCAGCCCATCGACAATGGTGGCGGGACGCCAAGTGGCCGAGACGATGTGGCGCCCTATGGCCGTGACGAGAAGCGATCCACTATCGGTCTCGGGTGCCGTGTTGTCGTAGAACGCGAAGTTGCCGAGCCCATAATCGACGTACGCTGTTCCGAGGTAACCGCCACCGAGGAGCACGTGCGAACCGGTGCCGATGACGATGTCGGCCCCCGCGTTGACCAGTTGGACGGCCAGAGGCTCTTGTTGTGGGGCTGGGCATGTCTCCGTTTCGGCGCCCCAGTCCAAGTACACGACGACCGTGTCCGAGGTGCGTCTGGCCTTTTGCACGGCTTGTATCAGCTGGGTCGGGTTCAATGCGGAAGCCACGCCGCCCTGAGACGACGTGGCGGACCAACTTGTCACCAGGTTGGAGGCGATGATTTGAGTGGCTGCAATGATCGAGATGCGTTGTCCCTTTATCTTGGTCTTATAGGGGGCAAACGCCTGCGCGGCGTTATTGCCGACACCAACCATCGGGAAGGCAGCCTGCTTGGCCGCCGCCAGTCCTTGGGCCAGGCCGGTTGAGCCACAATCGAGTGCGTGGTCGTTGGCTTGCGAAATGAGGGTGACGCTCGCGTCGTGCAACGCGGTGAGCGCGGTGGGCGGGGCGAAGAAGATGTAGGGCTTGTCCTGTGGCAATGGGCACGTTCCGTTGGTGAGGGCGCTCTCGAGATTGACCATCCGTAGCTGGGAGTCGCCCAACAGCTGGCTCACCGTGGTGCCCAACGCAGTTGATGGATTCTCGGTGAGCCGTTGGCCCACCGCCGATTCGAAGTGGACGTCACCGCCGAAGGCCATGGTTACCGCGTTGCCGTCTCCCTTCCAATCCGGGTTGAGCGGAGAGTGCTTGGGAAATGTCTTGTGCGAGGAGCGGGCATGGGCCGGGGCCTTGGGGTTCTTGGAGCCCCCTCCGGAGAAAAACGACACATAGAGGAGGAAGAGAACAAGCACCCCGCCGACGGTCGCGAACTGACGGCGCCTGCGTCGGACCCTGCGTGAGACCACGTCGGCACTATGTCACACACATCGTCGTTTGCTCACAGGGGGTCACAGCTCATTCCGAGCATCCCGATGTGGTCACGGGTCGGCGGTGCTTTCCCAAAGCGAGGCGACAACAGATACGAGGCCTCGGCAACCATCGGCAATCATCTCCATGCAGGCGTCGAAAGCGGCCTCGTCGCCGTAGTAGGGGTCAGGGACGTCGGAAGGATCGCGCGCCGATGGGTCGAATGAGCGGAGAAGGCACAGGTGTGACGGATCGATACCCAGGCTGCGCAACGCTTGCTCGTGGCGTCGGTCCAGGGCGACGACCAGGTTGCTCTGTTGCAAACGTGAAACGGATAGCTGGTGCGCCACGTGCCCATGGTCTCTATGGCCCGCACGTAGCAACGCGGCACGGGTTCGGGGGTCCATCGGCTCACCTTCATGCCAGGGTCCGGTACCGGCGCTGGTGACAATGAGGCGATCACTGAGAACCGATCCGTTGGCCAGCAAGGTGGCTTCGGCCATCGCTCTAGTGGCTATCTCGGCCATGGGCGAGCGACAGATGTTTCCTGTGCACACGAAGACGATCTCGTAGGGCGTTGCCCCGATCGGTCGGGGAAGGGTGCCGAGGAGGTCGGGGAGGGCGCTCAAGGGGCGCAGTCGTGTCGGGGGGCGGGGGGGCTCACGTGTCCTCTCAGGAATGGTCTCCGGGGAGTGGTCCGGCTGCCTCGGATACCCCGAATTGAGGGAGAAAACGCCAGTCGGCGCGTGCCGCACCGGTCAAGCTAGCCGTAAGCTACTGGGCGTGGCAGCGGCCAGGCACGAGAAGGAAAGGCACGGACGCATTGTCTGTGTTGGGAACGCGTGCAAATATGGAAGGTGCATGGTCGCCACTGAAGGGTTCGTCGCGGGATCAGCCATGATGAGGGGCGGAGCTTTGGGGGGTGTGGGTCGTGCCTCTTTCTGAGCACGAACAGCGGATTTTGGCTGAGCTCGAGGAGTCCCTGGTTCGCCAGGATCCCGAGTTCGCGGAGCGGGTGCGTTCGGAGTCGGTGTACCGCCACGCCGGTCGCTATTGCAAGTGGGCTGCAGCGAGTTTCGTGGTTGGGGTGGTCGTCCTCGTCGCCTTTTTCGCCAAGACACCGGTAGTCGGGTTCATAGGGGTAGTCATCATGTTTGGCTCAGCCGTTGTCTTCGAGCGCAATCTCCGCCGGATGGGCCGAGCCGGATGGCACGACCTCACTCGTGGCAGAGACGGTGAGCAATCGAAGGCATCCGCGGCATCGAGTGGCCTCGAGGGAGCGGTCACCGAAGCGCGCGACTGGTTCCGCACCAGGTTCCACCGGCGAGAGAACTGACCTTCCTGCAGGATTCTTTCCTGCTCGTTTTGGATCAATCTCCTCGGTGGTGAGTCGGTGGTGAGCGAGCTGGCGTTGGCGGTGGATATCGGCGGCACCAAAATGGCTGCTGCACTCGTGGATCGCTCGGGAAACCTCACACAACGCATGCAGGTTGCCACGCCCGTCACCTCGGGCTCCGAGGGAAAGGATGCCGAGACCTTGTGGCAGGCCTTGGTAGACCTCGTGCAGAGCGTCCGTTTCGAGGCGGAAGCCGGGTTCGGTCTCGAGCCCTCGGCCCCGCTCGTGGTGTGCGGCGTCGGGTGTGGGGGACCGATGAGTCCGGGCGGTGACACCGTTTCGCCCCTCAATATCGCCGGGTGGAGGGAATTTCCGCTCCGGGCTCGCCTGCGGGAGCTCACCGGGGTCCCGACATTTGTGGACAACGATGCGAAAGCGCTGGCCTTGGCCGAGGGCTGGATGGGCGCGGCAGCCGGGCATTCCAATTTCATCGCAATGGTGGTCTCTACGGGAATCGGGGGCGGACTGGTGGTGGATGGCCGACTACTCCAGGGACGCCTCGGGAACGCCGGGCATATTGGGCATGTGGTCGTCGTCCCCGATGGCCGTCCCTGTGTCTGCGGTGGTCGGGGCTGTCTCGAGGCGGAGGCATCCGGTACGGCGCTGGCCTCGATCACCGGCCAGCCAGCGGCATTGGCACCGCCGGAGCTAGTCGAACGAACCGGAACTTTGGTTGGTCGCGCCGTGGCGTCGGTGGTCAACCTCCTCGATCTCCCACTGGCCGTCATCAGTGGATCGGTTGCGCTGGGTTTCGGGGCTCCATTCTTCGCAGCCGCACAGCGAGAGATTGCGCTGCGCTGCGGACTTGAGTTCGCCCGGGGGGCCAGGGTTGTGCCGGGCGGTCTGGGCGACAAGGGGCCCCTTACCGGGGCCGGGTGCGTGGCGTGGCAAGGGTTGGACGGCTCCTTGTGAACGCGGCGTTGAAGGCGAATCCGGCGGCCGGGCCGAGCCGCCCGAGGGCAAAGGACGTCGCCATCGTTTTTTTGGCCGTTGCTCCTCGCCCTTCTCTCTGGTGGGCCGGAGTCGCAGCTCTGGCTCGTCTTTCTCGCCGAGGGTGGTGGCGTCGTCCGCCCTTCCTGCCTGTTCCAGGCGATGCGTACTGGAATTTCCGGTTGGTCACCGCTTTTGGGGGTACCGGCGAGAGCGCCGTGTTGGTGCGCCGTGACGTGGTGGCGTATCTCCAATGGTGTCAAAGGACAGCCCCCCGCCGCGGGTAGCCTCTGAGCGTTGTGACTTCCCTGATGGCCGGAGCCAACTTCAGCTGGGCTGTTCGTCGAGCCCCGGTGCCACCGCCGGCTCCCATACGCCCCTTTCTGGTGGCCTGAACATGGAGCGAGTGCTTCTCCTCAATGCGACCTATGAGCCGCTGGCACTCGTATCCGATCGTCGAGCGGTTGTTCTGGTTCTGGCTGGACGCGCCGAGCCCGTGGCATTTCGGGAGGACTGCTCCGTATTCCACTCGGCATCGCTCGATGTAGACGTCCCTTCGATTGTGCGTTTGGCCCACATGGTGCGCATTCCACGCTGGGCGCGCACGCCCCCCGTGACGCGCCGTTCCGTCCTGCGGAGAGACGGCGGCATATGTGTCTATTGCTCCGAGCCGGCGGACACCATCGATCACGTCATTCCACGCAGCCGGGGTGGCACGCACGAATGGTCCAATGTGGTAGCGGCATGCAAGCGTGACAACCTGACGAAGGCTGATCTGTTGCTCTCTGAGTTGGGCTGGACGTTGCGCGTGAAGCCCGCTCCCCCCGACGGGTATCTGTGGCGCCTCCGTCACCTCTCTGATGTCGACCCGTTGTGGGAGCCGTATCTCGCTGCAGCCTCTTGACGCAAGCGGCCGGGCCTCTGGGGCACGGCTGGCGGGTGCCTGATCTCTCTGCCGGGGGATCGGATTCGCATTCGAGCGCCGCGCCGCTGTTCGATGTCGCGCCATTCCGGGCTCTCACCACACGCCATGCCGTGATTCGACAGGTCGATCACCCGACCCTGGTTCTCGGGAGCGCCCAGCGCCTCGACATCCTCAATGTGCAACAGGTGTCCGAAGCGGGCACGGAAGTGGTTCGGCGCCGCGGGGGAGGGGGTGCCGTCCTCCTCCAGCCCGGCGATCATCTTTGGGTGGAGGCTTGGATTCCCCGGGCCGACCCGCTGTGGCAAGAAGATGTCGGGACAGCTGCAGCATGGGTGGGCGCCTGGTGGTTGGCTGCGCTCGGATCCTTCGGGGCGCAAGAGTGCGTCGTGCACGAGGGCCGCGCCGTACCCGGTGAGCATGGGGCATTGGTGTGCTTCTCCGGGAAGGGGCCGGGCGAGGTCTTTGCACACGGACGAAAGGTGATGGGTGTCTCGCAATGGCGCGGGCGGGAGGGCGCCCTTTTCCATACGTGCTGCTACACCCGCTGGGACCCAAGCCCGTTGGTGCAGCTCTTCGAGGCCGACCGTACGTCGCGAGCGAGGCTCCTCGAGGACCTTGCCGGCGCGGCCGTCGGGGTCGACGACCTTCACCTTGTCAACGGAGGCATCAGTGCGCTCGGGGATGCTCTTCTGACTTCGTTTACGAACTGGTCACACCTCCCCTCCATCACTTCGCCTTAACTCGTTCGCCGCAGTGAGACCGCCCGGCGGTCTGCTGACCTTCTTGCGCGCACTGTGCTCCGGCGAATGTCCATGCCGTGCCTTGCTCGTACCTCCTGATGCCCCCTTTTTGTTGTCGGCGTGAGCCTGCCGTCGTCCTGGTTGCCAAAAGGGTGCGGGTGGGAGTTAAAGGGGTTTGAGTGGTTGCTAGGTGGAGGGAAAGGGCGTAGAGTGGCGCGAAATGGAGTAGAGGCGTTCAAGGACGCAATTCAGGGAGCGTCGTGGGAGATCGGGCCAGTGGCAGGATTTGTGGGCAGGTACGAGCATTCGCTCGATATCAAGGGCAGGGTGATCCTGCCCGCCAAGTTCCGTGCCCAATTCGAACGCGGCGGCTACCTGGCACAACAGTCCGAAGGCTGTCTGGCGCTCTGGACGCCCGGGGAATTCGATCGACAGATGGCCGTCATGCCGAGCGGGCCGAGTCGGGACGCGCCAATCGAAACCGGGCGCGCTTGTGGGCCTCGAGCTCGTCACGAGGTGGAGATCGACCGACAGGGACGCATGGCGATACCTTCCTATCTGCGGGCGTTCGCCGGATTGGAGAACGAGGTGCTGGTGCACGGGGCGATCGACCGCGTGGAGCTGTGGAACCCGACTTCGTGGGCCGAGCGAGTGCTTCCCGAAGAGAGCTGGCTGCTCAACGGCGACGACGAAGCAGATGCAAGGGAGTGATGACCCAGGCAGTCCTGAACCACAGAACAGCGACGGACACTGCGAAAGTGGCCGAGAATGGCCACTTTCGGCGCTGGACCATGTGCAGCTCCTCGACCGGGGCGGTGGAAGATCACTCCACCCTCTTCCCCGCAGGTCGATCGGGAACTCACCCTTCGTTCCTCCAACCAGTCGGGGGGCTGCAGATGGTCCAATCGTTCGAACACGTTCCCGTACTGCGCGACGAAGTCGTGTCGCTGTTTTCGCCCCGGTGCCCGCCGGCATCCTCGTCGACGCCACCGTCGGAGGCGGGGGACACAGTGCGGCACTGTTGGCGGCCTATCCGGGCCTGCGCATCATCGGGCTCGATCGTGACGCCGGTGGCTCTCGGCGCGGCCGCCGAGCGGCTTGCGCCCTTCGGCGATCGGGTCACGCTGGTCCATGCCGCCTTCTCGGCCCTCCCCGACGTCACGTCCGGACCGCTTTCCGGGGTGCTGTTCGATCTTGGCGTGAGTTCGCCCCAGCTCGACCAGGCGCGAGCGAGGGTTCTCCTATCGTGCCGACGCAGCCGATCGACATGCGCATGGACCAGTCCATGGGGAAGACCGCGGCGCAGTTGGTCAACGAGCTTCCCGGGGCGGCCCTGGCCGAACTCTTTCGCGAGAACGGCGAGGGGCGCATGTCCGGCCGGATCGCCCGGGCCATCGTGGAGGCCCGCCCGCTTACCTCGACCATCCAGCTGGCCGACGTCGTGGCGGCCGCCGTCCCGGCGGCCATCCGTCGGCGCGGGCCATCCCGGCCAAACGGGTGTTCCAGGCCCTGCGGATCGCGGTGAACGACGAGCTGGGGCAGCTGGCGAGCACGCGCTTCCCGTGGCCGTGGAGCGACTGGCCGTCGGCGGCCGTTGTGCCGTCATCAGCTACCACTCGGGCGAGGATCGCCTGACCAAGCAGATCTTCAGTCAGGCCAGCACGGGCGGCTGCACCTGCCCGCCCGCGATGCCCTGCGTGTGCGGTGCCGTGGTCGCGCCACGAGCTGGTGTTCCGCGGTGCCCGTCGCCCGGCCCTGAGGAGCTTGCCCTCAATCGTCGCGCCGGGAGCGCCCGGCTGCGGGCCATCGCACGGACGGTGGCTCCCTGATGGCGCCTCAGTCAGCAGGTGCCGCCCGCCGGGTCGCGGCTCCTCGCCCGGGCGAGTGAACCCGGGCGTTCGCCGCGTCGCGCCCGCCGCTTGAAGTCGTCCCCTCGCGCCGACGGAATCTGCTCGCCGTCGCATGGTCAGGTACCTGCCGGTCGCCATGGTGGTCGTGGCGCTGCTGGTCGTCGTGGGCGGACAGGCCATGTTGGCCAACGGCCAGGTGCGCATGGCGCGCCTCGATCAGCAGCTGCAGCTCGCGCAGAGTGAGCATCGCCAACAAGAGCTCGACGTGTCCAAGCTGGAGACCCCTTCGCGGATCGTCGGCGCGCCACCGCGCAACTCCACATGGTGCATCCGAGCCACGTGACACAGCTCCCTTACGTCTCGTTGAAGACGCCGCTCCCGACGCCCAACGTCACGCCGGCACCCTCCACCGTCATCTGCCACGACCACGTCGACAGTGGCGCAATGAGCGTCACGACGCGGCATGCCTCTGGACGCGCGCGCCGTCGCCCCATCCCGCGGCGGCGTCGAGCTGCCACGGCCGCGCCCGGCGCGGGCAGCCCGAGCGCCGGAGCGACCGGGGCGCCCAGAGCGACGGGGCACCGAGTGCGGCCGGCCGTCGACGCTCCGTATCGTGGGGTCAGGCCTCCGATTCTGCCCGGCCGCGGCCGCGAGTCGGCCCCAGCCCGCGCCCGACCCCGGCCCCGACCCCGGCCGCGTCCCCGACGTCGCCCACCCGGACGACTCCCTGGTCCGGCGGCAGCTTCCAGCGGCGCGTCCGCCTGGTGCGGATGGTGTTGGTGGTCGCTCTGCTGTTCATGGTCGGCCGCCTGGTCGACGTGCAGGTCATCCACTCGGGTACGCTACCAGGCCGAGGCTCGCAACGAGTCGCACCAGCCGATCACGCTGAACTCGCTGCGCGGCGGCATCTACGCCCGCGACGGTGCGCCTCTCGCGCTCTCGGTTCCGACCGACGACGTGATCGCCGACGACTTCCAGGTGGCCCATCCCGTGAAGACGGCGGCTGCGCTGTCGCCGTTGCTCCATATTCCGGCGGCGACGCTCGCTCCTCGAGCTCCGCCGGCATTCCGGCTACGTCGTGCTGGCCAAGCAGATCTCGCAGAGCGACGGGCAGAAGATCGCGGCCGACGCCATCCCCGGGATCACGCTGGTGGACGACTCGAAGCGGGTCGTGACGAATGGCGAATCTCGCCGTCGCCGGTCATTGGGTATCACCAACGCGACCAATCAAGGGGCGCGGCAGGGATCGAGTACGCCGACAACCGGTTGCTCTCGGGCACCGCCGGCAAGGAGACGCTCATCGAGTCGCCGTCCGGGTGTAGCGCTGCCGGCGTCGAGTGTCGCGGACCGCATCGTCCAGCGGGCCGGGTCAGGGGGTGGAGCTGACGCTCGATACCCAGCTCCAGTACGAGTCGGAGCAGGCGCTGGCCCAGGCGATCGAGTCGTCACAGGCCCTGAGCGGCACGGCCATCGTCATGGACGTGAAGACGGGTCAGATCCTCTCCATGGCCAATCTCGTGTCGACGCACCCCAACGCACCGGTCTCCGCCACACCTCCGGCCTCGGCCGCCACCGCCGGTGGTGTCATCCCGATCGGGCCTAAGGACGCCGTCAACGAGGCCCCGAACAACACTGCGGTGACCCAGCTGTACGAACCAGGCTCGGTCTTCAAGCTGGTCACGTTCTCGGCCGCCCTCCAGGACGGGCTCATCAACCCGAACTCCGTCTTCACCGTGCCCGGATCAGATAACCCTGGACGGCTCCAATTTCCACGATGCCGAGCCGCACCCGACGGAGCGCCTCACCGCCACCCAGATCCTGGCCCAGTCCTCCAACATCGGAACGTCAGAGATCGCGCAGGGTCTCGGCGAGCAGCGCCTGCTGGCCCAGGTCGGGAATCTGGGGTTCGGCAAGCCAACCGGCCTCGACTTCCCCGGGGAATCGGCTGGACTGGTGGCGACGGCGGCCCAGTGGGAGCCGACCGACTACGTGTCGCTGCCCATCGGGCAGGTTGACGCCGTCAGCGCGCTCCAGGTCCTCGATGCCTACAACGCGGTAGCCAACGGAGGGACGTTCGTCCAACCCAAGCTGGTGCAGGCCACCGTGAGCCAGTCCGGCGCCGGTGCACAAGACCGCGGCGTCGCACGACGCATCGTGTGTTCTCGCCGTCAGGTCGACTCCGAGCTCACCTCCATGCTCGAGCAGGTCGTTTCCACGCGGAACGGGGTCCAGCGCCGTCGTGCCGGGGTACACCGTGGCCGGAAAGACCGGGCACGGCCCAGATACCCGACCACCGGGAAGGATGCCTACACGGTGGGCGCCTATATGGCCTCGTTCGTCGGGTTCGCCCCGGCGGTCAACCCGACCTTCTCCATGATCGTCGTCCTCGATCGCCCGACGCCGATCTTCGGCGGCACGGTGGCAGCACCCGTGTTCTCGCAGATCATGAGCTATGCGCTCCACCGCTACGACATCCCCACGACGCCGGGAGCGGCTACGCAGGGAGCGGCGGCAGCAGTCGCCCAGTAGCCAAGCGCAAGACATCACGTGAGCCGGTACCATCAGCGGGCCGATGGCGGGAGGCGCGGAGCTCCCGTGCTCGTCCCGCTGTGCGGGCGACCGTGCCGAACCGTGCAGATGAACCTCCTCTTCGACGACATCGAAGTCATTGAGACAGCGGGGGACCCTGCCGCGGTCGATGTCCGTGGCATTGCCCACGACAGCCGCCGGGTGGTGCCCGGGGACCTCTTCTGCTGCGTGCCCGGTCTCGTCACCGACGGCCACGCCTTTGCGGCCGATGCGGTGGACCGGGGAGCCGTCGGGTTGCTCTGCGAGCACTTCATCCCTGAGCTCCTGGATCGGCCTGTCGTGCAGACCCTGGTCGCCCCCGGCACCATCCGCCCCGTCATGGCTCGCTTCGCTGCCGCGTTCTACGGCTTCCCGGCCCGTGACCTCATGATGATCGGCGTGACCGGCACCAACGGCAAGACGACGGTGACCCAGCTCCTTGGGGATCTGCTGGAGGCCACAGGGCGACCGACCAACGTGATGGGCACGCTCTCGGGGGCGCGGACGACACCGGAGGCGACCGAGGTGCAGCGCGTGCTGGCCCAGGTCCGGGATCGCCAGCTCGTCCGATGGCCGACGACACGCCGTGGCCATGGAGGTGTCGAGCCACGCGCTGGTGCAGTCCCGGGTGGAGGGCATCCATTTCGACGTGGCCGTCTTCACCAACCTGAGCCACGACCACCTCGACTACCACGGCACGATGGAGGCGTATTTCGAGGCGAAGAGCTCGCTCTTCACGTCGGACCATGCCTTGCGAGGCGTCGTCAACGCCGACGATCCCTGGGGCCAGACGGCTCCTTCGCTCGGCGCGAATCCCGATGGTGGAGGTGCATCGCAATGACGCCAGCGACATCGTGCCTGCAGCCGGGTCACACCGCAGTTCACGTGGCGCGGGCAGCGGGTCTCCACGCCTCTGACGGGTGCCATCAATGTGGACAACGCGTTGCTGGCGGCCGAAGCGGCTCTCACGCTGGGACTCGAGCCGTCAGAGGTGGCTGCGGCGTTCTCTGAGGTGTCGCCACCGCCGGGAAGGCTCCAGGTCATTGCCGTGGCGCCTCGTCCCGGACACGCCGGACACCCCGGCGGACACCCCGCCTTTCACCGTTCTCGTCGACTACGCCCATACGCCGGCCGGCCTCGAGGTCGTCCTCCGCGAAGCGCGCGGCCTCACCGCCGTCGGCGGAAGGGTGCTGGTGGTGTTCGGATGCGGGGGCAACCGGGACCGGGCCAAGCGGCCGAAAATGGGACAGGCCGCATCTGCCCTGAGCGACGTCGCCGTTCTCACCTCGGACAACCCTCGTGACGAGGATCCGCTGGCCATCATCGAGGAGGTGCGCGCCGGCGTGGGCGACGCAGCCGGGTCAGGGTGCATTCGTCGTCGAACCCGATCGTCGCCAGGCCATCCGATGGGCGCTCGGGGACGCCCGGGCTGGAGACGTGGTGGTCATCGCCGGCAAGGGCCACGAGAAGTATCAGGAGATCGCCGGCCGCAGGCTGCCTTTCGACGATGTCGTCGAGGCCCGTCGCGCTCTGTCGGTGCGCTTCCCGACGGACCCCGCGACCTGGACGTGCCTCAGCCCGAAGCTCGAAGCAGTAGCCCATGCTCGGGCTGGGCGACGCTGGAGGCATCGCGCTGTGGGTGAGCATTCTGGTCACGCCCATCCTGTTGCGATGGCTACGCGCGCAGGGAATCGGGCAGCCCATCCGCGAGGATGGCCCGGCCAGCCACAGCGTCAAGGCGGGGACGCCGACCATGGGGGGAATCGCCATCGTCATCGGGGTGGTCCTCGGATACGCCATCGGCCATTTCGGCACCGAGGTCAGGTTCTCGCGGACGGGGTACCTGGCCGTCATGGCGGTGGTTCTCTTCGGCCTCATCGGCTTTCTCGACGACTGGATCAAGGTTCGTCACCAGCGCAGTCTGGGCTTGAACAAGCGAGCCAAATTCACCGCACAGGTCGGATGTGCCGTGCTCTTCGCCGAGTTGGCCCTGCACTGGGCGCACACCTCGACGGCCCTGTCCTTCACCCGCGTCACCGTGCCCGGCATCAATCTGGGCCAGGTGGGGTGGGTCGTCTTCGCCGTGCTCGTGATGGTGGGCACGTCGAACGCCGTCAACATCACCGACGGGGTCGATGGCCTGGCCGCCGGTGCTTCGACATTTTGCTTCGCCGTCCTGGCCGATCATGGGCTACTGGATCTTTCGGCACCGCGAGCATCTATCACGTGTTGCCTGCCTCGGCCATCGACCTGGCGCTGGTCGCGGTTGCGTTGGCAGGGGCCTGCATCGGCTTTCTGTGGTGGAACGCGGCGCCCGCCAAGATCATCATGGGGGACACCGGGTCGCTGTCCATCGGCGCCGGGCTGGCCGCCCTCTGCCTCCTCCTCAACCTCGATCTTCTCCTGCCCATCATCGGAGGCTTGTTCGTGATGGAGATCTTGTCGGTCATCGCCCAGGTGGTCAGCTTCCGTGTCTTCCATCGGCGCATCTTCCGGATGGCGCCCATCCATCATCACTTCGAGCTGGTGGGCTGGCCCGAGACGACCGTCATCGTCCGGTTCTGGGTGCTTGGGTGGGCTCTTCGTCGCCCTCGGCCTGGGAATCTTCTACGCCGACTTCCTCTCCGTGGCGAAGTTCACATGAGGACACTCCACCACTTCGGACTCGGCGTGGGGGAAACTGTGCCCATGAGTCGGGTGTCGGACCGCTCTTTCGTTTCTGTTGCGCGCGCGAGCGCGGGGTCAGTCCTGTGACCCCGACTGCCACCTCCACCGCCCGTTCCACCGCCCCCGCCCGTTCCACCGCCACCGCCCGTTCCACCGCCACCGCCCGTTCCCTCACGGCGCCCCAACGAAGGACCAAGGTTCGCTCTGCGGCGACGAAGACGCGGCGCACCTCGGGCCTGGCCGCCACCGTCGCCGAACTTCCGACCGGGACGGTCCTGCTGGTCGTGGTGGCGCTGCTCTGCGTGATCGGACTGGTGATGGTCGGCTCGGCCTCGTCGGTGGTCTCGATCTCGCTCTACGGCAGCCCGTGGGCCATCCTCATCAGGGAGTGCATGTGGATGGGAGTCGGCGTAATCGCGTTCGCGGCGACCGTGCGCTTCGACCACCGCAAGCTGCGACGTCTGAGCCCACTACTCCTCGGCGTCACGTTCCTCCTTCTCCTGGTCGTTCTGGTACCGGGGCTCGGGCGTCCACGTGCAGGGTTCGAGCCGCTGGGTCGGGTTCGGCCAGTTCCGACTCCAGCCTTCCGAGTTGATGAAGCTGGCGCTGACGGTCTTCGCGGCCGATCTGGTCACCCGGCGGCTCGATGAGGGAGCGCCCGACCGCCGGATCATCGGGCCGCTGCTTCTGGTCACGGGCAGTGCGGGCGTGCTGATCGTGGCGCAGCCCGACCTGGGCACGGCCATGGTGCTTGGATGCGTCGCTTTGGCGATGCTCTTCGTGTCCGGAGTCCGTCTCGGACCCGTCTTCAAGATACTGGCCGGCCTCATCGGGATCGCCCTCGTCGTGGCGGTGGCTTCGCCGTACCGGCGGGAGCGGCTTCTCTCGTTCATCGACCCGTCCTCCCACGGCGCGGGATCGGGCTACCAGGTTCTGCAATCCCTGATCGGGCTTGGCTCGGGTCACTTCATCGGAGCCGGTCTCGGGGGTGGGCAGGCTCAATGGGGGTTCTTGCCCAACGCGCAGACCGACTTCATCTTCTCGGTCATCGGGGAGGAGTTGGGCTTCATCGGCGCCGCCCTTGTCCTGGCCCTTTTAGGTTCCTTCGTCTGGTTCGGCATCCGGGCCGCGACGCGGTCGCTTCAGCGCTTCGGCGGAGTGTTGGCGGTAGGCCTGGTGGCATGGCTGGCCAGTGAGACCTTGATCAACATCGGCGCAGTGGTCGGGGTTCTGCCGGTCACCGGCATCCCGTTGCCCTTCATCTCGTACGGGGGGTCATCCCTGGTCATCACCATGGTGGCGGCCGGGATCCTCATCAACATCGCTCGACAGGAGGGCGGCGGGGCCGTCTGTCGGCATCGTCCACGTGCCGCGTCGAGGAAATGCGCGCACCGCCGCCCGCGCCACGTCTGCCCATCGGACGCCAGACTCCCATCGGACGCCAGACTCCCGTCGGCGAGGTCGGTGAATCAGGGACGGGGCACGGTGATCGCCGGCGGCGGGACCGGAGGTCACGTCGTGCCGTCGTTGCAAGTGGCGCGGGAATTGGTTGCGCAGGGCCACGCTCCCGAGACGATCGAGCTCTACGGGTCGTGCCGGGGCCAGGAGGCCGCGCTCTGGCCGACCCTCGAGTTTCCCTTCACCCTCCTTCCTGGTCGGGGCATTCGGCGCAGCCTGAGCCCGGGCGCCCTGTGGGCCAATGCCGGAGCGGTACTCGGACTGCTGTGGGCCACGCTGCACGCGCTGTCCTCGTTCGTGCGGCGCCGTCCCCGAGTGGTCGTCGTAGTGGGGGGTTATGCCGGCTTTCCGGCCGGCCTGGCCGCCGTGGTCGTACGGTCGCCGCTGGTACTGGTCAATACCGACGCGGTGCCGGGAGCGGTCAACGCCCTCCTCGGAAGATTCGCCGCGGCGAATGCGGTGGCGTTTGCCGGCACTGACCTTCCCCGAGCCAGCGTGACCGGGACACCGGTCCGGCCTGAATTCCGCCTTCTCGACCGGTCGCCCCATGGCCAGCGCCTGGCGAGGGAGACACTGGGTCTGCCCCCTGACCGCCGCACCGTGGCCGCCGTTGGCGGCTCCCTGGGGGCGCGGCGGATCAACACCGCGACAGCCGAACTGGCCGCCCGCTGGTCGGATCGGTCCGACCTCTCGATCTATCACGTGGCCGGCCGGAGAGACTTCGCGCGGTTCGCGGCGCCGCAAGTCGTTGGGGGCGACGCCCGCGGAGCCGACGTGGGGCTGCACTATCAGGTGGTGTCCTTCGAGGAGAGAATGCCCGAGGTCTACGGGGCGGCCGACCTCTGCCTCTGCCGGGCCGGTGCCATGACCGTGGCCGAGCTACTGGTGGCGGGCGTCCCCGCCATTCTTGTGCCTCTGCCGGGGGCGCCACGCGACCACCAGACGCGCAATGCGGACGCCTTGGTGGCGGCGGGGGCGGCGATCATGATTCCCGACGCCGAATGCACGGCGGAACGCCTCGAGGCTGAGATCGGAGCTCTGCTGGGCGACCCCGCTCGCCTGGCGGCCATGGGGGCGGCGGCCCGGGCCATGGGTCATCCCGATGCGGCGACCCGAGTGGCGGAGCTGGTGGATGCACATGCCCGCTGACCACCCAGCGACCCTCGATCTGCGCTCGCCGCAACGCATACACATCGTCGGAATCGGCGGTGCGGGCATGAGCGCCATCGCCCTCGTCCTACGGTCGATGGGCCACACCGTGACGGGTTCGGACCTCAAGGAATCGCCGGTGGCAGCCCGCTTGCGATCACAGGGCATCGCCGTAGCGGTCGGTCATCGAGCGGGCAACGTCGGCGAGGTCGATGCCGTGACGTTCTCTCCGGCCGTGCCTCCCACGAATCCCGAAATACTCGGGGCGGCGCACGACGGTGCGCGCGTGGTCGCGCGTTCGGGCATGCTGGCCGCGATCTGTGCCACCCGCCGGTGCCTGGCCGTCGCCGGCACGAAGGGCAAGACCACGACGGCCTCGATGCTCTCGCTCATCTTGATCGAGGCGGGATTGCGGCCTTCGTTCCTCATCGGTGCCGACGTGAACGAAGTCGGGACCAATGCCGTGTGGGACAGCGGCGAATGGCTGGTTGTCGAAGCCGACGAGAGCTTCGGGACGTTCCAGGACCTGCGACCGGATTGGGCCATCTTGACCAACGTGGCCTCGGACCACTTGGACCACTACGGGACGTTTCCCCGCCTACGGGCCGCCTTTGACGCATTCGTCGGCCATGCCGCGGCGGGCTCAGTGGTTTCGGCGGACGACGGAGAGGCTCTGGCCATCGGGGAAGCGCACGGGGCCTTGAGCGTCGGTACGGCGACAGGAGCCACGTATGCCATGACCGACGTCGCGTTGCATCGGAGCTCCGCCTCTTTCACGCTGACGGGGCCTGACGGCGTATCCCGGACACTCTCGCTGGGGGTGCCGGGACTGCACAACGCCCGCAATGCGGCCCTCGCCGTGGTCTCGGCTCTCCAGGTGGGCGTCCCTTTCGACGCCGCCGCCGCGGCCATGGCCCGGTTCACGGGCGTCACCCGGCGCTTCGAGTTTCGGGGCGAGGCCAACGGCGTCACCTTCGTGGACGACTATGCCCACCTGCCCTTTGCCGTGGAAGCCGCGCTGGCCACGGCACGTACGGGGGGATGGACGCGCATCGTGGCCGTGTTCCAGCCGCACCGCTACACGCGCACCGCCGAGCTGGCCCAGCAGTTCGGTCTCGCGTTCAGCGAAGCCGACGTCCTTGTGGTGAGCGATGTCTATGGAGCGGGCGAGGATCCCATCCCCGGCGTCTCCGGACTGCTGATCGCCGAGGCGGTGCGGGCACAAGACGAGCGGTTGCCCGTCGTGTATGCCCCCGGTTGGGACGAGCTACGTCAAGTGGTGGGCTCCATGCTCCGGCCCGGGGATCTCTGCCTCACCCTGGGTGCCGGGGACCTCACGGCGCTGCCCGACGAATTGCTGGAATCGCCGGGATGGTGAGATCGCGCACCGCGCACGATCGTTACGACGCAGTGGCGGCCCGCCTCGGAGTTCGGGCGGTGCGGCACCAAGCCCTGGGCGCGCTCACGACGTATGGAGTGGGTGGGCCCGCTGAGCTGTTGGTACAGGTCGAGGGGCCCGACGACCTCGATGCGGTCCGTGCCGCGCTCATCGGAAGCGACTTGCCCGTGTGCGTGGTCGGACGGGGCTCGAACCTGCTCGTGGCCGATGCGGGATTCAAAGGGGTGGCGGTACGACTCGGCCCCGGGTTCAGCGCCGTGGAAATGCCCGATCCGGACACCACCGCGCACCCACCGTTTGTGGTCCGGGCCGGCGGTGCCACCCCCCTACCCGTTCTGGCCCGACAGGTGGCCGACGCAGGCTGGTCCGGTTTGACCTGGGCCGTCGGGGTGCCGGGCTCTGTCGGAGGAGCGGTGCGGATGAACGCCGGAGGTCACGGGTCCGACGTTGCCGGCTGCTTGTTGCGTTACACCTGGGTTGACCTCCTACGCGACGAGGGCGGCACCGACGATGTGGCCCACCTCCACTACGCCTATCGATCCTCGACCGTGGCGGCTTCCCAGGTCGTGGTCGAGGCCGAATTCGAAGTCATGCAGGGAGATGCTCAGGCGGAACGGGCCGAGGTCTCGGCCATTGTCCGTTGGCGCCGCGAGCATCAGCCGGGGGGTTCGAACGCCGGATCGGTCTTCACCAATCCGCCGGGTGACTCGGCGGGCCGCCTGATCGAAGAGGCCGGTCTCAAGGGTTTCCGCCTGGGGTCTGCTCACGTTTCGCGCAAGCATGCCAACTTCATTCAGGCCGATAAGGGTGGGAAGGCCGACGACGTGCGCGCCCTCATGGAGCACGTCCGCACCACGGTGCAACGTCACAGTGGGGTGTTGCTCACGGCCGAGGTCCGCCTCTTGGGCTTCGAGGGAGAGGAGACTGGCCCCGTGGGAGCGACGGCGGTGAACGGATCATGAGTCCGACCACCACGCAGTCACGCCCGACGCCCGGCGGCGCGCCGCGCCCGAGGGCGAGGATCGATCCGCGTATTTCGGCCCGGCGGGCCGAGGTGAGCCGCCAACAAGGTCGCCGGCGCCTGCGTCTGGCGGGGATAGCTCTCGGCGTAGTGGCCGCGCTTTTCGGCGTTTGGTGTCTCCTCCACTCCTCGTTGTTCTCTGCCCGCGCCATCACCGTGGTGGGGGCGACCCATGAGACCGTGTCTCAGATTGAGGTGGCGGCCGGGCTGGCGAGCCACCCTGCGTTGCTCGACCTCAGTGCCGGCGCCGCGGCGAAGGGCATCGAACGCCTCCCGTGGGTTCGGTCGGCCTCGGTCCGGGTGCAATGGCCCGATGGGGTCCGCGTGGTGGTTGTCGAGCGGGTGCCGCAACTGGTCATGGCCGCAGCCGGCGCAAAGTGGGCCGAACTCGATACGGAAGGCCGCGTCCTCGCGCTCGTAGCCGCACGCCCACCTGGTCTTATCGAGGTGTCAGGCCCGCAGCCCCCCGGCGCCCCGGGCACGTTGCTCGGTAGCCCTGATCAGCTCGGACTGCATATCGCCGCCACGCTGCCCCCCTCTTTCCGGGCGCAGGTGACCGAGGTGAAGGTGGTCTCGGCCGGATTCGTGCAGCTGGCCATGACCACGCCGATTTTGGTTGACATCGGTGACGCGTCCCAGCTCCAGGCCAAATATGAGGACATCAGCGCCGCGTTGGCCGGCGCCACACTTCATGATGGTGACATCATCGATGTGAGCGTGCCAGGCGCGATGACCGTGACGGGATCGTGAGCAAGCATGCTTGACCGCCAGGAACGCCCCTCGTATGGTTGGCGGCGTTGCCGCTCTGTGAACGTCAACCTTCCCAAGAGGATGAGGGATTCGAGGTAGGAGCGGCGTGATGAACCATGATGGGTGTACCCAGAGGGCGATTGGTCGGCGATCGGCCCAAGTACGAGGGAGTTCATGACGACTGTGCCGTCCCAAGGTAACTACCTGGCCGTCATAAAGGTGGTCGGGGTGGGCGGTGGCGGGGTGAACGCCGTCAATCGCATGATCGACTCGGGGCTCCGCAATGTGGAGTTCATCGCGGCCAATACTGACGCCCAGGCACTCCTCATGAGCGATGCCGATCTGAAGCTGGACATCGGACGTCAGCTGACACGCGGCCTGGGAGCGGGCAGCGACCCCGAAGTGGGCCGGCAGGCGGCGGAGGAGCACCGGGCTGACATCGAGGAGGCGCTCCAGGGTGCCGACATGGTCTTCATCACTGCCGGCAAGGGCGGTGGCACCGGGACCGGCGCCGCGCCCGTGGTGGCCGAAATCGCCAAGAGCCTGGGTGCTCTGACCATCGGCGTTGTCACGCGCCCCTTCACCTTCGAGGGCCGGCGCCGGGCCATGCAAGCGGAAAAGGGCATCCAAATTCTCAAGGAGAAGGTGGACACCCTCATCGTCATTCCCAACGACCGCCTCCTGAGCGTGTCCAACGACAAGACGAGCATGGTCAATGCCTTCAAAATGGCCGACGAGGTGCTCCTCCAAGGTGTGCGTGGCATCACCGACCTCATTACCGTGCCGGGCCTGATCAATACGGACTTCGCCGACGTGAAGATGGTTATGACGAATGCCGGGACGGCGATCATGGGGATCGGCGCATCCATCGGCGAGGGACGAGCCGCCAACGCGGCGCGCGCCGCCATCACGAGCCCCTTGCTCGAAGCTTCCATTGAAGGGGCGCGGGGAATCCTGCTCAACATCGCAGGTGGATCCGATCTCGGGCTGTTCGAAGTGAACGAGGCGGCCGAGATCATCCACGGCGTAGCCCACCCCGACGCCAACATCATTTTCGGTGCCGTCATCGACGACAACATGGGTGACGAGGTGCGGGTCACCGTCATTGCCGCCGGCTTCGAGCGCTGGGAAGAGGGCGGCCGTCCCGCGAGCAGCGATCGGGCACCGTCCATATTCCCCTCTTCGGACGCGGTGGACATCTTCGCCGAGACGTCGAGCAAAGACGACGAGTTCGACTTGGGTGACGACGATTTCGACGTGCCCTCCTTCCTTCGCTGACGACGCGGTCGCGACGCGCTTGGCGGCGGTGCTCGAGCGCATCGAGCGGGCGGGGGGCGACCCGGCCCAGGTACGCGTGATCGCCGTGTCGAAGGGATTCGGACCGGAAGCGGTCGTCGCGGCCCGTGTTGCCGGATTGACCGACTTCGGCGAGAATTATGCCACCGAGCTCGAAGCCAAGGCGCCCGGGCCCGCCGGGACGAATTGGCACTTTCTGGGCACGATCCAGCGCAACAAGGTGCGGGTGCTGGCACCATTGGTGACAATGTGGCAGGGAGTGGCTCGTCTGGCCGAGGGGGAGCGCATCGCGCAGTACGCCCCAGGGGCCCGTGTCCTGATTCAGGTGGACACCAGCGGCGGCCTGCCCGGTCGCAACGGATGTCAACCGGCAGAGGTGACCGCCCTGGCGGGGTCGCTCTCGAACCTCGATCTGCAACTAGAGGGCCTGATGACGGTGGCGCCGCCAGGTCAAGAAAGGACGAAGGCGGCGTTCGAATCGATAAGGAACCTGGCTGATGCACTCGGGCTCAAGGAGCGGTCGATGGGGATGAGTGCCGATCTCGAAGCGGCGGTGGCGGCCGGGTCCACCATGGTGCGGATCGGTCGGGCCTTGTTCGGAGAGCGACCGCCGAAGGCTTCCTCGTTGTCCCTCCCACGCTGACCACCAGGCACTACGCTGTGCCGGAACAGGAGAAGGTATGGCACCCTCGTTCATGAAGAAGACCATGGTCTACCTCGGGTTACTCGACGACGAGTACGACGAGTACGACGACCTGGAAGACCGCGCCCCACGGGCGTTCACGTCGCAGTCCCGGGGCGATGTCCGGCAGCAGGACTATGAGCCCCCCGACGAGTACGGCGGGGGACTGAACCGCGTCCGCGCCATGGTTCCTCGCGAGTCGGCCATGCCCAGTCCCACCCGGGTGCAGCCGAGCCCGGTGCCGCGTCCTTCGGGGGTGCGGCCCGTTCCGGTTGAGACGGCGATCGGCGGCACCGCCGCACGGGTCCACATCGTTGCTCCCACCCGGTTCGGCGACGCCAAGGAGATCGCCGACCGGCTCAAGGACAACCGCCCGGTGATCGTGAACCTGCAGGTGGCCGACCGTGACCTGCAACGGCGGATGATCGACTTTTGCAGTGGCGTGACCTATGCCCTGAGCGGCGAGATGGAGAAGGTGGCCGACCAGGTGTTCCTCTTGGCCCCGACAAACGTGAAGGTTTCAGACGAAGAGCGCCAACGCCTGGTGGAGCGCGGCTTCGGGCGGGACTGAGCAGGCTATTCTCAGGTAGCAGTGAATGTATTCCGCCTAGCTGGGATTGCCGTAGAGCTGTATCTGTGGTTCATCATGCTGCCGACAGCACTGCTCAGTTGGTTCAGGGTACAGCCAGGAACGACGTTGGCTCGGGTGCAGCTTTTTCTCTACCGGGCGACGGAACCAGTGTTGCGGCCTGTTCGACGTGTCATCCGGCCCATGGGCGGCATCGATATCTCCTTTATCGTGGTTTTCCTCGTGCTGCAGTACGTGGTCGTGCGAGTTCTTTTTGCCTAGTCCCACACCAGATTGGACCATTCCCGTTTGGCCCAGGGGGGGCGGGTAGACTCCTCGATCATGGACAGTTCGCCGGCTTCCTCATCCATTCTTGACACACTTCGTACCGTCGAATTCCGTCTCGGGCTAAAGGGCTACAACGTCGACGAGGTCGATGACTATCTCGACCGCGCCGCCCAAGAGGCCGAAGCTCTGCAGGAGACCGTCCGCCAGCTGAACGAGCGTCTTCGGCAGGCAAGTGACCGGATTGTGCAGCTCGAGCGGGATGTGCGCGACGCCGCGGCCGAGGCGAAAGCACATCCTCCTACACCCGGGACGGTAGCCCCGGCCCCGACGCCGGCCGTGCCGGTCGCAGTAGCTGCGGCCCCGGCACCTGCTGCGCCCGCGTCGACGGCGCTGGACATCCCATCCGACGAGACGTTGCAACGAACCCTGCTGTTGGCCCAGAAGTTCGTCGATCAGATCAAGCGCGAGAGCGAGGCGGAAGCGGCCGCGACCGTGGCCCAAGCCGAAGAGAAGGCGCGAGCTGCCATGTCGGCCGCCCAGTCGCAAGCGGCCGCTTTGCAGGCGGATTCGCAGCGCCAGGTGCGCGAGGAGGTGGCGCGGTTGGAGGCGACCCGCACCGAACTGGCTACCGACGTCGAGAGCATGGCTCGCCACCTCGAATCGGAGAGGAACCGGCTGCGCGACGCTCTTACCGAGATTCTCAATTGGGTGGACGAAAACGTGCAGCCGGCCAACGCGCTCATGGGTGTACGTCCGAAAGGCTCCCCGGGCTCCCGGCCGGCCGCGATCGCCAGCGCCCCGAACGAATCATCCACCAAGGGTGGGGGCGATGCGGACGATCAGCCGACGCTGAGTCTCGGATCCGTCACCGATACGAACCCGAGCGGAGTTCCTCGCACCGCTTGATCTGACGGGGGGTATTGCCTCCTGGGTCGCGGTCCGCTATGGTCACCCGCTCCCTCGACGCGATTGTCGTCAGGGAACCGGCCACATCAATGGCCGGGAAGGAGGACGAGATGAGCCCAGCGAGCAAGGCCACCGCTGCAAAGAAGGTGCCTGCATCGCGCCCGCCGGCAGCGAAGAAGGCTGTTGCGACCAAGAAAACTGCGCCTGCCAAGGGTGCGGCAGCCAAAGCGGTCACCCCGACAAAAAATGTTCCTCCGACAAAGAAAGCTGTGCCTACAAAAAATGCAGTGCCCGCGAAAAATGCAGTGCCCACAAAGAACGCTCAGGCTGCGAAGAAGCCCGCTCCAGTCGAAAAGAATGGCGGGCGAGTGAACAAAGAGACGACAATCACGAAAAAGGCTGCTCCAGCGGCCAAGAAGACCGCAGGGCCTGCCAAGAAGGCGACATCGACCACGAAGGCGGCAGGGCGTACCACCACCACAACGCCAGCATCCGCTGTGGTGGGCCCGAGCGCGCCGGAGGTGGAAGCTGAGGCGGAAGCACCCGCAGCGGTCCGCAGCACGTTCACGCCGAAGCCCAAGGCTCCGGCGCCCGTCCGTCCCAAGACGGGTCCCTACGCCAAGGATCTCAAGTTCCTAGAGGAGATCACCGAACTGCTGGCCGAAGAGCGCGGCATCTATCAGGAGCAGGCCACATCGCTCCGGGCCGAAGCCGATTCGCTGGCGCTCGAGCGCGAGCCGGGTGATGTGCAGTTCGACGAGGAGTCTGGTGAGGGGGGCACGGTCACCGTCGACCGGGAGCGGAACTTGGCTCTTTCGGGCCAAGCGGCACTCGCCGTCGAGGAGATCGACTACGCCAGCGCCCGGGTGGCGGACAAGACTTACGGCTATTGCGAGCGATGCTTCCAGCCGATCCCCAAGCCTCGTCTGCGGGCTCTTCCCTATGCCCGGCTCTGCGTCGCGTGCAAGAGCGGGGGATTGTCGCGCCGCTGACCCCGAGCGGCCAAGCTCGGGCGCGGCTGGTCGCTTTCGCACTAGCCGTCGCCGTCGTGGTGGCCGACCGTGTCACTACAGCCGTGGCGGAAGACCATCTCCACGACGCCTCGCACGTATGGGGACCATTCGGACTGGCTTTGCAGTTCAACTCCGGACTGGCTTTCAGCATCTTCACGGGCCGGTCGACCTTGGTCACGGTGGTGCTCGCCATCGGGGTCGTCATCCTCGCAGTCTTCGTGGCGCGTGTGCGCACCTTTCCCCAAGCGATCGCAGGAGGACTGGTCCTCGGTGGTGGGGTGGGGAATCTCAGTGAGCGGATCGTGGGCCTCCACCACGGTCTTGTGGCAGATTTCGTCACTCTGAGCCACTGGCCCACCTTCAACGTCGCCGACGCCTGCATCACGATCGGGGTGGTCGTCGCCGCCTGTTGCCTTCTCTTCGGACGCCCCGTGGGAAGAGCCAGATGAATGAGCCAGCGGAGGTGCTCGTTATCGAGGTGCCGCCGCTGCTGGCGGGGGTGCGGATCGACCGCGCCGTGGCGATGTTGGCGAACGTGTCCCGAACGGTGGCGACCGGGCTTATCGTCTCGGGCCAGGTGCTGGTGGATGACGTTGTGGTGACCGTCGGGCGCAACGCACTGAAAGAAGGTGCCACGCTGACGATCGCCCTGCCGGGGCCGGGTGGGAGCGAGGTGGAAGCCGAATCCGGCGTGCGGTTCGGGGTGGTCTATGCCGACGAAGAGGTGGCAGTGGTGGACAAGCCTGCTGGCCTGGTGGTGCACCCGGGTGCAGGCCACAAGGAAGGAACCCTGGTGGGAGGGCTGCTCTCACGTTTTCCGGACCTCGCCGCGCTCGTTGACTCCAGCGTCTGCCCGGGTGATCGGCCGGGCATCGTTCACCGGCTCGACAAGGGGACCTCGGGACTCCTGGCGGTGGCCCGCACGGAGTCGGCCTACCACGCCCTCATCAAGCAGCTCTCCGAACGCACCATGGAGCGTCGCTACCTGGCCCTGGTCGAAGGAGAGGTGGCGGACGACCGGGGCGAGATAGATGCCCCGATAGGGCGGTCGACCCGAACGCCTACGAAGATGGCTGTCTCAGCGAGTGGCCGGTCCGCCCGCACCGGTTTCACCGTGCTGGAGCGGTGGCCGTCACCTCGCCCGACCACCTTGGTGGAGCTCAGCTTGCAGAGTGGGCGAACGCACCAGATTCGGGTCCATATGGCAGCCATCGGCCACCCCGTGGTCGGTGATGCCCGTTACGGAACCCCGGAGAAGGCCCTGGGTTCAGGTCGCTTCTTCCTCCACGCCTTCCGGCTTGCGTTCGACCACCCGGGAAGCGGCGAGCGGCAGGAGTTCGCCGCCCCGCTTCCCGCCGACCTGCAGTCCTACCTAAGCGGCCTGGTGGACGCCGAGGACGTCGGCGTCGAAGGACAAGGCCGCTAGGGCCTCCTCTTCGGCCCGGCGCACACGCCGTACCCCGACCCCGAGTCGCTCGGCCGTCGATTGCAGCGAGGCCGGGGTGTCCCCACCAAAGCCGAACCGCAGTCGCAGGACATCGCGCTGGAGGTCAGGGAGCTTCTCCACTGCGTCACGCACCCGGTCATAGACCATGGTTTGCTCCACGTCGGCCACGAAGTCTGACTCATCCGGAGCGACCAACTCGCCCAGAGTGGTGGCCGACTCGGATGCAGCGGGCTGGTCGAGGGACGCCGTCACTCGAGCGACGTCTTCGAGCGCATAGCGCTCATCAGCCGTCATACCCGTCGCTTCGTCCAACTCTGCCTCCGTCGGGGTGCGCCCGAGGGTGGTGGCCAGCTGGGCCTTGGTCAACTCCAGTCGCTGAATGTGCTCGCCCACTTCGAGCGGGATCCGGATTGTGCGACCGTGCTGCTGCACGGCGCGCTGCAACGCCTGGCGGATCCACCACGTGGCATACGTCGAAAACCGAAAGCCTCTCTCCCAGTCGAACTTGTCCACGGCCCTCATGAGGCCGAACGAGCCCTCCTGGACCAAGTCGGCCATGTCGACGCCACGATCCTGGTAACGCCTGGCCCAGTGCACGACCAACCGGAGATTGGCCGCCACCATCTGCTTGCGCGCCAGCTCGTCACCGGCTGCGACCCGCTTGGCCAGTTCTACCTGCTGCTCGTGGTCAGGCATTGGGAATTGGTCCAGATCCCTCAGCATCAAACCAAGGGTGTCGGATGTACTCACCGCGCTCTTCATCGACTTCTCTCCCGACGATCTTCGATCTCTCTCATTCCTTCGTACCCGGGGTGCTCTTTTCTGAATCTGACCTGTTACAACACCGGTAGGTGCTCGAGCATTCCACGGGGGTGTATCAACCCTTGAGTTGCGCACCACGCCCACTTCTGGTGACCTACGTCGCATGACCTCGCGGATGGTGCTGCTCAGACATGGAGCCACTGAATGGTCGCAAACCGGTCAACACACTGGCCGAACGGATATTCCTCTGCTCGAACTGGGCCGGGAGCAGGCGAGGGCGGCGGGCGAGCTTCTGCGCGGGATGACCTTCGCTCAGGTCTTCACCAGCCCCCTGCTGCGGGCGTCATCCACCTGTGTGCTGGCCGGGTACGAAGGTGAGCACGTGCCCGATTTGATGGAGTGGGACTACGGCGATTACGAGGGCCGGACGACGGCCCAGATCAGCGCCGAGCGGCCAGGTTGGACATTGTGGAACGACGGCGTTGTCGACGGTGAGAGGGCGGCCGACGTGGGCCACCGGGTCGATCGGGTCATAGGGAGGGCTCGCCAGGTCGATGGCGACACCCTCTGCGTTGCGCATGGCCATGTTCTCCGGGTGTTGGCTGCCAGGTGGCTGGGGCTACCAGCTGTGGCGGGACGGCTCTTCGCGCTTTCGACGGGAACCGTGAGCATTTTGGGTTGGGAGCGCCAGACTCCCGTCGTCTCCAACTGGAACGTTGGCCCGCCCGGGGCGGCTCTGATGCCGGCGTAGGTCAGCCGGCGTCTCAACGGACGAGTAATCAGGCGCCCGGATTGTCAGGCAGATCGGATTTCAGGCAGATCGGATTTCAGGCAGATGCGGTGACGTTGCCCTGGGCCCGGGCCACCATGTCGGCCAGGCTGAAGGACTGGAGATGGGTGCGGATGGTCTCGCCAACGTCGGCCCACACCGCCAGCAGGACGCATTGGCCCTCATGGTCGCAGGCGCCGTCGGCATGGGGCTCGCCGAAGTCCCCGGCGGCGATCGGGCCGTCCACCGCGGAGATGATCTGGGCCAGGCTGATGTCCTCGGGGAGCCGGGCCAAGACGTACCCCCCGCCGACGCCTCTCTTGGAGCGCACTAGTCCGGCCCCTTTGAGGGCGAGGAGGATCTGCTCGAGGTAGGGCTGGGGGAGGGCGGTCCGCTCCGCGATGTCGCGCACCGATGTGGGTGTCTCGGCGCCATGCAGGGCAAGTGAGAGCAGTGCCCGGCTGGCGTAGTCGCCGCGTGTCGAGACTCTCACGCTCTGATGCTACCGGCCGCGTGCCGGGGAGCGTGTGGTTTTCCGAGTGTGACGGTTTCGGGTCATAGTGTGACGCTGTGAGCGCTCCTGAGGTGGCATCGCCCATTCTGCCAGCCTTCGGGCGGGCGTGCCTTACTGGTGTGATGCCCGGATTGCTGGGTCATCTCTACGCCGGAGAGCCCCTCCCGGCCTGGATGCCGGCCCCGGTGGAGGGGGCGGCGCAAATCGTGCTCCTCGTCCTCGACGGTCTCGGTTGGCAGCAGCTCCAAGAGCGCGCAGCCGTGGCACCCACCATCACGTCGGGGGTGGGCCGTTCGATCACCTCGGTCGCCCCAAGCACGACGGCCTGTGCGTTGACGTCGTTGGTCACGGGGCGCCCCCCGGCAGATCATGGCGTGATCGGGTATCGGGTGGCGTATGACAACGAGATCATGAATATCCTCCAATGGTCGATCGGGGGCGTGGACGCCCGCGTGCGGGTGCCGGCACGGGTCTTTCAGCCCTGCCCGCTGTTCCCGGGATCGACCGAGACGGTTCCCGTGGTGACCCGCTACGACTACGCCACGACCGGTTTTTCGGCCGCCCACCTCGGTGAGGCCGCCATGTACGGCTGGCACACACCGGCCGGCGTTGTGACTGGAGTCCGGCATCTGGTCCGCGGGGGAGCGCGCTTCGTCTACGCCTACTACGACGGGGTCGACAAGGTGGCCCATGCCCGCGGGCTGGGCCAGTACTACGACGACGAGCTACGTGACGTCGACCGCCTGGTGGGAGACGTGCTCGATGTCCTGCCTCCGGGGGCGGTACTGGTGGTCACCGCCGATCACGGGCAGGTTGCGGTCGGATCTTCCGTCGAGGTCCTGGGGGGTGACGTCATGGATGGCGTGACGCTCATGTCGGGCGAGGGACGTTTCCGATGGCTCCATACGAGGGCCGGCGCCACGGAGGCCGTGGCCGATGCGGCGACGGACGCGTTCCGTGATGTCGCCTGGGTGCGCACGAGAGACGAGATGGTCGAAGAGGGATGGCTGGGTGGAGTCCCTTCGACCGCCGTCTCGGCGCGCCTGGGCGACGTCGTGTTGGTCCCATTCACCCCGACGGCCTTCCTCGATCCCGCGGACACGGGAGAGCTCCGCCTCATGGCCCGCCACGGCTCCCTCACGGCAGAGGAGATGCTGATCCCCCTGCTCAGCTGGCCCTCCACGTGAGGCGGGGCGCGCCGGTGGCAATATCAAGGCATGTCTAACGAGTCGACGCCCATAGCCCCCGACGAAGTGCTCGAAGGGCGGGTGAGCCCTGAAGGGGGCGGTGGAGCCGGTCCGGCCGGCGAGGGTGGTCCGCAAGGGGAGGTGCCGCCACGCGAGTCGGTCTCGGAGCCGGCCAAGGTCCTGCGCATCGGATCAATGGTCAAGACTCTCTTGGACGAGGTGCGCCAAGCTCCGCTCGACGAGAAGAGCCGGACCCGGCTGCGGGAGATCTACGAGCAGTCCATCCACGACCTCTCCGAGGGCCTCTCGCCCGATTTGGTGGCCGAGCTCGATCGAATGGCGCTGCCCTTCGATGACAAAGCCCCCAGCGAGGCCGAGCTGCGGATCGCCCAGGCTCAGCTGGTCGGTTGGCTGGAAGGCCTGTTCCACGGGATCCAGGCCACCCTGATGTCCCAACAGATGGCGGCGCGGAGCCAGCTCGAGGAGATTCGCAACCGGGGACTCCCGGGGGCGGGCGAGAGCTCGGGCCCCCGACCGGGTGCGTACCTCTGAGATGCTGTCGCCACCATTGCAATCTCTGACGAAACGGGGGAATGCCAGCGATGCCTGACGAGTCGACCGACCCCGGAGGCGAGGGGCCACCTTCGTATCCCGGGAGCACGCCGCCGCCATCCCCAGGGCCACCGCCAGGAGGGGCTCCAGGGCCGGCTCCAGGCATGCCGCCCCCGGTGCCGGCTCCGGCTGTGCCGTCGTATCCGGCCCCCCCACCTCCGCCGCCCCCCGGGAGCTACCCGGTTGGCGGCTATGTGTCGCCGCAGCCTCAGTACGCGAGCTATGACGGGGCAGGTGGAACGGGCAACGCTCCCTACGCCCAGTGGGGCACCCGGGTGGGTGGGTACCTCATTGATGTGGTCATTTTCATCCCCGTGCTCGTCGTGCTCGGCTTCTTGTTCAAGCACTCCGGCGTGCTCGTGCTGCACCTCAACACAAGGAGGAACGGCGTAGAGACGCGGCGGACCTTTTCGCTGCTGTCCGTCCTGGTCTTCGGCCTCCTCAACCTGGTCTATGTCACGGTCTTGTGCGGTGGGGCCCGAGGGCAGACGGTGGGGATGATGGCCGTCGGTATCCGGGTGGTGCGTGACGAGACCTTTGCCCAGGTGGGCTACGGCGCGAGCGTTCGGGCGGGCGGTCGTGCAAGCGGGTGTTTAGCTTTATCGGCACGGTCGTCATCTTCCTGGTTCTCCTCTGGCTCCTCGACATGCTGTTCCCCTTGTGGGACAAGAAGCGACAGACGTTGCACGACAAGATCGCCGAAACGGTGGTGCTGCGGGTACGCAATGTGGCGTGAGGCGGGGTAAGGTCCAGAGTTCACACACGAACAACACGGTTGTAAGTTTCACCGTTGAAAGGAGGGCCGGTGTCGGCGCGGTCGTTTACGCATCTGCACACCCACACCGAGTTCTCCATGCTCGACGGGGCGGCCCGGATCGGCGAGCTGGTGGCCGCGGCAGTGGCCGACGGACAGCCCGGCGCTGGGGATCACCGACCACGGCAATATGTACGGGGTCTTGGACTTCTACAAGGCCTGCCGAGACCAGGGCATCACCCCGATCATCGGAACAGAGGCCTATATGGCTGCGGAGTCGCGTCACGAGCGCCCCGTCCGCCGGGGCAAGGTGGACGACACCGGGGGTGACGCCGAAGGCGGGCAGAAGCTCTATTACCACCTCACCCTGCTCTCCGAGACGATCGAGGGCTATCGCAACCTCTTGAAGCTGTCTTCGGCCGCCTACCTCGAGGGGTACTACTACAAGCCCCGGCTGGACTGGGAGTTGCTGGAGCGTCACCACAGCGGGCTCATCGCCACCACCGGTTGTCTGGGCGGGGTCGTCTTGCAGGCGCTCTTGGCCGGCAATGTCGAGGAGGCCGAGAGGCGGGCGGCTCGGCTGCAGGACATCTTCGGGCGCGAGAACCTCTTCGTCGAGTTGCAGGACCACGGGATTGCCGAGCAACAGCGGACGAACCCGCAGCTCATCGAGATCGCCCGCCGCCTCGGTGCGCCCCTGTTGGCCACCAACGACAGCCACTACACCCACCGGGAAGATGCGGTGGCCCATGACGCGCTTCTGTGCGTACAGACCGGGGCACTGCTCTCGGACACCAACCGCTTCAAGTTCGAAGGGACGGAGCACTACCTGAAGTCGGCCCGCGAGATGCGCCACCTCTTCTCCGAGTTGCCCGAGGCGTGCGACAACACCCTGCTGATCGCCGAACGGGCCAACGTGCAGATCGAGCTGGGGAAGCCGAGCCTGCCCGAGTTCCCCGTCCCGCCCCAATTCGTCGGGGAGGCCTACGAGGACCGTGCCCTGGCCTACCTGCGGGATCTGACCATGGAAGGGGCCCGCCAGCGGTACGGCAGCACCGTGCCGGCGAACGTGGTCGAGCGCCTGGACTACGAGCTCGGCGTCATCGGCAATATGGGCTTCGCGGCCTACTTCCTCGTGGTGTGGGACCTCATCAAGTTCGCCCGAGACTCGGGCATCCGGGTGGGCCCGGGCCGGGGCTCGGCCGCCGGATGTTGCGTGGCCTACTGCCTACGCATCGTTGACCTCGACCCCATCCGTTACGACCTCCTGTTCGAGCGCTTCCTCAACCCGGGGCGCAAGCAGATGCCCGACATCGACATGGACTTCGACGAGCGTTACCGCAGCGACGTGATGCGCTACGCCGCCGAGAAGTACGGCAGCGACCGGGTGGCCCAGGTGGTCACGTTCTCGACCATCAAGGCCCGGGCCGCCGTACGCGATGCGGCGCGGGTGCTGGGTAAGCCCTACATCGTGGGCGACCGCATCGCCAAGGCGATGCCACCCCTGGTCATGGGGCGCGACACGCCGCTGCACGCCTGCCTGACCAAGACCGAGGGACACGAGGAGGGTTACGCCGCCGCAGCCGATCTGCGGGGCATGCACGAGACGGACCCCGACGCCAAAGAGGTCATCGACGTGGCCCTCGGGTTGGAAGGGCTGCGGCGCCAGGACGGGATACATGCTGCGGCGGTGGTGATCTCGCGCGATCCCCTGACCGAGTACCTGCCCATTCAGCGCAAGCCTGATGCCGGGGGGCAAGCCGGAGGACGCCCCGATCGTCACGCAGTACGAAATGCACGGAGTGGAGGACCTCGGGCTGCTCAAGATGGACTTCCTCGGGCCTGCGCAACCTCTCGGTCATCGAGCGGACATTGGACCTGGTGGAGGCGGCCGGGGGAGCCAGGCCGGACATCGACGGTGTCGACCTGGCCGATGAGCCGACGCTCGAGATGTTGCGCCGGGGCGACTCGGTAGGCGTGTTCCAGTTGGAAGGCGCTCCCATGCGCGCGCTGATGCGCTCCCTGGCCCCGACGTCGTTCGACGACGTGGCCGCCCTGGTGGCTCTGTACCGTCCCGGCCCGATGGCGGCCAACATGCACAACGACTATGCCGATCGGAAGAACGGCCGCAAGCCGATCACCTACGAGCATCCTGATCTCGAACCGATTCTGGCCGATACCCAGGGTCTGATGATCTATCAGGAGTCCGTCATGCGGGTGGCCCAGAAGTTCGCTGGCTACTCGCTGGAGGAAGCGGACAACCTGCGCAAGGCCTGCGGCAAAAAGATACCGCGCCTTGCTGGCGGCCGAGCGGGAGAAGTTCGTGGCCGGCTGCGTGACGCAGGGTTACGAGGAGAAGCTCGGCACCACGTTGTTCGACATCATCGAGCCGTTCGCCGACTACGCCTTCAACAAATCACACTCTTACGGCTACGGCCTGGTGGCCTACCAGACGGCGTGGCTCAAGGCCCACCATCCCACCGAGTACATGGCAGCTCTGCTGACCTCGGTCAAGGACAACAAGGACAAGACGGCCGTGTATCTCGCCGAATGTCGCAACCGGGGGATCGCGGTCCTGCCGCCCGACGTCAATCGCTCGGTGGCTGAGTTCGCCCCCGACCTTTCGGGCAAGAGTGACGGCGGCGGCCATCCTCTTCGGCATGGCGGCGGTGCGCAACGTGGGCGAGAGCCTGGTCGAGCGCATCGTCACCGAACGCAATGCCAACGGGCCGTTCGCCGACATCTTCGATTTCTGCCAGCGTGTCGACCCTGTCGTGTTGAACAAGCGCACCATGGAGTCGCTGGTCAAAGGTGGTGCGTTCGACGCCTTGGGTCACCCGCGACAGGGCCTGTGCCTTGTCATGGAGGGCATCGTGGATCGCACGCTGGAACGGCGGCGCGAGCACGACCTCGGCATCACCTCGTTGTTCGCCGCATTCGAGACGGAGCAGGAAGTGGACCCGGGTTGGGGGACGGCCAAGGTCGCCATCCCTGACACCGAATTCGACAAGGCGCAGAGACTGGCCTTCGAGAAGGAGATGCTCGGGCTCTACGTGAGCGACCATCCTCTAATGGGCTATGAGCAGGCCCTGGCCCGACACACCGACTGCAGCATCTCGGACATGCGGGAGGAGGATGTCGCGGGTGACCGCTCGCCCGTCCGTGCGGTCGGGGGCGTGGTCACCGACCTCCGCCGGACCTACACGAAGAAGGGCGACCTCATGGCCCGCTTCGTGTTGGAGGATCTCCAGGCCGCCATGGAGGTGTTCGTCTTCCCTAAGACCATGGCCGACTATGGCGAGCTGATCGAGAATGACGCCATTCTGATTGTGCGGGGTCGCCTCGACACCCGTGAGGACGAACCGAAGATCGTGTGCATGGAAGTAAGCCGGCCCCGCTTGGAGCGGGGGGCGGAGGACGTCCACGTCGCCCTGCCACTGGGCGTCTTGACCGACAGTGTCCTCGTCGATCTCAAAGGCATTTTGAGCGGTCACCCCGGCCCGTCTTCGGTGCTCCTGCACGTGGGCGCCAAGGTCCTGCGCCTGGCACCGGAGTTCAATGTGGATTGCCGCAATGGTTTGGTGGGCGAATTGAAACGACTTCTGGGACCCGGCGCCGTCCTGTCATAAGGCGCATGACCTGGAGATTGAGCCGCTCTCGGCGATGAGGGTGGGAGTCTTCGCCCGGTCGGCGGTTGGGTAAGGCCCCGACGAAGCCAGTAGACTTACCCTATGCCGATCGTAGTGAGCACCAAAGATTGCACTGCGCTCAGCGACGCTGAGCTCGTTGAAATGGCAGATCTCTGTGCGGAGCGGTCCCCGGGTTTCGACATCGGGTTCCTTTCCAAAGAGCGCGAGGCGTGGGTGTTGATCACCCTGGCGCGAGAAGGGAACAAGCTTCGGGGTTACTCCTTTTGCACGCTGGAGCGGATCGGCGGTACTCCGTCGCTGCTGGTAGGTCTGGCGCTTGTCGACCGGACGGCGCGTGCGGAGGCGACGCTCAAGGGGATCATGGCCGACCAGTACCGGCGTGCGCTCTTGGCGTTCCCCGACGAGGACGTCCTGCTGGGGACCCGTCTGCTCTCGCCCGAAGGCTTCCGGGCCTTCTCGGGACTGCAGGATGTCGTTCCGTATCCCGAGCACAAGTGTTCGGGCGAGGAGCGGGCCTGGGCCAGGCGTTTGTCCAAGCGCTTCGGTTGTGAAAGCCGGCTGGATGATCGCACCTTCGTCCTAAAAGGCGACGGTTCGGTCGCGGGCGGGCTCGATTTCTTCGCGCCCAAGGTGAAGATTCCCGAAGGCGTCGACGGACACTTCGGTGACTTCGATGCCGCACGGGGTGACCGGCTCGTCACTTTTGGTTGGGCTATGGCCGAGGACCTCGCCGGCGGCAAGCTCGGGCGCTGAGCCCGGCCGCTGAGTTCGGCCGCTAGCCGCGGGGCAGCACGGCCGCGCACACCTTGTAGCAGTGGCCTTCCCGGGGCGGACTGACCGTCACCAGCAGGTATTGCGGGTTGAATCCGAGCGCGGTGGCCAGGCTCTTGCCGCTGAGGCGCTCGCGACGGGCCGCATCGAGGGCGCGTGCGGCATGACGATCTTCCACCGGTAGCCAGACGTCGTCGCGATCCCACCCGAAGCGCACCCAAGTCGATCCGTCGGCCTGGCGCCGTATCAATTGCGGGCTGCGAGTGGGCTCGATGAGGGCCACCGAGGGCCGGAAACCGCGAAACTCCCAATAGGGGGCTGACGGCCCGGGAAATCCCAGCAGCGGCCCCTCCGGGGTGGCCACCATGCGCCGCAGCAGCTTGCGCAACTGGCGGCCTCGCAGCGTCCCGACGTGACGTGGCAGGTCGGCGGCTGTCGTTGCCTCGGGCTGAGCCAGGTCGTCACGCTCGGGGTCGGCGGCCAAGGTGACCTCGACCACGTCAAATGCCGTGATATCGGGTTCGTAGCTCTCGGGCCACGGCACCCGGACACGCATCACGGTGCGGGTGGCCAGGTCGACCACCGTCGTGTCCTCCAGGGTCGAGGACAGGACCAGAAGGTGCAAGGTCGAGCCCCCCTCTGTGGGGATCTTTTCTCGGCGGCGGGCCGAACGCCGAAGCAACCGGGCCGGGTCGGTGGGGACCTCGGGGGGGCGGCGGGTTCTGGGGGCCGCGGCGGTTTCCGGGGTCGGGGCGGACTCCGGTATTGCGTGGGTGTCGGGGCTTGAGCCGGTGCCCATGCCTACTGTGTCCTCGCTCACCGGGGCAGCACCTCGAGCTGTTCTCCCAGGGTGGACGGGTCGTTGGCCGGTGCATTGCAGGCGAAACCGCGGCAGACGAAGGCCGCACCATCGGACCGGTTGGCGAAGAGCGGCGATTCGTCTGGCTGCACCCCAGGCCATGACGGCCCGGGGGAGCCACCGCCGGCGGACCTCTACGAGGAGATCCGGACGGTCGCCTGTAATGACGATCTCCTGGCGCCCGGCGAGCATGGGTAGGGCGGCCACCAAATCGGCCAGGGCCCCGGGGTGCTGCGTGAGCAGCGCGGCAGCCTCCGTCACGGTGCGCGCGGCCGCGTCGAAGAGCGACTGGTCGTCGTCGAGGGCGTTAGCCCGCAAGAGCGCATGCACTGCGATCGAATTGGTGGCCGGGAGCGCGCCGTCGAGATACTCCTTGGGCCGCACGATCAGCTTCTCCGCATCGTCGCCGGTCGTGAAGAAGCCACCCGACTCGTCGTCCCAGAAGCGCTCGAGCAGCTCGTGCGCGACCCGGTGGGCCCGGGTACGCCACAACGGGTCTCCGGTGAGCTCGGACAGGCGGACACACGCCTCGATCGAGCCAGGCGTGGTCGGCGGCGACGGCGAGATGCCGGGCCCGGCCGCCCTGCCAACTTCGCATCAGCCGCCCGTTTTCGTACATGGCCGAAATGAGGAACTCGCCGATGTCGATCGGCTCGCTGGCTGTATTCGGCCGAACCGGTCACCATTGCTACCTCGGCCAACGTGGCGGCCGCCATGGCGTTCCACTCGGTGAGCACCTTCTCGTCTCGGGCCGGCTGCACCCGATCGGCCCGCACCGCGGCCAGCAGCTGGCGAGCCTCTTCGACTTCGGCCGGGCGCTGCCAGGGGCGCGCCCACCGGACGACAAAGGATGGACCGTCCTTCCCAGTTGCCCTCTGGCGTGATGCCGTACCACTCGGCCGTGGGCTGGACCAGGTGCGCGGGGAGCGTCGGTCTCGAGCTCGGCCAGGGTGAAAGTGGCATGGCTGCCCTCGACCCCACCCGCGTCGGCGTCGAAGGAGGAGAAGAGCGCACCCTCGGGCGTGGAGAGGTCACGCAGGACGAAGTCAAGCGTCTCGGTCACCACGGTCAGGTAGTTCTCGCGGCCGGTTTCCTGCCATGCGTGCAGGTACGCCCGGGCCAGAAGGGCCTGATCGGTCAGCATCTTCTCGAAGTGGGGTACCAGCCATCGGTCGTCGGTCGAATAGCGGCAGAAACCCCCGACGAGGTGGTCGTACATGCCGCCGGCGGCCATGCCGTCGAGTGTGGTCAGCGCCATCTGCCGCGAGCGCTCTGACCCGGTGCGCCGGTGGTGGCGTAGGCAAAGCTCGACCAGGGAGGGGCGGGGGAATTTCGGGGCGGGTCCGAATCCACCCCACTGCGGGTCGAATCCGCCCTGCAGGCTCGCCACGACCCTTTCGATGAGGGCGTCGGCGTCGATAGCCAGGGCAGGGACCGGAACCGGAACTGGACCAATGCCGGGCCCGGGGTGGAGGATGACCCGGACCCGGGGTCTGACCTGGCCTCCGACATCGATTCGGCCAGGCGGACTTCTCGTCGTACGGCATCGACCAGGGCGTCGGCTTGGGCCAGCACGCCGTCTCGTTCCTGCTCCCAGGCGCTGCCCGAGCGCCTCGACCACCCGTCGGAAGGCGGGCATGCCATGGCGATCTTCGGGTGGGAAGTACGTGCCGGCATAGAAAGGCCGCCCATCGGGCGTGCAGAACACGGACATCGGCCACCCGCCGGATCCCGTGAAGGCCTGGGTCGCTGCCATGTAGAGCGAGTCGAGGTCTGGCCGTTCTTCCCGGTCGACCTTGACCGAGATGAACCATCGCGAGAGGTCGGCCGCCGTGGCCTCGTCTTCGAAGCTCTCGTGGGCCATCACATGACACCAGTGGCACGAGGCGTAGCCGATGGAGAGAAAGATGGGCTTGTCCTCGTCCTTTGCTCGCTGCAGTGCGTCGTCACCCCAGGGAAACCACTCCACCGGATTGTCCGCATGCTGGCGGAGGTAGGGGCTCGTCTCGTCCGCCAGATGGTTCACGAGACTCGATGCTACGGCGCAGCGAGGGCGGTCCCTGCTCGAAATGGGGTCGAGTGCGTGGAATGCTCCTGCGATGGATCCTGTGCGCACGCTCGAAGGCAAGACCGCCGTTATCACCGGAGCCAGCCGTGGGATCGGCCTGGCCATGGCCGGTCGCTTCCTTGAGGCGGGGGCCAACGTCATGCTCTCCTCCCGGACGGCTGGCGACCTGGCGGCAGGCCATGGACGGCCTGGTGGCCGGGGGGGCTGACCCCTCCAAGGTGGCCTGGAAATCGGCCCACGTCGGTGATGCGGCGCAGGCGCAGGCGTGCATCGACGAGACGGTCGCTCGCTTCGGCGGGCTGGATATTTTGGTTAACAACGCTGCGACCAACCCCTATTTCGGGCCCATGATCGACATCGACGTGCCTCGGGCACAGAAGACGTTCGAGGTCAACCAACTGGCGGTTCTGCGTGTGGACCTCCTATGGCGGTGAAAGCCGGCCTGGCCGGGTCGGTGATCAACGTGGCCTCAATCGGCGGTCTGGAGGCGGAGCCGGGCATCGGCTGGTACAACGTGACAAAGGCCGCCGTGTTGCACATCACGAAGCAGCTGGCCTACGAACTGGCGCCCGACATCCGGGTGAATGCCCTGGCTCCGGGCCTGATCAAGACCGATTTCGCCCGGGCGTTGTGGGAGGGGCCGGGAGAGGAACAGGCGAAAGCCCACATCCCCCTGCGACGCCTCGGCCTGCCCGACGATGTTGCGACGGCGGCACTCTTTCTTGCCTCTGATGCAGCCTCGTGGGTCACCGGGCAGACGCTGGTGGTGGATGGGGGCACCACGGTGCACCCTTCTGGCGGCGTCAGCTGAAGAACCGCTCCGGCGAACAACCCGCCGCTACGGTGAGGGGATGCCACAGATTCCTTCGAATCCGCCCTCACCGTGAGTTCGCCCGCCGAGCTCGACCGCGTTGCCCGTGCCGCCGAGACTCACTCGTGGAGCATCAGCGTGGTTGCCGGCCCCCTGGCGGTCATGGCGACGCGCGAGTCGGGGCGAATCGGCGAGCCTTGGGTGGTCATGGCGGTGCCGGGAGGAAAGGGCCTCCGGGTTTCGTTCTTTCAACCCGGGGACGCCCTTGATGCTTCGGGCGAGTCGGTGGGCGAGGTGTCAGGGAATCCCCGCGAGATGGGTCGGGAACTTCGTACCCTTCTCGAGGATCTGGCCGAGGGTGCGGCGGCATAGGCCAACGTTGTCAGCGCTCGGTTAGCGCGGTTAGCGAAGCTCGGCCCGTCGGACCTTTCCTGACGCGGTTCGGGGAAGTTCCGGGTGAAGACGACCTCTTTGGGTGCTGCCCACGGCGCAATGGTCGCAGCAACGAGCTCCTTGAGCTCTTCCACGTTCGGCCGGTCGTCGGTCGTCGCCACAATCCAGGCCACCACTCGTTCGCCCCACTCGGCGTCCGGGCGCTTCCACACGGCGACTTCGGCCACGTGGCGATGGGAGGAGATGACCCGTTCGACCTCGTCGGGCCAGACGTTTTCGCCCCCGGTAGTGATCATTTCGGCGATGCGCCCTACGACGGACAGGGTGCCGGCACCAGTGAGGAAACCGGCATCGCCGGTGGCGAACCAGGTGGATGTGCCGTCCGGGCCAACGACACGCCCTGTGGTCCCGTCGCGGTAGGCGCGCAGGAGCATCGGGGCGCGCAGGAGGATCTCGCCATCGCCATCGCCATCGCCATCGCCATCGCCATCGTCGTCGTCGTCGTCAAAGTGAGCTATCGCCACCTCGACGTCGTCGAGAGGCACGCCGTCGTAGACCACACCGGAGCCCGTTTCCGTCATGCCGTATGTCGTGACCACGTTAGAGGGGAGATCCTCTGGGGGTCGGCTCCCACCCAGAAGGATGCCGGTGAAGACTGATGCGTCGATGCGGTGCAGCGCGGCGGCGACCAACGAGACGTGTGTCACTGCGCCCGAGCGCCCGAGTTCTTCCACGGTCGCCGCATCGAACCCAGCGAGGGCAGTGAGCGGCGTACCGGTGAGGAGGGCGCGGGTCACGACCGAGAGACCACCGACGTGCGCCAGTGGGAGACAGGCCAGCCAGGCGTGGCGTGCGGGGTCGATGCCGAGGCGTTCCGAGGTGGCAAGAGCGGATGCCAAAAGAGCATCGTGGGTCAACACGACAGCTTTGGGTTGGCCCGACGATCCACTCGTGGCCACCACGAGAGCGTCGCCCTCCTCGGTCGGCACGCCCCCTGTCAACAGGTGCTGCGCACCATCCGATGCCACCAGCCGGGACGGCCGTAGAGCGTCCAAGAGAGCGTCACGGGCGGCGGGAGGGAGGCGAGGATCGAGAGGCGCCACGGCGTCGCCCGAGTCCCAGACCGCCCGGAGTGTATCGACGAAGCCCAACCCTCCCGGGAGGTCGAGTGCGACGAGTTCAGGCACTGGCCGGTAGCGTAGGTCGCCGTGCATACCGTGGTCACCGGCAGTCCCCATGATCCGCTCGACGATCTCCGTTCTCTCGAGCCGCCGAAGTGGGAACTGGTGGGCTCCTACGCCGACATTCGTTACGAGGTGGGGGAGGGCATCGCCAAGTTGACGATCTGCCGCCCCGAGCGCCGCAACGCCTTTCGTCCGCAGACGCTCTTTGAATTGACCGATGCCTTCAACCTGGCCCGGGACAATCCCGACGTCGGGGTGATCATCCTTTGCGGGGAGGGACCCGACGCCTTTTGTTCAGGCGGGGATCAGAAGATTCGTGGTGACGATGGCTACATGGGTGATGACAGCGTGGCCGAACGGGGGATCGGCCGTCTCAACGTGCTCGATCTGCAGATCCTCATGCGGCGCATTCCCAAGCCAATCGTGGCCATGATCGCCGGGTACGCCATCGGTGGCGGCCACATCTTGCACCTTGTGTGTGATCTCTCCATTGCAGCCGACAACGCCCGTTTCGGACAGACCGGTCCCAAGGTCGGGAGTTTTGACGGTGGCTACGGGTCGTCCCTTCTGGCGCGCACCATAGGTCTGAAGCGGGCAAAGGAGGTGTGGTTCTTGTGCCGCCAGTACGACGCGGCGCAGGCGCTCGACTGGGGACTCGTGAACACGGTCGTCCCGTTGGAAGACCTCGAAAAAGAGACGGTGGCCTGGTGTCGCCAGATCCTCAGCCTGTCCCCGATTGCGCTGCGCATGATCAAGGCCGGCATGAACGCCGCCGATGACGGGCTCGCGGGCGTGCAGCAACTGGCGGGCGACGCCACCATGCTCTTCTACATGACCGAAGAAGGGCAGGAGGGACGCAACGCATTCGTCGAGCATCGGAACCCTGACTTCTCGAAGTTCCCCCGTCGCCCATGACAACCCCGTGGCGCTTCTGGGTGGCTGGCGCGCGCCCACGGACCCTGCCGGCTGCGGTGGTTCCTGTCGTGGTGGGAACGGCCGCCGGGTACGTGGCGAGTGCCCGTACCGTGTTGATTGCGAACGGTTCCCACGGAAGATCTCAGCTCGCACTTGGCCATTCGTTCTCTGCGATCAACGCCGTCTTGGCGTTGATCGTCGCCCTTGGCCTGCAGATCGGCACCAACTACGTCAACGACTATGCCGACGGCGTTCGTGGAACCGACGAGGTGCGTGTGGGGCCGATCCGCCTCGTTGCGGGGAAGTTGGCCACGGTGAAGCAGGTGAAATTGGCGGCGCTCACGGCCTTCGGCGTGTCGGGCATCGCCGGTCTCGTCCTGGCCATCCGTGTCTCCTACTGGTTCATTCCGATCGGCGCGCTCTGCGGGCTCGCCGGTTGGGCCTATACGGGAGGGTCACACCCCTATGGGTATCTCGGACTCGGCGAGATCCTCGTGTTCCTCTTTTTCGGATTGGTTGCCACGGCCGGGTCGGCGTATGTGCAGCACGCGCCCTTCGGTGTGCAAATCATCCATCGCAGCACGAGCTTCGCCTACAGCTCGCGTGGCCATCGCTCACGGCTTCCCCTGGGCCTTCGCGCTCTGGGTGGGAGTTCCCATCGGCCTGCTTGCCACCGCTCTCCTCCAAGCCAACAACTTGCGAGACGTCGAAACCGACACGGAGACCAGGAAGAAGACCGTCGCCGTGCGACTCGGTCGTGTCCGAGCCGGATATCTCTACGTAGGGACGCTTGTGGCCGCAGCAGCGTCCATCGGAGTCCTGCAGCACTACCGGGGTTGGTCGCTCATCGCACTGGCTGCGATACCACTCGCCATCCCTCCGGCGCGTCTCGCCCTGAGCGAGCGCAACGGGAGGGAACTGCTTCCGATGCTGGCGTCTACCGCGGCACTGCAGCTCGTCGTGGGCATCCTGCTCACCATCGGGTTGCTTCTTGTCAGGGCATAGCGATTGTCAGGCCACAGCGATTGTCACGGCACAGCGAGCCAATGACGAACGAGCGTCGCCACCACCGCTGGCTGCGCCAGATGTGCGGCGTGGCCGCCCCCCGGGATGAGGGAGGCTGTGCCGTGGGGCGCCGAGCGAGCAAGGCGCAGCGCGTGCGCGGCGAACCTGGCGTCATCGGCACCGGCCAGCGCCAGAAGGGCTGGGGCGAGCGAGGGCATGCGATCCCACAAGGGTTCCTGGGTACCGGTCCCCGCCAATCGGAGGCTCGAGGCCAGGCCGGCCGCGGTGTTGCGCAACCGTTCCTCGCTTTGGGCTGCATCTGCCAGCTGAGCGAACATCGGGTTACTGAGCCACCGTTCAAGGAACGCCCCGACATCGCCCGAGACTTCGAGCGTCGCCGCCGTGGTCTCGTCCCCCTCTCGCCGCTTCTGCCGCGCGGCGGGGTCTTCGATGCCGCCGGTCCCTCCGATCAGGATGAGGCGGCCAACGTCGAGGTTGGTGGCCGTGACGACATGAAGGGCCACGCGGGCGCCCAGGGAATAGCCCAGGAGGTCACACGGATCCGAGCCGATTGTGGCCACAACGGCGTCATGCACCAACGACGCGGTCGTCGGCAGGTCGGCGCGCACGATATTGGACCCGGCGTGACCCGGAAGATCGATGCCGACGAGGGTGTGGTTCTGTGCCAGCAGGTCGCCGAAAGGTCCCCACAGACGAGAGGTCTGTGTGAATCCATGCAGCATGACCACCGGGGGGCCCGACCCGCGTTGTTCCACATGAAGGGGCACTCCGGATGAGCGTACAGGCCACCTTCGCCGCCACCTTGGTCGACGAGTGGGTGCACGCGGGCGTGACTGATGCGGTGATCTGTCCCGGATCTCGGTCCACTCCGCTCGCCATCGCTCTGGCGGCCCGATTACGCATTCACGTTCGCCTCGATGAGCGCAGCGCTGGATTCTTCGCGCTCGGGCTCTCCATGGCAAGCGGGAACCCCACCGTCATCTGCGTCACCAGTGGCACCGCCGCCGCTGAGCTTCATCCGGCCGTTGTCGAGGCCCATCAGGGCCGGGTGCCTCTTCTCGTCTGCACGGCAGACCGGCCTCCGGAGCTGCATCAGTTCGGAGCACCGCAGACCATCGATCAAGTCGGCCTGTTCACCACGGCGACCCGCTGGGCCTGTGATCCCGGCGTGGCAGAGGAATCTCAGGCGCAATGGTGGAGACCGCTGGCCACACGAGCGTTCGCCGAGGCACGAGATGGGCCGCTCGGTCCCGGACCGGTGCACCTCAATCTGGCCTTCCGTGAGCCTTTGGTGGGCGACCCGGGGGCCCTCCCCGAACGGGCAGGCTCGTCGTTGGTCAATCCAGTGGCCCAAGTGGCAACGCTCTCCACCCCTTTGGGCCCCGAAGGGGTCTTCATCGTCGGCGCCAATGCGACGAGCAACCCGGCACAGTTGGTCCTCCTGGCCGGGCGTCTTGGTTGGCCCATCCTGGCCGACCCCCGCTCAGGCTGTCGGGTCTTGGGGACGATTGCCGCGGCCGATTCCATCGTTCGCACCCAGCCGCCGCTCCCGCAGACCGTCGTTCTTCTCGGTGCACCCTGGCTCTCCAAGGCACTCGGTGAGTACGTATCGAGGGCTTCGGCCCACGGTGCGCGCGTCATCTGCGTCGATCCATGGTGGCAGTGGACGGATCCTTCGATGGTGGTAAGCGAGTTCCACCATGTCGCCTCGGACAGCTGGATCGCGGCGGCCTTGGCTTCGGTGGCCGCTTCAGGTGCCGCAGGCGACCTCGCATGGCTCGAGGCCTGGCAAGCACACGAAAGGGCGGCGCAAGCGGCCATCGAACAGGTCCTTGGGCCAGAACTGAGCGAACCGCACGTCGCTCGGGTGGTGGCTCGTCATGCGTGCGCCGACGAGGTGACGGTCATGGTCTCGGCGTCGATGCCCATGCGGGATCTCGAGTGGTACGCCCCGACGCTCGAGGCGCCTCCGACCGTCATGGCCAATCGAGGAGCGAATGGCATCGATGGGGTGGTTTCGACCGCCCTTGGTATCGCGGCCTCGGGTCGGCGAACGATTGCCCTCCTCGGAGACCTGGCGTTCTTGCACGACGTGTCGGGTCTGGTCAACCTGCCCGACCTACCCTGCATCTTCGTTGTGATGGACAACGGGGGAGGAGGGATCTTCTCATTTCTGCCGCAAGCCAGCGCGTTGGAGCTCCCGCAGTTCGAATCACTCTTTGGAACACCCCCGACCTCCGACGTGACCGAAGTGGCCAGAGGCTTTGGGCTCGAGGTTCATGACGTCACTACGGTGGACGAGCTCGAGGCAGCGCTTAACGCCACTGCTCTGGCGACAGGGCCCGCCCTCGTCCGTGTGCGAGTAAGAGGCCGCGCCGAAAACGTGGACTTGCACAATGCGATCAACGAAGCTGTCTTGCGGGCACTGTCGGGCCAGCCCTCTGGTCCATAATGCCGGAGACCTAATGCACTAAGGGAGGAAGCAATGCTTGCAACGACATGGGGCGATGGGCAAGTCGTCTACTCCATACTCTGGTTCTTCTTGTTCTTTATCGAGGTGTGGCTCTCCGTCTCGATCTTTATCGACATATTCCGGAGCCACGACCTGAAAGGCTGGGCCAAGGCACTTTGGGTCCTCTTTGTGTTCGCGCTCCCACTGGTCGGGATCCTGGCGTACTTCATCTTCCGGGGTGACAAAATGCGCGCTCACCAGATCCAGGCGGCGCAGGACCAGCAGGGATACGCGCACGACTATTTCCAGCGCCTCGGCGGAGGTCACTCAGTGGCCGACGAAATCTCGAAGTTGGTTGAGCTCAGGAACAACGGTTCGATCACCGAAGCGGAATTCGAGCGGATGAAAGCGCACGTGATCAGTCAGACGGCGGACCCGAGTTCGACTTCGGGCGGCCCAAGCGGGTCATAGACGGCGGGCGTCTACCCCGGACTGATGGCCGGGTCAGTCAGTCAGTCAGTCAGCCGGCTGGCCCAGCTCGTGCAAAAGTCGGCGACGGGGTTGATGTGGTCACACGTCCGGTTGGGCTGCGGAACGAGAGCAAGACGTTGGCGTCTCCGGACATCTTCCAACCGAGCTCGTGCACTGCTCGGTGGTGCGCGTCGCACAGGGTCACCAGGTTGGGTATGGCGGTTGGCCCACCGTTGATCCAATGCACGACATGGTGCACGTCGGTGAAATCGGTATAGGTGCAGCCGGGAAAGCGACAGCCCTTGTCCCGCCGGCGGATCTCGATCCGTTGCGAGGAGTTCGGGTCTCGACTCGCAGTCCCCTGCTGGATGCTGTGCCCCTTGTCGTTGTCGGCGGAGAGGATGATTTTGGCGTCGCACGCCAGGCGCCGAACCACCTCGGGGGAGAGCGGGCCTAACACGTCAAGCTCGGCCGCCCCTTCGCCGCCGGCGAGATAGGCGAGATCGGCGTGGACCACGACGGTCGTCCGTTTCGATGTCACACCGCCGGACTTGTCGGAGCTGCAGAGTTCGATCAAAGCGTCGGCCATCCGTTGTTCGAAGGTGCCGGTGCCTTTTGGCCGACTCGTGGCCCGAGTGATGAGCGCACCCTTGACCCGGGCGTAGTGGTCCTCGGGTAGACAGCCCGAGAAGGAGCGACGGTGGTCGTCGAAGCGAAGGAATCGTCGGGAGTAGTTGCCGGCGGCCTGCCCATCGGTCTGGCGGTTCGCAGCGATCGCCAGCTCTCGTACCTGCTTGGCCGACCATTTCGTTGCGGCTTCGGCCAGCTTGGCGTCGGTGTCAGGTTTGGCCACCTGGACCAGGGGCTTTATCTGGTCGAACGAGAGTTTTCCCTGCGACAGCGATTCGGCGATTTTTGGGAGTGATTCCAGCTTCTCGGCCGCCGTGACCCACTCCCTGGCGGTATTCGCGGTGACCGAGCACCGTTGGACCAGCCACGACACCATGGTGGTGGCCCCGTCAATGCGCCAGGCTTTCCGGCGGTCGAGCTCAGCGACAGCCGACAACAGTTGGCTTTGATGCGCCGAGATGGCGCGGTGGTGCTGCGCCACGCTGGCGACCAGCGCTTCGGTACGGCGGGAGACGGTGTCCGGTCGTGAGGTGTCTCGGAGGGGGGCGTTGACCATGCATGAATAGTGTCAGAAGGGTGTGACAACACCTGGAATACCAGATAAAGAAGTCTGGCGAACGAGATCACCAGATTTTCAAGACCACTCCTCGGGACTCAATGGATACGGGTCTCCAGGTCACCGGTATTGATCCGCCGAGATCCAGGTCCCGTGGCTCCGGAAAGGCAGAGCCACCGACTCGGGGAGATGGATGACCGCCTGCGGCCTGCGGCCGAAGGAGGATGCGTCGAGCACGTAGATGTCGCTGGCTCCCCGGGTGGCGTCGTAGACCACAGTGAGGAGCCAGCCCTCGTCATCGGATCTCCCGTCTTCGGCCCGCACGAAGAGCGGTTCGCTCGCCGTCTGGTACTGGCCCGGGTTCCATGCCGTCACCTCGTCGCGTGCCACGTCGAAGCGGAGGAGGCCGAGATGGTCGACTTCACGATCGACGCTGCGGTCCCAATTGGGCGCCACCTCGACGCCGTAGCCGTAGCGGAAGGGCCGGCCCTCGCAGAGCGGGTCAGAGGTGACGTACTCGACCATGCGCTCATCCACTTGCGTCCGCTCAAGCTTGTCACCCGCGATCCGCCACCGCTCGAGCACGGGAAGCCCACCCGCGATCAGGCTCATCCCGATCCCCGCGGGCCCGACGACGGGGACAGTCGAGGTCGACCGGCTGACCCTTTTCGGGCACCTCGTAGCGGCAACGTAGAGCACCACCGCTCCCCCGGCCCCGGTCCCGGCCCCACCGCCATCCTCCTCGTCATGGGCATGGAGCACATGGGTGACGAGGCACGGATCGACTCTGGCCCAGCGCACATCGGAGCCATCGCCGTCCCGGTCGAGTCACGCCCACCCAGCCGTCGGCGCCCGGGGTCCAGCGGTAGGGGACGGCTGGGCGAGTAGACCTCGTCAGAGCCTTCGTCGGTAAAGAACTCGCCGAATTCGGTCGGCGACTCGATGAAGGCGATGCGGCCGAGCCGTGACACCGAGATCGTGCTGCCAGGTGGCTCGTTCGAGCTGGCACCTCCATCTGGTGCGTCAACGCGCCACTGGCGTCCCATTCGCCGAATCTCAGGAACGGTGAGGCGGCCTCGGTGCCCTGCTCGACACCGAAGAGGATCCGCCCGCCCGTGAGCGGCATCCCGATGGACGTGCGACGCAATGGGGACGCGCAGACCCCCGTCGAACTCCTCGGGCTCGAGCAGGCGGGAGAACTGTTGTGGAAGGCCCGACTCGGCCAGGGCCAGCACCTTGCCGGCCTGCCAGAAGACGTTCGCATTGGCGGTGGAGGGCGCGGTGACGTACGAAACGGCGCTGCCGTCGCGTAGCTCGATGGCATGGAGGGCGCCGGCCATCGGGTCACCGTCCGTTCCGCTGTCAGGGCCGCCGTCAGGGCCGCCGTCAGCGCCGTCAGGGCCGCCTTCTCCGCCATGCCCGACCGCTCCGCCGCCACGGCGGAGGCCCGGGCCGATCCGCACGAGGGTTCCTTGGAGGTCCGGTGGCAGGACGCCGTCGATGGGCAACGGCGGGTTCATGCGACCACCAGGCTAGTGGCGTATGGCAAGGTTTGATATGCCCACGCTCTCGGAGGACCTCGCCTTTCGTGGCCTGATCCACCAGGTCACCGACCCCGCCCTCCTTCCAACGACTCGACGCAGGGGGCATGACCGTCTACGCCGGCTTCGATCCCACGGCCGACAGCCTCGCACGTGGGCAGCATGCTCCAGCTGTGCACTCTGCGGCGCTTCCAACTGGCCGGCCATCGCCCCATCTCTTTGGCCGGGGGCGGCACGGGAATGATCGGCGATCCCGGGGGGAAGCAGGATGAGCGGGCGATGCTCACCAAGGAGGTGCTCGAGCGGTTACCTGGAGGGGATCCGCCCTCAACTGGGCCAATTCCTCGATCTGTCCAACGCCCTCCTCCTCGACAACAGCGTCTGGCTGGGCCAGCTGAGCACCCTGGACTTCCTCCGGGACGTCGGGAAGCACTTCACGGTGAACCAGATGGTGGCGAAGGAGTCGGTCAAGACCCGGTTCGAACGACCCGACCAGGGCATCTCCTACACCGAGTTCAGCTACATGCTGCTGCAGGCCTACGACTTCATGCGCCTGCATGTCGACCACGGCTGCGATCTGCAGATCGGTGGCAGCGACCAGTGGGGCAACATCACGATGGGCGTCGAGCTACATCCGCAAGGTCTGCCAGGACGAGGTCTGGGGCTTGACGACGCCGCTGGTGCTCAAGGCCGACGGGACCAAGTTCGGCAAGACCGAGACCGGCACCGTGTGGCTCGACGCCCGGCGGACCAGTCCCTTCGCCATGTACCAGTTCTTCTTCAATACCGTCGACGCCATGGTCGGCCCCTACCTGCGGTACTTCACTTTCCTGTCGCACGAGGAGATCACCGCGCTCGACGCCGAGACGGCCGAACATCCCGCAACGCCGTGCGGCGCAGCGGGCCCTGGCGCGTGCAGGTCGTCTCGTTGGTGCACGGCGAGGCGGAGGTCGACCAAATGCGAGGAGGCATCCGCGGCGTTGTTCACCGAGGAGATCGCCGCACTCAGCGAGGACATGTTGCTGGCGGTCACGCGAGGACGTACCGTCCACGTGAGATCTCACGCCAATCCGTGGCCGATGGCCTCTCGCTCGTAGACGCGCTGGAACGCAGCGGCTTGGCCAAGTCGCGAGGCGATGCGCGCCGGACGATCGAAGGCGGGGGTGCGTACGTCAACAATTTGCGCCAGTCCGACATTGCTCGGATTGCTCGGTCCCGAGGACCTCCTCCACCATCGCTACATCGTCCTGCGCAAGGGCCGACACGACGTCCATGTCCTGCGCGCGGCTGCGGAGTGACGCGCCGCATCCTGATCGCAGCCCTCATCATTTCGCTCGGGGTGGGCGCGGCATCCTGTGCGGGCGAGGACCAGGAAGGATCACCGTCGCACCAAGTTTCGGTCTGGGTGAAGAGCACCGGCTTCGGGGAGGACATCGGCACCCTGGTGGCCGACAACGCGCGCATATCCAAGGAGAAGACTGTCGGAGCCATGCACTCCGCCTGCGGCACCATGGAGGTCGACGCGGACACCGCCAATCAGGAGCTGCCGATCCATGGCGCACCACAAGTGACACAGTGGCTTTCCACTGCCTACGGCCTGGAGGGGGCGGCGGCCACCGAGTGTTACAACGCGGGGGTGACCAACACGAAGTTGTTGGCCGAAGCGGAGCGAGACGCAACGAAGGCCCAAGTCCTCTTCACCAGGTCACTGATCGCCATCCAGTCCATCGACGGCCGACTGCCGTCGACGACGACCACGACCGACAACACCCCGAGCAATATCTTCGGATGAGCGAAATGTCACAGCCTCGAATGTCACAGCCTCGAATGTCACAGCCTCAAATGTCACAGCCTCAAATGTCACAGCCTCAAATGTCACAGCCTCAAATGTCACAGCCAGCGGAACATGACGAGTTCGATCGCCAGCGCCGCCGAGTGCTGTGGGCGCTACCCACCGGGCTCTATCTGATCGGAAGTCGGAGTGACGACGCCGTCAATCTCATGACGGCCAATCTCGTCGTGCAGGTTTGCCTCGAACCGAAGTTGTTGGCGGTGGCCCTCGAGGCCGAATCGGTGACAGCTGGTCTCGTGACACGCTCGGGTGCCTTCACGGTGTGTCTCTTGGCCCGCCAGGACAAGGACGTGGTGCGCCGGTTCGTCAAGCCCGTGAGCGAGGTGGTGCGCTCCGACGACGGTGTCGTTGTTGACAATGTCGGGACACGACGTGCGCGAGGTGGGCCCGGACCGCCTGCCGGTGCTGACGGCGGCCAGCGGCTACCTGGTGTGCACCCTCGTTCGGAGCGAGAAGCTCGGAAGCCACACCCTCTTCATCGGAGAAGTCGGCGAGGTCGGGGGAGAGCCGGCCGAGGTGCTCCGCATGGAGGACACGAGGATGCACTACGGCGGCTGAGAGCCAGAATGGCCGAGAGCCAGAATGGACGGCCCTACGCGGGTCAGTGGGTGCAGCCTTTGGCCGCAGATCGATGCGCAGGGTGAGGATGCCATCGATCAGGTCGGCCTCGGCGTCGCCGATCATGGCGTAGTCGGTGAAGTCCTGTTGGGCCTGCTCGCGGAAGCGCTGCCGCTCGGGACCCTCGATGGGGGGGACGCCACGGGTGCGCACTGCCTCGGCCCGCTGGCGGAAGCGGGCCACCATCTCCTGGGGGTCGAACACCTCACCAGCGTAGGGCGTGCAGGCTCCGTCCTTGGGGCGCGGAGTGGAACGCGGCCGTCCGAGAGGGTCCGTTACGAGGTGGGACAGCCCCCGATGACGCCCCGGCGCCACCTGGTGGAACAGGATCCGGACCGCAGCCACTACACTGGCCCGGCGGTCAAAGAGGTACGCGGCCGCACCAAGGGGTGGGACGCGGTAGTTCCGATCCCAGGTTGACAAGGAGTTCTCGTGAAAAAGGGACGCCACCGCCGGTTTGAAGAGGCGCGAAGCTTAAAGAGATCAGCGACGGAGTCCACGGCCCGGTGCGTGGAATGTGGCGCCGAGCCCGATGACGTCCATGCCTCTTGGTGCTTGGCGGAAGAGGACAAGTACGACCGGATCTTGGGATCTACACCCTCGCCGTCGTACGCGGACGAAGACCCGCTCAACGATTGAAGCCAGGAGGGCGCGTCGCCGCGCCGGTGGTGTCCTCCGCGCTACTCGGGTAGGTGCGTCGTGACGACGGGTTCCGCATCGAGCGCGAGATCCACCGTTTGTGAAACCAGGCCTTCCGGCGTCGGATCGGGATCCGCATTGACATCGACACCCGCCGCGCGCTTGCGCACCGCGGGGTGCGGCAATGGGACACGCTGCTCGCGTAGCTGCTCCCTCTGCCCGATATAGGCCAGGAATCGCTTGTAGACCGAGGCGCCGACCATTTCGGTCAGCTCGGCCTGCATCTCTTCGTAGACGGGTTTGGTACCCGACGAAAGCCTCGGGGTCCTCGGTGCACCACCAGTGGAATTCCAGACCGCCCTTGCCCCAGTGACGGCGGTCCCACTGGCGGATGGTGGAGACCACGTGCCCGTCCTCCTCGACCTGGTCCTCGCGACGGAGGGGGAGTTGCCAGCACACCTCGGGCTTGTACTCGAGTGGGTTGACGCCGCGGTTGAGGGCGGCCAGGTGAAGAGCGCAGCCGGCGCCGGCGGCGAAGTCGGGGCTGTTGAGAAAGACGCAGGCATCACCTTTGATGCGGGTCACCAGCTCGCCGTGCTTGTTGGTGTGGATCACCGGCTTCTTGGTGCCGTGGTTCTCCCACTCTTCGCGCCGTCAGCGTCTTGGCGATCTTCTCGACCCGGCGTGCATCCTTCTTGTCGATGAGGTGGGCGCCGTAGCTGCAGCAGCCCTGGACGAGCTCGGGCGCGGGGCCTGTGAGCACACCCTGGCAACCGTCGCCGAAGATGCACTTCCAATTGCTGGTCAGGAAGGTGACGTCGAAGACCCAGGTGCGCTCCTCGTCCTCGTCCTCGAAACTGACCCACTCACGGGTGTCGACGGGGGGTCTCGCCACGGGCACGACGATACAACGTCTGCCATGGGTAGGACGATGCGGGTCGTCGGCCGTCGAGCCCCGAGGCCGTAGACTCGATCCCATGGCCACCACTGCCGAAGAACTGACTGCCACGACATCGATCGTGTCGCTGACCCCCGAAGCACATCGCGTCGTGCGCGAAGCGCTCGACCAAGAGCCCGAGCCGGCCAGCCTGGCGCTGTGGCTCGAAGTGCGAGGAGTACAGGACGGGGCGTTCGTCTACGACCTCTTCTTCCAGGCGACGTCCGACGCCGCCGAGGAGGACGAAGTGCACGCCGACGGCGACGTGCAGGTCGTCGTGCCGGCGGGCAGCGTCGACCGCCTGCGTGGCGCCCGCCTGGAGTGGTCCGACCGAAGGCGACGGCGGCCTGGTCCTGGTCAACCCCAACACGCCCACTCCTGAAGAGGCTTCACCGGGCGTGCCGCCCGAAGTCCTGGCGGCCGGCATCACGAGTCCGCTGGCCCTGCGGATCGTCAGCGTGCTGGAGCAGTCGGTCAATCCCTCCATCGCCAGTCACGGCGGTCGGGCCGACCTGCTCGCGCTCGATGCTGAGCGGGCATCGCCTACCTCCGGCTCTCCGGCGGTTGCCAGGGTTGCGCCATGTCGCAGATGACGCTGAAGCAGGGGATCGAGACCACGTTGCTCGAAGAGGTGCCCGAACTGACGCGTGTGATCGACGTCACCGACCACGGCGGCGGGGAGAACCCCTTCTACTCCTGATCGGCCGATCCCGGCGTCAGTGTCTGACGGTCGAAGGGGGCGTTGATGGCCAAGAAGAACGGATCGCCAAAGAGCGGATCCGCTCCAAAGAAGTCCTCGCTTCAGGACGTCGCGCCCAGTCGTCGCGGCGGACCGGTGGGTCGGCGTGACCGAGCATTGGAGCGAGGATCCCCAAGAGCACGACTATCCCGGCTGCCGCGTCCTATCTCGCCTTGGTCTGCGAGCCGACCGAGGTGCGCCGGCTGGTGGCTGCCCTCAAGCAGGCACCCTCGGTGCGCCACCAGGCCAAGGATCTCCTGCGGGCCTCCGGACTGGCCCTCCTGCCCCGGACAACGTCCACGTGGCGTCCGATCTGGCGAAGATCAACCGGGGCGAAGCGCCTTTCCCCGGTCCTGCTGTGCGCGGGGATTTCCGGCGCGGGGTGCCGCTGACCATCGCCGACGGCTACCACCGGGTTTGCGCCAGCTACCACGTCAACGAGGACGCCGACATCCCCTGCCTCCTGGTCGACCACAAGGTCTCGACCGCCACTCCCGGTTTTCGACTCGGGTCGGCGGCCTCGGTACGCCCGGAGGCGGCCGTCGGCGAGCTCAGAGGGGCACGAGTAGCCGTCCACTAGCGTAAGTACGTGTTGCGCTTTCTCACCGCCGGCGAATCGCACGGCCGCGCCCTGATCGTGACGGTCGAGGGACTGCCGGCGGGACTGCCGGTGCGAGGCCTCCGATATCGCCAATGAGCTGCGACGACGTCGACTGGGCTACGGCCGGGGCCCTCGCATGCGCTTCGAGGCCGACGAGATCACCCTGACCGGAGGCATCCGCCACGGCCGCACCCTGGGTTCGCCGGTGGCCATCGTGATCGCCAACTCCGAATGGCCGAAATGGACCGAGGAGATGGCGGCGGAACCTGGTCGCCCGACGTCCGTGCTGACCCAGCCCCGCCCCGGTCATGCCGACCTGCCCGGCATGCTGAAGTACGGCTTCGATGACGCCCGTGACGTCCTCGAACGGGCATCGGCTCGGGAGACGGCGGCCCGGGTCGCCGCCGGGGCCCTGGCCAAGCTGCTTCTCTCGCACCTCGGGGTGACCATCGTCAGCCACATCGTCGGCCTCGGCGATGCGGTCACCCCGCCGGACGGTCCTCGCCCCGGGCCCGGACGACCTGGATCTGGTCGATGAGAACACCGTGCGCTGCTTCGACCCCGTGGCCGCCGAGGCCATGGTGGCGGCGGTCAAGGCGGCCGCCAAGGAGGGGACTCGCTCGGCGGCGTGGCCGAGGTGTTGGCCTACGGCGTACCGGTGGGCCTGGGCAGCCATGTGCACTGGGACCGCAAGCTCGATGCGCTGCTGGCGCAGGCTCTCATGAGCATCCAGGCGGTCAAGGCCGTCGAGATCGGCGAAGGGTGGGACAACGCCGCCCGACGCGGCTCCGAGGCGCACGACGCCATCACGTTCGACCCCGCCGCTCGGGTATGTGCGGCCGACCGATCGGGCGGGCGGCATCGAGGGCGGCATCTCCAACGGGGCCCTGCTGGTGGCCCGGGTGGCCATGAAGCCCCTGGCCACCCTCAACCGCCCCGTCCTCGAGACGGTCGACGTGGTGACCAAGGAGTCGACCGTCAGCTTCCGGGAGCGCACCGACGTCACGGCGGTGCCCGCCATGGGCGTCGTGGCGGAGACCATGACCGCGCTGGTGCTGGCCTCCGAGGCATCTGCGCAAGTTCGGTGGCGACTCGTTGGCCGAGGTGGTGCGCAACCGCGACGGGTTCCTCGCCTCTTTGGGCACCACCCCGTCGGCGGCGATCGGTCCCGAGCGCGACGAGCCATGACCGAGCGAATCCTCCTGGTCGGCATGATGGGTGCGGGCAAGACCACGACGGGGGGGTTGGTGGCCGAGAAGCTCGGCTGGGAGTATCTCGATTCCGATGCCGAAGTGGAGCAGGAGACCGGGTCTGACGGTGCCCGAGCTCTTTGCCCGCGACGGCGAGGTGGCGTTTCGGGACGCCGAGGCGCGAGGTGCTCCGGCGGGCCTGCGAAAGCGCAGCGCCGGTCGTGGTCTCCGTGGCGGGCGGCGCCGTGCTGCGAGCCGGAAAACCGTGCCCTGCTGCGCGCCAGCGGCCGGGTGGTCTGGCTGCGGGCCCGGGTCGAGACGCTGGCCCAGCGGGTCGGTGACGGCGTGGGGCGACCGCTTCTCGACGGCGATCCGTCAGCGGCGCTGCGGCGAGCTCGATGCGGTCCGCCGCCCGCTCTATGCCGAGGTGGCCGACGACGTCATCGACGTGGACGAGCTCAGCCCCGACGAGGTGGCGACGCGGATCGTCGACCGCTCGACGACCGACGCCAGCGAGGAGGCGCCGGTCGATGCGTGAGATCGACGTCGCGCTCGGCCCGCGCTCCTACCCGGTGCTGATCGGCGACGGGGCCCGCCACGAGCTGGCCCGCCTGGTGCCGGCGGCGGCCAACAGGCGATCGTGGTCACCCAGGATGCGGTCGAGAGTGCGGGGTGGCTCATCGGGCTGGACCCGGGCATGCCCTTTCGAGGTCTGCACCATCGGCGAGGGGGAGGGCGAACAAGACGCTGGCCACGGTCGAGAGCCTGTGCCGCCGTTTCGCCCAGACCGGGCTCTCCCGCTCCGATGTGGTGATTGCGGTCGGGGGCGGCATCGTGACCGACGTGGCGGGATTCGCCGCGGCCTCGTACCACCGGGGGACGGCCTACGTGAACGTCGCCACGACCTTGTTGGCCCAGGTCGACGCGGCCATCGGCGGGAAGACCGGCGTGAACCTGCCCGAGGGGAAGAACCTGGTGGGCGCCTTCTGGCAGCCCCGCGCCGTCCTGTGCGACACCGCGACGCTCACGACGCTTTCGCCTCGGGAGTGGGCGTGCGGCCAGGGGCGAAATGGCCAAGTACTCCTTCTTGGGCGAGTCACAGACTCCGGCGCCAGAGGCCGATATGGACGGAGCAGGTGGCGCGCTGCGTGGCCATCAAGGCCGAGGTCGTGGCGGCCGACGAGCGTGAAGGGGACCGCCGCATGGTCCTCAACTACGGGCACACGCTGGCGCACGCCCTCGAAGGGGCAGGGTTGGCGGACCATCCGCAGTGGGATCTGCGGCACGGCGAGGCCGTGGCCATCGGCTTGATCTTCGCCGCGTTACTGGCCCAGCGGCTGGGGCGGATCGACGACACCCGGGTGAAGCAGCATCGAGCAGTGGTCGGGAGCTACGACCTCCCCATGGACCTTCCGGCGGGAGCGGTGGCGGCGGAACTGGTGACATTCATGGGACGGGACAAGAAGGCGCAACAGGATCTGACGTTCGTGCTGGACGGGCCCCGGGGGGTCGAGCCGGTTCGTGGCGTGGCCGATGCGGACGTCCTCGCTACCCTGGCAGACATGGGAGCACTGCCATGAGCAGCCTCGTGGTTCTTTTGTCGGGGCCCAACCTCAACCTGCTGGGCGAGCGCGAGCCCGCCATTTACGGGACGGAGACCCTGGCCGACCATGTGGCCCGGGCCGAGGCAACCGCAGCCCGTCACGGCCTGACCCTCGAGCACCTCCAGTCGAACCACGAGGGTGCGCTGGTCGAGGCCGTCCACGACGCCCGGGGTCGGGCGTCGGCTCTGGTCATCAATGCCGGCGCCCTCAGCCACACCTCGTGGTCCCTGCACGACGCGGTGGCGGCCTTCGAGGGGCCGGCCGTCGAACTCCATCTCTCGAATCCGGCCGCCCGCGAGCCCTTTCGTCACACCTCGGTGCTGGCACCGGTGACCGCAGGACTCGTGGCCGGCTTCGGGGGCCTCGGGTACGAACTCGCTGTCGACGCCGTCGCACAGCTTTTGAAGGGAGCTACATGTATGACACTGCCCCCCATGTCCGTCGCGGGTCGGCTGGATGCCCTCCGAGCCCGGTTCGACGGCTTCGACGCCCTCGTGGTCACCACGTTGCCCAACATCCGCTACCTGACCGGGTTTGCCGGTTCGGCCGGGCTCCTGGCGGTGACGCCGCACGGCGCGCTCCTCACGACCGACGGCCGTTACCGGACCCAATCGGCCAAACAGGTGAGCGAGGCGGGGGCGGACGTCGACATCACCATCGGCAATGGGACTGATCAGCGGAAGGCCGTGTCGGACTTTCTCTCGACGTCGCCCCGGGTCGGCCTCGAGGCGGACAACGTGAGCTGGTCGGGCCAACGGACGTGGGCCTCGTTGTTGACCTCGACCGAGCTGGTGCCGACGACGAACGCCGTCGAGGCGCTGCGCGAGGTCAAAGACGAGGCGGAGATCGCCCTCATGGAGCGCGCCGCCGCCATCGCCGACGCCGCGCTCTACGAGGTGCTTCCCCTCATGTCAGAGGGGGCGACCGAGGAACAGTTCGCTTTGGCGCTCGACTCCGCCATGCGCCGCGGCGGGGCCGAGGGCACCGCCTTCGAGACGATCGTGGCGGCTGGCGAGAACTCGGCCATGCCCCATCACCGGCCCGGCCCGCGGCCGATCCGCCAGGGCGACGCGGTCGTGGTGGACTTCGGGGCGACCTATGAGGGTTACCGCTCTGACATGACCCGGACGTTCTGCGTCGGGGTCGAGCCGGAGGGTGACATGGCCCGGGTGTTCGCCGTCGTCGGGCGCGTCGCAGGCTGCCGGTGCCGCTGCGGTGCGGCCGGGGATCCTGGCCAAGGAAGTGGACGAGGTCTGCCGCGCCATCATCGCGGAGGCCGGTTGGGCCGATCGCTTCGAGCACGGCACGGGTCACGGCGTGGGGCTCGACATCCACGAGGCACCGACGGTCAGCCAACTGGGCACTGCTACGCTGGCTCCTGGCTTCGTTGTCACCGTCGAGCCCGGTGTCTACCTCCCCGGCCAAGGTGGCGTACGCGTCGAGGACACCCTGGTGGTGACGGAGGGCGGAAGCCGACCTTTAACCCGTTTCACGAAGGACATTCATGGCATTCTCGACTAACGACTTGAAGAACGGCATGAGCCTGAACCTGCCCGAAGGGCTCTTCAGCGTCGTGGAGTTCCAGCACGTCAAGCCCGGCAAGGGCGGCGCGTTCGTGCGCACCAAGCTCAAGAACCTGCGCAGTGGCGCGGTGATCGAGCGGACGTATCGAGCGGACGAGAAGCTCGACCAGGCCATCATCGACAAGCGCGACATGCAGTTCCTGTACCGGGACGGCACCGACTACGTGTTCATGGACACCAGCACCTACGAGCAGATGCAGGCGCCGCCCGACACCTTCGGCACCGCTCCGGACTACCTCAAAGAAGGCGACGAGGCCAACCTCCAGATGTACAACGGCGAGATCGTCGGTGTCGATCTTCCCGCCTCGGTAGAACTCAACGTGACGGAGACAGAGCCTGGGTTGCAAGGCGATCGGGTGTCCGGGGCGCGCAAGTCCGCCACTTTGCAGACCGGGCTCGTCGTGCAGGTCCCGTTGTTCATCAATCCCGGCGACACCATCAAGGTCGACACCCGCACGGGCGAGTATCTGACGCGGGCTTGAGCCGGGCCACGGTGCCGGCGCACGAAGCGGGGGTGGGGGAGGGTGCACGTGCCGGCGCTGACTCTGCCGCTCCCCGGCACCAGCAGCGAGAGCGTGCGCTCTCGCTGCTCTATGAGGCCGAGCTCAAAGGGGAAAGTCCCTCGCAGGTCTTAGAGAGTCTGCCCGTCAAGCCCGACGCCTACGTCTGCACGCTTCTCAGGGGCGCGGAGTCCACCCGGGAGCAAGCCGATGGGTTGATCACTGCCGCATCGGTCGGTTGGCCCCTCGACCGCATGGCGGTTATCGATCGATTGGTACTGCGCCTGGCTGTGGCTGAGCTCCTCGATGGCGACGGGCCGCCGTTGGCTGTGGTCATCGACGAGGCGGTCGAACTCGTCAAGACGTATTCCACCGATGAGTCGGGTTCGTTCGTCAACGGGATCCTCTCGACCATCGCGGCTGAGGTGCGGGGCGACGGAGGACCGCGATAAGGTGTGCGTCTGACCGTCAAGTGAGTCCCGTGAGGCTCATACGGACAGGAGGAGCAGTGGCCGAACGCGAACGCAGTCATACGCGACCCCTCGGGGGCGTGTTCGTGGCCCACTCCCAAGTTCTCTCCCCGGCCGATGTCCAGCGAGCTCTGACTCGGATGTCGCACGAGGTGGTCGAGCGCAACGGGGGCGTCGAGGACGTAGTCCTCATCGGGCTGCAGACGGGCGGTGTCCCACTCGCGGGCCGCATGGCGGACATGCTGGGCCAGATCGAAGGAGCCACTTTGCCTGTCGGCTGCCTCGATGTGGCCTTCTATCGCGACGATGTCGGCCTACGCCCCGTTCTCCCCGAAGCGGTCACCAACATTCCGGGGGATTTGACCGGCAAGGTCGTGGTGCTGGTCGACGACGTGCTGTTCACCGGGCGCACCATCCGGGCCGCCCTCAATGCGCTGAATGATTTCGGCCGCGCCCGGGCCGTGCAGCTGGCCGTCATGATCGACCGCGGCCATCGGGAATTGCCCATTCGGCCGGACTTTGTGGGCAAGAACCTGCCCACTCAACGCGAAGAGATGGTCGATGTCGGTGACGAGGGTGTCTGGATCGGCACCTTGGAGAACAAATGACCCGGGAGACCAAATGAATCGCCCCCAGCACCTGCTTTCCATCGCAGACCTGGGAAGGGACGGCATCGCCGAGGTGCTGCGGGTGGCCGAGGCCTTCGCAGAGGTCGAGCGACGCTCGGTGCCCAAGGTGCCGACCCTACGGGGCAAGGTCGTGGCGACTCTCTTCTTCGAGGAGTCGACCCGCACCCGGCTCTCCTTCGAGACGGCGGCCAAGCGGCTCTCGGCCGATGTCCTCTCACTGGCGGTGGCCAGCTCGTCGGTCAAGAAGGGCGAGTCGTTGCGCGATACCGTCGAGACGGTCGAAGCGATGGGTATCGATGCCCTCATCATTCGCCACGCATCCGCCGGCGCACCTCATCGGGTGGCGCAGTGGGCGACCCGAGCCCGAGTGATCAATGCCGGCGACGGGTGGCACGAGCACCCCACCCAAGCGCTACTCGACTGCTTCACCGTGCGCCAGGTCCTGGCCGAACGCAAGGGAGCGGCGCCCGAGGAGCTGGGCATCGACTGCTTCGATGGGCTCCGGGTGCTCATCGTGGGCGACATTCGCCACAGCCGGGTGGCCCGCTCCGAGGTGCTGGCCTATACCGCCCTCGGCGCCCGGGTCACGCTGGCCGCCCCGGGCAGCCTGCTGCCGCCCTCGCTCGAGGGATGGCCCGTCACGGTGGCCTCCGACTTCGACGCCGCCTTAGGCGACGCCGACGTGGTCTCCTTGCTGAGACTCCAGGCCGAACGCGGCAGCGGTTCGTTCGTCCCCAGTTTGCGTGAGTACACCGCTGGCTGGGGTCTGACCTCTCGTCGGGTGGATCTCTTGGGGGACGACGCGATCGTCACGCACCCAGGTCCCATGGTGCGCGGGGTCGAGATTGCCTCCGATGTCGCTGACCTGCCTCGGACCGTGGTCACCCAACAGGTCACCAACGGGGTGGCTGTGCGCATGGCCATCCTCTTTCTGCTCCTCGGCGGCGAGTGGTCCGGCGAGGCTGAGGTGACCAGTGTCTGAGGTGACCAGTGTCTGAAATAACCCTTGTCCTACGCGGCGGCAGTGTCGTGACCCCCGACGGCCTGCGGCGGCTCGACGTCGCCCTGGCCGAGAGCGCCGTGGTCGGGCTGGCCGAGACCATCGAGCCGCCGTCCGGCGCCCTGGTGCTCGACGCGCGGAGTTGTCTCATCGCACCCGGCCTCGTCGATTTGCACACCCACTTGCGCCAGCCCGGGCGCGAGGAGGCCGAGACCGTGGAGACCGGTGCCCGGGCGGCTGCGCTCGGCGGGTACACCGCGGTTGTCGCCATGCCGAACACCGAACCGGCGATCGACTCCGCCGGTGTGGCGCGTGACGTGCTCGCGCTGGGGCGCACCGGCTTGGCCGAGGTTGCGGTGTCGGGCGCCATCACGGTCGGGCGGGCCGGCCATGCCCTCGCTCCTCTGGGCGAGTTGGCGGAGCTGGGCGTGCGCATCTTCACCGACGACGGTGCCGGGGTGCAGGACGGCGCGCTCATGCGGCGTGCGCTGGACTACGCCAAGGGACTCGGGGTCACCTTGGCCCAGCATTGCGAGGACGAGCATCTTGCCTCAGGCGGGACTATGCACGAAGGCTGCTGGTCCAGTCGGCTCGGGCTGCCCGGTATACCGGCCGCGGCCGAGGAGTCGATGGTGGCACGCGACATCCAGCTGGTCCGGCTCACCGGTGCCCCCGTGCACTTCTTGCACCTCTCGACGGCGGGCTCGGTGGAGCTCGTGCGCCAGGCCAAGGCGGAAGGCCTACCGGTGACGGCAGAAGCGGCGCCTCATCACATGCTGCTGACCCATGCGGAGGTGGCCGATTACGACCCGGTGTTCAAGGTCAACCCGCCGCTGCGTGCCGACAGCGATGTGGCGGCGGTGATCGCCGGTCTCTGTGACGGGACCATCGATGCGGTGGCGACCGATCATGCGCCGCACGCCCCCGAGGCCAAGGACGTGCCGTTCGACCAGGCCCCGCCGGGGATGCTCGGATTGCAAACGGCGCTGCCGCTGGCCTGGCAAGTGCTCTCACCGCTGCTCTCGCCCGAGCGGATCTTCGCGCTGATGAGCACGCAGCCGGCCGCCATTGCCGGCCTGACGAAGACCGACGCCCGCCGGGCCGGCCACAGTGCCCATGGGGGTCCGATCGAACTGGGTTCTACGGCGAACCTCTGCGTCTTCGATCCGAGCGCGACGACCATGGTGGACCCCATGCGCCTGGCCAGTCGCAGCCGCAACACCCCCTACGCCGGCCGGAGCTTCACGGGCGCGATACGGCACACGATCCTGCGCGGCGAGCCGGTCGTGGTCGATGGAGTGGCGCAACGATGACCGCCGGAACCGTGAATCCAGAAGAACGTCCACGTGCGCTGTTGGTGACCGCCGACGGCGTTGTCTTTGCCGGCGAGGCCGCGGGAGCGTCGGTTCCCGTGGCCACCGGAGAATTGGTGTTCAACACTGCGATGAGCGGCTATCAGGAGATCATCTCGGACCCTTCCTACGCCGGACAGGTGGTGGCATTCACCAACACCCACATCGGCAACTACGGCACCAATGCCGAGGATGATGAGGCCGCGCAGCCCTTCTGCCGGGGCATCGTGGTGCGTGAGCTCACGGTGGACCCCTCGAACTGGCGGTCGTCGGAAGGGTTGGAGCACTTTCTTGTGCGCCACGGCTTGCCCGCCATTGCGGGAGTGGACACCCGGCGCCTGACCCGCCACATACGACGGGTGGGTTCCATCCCTTGTGCCTTCGGCACGGCCAGCGAGACCGAGCTGAGGGCCGCTGCTGCCGCAGCCCCTACGACCGATGGCGTGGATCTGGTCTCGGGCGTCACGGCGACCGCCGCTGCCACCTACGGGCACGGGCCCTTGCGCATCGTTGCCTTCGATTTCGGCGTGAAGACGGCCATGGTGCGCCAGTTGGCCGCGCTCGGAACCGTGACGGTCGTGCCGGCCGGAACGTCTGCCTCCGAGGTGCTGTCCCTCGACCCCGATGGGGTCTTTCTCTCCAATGGCCCCGGGGATCCGGCCGCCCTCCCTGGGCCACGCGACGTCATTGCCGATCTGTTGGGCCGGGTGCCCATCTTCGGGATCTGCCTGGGCCACCAGCTCCTTTCCGCCGCATTGGGCGGCACCACGTACAAGCTCCCCTTCGGCCATCACGGGGCCAATCACCCGGTGCAGCGACTGGCGACCGGTGTGGTCGAGATCACCAGCCAGAATCACAATTACGCCGTGGCTGCAGGCTCGGTGCCCGACGCCGAGGTGACCCACGTGAATCTCAACGACGGCGTGATCGAAGGGATCCGCGCCCCCAGGGCAGCGGCTTTCTCGGTCCAGTACCACCCCGAGGCGGCGCCAGGGCCGCATGACGCCCGCTACCTCTTTGGCGAGTTCCGCTCGCTGATGGGGGAGCCGACCACACGCGCTGGACAGCGCTGAACGAGAAGGACAGAGGGACGTCACCGTGCCGCGCCGCGAGGATTTAAGGACGATTCTGGTCATCGGATCGGGACCGATCGTGATCGGCCAAGCCTGCGAATTCGACTATTCCGGTACGCAGGCCTGCCGGGTCCTGGCTGAAGAGGGCTACCGCGTCGTGCTGGCCAACTCCAACCCGGCCACGATCATGACGGACCCGGCCACGGCCGACCGCACCTACGTCGAACCGTTGGACCCCGAAGTGCTCACCGCCATCATCGAGAAGGAGCGGCCCGACGCCCTGCTACCCACGCTCGGCGGCCAGACGGCACTCAACCTGACGATGAAGCTGGTCGAGCTCGGGGTGCTCGAGCGTTATGGCGTCGAGGTGATCGGGGCCCGCCCCGAGGCGATCTCGACGGCAGAGGACCGCGACAAGTTCAAGGCGGCAATGCAGGAGATCGGCCTCGAGGTGCCTCCATCGGGATTCGCCCACACCCTGGCCGAGGCCGAGGAGATCGCAGAAGAGATCGGGTATCCGATCATGGTCCGCCCCAGCTTCATCCTCGGCGGATCGGGGACCGGGATTGCCCAGGATGCGGCCCACTTCACCCAACTGGCCGTGGAGGGCCTGGCGGCCAGCCCGGTGGGCCAGATCCTGGTCGAGCGCTCGATCGCGGGATGGAAGGAGTACGAGCTCGAGGTCATGCGTGACGCGGCCGACAACTGCGTCGTCGTCTGCTCCATCGAGAACTTCGATCCCATGGGGGTGCACACCGGCGACTCCATCACCGTGGCCCCGGCCCAGACGCTGACCGACGTCGAATACCAGGGGATGCGCGACGATGCCTTCGCCTGCCTGCGCCGCGTCGGGGTCGAGACAGGTGGCTCGAACGTGCAGTTTGCGGTGGATCCCCGTACGGGTCGCCGCGTCATCATCGAGATGAACCCGCGCGTGTCGCGCTCCTCGGCCCTGGCCTCCAAGGCCACCGGGTTCCCCATCGCCAAGATCGCGGCCCGCCTCGCCGTCGGGATACCTCCTCGACGAGATACCGAACGACATCACCCGGGCGACGCCGGCCTCGTTCGAACCGACGATCGACTACGTGGTGACGAAGATCCCCCGTTGGGCTTTCGAGAAGTTGCCCGGCACGGACGGACGGTTGGGTACCCGGATGCAGTCCGTCGGCGAAGTGATGGCCATCGGGCGCACGTTCTGCGAATCGCTTCAGAAGGCGCTGCGGTCACTCGAACAAGGCCGCGCCGGGCTCAACGCCGACCAGGGGGAGCGCGTCATCGACGAGCTGGACGACGAGGAATTGCTCAGCGCGCATCGCGGTGGCCACGCCCGAACGCATCTTCGAGCTGGAAGCGGCATTGCGCCGCGGCATTTGTGCCGCCGACATAGTGGCCCGCACTGGCATCGATCCGTGGTTCGTGCGGCAGATCGAGCGGATAAGCGTGGCACGTCAGCGGATCGCGGCGGCCGGCCAGCTCGACCGGGACGGTTACCGGCGAGCGAAGCGCCTCGGCTTTTCCGACGAGCAGCTGGCCTACCTTCTCCACACGAGCGCGGACGAGGTCCGGCGCGAGCGCTTGGCCCTCGGCGTGCGGGCCACCTTCAAGACGGTCGACACCTGCGCGGCGGAGTTCGAAGCTTTTACGCCGTACCACTACTCCACGTATGAGGAGGAGGACGAGGTTCGACCCTCGGAGCGGGACCGCGTCATCATCCTCGGTTCGGGGCCCAACCGTATCGGGCAGGGAATTGAGTTCGACTACTGCTGCGTCCACGCCTCCATGTCGTTGCGCGACGCCGGCTACGAGACGGTCATGATCAATTGCAACCCCGAGACGGTGTCGACGGACTACGACACCTCGGACCGGCTCTACTTCGAGCCGCTGACCGCCGAGGATGTGGCCAACGTGCTCGAGGCGGAGCAGGGCGCCGGAGGAAAAGTCGTCGGTGTCATCGTTGCGCTTGGAGGCCAGACGCCGCTCAAGCTGGCGGGGTCGTTGCCACCCGAGCTCGTACTCGGGACCAGTCCCGCATCGATCGACTTGGCCGAGGATCGCGAACGCTGGAATGCGCTCTGCAGCTCGTTGCACATCCCGCAGCCGCCAGGCGGGACGGCGACCAGCACGGCTGAGGCCCTCGCCATCGCCGGGAGCGTGGGCTATCCGGTGCTGCTGCGGCCGAGCTACGTGTTGGGTGGCCGCGCCATGGAGATCGTCTACGACGACGATGCGGTGCGCCGCGTCATGCATACCCTCACAACCGGTGCTCTGGCCCGGGAGGGTGGAGTGACGGCGGAGCGGCCCGTTCTCGTCGACCGCTTCTTGGAAGACGCCGTCGAGGTGGACGTCGATGCCGTGCGTGATGGCTCCGGGGAGACACTGATCGCCGGGATCATGGAGCACGTGGAGGAAGCGGGCGTTCATTCGGGCGACTCGGCGTGCGCCCTGCCTCCGCAGTCGCTCGGGGCCGAAGTCCTCGCCGCACTCGATCAGCACACCCGCGCTCTGGCCGATGCGCTGTCGGTGCGCGGCCTGATCAATGTCCAGTTCGCCGTCAAGGACGGTCAGGTCTATGTCCTCGAGGCGAATCCCCGAGCCAGTCGGACGGTGCCCTTCGTGGCCAAGGCGACTGGCGTACCTCTGGCGATGGTGGCGGCACGGGTCATGGTCGGGCAGACCCTGGCCGAGCTGCGCCAGGTCGGTCTGCTTCCTCGCAATGCCACCGGCCAGGTGCCCGACGCTCGACCATGTGAGCGTGAAGGAAGCGGTCTTGCCCTTCGACCGCTTTCCCGGTGTCGATACCCTGCTCGGGCCCGAGATGCGCTCCACGGGTGAGGTCATGGGGGTGGACAAGACGTTCGGCCTGGCCTTCGCCAAGAGCCAGATGGCGGCTGGTACCCGCCTGCCCGACTCGGGCACCGTGTTCCTCTCTCTGGCTGATCGGGACAAGCCTGCCGGCTTGGAAGTCGCGCGTGCGTTCAGCGCGATGGGATTCTCCATTGCGGCCACCTTGGGCACGGCCGGCTACTTCCGTTCGCAAGGAGTGCCGGTCGACACGCTGGTCTCGAAGGTGGGCGAGGAGGGGGTCGCCTCCGATGCGGTCGAGCTCATCGCCCAGGGCAAGGTGCAGCTCGTGGTGAACACACCTCGTGGATTGGGACCGCGGGCCGACGGTCAACACATTCGGATGGCTTCCATCACGTACCACGTGCCCTGCCTGACGACGCTGGCCGCGGCACGGGCGGCGGCCGGGGGCATCGCCGATGCACGCCAGCACCCGCTGGTGGTGCGCGCCTTGCAGGACCTTCATCTCGGGCTGGGTGAGCCTCGTTCGTGATCTCGGGGACGGACAGTCTGGGCACTACGGTGGGCTCGGTCGTTTTCCCGAACCCGATCATGACGGCCTCGGGGACCGCCGGGCATGGCGTAGAGCTCGGCTGACTACGCGGATCTGTCGCAGCTGGGTGCCGTGGTGGTCAAATCAGTCTCGATCCGCCCGTGGGAGGGCAATCCTGCCCCCCGGGTACACGAGGTCGGGTCCAGCATGTTGAACAGCGTCGGACTGCAGGGTCCCGGATTAGCGGCCTGGTTGGCTGACGACCTGCCGGCGCTCGCAAACTGCGGGGCGCGGGTAGTAGCGAGCATCTGGGGCCAGTCGGTGGACGACTATGCCCAAGCGGCGGCAATGATCGCCCGGGCCGTGCAGAACGCGAATGGCGGGATCGGCCATCGTGGCGGTCGAGGTGAACGTGAGCTGTCCCAACGTGGAGGACCGCTCGCGGATGTTCGCCCACTCCGAACGGGCGACGGGCGCAGGTGGTGGCTGCTACCGAATGCGGTCTGCCCCGCTGGGCCAAGCTGAGCCCGAACGTGCCCGATATCGCGGCGATCGCCGGGGCGGCGCTCGCCGAGGGAGCCGAGGGGCTCACCTTGACCAATACCTTGCTCGGGTTGGCACTCGACGTCGAGACGGGTCGCCCTGTGCTCGGGTGCCGGCGGCGGCGGACTCTCGGGGCAGGCCCTCCATCCAGTGGCAGTCCGGGCGGTATGGGAGTGCCGCAAGGCTTTCCCCGACGCGGGCATCATCGGTGTGGGCGGCGTGGCGTCGGGTCGGGATGCGGTCGAGTTCCTGCGGGCCGGGCGCCGATGCTGTGCAGGTGGGGACGGCGACATTCCGTGATCCTCGCGCCCCGTGGAAGGTTCTGCGTGAGCTCGGCGCGGTGGTGCGAGAAGAGGGGAACAACAGTGGCGCGCGCTGCGTGCCGCCGGGCCGCGAGGGCAGTGACCGCGGTGCCACAACGAGAGGGAGCCAGGGAGGCAGTGAAGGAGCGGTGAGGGGAGACAAGCTTCGGAGTGCGGGTGGCGGAGGCCGTCGGACGTCTCGGGCCGCTCTGCGCCGGAATCGATCCGTCCGGTGACCTGCTCGAGGGCGTGGGGCCTGACCGACGACGTCAAGGGACTGCGCTCGTTCTGCCGGATCTGCGTCGAGGCCTTCGGCGGGGTCGTGCCGGTGATCAAGCCGCAGGTGGCGTTCTTCGAGCGCCACGGCTCGGCCGGGCTGGCCGAGCTCGAGCGACTGTTCGTGGACGCGGCCCGAGCCGGGCTCCTGGTGCTGGCCGACGCCAAGCGCGGGGACATCGACACGACCGCGGCAGCCTACGCCGAGGCCTGGCTGGGCGAGGGGAGCACCCTGGCCGCGGACGCGGTGACGGCGCATCCGTATCTCGGGGTGGCGGCCCTTGCCCCCCTGGTGACCATGGCCGCCCGCACCGGCCGGGGGGTAATTGTGGTCACCCGGAGCTCAAATCCAGAAGGGCGGCTCGTTACAGGAGGCAGTGACCGAGCTCAGGGGTCTCGGTGGAGGAGTCGATCCTGGCCGAGATCGCCGCCTGGAACGACTCGCTCGATGTCCCGACCGGGACGGTCGGCGCCGTGATCGGGGCCACGCTTGAAACAGACCGAAATTTCCATTGTGCCAGCTCGGAGGGGTAATTCTGGCGCCCGGCCTGGGCGCGCAGGGTGCACGCCCCGAGGATCTGCCGACACGATTCGCGGGGTGTGAACCCGGAAGTGTCCTGGTCAGCACCTCACGGAGCCTGCTCGCGAACGGGCCCGATCCGGTCGATCTGCGCCGGGCGGCCGCCGATCTGAGTGGCGAATTGGCGACCGTCCTGGGCTGAGTAGGGCTTTTAGGTGTGAACGGCGCGAACAGAGGCGCTATGGTCTCGCCATGCCGCAACCTCCCGCACTCACTCCCGAGCAGCGCGCTGCTGCACTTGAAAAGGCCGCCAGAGTTCGCCGCGAGCGGGCCGTGGTGAAAGAGAAGCTCAAGATGGGCAATCTCACGCTGGATCAATTGCTCACGCAGGCCGACTCCGACGAGACCGTCGGGAAGATGAAGGTGGTCTCGGTTCTCGAGTCCCTTCCGGGACTGGGCAAGGTCAAGGCGCGCCGTCTCATGGAGACCGTCGGCATCAGCGACAGCCGCCGTCTGCAGGGACTGGGCGCCAAGCAGCGCGAGTCGCTGCTCAAAGAGACTGCGCGCTGAGCCACTGATCTTCGTGCTCATCGGCCCCGGCGGGGCCGGCAAGGGCACGCTGGCCGCAGAGCTCGTCGCAGCTGATCCCACGCTCTGGTTGAGCCGTAGCTGGACCACACGTTCGCCGCGCCCCGGTGAGCGCGAGCGCAACTCCTATGAGTTCGTCGACCGGGCCACGTTCGAGAACGCGGTGGCACGAGGTGAGTTCTTCGAGTGGGCCGAGTTCCTGGGCAACCTGATGGGAACGCCCATTCCCCGGCCGCCGGAGGGATCCGACGTCCTTCTCGAGATAGACGTGCAGGGAGCCGAGCAGGTCTTGGCCAAGCGGCCCGATGCCACCGTCATCCTTCTTTTGCCGCCGTCGGTCGAGGTGCAAGCGGCCCGTCTGGCGGCCCGTGGGGACGACGAGGAGCACATCGCGAGCGGGTGAAGAAGGGCGAGCAGGAGGTCGAGCGGGGGCGCCAGGTGGCAGCGTACACCGTGGTCAACGACGACCTGCGTCAGGCCCGGGGCGAGCTGGCCGCTATAGTTGACCGGACCCGAACGGCCGCTCCGCGCGCCGCAATCCCGGAGGACACCTAAATGGCCCAAGGCCGCAACACGCTCATGGATCCACCGATCGAGGATCTCTGGACAAGGTGGACTCCAAGTTCACGCTGGTCGCCCTGGGCTCGGCCCGGGCCCGTCAGGTGAACTCGTACTACAACAGCCTGGGCGAGGGTCTGGGCAAGGTCGTGCCGCCGCAGGTCGCCTCGGTCTCGGGCAAGCCGGTTTCGATCGCTTTCGAGGAGATCGCCGCCGGCAAGGCGACCTACACCCGCCTCGACCCTGAGGAAGAGGCCGCACTGGCGGCGGCTGAGGCGGAGGTGGCTGAGGTCGTGCTGACCGAGGTCCTGGCCGACGACATCGAAGACATCGAAGAGATCGAAGACGACGCAAGCGGCGCGATCGTGGACTCGCTCGACCTGGGCGCGGTAGACGCAGACGCAGACGCAGACGTTGACGATGTCGTCGAGGCCGACACCGAGATCGAGTTCTTGACGTCGGGGACGAGGACCCGACCGCAAGCTAGCCGCGTGCGGAGATCCCGTCATGACCGAAGAGCCGCACGTCCGAGAGCCTCGCCCCGTATCGTCCTGGGTGTCTGCGGCGGGATCGCGGCCTACAAGGCCGTCGAGGTGTGCCGGCTGCTGGTCGATGCCGGCGCCCACGTGATCCCGGTCCTCACCAGCGAGGCCACCCGCTTCGTCGGTGCCGTGACGTTCTCCGCCTTGGCCTCCGAGCCCGCGCAGACGTCGTTATGGGACGAGGACTCGCCCATTCCCCACACCCGTCTCGGGCAGAGCGCCGACCTGATCGTGGTGGTGCCGGCGACGGCCCATTTCCTGGCGCGCTACGCCGCCGGGCTCTCCGACGACCTGTTGACGGCGACGCTTCTCGCCACCCGGGCCCCGGTTCTGGTTTGCCCAGCCATGCACACCGAAATGTGGGAGCACCCGTCCGTGCGGGAGAACCTGGCCACATTGACCCGACGGGGCGTGGGGATCGTGCCGCCGGCGGTTGGGCATCTGGCCGGGGGCGACTCCGGTGAGGGCCGGCTCGCCGATCCAGCGGACATCGTTGCCCGGGCTGCTGGCGCGATGCGAGGGCCCGCAGCGGACCGCGACCTGGCCGGGCAGCGCGTGGTGGTGAGTGCCGGTGGCACCCGTGAGGCGCTCGATCCGGTGCGCTTCCTGACCAACCGCTCCTCGGGCAAGCAGGGGCATGCGCATAGCCGAGGCAGCTGCCCGCCGGGGAGCGCAGGTGACGCTGGTCACCTCGTCGGGGCTCGCCCTGGCGGCCGATGTGAAGGCGGCAATCTTCCGGGTCGACGTGGAGAGCGCGGCCGACATGGAGGCGGCCCTGGACGGGCCGAGTCGTCAGGCCGATGTCGTCATCATGGCCGCCGCCGTGGCGGACTTCAGGCCAAAGGTGGCGGCCGACCAGCAAGCTCTCCAAAGAGGACGGCGTGCCGGAATTGGTTCTGGAGCCGACGCCCGACATCCTGACCGGCTTGGTGGCTCGCCGCACTCCGGGCCAGGTGCTGGTCGGGTTCGCGGCCGAGACCAACGATGTCGATCGAGCGCGGCCGCAAGAAGCTGCACCGCAAGGGGGTCGACCTGTTGGTCGTCAACGATGTGAGCGCTCCCGGCGCCGGCTTCGACCACGACACCAATGCCGTCACCATCCTCGACGCGGATGGCAGCACCACCGAGATCGCCCTGACGTCCAAGAATGCGGTTGCCAACGCCGTACTCGATAGGGTGATTGCCCACCAGAGTCAGAATCGGAGCCCCCAGTGAAAACGACGTTCACCTCGGAATCAGTGACCGAGGGCCACCCCGACAAGATGGCGGACCAGATTTCCGACGCCGTGCTCGACGCCATGCTCGAGGGCGATCCGGCCAGCCGGGTGGCCTGCGAAACGCTCCTGACGACAGGTCTTGTCGTCGTGGCGGGCGAAGTGACCACATCGACCTACGTCGACATCGCCGCCATCGTCCGCGAGACCGTGTGCGCCATCGGCTACGACAACGACGCCTACGGCTTCAACGGCAACACGTGCGGCGTGTTGGTCTCGCTCGATGCGCAGTCTCCAGACATCGCCCAGGGCGTGGACAAGGCCTACGAATTCCGCACGGGCTTGGGCGGTGAGGACACGCTCAACGCCCAAGGCGCCGGGGACCAGGGAATGATGTTCGGCTACGCCTGCGACGAGACGCCCGACCTGATGCCGTTGCCGATCTGGCTGGCCCACCGTCTCTCGGAGCGGTTGGCCCAGGTTCGGCGCATTGGATCGGTGCCCTATCTGCGCCCCGACGGCAAGACGCAGGTCTCGGTGGTCTACGAGGGCGGGCGCCCCGTGCGGATCGACACGGTGCTTATCTCGACCCAGCACGCCCCCGGGATCGACCTCGAGCGAACAGCTGCTGGTCGACCTGACCGAGCACGTGATCAACCCCTTGTTGCCCAGCGACCTCGACACCGAGGGATTGCGGATCCTGGCCAACCCGACCGGTATTTTCGAGCTGGGAGGGCCGCACGCCGACACCGGCCTGACCGGTCGCAAGATCATCGTCGACACCTACGGCGGGATGGCCCGTCATGGCGGGGGCGCCTTCTCGGGGAAGGACCCCTCGAAGGTCGATCGTTCCGCGGCGTATGCCGCTCGCTGGGTAGCCAAGCACGTTGTCGCAGCCGGTGCGGCGACCCGTTGCGAGGTTCAGGTGGCGTACGCCATCGGCGTGGCCCACCCCGTCTCGCTCATGGTCGAGACCTTCGGTACCGAGGTGGTGGACCCCGAGAGGATCGCCAGCGGCGTGAGAGAGATCTTCGATCTGCGCCCGGCCGCCATCACCCGCGACCTGGATTTGCGCCGCCCCATCTACAAGAAGACGGCCGCCTACGGCCATTTCGGCCGCTCGGAGAAGGAATTCACGTGGGAAGCGACTCCACGGGTCGACGACCTGCGTGCGGCGCTCGGCCTCTGAGGTCACCACGCCGGGTCAACGCTGCGTGCGGGTACGCACCGACATGGCCGCAGTTCCCAAGCTTTTCGACTATCTCGTCCCCGAGGGTTGGACGCAAGACGTGCGTGTGGGTACCAGGGTGCGCGTCGAGCTCCACGGCCGGCGCGTCGGCGGGTGGGTGGTGGACGACGATGTCACGCCGCCCGAAGGGGTCGAGCTCCGGCCGCTGAAGCTCTGGTCCGGCTGGGGCCCTCCGCCTTCGCTCGTCGAGTTGGCCACATGGGCCGCCTGGCGCTGGGCCGGCCCGATCTCCTTCTTTCTCGGCGTGGCGTCGCCCCACGGTTCGGTGCGGCGGCTGCCAGCGGTGCCGGGGGTCGGGCCGGGGCCTGGCGACACTCGACCGGAGCAGTCCGCTCTGAGGGTACTGGCGGGGACTGTGTTGCAGACAGATGGTTCGACGATCCTTCGGCTCGCGCCGTCGACCGATCTGATCGATCTGGTGCTCGCCGTGGTCGAGGATCCAGATACAGCGAGCCGACCGGGCGGCGTGCTGGTGCTCGTCCCCTCCGTGGGCTGGGCCGAGCGCCTGTGCGCACGCCTGGTGCGGCGCGGTTACCCGGCCACGACGGACTGGGCCGCGGCGAGAGCGGGTTGGCCCATCGTGGTCGGGAGCCGGGCGGCAGCGTGGGCACCACTGCCATCCCTGGCCGCCGCCCTCGTGCTCGATGCTCATGACGAGTCGTACCGCGAAGAGAGCGCGCCCACCTACAGCGCGGTCGAGGTCGTCACCGAGAGGGCCCGCCGTGATGGGTGCCCCTGCATCCTCACGTCGCCCTGCCCGCCAGTGGTCACGAGTTCTGGCCGTGTTCTGCGAGCGCTCCCGGTCACCGAGGAGCGCGGCGGGGTGGTCGACGATCGAAAACGTGGATCGGCGGGGCGCCGACCCGCGAAGTGGGATGTTCTCCGAGGAGTTCGTCGCGACTCGCTCGCTCGGTACTCGATGACCCCGGCGCGATCGCCGAACGGGGACCGGTGGTGTGCTTCTACGATCGGACGGGAAGGGCGCGGCTTTTGGCCTGTGCCCACTGCGGCGAGTTGGCGCAATGTACAACGTGTGGCGCCGCGATGGCCCAATCCGAGACGGGCCTGCGCTGCCCTCGCTGCCTCAGCGAACGCCCTTTGATCTGTGCTTCTTGTGGCCGGATGCGGATGAAGACATTGCGGGCCGGCGTCACGCGCCTGCGCGAGGAGGTCGCCGCTCTGCTCGGGGTCGAGGTGGGCGAGGTATCGGGCCCTGCTGCGGCCGGGGATGTCCCGCCCGCCCCGGTCCTCATGGGCACCGAGGCCATCTTGCACCGGGTCCGGCACGCCGCAGCCGTCGTGTTCCTCGATATCGACCTCCATTTGTTGGCACCGCGCTTCAGCGCGACCGACGAGACGCTCGCTCTTTTGGTGCGGGCCTCTCGGCTGGTCGGTCCACGACGAGGTCCGGCGTCGGCGCGCATCCTCGTGCAGACCCGGGTGCCCGACCATCCCGTGTTGGTGGCCGTGGCCCGGGGTGAGCCGGCAGGGATCCTCACGTCCGAGGAGTCGATGCGCCGGAGTGCGGGATTACCACCGTTCTCAGCCCTGGCGGCCGTGTCCGGCACATTGGCCAACGGCTATGTCGATGCACTGCGCCAGGCGGGCGCGGGCGAGGGAGATGACGTTCTCCGAATTGGCCGAAGATCGGTATCTTGTACAGGCGCCGGGCCATGTGGAGCTGTGCGACCTCCTTGCTGGCGTGACCCGCCCGCCCGGTCGCGGGTTGCGGGTCGAAGTCGATCCGGCCGCGCTCTGAGACCGCGGACGTCGGGGTCATCGTTAGAATGAGGGCATGGCAGGCCTGACCATCCGACAATACGGGGATCCGGTCCTCAAGGAGATCACCCGCGAGGTGGTCGACATCGATGCCGCGGTGGCGGCCTTGGCCGAGACCATGATCGAGACCATGTACGAGGCTCCCGGCTCGGGACTGGCGGCCAACCAGGTTGGTGTCCAAAAGAGGTTATTCGTCTACGACATCGGCGAAGGAGCCCGCGCCGTGATCAACCCGCGCATCGTCGAGAGCGACGGTGAGTGGACCTATCAAGAGGGGTGCTTGTCGATCCCCGGCCTGAGTTGGGAGATTGTCCGACCCAATGCGGTGCACCTGGTCGGGCTCGACCTCGACGGGAACGAACTGTCGATAGAAGCGACGGAATTGGAAGGCCGCGTTTTCCAGCACGAGCTGGATCACCTCGATGGGATCTTGCTGATCGAAAGGCTCGACGCCGACCAGCGCAAAGAAGCGCTCAGGATTCTGCGTGACCGCACGCTGGACTTGTCGGTGGCAGACCCCGACGGCCTTTCGACCATCTTCGCGAGATAGGCCCTACGGTGGTCAAGTGGCACGACTCGCATTTCTCGGGACGCCAGAAATGGCGGTCCGCCCATTGCAGGCCCTCGTAGGGGCAGGGCACGACATCGCCGTTTGTGTCACCCGTCCCGACCGGCGTCGAGGCCGCGGGGGGGCGATCACCCCTAGTCCGGTGAAAGCCGCCGCCCTCGAATTGGGTCTGCCGATATCGCACGCCATGGAAGATGTGGCCGAGGCCGGGGTCGAGCTGGCCGTGGTGGTGGCCTACGGGCGGATCATTCCGGTAACGCTGCTCGAACGGGTGCCCATGGTCAACCTCCATTTCTCTCTGCTGCCCCGCTGGCGAGGTGCGGCGCCGGTCGAGCGGGCGATCCTGGCCGGCGATGACGAGACGGGCGTCTGCCTCATGAAACTCGAAGAAGGGCTGGACACCGGACCGGTCTACGCTCGCCGCGTGGTTCCCATCGGAAATGACACCGATCTAACTGCACTGCGCGTCGAGCTGGTCGAGGTGGGCAGCGCACTCTTGGTGGAGTCCCTCGTGGCAGGGGTGGCCGGTTTGCCCACACCGCTGGAGCAGGAGGGGGAGGCCACGATCGCCGCGAAGTTGACGCCCGAGGATGTACATCTGCACTGGGGCGACAATGCCGCCCAACTTCATCGAGTCGTGCGCCTCGATCGGGCGTGGACGACGTTTCGTGGTCGACGGTTGGGGATCTTGAAGGCGGCGCTCTCTGAAAGGGATTCTCGAGAGGACCTCGGGCCGCCAGGGACGCTGATGGGTACGTCGGTGATCACCGGGGGAGGCATCCTCGAGTTGCAAGAGGTACAGCCCGAGAGCCGAACTCCTATGACGGCGGAGGATTGGGTCCGGGGGGCGCGGCTCTCGGTCGGTGAGCGCCTCGGCAGCGACTAGACATGAGCTCGGTGACCGTGACTCCAATTGAGGGGTGGAACCCTGAGCAGTACGAGCGCTTCCATGCTGAACGCCGCCAGCCCTTTGACGATCTGGTCGCCCTCTGTGAGCCCGTGCCGGGAGGGCGCGTCGTCGATCTGGGCTGCGGGACTGGTCAGCTGACGGCAGAGTTACATGCGCGCATGCAGGCGGCTGAAACCGTAGGGATCGATTCCTCTCCGACGATGTTGGCCCGCGCCCAGGCCGACCATGGAGGCGTCGTGGGCTTGGCGTTCGCGGCTGGCGATATCGGGACATGGCTGGGCCAGGATCTTGACCTGGTCTTCGCCAACGCTTCCCTGCAATGGGTGGACGATCACCTCGGCCTGTTGGCGCGTATGCGTGCTGCCCTGGGTGAGGGTGGGCAGTTGGCGTTCCAGGTTCCGTCGAATTTTCGACACCCGGCACATCTCCTCGCGCTGCAGGTAGCCAACGAGGGCCCTTTCTTCGATGCGCTGGAGGGGAATCTCCCCAGCGACCGGGGCCGGTTCGTTCTCTCCCCCGAGACCTACGCCGACCTCCTCTACGAGCTCGGAGCGAAGAAACAGGTCGTCCGCATGGAAGTCTACGGTCACGAGCTCTCGTCAACGACCGACGTCGTCGAGTGGGTGATGGGAACGTTGCTCACGCCGTATCGCACCAGGCTCTCGCCCGAGCTCTTCACGGCATTTGTCGCCCGTTACCGAGAGCGCTTGCTCGAAGAACTCGGGGAGCGCGAGCCGTATTTCTATGGCTTCCGGCGCATCTTGTGCTGGGCCCGGTTCAGTTGAGCAAGCCCACCATGCACGATCCCGGCCCCGCGGGCCAGGTGCGCATCGCCCCTTCGGTTCTCTCGGCTGACTTTGGCGCGCTGGCCGAGCAGGTCGGAGAAGTGACGGCCGCGGCTGACTGGCTTCACGTCGATGTGATGGACGGGCACTTCGTTCCGAATCTCACCCTCGGCCCTCCAGTGGTTGCATCACTGCGACGACACACCCCGCTGTTCTTCGATTGCCATCTGATGATGACGAATCCAGAGAAGTACCTCGAGGACTTCGCTGACGCGGGAGCCGATGGTTGCACGGTGCATGTGGAGATCGGCAACACGCCGGCGTTGATTGCCCAAATGCGCCAGCTCGGTCTGCGCGCTGGATTGGCCTTGAACCCTGATACGCCGTTCGAAGCAGTTGCCCCGTTCTTGGATAGTGTCGACCTCGTCCTGTGCATGACGGTGTTCCCCGGATTCGGTGGTCAGGAGTTCATGGGGGAGGTGCTCGCAAAGGTACGCCAAGTCCGTCAGGCCATCGATGCCGGCTCGTTCTCCGTCGATCTCGAAGTCGATGGTGGTATTGACGTGGACACGGCCCCACAAGCGGCACAAGCGGGTGCCAACGTCTTCGTGGCTGGGAGCGCGATCTTCGGTCACGATCGACCTTGGGAAGCTGCGGAGCGCATTCGCGCATCTGTCAGCGCCGGCGGTGCCAACGTCAGCGCCAACGCGTAGCGCCAACGCGTAGCGCCAACGCTACGGATTCGCCCTGATCCGTCATCGAAAGTTGTGTGACGGATGCAAACACTTGGCTAGGTACGGGGCGAGAAGAAGAAATGTTCCCGTTTCTTCGTTACAAAGTCATGCGACTGACATTTCAGATGTGATACTTCGCCTGTGAAGCGAGCACTGGTCGTTGGCGGAGGGATCCTCGGAACCTGGCATGCCCTCGAGCTGTGCCGGCGCGGATATTCCGTGCAGCATCTCGAAGCCGACGCCGCGCCCCAGGGCGCCTCGGTGCGCAACTTCGGCCTGATCTGGGTCAGTGGGCGACGAAGGGGAGCCGAGCTCGATGCGGCGCAGCGTTCCCGCCACCGCTGGGAGGAAGTCGGCGCCGACATTCTCGCCATCGGGTTCAGGCCTACCGGGTCGTTGACGCTGGCGCGCAACGATGGTGAGCGCAAGGTCATGGAGGAGTTCGCCCATCATGATGACGCAGCGCTGCGCTCGACGACGTATCTAGGCCCAGAAGAAGTGATTGCACGCAACCCCGCAGTCCGAGGTGATATTGCCGGCGGCCTTTACTGCGCGGAGGACGCCGTCGTCGAGCCACGCCTCGCCCTCGGCGCTCTGCGAAGCTACATGTTGGCTCGAGGCTCGTATGCGTTCCACCCCGGCCGTAGCGTCGTACGTCTCGAGGAGCGCGGGCTCGTCGATGTGACCGGTGTGCGGTGGGAAGCCGACCTGGTGATTGTGGCCACTGGTGCCGCATTCGGCCAGCTCGAGGGAACCGAAGAACTGTCGGGACGCCTGCGCCGCGTGCGATTGCAAATGATGGAGACCCTTCCTTTTGCCGGGACGCTGACAACGTCGTTGGCCGACGCTGACACCTTGCGGTACTACCCCGCCTACGACGTCGTCCCGCGTGACGCACTCGGCACGCAGAACGCGGTGTCCGCCGCCCATCATCTGCAACTCCTCGTTGTGCAGCGACACGACGGCGGTCTTACGGTCGGGGACACGCATGCTTACGACGAACCCTTCGATTTCGCGCTGTCCGAGGATCCCAGCTTGGAACTCCTCTCCCGGGCGCAAGCCCTCTTGGGCGTGCCGCTACCCGCAGTGGCCCGACGCTGGGAAGGCACCTACGCCCAATGCACCGACGGTGACGTCTGCGCAAGAGAAGAAGTCAGTCCTGGTGTGTGGGTGGTGAACGGTCCGGGGGGCAGAGGCATGACGTGCGCGCCGGCCATCGCCGCGGACACACTCGCGGCGGCAGGAGTCTCCTGACATGATCGGCCCATTTGCCTTGGTCGTCTTCGATATGGCTGGCACTACTGTGCGTGACGACGGAGCGGTGGACGACGCGTTCGCGGCGGCACTCTCCGCGGTAGGCGTGTTACCCGGAAGCCCGCAATTCTCCTCGGCACAGATCTACGTGCGCGAGACGATGGGCCAGTCCAAATCAGACGTCTTTTCCGCTCTGTTGGAACGCGACCAGGCGGCTCGGGCGACCGAGGAATTCGCACACGCCTACGAGCGCATCGTCGCCGCCGGGCGGATCCTCCCGATGGAGGGCGCCCTCGAGACGTTCGCGATGCTGCCGCGAACACGACGTCAAGGTTTGCTTGACGACGGGATTCGCTCCGAGTACCCGTGACGCGCTCATCGAGTCGCTGGGATGGCAGGCGCATATCGACCTCGCACTCTCTCCGGCGGACTGTGGTCGGGGCCGGCCCGCGCCGGACATGATCTTCGGTGCCATGAAGCAGTTGGGCGTCCCCGACGCCAACGCCGTCGCAGTGGTCGGGGACACGACGAGCGACCTGGAGGCTGGTACCAATGCGGGCGCACGGGCGGTAATCGGCGTGCTCACTGGTGCGCACGACCGAGCCACTCTTGCCACCGCACCGCACACGGATCTGATCGACGACCTGACCGGACTCATCGGAGTGCTCACTCGCAGCTGAACACGTAGCCAACCGGACGCGCCCGCGCCCATACGTCCATTGCGAACCTGAGGAGACGCCCACGCCTTAGCCGACCACGCCCCAAATGCAAGAGAAAACGTTCCGATGCCACACGTTTCGCACTTTACGAAAGGAATACACGAATGAAGAAACCTCTGCGCGCCGCACTCACCAATGTCGCCGCCCTTAGCGTCGCCGCCTCATTTTTCGCCATTGCACCCTCGCGCCGGAGCCGAGGTGAGTCCCTCGAGAGCGACCTCAGCGGCTGCTTTCGGTGGGATGGCGGGGCTCATCAAGGCGGCGAAGAAGGAGGGCACGTTGAATGTGATCACCCTCCCGGCCGACTGGGCTAACTACGGCAACATCATCAATGACTTCGAGAAGAAGTACGGCATCAAGATCAACTCGGAGAACCCTGAGGGCACGAGCGCCGACGAGATCACCGCGGTGACGACCGAGAAGGGCCAATCGCGCGCACCTGACGTTCTCGACATGGGTACATCGTTTGCCATCTCAGCGGCCAAGGAGGGGTTGTTGGCCCCCTACAAGGTGCAGAGCTGGAACGAGATTCCGGCCTCGGCCAAGGACTCCAATGGGGACTGGTTCGACGACTACGGCGGGTACGTCTCCATCGGGTACAACTCCAAAGTCGTCAAGGACCCGCCGACTTCCTTTGCCGATCTCCTCAAGCCCGAGTACAAGAACGAGGTCGCGCTGAATGGGAACCCGACGCAGGCTGGGGCGGCCTTCGCTGCGGTCTACGCGGCCGCCCTGGCCAACGGCGGGTCGTTCAGCAACATCGCGCCCGGTATCGCTTACTTCAAGAAGCTCTCGGCCGAGGGGAACTTCGTGCCGGTCACCGGCAGTGAGTCCACGGTCGAGAGTGGGCAGACGCCGATCCTCATCTGGTGGGACTACCTGGAAGAGTCGGAGGTGGCGCAGAAGATCCCCGGCTGGAAAGTCGTCATCCCCACGGACGGCCACTACGCCAGCTATTACAGCCAGGCCATCAGTGCGACGGCGCCTGATCCGGCGGCCGCACGGCTCTGGGAGGAGTACCTCTACTCGACCACCGGGCAGAATCTCTGGCTGGAGGGCTCGGCCCGTCCGATTGAGTTGGCCAGCCTGGTGAAGAACGGCGCGGCGAACAAGACGGCGCTGGCCTCCCTGCCCAAGGCGCCCAGCGGTGCCATCACGTTCCCCTCGGTGGCGCAGAATACGGTCGCCGAGAACCTGGTGTCGCAGGACTGGGCCTCGGCCATCGGCGGGTGAGCTCGGTCACCCTCCCTGTCGTTTCGCCGGAGAGCCTGCCCCGGCGGCGGACGCGTACTGCGTTCGCCGCCGGGGTGGGGCTCCTGCCCTTCGGCCTCTATACGACGCTCTTTCTGGTCGTGCCGGCGGCGGCGGTAGCGGTCGAGGCCTTCCGGAGCCCGTCGGGTCATTGGACGTGGGCCAATATCTCCATCGCCACGCGCGGGGTCTACGCCCACGGATTCATTACCAGTATCGAGCTCTCCGTGTTGACGTCGATCATCCCCGGGATCTTGGGGCTGGTGGTCGCCAACGCTGTCCTCACCTCCCGCGGCCGGATCCTGCGCCGGATCGTCTCCACCGCCTCCGGCGTCTTCGCCCAGTTCGGCGGCGTCCCCTTGGCCTTCCTCTTCATCGCTACCCTCGGCACTACCGGCCTGGTGACCGACTGGATGAAGGCATTTGGCTTCGACCCGTGGAGTCACGGTTTCGATCTCTACAAGATGTTCGGGGTGGCCATCGTGTACACCTACTTCCAGCTCCCGCTCATGGTCCTGGTCATTACGCCGGCGCTGGAGGGACTGAGGCCAGCCTGGCGGGAGGCGGCATCGGGCCTGGGCGCACGCGGTTGGCAATACTGGCGCTACGTCGGAGGCCCGGTGCTCTTTCCCTCGTTCCTCGGTGGGGTACTCCTGCTCTTCGGTGGCTCACTCTCCGCGTATGCCACGGCCGAGGCGCTGACCAGCGGCAGCATCTCGCTGACCCCGATCCAGATCGGCTCGTTCCTTAACGGCAACGTGATCGCAGGCCAGCAGAACGTCGGCAAAGCCCTCGGCCTGGGCATGGTGGTGATCATCGCGGTGGTCATGGTCTTCTACTTCTTCCTCCAGAGGAGGGGGTCGCGTTGGTTGCGCTAGTCGAATCCCCGACCATCTTTGATGTCGAGGACCGCCTGACCCGTCCCCCGCGGCCCTGGTCCGCCGTGCACCTGCGCAACATCGCCTGGTGGCGGGGGATCGTGCTGGGGATCACCGGCGCCTTCTTCCTGATCCCGCTCTTCGCCGCCCTGCGCTTCTCACTGGAGAATTTCGCCGGAGGCTTCACCTTCTCCGCCTTCACGGCCATACCGAGCCAGGCTGGCTTCACGGCCGCCCTGAGCCTGTCCGTGCGCCTGGCCGCGGTGACCACCGCCATCACGCTGGGGCTGATGGTGCCGACGTCGGTCTATGTCCACCTGCGCCTGCCCCGCCTGCGGCCGATCTTCGACAGCATCACGATCGTCCCCATCGTGATCCCGCCCATTGTCCTCATCGTCGGCGTGTTGCAGGTGGCGCCTGAGTTCCTGAAGAGCACCCCCTACCTGCTGGCGCTCGAGTACACCGTCCTCGCCATGCCCTTCGTCTATCGCTCCCTCGACGCGGGTCTGCGGGCCATCGACCTCAAGACCCTGGTGGAGGCCTCCCGATCGCTCGGCGGCGGATGGCGCTCGACCCTGTGGCGTGTCATCGTCCCCAACCTGCGGACCGGCATCCTCTCGGCCACGGTGCTGACCATCGCTCTGGTCCTGGGCGAGTTCACCATGGCCAGCCTGGACCTCTACCAGACGGTACCCGTGTGGATCTACAACTTCGCCCAGGATGACGGGCATGTCTCCACCGCGGTCTCGCTGTTGTCGCTGGTGGTCACCTGGCTGGTTCTGATGGTGATCTCGTCGTTCGATCTCCGGCGCATCCGCCGGATGGCCCAGATCCGAAAGGACGCCTGATCATGACCACGGCCACGACCCAGCACGCCGGCGCCACCGTCGAGCTCACGGGCCTTCGCCGTCGCTTTGGCGCCACGCAGGCGCTCGACGGATTCAGCCTGACCCTGCAGCCGGGGGAACTGGTGGCCCTCCTCGGACCGTCGGGCTGTGGCAAGACCACCGCCCTGCGGGTCCTGGCCGGCTTTGAAACCGTCGACTCGGGCCGGATCCTGGTCAACGGAGTGGACCAGTCCCGCATCCCGGCCCAAAGGCGCGACATGGGCATGGTCTTCCAGAGCTACAGCCTCTTCCCCAACATGACGGCTCTGGACAACGTGGCGTTCGGGTTGCGCATGCGCAAGGTGGCGAACCATACCCGCCGGACCCGAGCCCTCGAGCAGCTCGACCTGGTGGGGCTGGCTTCCGAGGCCGACAAGTACCCCCATCAGATGTCCGGCGGCCAACAACAGCGGGTGGCTTTGGCGCGTGCCCTGGCGATCGAGCCACGGGTGCTCTTGCTCGATGAGCCATTGTCCGCCCTCGACGCCAAGGTCCGTGTGCAATTGCGCGAGCAGATCCGCGTCCTGCAGACGCGGCTCAAGATCACCACCCTTTTCGTGACCCATGACCAGGAGGAAGCGCTCTCCATGGCCGACCGGGTCTGCGTGATGCGATCCGGACGGATCGAGCAGGTGGACACACCGTCAACGCTCTACGCTGCGCCGGCCACGGCCTTCGTGGCCGAGTTCGTGGGCACCATGAATCGGATCCCGGGCGTCACCGAGCAAGGCCGGGTCAGCCTGCTGGGGACCACGGCCGACATCCGGACCGGGGCCGACAGTCCCGTCGACATCCGGCCGTCGGGCACCGATGTCGACGTGCTCGTTCGGCCCGAGGGATTGCGGGTCGTCCCGTCCCCCCACGGCCGCGGGCTGGTGATGACAACGACGTTCCTGGGTTCGGTGACGCGGTTGGGCGTTCTGCTCGATGAAGATGTGATGGTCTACGTCGATCAGCCGAATTCGGCTGCGCCGATCCCGGTCGGCACCGCGGCGGAGGTCACCCTGACCGAACGTGACGTGATGATCTCTGATCGGACGTCGATCGGCACGGCCCAGTTAGCCGAGGAGCACGAGCTGACCGCTTCGGAGGGCTGATCCTGGCAGACTGTGGGTGGAACGTGTTCGACGATCAGATCGGAAGCTCAACCATGGACGCTCCGCCGGACCGTGAGTTCATGGATCGAGCCATCGCCGCCGGTGATTCGGTTCGAGGGACGACTGCGCCTAATCCCTGGGTGGGCTGCGTGGTCGTGTCCGGCCTCGACCCCGCCCAGATCTTCGAAGGAGCAACCGCTCCCCCCGGTGGCCCCCATGCCGAAGTCACCGCGTTGGCCCAGGCAGGCAAGCTCCACGCCCGGGGGGCGACCCTCTTCACCACGCTCGAGCCCTGCGCCCACCATGGACGGACGCCACCCTGCACCGATGCGATCATTGCGGCCGGAGTGAGACGGGTGGTCGTCGCCGTCGAAGACCCGGACCCGCAGGTGGCGGGCAAAGGAGTGGCTGCGCTGCGTGCGGCCGGCATTGAAGTGAGCGTAGGGACGGCGGCGGCCGAAGCCACCGAGCAACTGGCGCCCTACCTCAAGCATCGAACGACTGGCCGGCCCTGGGTCATCTTGAAGATGGCCGCCAGCCTCGATGGGCGCACCGCCGCACCGGACGGCACCAGCCGCTGGATCACCGGAGAGGAGGCCCGGCGCGACGCTCATCGCCTGCGGGCCCGTTCGGATGCGATTCTGGTGGGTGCGGGCACCGTCCGGGCGGACGATCCCGAGCTGACGGTCCGCCTAGGCGAAGGGCAACCCCCCACGCAGCCGCTGCGGGTCGTCCTCGGGGCTGCCCCGCCAGGGGCGAAGATCCTGCCTGCCCTCGAGCTTTCCGGTCCACTGAGCGACGTGCTGACCGAGTTGGGACAGCGCGGCGTGCTCCAACTGCTGGTCGAGGGGGGTGCCTCCGTGGCGCACGACTTCCATGCGGCGGGACTGGTTGACCGATATGTGCTGTATCTCGCGCCGTTGCTGTTTGGTGGCGATGATGCCCGGCCGCTTTTCGCGGGGACCGGAGCTGGCACAATTGGGGACGTGTGGCGAGGAAAGTTGGTTTCCGTGGAACGACTGGGAGTGGATCTTCGAGTGGAGGTTGCAGCCTGATGGGATTCTCAGAGGTCCAGGAGGCGATCGATGCCATCGGGCGTCTCGGCATGGTCGTCGTGGTGGACGACGAAGACCGGGAGAACGAGGGCGACCTGGTGATGGCGGCCGAAGCGGCCACGGCGGACAACATCGCATTCTTCCTGGCCCACACCTCCGGGGTGATCTGCGTGCCGCTGCTGTCTGAGCGAGCCGATGCGTTGGAACTGCCGCTCATGGTGACTGCGAACACCGAGGCGCAACGGACCGCATTCACCGTGAGCGTCGACTACGGGCTTGGGACCACGACCGGTATCTCGGCCACTGACCGCGCCGCGACCATTGGCGCGCTGATCGATCCCGCCACCCGCCCCCGTGACTTGAACCGGCCCGGGCATATCTTTCCGTTGCGCTATCGGACGGGGGGCGTGCTCAAGCGGGCTGGGCATACCGAGGCGACCGTCGACCTCAGCCGGGCCGCCGGACTCTCGGCGGCAGGCGTGCTGTGCGAGATCGTGACCGAGGACAAGTCCGAGATGGCCCGCCTGCCCGAATTGGAGCGGTTCGCCAAGAAGCACGATCTGCCCATTATTTCGATTGCCGACCTGATCCGGTACCGCCGGCGGAACGAGAAGCTGGTGCGGCTCGTCTCCGAGGCGCGGATCCCGGCGGCCGAGGGCGAGTTCCGGGCGTACGTGTACGAGTCCGTGTTGGACGGCGAGCAGCATCTTGCCCTCGTGAAGGGTGACGTCGCCGGCCACGAGGACGTGCTCGTCCGCGTCCACTCCGAATGCTTGACCGGAGATGTGTTCGGATCGCTCCGGTGTGATTGCGGACCGCAGCTACGGGCCTCGTTGGATCGAATCGAGGCCGAGGGGCGGGGCGTGCTGATCTACCTCCGGGGCCATGAGGGGCGCGGCATCGGCCTCGGCCACAAGATCCGGGCTTACCAATTGCAGGAGCAGGGGCACGACACCGTCGACGCCAATCTGCAACAAGGTCTGCCGGTGGACAGCCGTGAATACGGCATCGGTGCCCAGATGTTGGTGGACCTCGGGGTGACCACTATGCGCCTCATGACTAACAATCCGGCGAAGTACGGCGGTCTCGAAGGATTCGGCCTCGATATCACGGAGCGCGTCCCGCTGCAGTTGTCGTCGAATCCGGAGAACATCGCGTACTTGCGCACGAAGCGCGAGCGCATGGGTCACATTTTGCACGGCCTCGACGACGTTCTCTGATGGCCGGAGCAGATCTGCTGCCTCTTCCCGAGGGAGCCATCGACGAGGTGGCGTCACGTGTCGGGGGTTCGCTGCGGGGCGACCATAACGGGACCGGCCTACGTTTCGGAATCGCGTGCGCGCTGTTCAACGGTGGCATCTCGCTGCGGTTGCTGAATGGTGCGCTCGGTGCCCTGGCCGAATCAGGAACCGAGCGCAATGACGTGACGGTGGCGTGGGCACCCGGCTCCTTCGAGCTCCCGCTCGTGGCCCGGGCTTTCGCGGCGGCCGGCAAGGTGGACGCGGTGCTGTGTTTCGGTGCCGTCGTAAGAGGCGAGACGGGTCACTATGACTTCGTGGCGGGCGAGTGCGCCTCGGGAATTCAGCAGGTGCAACTCTCGACCGGAGTGCCCGTCATTTTCGGCGTGCTGACGACCGAGACCTTGGAGCAGGCGCTGGCACGATCGGAGCCGGGCGACGAGGGCAACAAGGGGCGCGAAGCCGCGTTGACGGGAATTGAGATGGTGCGGTTGTTGCGAACCGCGCCTCTCGCGTAAGCGCTCACGTCCGCATGGGATTGTTCCGGGCAGTGGCCACCTTGCGGGCTCGTGAGATGGCGCCGGCGCTCTTAGGACGGGCCGGAGCGACCCACTTCCAGTTGCCGGGCTCACCTCCGATCGTCCACCCGCTGTGTGTCTTGAGGGCATGGTGCTCGGGGCACAGGCGTACCAAATTGTCGAGCTCTGCCAGCCCACCGTCTTTGTAATCCACGTGGACGTGATCACGTTCGAGCCCTTTGCGCTTACCGCAATGCCCGGCGCAACACGCTCGGTCGCGAACGATCAGCGCTGCGTCGATGCACGTGGCAATGTCACGGGTGGACTTGGTCACCGTCTTGATGTCGAAGCCCTCTTTGATCAGGTAGCGCAATCCGCCCTCAGTCAGGAGCTCAGTCGCGGCGGCGACCGATATCGGACCGATGCCTTCGATTTCACACAGCTCGTCGCCCTGGGTGGTTCCCCGGCGGAGGGCCTCGGCGTCGATCAAGATCAAGGTCTCGACGCGGGACCCTCGCCCCGAACCGCCCGACGAACCCGCCATGAGATCGATGAATGCATCGACCCGGTGCGCTTCGAGAGACGCCCCGTCCTTGGACCCCGCAGCCTTCCAGCGCTCCTTGGCCGCCGCCTCGAGCGCGGGGAAGACCCGGGCCCACTCGACCTCGTCGCAAAGGAACTCGCCCCGGACCCCTCCCTCAGGGCTCTGGTGCCAACGAAAGTGGCGACGCGTGTGGACCCTGGCCCTTCGCGTGCGCTCGGTCTCGCGTCTGACGTTGCGCCGCCCGCAGGCGCGACGCGGCATCGCTCATCTCCTGGTGGCTGGCCCCACTCTGCGCGAGGTGCAACAACGTGGCCGCGGCGCCCCTGACTTCAGCGGTGGTCTTGGCCACCAAGTTGAGCTGGTCGGTCGACAGATCTCCGGCGTGAAGAGCCTCCGTGAGCGCAGGGGTCACGGCAGCACGCTCAGCCGACGCGAGCCGGCCTTTCGCGGCTCCGGTCGAAGAGCCTGCGAGCGCGCCCAGCCACTGCTGAGCCGACCCGTGCCCATCCTTGGTGTACGAGCCCGTCGCCACCACGACAGGGGTGAACAGCGCAACTCCCGACCCGGCCATCCGCTCGATCTCGGCGAAACGGGCCACGATCAACCGTGCTTCGTCCCCTGAGGATCGTCCCGGCGCCGCAGCCCGGACGGCCTGGCGGAGGGAATCGGCGACCTCATCGAGCTCGGCCAGCAGCGCGGATGGACTCGTCCGGGCGGATGGACTCGCGGGGGCGGATGGACTCGTGGAGTATGCCGGGGGTGCTGAAACCACACTGGAATCGTAGAAAAGGGGTGTGACACATTCGGCCCACACGGCGAAACTCGCCATTCACACCACGGACACGGGCCGGATACCTCGCTTCCATAGCATTCGAGGGTGATGGGACGGAAGGGATGACGATTCCGTCGGAACCAGAGACCGACAAGTCGATCGATCCCGCAGCTATCCGATTCCGACCAGGCAAGCGCCACGAAGGCGGCCATGCCGTCCAGTTCTCCACTATTCACGGCTACCGCCGCGCCTACGTGAGAGCGGGTACGGGGCCGCCGTTGCTCCTTATCCACGGGCTCGGCGACAGTTCGGACACATGGCGCCCTGTTCTCGATCAGCTGGCCCAACGCCACACGGTCCTTGCGCCCGATCTGCTCGGTCATGGCCGGTCGGAGAAGCCACGCGCCGACTACTCCATCGCGGCGTACGCCAATGGCATGCGCGATCTGCTCAGCGTGTTGGAGATCGACCGGGTCACGGTGATCGGCCACTCGTTGGGCGGGGGAATAGCTGCGCAGTTCGCATATCAGTTTCCCGAACGTTGCGAGCGGTTGGTGCTCGTGGACAGTGGCGGCGTCGGGAAGTCCGTGAGCCCGGTTCTCCGACTGGCGGCTGTCCCGGGGGTCGAGGCCATGATGCCCCTCTTTGGCCTACCTCCGGTGCGAGCGGTCGGTCGTATCGCGGCCGGCGCCCTGCGGAGGTTCTCCCCCGTGCGGGGCCGCGACGCCGAGGAGCTGCTCGCCGTCTTCGATGCGCTCCCCGACACCGCAGCCCGGCGGGCCATTCTCCGCACGCTGCGATCCGGAGTGGATTGGCGGGGCCAGGTGATCACGATGCTGGACCGCGCGTATCTTGCTGAGGGCCTTCCCACGCTGCTGGTGTGGGGCCGCCACGATGCGGTCATCCCTCTCGCCCACGGCCGAATGGCCCATGCCGCCATGCCTGGTAGCGAGTTGGAAATATTCGACGATGCCGGACATTTTCCTCATCATGGCGACCCGGAACGATTCGCCGCCATCGTGTCCGATTTCATCCGTCGCACGAAGCCCGCCCTGTTCGATCAAGAGGAGTGGCGCCGCCGCCTCCGCACCGGTCCGGTCACGGGTCTGCGATGATCTCTAAATGCTTCGCCTGGTCCTGCCCAAAGGCTCGCTCGAGCGCGCCACCATGCAACTCTTCCAAGATGCTGATTTGGCCGTCTCGCGCGCCTCTGACGTCGCGTACCGGGCCACGATCGACGACCCGCGGATCGACGACGTTCGAATTCTGCGACCGCAGGAGATCCCGGCTTACGTGGCCGACGGGCTGTTCGACCTGGGCATCACCGGACGCGACTGGATCGAAGAGCGGGGGAGCGATGTGGTCTCACTCGGCGAGCTGGCGTACTCCAAGGCCACCAACCAGCCGATCCGCGTGGTCCTCGCCGTAAAGAGCGACTCGCCGGCAAAGAGTCTGGCGGAGCTAGCGACGTCACCCCGAAAATTGCGCATCAGCACCGAATACCCCGAACTGACGCGCAAGGTTCTGGCGGGTCACGGTGTTGAAGCGGACATCTCGTTCTCCTACGGCGCCACCGAGGCCAAGGTCCCCGAGATAGCGGATGCCGTCGTTGACATGACCGAGACCGGCAGTGCGCTGCGGGCGGCCGGCTTGCGCATCATCGAGACGCTTCTGATTTCGCACACCGAGCTCATCGCCAATCCGGCCGCCGCGGCCGATCCGGTCAAGCGCCACGCCATGGAGCAGATCATGACGCTCCTGCAGGGCACGCTCGAAGCCCGCGGCAAAGTGTTGGTCAAGCTCAACGTTTCAACGGATGGGCTCGACGGGGTCCTGTCGGTGTTGCCCTCCATGCGGGCTCCGACCATCTCGGAGCTCTCCGGCGGCGGTGCGTTCGCGCTCGAGGCCGTGGTGGCCAAGTCGGATATCAACATCCTCATCCCGGAACTGCGCGACAAGGGCGCTACCGACATCTTGGAGATCCCGCTCGCCAAGATCGTGCACTGAGCTCAATCACTTCTTTGTCTGGCCCCGTTCCCCCCGTTCGACCCTTCTTTGGGCGGGTCACCTCATTTGACCCTCAACGGGGCTTGGGGACGGTCACCGATTTGGCGGGCCTCACATTCGACTTCCACGCCACCGCCATCCTCAATGGATCCCGCCAGATCGCCCCGGGTACCGAGGTCAGCTTCATGGTGGCGCCGGGACACCGAGGTCGTTACGAGGCGCGTACCATCGACCCGCTTGGCGGCTCCGGCGCGGGATGATGTTGGCCGACGACAGCGACGACCGATCGGAGGCAGCGTGGCCCAGCAAGTGATCGAACACGAATTGACGGCAAACGCACCCCCGGCCACCGTATTCGGACTGCTCATCGACGGGTCCACCTGGCCGAATTGGTCGCCCGTCGACTCGTTCGAACTGGTCCAAAAGGGCGGGGGCGAGCCCGAGGGGGTGGGGGCGACGCGGATTTTCCGCACCGGCCGCATCCAGAGCCGGGAGCGGGTGGTCACGGCGACGCCGAACGAGACCTTCAGCTACGAGCTGATCTCGGGAGTGGCTGTACGGGACTACAAAGCGGTGGTCCGCCTCGTGCCGGCGGGGGAGGGGACATCCATCCGCTGGCGCTCGACGTTTCGGCGCAAGGTACCGGCCACGGGCTGGATCTACCGTCGTCAGCTGGGAAAGTTCATCGGCCTGACCATCAGCGGTCTGGCCGCCGCCGCCGAGAGTGCGGCATTGCTCGATCGTTCCCGACCCAGCTAGTTCTGGCCGGCGTCAGACGCTGCTGCGCTCTCGGCAGCGGCCCTTTCGGCCCCCTCGAGCTGGACGTAGGCCACCCGGAGCTGGGAAAGCGCTTGGAGCAGCGATGGCTCAGCCTCTCCGAGGCGTCCCTTGAGCCCTTCGAGCAGAGCCCCTAGGCCGTCAATGGCCAGTCGGGCCTCGAAGAACATGGGTGGGGAGTTGGACAGATAGATGGTGGCCAGCTCGAATATCCCGTAGCAGTGGTTGGCCATGACCACCTCAGCGGGCGTCTGGGCCAGCTGTTGGCGCATGGCATCGATCTCGGCCTGAGCTTCTGCGCTCAATGTGCTGCGGTCTTCGGGTTCGGACGATTCTGGTCGTCCCGGGGATCCGGCCGAACCTCCACCGCCTTCCTCACTCGGGGGGAAGTGTTCGCCAGAAGGTGTCCAGAGGCTGCTCATACTGGTACAATATTCACCTTGAGTACATGGAAGCGGGGCCTCCGACCAGAAGGCCTCCACCTGGCCACACATTCGCTCTCCGAGCGGTATCAGTGCGCCAGGTCGAAGGTTTCTCGGCGCGGGCACTGCTCGTTGGTCGACCTCGCTCCACCGAATGGCTCGCGGAAAGACCGTGGGCCCAAGTGAGAGGTGTGGTGCCGCATCGTCGCTGAAACAACAACTGAGCACCGGATCAATGATCGCATCCGTGCCCGTGAAGTCCGCCTGGTCGACCCCGATGGTGTGCAGTTAGGCATCAAGTCGTTGCCCGAGGCCTTGGCCATTGCCAAGGAGCTTGATTTGGACCTGGTGGAGGTGGCCCCAATGGCCAACCCCCCCGTCTGCCGGATCATGGACTTCGGAAAATTCAAGTTCGACGAGGCACAGCGTGCCAAGGAGAGCCGTCGTAAGACGGTCCACGTCGGGATCAAGGAGATGAAGTACCGGCCGAAGATCGGGCCGGGAGACTTCGACACCAAGACCCGCCAGGTGGCCAAGTTCTTGAACGAGGGGCACAAGGTCAAGATCACGATCATGTTCCGTGGGCGTGAGGTGTACCACCCTGAACACGGAAAGCGGATCTTGGATCGCATTGCCGAGCAGATGGAGGGGATGGCCAAAATCGAGGCCGAGCCCAAGCTCGACAACCGCAACATGATCATGGTGCTTGCTCCCGACAAGCGGGCCCGTCAGGCCGCCGCCTCGAGGACAGCCAATCAACATCGCGGCGAGAAACAAGCCCCAGCAGCGACAGCCCAGACAGCGACGACCCAGACAGCGACGACCAATGGAAATGGGCCAGCGCCGGTAGCCAGCGTGGACCCAGCAACGAACGACGACGCAGCAACGAACGAAGAGGGATGACGTAATGCCGAAGATGAAGACGGACAAGGGCGCCGCGAAGCGCATCAAGGTCACCGGCAGCGGTCGTCTTCGTCGTGGTCAGGCGTTCCGCGGGCACAACTTCGAGACGAAGAGCAGCGTGCGCATGCGCCGACTGGGTCGGGGCGCCGATGTGTCCAAGTCCGACGAGAAGTCGGTCCGGAGAATGCTCGGCATCTGAGCCGGGCCAAGACGAGAAGAGAGGAGGACCCCCAATGGCCAGAGTCAAGCGATCTGTTCATGGTCGCAAGCATCACCGCGCCGTACTGGAACAGGCGAAGGGGTACTACGGGAACAAGAGCCGTACATACCGTTCCGCCAACGAGCAGCTCATGCACTCGATGCAATACGCCTTCCGGGACCGCCGGGCCCGGAAGGGGGACTTCCGCAAGCTCTGGATCCAACGGATCAACGCCGGAGCCCGCGCCCACGGCATGAGCTATAGCCGGATGATCAACGGGTTGCACCTGGCCGGTATCGAGGTCGATCGCAAGGTCCTGGCCGATCTGGCCGTCACCGATACCGAGGCTTTCGGGGCGCTCGTACGGGCCGCCCAGAGTGCTCTGCCGGCCCAGGCGGCGAAGGAGCCCGTCGAGGCGCTTTCCTCCTGAGTCAACCGCTCGCTTTCACGCACCGGCGGGTTCGTCGGGTGCGGGGGCTGCTCCAAAAGCGCTCGACTCGTTGGGCTGAGCATGTCTTTGTGGCCGAAGGGGTCGAGCTGCTGCGCACGGCGCTTCGGGCTGGGGTAGAGATCGAGTCGGTGTATCTCGCTCCCGAGGGGGCGGCGGATGCTCTGACCCGTGAGACCTGTGACCGAGCGCTCGATGCCGGCGCGCGCGTGTTTCCTTTGGCACCGGGCGTGCTCGAACGGGTGGCCGACACGGTCACGCCGCAGCCCGTCCTGACGGTCCTGCCGATGCTCGATCAGTCCATGCTCGATCAGACAGTTGCGTCCACTCTCGATCCAGTGATTCAGCCGCTGATCATCGTCCTCGTCGATGTCCGGGACCCCGGCAATGCCGGGACCGTGTTGCGAACCGCTGATGCCTCGGGCGTCTCCACCGTGATCTTCAGCGGGGAATCGGTCGACCCTTACAACCCGAAAACGGTACGAGCCTCCGCCGGATCGATCTTTCACGTCCCCTTCGGTGTCCAGGCGGACGCGGCGGCCTTGGCCAGCTCGCTCGCCGGCCGCGGTTACCGCACTCTGGCCACCGTCGTGCGGGACGGCGACGACTACACCGCACTCGACTGGTCCGTCCCCACCGCTTTGTTCTTGGGAAACGAGGCATCCGGCCTGGTACCCGAGACGCTGAGAGCCATCGGTGGTGCCGTGGCCATTCCCATGGAGGGACGTGCGGAGTCGCTCAACGTAGGCGTGGCATGTGCTGTCCTGTGCTTCGAGGCCTTGCGGCAACGCCGGTACCATCTCACCTTGTGACTGAGATCGAGCAAATCGTCAAGGACGGAGTGGCCGCCATTGAGGCGGCCACGTCGACCGAGGCCCTGGCGCAGGTGGAGACCGACTTGTTCGGGAAGCGTTCCACCCTCTCAGGTGCCCACCGGTCCCTGGGATCGCTGGATCCTGCGGCCCGTAAGGAAGCGGGACGTCAGTTACACGAGGCCCGGGACCTCCTGGAGGGAAGGCTGGCCACCCAGCGCATCGCGCTTTCGGAGGTCGAGAGGTCGGCGCTCCTAGCGGCGGACCGTCTGGACCTGACCGAGGTGATCCCCGACCAGGTCATGTCATCACTGAGCCGCGGCCACCTCCACCTGGTCTCCCTGGCCCGCGACGAGTTGGAGGACGTGTTCGTGGGCATGGGCTTCGTAGTGGCCGAGGGCCCGGAGGCCGAGACGGACTGGTACAACTTCGAGGCCCTCAACATGCCCCCGGCCCACCCGGCCCGCGGCATGTACGACACCATGTATCTCGACATCGGCGAGCCCGAGACGGTGCTGCTCCGTACGCATACGTCTCCGGTGCAGATCCATCTGATGGAGGAGGCGGTGCGCAACGGCACGCTGCCGATCCATGCCGTCATGCCGGGGAAGTGCTTCCGGCTCGATACGCCCGACGCTCGTCATCTGCCCGTGTTCAATCAGATCGAAGGGCTGGTGGTCGACCGCGGCATTACCTTCGGTGATCTGGCGGGCACCATTCAGACCTTCACCTCGGCCTACTTCGGCGAGGGGATGCAGTCGCGCCTGCGACCGGCGTACTTCCCCTTCACCGAGCCCTCGGCGGAATTCGAGATCACGTGCGCCATTTGTCGCGGCGAAGGTTGCCGGACGTGTTCGAACATCGGATGGGTGGAACTAGGCGGGTGCGGCATGGTCGATCCCGCCGTGTTCGCGGCCGTCGGTATCGATTCCGACGAATGGTCCGGTTTCGCCTTTGGCTTCGGCATCGACCGTTTGGCCCTCATGCGTCACGAGATTCCCGACCTGCGGTCGTTCATGGAGAATGACATCCGCTTCCTGTCTCAGTTCTGATCGTGCGCGCTCCACTCAGCTGGCTCCGTGATTTTGCCCCCTTCCCCGATGACACCGGGGTTCTGGTCGCCGCGCTCGACGATCTGGGGCTGGTCGTCGAAGGGATCGAGCACATCGGTGAGGGGCTCGAAGATGTCGTCGTGAGCCTGGTCACCGAGATCGAACCTATAAAGGGGGCCGACCGGATTCGCCGCATCGTCGTCGAGGCGGGCGATGGGCCGCTGCAGATCGTCTGCGGAGCATTCAACTTCGAGGTGGGCGATCGGGTCCCGTTGGCGCCCGTTGGCGCGGTCTTGCCGGGGGGCTTCGAGATCGGTCTCCGCAAGATGCGTGGCGTCGAATCCCATGGCATGTTGTGTTCCGGCCGGGAGCTGGGGCTGTCCGACGACGGCGCCGGGCTCCTCGTCCTGGGCGATGACGTCGGCGCCTCCCCCGGCACGACGCTGAGTGAAGCACTCGGTCTGGTGTCCGACACTGTCTTCGACATCACGGTGGAGGGCAATCGTCCCGACGCGTGGTCGATCTCGGGCATCGCCCGGGATCTGGCGGCCCGTTTGGGCCTGGCTTTCACGCTGCCAGAGCCTCCGGCTCCGACTTCGAGTGGGCCTTCGGTGGCAGAAGCAGCGAGTGCCGTGGTGTTGGACGCCGATCTCTGCCCGCGCCTCGCCGTCTCCGTCCTCACCGACGTCGTAGTGGGGCCCTCACCGCAGTGGCTGGCCAGGCGGCTGACCTTGGCCGGCATGCGCCCCATCAACAACGTGGTCGATGCTTCGAACTACGTCATGCTCGAGCGAGGCCAGCCGACCCATCCCTATGACGTGACGAAACTGGGCGGACGGGGACTGATCGTCCGACGCGCCCGATCCGGTGAGACGCTCGAGACGCTCGACGGATTGACCCGCATCCTCACCGGCGAAGACTGCCTGATTTGCGACGGCGACGATGTAGCGGTGGGAGTGGCCGGCATCATGGGTGGTGCCTCGTCAGAGATCTCCGATGCGACGACTGAGGTGTTGCTCGAGTCGGCCTACTTCACGCCGATGTCCATCGCCCAGTCGTCAAAGAGACTGGGTCTGCGAACTGAAGCCTCCGCTCGCTTCGAAAGGGGGTGTGATCCCTGGGGTATCGAGGCCTCGATCAACCGGTTCATCGAGTTGCTGGCCCAGAGCATCCCGGGCCTCGAGGTCTGTGACGGGTTTCTCGACGTGCGCGGTGACGTCCCCGAGCCCTTCATCCTGAGCGTGCCCATTGCGCGCGTCCAGCGTCAGATCGGGGTGCCACTGAGCGGACGTGAGATCGCGGCGCTGCTCGACCCGATCGGGTTCACCACGGACGAAGACGCCGAGAGGCTGGCGGTCCTGGTGCCGACGAACCGGCCCGATGTGCGACCTGCCCCCAATGGGATCGACGATGTCATTGAGGAAGTGGCCCGGATGTTCGGGTACGCCAACATCCCTCGTCGTACGCCGACCTGGCCTCAACCCGGCCACCTCACCTCCTTGCAGCAGTCGCGCCGTCTGGTGAAGACCGTGCTCGCAGGGATCGGAGCCTCTGAGGGCTGGACCAACACCTTCGTCTCGGAGGAGGCGCATCGCCTGGTGGGGCTGACCGGCCCGGCGGTGCGGGTGTCGAACCCCCTCATCGCCGAGGAGCCCTTCCTCCGTCGCTCCCTCATGCCCGGCCTGCTGGGCGCGCTGGCGTACAACGCCGGTCGGCGCCAGGGAGCGATCCGGCTCTTCGAAGTAGGTGTCGTCTTCTCGCATCCCGACGAGGGGTCCCCGCGCGTCGTCGAACGCAGCGGAGTCGGGGGCTCCCAGACGGCGCTGCTCCCGGGAGAGCGTGAACTGCTCAGTGTGACGTTCGCCTATGACGACGATGACGCGCGGAGCGCCACCGCGGCCTGGCACGTACTGGCTGACGCGTTCCGGTTATCGGGCGTGCGCCTCGTTGCTCCCGACAACTCGACCGTGACACCCGGGCTCCACCCCACCCGATCGGCTCGATTGGTCGCCCACACTTCGGAGGGGAAGCCAGGCCCATCGATCGGGGTCGTGGGGGAGATCGACCCCGATGTGGCGGCCAGCTTCGGGCTCACGCGCCCGTCGGGATCGGGCACCTCGGCGCGGCGCATTGGCTGGCTCGAGGTGGATCTCGGGCTCCTCTTCGACGAGGAGGTTGTGGCTCGACGCGCCATGCTGGCCGCAGCCGTGAGTCGTTTCCCATCCTCGGACATCGATCTGGCCCTCGTGGTGGACGATGCTGTTGCGGCCGATGTGGTGGCCGACGTCATCGGTACCGCCGCCGGCGACTTACTCGAGTCCGTCACCCTCTTCGACGTCTACCGCGGCCCCGGTATCGTCAGTGGGCATCGAAGCCTGGCTTTTCGGTTGCGGTTCTGTTCGCTCGACCACACCCTGACCGACGACGAAGTCGGAGAACTGCGCGTGCGTTGCATCGACGCTGCTGCTGCGCAGTGCGGCGCCGTACTGCGCTGAAGCCGGTTCCGTCCCATGCACGTCGCGCAGATCGACCCCCACGACCAGGCCGCGTTCGACGCCTGGTTTGCGGTCATGGCAGCCACGGACAATGAACGCTGGCCTGACAAGCCAGGATGGCAACGGCAGGAACGACTGGCCATGGCTCTCGACAAGGACGGGCCCGAAGAGCATCGCTGCCTGTCCGCCGTCGGTGACAACGGCGCAGTGGTAGGTATCGGCGACCTCACCATGTATCAACGCGAGAACGATCACGTGGCCGAGCTGGTCGTCGCCGTTCTCGCCGCCGCCCGTAGGCACGGGGTGGGCTCAGCCATCGTGGCCGAGGCGGAACGGCTGGCGGGCGCGAGCGGCCGTCGCGAGCTCGGAGGGATGGATGAAGTGCCGGTACGAGTTGGTTATAACGATGCCGCCGCCGTCTTTGCCCCGCGACTGGGCTTCGTGCCAGTCCAGCACATGGTCCGTCGCGAGCTAAGGGTGCCGCTGCGTCCCCTCGATGTGCCGCGTCCACCGGGGTACTCCCTGATCACCTTCACCGATCGGTGGCCCGATGTCTTCATCGAGGATCGCTGCGAGCTGGGACGACGCATGTCGACCGACATCCCGCTGGGCGACCAGGAACGCGACGAAGAAATATGGGACGAAGCGCGGGTGCGGCACATTGAGGGGAGCTTCGCGGCACAGAATCGGGCCAAGGTCACGACGGCAGCCGTGCACGACGGCTCCGGTCGAGTGGTGGCCTTCACGGAGATCGCCGTCCCCTTGGGCGCCCCAGAGTCATCGTGGCAGCACGACACCCTTGTCATCGGGGAGCACAGGGGCCACGGGCTGGGATTTGCCATGAAGGTGGCCAACGTGTTCGCCGTGACGCAGGCGTTCCCCGCGGTGCGGACCATCAACACGTGGAACGCGGCCGAAAACGAGCACATGATCGCGGTCAACGAAGCCATGGGTTTTCACGTGGTGGCCCACTCCACGTCCTGGCTCAAGAAGTTGGGCGCTGTCGCCGGGTCATGAGTCGAGGAACCGCAACACGGCCAGGACCCGACGGTGATCGGATTGCGACACCGGCAGGTCGAATTTGGTGAAGATGTTGGCAACGTGCTTCTCCACCGCTCCTTCGGAAATAACGAGCGCGTCGGCGATGGCAGCGTTGGAACGTCCCTCGGCCATGAGGGAGAGCACCTCCTTCTCCCGAGCGCTCAGCACCGAAATGGAGTCAGTACGCCGTGAGGCGCCTAAAAGCTGCGTCACCACTTCGGGATCCAGGGCCGTTCCTCCGGAGGCGACCCGACGTAATGCCTCCACGAAGTCGCTGACGTCCGCCACTCTGTCCTTGAGCAGATAGCCGATCCCGGCTGCGTCGTCGGCCAGTAGCTCGGCGGCATAGCGAGTCTCGATGTACTGCGAGAACAACAAGATGCCCAGACCCTCGTAGTGACGGCGTAGTTCGATCGCCGCCCGCAGTCCCTCGTCGGTGAAGGTTGGCGGCATGCGGATGTCGACGACCGCCACGTCCGGCCGTTCTCTTTCGACCGATCGCCACAAAGATTCGGCGTCGGCCACCGCATCAGTGATGACGAAGCCGCGGTCGGCCAGGAGTTGTACGAGGCCGTCTCGGAGTATGGCCGAGTCTTCGGCGATGACCACACGCAACGAAGAGGGAGGGGTTGACACCTACGCGTGGAGTGGCAGATCCACGGTCACCACGGTCGGCCCGCGTGGCGGGCTGACGATGCCGAGTCGCCCGTCCACCGCATGCACCCGGTCGGTGAGGCCAACCAGTCCGCTCGACGAGGAGCCAAGGCGCGAGAGTGACGCTCCGCCCGTCCCGTCGTCGCGTACGACCACCCGCAGCCAGCCGCCGTGCTCCGTGCACGTGATACTGGCTCGAGATGCCTTCGCATGTTGCGTCACATTGGCCAGGAGCTCGGCCACGCAGAAGTAGGCGATGGCCTCGATGGCCGGGGTGGGCCGCTCGTCGAGGTCCAAGGTGAGAGCGGTGGGCACCGTACAGCGTGCGGCCAGAGTGGAGAGCGCTCCCTCCAGACCGATGTCGAGCGCGGGTGGATGGATGCCCCGGGCCAGATCTCGTAACTCGACGATCGCCTCCTTGGCGCCTTGGTGGGCCTCATTCACGAGCTGGCGGACCTGTTCGAGGTCGAGCTGGTCGTGATCGGCCAGCTTCTCCTTGGCCATCCCCAAGCGCATGGCCAGCGCCACCAGCTGCGCCTGTGTCCCGTCATGCAGGTCGCGCTCAATGCGCCGCATGGCGGCGGCCGACGAGTCGACCGTTTGCGCCCGCGCCTGCTCGAGGGAGCGGACCCGGACCGTCACGGGATCGGGCGAAAGTAGGACCCGCATGACCCGCCGATCCAGAGCGACGACGGCGCGCACGGCCCAGGGAGCGGCGAAGAAGAAGATGATACCGGCGAGGAAGATCCCGAGCTCGTGCCAGAACCCGAAAGGGGCGGACCAAAAGAAGTCAGGCCCGAAGACGACCTGAGGTAGTCCGAAGACGGCGGGATTGTGTGTGTGCCCGCCCCATAGCGGATTAGTGATGCAGAAGAAAGCGTCCCACCACACGCTGAAGGCACCGAAGACGCCCAGAAAGGCCAGGGGGACCTTGATCGCCACGTAGGCCATGGATCGCCATCCCGTGCGATCACGCAAGCTCGCCTGGAGCCAGCCGAAGAACCCCGGCCGATGTACGAACGGTTCGGGATCCTCGATCTCTTCGTGGAGGAGATTCCGGGCGAGCTGGCGATGGAATCCGCCGAGGCCCCGGGATCCGCGCACCGAAAGTGCGATGATGGCCAGACCGAAAAAGGTGATGGCAAAGACCGCACCGGCCCACAAGGTGGCGACGACAAATACGATCCCGACCCCGGCAAGCGGTACGCCAAGAATGAGGAACCACAGCTCGGACCAAGTCCGCTTGGCGAAGGGCTCGTGCCAAACGATGCGGGCGAGCTCTCTCGTCCGGTCTCCCGCCTTCTCCGAAATCACAGCGACCATTTCCTTCACCAGCTCACGCATGCGGACGCCAGGGTCACTTGCACGATCGTCGGTCATGCGTCACGCCGTTGGAGGAGGATCAGCCCGACGACGAGGATGATGGCGCAGTAGAGGACCATGAGGGCGAAGCCGACGGGAGGGGAGACCGAACCGGTCTGCGGTATGACAGCGGCGACCGAGCTGGCCAAAATGTGCTCGGGGGTGAAACGAGTGGGATTATCGTCCCCCGACAGTGGTTGGAGCAGCACGGGAAGCAAGAAGATGACCCCCACGAAGGCCGTGATGGTCCCGGCCGTATGGCGGATGATCACGCCGAGGCCCAGACCGAACATACCCAAGAGTGCCAGAAATGCCCCCGACAAGATGAGTGCACGTAGCACTCCGGGTTGTCCGAGGGACGCCACCGGGGCGCGGCCCGAGAGGATGAGCCGTCCCGTGAAGAAGCAGGCGAAGGCCAGGATCTCACTGACGACGAGGGAGATACTGGCGATGACGATGACTTTGGCTCCGAGAAGCAAGCAACGCCGAGGACGGCGGCCAACGATGAGCGGATCGTCCCGCTGCCATATTCACCGGTGATCATCAAGATGCCGAGCAGTCCGATGGTGAGCTGTCCGATGGCCAATCCCGACAGGGACTCATTGGTTGGGTCGAAGCCTTGCCACGCTGGGCGCCCACTGCGATGGATGCCGTTGGTAACGAGAACCGTGACGAGCAAGGTGCTGACCACGGTGGCGAGCAGTGTCCAAGTCGTCGAGCGCAGGGAGCTCAGCTTGGTCATTTCAGCTCGCACCGCCTCGCCTGCGCCGATCGTCATGACTTCTCCTTCGTTCGGAACTCCACCGCATCGTGCGTCAGCTCCATGAACGCGTCTTCGAGTGAGCCCTTGAACGGGGAAAGCTCATGCAGGGTCAGGATGCGGTCGGCGGCGAGCTCGCCGATCTCGGCCGAAGTCAGGCCCGTGACGACGATCGACCCATCGTTCTCGACTTTCGCCACCGCGCCCGCATCGGACAGCGCGCCCACGAAGATCTCGGTCATCGGCGTCACCACGCGTACTGCCTCGAGCGCGCTCTGCGCAGCGAAGGCGCGGACGGTCGTTTCGGCGATCAAGGAACCGCGGCCGATCACCACGAGCCGCTCCGCAGTAAGCGCCATCTCGTTGATCAGATGGCTCGATACGAAGACGGTTCGTCCTTCGGCCGCCAGATCGCGCAACAGGAATCGGGCCCAACGGATGCCTTCGGGGTCGAGACCGTTGATGGGTTCGTCGAAGAGCAGCACGCCGGGATCTCCCAGGAGGGCGGTGGCGATCCCGAGTCGTTGCCCCATCCCGAGCGAGTACTTCCCGGCGCGTTGGCGTGCCACCTCGGTCAGACCGACGATGTCAAGCACCTCATCGATACGAGAACGGGCGATGTCGTTGGATTTGGCGAGGAAGAGGAGGTGGTCATATGCACTGCGCGCCGGGTGATACGCCTTGGCGTCCAGCAGTGCCCCCACTTCCCGCAGCGGCCACCGGAGGTCCCGGTAGGGCTTCCCGTTCACCAGCGTGGTGCCCGAGGTGGGGTTGTCCAGGCCCGTGATCATGCGCATGGTGGTTGGCTTGCCAGAGCCGTTTGGGCCGAGGAATCCCGTCACCACGCCCGGGGTTACCTCGAAGCTCAAATTGTCGACGGCCAGGGTGCTGCGATAGCGCTTGGTCAACCCTGCGGCAACGATCATCCGTTCAACGTAAGGAATTGTCCCGCCGATGAACATGTCGCTAACGGGCGTGTTGCCCTGGGGCTAGCACCCCTCTTTCAGCGACCGGGTTCAGGCGTCCGGGGCGTGGCATACCGCCTCGATGTTGTGGCCGTCAGGGTCTCGGATGAAGGCACCGAAATAGTGCTCGTGATATTCGGGAAACACCCGCGGCGCATGAAGGATCTCGGCGCCAATGGACACCGCGGCACTGTGAAAGGCATCAACGGCGTGACGGTCGGTCGCGCGAAAGGCAATGTGAAGCTCTCTGTCGGTATCCCGTTGCGCCGGGGACAGCCAGAAGGATCCCGGCTGGGGCCCGAAGAATCCGACGGCGGGACCATCGGTATGGCCGGGGCTGATCCCCAAAGGAGCGAGCACCGCCGTGTAGAAGGCCTGACTCGTGGGGACGTCGGTCACTTGGAGGGAGACATGGTCGATCATGACTCCAGGGTGCCACGACTGATGGCTGGCGCGTGAACCCGCCGTCGGCGCGGATTTGACCTGGGAGCAACCTGAGCGGAGAGCGGCCATAGATCCTTGGCGGATAAGGCTACCGAACCGTTCGGTTAGGTTATTCCAATTGAGTGCCGGGGACTGCCGGGGGACTGCCCGCTCCGGGCGAGCGTGGAGGCGGTGGATTCGACACATTGGAATCCTGCATGAGTATGCGATTCTATGTATACTGATGCGATGAAGGCGGGGATCGTCGGAGCATCCGGGTACACGGGGGTCGAACTGCTCCGTCTTTTGGTGGGCCATCCTGACATCGATGTGGCCGTGGTGACGGCGCACTCGCATGCGGGCCAGATGGTGGGGGGGCACAATCCGTCGTTGGCCGCCGCCTACCCCGGATTGGTCTACGAGGCGGCCGGCCCGGAGGCCCTGGACCTCCTTGACGGACTCGACGTCGTGTTCTGCGCCCTGCCCCACGGAGAGTCGCAGCGAATGGTGCCGGCCTTGCGGGAGCGGGTGGGATTGATCGTGGACCTGGCGGCCGATTTCCGGTTGCACGATGCCGCGCTCTATCCGACCTGGTATGGCGAGGAGCATGGCGCGCCGGAGCTGCTGGACCAGGCTGCCTTCGGCCTGCCCGAGTTGTTCCGCTCCGGTCTGAACGGTGCGACCCTGGTGGCGGCCGCCGGTTGCTATCCGACCGCCGCCGGGCTGGCGCTCGCGCCGCTGCTGCGAGCGGGACTCCTCCAGCCGGCCGGAGTCATCGTCGACGCAGCTTCGGGGGTTTCGGGGGCTGGACGCGCCGCGAAGGAGACGCTGCATTTCGGCACCGTGGATGAGAACTTTGTGGCGTACGGCTTGCTCGACCACCGGCACACGCCCGAGATGGAACAGATCCTGGGGGCCCAGGTGCTCTTCACGCCGCATCTTGCACCCATGGTCCGTGGGATCTTGGCCACGTGTTATGCCCGGCCCGTGGCCGGAGCCCTCTCCACGGCCGATGTGATGGCCGCACTCCACGAGGCCTACGACGAAGAGCCATTCGTGGTGGTGAGCGACGCTTCTCCCTCGACGAAGGCCACTGCCGGCTCGAACTGCGCCCATGTCACGGCTCGAGTCGACGAGCGCACGGGCTGGGTGCTGTCGCTGTGCGCGATCGACAATCTGGTCAAGGGCGCGTCGGGACAGGCCATCCAGTGCGCCAACGTCGCCCTCGGGCTCCCCGAGACGACGGGGCTACCGCTGGTCGGGTTGTACCCATGAGCGTGACCGCACCCGAGGGATTCGTGGCCGTCGGCGCTTCGGCCGGGATCAAGGCTTCGGGCGTGCCCGATGTGGCTGTGGTGACGACCGATCACGGCCGCGCCGTGCCGGCGGCCGGTGTCTTCACGGCCAATCTTGCTGCGGCCGCGCCCGTGCAGATCAGTCGGGCCCATCTGGAGGCGACCGGGGGACGGGCGGCGGGAGTCATCCTCACGTCGGGAAATGCCAACGCCGCGACCGGTGAGCCCGGTCGTGATGCGGCGACGCGGTTGTGTCGCGCCGTGGCCCAGGGCATCGATGCGCACCTGCACGAGATCCTGGTCTGCCAGACCGGTCTCATCGGTATCCCGTTTCCGACGGAGGAAGTGGAGCCCCGCCTGGCCGGCATAGTCCAGGCGCGCCGTGGGAACGCTGAGGCAGGTGCAGCCGCGGCCCGGGCCATCATGACGACGGACACCGTGCCCAAGACGGCGCTCGTGAAAGGAGCCGGATTCACGGTGGGAGCCATGGCGAAGGGCGCCGCAATGCTGGCGCCGAACATGGCCACGATGCTCGCTCTCTGCACGACCGATGCCGAGGCGACGCCGGAGCTGTTGCGCACGGCTCTGCGTGCCGCCGTCGAGAGCTCCTTCAACACCATGACGGTCGACGGCTGCACGTCGACCAACGACACGGTGCTGGTGTTGGCCAGTGGACGAGGGACGGCCCCGTCGCTGGAAGCATTGACTGCAGGGCTGCGCGAGGCATGCATGTCGTTGGCCGAGCAGATGGTCGACGACGCCGAGGGGGCGACCAAGGTGTCGCACGTGCGCGTCGTGGGCGCGGAGAGCGACGGTGCGGCGCATGCGGCAGCGCGCAAGGTCGCCGACTCCATGCTCGTGCAGTGCTCGCTCAACGGCGAGGACCCTTATTGGGGGCGTGTCGTGAGTGAGCTCGGCTCAGCCGGCGTCACCTTCGACATCGACAAGGTGGCGGTGTCCTACGGGGACACCGTGGTCTGCGCCGGCGGAGTGGCGGTGGCGCATGATGAGGGAGCGGTGAAGGCCCATATGGCGGGCAGGCATATCGAGCTCACGTGCGACCTCGGGCTGGGGTATGGGTCCGCCGCAGTCCTGGGCACCGACCTGGGTTACGGCTACATCGACGAGAACCGGACGACGTCATGACGGCCGAACCGATTCGGAGCCCGCTGCCGAAGAATTCCCGTGCGCTCAAGGCCGCAGCACACAACACGGCTTCGCTCCTCGTCGAGGCGTTGCCGTACATCCAGCGCTTCCGGGGCAAGATCGTCGTGGTCAAGTACGGCGGTAATGCATTGAACGGCGCAACCGAGGGGACCGATGACGCCCTGGCCTCGTTCGCCCAAGATGTGGTGTTGATGCGCGCCGTCGGCATTCACCCCGTCGTGGTGCACGGGGGGGACCCCAGATCGGCGAGCTGATGGCCCGCTTGGGCAAGGTCACGGAGTTTCGTGACGGGCTACGGGTGACCGATGCCGAGACGCTCGACATCGCCCGCATGGTGCTGGTGGGCAAGGTTAACCGTGACATCGTTTCGGCCATCAACGTGCACGGACCTTTGGCCGTCGGCATGTCCGGGGAGGACGCCAACCTCATCACCGCGGCACAGAGCCATGTGGACCTGGGTTTCGTGGGCAAAGTGGCCGTGGTCGACCCCACCATGCTGCAACGACTCGTGGCCGAGGGGATCATCCCGGTGGTCGCCACCATAGGGGCCGACGCGGCGGGCCAGGCGTACAACATCAATGCGGATACGGTGGCCGGCGCCCTGGCCGAGGCGTTGGAGGCCGAGAAGTTGATCTTCCTCACCGACGTCGAAGGGTTGCGGGTCGTGCCCGACGACCCGACCACCCTCATCTATCAGGCCGGCCTCGATGTGGTCGACGAGATCTTGCGGAGCGGAGGAGCCGTGGGCGGCATGAAGCCGAAGGTCGAGGCGTGCGCCATGGCCGTACGCGGCGGCGTCGCCCGCGCCCACATCCTCGATGGACGAGTCCCTCATGCGTTGTTGCTCGAGCTGTTCACCGACTCGGGCGTCGGCACCATGGTGTTGCCATGAGCACAGCCCCGGACCGCAGCGCCCTCATGCGCACGTACGCCGAGCCGCCGGTCACGTTCGTGCGTGGCGAAGGGACGCTGCTCTTCGACGCCGACGGAAAGAGCTACCTCGACTTCATTACCGGGCTGGCCGTGGTGTCCCTCGGCCACGCCCACCCGGCAGTGGCCGAAGCGGTGGCGACGCAAGCGCGGACCCTGACCCACGTCTCGAACCTCTACGGCAACACTCTGGGGCCCGACGTGGCGCTGACCATCGACCGCCTCATCAACGGCGGCACGGGCCAGGCCGGCGGACAGGTCTTCTTCACCAACTCGGGGGCCGAGGCCAACGAGTGCGCGCTGAAGCTGGCCCGGCGCTGGGCCGGCGTCGGACGTCACGTGGTCATCAGCGCCGACAACTCCTTCCACGGCCGCACCCTGGCCACGTTGACCGCAACCGGTCAGCCGGAGAAGCACGCGCCGTTCCTGCCCCTTCCCGAGGGTTTCCTTCACGTGCCCTATGACGACGTGGACGCACTCGAGTCCGCACTCAATGCCGAGACGGTCGCCGGTGTGCTGCTCGAGCCGCTCCAGGGCGAAGGCGGCGTCATGGTGCCGAGCTCGGACTATTTGGGCGCCGTGCGCGCCCTTTGTACCGAGCGCAACGCACTCCTGATGCTCGATGAGGTGCAGACCGGTCTCGGTCGCACCGGCCACTGGTTTGCCTTCCAGGCGCAAGGCCTCGAGCCCGACGTGGTGACGATCGCCAAGGCGCTGGGCAACGGCATGCCTGTGGGCGCCTGCTGGGCCCGGGCCGAGGTTGCGGCGGCATTCGGGCCAGGCGACCACGGGTCGACATTCGGAGGGCAACCGCTGGCTATGGCCGCGGCGAGGGCGACGCTGGCAGTGATGGAGGCCGAGGATGTATGTGGGCGGGCACAACGTGCCGGAGCCCGCTTGAGGGCCGGATTGGCCATGTTGCCGGCTGTGGTCTCGGTGCGTGGCGCCGGTCTGCTCCTCGCGGCCCAATTGGCCGAGCCGACGGCCAAGGAAATCGCGGCGGCGGCGTTGGATGCCGGCTTGCTGGTCAATCCGGTCCGCCCCGATGCCATCAGGGTGGCACCGCCCCTGCTGGTGAACGACGAGGAAATCGACGCCGCGTTGGCGATCCTGGCCGACATCATGGCGGCCTGATCCGCGTGCCTGATCTCTTCGACGTCGATGACCTGTGGCCGCACGGCTACGAGCGCGTGCTCGAACTGGCCACCCAGGCGGACGTAGGCCGGCTGCTCGACGGGCAGGGCGTCGCCCTGCTCTTCGAGAAGCCTTCCGCGCGCACTCGCAACTCCACGGAGATGGCGGTGGTCGGGCTGGGAGGACATCCGATCTACATCCAAGGGGTCGAGGTTGGCCTCGATACGCGGGAGTCCGCCGAGGACGTCGCCCGCACGTTGGGTTGCTACCACCGCATCCTGTGCGCGCGGGTCTTCGATCACGACATCCTGGCGCGCATGGCGTTCGCCCTCGAAAGCAGCGGCTTCGACGTCCCCGTGGTCAACCTGCTCTCCGACCAGGCGCACCCCTGCCAGGCCATCGCCGACGTGATCACGTTGCGCGAGATCCTCGGCCCCCTGCCGGGCGAGATCCTGGCCTACATCGGCGACTCCAACAACATGTGCCGCTCTCTGGTCAAGGTGGCCCTGATGGAAGGGATGGACGTGCGGGTTGCCTCGCCTCCCGGCTACACGTTCTTGGCCGAGGAAATCGACAAGCTGATGAAGTTCTCACACCAGGTTGGCCGCGGTGGCACCCTTGTCGTGACCGATGATCCTGAGGTCGCAGCGGGCGGAGCCGACGCGCTCTACACCGACGTATGGACGAGCATGGGACAAGAAGTCGAAAGTGCAGTCCGCCGCGAGGCATTCGCCGCGCTACATCGTCGACGAGGCGTTGCTCGATGTGGCCGAGCCCGATGTGGCGGTGCTGCACTGCCTGCCGGCGCATCGGGGCGAAGAGATCTCCGACGCGGTCCTCGAAGGTACACACAGCGTGGTGTGGCGACAGGCGGCGCATCGTCAGACCGCCATGCGGGGGATCCTGGCCTGGGCGATCGAGGGATCGTGAGGGGATCATGAGGGGATCATGACGGACGCGAGCCAACGGGGCCGGCTGACCAAGAACCAGCGCCAGCACCGCATTACCAAGCTGCTGGAGGCACAGCCAGTGACCAGCCAGGGGCAATTGGTGGCGCTGCTGGCCCAACAGGGGGTGGAAGCGACGCAGACAACGGTGTCGCGCGACCTGGAGGATTTGGGCGCCGTGAAGGTCCGGCTTCCTGGCGGCGATACGGCGTACGCCCTGCCCGAACTCCCGGTGCACCAGATCGCCCCCGAGGATCACCTGCGGCGCGTGCTGGGGGAGTGGGTGGTCGAGGTGGCGTACTCGGGCAACCTGGTGGTGCTGCGTACCCCTCCGGGATCGGCCCATGTCGTAGGCTCGGCCCTCGATCGAAGTGGGTTGGACTCGGTCATCGGGACGGTGGCCGGCGACGACACCGTCCTCGTCGTGGTGGATGAGGGGTTGGGGGGAAAGGAGATGGCGGCGCGGTTGGGTGACGTCGCCGGCATATGAGCGAACAGGGAAGGGACTGACCATGGCTGAGCGAGTGGTGTTGGCCTATAGCGGAGGCCTCGATACGTCGGTGGCCGTCCGTTGGCTGATCGAGAACGAGGGCGTCGAGGTGATTGCCGTCGCCGTCAATGTCGGCCAAGCGGCGGACCGCGGCGGCGAGGATTGGGATGCCATCCGCACCCGCGCGCTGTCCGCGGGCGCAGTGGAGGCAGTCGTGGTCGACGCCCGCACCGAAATGGCCGAGGAGTTCTGCGTGCCCGCCCTCCAGGCCAACGCGCGGTACGAGGGCAAGTACCCGCTCGTCTCTGCGCTCTCACGCCCGGTCATCGTGCGGCACCTGGTGGCTGAGGCCCGCCGCCACGGCGCTACCGGTGTGGCCCACGGCTGCACCGGGAAGGGAAACGACCAGGTGCGGTTCGAGGTGGGCACCCGTGCCTTGGCGCCGGACCTCGACATCTACGCCCCGGCCCGGGTGTGGGGGCTGAGTCGTGAGGACTGTGTCGAGCTGGCGGCGAAGTGGGAGATCCCGATCACGGTGACCAAGGACAAGCTCTATTCCATCGACGACAACCTGTGGGGCAAGGCCATCGAGTGCGGTGCCATTGAGGACCCGTGGGCTCCGGCACCCGACGACGTCTACACCCTGACCCGGCCTACGGAGTCCGATGCGGTGGAGGTCATCGTCGGGTTCGAGTCCGGCGTGCCCGTTGCGCTGGACGGCGAGTCGTTGGATCCCGAGCCGCTCATCGCCAAGCTCGGCCGCATTGCCGGCAGTCGTGGCTTCGGCCGACTGGACATGGTTGAGAATCGCCGGGTCGGGATCAAGAGCCGCGAGGTCTACGAGTGCCCCGCCGCGCTCTCGCTGATCATCGCCCACGCCGACCTTGAGGACCTGACGATGGAACGCGACCTGCATCACGAGAAGGCGCGCCTCGAGCCACGTTGGTCCGAGCTCGTCTACGACGGGCTCTGGTTCTCCCCGCTCAAGTCCGCGCTCGATGCGTTCATTGCCGAATCACAGCGTCACGTCACCGGCGAGGTACGCCTGCGCTTCGCGCCGCCGGGAACCTGCACCGTGGTCGGGCGCCGTAGCCCGGTGGCGCTCTACGACCATGATCTGGCGACGTACGACGCATCAGACTCGTTCCGCCATGCCGACGCCGAAGGCTTCGTCCGCTTGTGGGGTCTCGGGGTGGCGACATGGTCGGCGCGGCAAGGGCCTGGCGCGGCCGGCGCTGGCCGTGCGTCGACGGGCGAATCATGACGCTCTGGAAGGGTCGCATCTCGACCGGCATGGCCGATGCGGTGGCGAACTTCACCGTGAGCCTGTCCTTCGACAAGGTGCTGGCCCCCGATGACCTCGTCGGCTCACGGGCCCATGTGAAGGGGCTGGGGAAGGTCGGCATCCTGACCGATGGCGAGGTGGAACAACTACTCGACACGCTCGATCTGGTCGAAGAGGAGTTCGCCACCGGCGCCTTTTTGTTCGAGGAGGGTGACGAGGACATCCACACGGCGGTCGAGCGGAGAGTGACGGAGCTGGCCGGCGAAGCCGTCGGTGCCAAATTGCACACCGGACGCAGCCGCAACGACCAGATCGCCACCGATCTTCGGCTGTGGTGTCGCCGTTCGCTCGTGGGTGTGGCCGCTCACGTCATGGCCCTCCAAGATGCGCTGGCCCAGCGGGCGCGTGAGGCCGCCGATGTCTACCTACCGGGCTACACGCACATGCAGCGGGCCCAGCCCGTGCTGCTGGCCCACCATTTGTTGGCCCATGGTTGGGCCCTGGCGCGTGACGTGGACCGGCTGCTGGTGACGGTGGACCGGTTGAACATCTCGCCCTTGGGGGCGGGAGCGCTGGCTGGGTCCTCCCTCCCGCTCGACCCCGACTTCGTGGCGGCGGAGCTCGGCTTCCATGGCCGCTTCGAGAACTCGCTCGACGCTGTCTCGGACCGCGACTTCGTGGCCGAAGCGCTCTTCGACATCGCGCTGCTCGGCGTGCATCTTTCGCGCCTGGGCGAGGAGCTCGTACTGTGGTCGACCGAGGAATTTGGGTTCTGCACGCTCGATGACGCCTATGCCACCGGCAGTTCCATGCTGCCGCAGAAGAAGAATCCCGATGTGGCGGAGCTGGCGCGTGGCAAAGCAGGCCGGCTGATTGGTCACCTCAACGCGGTGTTGATCACTCTTAAGGGACTCCCGCTGGCCTACAACCGCGATCTGCAGGAAGACAAAGAGCCGCTGTTTGATGCCGTGGTGCAAGTCTCGCGGGCGCTCGTGGCATTGCGCGGTGTCTACGAAACCGTGACGTGGAACGAGGAGCGCATGCAGCGCGCGGCGGACGGCCCGGCCGCCGCCGCCATCGATCTGGCCGAGATGCTGGTCGAGCAGGGCATGCCCTTCCGCCAGGCCCACGCTCTCGTCGGCGGGATGGTGCGCGATTCGCTGGAGCGCCATGTGCCCCTGGTGGAGCTCGTGGCGGCGCATCCGGAGTTGGGCGACACCGCCGTCGAGCTCCTCGAGCCCGGGGTGGCGGTCACCCGCCGGCGTACCCCCGGCGGTGCCGGTCCGGTACCGGTGGCGGATCAAATGGAACGCTTCGCCCGGCGGCTCGAGGTCGATCGCACCCGTTTGGCCCAATGGCCCTTGCGGTAGATCCGGTGACTTCTAGGTGAACGCTCGATGAAGAAGGACGCAAAGGCTTGTGCTCGCTTCGGGGGAGGCGTACACCTAAAGGCAGAGGGGGCCTGTCCTTAATCGGATCTTTACGAGCGGAGCTGGCCTATATGCAGCGAATGAGCGGCATCGACCCGATGTTCGTCTATTCGGAGACGCCGGTCACCCCGATGGAGGTGGCCTACACCTGTGTCTTGGACCCCGCGACGGCGCCGGGTGGCTACTCGTTCCAAGCGGTCAGAGACGTGCTGGCCGATCGTGTCCCTTCTCTGATCCCATTCCGCCGACGCCTCATGACCGTCCCGTTCGGACTCGATCATCCACGATGGGTCGATGATCCCGACTTCGAACTCGACAACCACCTTCATCGTGTGGCGCTGCCCGCTCCGGGTGGTGAGGCGGAGCTGGCCGCCTTGGTCGCTGCGGTCATGGGCCGTCCGCTCGATCCCGATCAGCCGCCATGGGAGATGCATGTCGTCGAGGGGCTCGAGGGCGGCCGGGTCGGACTGATCGCGAAGATCCACCACGCCGTCATCGACGGTGTGGCAGGCGTGCAGCTGATGGCGCAGCTGCTCGATTTGAGCCAGGAGGGACGGCCCCCGGTCCACTGTGCACCCTGGTTGCCGGCGGCCTTGCCGTCGAGTGCGCACTTGGTGGCCGCGGCTCTCCCGGGCATGTGCAAGAGTCCCGTGCGCGCGCTCAAGGCCGTCCGCGAAGTGGGGCGAACGGCCTTGCGTCTCGCCCGATGTGCTCTCGACGGTCAAAGCGGACCGGTGTCGATCCCGCTTGGCGCGCCCAGCACGTTCGAGACTCCCGTCGGTGCGGCGCGCACAGTGTCCTTCGCCAAACTGAGCCTGCGCGAGGTGCGGTCGCTGAAGGAGCAGTTCGGTGTGACGATCAACGACGTGGTGCTCGCCATCTGCTCGGGAGCCCTGCGAACGCACCTCGCGGCGCACGAAGAGGAAGCGAGCAGCCCGCTGGTCGCGGTGGTGCCGGTTTCTGTCCGCGGGGACTCGGCCAACGGCGACCTGGGGAACCGGCTCTCGGCCATGTTCATCCCGCTCGCCAACGACCTCGAGCAGCCGTTGGAGCGCTTGCGTGCGGTGGCGGAGACCAGCAGCGCGGCCAAGGCGCAAGAACGAGCCGTGGGATACGGGCCGCTGGCCTCCGCGGTGTCCGACGCACTTCCGCCGGTGCTGGCGCGGCCCATGATCCAGCTCGGAATTCAGGTGGGCGCCCTGCGGCGGCTACGAGCGGGAAACCTGATGATCTCCAACGTGCCCGGTCCCAGTTGCGCGTTGTATTTCGCCGGCATGCGCATGGTCGCCGCGTACCCGCTCGGGCCGGTGGTCGACGGGGTAGCACTGAACATCACGGTGCAGAGCTACGGCGATTCCGTGTTCGTCGGGATCAACGCCTGTGCCAACGCCGTGCCCGACCTTCCCGCCTTGGCCCGCGCCATCGGAGCCGAGTTGGATCATTTGACCGAGGCGGCCGATGCATCGCATGCGGCTGCCAGTAGGGCCGCCTGCGCGGCCGTGCACCCCTCGACCTATCCCGGCCATCCCGGCCATCCCGGCCATCCCGGCCATCGCCCGAGACGAACCTCCCCGGTCGCCGTCCTCTTGGGTGAGGTGAACTGAGCAACTGGCCGGCTGGGCAACTGGCCGGCTGGGCAACTGGCCGGCTGGGCAACTGGCGTCACGCACTCCGCTCGGCGAGTCTTGACCCATGAAGAGGGCGGACTTGTTGGGTGATCCGGTGGATGTCGCGCCTTGGTTGCTCAACAAGGTGTTGGTGAAGGGAGAGCGGGCGGGGCGGATCGTGGAGGTCGAGGCCTACAAGGGCGCGATCGACCCGGCATCGCACGCGTATCGCGGCATCACACCGCGGACCGCGGTGATGTTCGGCCGACCGGGATTTCTGTACGTGTATTTCACCTACGGGATGCACTGGTGTGCCAACGTCGTCACGGGACCGGACGGTCAAGCTTCCGCACTGTTGATCCGCGCGCTGGCGCCTCTTCGTGGCTTCAACGAGATGCGCCACGCCAGGGAGGCCGCCCGCCGCGACCGCGATCTCTGCAACGGGCCCGCCAAGTTGTGCCAGGCCCTGGGGATCACAGGCACCGACAATGGCGCCGACTTGTTGCCGCCTCGACGGCCGGCCGATGGGGACGGCGCGCCCGTGGTGCGGCTGCTCGATGACGGGTTCCCGCCGCCGGAACGTCCGGCGCAGGGGAAGCGGATCGGCATCGCGGTGGGGAAGGACGAGCCATGGCGGTTCTGGGTGCCGGGAGACGAAAACGTGTCGCGCTCAGCACCGTTGCGAGCATGAACCGTTGCGAGCACGAGATGCGAAAGTTACTTGCCGGTCGGCCGGTAAGGAATTCGGCCGCCACCCCCGCTCACCGACCGACCCGTCCCTCCGCCTTGACACCCGGTGCTCTTGACACCATTGTGAGTGATCACTAACATAAGAGCCGTGGTTCCTATCCGGCAAAGCGCAGATGCCCGACGCGCCTCGATATTGCGGGCGGCTGTCGTGGAATTCGCACGATCCGGTTACGCCGGGACCTCAACCGAGGCCATTGCCAGTCGGGCCGGGATCTCGCAGCCGTACATCTTCCGACTCTTTGGGACGAAGAAAGATCTCTTCATTGCCACATACGACATGGTGACGGCGATGATCGAGACGGCCTTCATCGCCGCCGCCGAGGGGCTGGAGGGAGAGGATGCCATGGCGGCCATGGGGCTGGCCTATATCGAGCTGCTCCAGGACCCCGATTTGCTCCAGGTGGAGCTGCACGGCTTCGCCGCTGCGGCGGCGGACCCCGACATCGCCCGAGCCTGTCAGGACACCTTCCGGCGACTCTGGAAGTTGGTGCGGAGGTATGCCGACGTGAAGCCCGAGGAGATGCGTGACTTCTTCGCCCACGGCATGCTGTGCAGTGTCCTCGCCGCCATCGACCTGGTGTCCGTGGCCGAGCCGTGGGCCGAGTCGTTCTTCGAGGACGTGGCCGAAGAGGAGAAGCGCTTGGCCCTGCAGAAGATGGGCGGTCGCGCCTTCGTCAATCGCCGCACCGGCTTCGTGACACCTTTTTTTTGTCCTCTGTAGTTAGTTAGCACTCACAACTTATCCACAACCCCACCTGGATCAGGAGGCACACTGAAATGACCAGCACCATCGAGCAGATGACCGAGAGTGGCCCGCAAGCACCGCCGGGCCGCGGTGCGGTCTGGGCTGTGATCATCACCGGCATGGCCCTCTTCATGGCCTCGCTGGACAACCTGGTGGTCTCGACCGCGTTGCCGGTGATCCGCGTTCATCTCCACACCGGACTCTCCGGTTTGGAGTGGACGGTGAACGCCTACACCTTGACCTTCGCCGTCCTCTTGTTGAGCGCAGCGGCCATCGGGGAGCGGCTCGGACGCCGACGGGTGTTCGTGGCTGGCATCGCGTTGTTCACCGCAGCCTCGGCCATGGCGGCGCTGGCACCGAGCATCGGGATTCTCGTGGCCGCCCGGGCGATTCAAGGTGCGGGCGGGGCCATGATCATGCCG